>NZ_JAKRGB010000002.1 GCF_022347725.1 Ruegeria sp. Ofav3-42
ACATCGGCGCGCTGCTGCGCGGTATCGACCGTGACGGCGTTGAGCGTGGCCAGGTTCTGTGCAAGCCGGGTTCGGTTACACCGCACACCAAGTTCGAAGCCGAAGCCTACATCCTGACCAAGGAAGAGGGCGGCCGTCACACGCCGTTCTTCGCGAACTACCGTCCGCAGTTCTACTTCCGTACGACTGACGTGACCGGCACCGTGACCCTGGCCGAAGGCACCGAGATGGTTATGCCTGGCGACAACGTCGGCTTCACCGTCGAGCTGATCGCACCGATCGCCATGGAAGACGGCCTGCGTTTCGCCATCCGCGAAGGCGGCCGCACCGTCGGCGCCGGCGTCGTCTCGAAAATCATCGAGTAATTCGCGCAAGCGATTACCAGAAGAAAGGGCGCCCATCGCGGCGCCCTTTTCCGTATCCAGAAAGAGATCTTTGAATCTAAAAACGACGCTCGATGCCCAGTTCGAATTCAGACTCTTTAAAACTGAAAGCATCTATCCCTGATTTGGTCCGCCGATAGGCTAATAGAAGAAATGGAGAAAAGCCGTTTCCGAAAAAGAGATCATTTTTTTCGACGCGTAGTGATCCGCCAAATGTTTTTTCATTCGGATTCCCGGTAAACAATGCGCTTGGGGTCTTGAACCTTTTTTGTTCGGCAAAGACAGAGGGTCGAAGTGTGAACCCGCCCTGAACGTCGACTTGCCCAAAGATTGTAAAACGTTGGCGGATAAAATTTTCGAGATTATCCTCGACGGATTTATCTTGGAATAGGAAACTGGCGCCAACTAAGCCTTTGCCGCCAAGAGATCTGCGTACTCCGATTTCTGCGCCAATTTCGTCGCCGTCCAGCGAACTTGATGTAGGATTGTGTAAACGCGTACCGCTAAGAATCGCAAAGAATGACGCACCCCTTTGGTTCCGCCTTTCAATGGCGGCCTGAAGAGCGATACGGTTCTCAAATACGTTTCCGCCCAGAAGGCGGGTCGAGACTAAGGGGCCAATTGAAGCTGTCGTATTCTGCGTGAGCATCCGAAGTCCAAATCGGGTGCCAAGGATGTAGTCGTCATAGCTCGATGCCCGCGCCTCGGTAACATCGAAAGACAGCGAGGCGAATGCGACCGTGTCGGCCCCAAGCAACTTCCATTTGACGGGCTTACGGAAATTGGCCGAGCCTGTAGCGCGCAGACCGATTTCAGACGACTTTTCCCGATTAAAGCTGAAAGGCAGATTACCGTTTGGAAAGTCTAGGATAATTTCGTCTGTGTCGTATTCCCTTTGGTCGCCGACATTCGCTACACCGATGCTGAAATCCCAGTCGAACCCGCGACGTGCATCGATTTCGCGGATCAATCCAAGAACCTTGTTACGGACGGAATCCGGCAGATCACCTGAAAGAGCTGTAAAGAACTCATTTCGGGCCCGGTTCCATTGGCGAGAGAGGTAATAGGCAAGGCCAAGCTCCAGCCGGACCCTGACGAGATTGGGATTGTCCGCCAGGATTGAGGAGAACTTTGTGATCGCTGCGTCCGTGTTCCCCCGTTGCAAGTCCTGAAGCCCGCTGAGAAAGACACGCTCGATTTGCTCGGCTTCAGCGATTGAAGCGGAACCTTGGGAGATTTGCGTCTGTGCGCTGGCACTGGTTACGTTCAAAGTGATCGTGGCTATGGCGGCAATCAGGAAAAGAGTTCGAAGCAAAACGAGGGCCAGTTTTTGAAACACGATAGAATTTGTGCTTATTCGGAGTTCTTTCGATTGAACAGATACCAGCAGCATCGACTGCGTTCTGTGTCGAAAAAGACACGCAAAGATTGTATTTAATAATTTCCTTGTACCTTCTTCGTGTGAAATTAATCTGCACTAAAAGCCAGTGTCGGAGGGGTTATGACGGCCAAATTTAGTTTTGTTGTAATTGCGTTGTTTTCTGGAATTTCATTAAGCGCTTGTGGTAGTGTCAGTGGTGGTTTTGACAGTGGCGGTAGCGACGGTGGTGCGCCAAACACCGGTGGTGCTCCGATCCCGGCGATTGTGCTGCCAGATAACGGGACATTGGAACTGCAAGGGACGGCGGTAACGACGGCCTTCACGAATAATGCCGGTAGAATTACCGTTGGTACGGTCAACGCCCCAGCGGCGTCGACACTACAGATGACTACGGAAAGTGGCGAAATAGTTGCGGCGACTTTCCGGGCTCCTGCTTCGGTTGCTTCCTTTGACACTCGCGGGGACGATACGCGCAATGGAGACGTAGCTGTTGCGTTCAATTCGTCGGGAAACGGAGAAAACGGATATCTGATCGATCCATCCGAGTCACGGTTTGAGCACCAGACATTTGGTTTTTGGATCGAAGGCCGCGGGAATACAACGGGTACTGCCGGTGCAGGGTCTTTCGGGAACAGGACGCCATCGCAGGATGTTCCCGTCGGCCGAGACGCGTCTTTTCAAGGGGCCAGTGCCGGATTGGCGGTTCTTTCGGATGGCACTCTCCATCAGACCACATCAACTGTTTTGGTTTCGACAGATTTTGAGACGGCAACAATCTTAAGCTCGGGGACCGAAATCAGAAGCCTTGTCAATGGCGCGGAAAGAAGCGCTCCAGAGCTGAATTTCTCTGGTTCAGGAAATGTTTCGGGTAACACGTTTAATGCCAACGTGTCAGGCACTGGTAACAATGGTACGGCGGACGGTGTCTTTTATGGCCCCAATGCGACTGAAGTCGGCGGTACGTTCCGAACAACTGGAGCCGGCGGCGCTACATATATCGGAGCATTCGGCGCGGATCGCTAAGTCCAGTTTTAGCCGAGACCTACGTACAACTTGAACCCAGCCCCACGGAGAATTTGGTGGGGTTGGTGATCCAGCGTCGCTAAAACTGCGGTTTTCACTTCGGCTGCCTGACCATCCGCTTTTGCCGTGACGTCCTTTGCTGGTCACCTGAGGCGGCCTCTTTCTTATCACAATTGTAAGTATTCTGTTCGCGGACATTGAGATTTCGGTAGCATGATACAGTCGTTGACCAATTTGACCGGGGCTTTTCTGGCGTCATTGATCGCGTTCGCTGGGGTTGGGTTCGCTAAGCCACTGCTGACGAACTCTCAAGAGACATATGCCTCCGCCTGTCTTGATCAGAGTGACACGCCAGATCGCATCATCGAAATCTGTCAGCGTGGGTTAGGTGGCGTTGGTGCGTCTGACCGGCAGCGTATTGAGATGTTGGACAAGCTGGCATGGACCTATTTCGATCTTGATGAGCTGGATCGAGCCGACGACACATTTGCCGAAATTCTGGCCATCAATCCCAACGCCGAGCATGGGCTGCAGGGGCGGGCTTGGGTTCAATACAATCGTGACGATTATGCAGCCGCGACCGAGTTGTTTCGACAAGCCGTATCGCGCAAACCCAATGCGAATAATCTGGCCGGACTGGCGGCCAGCGCGCGCCGGTTGGGCGAGATGGATTTTGCGGAATTCGAACAAACGATGCAAACCGCGCTGGCCCTGAACCCTGAATACACTTGGGCTATGCGGGAACTGGCATGGGTTCTTGTGGACCATCAACGGCAGGACGAGGCGTTGGAACTGTTCAGAACGGTTGGCGATTTGGATCCATATGACCCCTATGCGGAATACGGCATCGCCATTCTTTTGTCCGAGCAGAACGATTGGGCGGCCTCGTTTAACCATGTAAGCCGGGCTTTGGAGTTGAAACCGGGCTTTGTGGCCGCGTTGTCTCGCCGGTCTCTTATCCTGTTGATGCTGGATCGCCCCAAACAGGCGTTAAAAGATGCCGAAGCGGTGATTGCGGCCAAGCCCAACGATGCGGACGGGTATGTTCGAAAGGCGCGTGCCCTTTCCGACCTGGGCCAAAGATCACAGGCGCACGACGTTCTGGAAGAGGCTGAAAACCGGGCGGGGCCGGGCAGCTATCTGTTGTATTGGCGGGCAAGCCTACTGGCGGATGACCTCGACTATGAAGCCGCGCTTTTTCACATTCGGCGCAGCGTCGTGCTGGATGACGCTGATCACTTTGACCATCGCCTCCATGCGGAAATCGCGCTTTGGCTGGGAAACACGGCCGAGGCGCGCGAAGCCATCGATCAGGCGCTGGACCTCGACCCGAATGGGGCGTTTGTGCAGTATACCAACGCGCTGGTGATGTTAGGCGAAGGCAGTTTCGATACAGCGGAGGACACGTTCGATACAGCAATCGCCGATGGTCTGTCCGACGATTATCTAGGAGACTTCCTGTCTGCTCTGGTGGCAGAGGGGCGCTTTATTCAGGCGATAAAGATGCGTGCGCGTTACAGTAACCGCGGGGCGGAAACGGAAAGCGACGCGCCAAATTCGAATTAGCGCGCCGCTTTGAAATTCGACACCACAGTTTAGGGTGGAGGGTTCTGTTATAGGGCCGACTCTGCGGCAGCCCGTACAGCTTTGATGTTTTCCCCATAAACGCCTGGGTTCTCGACCGACCCACCTTTGAACACTGCCGATCCTGCAACCAGCACGTCCGCACCAGCGGCTGCCACCAGAGGAGCAGTTTGAGGATCAACGCCGCCGTCAATCTCGATGTGAACCGGGCGGTCTCCGATCATCTCTCGCAGGCGGCGAACTTTATTGGTCATGTCGATGAACTTCTGCCCGCCAAAGCCGGGGTTCACAGTCATGACGCAAACCAGATCGGTGAGGTCCAGCAGTTGTTCAACAGCTTCGGCCGGCGTGCCGGGGTTCAGTGCAACGCCTGCCTTCATTCCCGCCGCGCGGATGGCCTGCAGGGTGCGGTGCGTGTGCGGACCGGCCTCGACATGCGCGGTCAGGACGTCGGCTCCGGCATCCGCATATGCCTGAATGTAGGGATCAACCGGAGTGATCATCAGATGCACGTCCATTACCGTTTTGACATGCGGACGGAACGCTTTGACCGCTGGCGGGCCAAAGGTCAGGTTTGGCACGAAATGGCCGTCCATCACGTCGACATGGACCCAATCAGCCCCCTGGGCTTCGATGGCCTGAATTTCGGCACCGAAATTGGCGAAATCGGCGGACAGGATCGACGGGGCGATCTTGATGCTGCGGTCAAAGCTCATGGTTGGCCTCATTAGGATAGCGTGTTGGCACCGCATATAGCGGCGATAGGTGCTGAAGGGTAGGCCCCTTGGGTCATAGCTGCGTTTACAAAACTTTCACCCAACCGACACAAAGCCGTTGAAACTCATCTGTAGCTGACCGCCAACACGAATTGGGGGTGGCACGTGCTGCGCATAGAGAAACTGACCAAGCGCTTCGGCGACAATGTAGCCGTTGATGCCGCAACGCTGGATGTAGACAAGCCTTGCATGATTGGCATCATCGGACGCTCGGGCGCGGGCAAATCGACCTTGTTGCGGATGATCAACCGCCTGACCGATGCAAGTGACGGCGAGATCCTGTTTGAAGGCCGCGATGTCACCAAACTGAAAGGCCGCGAGGGGCGCGCTTGGCAGGCCGATTGCGCAATGATCTTTCAGCAGTTCAACCTTGTGCCGCGTATGGATGTGGTGTCGAACGTGCTGCATGGCACGCTGAACCGCCACTCGACGCTGGCGACCATGTTCAACCTGTTCCCGATGGAGGACATCCATCGCGCGATTGATATTCTGGATCGTCTGGGCATCGCTGAACATGCGCCCAAACGCGCCGAGGCGCTATCGGGCGGTCAGCAACAGCGTGTTGCGATTGCGCGCGCCCTGATGCAAGACCCCAGCATCATTCTGGCAGACGAACCCATCGCCTCGCTGGACCCGATGAACGCGCAAGTTGTGATGCAGGCGTTGCGCCGCATCCACGAAGAAGACGGCCGTACTGTTATCGCCAACCTGCATACGCTGGACACAGCGCGCCGCTATTGCGACCGCGTGGTCGGTATGCGCGATGGCCGTATCGTATTCGACGGCCTGCCCGAGCAACTGACAACGGGTGTGGCCCGCGAAATTTATGGCGCCGATGCCAGCTTCTCGGAAGAGGCAACGTCGACAGAGATCGACACGCTCGACGCAACCCAGAAGGCGCTGATGGAAGCCGAAGCCACCATCTAAGCCGATTTCACCCCTTTCATCGACCGGCCGATGAAAGGCCGGCGCATCAAACCGGAGAGAGACAGATGAAAAAACTGATTGCTGCCCTGGTGGCCACAACCGCGATGGCCGCGCCGGCCATGGCCCAGGACATCAGCGAATTTCGCATTGGCATTCTGGGTGGCGAAAACGCCCAGGATCGCCTGAACAACAACGAATGCCTGCGCGAATACACCGAAGAAGCGCTGGGCGTTGAAACCAAGCTGTTCGCCCCTGCCGACTATGACGGCGTGATCCAGGGCTTGCTGGGCGGCACCATCGACATGGCCTGGCTGGGCGCATCGAGCTATGCAAAAACCTATCTGAGCGACGCCGATGCGGTCGAGCCGGTTCTGGTTAAAGTCAACACCGATGGCGGCTACGGCTACTACTCGATCGGTTTTGCCCGCAAGGACAGCGGCATCACTTCGCTGGAAGACATGAAGGGCAAGGCCTTCGGCTTTGGCGACCCGAACTCGACCTCCGGCTACCTGATCCCGTCTATCGAAATTCCTGCAGCAACCGGCGCAACCATGGACTCGGGTGTTTACTTCGGCGAAGTGAAATTCACCGGCGGCCACGAGCAGACCATTGTTGCAGTGAACAACGGCGACGTTGACGGGGGTGTAACCTGGGCCGACGGTTTGGGTGATTGGGAAGATGGGTATCAGTCGGGCGCGCTGCGCCGCGCCGTGGATGCCGGTCTGGTTGACATGAACGACATGGTCGAAATCTGGAAATCCAAGCCGATCCCGGAAGGCCCCATCGTTCTGCGCAAAGCTCTGCCATCAGACGTCAAGGAAAAGATGACTGCCCTGATGGCGGGTCTGGCGGAAAAAGACCGCGAGTGCTTCTACGGCGTTGCGGCGGGTGAAGCGAAGGCGTTCGAGCCGATCACCCATGATGCGTATGAAATCATCATCGAAGCGCGCAAGCTGAAGTCCAACTAAGCCTGCATACCCAATGATCGGGGTCCGGTAAAAAGCCGGGCCCCGTTTTCCACTCAGGAGCATTCCATGACAGACCTGACCGCAGGGTCCCCAAGCGTCGCCCAGATCCGGGCCGACTATACCGAAATGACGCGACGCAAGCGGGTCTATGGTGGTATCCTTCTGATCGTATTCGTGGCCCTGATGGCCGCGGGTTTCCGCACTGCTGATGATCGAAACGCCGGTAGTTTCATCGACGGCTGGCACCGCATCTTCGATTATCCGGCTGAGGTCCTGTCCGAAGCATGGGAAAAGATCGACGCGCTGCCCGCCAATCTGGTCAAATTCTTCCCGGCTTTGGTCGAGACCATCAACATCGCCGCCGCGTCGACCCTGATCGGGACCATTGCCGGCACGTTTCTGGCGCTGATGTCAACACGCGGAATGGCGCTGTGGCCGTCGCTTATCCCGCTGTTTCGCCGCATCGCGGATATCTTCCGCGCAATCCCCGAGATCGTGATTGCTCTGGTGCTGATCTTTGTTCTGGGCGGTGGCCCGGTTCCGGCGATGATTGCCATCGCCATTCATACGGCGGGCGCGTTGGGAAAGCTGTTTTCCGAGGTGAACGAGAATGCCTCGTTGAAGCCGGTTGAGGGGCTGCATTCGGTCGGTGCAAACTGGTCGCAGCGGATGTATCTGGGCGTCATTCCGCAGGTCGGTCCGAACTATGTCAGCTATGCGCTGCTGCGGTTTGAAATCAATATTCGCGCCTCGGCCATTCTGGGTTTCGTTGGTGCAGGTGGCCTGGGCTATGAGCTTCGCAACTCGATGTCTTGGGGGCAGGGACGTTACGACGAAGCGGCCGCAATCTTCCTACTGCTGTTCGTCACAATCGTTGTTGTCGATCAGATTTCGGGTCTGCTGCGCGAGCGTCTGACCCACGGTTCCGAAAAAGGGGCGCGGGCATGAGCACCTTCGCCACCGACCTGACAATCGACGAACTGAAGGCCGAGGCTGACCGTCTGTTCAACCGCAAACGGCTGACCAACTTTGGACTGCCCGCACTAGTTCTTGCCTATTTGGTCTATGTGTTCTTTGCCTTTGACGTGCCGGGACTGACGGAGCGGGCGAATTGGGAAAACGGCAAGACGCTGGTTGCTGACAGCTACAGCTACAAGACCCATATTGAACGTGACAACCGGACCGGTGAGGTTTCGGCCGCCATCGAGGGTGAGCGCAAGGGTCGTTACCCCGAAGGGCAGGCTCCGGATTGGGTGAGCCTGGGCGAAACCACGGTCATCGATCTGGAAGACGGCCACATCGTGCGCTTCGGCCCCGAGACCGTAGAATACGATATCCCGGGTTACGGCACGGTCCGTGCGACACCTACTCGCGCAGCGGGGGTTCAGGCTGAACTGCCCGCAGGCGAGGTGCCCGATTGGATCAACGTCTCGAAAAATCGGATGGCAATCACCACGGATGCCGGACGTTTGACAGTGACGCGCAACCGGTCCGAAGTGTTCCGCTATTTCAACGGGTGGGAGCTGTTCTGGTTCACGCTCGACAGCCCGTATTATGGCAAGTCCTTCCCGGAGCTGGCCGGGCTGGCTGCGCAAGGCGAGGCCGGAGCGATTTTCAACGACTTCTGGACCAACAAGATGTGGCGACATCAGGACGTTGCCTGGGCAATCTTTGAAACTATCCTCATGGCCTTCTTGGGAACATTGGGAGCGGGCATGGTTGCGCTGCCGCTGGCCTTCCTTGCCACACGCAACTTTAATCCGCTTAGATCTGTCCGGTTTCTGACGCGTCGCGTGTTTGATTTCGTACGTGGTGTGGATGCGCTGATCTGGACCGTCGTGCTGGCCCGCGCCTTCGGACCCGGACCGTTGACCGGTGCATTGGCCATTCTGGTTACCGATACCGGTACATTCGGAAAAATCTTCTCGGAAGCGTTGGAGAATGTTGACCAAAAGCAGATCGAAGGCGTGCAGTCCACCGGGGCGAATGCGCCACAGAAGTATCGCTTTGGTGTAATCCCGCAGGTGACTCCTGTTTTGCTGAGCCAGTTGCTCTATTTCCTCGAGTCCAACACGCGTAGTGCGACGGTGATCGGTGCGATCACGGGTGGCGGCATCGGTCTGCTGCTGACGCAGGCGATCATTACTCAGAAGGATTGGGAAGAAGTCGCTTATTACATCGTCCTGATCATCCTGATGGTGATGCTGATGGACTGGTTATCGGGGTGGCTGCGGCGGCGGCTCATTCAGGGAGAAACCGGCAAAAAGCATAAGCCCAAGGACGCTAAAGCAAAGTCGTTCCTGCTGCCATGACCATAGTTAAGGACAAACAGACCATGGCACGATTGCGTTCAGACCAGCCGTTCATCCATCCGGAGTGTCAGATCACCGGCAGTTCCTTTGGTGAATTCGTCGAAATCGGCGCAGGGACCCGTGTGGCGAATTCGACATTTGGCGATTACTCCTACTGTGACCGTACCTGTGACATCGCCAATGCGGAAATCGGCAAATTCGCCAACATCGCCAGCTTCACCCGGATCGGCGCAACCGATCATCCAATGGAGAAGGCGTCATTGCATCACTTCCTCTATCGCTCGGCAGATTACTGGGACGATGCAGAAGATGACGCGGAGTGGTTCGAGTACCGTGCCAGCCGCGTAACTCGGATCGGTCACGATACGTGGATCGGTCATGCGGCGATCATCAAGCCCGAAGTGACCATCGGCAACGGCGCGGTCATAGCTTCGGGTGCGGTCGTCACCAAGGATGTCGCGCCTTATAACATCGTAGGTGGTGTCACGGCTGTGCCTATCCGAGGTCGTTATCCGAAAGGCGTTGCCGAGCGTATGATGACTTTGGCCTGGTGGGATTGGGACAATGCCCGCCTGCGCGCGGCGCTGCCGGACTTCCGATCCTTGAACGCGGAAGCGTTTCTGGAAAAGTACGAAACGGCCTGAACCGCTGAGAGGCAAAAACTCCCGCGCCCGCGGCCGCATCGGCTGCGCCGAAGCGGTCTGGCGGCCTTGGGTCCGGCGCCGCGCTTTGCGCGGCGCTATGCCCAACGGGATGAGACCTCCGTCAGGAGGTTGAAGACGGGCGGGAGCGTTACGACCTAATCTTCGTTCAAGGTCAGAGTTACCCGGTCTCCGGCAAAAACAGTCCGTCCGAATTCAACAGGCAACCCATTCGGGTCCGCGTTGATTCCGACAGAGTACAAAACCGGCGCGCCTTCGGGCAGGCGCAGGTGCAGAGCTTGGGTCGCCGTGGCTGCGCGGGCGGTCAGGCGCGTTGAGATACGTGTGTAGTCCGCAATGCCGCATTGCTGCAGAGCTTTGGTCACGGACTGGGTATCTGAAAGGGTTTCGAGAATTTTGGGCAGGCGTGCCGCAGGAAAGACGCTTTGAAACAGGCCGATCGGTTGCCCGTCAGCAAGAGAAAGCCCGTCGTACACATGCACCGGATCACCAGCGGCAATCTGTAACGCTTCGGCCTCGGTTTCGTCCGCTGTGCGTGTGGTCAGAGTCAGGATTTTTTTCCCAGGGATCTTGCCACTGGCTGAAATGCTCTTGTGGTATCGCACCCGCTTACCAATCGCATAGTCAGTTGGCTGTGCGGCCACAAAAACACCCGCGCCGCGGCGTGCATGGACCAGGCCTTGTTCGGCCAGATCCGACAGGGCACGTCGCACAGTGTGGCGGTTGACCCCATGTTTAGCGGCCAGTTGCGCTTCGGTCGGCAGACGATCACCGGTGCTATAGCGGCCTTCGGCAATGTCGGACGTCAGGCTCAACGCGATGCCTTTCCAGACAGGTGTTTTTCTCATGTCATCAAAACTTCACAAGGATGCGGATTGCGAGTCACCGTGGCGGGGTGTAATATTTGTCTAGTTGTATAGATCAAGTAGACAACCCGGCCAAGAGGCTTTGATGGCAGATCAGACAAATATTGCGAATGCGGCGCGGCAGGGCTGGATGGGCCTGTTGGCTCGAGCTCCCGAAGGGGCGCTGATGGCGCTTTGGAGCAAATACGACGCTCGTCCAGACTTTGAGTGGCTGCGCAGCCCCGAAGTCGGTGGCGTGATGGTTCGCGGGCGCACGGGTGGTACCGGCGCACCGTTTAACCTTGGAGAAATGACAGTCACGCGCTGCTCATTGGTGCTGAACGACGGAACAGTCGGGCACGGATATGTGCAAGGTCGCTCCAAGCCCAAGGCCGAAGCGGCAGCGCTGATCGATGCGCTAATGCAGACCTCGGCAGCGGATGCTGTTCGTGCACAGGTGATCTCACCGCTCAAGGATCAGATGGAAAACGCCAAAACGGACCGAGCGGCCAAGGCTGCAGCAACGAAGGTCGAGTTTTTTACCATGGTCAGGGGAGAGGATTGATGAGCACGCGGACCCAGTTCTCGGGTGGATTTCAGAACGCGCCGGTCGATGCTGCCCACGCATTTCGCGCCGCCATGACCGTGATGGCCCGACCGGGCGAGATCCGTCACCTCACCGGTGGCCAGCCGCCAGAACCGCTTTCGGTCGCAGCGGAAACTCTGCTGCTGACACTGTGCGATCCGGACACAAAGGTTCACCTGGCGGGCGCAGCTGATACGGATGCCGTACGCCATTGGCTGACCTTTCACACGGGGGCACCTCTTTCGGCGGCTGCCGACGCAGATTTTGCGGTCGGGACGTGGTCGGAACTTGGGCCATTAAGCACATACCGTATCGGGACGGCGGAATACCCGGACCGGTCAGCAACCCTGATAGTTGAATGTGACGACCTGCAACAGGCGGGAGCTGTATTGCGCGGCCCGGGCATCAAAGACACGGCGCGTCTGAACTTGCCGGACGTTGCGGCGCTGCAGGCCAACGCGGCTTTGTATCCGTTGGGGTGTGACTTCTTTCTCACGTGCGGTGACAGGGTTGCGGCCTTGCCGCGCAGCACGCAGATCAGTTTGGAGGTCTGAGCGATGTATGTAGCAGTCAAAGGTGGTGAAAAGGCCATCGAAAACGCGCATGCCTGGTTGGCCGAGGAGCGGCGTGGGTCGACCGATATCGCCGAGCTGAGCATCGCGCAAATCCGTGAGCAACTCAGCCTGGCGGTGAACCGAGTTATGGCCGAAGGGTCCTTGTATGACCCCGATCTGGCTGCACTCGCGATCAAACAGGCACGGGGCGATCTGATTGAGGCGATCTTTCTGATCCGGGCCTATCGGACCACGCTGCCGAGGTTCGGGTGTTCGAATCCGGTTGAGACCGGAGAGATGGCTTGTGATCGTCGTATCTCGGCCACGTTCAAAGACGCGCCGGGCGGTCAGGTTCTTGGACCAACCTTCGACTACACCCACCGGTTGCTGGACTTCAAACTGGCAGCTGAGGGTGAGGTTTCGGCAGCGCCCGAGGGTCAACCCCGTACCGAAGCAACGCCGCATATCACCGAGTTCCTGAAGGGCGAGGGCATCATTCAGGATGAACCTGCCAGCGACGCCACACCGGGCGACCTGACGCGTGAACCGATGGAGTTTCCGGCAAACCGCCCGCTGCGTCTGCAATCCCTGACCCGTGGCGATGAGGGGTTCGTGCTGGGCATGGCTTACTCGACCCAGCGCGGATATGCCCGCAACCACGCTTTTGTCGGTGAACTCCGGATCGGCAAGGTCGCAGTCGAGATGGACATCCCCGAACTGGGCTTTGCCATCGAGATCGGCGAGGTCGAACTGACCGAATGCGAAACGGTGAACCAGTTCAAGGGCTCCAAAACCGAACCGCCGCAGTTCACGCGCGGTTACGGTTTGGTCTTTGGGCAGTCAGAACGCAAGTCCATTGCCATGGCGCTGGTAGACCGGGCGCTACGCTGGGAGGAACTGGGCGAGGACAATCTGGGCGCGCCTGCGCAGGACGAAGAGTTTGTTCTCAGCCACTCAGACAACATTCAGGCCACCGGGTTCCTCGAACATATCAAGCTGCCGCATTACGTGGATTTCCAGTCCGAGCTGGAACTGGTTCGCAAATTGCGCCGCGAGGCTGAGGAACGGATTACGCCGAAGGAGGCCGCGGAATGACCCTATTTTCCCCGTCGCTCGGCACGATGCCGCCGAGCAGGGTCCCAATTGCCGCCCTGAACACCATCACATTCGCGGTGGACTGTTTTGTCCGTTGCGCCAATCGAACTCCATTCGTTCGCTCGGTCGCGTTTCACAGCCCGTCGTCGACGTTGAGAGTGGCGGGTGTGCCAAATCAAGTAGGCCAAAACGACAAAAAAGAACGAACTTATTGCAATAACGTCCACAAAAACACCAATAAACAAAGCGATACATCAAATGAATGAGTATAACTTCGCATATTTGGACGAACAAACCAAGCGGATGATCCGCCGCGCCATTCTCAAAGGTCTGGCGGTGCCCGGCTATCAGGTGCCTTTCGCAAGCCGCGAAATGCCGATGCCTTATGGCTGGGGCACGGGTGGGGTGCAGGTCTCGGCCGCTACCCTGACGCCTGAGGATACGTTCAAGGTGATTGATCAGGGTGCGGACGATACCACCAACGCCGTATCGATCCGTAAGTTCTTTGAAAACACCGCTGGCGTCGAAACCACGGAAGAGACCGAGAAGGCAACGGTCATCCAGACGCGCCACCGTATCCCCGAGGCAAAGCTGCGCGAGGATCAGATCATCGTGTACCAGGTGCCGATCCCTGAACCGCTGCGCTTTCTGGAACCGCGCGAGACCGAAACGCGCAAGATGCACAGTCTCGAGGAATATGGTTTGATGCATGTGAAGCTGTATGAGGATATCAGCCAGCACGGGGCGATCTCGACCGCTTATGCCTATCCGGTGAAGGTGTCGGACCGCTATGTCATGGACCCGTCGCCGATCCCGAAATTCGACAACCTGAAGCTTGAGATGGACGCGATCCAACTGTTTGGTGCAGGGCGCGAGCAGCGGATTTACGCGGTACCCCCACATACCAAGGTCGTGAGCCTTGATTTCGAGGACTACCCGTTCGAGGCGACCAAGGCCAATCATCCCTGCGATCTGTGCGGGGCCGAAGACAGCTATCTGGACGAGGTAATCATGGATGACGCGGGAAACCGGATGTTTGTCTGCTCGGATACCGATTATTGCCGGTCGCGCCGCGAGGTGGGCCATGTAGGCCGATTGGCTAAGGAGGACGCGGCATGACCCCCCTGTTGCAGGTCAAAGGCATCGAGAAACGCTATGGCGCGCGGATCGGCTGCACGGATGTAAGTTTCGATCTCTATCCCGGCGAAGTGATGGGGATCGTGGGTGAAAGCGGCTCGGGCAAATCCACCTTGCTGAATTGTATGGCCGGGCATCTGGAGCCTGACGCGGGGCAGGTAATCTTTGACACCCGTGCCGATGGACCGGTGGATACGGTTACAATGTCCGAGCCCGGACGCCGAATGCTGAGCCGAACGGATTGGGCCTTTGTGCACCAGCATGCCCGTGACGGTTTGCGGATGTCCGTCAGCGCTGGCGGCAATATCGGCGAACGCCTGATGGCCGTCGGTGACCGCCACTACGGCGCCATCCGGGACCGCGCTATCGACTGGCTGGGCCGGGTCGAGATCGACGTGACCCGCGTGGATGACCGCCCAACAGCCTTTTCTGGCGGGATGCAGCAGCGATTGCAGATTGCGCGCAATCTGGTGACGGGCCCGCGGTTGGTGTTCATGGACGAACCGACCGGAGGGCTGGATGTTTCGGTACAGGCGCGTTTGTTGGACCTGCTGCGCGGGCTGGTTCGTGAGATGGGGTTGAGCGCCATCATCGTCACCCATGATCTGGCCGTGGTGCGTCTGCTGGCTGACCGGCTGATGGTGATGAAGGGCGGTCATGTGGTCGAGGCCGGCCTGACCGATCAGGTTCTGGACGATCCGCAACATGCCTATACGCAACTCCTGGTCTCCAGCGTGTTGCAGGTTTGAGTATTTGGGAAAAGATGAAGCGATGATTGAGCTTATAGACGTCAGCAAGACTTTTACCCTGCACAATCAGGGCGGTGCCGTGATTCCGGTGATGGAACGAGCCACGCTGAAAGTTTTGCCTGGCGAATGTGTTGCCCTGACAGGGGCTTCAGGGGCGGGGAAATCCACGCTGATGCGGGTGATCTACGGGAATTACCTGGCCGCCTCGGGGCAGGTTCTGGTCGGTGGGCTGGATGTTGCGCAGGCTGAACCGCGCGAAGTTCTTGCACTAAGGCGCGAGACACTTGGCTACGTCAGCCAGTTCCTGCGCGTTGTACCCCGCGTTCCGACCCTCGAGGTGGTGGCCGAACCTTTGCTGGCCATCGGGTGTGATAAACAGGTTGCGTTGGACAAGGCTGCGGGGCTGCTGGCCAGGTTGAACATTCCAAAGCGTCTGTGGACCCTCAGCCCAACCACTTTCTCAGGGGGTGAACAGCAGCGGGTCAATATCGCGCGTGGCTTTGCGCATGAATACCCTGCGATGCTGTTGGATGAACCCACGGCGTCTTTGGACGCACAGAACCGCGAAACGGTGCTGTCCCTGATCGAAGAGGCCAAGGCGCGGGGCGCGGCGATCGTCGGGATTTTCCATGACGTCGGAGCGCGTGACCGTGTGTGTGACCGCGAGATCAACGTCTCGGACTTCACCCCCGGTATGGCCGCATGAGCCTTGCCCCGGTCATAGCGGTCGTTGGACCATCTGGTGTTGGTAAGGACAGCGTGATGGAGGCGCTGGCCGCGCGTGCGTCGGGGATATCTCTTGTTCGTCGGGTGATCACTCGCCCCGAGGGTGAAGAGGGCGAGGATTTTGACCGGGTCTCGGCCGAAATCTTCGAGCAGATGGTGCTGGATGGCGCGTTTGCGCTGCACTGGCCAGCGCACGGATTGCAGTACGGTGTCCCGAAAGAAATCGCAGAGCAACGGCAACAGGCCGATGCCCTGTTGGTCAACCTGTCCCGGTCGATGCTGCTGCGGGCGCAGGAGGTTTTTGGTGATCTGATCGTGATCTCTCTGACCGCTGTCCCCGAGGTGCTGGCGCAGCGCCTGTCCGCGCGCGGACGGGAAAGCGCAAGTGATCAGGTGCGCCGTTTGGGACGGGCCGGTATTCCTTTGCCGGAGGGGTTGAACCGTGTGATCGAGGTCGACAATTCAGGGCCGCTGGACGTCACGATAGACAACATCCTCGCACGGCTTCAGCCGGAAAGGGCGTAACGATGGATCAGGTGAAACCGGCCATCTTTGGCTTCGCCCATCAGAGCCAGATCCTTGATCTGAAACGGGACGGGCAGCAGTGGGACCAACCGGTCTTCCAAAGTCGCCTGAACGTTTCTCAATGTGGGCTTGTCCAGCTTACCGCTGAGCGTGATGTGAAAGCGAAATGTTTCCATCACGTAAGGGTATCCCCACCGAATAAGATTGGCGTCCTGTTCAGGGGTCAGGCCGGACGCGCGCCGACGCGCCAGTTCAGCCTCGGGCGCAGGGGCGCGAAAACTGTCCAGTTCACGAACACAGGCCGCCGCCAGATCGCTCAGCCCGTCAGTATTGCCTGTCGGCCGCAGCGCCAGAAATCGACCCAGCCGGGCAATCTCAACCCCATCCAGAGTCACCGCAGGTCGAGATCCGGCCAATCGTTTGCACGCGTCTTTCAGGTCTTCCAGCGACTGCCCGTCGTTGAGACGAAACGGCGGCTTCATCGTCGCATGCAGCCCATATTTTCGCGGAACTTCGGTCACGGCCGAAACGTCCACGCCGTCAACGATCGGATGCGTAACCTCGTTCCCGGATTCAATGTCCCAACCCAGCCATTGGGTCGCAAATATCGTCCATTCGGCCTCGGCCGGTGGCGCAAAATAGATCGCGTATCGCGTGAATGTCACATTGGCCTCCTATGCGTGGCCTTCCCAATAGCTCAAATGTTGTGAAATTCAGATGACAGAAGAAATGATACTTGCCAATGCCACACTTGTTCTTCCGGATGAGACGGTGACAGGCAGCATTCGGATTGTGGGTGATACCATTGCTGAGGTCGCAACCGGCGCGACGGTTCCGGCAGGCGCAACGGATTGCGAGGGCGATTACATCTGTCCTGGTCTGGTTGAGCTGCACACCGACAATCTGGAGCGGCACATTCAGCCGCGTCCCAAGGTTGACTGGCCGCACGCCCCCGCGATCCTGGCCCATGACGCGGAACTGGCAAGCACGGGGATCACCACCGTGTTTGATGCAATGCGGATCGGTTCGATCCCATCAGGCAACCGGTACAAGAAGTACGCTCGGGGCCTGTCGCAAGAGCTTTGGGACCTGCGCGAGCAGGATGCATTGAAGATCAGTCATTTTCTGCACCTGCGCGCCGAGGTGTGCTCGGAAACGCTGGTGGATGAACTGGATGAATTTGGTCCCGAGGACCGGGTGGGTCTTGTTTCGCTGATGGACCACACACCCGGCCAGCGCCAGTTCCGCGACATGACGCAGCTTGAAGCCTATATGAAGGGCAAGCACGCGATGAACGACGATGACTTCCTGCAACATGTGGCGCAGCTCAAGGCGTTGCGGGACCGGTTCGGTGACAGGCACGAAATCGAAACCGTAAAGGCCGCAAATCGTTTCGGCGCAATGCTCGCCAGCCATGATGACACGACCGAGGGGCAGGTCCGCGTGTCGGCGGGGCACGGCATCACCTTGGCCGAGTTTCCTACGACGGTTGAGGCTGCACGCGCCTGCCATGATCACGGTATCAAGGTGATGATGGGTGCGCCGAACGTGATCCGGGGTGGATCCCATTCCGGCAATGTTGCTGCGCGGGAACTGGCCGAGCTTGGTCACCTCGACATCCTGTCTTCGGATTACGTTCCCGCCGCCCTGCTGCTGTCCGCTGCGCGCCTGGGCGAGATGTGGGGCGATTTCGCCCGCGGCCTGAAGACCGTGACAAAGACACCTGCCGAGGCTGTTGGATTGGAAGACCGGGGTGAACTACGAGCAGGCGCGCGCGCCGACGTTATCCGGTTTCGCATGCGCGAGGGTGCACCTGCACTCAACGGCGTCTGGTCACGCGGGCGGCGTGTGGCCTGATCAGGCCCTGTAGAACAGATAGCGGTCCGGAGCGATGGTGTCCGGGCCGCTAATCTGCTCAAAGCCAACCAGAGGCTGGCCTGAGATCAGCAGCCCCCCGGGCAGCACCACTTGCGCGATAAGAGGGCTGAGGCGCGCTGCTTCGGCAACATCCTCCTCCTTGACGCCACGCCCGAAATCGTAATGCGCCATGGCGACAGCCGGCCCACCCTCAGCCAGTTTCTGCAGCATCGGCTCGGCCTCGCCCTGCAGAAAGTCCTCTGCCGGAGGCGTACTGGACGGATGACATTGCAGCACGCGGTCCATCACCCAGATTCTTCGGTTCGGCAGGATTTCCCGCAGATGGTCGTAAGTGCGGCCGTTTCCAAGGCCCATGTCCAGCACATCGCCATCCATGTCGGCAATCTGATCAACTGCCCAGTTCAGACCGTCGCGTTGGGCGGTCAGGCGGCGCAGCATGGAATCCAGTCGGCTCATTCAGGTCTCCGTATTCAATCGCGGGCTACAGACCAGACGTACCCCGGGCCTTCCAGAAGCCGGTGCAGCAGGTCATGAGAAAAGGCCCAGATGTCCTCATCATGAACCAGATGGTGGGTCAAGACACCAAAGGGTTCCGCGTTGTCCGCGCGCCCTTCACGGCGGTCGCGCAGCAATTGCGCCGTTTTGGCGATCAGCGTCTCGGGTGCGGCCAGTCCGCGGGTTCCGCGCCAGTCGATCGGATCCAGGTGCGTGTTGATCTGTTCCAGCGCCGGAGCGGCCTGTGGGCTTGTTCTTGGCGTCGCTGTCGACAGGATACGATACCCTGCGGCAGGCAACTCGTTTACCACTTCAGGCGCTATGCGGTTCCAGGGCGGTACGAACATGGGGCACAGCTGATCTGCGAACAGCGTGCGCATGCGCAAAGCTCCGGAACGGGCGTTTTGGATGATTTCGGGCAAAGGTCGATGCAGGCGAAACTCGGACTTCTTCTCGCCTTTTGGCGCGTGGTTCTTATGTGCCCATCCGTGAACAACAGGGATCAGGTTCGACCGGGCGGACACGTAATCGACAAGCCCGATTTCGACATCGCGTGGAATGACGGCCAGATGTACTGGTACGCCCAGCTTATCCGACATTGCCGACAGGCGATCCAGTTGCGGCGTTGATGAAATCGCATCATCGTCGCGCCACCAAAGCGGCAGCGTCAGCCCCTGCTGTTGCCAGATTGCAAGCTCGGCAGTCAACGGGCTCCAGTCTGCAGTCATGTGCGCTGCTCCCAAAGCCTTTTTGCAATCTGAACCGATTGCGCGGCACCGTCGAAACCATGGGTGGAAACCGGGCGCGGGCCTGACTCGATAACTTGGCTGACGGACTGAAACAGGGCTTCCCCGTCCAGGGATTTACTTGGCAGCACGCCTATGGCGGGTAGCTCCGATAAGGTTTGGCCGCGCAGGCTTTGCTCGATTTCCTTGCCGTCATCAAACGGGATGAAAACAGCGGGTGTCCCGGTTTGCAGAATGTCCAACGCAGTGTTGTAGCCGCACATACTGACCGAGGCCGCCGCATGAGGTAGCATCTGCCGGAAATCGGGGCGTACGGGTTCCACTATGACGGGGACGTCTCCCGCCAGTTGCGCCAGTTGTTCAATACGCGCCCGTGCGTTCTGCCCGCCCACCAACAGGCGCCAGCGCCTGTTGGGCATCTTTCGAGCGGCCTCGATGGCCGCGCGAAAGATCGGCTGGCCTACCGATCCACCCCCGGCGCTGACCAGTACTTCGTCTTTGCCGATCGCGTCTGTGTGTGGGGTTGGGGCGGGCGGAGCCACGAAACCCGTATAAAACAGGCGATTTTCCAGTTGTGCGGACACCGGCCAACTGATGTTTAGGGGCACGACGTTCTGGTCCGAATGTACAAGGACGCCGTCGTAATGCTCCAAGACAATTTCCTCGGCCCGCTCGGCCTTCGAGGGTTTGGACGGCGGTGCCAGAATGTCCCGGATCGATCCCAGAATGACCGGGCGCGGGTTCATCTTCCGGGCTTTCTCCAATGCGGCCGTGAATTCAGCGGCCAGTGACCGTCGACCGAATGGATAAAGCTCTGTGATCAGAACGTCTGGCGCAAAGGTGCCAATAGCCTCGACCAAAGCGGTTTTTCGCGCTTCGAAATAGTCGGGATCGGCGACAGATCCTTCCTGAGTTAACAAGCGGGTGAAGTCCGTACCATCTGAACGTAAAGGCGGCAGTCCCAACACTGTCAGTCCGGTGCTGTCTAATTGCGGGGCAGGCATTCCGCCGGACACAATGAAGGTTCTGTGACCATCCTGAACAAAGGCTCGGCCCAAGGTCAAAGCGCGGCTGAGATGCCCGGTGCCCAGCAAATGGGTCACAACGATCATAACCTTCATTCAGATGCCTCCTGTCTAAGCAGGCGGATCGGCTCTGGCTGAGGGTCGGAGCTATTTAGGTCGATGACATAAAGGCGGTTTCGTTTGATCTTAAAGGGTGCAGGGCCTTCAAAATTCCAACCCCACGCCCCGGCTAATATCACGCGCATGATACCAATGTGGCAAACGGCCACCGTGTCACCCTGCAACCCCTCCAGCCAAGGCTGCAACCGTGCCCGGACTTCTGCAGGGCTTTCGCCGTTCGGCGGGCGGTAATCCCAACCCCAGTCTTCAATATGGAGGTATCCGCTGTCTGCGTCGGCAATCAGGTCGACACCCCGTTTACCTTCCCAATCGCCCCAGTTCATTTCGGTCAGCGCTTCGGAAACGCTGGGTTCTCGCCCTACCACCAAGCGAGCTGTCTCGCTCGCGCGTTGCAGTGGGCTGGACCAGAGGGCCGCTGCTTCCCACGGTTCGGGCAGTTGATAACCTGCCAGTTCCGTTCGGGCGTCGTCATCCAATGGAATGTCGCTGCGTCCCTGAATGCGGCCCGCACGGTTCCAATGCGTGTGACCATGGCGCAGAAGGGCAAGCTGGCTCATGATGTGGTCTCCGTCAAAGGTCGGGCCGCCTGCCAGAACCGGTCGGTTGCCGCGGGCATCAGGTGGCGTTCGGACATACGTTTCCGGGCCTCGTTGCCCAACGCACGGCGTGTTGCGATATCTTTGAGCAGCACCTGTATTCTGGTGGCAAGCCCTTCCGCTCCGGCATCGACGGACGGATACTCAGCAGGTGCCAAAACGTCTCGTACGCCCGGTCTGTCCTGCGCAACGACAGGTACGCCATTGGCCTGAGCTTCCAGATAGACCATGCCATACGCTTCGTTGACGCCGGGCCAGACAAAAAGAGAGGCAGTGGCGTAGGCTGCTTGCAGGGTTTCGCGGTCCAACTGGCCAAGAAACCGGACTTTAGACCCGAAAGGCGCCATCAGGTCTTCGACTTTGGACCGGGCAGGGCCGTCGCCCGCAATATTCAAGACCCAATCGCCGGAAAGTCGCGCCAGTGCCTGTGCAAGCAGTTTGTAGGAGGCAAATTTGTCACCGTGCCGCATCATCCCAACAGTCAACATTGGCCCTTCGCAGGTTGACGCAAGCGGCAGTTTAGCCATCGGAAGGAACGGTGGCAGTTCGACCAAACTCTGATCGCCGAATTTTTCGCGCTCCAAAGTAATCAGGTCGTTGGCAGTGTGGTAATAGATGACCTGCGCGGCGTCGCAAGCGTTGTGTGCGGCCCTCGCGAAATCGGCCCACGGGCCGTGCAAACGACTGGTCGCGCGAGTGCTTTCCAATTGAACGTAGGGAATGTTCCGCTCGGCGCACACCTTGGGACCCAGAAGGTCGGGCGCTTTGTAATAGTTGTGGTACGTCACCCACAAGGCCGTGTCTGTGGGCAAAGCGGCAAGTACGCGCTGCGCCTCAGACTCGGCTTCGGCCCGAAGATTGGATTGAACCTGTGCATCGCCTGCTTTGTCGTAGATGCGCAGCCGGGACACCAGATCCACCTGGTCCCCCTGCGCGGCAATTGCCTGCATCAGATTGCGCGCCATTTCTCTGTCGCCCGAAGGCACCGGACTGTCCGGTGATTTCATCGGAGAGTAAAAGGCGACGCGGGCCATCAGCCTCTGTCCGCGCCCAGCGCACTCAGGCGTTTGGACAAAAGAGCAATGCCGGGGTCCATGCGGAACTCGGCAATCAGGCGGTCATAGGCAGCCGCCGCCATCGCGGCCGTGCGTTCAGGATCGGTCGCCATTTCCGTGATAGCGTCAGCAAGCGCCGCCGGGCTGTCATCCGACAAAAGCCCATGTACGCCCGTGTCGATGAATTCGGGGATGGCGGACACCGGGGTCGATAAAATGGGCAACAGCTGAGACGCGGCCTCCATCAAGACATTCGGCAAACCGTCCCGGTCCCCGTCAGCTGCGATCCGGCTCGGAAGCACGAACAGATCAGACTGGCGCATTGCCTCGATAACTTCGGGTTGATCGCACGCCCCTTTCCAGGTGATCTGATGCGATATCCCGGCGGCTTCGGCCTTGTTGCGCAGCGCATCGCCAAGCCCACCGCCGCCAATATGCGTCCAGTGCCAGTCCAGCGTTTCCGGCAGCATGGCAAAAGCATCAATCAGGCGGTCGAATCCCTTTTTTTCGACAAGGCGGCCAACCGAAACCATGTGAAACGGTCCCTCAGGTTTCCGGGCCTCTCGGATTGGGGGAGCAGGGAAGCGGTTCAGATCCAGACCGTGGTAGATCAGGTCGACCCGCGCCGGGTCGTCGGCCAGACTGCGCAGGTGTTTGGCACCGATGGCGGTGCAGGTCGCGCCGAAGGCCGCGCCGTGGGTGCTGGCTTGCAGTTTTTCCGCCTTTTCCCAGTCGGGCGAGGTCCAGATGTCCTTGGCATGTGCGGCAAAGCTCCAGGGCAGGCCGCGCATGATGGCCGCGTATCGCGCGACCGAGGATGGGGTATGCATGAAATGCGCGTACATGACCCGGGTTTCCGCTGGCAATTCGGCGGCCAATACGCAGGCCTGCCCAAACCGCCGGATTCGGTTATGCGTCGGATCACGGCGCAGATCCGCGCGCCAGACCTTATAGGCCTCGGCGTATCCGGGCAGGGTTTGCGCAACGCGACGCCCGGCCCAGACGCGCTCAGGTTCCTCATACAGGTATTCGGGCAGATAGTGCACGTTCCCGTTGAAACGGTCATGCAGCGGGTGGCGCTTGACATCCGTTGGGTGGCGCAGCGACCAGATGTCAAAGTTGTGCCCCGCGTCCTGCAAGGCGACCAGTTCCTGCGCGATGAACGTCTCGGAAAGGCGCGGCCACCCTTTGACCAGCACCGCGAGCTTAGGTTTTTCAGAAGTCATCCGGTGGCCCGTTCCCGTTCCCCACCAAGCAGCGCGTCAACGCGGCTTGTTACATAGTCCAGGCCGTCCAGCAGGCCTTCGCGGATTGCCTGAGATGGCAATGGCTGATGGGGCAGATCGCGGATGGCCTGTATCATGGCGTCGGCAGTCAGCCCGTCGCGGTTTTCGTCCAGCATCCGAACAAGCCCCAGATCCTCGGCACGGGACGCCCGAATCCATTGCTCTAAACGCGGGGTCGTGCGCGGAACGATGACGGCACGTTTGTCGAACGACAGGACCTCGCAAAAGGTGTTGTACCCGCCCATGCAGACTACCCCCGCCGCGCCTGCAAACAGCGTTTCGATTTGGGATTCGAAACCGACTGCTGTGACCCGTCCATTCAGTGCGGCAACACGCGTCTCAAATTCTTCGCGCAGTTCACCGGCCAGAAAAGGGCCGTACACAAGTACGGCGCGCGGCGACAAGGTTGGGTCTTTCTCATAGGCGGACAAGACCTGATTGACCATGGCTTTGCCGTCGCCGCCGCCACCGGGCGTAATCAGGATGTAAGGTTGTTCCGGCGGTTCGCCGATCGGCCCCAGATCGCGCCGCAGATAGCCGGTCCAATGGATGCGCGACTGCGCGGCCGGGCTGAGCGGTAGACCTTGGGTGGGATCATAGATCGAGCGCAGCCCGTAGACCCAGATTTCGTCATAGTAGCGCTCGGTTGCCTCGATGGCCTCTTTCCGCTCCCACTCGGCGGCCAGAACCTCGGGCTCGTCCAGAACGTCGCGCAGGCCAAGAACCAGTTTGGTGCGAGGGGACTGTAACAGGCTTTCCAAAGTGGGCAGAAGCTCGCTCCGAAAACCGGTTGGTTCCTTGTCGACGATCAACACGTCGGGGTCGAACTGTTGCACCGCCGTCTGGATCAGACCCGCGCGCAGTTCGGTCACTTCCTCAATGCCCATTCCGATCGTCTGTGAGGCATAGGACCCATCGGCGCGCTTTGTCACACCCGGCAAGCGCACGTGGTCCACACGACGCGGAAAGGTGAACCGTCCGGCCACGGGTGATCCGGTCAGGATCAGTGCAGAGGCCGACGGGTCAGCCTGAGTGATCGCCCCGGCCAACGCACGGGAACGACGCAAGTGGCCCAACCCGAACGTGTCGTGGCTGTAGAACAGAATGCGCGGCGCACGGCCGGTTATTTCTTTTTGTATTCCTAGGCTCATGCCTTCGCCCGTTTCAGTGTTTTGGTGCAACTCCGCGCGCTTGCACCAGTATCGTATATTTTTTCCAACCGCTTGCAAAATCACCGGTGTGACCAGTCATTCCCGGCTTTCATTGCGAATTGGTGACATTTTACCAGCCCGGTTCGAGTGTCCGCTCTGTTTTACATCAAAATGCCAGCTCGTCCGCCAATTAGCCTGCGCCGGACCGGTCATATTCAGTTTTTGCCGGGTTGAAAACACTTCTATTCATAGCATGGTCTCAGGAACACGGCTTGACACGATATCGAGACGGCAGGGGTTGATTATTTGAACCCACTTGTCGGCTTCTATAACCTGTGTCGCGAAAGACGAATTGGAAAAGTACCCGATGACACGCACACTGTTGGCTGGATTAACGCTTATAATCTGGTCCCTTACCCTGACATTTGTTACCGGGGCTGCCGCGCAGACCTCGCTTATTCCTGGGTATACCTCGGGTACGGACACCAGTACTGCAACATCCGGCGAAGGGGATCTGGCTGCGGCGATCCGTTCGGCGACCGAAGCCGGGGCCAGTGTGATCGTCATAGACAGCACCGGCCAGGTCGTATCGTCAGGTGGACAAAACACGGCTGGCACCGGACCCGAGTCACAAGACCCGATGGGCGACGGGTCCCAGCTTATGAAGGCGCAGGAGCGGTTCTCGAGATTTCGAGAGTCGATGAACTCACGACTCGAGGCTTTGCCCTATTCGATCTTTGAGGTCCAATACATCTTGCGCCAAACCAGCCCGGACGGCCGGATACAAACCTATGTCGAGGTCCTGTTCTGGAATGTCCTGTTCCTGCTGATCGGCCGATGGTTGTCGATTGAGATCTATGGCAAGCGGATCGCAAAAGGCATTGTCGTCGCCCGATCCAAGGAAGACCCGCAAGGTTATCGGGAAAAGATGCCTTTTCTGGTCTTCCGGTTCCTTATGGGGATTGGGGCCACGATCTTTGCAATGTTGATGGCGCTGATCGTCGGTTTTCTGTTCTTTGGCGAGGCCGAGGACATTTCGATCCAGTTTACGGTCACGGCTATTTTTACGGCGTTTTTCCTGTCGCGCACCGTGTCAGACTTGTGGCGGATGGTCCTGTCCCCCTATCTCAGCCAATACCGATTGCCGCCGTTTTCGGACCGTGATGCCAAGCGTTTGTATCGCTGGGCCTCGGCGCTGGCGACCTACGATATTACCGTGGTGCTTTTTGCGACCTGGGTCGCGGATTTTGGACTGAACTACAACGTCTATGCGATGGTCTATGGCGGCCTGACCATGTTTGGTGCAGTCGGCAACGTCCTAATGATTCTGTTCAACGCGCGTGCTATTTCGAACGCCATTCGCGGCGGCCGGGCACCTGATCAGGTGTCTTGGATACTTAGGTTCATTTCGTTTGCCTGGGCACCGGCGTTGATCGTGTACATGGTGTTCAGCTGGTTCAAGCTTGCCGTGGATCTGGTGCTGGAAAATCAAAACTCGATCCCGATCGTGGCCAGCAGCTATGCGATCTTCATGTCGGTCGTCATTGCCTATGGTGCCATGAACTATTTGCTCGAGCGGTACTTCGACCGAAACCGCCAGCTTGAGGAACTGAACGCCGAAACAGACGAGGCAGAAGCGGAAGCTGAGGTGATTGAGACACCGCAGGCTGAAATGAGAAAGCACTCGATCCTGACCTACGAAGATCTGGCGCGTCGGGTTGCAGGTATTCTGGCATTTGTCGTCGGGCTGTATGCGCTGGTGGTGATCTGGAACCCGGATGCCAGCTGGAGTGAGGATCTGCCGATCGAGCGTGCGCTGGATGTGATGGTGATCCTGTTTATCGGGTATGTTTTGTTCCATTTCTTCCGCATCTGGATCGATTCGAAGATCGCTCAGGAAATTGACGACGGTGGTGGTGAGGCTGAACTGGGGGACGAAGGCGGGGAAGGCGGGCAGAGCCGGCTTGCGACGCTGTTGCCCTTGTTCCGCGGGGCCATTCTGGCAGTCGTGGTTGTGACGATCGTTCTGATCGCTCTGATGGAACTGGGCATTAATGTCAGCCCATTGTTCGCCGGTGCCGGCGTCGTTGGCCTCGCGGTGGGCTTTGGTTCTCAGACCCTGGTTCGAGACATTTTCTCGGGGGCGTTTTTCCTGATGGATGACGCGTTCCGCAAGGGCGAGTACATCGACATCGGTGACGTGAAGGGAACGGTCGAGAAGATCTCGGTCCGGTCGTTCCAATTGCGCCACCATCTGGGCGCGCTGAACACCATTCCATTTGGTGAGATCAAGGTTCTGACCAACTACTCCCGCGACTGGGTCATCATGAAACTGCCATTGCGGGTGACCTATGACACGGATGTCGAGAAGGTGCGCAAGCTCATCAAGAAACTGGGACAGGAACTGCTGAGTGACCCTGTTATCGGCGACAATTTCATTCAGCCTCTGAAATCGCAGGGCGTGATCGAGATGCAGGATTCTGCGATGATCATCCGGGTCAAGTTTATGACCAAACCGGGTGATCAATGGCTGGTACGCAAAAAGGTCTATCAGGACATCCGCGAGTTGTTTGCCCGAGAAGGTATCAAGTTCGCACACCGCGAAGTGACCGTGCGTCTGGCCGATGGCAAGGAAGCAGAGGACCTGACGCCGAAACAGCGCGAAGCCGTAACTGGTGCGGTGCAAGCTGCAATTGACGAAGACTATCTGGACGATATCGGTCCCGGCGGGGATGATCGCTGACAGGCGCTCCCGCCCTTTTGGGCTGTGTCTCTGACGAGACCCCGCCCAAAGCGTTGGGCCGGGCCGCGCGTGCCGCGCGGCCGTCAGCTCAGGCGGTCGACGAGGGCCAGGCCGCAGACGAAGTGCCAAGCATTGACGCGGGCAGGTCCCAGGACATGTTGGCAGTTCCGACGGTGAGCGCCGGTTTCAGCCGGTGGCCGGCCCCCCATCCAGACGCCTCGGGCGTCGTGCCGTAGTCGGTCGGGGCGGCGTTCGTGATGGTTTCTTCCACGTCGGATTTGCCGAGAACGGCCAGCAGTTCGGCCGTTCGGGCGAGTGAAAGCTGACCCGACATGATCGGGTTTCCCGAGGCTGCCTCGGCCATGGCGGACAGCACGGAGGCGGCCATGAGATATCCTGTCGCATGATCCAGCGCCTGAACCGGCAACGGAGTGGGCTTGTCGGCATTGGCCCAGTCCCGGCCAGCGTCCGCGATACCGGCGCTCATCTGAACAAGGCTGTCGAACCCACGCCGAGCCGCCCATGGTCCTTGCCACCCGTAGGCGTTGAGAGTGACCTCAATCCGGTTCGGTGCAAGCTCATCCCGCTTGGCCTTGGTCAAACCCAGCGCGTCCAAGACGCCGGGGCGGTAGCCGTGGACGAATACGTCCGCCTGAGACAGCAGACTCTGAAGTTTCTCGAGGCCCGAAGGCGATTTCAGATCGAGATAAGCGCAGGTTTTGCCCAATGAGATATCCGGAATGACCCCGGGTTCGTCCCAGCCGGGCGGGTCAATACGCAGAACTTCTGCCCCAAATCCGGCTAACGTGCGGGTCGAAACCGGCCCTGCCAGAACGCGGGTAAGGTCGAGAACCCGCAAGCCTGCCAACGGGCGTTTGGCGGTGGCTTCGGGCCGGTCACGTAGAGTGATCTGACGCGGGCCCTGCCAGCCGATCAGCGGGTCTCTCGACACTGCGCGGCCCTGAGGATGATCCAACCACTCAGCGCGGCTGCGCATGGCCGCGGCTACGCCGCCCTCGGCCACGATTGCGGCTTCGAGTTCGCCTGCGGACCACGTTCGTAGTGCCTTGGATACTTCGGTTCGGTCCGCCTCGACCCCTAGTACCTTGAGCGCCGCCGCGCGATGGCGGGGCAGATTGGTGTGCAATCTGATCCACCCGTCCGAGGTCTGATAATCACCTGCGACGGCGTCCCAGAGGCTGGGCATTTCCCAGCCATCGGGTTTGAATGAAAACCCGTACCAGAGCGAGGCCAACCGGTGGTCGACGGTGATCTGGGGTGCGTCGGGCGCAAGGTTCAATGCGGTCACAAGTCGTGCCAGTTCCTGACCTACTGCGCCGAAACTGGCGGTCGCAATCTCGGAAACAGCATAGACGCTGGGACGTGCCCCCGTGCCGATCGTGCGATAGCTGTCCGATGCGGGAAGGGCTGAAAGCAGGGTCATTGCTGATACGGGTCCAGACTGTCGCGCAAGCCGTCACCCAGGAAGTTGAAGGCCAGCACGACGATGATGATCGGCAACATCGGGATTGCCGTCCACGGATAGATCTCGATCGAAGCGAGGTTCTGCGCGTCGTTCAACATCACACCCCAACTCACCGCCGGAGCCCGTAGGCCGAGGCCAAGGAAACTGAGTGCGGTTTCGCCAAGGATCATGGCCGGTATCGACAATGTTGCCGATGCGATCAGGTGGGACATGAAGTTGGGCAAAAGGTGTTTGCGGATCACCCGGCCAGAACTTGCGCCCATCATTTCGGCGGCGCGAACGTATTCCTCTTCTCGCAGTGACAGGAATTTTGCGCGCACTGAACGGGCAAGACCAGGCCAGTCGAGTATCCCGAGGATGATCGAGATGATGAAGAACACCGCGACCGGACTCCAGTTCGACGGCACCGCAGCGGACAAGGCCAGCCAGAGCGGTAACTCCGGCAGAGAGCGCAGGATTTCGATCACGCGGTTGATGACCCAGTCGATCTTGCCGCCGAAATACCCGGCCATCGAGCCGAACAGGATGCCGAGGAAGAAGGAAACCGAAATCCCGATCAGGCCGACAGTTAGGGACAGTTGCGCGCCATAAAGGATACGGCTGAATACGTCTCGGCCCAGTCTGTCAGACCCCCAGAGGAACAGCGTTGCGCCTTCAGGTGCGCAGAACAGGTGGGTGTCAGACCTGATCAAACCGGCGAGCTTATATTCCGCGCCTTCGCAGAAAAACCGGATTGAGCGCGGGTCTTCCGTGTCAGGTACGAATTTCCACTGAAAGGTCTCGAGATCAGCTTCGGCCACAATCGGATAGACATGGGGGCCGAAAAACTTGCCGTCGTGGAACCAGTTGATGCTTTGGGGCGGAGCGTACAGATGTTCACCGTTCCGTTCATTCGGACCGTAAGGCGCGATGAAACCGGCAAATGGCAGCATCAGATAACAGAACAGAAGAAAAATGCCTGAGATCAGACCCAGTTTATGAGTTCTGAACTTGCGCCAGACCAGCACCCAGTTCGGCGCGTCCAGATCGGCACGCTCCAACTGTTGAAGGGATGCATCCGGGTCGAATGGGGCGTCGTCGACGAAGCGACCGTCGGGATGTTTGGTCATGCTTCACGCCCCTCGTATCGAATGCGCGGGTCCAGCATGACCAGCAGGATGTCAGAGATCATGGTGCCGATCAGGGTCAGCAGGGCCACGAACATCAGAATGAATGCAGACAGGAACTGATCCTGCGTTTTCAGGGCCGTCAGCAGTGTCGGCCCGATGGTCTGCAGGCCCAGAACGACTGACACCAGAACCGATCCCGACACCATTGACGGCAGCAAGTTCCCGATATCGGCCACAAAGGGGTTGAACGCCACGCGCAGCGGGTACTTTGTCAGCATCCGCGACGGGGACATCCCTTTGGCGATGGCGGTCTCGACATAAGGTTTACCCAACTCATCCAGCATATTCGCTCGCAAGCGCTGCATCATGGCAGATGCGCCGGACGTGCCGATCACAAAGGTCGGAACGATCAGGTGGACGAGAATAGACTTCATCTTTTCCCAACTCATCGGCTGGCCTTCGAATGATGGGTCCATCAGACCGCCGATGGGCAGGTTGAAATAGCGATGCCCGTAGTAGAACAGGATCAGCGCCAGCAGAAAGTTCGGTGTCGCCAGCCCGAGGTAACCGACAAAGGCCGAGGTATAGTCGATCCACGTCCGTGATCGCGCAGCGGCGATAACGCCTAAGGGCAGCGCGACCGCGTAGACGAACAGAATAGCGGCCAAGTTGACCACAACGGTAAGCCAGAGCGTATCGCCAACAATTTCGGCCACTGGGCGGTCGAATTCGAAGGACCAGCCATAGTTGCCTTGCAACAGACCTTCGAAGCCGTGTGGCCCCGGCCAGAAGCCCACCCAGATCAGGTATTGTTCCCATATAGGGCGGTCCAGAGCGTATTCCGCCCGAAGGAATTCAGCCTTTGCCACGCCGGCCGACTGGCCCGAAGCCTGCAATTCGGCGATCTGGTTGCTCAGATAATCACCGGGTGGAAGGTTGATGATCACGAAGATCAGCATCGACACCACCAGCAAAGTCAGCAGCATCGTGAAAAAGCGATACACCGCATAGCGCAGCATGACCATTTAGCTGCTCCTGCTTAGTCGGCGAAAAAGAATTCGTCAGGACGGTGAATACCGAAATGCGCGCCGGGCTCCCACGCCCACATGGCCTGCTCCGGAACATTGCGCAGACGGTTGGATACTACGATCGGCTGTGGTGCGCCGTTCAAAATGCCAATGGCATAAAGCTGCTCGGCGTGAATGTTCAGCATTTCGGTCCAGATTGCCTTGCGCTCGTCGTCTGTCGTCGCGACTTCCCAATCGTGCGCCAACTGCATCAGGCGCTCGGCTTCCGGCAAGTCAGGGGCTTCGCCGACATCGCCGCTGGTCTGATAATGCTGTCCCCATTTGGGCCAGGCCAAGAACACCTGATCTGTCGGCGCCAGATAAGCCGGGGAGGTGTGCGGCTGCGGGATGCCGTCATCCCAGCCAAACCACACGGATGCCATTGTGTTCCCCGCGAAAACGCGGTTGCGCAGGATGTCACGGTCCAACGGGCGCATGACAAGGTCCACGCCGATCTCACGCCAAGTATCGGTAACGATCTGCAAGGCGTTTTCAACCTCTTGCCGTTCACCCGCGGTTTCCACGATCAATTCCATCGGGCGACCGTCCGGCAGCTGGCGAATGCCGTTCTTGTTGCGCTCGGTCAGGCCTGCTTCATCCAGCAGCGCGTTGGCCATTTCGATATCATACTGCGCCCAGGCCTGCGCATTTTCCTCGCTGTAAAACGGTGACGCCGGCAAAACAGACATCGCGCCGGGTTGGGCCAGCTTGAAATAGAGCGCCTGGTTGATCGTCTTGCGGTCGATGGCCAGGGAAAGCGCGCGGCGCACGCGGACATCGCGCAGAACCTCGCGCCAACCGTCATCGGCAAAATTCAGGTTCGGATAGATTGCAATTTGCGATGCAACGCCGGTCTTCCACAGCAAGGTCTTGTAGTCTCCACCAGCCTCGCCTTTTTTCAGGATCGAAGCATCACGAAACGCCAGCCCACGTCCTTGCAGGTCGGTTTCACCTGCGTTGGCTTTAGCTGCGACCAGACCGGGGGCCACAATCTCCATCTCGACCACGTCGATATACGGCAACTGAACACCATTGGAGTCGATCCGGTGATAGTACGGGTTGCGCACGAAATTGTGGCGGATTTTCTTGCCCGAGCTGGCATTCAACCAAGGTTGCAGCGTCGGCAATTCATGGTTGTCGAACTTGTACAGGTTATCCAGCTTGTTGTGCAGCGCGGCCCAGCTTTTGACGCGGGCGTCTTCGACCTGAAAGGCCAGTTCATCGGCATCCGCGAAGTCTTTGTGATACTGCTTCAGAAATGCCGCCGGGCGGTAAATGAAGGGCGGTCGGGCCTGCGCCAGAGATTGCAGAAAGTCCGGGTTTGGATCTTCCCACTCATAAACAACGGTCGTTTCGTCCGGGAATGACACGGTGGGCGTCTTGCCTTCAACGATCAGAAAATCAGGTGGGCCCGAGGGGCTGAGCAATTCGTTGTTGGCGACGTCCTCCCACCAGTAACGGAAGTCTTCCGATGTGAACGGCGATCCATCGGACCACTTGTGGCCTTCGCGCAGATGCAGGGTGAATTTCCGGTTATTCTCATTTTCGAAGGAGTCGAGCAGGTCAGGTACGATCTCATAGTTTTCGTCAAACCCAACTAGTCGCGAGTATCCGTATACAACCATCTGCCGGATGTCTTTCGACCGGGTCACCATGGTGCGCAGGGTGCCACCTGGCGTTCCGAATTCACGCCCCTTGGCGGCCAGGTCTACGACCAACGGCTCAACAGGCAGGCGTTCCTCGACCGGTGGCAGGTTTCCGGCATTTACCTCAGTTGCCCAGAATTCGCCTTCCTGAGGGGTAGGCGTTCCTGCATTGGCGGGCAGCATCCAGGCGGCCATTGCGGCGGCCAGAATCATGGGGCGAGTGGTCTTAAACATGGCATCGTACCTTATGGCCGGGCTCCATCTCTACCAGTGAAGGTACCACGGAGTCGGTAAATCGGAAGGCGTCATCCCAACTGTCAGGTGAACCTGCGCCCAAAGCAACCAGTTTCAGGTCGATGGGCCGGTTGATGTCGGGTTCCGGCTGAGCGGCGATCAGCGCCTTGGTGTAGGGGTGGCGGGGGTTGTAGAAAAGCGTTTCCGGCGGGGCCTGCTCAACGACCAGCCCCCGGCGCATCACGGCGACTTCGTCCGCGATGCGCGCAACGACCGCGAGGTCGTGAGAGATAAACAGATAAGACAGGTTCAACCGGTCCTGCAGATTTTCCAGCAATGTCAGGATCTGTTCCTGAACGGATACATCCAGTGCCGATGTCGGCTCGTCACAGACAATCAGTTGGGGGTCCAGCATCATCGCACGCGCAATCGACAGGCGCTGACGCTGTCCGCCGGAAAAGGCGTGCGGATAGCGTTTCAGCATGTCCGCGTTTAGCCCGACGCGCTGCAGCATCTCGACCGCCTTGTCTTTTTGTTCAGCGGCGGAACCGATGCTGTGGATTTCCAGCGGCTCGGTCAGGGCGTCCTGAATGCGCATTCGCGGGCTTAGCGAGCTGTAAGGGTCCTGAAACACCATCTGTGCCTTGCGCTGAAAGGCCGTGCGTTGGGCGCGGCTCATGTGATGCACGGTAATCGGATCTTCGCTGGGCGAGGTGCGAAACAGGACTTCTCCGCCTGGATCAGGCAATTCCGCGCCAAGAGCGATACGTGCGGCCGTCGTTTTGCCCGAGCCGCTTTCGCCGACGATCGCCAAGGTCTTGCCGCGCGCCAGTTTCAGATCCACTCCTCGGCAGGCATGGATCAGTTTGTCGCCCTGCCAGCCCCTGCTGGACCGCATGGTGTACGTCTTGGATACCCCCTTCATCTGCAGAATGAGGTCTTCGTCGGGCATTGGCAGCCCGACCGATTCCTCGTCGGGGATTGCCGGGGCTGCATTGAAAAGCTGCTGCGTATAAGGGTGGGCGGGGGCGCTCAGGATCGGCGCGGCAGCCCCGGACTCCATCACACGGCCCTTGTGCATCACGACCACCTGTTCCGCCATGTTGGCAACAACACCAAGGTCGTGCGTCACAAGGATCAGGGCCATTCCTGTCTCGCGCTGCAGCTCCTTGATCAGGCCCAGCACCTGCGCCTGTGTCGTTACGTCCAAAGCGGTCGTTGGCTCATCCGCGATCAGCAATTCCGGCTTGGACACCATCGCCATTGCAATCATGGCGCGCTGGCGCATACCGCCGGACATCTCAAAGGGGTAAGAATCATAGGCGCGTTGAGGGTCGGGAAAGCCCACGCGTTCAAACTGGGTCAGGACCTCTTTGCGGGCCTGCGCCTCGGACGCGCCGCGGTGCAACCACAACACCTCGCTAACCTGATTGCCGATCTTGTGCAGAGGGGACAGCGAGCGCATGGGCTCCTGAAAGATCATTGAAACGCGGTTGCCGCGAATATCGCGCATCTGGCGTTCGCTGATTTTGGTCAGGTCCTCGAAGCCTTTCGAATCGTTCAGAGTAATCGTGCCGCTGCGAATCTGTGCCGCACGTGGCAGGATGCGTAATGCGGCCCGGCATGAGATGGTTTTGCCCGATCCCGATTCCCCGACCAAAGCAAGCGTTTGCCCCGCTTCGACATCAAAGCTGACGCCTTTGACAACGGAGTCGCCATCACCAAAACCAATGCTGAGGTCTCTGACGGACAACAACGCAGTCATGCGGGTTTTCCACCCGTTCGTCCGTAGGTCGGCATCGGCGTTTTCAACTCCCTGTGTTTTTTGTCGCAGTTTCGCGCGGTTGGGGCCGTCTAGTCAAACCCGTTCTTGGGTTGAATTGTCGCGAAAATGTGAAACTTAGGCCAATTTACCTACACAAATCCTTGAAGATTTGTCATCACGTGCGGTGTTGGACCCATTTAACATGCCAACTGATATCAAGGAGAGATTTCCCAGTGCCAGACAACCAAAGCCGCCTGGATCTGTTCATCGACCGCATGGTGTCCCAACGGGCCTGTCTGGATTATGCCATCGACCAGACCAAAGGCATGCCGGGGCCGGTGTTCGAACTGGGGCTGGGCAACGGACGCACGTACCATCACATGGCGCAGTACATTGATGACCGTCCGGTCTACGTGTTTGAGCGTGCAGTAGCGTCTCATCCGGATTCCACGCCGCCCGAGGATTTGGTGATTTTGGGAGACGTGCGCGAAACGCTACCGTCTTCGCTGAATCGTTTTGGAGCGACCGCCAGCCTGATTCACGCGGACCTTGGCGGCCATAACCGGAAAAAGAACGATGACTTCGCCCGTTTCGTCTCACCGCTGATCGAGCCGCTTTTGGCCGAGGGTGGCCTGATGGTCTCCAGCGACCGGATGTATTTCGACACACTGACCGAGCTTCCCTTGCCGGATGGTGCAGTGGAAGGGCGTTGCTTCATCTATCGTCGCTAACCGATCAGGAAATCCCAATGCTATTTTATGATTGTTCCACGGCCCCCAACCCACGTCGGGCACGCATGTTCATTGCGGAAAAAGGCCTTGAGATCGAAACCCGCGAAATCTCGATCGGGAAGGGTGAGCAACTCAGCGACGAATTCCGTGCCGTGAACCCGAACGCGACTGTTCCGGTCCTTGTGACGGACCAAGGCAGCACGCTGACCGAAAACCTCGGGATCGCGGCTTATCTTGAGGCTCGCTTCCCTGAGCCGCCTTTGATAGGGCGCACACCGGACGAAAAAGGGCAGGTTCTGATGTGGAACAGCATTGTCGAACAACAGGGCGGCGCGCCCATTGCCGAGACACTGCGCAACACGCACCCGGCCTTTGCCGACAGGGCGATTCCCGGTCCGGTGAATCACGCCCAAATTCCCGCATTGGCACAGCGCGGGTCCGCGCGCGTTGGTCATTTCTTCTCTCTGCTCGAAAACAGGCTGGCCGAAAGCGCCTTTGTTGCAGGGTCGGATTTCACTCTGGCCGACATTTCTACCTTTGTCTTCGTGGACTTTGCCCGCGTGATCAAGATGCGGATTCCACAGGAAAACGTGGCCACTCTGGCATGGTTTGAAAAGGTGGCATCGCGCCCCAGCGCTCAACTATAACACCTGCTTGTCCAAAGGCATATTATTAGGCATCTGCAGGACTGTACAGAAATGTCTAGACAGAAGTGAACAGTGCGTCTAGCGTCCTTCCGTAGTCATGCAGGGGAGCGCAGGATGAAATCTCAGTATCGCGTTGTGGTCATCGGTGGCGGCGTTGTCGGCGCTTCGGTTCTGTATCATCTGGCCAAGTTTGGATGGTCGGATGTGGTCATGTTGGAGCGGCGGCGTTTGGCGTCAGGATCATCATGGCACGCGGCGGGCGGTATTCATGCGTTGAACGCCGACCCGAATATGGCTTCGTTGCAGGCCTATACCATCGACCTGCTCAGCGAGATCGAAAAAGAATCGGGCCAGAATATCGGTCTGCATATGACAGGTGGTCTGACGCTGGCCGGTACGCCGGAACGCTGGGAGTGGCTGCAAGCGAACTACCGCATCTTCCAGTCCATCGGGATTGACGACTGCGAGCTGCTGACCCCCGAAGAGGCACAGAGACGCTGCCCGATCATGTCGACCGATGGCGTGCTGGGCGCGATGTGGGCGGATCGTGAGGGCTACATCGACACAACCGGCACCGTGCAGGCCTACGCAACGGCAGCTAAGAAGCGTGGCGCTGAGTACTATGAAGAGACCAAGGTCGAGGAACTGATCCAGACCGACGATGGCTGGCAGGTTGTGACCGACAAAGGCACGGTCACCTGTGAGCATGTGGTCAACGCCGCTGGTCTCTGGGCCAAGCAGGTGGGGCGCATGGCAGGGGTCGAACTGCCGGTCTCACCACTGAAGCATCACTATCTGATCACAGACGCAGTGCCCGAAGTCGCGGCAGCAGATTTCGAGATGCCGATGACCGTCGACCTCGAAGGGTTCACCTATATGCGGCAAGACCAGAAAGGGGTTTTGGTCGGCATCTACGAGGTCGATCACGAACACTGGGCCATGGACGGCGCGCCATGGAACTATGGTGAAGAACTGTTTCAGGAACAGCTCGACCGGATTGAGAATGAACTGACGCTGGGCTTTGAACGTTACCCGTCGATCCAGAACGTGGGCATCAAGACATGGGTGAACGGCGCGTTTACCTTCTCGCCGGACGGTAACCCTCTGGTTGGGCCGGTCCCCGGCAAGCGCGGGTATTGGTCGGCCTGTGCGGTGATGGCAGGTTTCCTGCAAGGTGGCGGTGTGGGCAAGACACTGGCCGAGTGGATGATCCATGGCGAGCCCGAGGCCGATGCATGGCCGATGGACGTGGCGCGTTATGGCGATTTCGCCCAGAACAAACGCTACATCCGCGAGACCACCGGGCAGTTCTACTCCCGCCGGTTCGTGATGACCTATCCGAACGAACAGCTGCCAGCAGGTCGTCCGCTGAAAATGGCACCGGCGCATGACGCGATGACCGAGGCGGGCTGCAAATGGGGCGTCAGCTGGGATCTGGAAGTCCCGTTGTACTTTGCGCCAAAGGGGTTTGAGGAGACCCCGACTCTGAAACGCTCGAACGCGCACGATATCGTGGCCGAGGAATGCAAGGTGATCCGCGAAGGCGCGGGCCTGTTGGATATCTCGGGCTTTTCGCGGTTCGAGGTTTCGGGTCCGAATGCTGAAGTTTGGCTGGACAAAGTCATGGCCTCGAAACTGCCCGCGCCGGGTCGGGCCAAACTGGCACCGATGCTGGGGGAAAACGGACGCCTCAAGGGCGATCTGACCGTGCTGAACTGGGGCGATGGCACCTGGTGGATCATGGGCAGCTATTACCTGCGTGCGTGGCATATGCGCTGGTTCGATGATCACATGATCGAAGGCGTCACTGTCCGTGATCTGGGCGAGGAGTACTGCGGGTTCGCCGTAGTTGGTCCAAAGTCGCAGGCGGTGGTCGAGAGGCTGGCCGAACAGGACATCTCGGGTCTCAAATTCATGGGCTGCGGCGATTTCGATATCGGTTTGGTTCGCGCCCGTGTCGCCCGCATGTCTGTCACGGGCGAGAAAGGGTACGAGATCAACTGCCGCTATGGCGACCACATCAAACTGCGCCGGATGCTGCTTGAGGCTGGAGCCGAGGAGGGCATTCGTGAGTGCGGCTTCAACGCAATGCTCTCGACCCGGCTGGAAAAGAGCTTTGGCATCTGGTCGGCCGAATTCACACAGCTTTACACACCGGGCATGACCGGGATGGATCGCTGGATTGACTGGGACAAAGACTTTGTCGGCAAAGAAGCGGCGGTGGCAGAACGAGATGGCAACGGCCCGGCGCAAATTCAGGTCACGTTGGAGGTGGATTCGTTCGACGCGGACGCGAGCGGTTACGAGCCTGTCTGGTCGGGTGAGGAACGCGTCGGCTTTGTGACCTCGGGCGGGTATGGCCACTACACCGGAAAATCTCTGGCAATGGCGCTGGTCAATCGCGATATGGCCGAACCGGGGACGGAACTCTCGGTCCACGTGGTCGGTGTCGAACGTCCTGCGCGGGTCGTGGCGCCATCGCCATATGACCCGCAGGGCGAAGCGATGAGAGGCTGACCATGATTGGGCAAACATCAGAACGCGGACGGCGACGTCGCGGGCGAAGCCCCGAAGCCGCCCCCGCGCCCAGTCGGAACGTGAACTACCGTCAGCTAAAGAACCCATTTCCTTTGATGGAGGTTTTCCCGGCGGATCAGATCGCCGAGATGCATAAAACGGCCCTGCGCACCCTGCAGGAGCTGGGGGTCAAATGTCTGCTGCCCGAAGCGCGACGCATCTTCGAGAAAGCGGGCGCGCGCGTAGATGAAGATTCCGAGATGGTCTTTATCGGACGTGACATTGTCGAGGCGGCTGTGGCATCGGCCCCCAAATCGATTGCCTGTCATGCCGGGGCGCGACGCAGGGACTTCACGCTGGAGCTTGGGTCACTTGTGTTTCAACCGGGGGCAGGGGCTCCGAATGCGACGGATCTGGAGCGGGGTCGCCGCCCGGCGACCGGCCAAGACTATCTGGACTTTCTGAAGCTCACCCATCACTTCGACGTCTTCCAGATGATTTCGCCTCAGGTCGAACCGCAGGATGTGCCAACCCACCTGCGCCACTATTTCACAACGCAGGCGCAGATGGAGTTGACGGACAAGTTCCCGTTCTTCTTCTCCCGCGGGACCCCTCAGGTGATGGATTGCTTTGAGATGCTGTCCATCGCGCGCGGCCTTTCTGACGACGAGTTTCAATCGGGCGCGCATTGCTACACGATCATCAACACGAACAGCCCGCGTACGCTGGATATCCCGATGGCGCAGGGGTTGATCGATTTTGCGCGGAGTGGTCAGATGTCGATCATCACGCCTTTCACGCTGATGGGAGCGATGGCACCGATCACCGTGGCCGGAGCCATCACGCTGTCACATGCCGAGGCGCTGGCAGCGCTGACCTTGACCCAGCTTGCCAAGCCCGGCGCGCCGGTCTGCTATGGCACGTTCACCAGCAATGTGGACATGAAATCGGGCGCGCCTGCTTTCGGCACCCCATCGCATTTTCAAGCCTCGCTGGCGGCGGGGCAACTGGCGCGCCATCTGGGCCTGCCATGGCGGTCTGCGGCTGGGTCAGCGTCCAACATCAACGATGTTCAGGCAGCGAACGAGAACCAGTTCGGCCTGTGGGGCTGCCTCATGGCTGGGGCAACTGTGATCATCCACTCGGCGGGTTGGCTGGAGGGCGGTTTGAGCGTGTCGTTCGAAAAGTTGATCTGCGATGCCGAGGTTCTGAACATGGTGGCCGAGCTTTGCGCCGGAGCGCAGGCAGGCACCGCCGAGATCGGCTTTGATACCGCGTTGAGCGAGGTTGAACCCAGCGGGCATTTCTTTGCGTCCAGCCAGACGATGGAGCGTTACAATACCGAGTTCTACGAGCCGCACGTGCACGACTATGCCAATTTCGGAACCTGGACGGAACGCGGGTCAGTCGATGCCAGTCATCGCGCGACGGGGGTTTGGAAAGGTATTCTAAGCGATTTCAAGGCTCCGCCAAGCGACAGCGACCGTATAGGCGCCTTGCAGGAGTTCATTACCCGTCGTACCGCTGAAGGCGGCGCACCGCCGGAGAGTTGAATGAGCACCAAACCTATCCTGCACCGGGATGACCCCGAAGCCGAGCCTCTGGTCGGCAATATCAAAGTCACGCGAGATGATTGGCTGAATGTGGCGATGGATGTTCTGATCTCGGACGGCGTAGATCAGATCAAGGTGCTCAACCTGGCCGAACGGATGGCTGTGTCGCGGTCGTCGTTCTATTGGTACTTCAAATCCCGGCAAGAGCTGCTGGACGCGTTGTTGGCGCGGTGGCAGGCCACCAATACGGCTGCGTTGGTTGCGCAGGCCGAGGCCCCGGCGGAAACAATTACTGCGGCTGTTTGCAACGTGCACCGCTGCGTGGTGAACACTTCGTTGTTCGACACAGCACTAGATTTCGCTGTCCGGGACTGGGCGCGTAAATCGGGCAAGGTGCGGCGCGCGCTGAATCAATCCGATGCGCGCAGGCTTGAGGCGCTGCACGCCATGTTCGCGCGCTATGGCTATTCCGAATACGAAGCAGAAACCCGCGCCCGCGTGCTGTACTACATGCAGATCGGGTACGACCTTGCGCAGTTGAATGAACCGATGTCCACGCGGATCGCTATGGTTCCGCACTACCTTTACGTCTTCACGGGGGTTGAGCCTAAGCCCGAAGAAGTCGAAGAATTCAGCGCGTATTCAATGCGCTATTGGAAAGGAGAACCTTCATGAGCCAACCTGACGCAATCATCATCGGAACCGGTGTGATCGGCGCAGCTATCGCCTTTGAAATGGCAAAAGCGGGGTGGAAAACCCTGTCGTTGGACCGCAACAGCCAGGTTGGCCACGGTTCGACTGCCGGGTCTTGTGCGATCATTCGGATGCATTATTCGACCTTCGATGGAACCGCCTTTGCGTGGGAGGGATATCACTATTGGCGCGATTGGGCCGAATATCTGGGCCTGCCGGAAGATGCTAACCTGGCACAGTTCCGTGAGACTGGCTGCTTGGTGATGAAGACTGACGCGAACGGCCTGCTGGAAAAGCACATGAAAAATAGTGCCGATCTGGATTGCCCGTTCGAAGAATGGTCGGTCGACAAAGTCAGTGAGCGTCTGCCGATCTATTCTCAGGACAGTTTCGCGCCTGCGCGTCGCATGGATGATCCGGAGTTTGGGCAACCGAATGGGCGCAAGATGCAGGGCGGCGTATTCTGGCCGCAGGCGGGCTATGTCACCGATCCGGCGCTGTCCGCGCAAAACCTGATGGATGCCGCCAAGCAGCACGGCGCAGAGGTGCGCACCAGCGCCGAGGTGGTTGAGATCCTGACCGATGACGGCCGGGTGTCGGGTGTGAAGCTGGCCTCGGGTGAGGAAATCCTCGCGAAGGTTGTGGTGAACGTTGCCGGCCCGGGTTCAGCCATCATCAACAAGATGGCGGGTGTTCTGGATGACATGACAATCGAAACCCGCCCCCTTCGGCAGGAAGTCGTCCACGTCCCCGCGCCCGAAGGGTTCGATTTTGAAAATGACGGCACGATTGTCTCGGACAGCGACATTGCCTGCTATTGCCGCCCGGAACACGGCAATCACATTCTGGTCGGCTCGGAAGATCCCGCATGCGACCCGCATCAGTGGTGCGAGGATGACGTGCACTACAACCACGACTTCACGGATCAGTGGACAACGCAGGCGATGCGTTATGCCCAGCGTGTGCCAAGTCTTGGTATTCCGTCCAAAACACGTGGGGTGGTTGATTTGTATGACGCGTCGACCGACTGGATCCCGATCTATGATAAATCCAGCCTGCCGGGGTTCTACATGGCCTGCGGAACCAGCGGGAACCAGTACAAGAATGCTCCGATTGCGGGCAAGATGATGACGGCCCTGATCGAATACTGCGAAGGCGGCGCGGACCACGACGCGCAACCGCTGCAATTCGAACTGCCCTATATCGGGCGGTCGATTGATGTTGGGTTCTATTCCCGTAAGCGTCCCATCAACGAGGAAAGCAGTTTTTCCGTACTGGGCTAATCTGCGTTCCAAATCGCTCTAACCTTCCTGGGGACTGTAAGTAGGCAGGACCCAGGATGACCGAGCCGAAGAATTGAGTTCTGATACTTGGAAGTGCCCCATCCGCGCTGTCCGCGCGGGACTGGGCGCGAGCCCCCTTTACCCATATCGTTGCCATCAACAATGCCTGGCGTGTTCGGCAGGATTGGGATGTACTTATCCACCCCGAGGACTTTCCTGCCCATAACCGGCCGGTCGAAACACGCTCTGGCCAGAGGATTGTCGAGGCCGACAAATACGTTCCTTTGCAAAACCAATTCGGTGGATTTGTGTACGCTGGCGGTACCATGGCATTCACGGCGGGATACTGGGCGTTATCCGCGCTTCATCCCGCCGTTTTGGCCTTTTTCGGCTGTGACATGATCTATCCTCGTTCCGGCCAGACTCATTTCTATGGCAACGGTTCTGCTGATCCTTTGCGGAAAGATGTAACCTTGCGTTCGCTCGAGGCGAAATCCGCCCGATTGGCGTTGTTCGGCGCTGCGCAGAACTGCCACGTGGTTCGGTTGTCTCAGGGCGATAGCCGTCTGGTGTACCCGTCAGTTACGGCCGAGAGGATTGTGTCCGTCGAGCTGCCGTCGACGAAAGGCATGCACGCTGTATTGCAGGCCGAAGCAGCGTTGAACTAGGTCGTTCCATCTGGCCGGTACTGGGAAGTGGCGCACAAGTTTGACGCCGCCAAGATCGATCAATTGGACAGGCAGTGGCTTGCCGCGTATTGTCCTCCGGCTTTGAAAAACGTCGCGTGACTTTGGTTCGCCGTTCAGGCGGCGAACTTAACCCAAGCCCAAACCATGGCAATGTATGTCAGGTTGTGCATGCACTGATCCAGACCGGCGGCCCGCCAGAATGCGGCCTGCGTCGGTATAAGTTGCTTTTTGTCCGAATAGCTGGCTTTGGCAAAATCGATATTGAAATGTACGATCCATTCCAGCGCGGCAATGATCAGAATAAACGACCACGGCGCGCCAAAGATCATGAACACAATTACCGAGCCGATAACGTGTACGCCAGCATGCTGAGCACGGCCCGCGTGTAAGTACTCACCGCGACCGGACAACATTTTAGGAGTCTGGAGGAAAAAGTCCGCAAACATATGTTTGATCTGCAATAAGCAGAGCATCAATAACACTGCGCCTATGCTGGCAGTCAAAATAGTCCTCCCGATATCGTCCCAGTCCAAACTCTAGGCACTAAATTGTAGTTGCGCAAATGAACTTGTTCACACTTGGCGATTATCTGATCATATTCGAAACTATTTGCGTCTCTTGTCTGGATTGCGGTAAATTCAGGGTGTTGGATTTGCGACACTTTCGTCAAGATCGGATCGGTGATCCATAGCAGGGGCAGATTCCATAGAACGTTCAATTTTCCGATTTATTTGGAAGTACTCAAAACGCGACCAACTGATCCTGTTGGCCGTGACCTCAACGCTGTTTCCTCTGCTCTACCTCACGCTGGAATTGCCCAAACGCATCATCAACGACGCGATCGGTGCCACAAGTTCAATTGTGGATGTCTGGGGTTACGACCTGCCGCAGACCACTTTCCTGATCATTTTATGCGTGGCCTTTCTGGTGGCTGTTTTGGCGCATGGTTTGATGAAGATGCGCATCAACACCATGAAAGGTGTGCTGAGCGAGCGGATGCTGCGCCGGTTCCGGTATCAGCTCATCAGCCGCGCGTTGCGCTTTCCGCAGCCTTATTTCGAACGGGTCAGCCAGGGCGAACTTGTTTCGATGATCACCGCCGAAAGCGAGCCGATGGGCGGGCTTATGGGCGATGCGATCAGCCAGCCAGTTTTGCAGGCCGGGCAGATGATCACGATTCTGTCCTTCCTGTTTTTGCAGAGTGTCTGGTTCGGTCTGGCAGCAGTTGCATTGATCCCGCTTCAGGCCTGGCTGATCCCGAAGCTGCAACGCCAGATCAACCAGCTGAACAAAAAACGCATTCAGGAAGTGCGGGTATTGGCGGCTCAGATCGGTGAGAACGCGGCGGGTGCGTCCACGTTGCGTACGAATGGCGGGTGGCGGTATCGCCGGGCGATGATTTCGGACCAGCTGGGCCGTTTGTTCGGTATCCGGTTCGAAATCTACCAGAAAAAGTTCTTTATGAAGTTCTTGAACAACTTCATCTCACAACTAACGCCGTTCATGTTTTATCTGGTTGGCGGTCTTCTGGTCCTTCAGGGTTCGGTTTCGCTGGGTGCGCTGGTCGCGGCGTTGGCGGCGTATAAAGACCTGAGCTCGCCGTGGAAAGAACTGTTGACCTACTACAACCAGACGCAGGATATGGGCCTTCGCTGGGAAGTTGTGACGGAACGCTTTGCCCCTGCCGGAATGCAGGATGAGAAACTGTTCGAAGGCGAACCCGAAACACAGCCACGGTTGTTCGGCGACATTGTTCTGGATCATGTCTCGGTGCGCGATATGGACGGCAATCAGGTATTGGATGATCTGGATCTGACTTTTCCGGGTGGAAAGATCGTCGGAATTGCCGCCCCAAGCGAGGAAGACCGCCGCGCCGTCGCCGAGTTGCTGACCCGGGAAATCCTGCCCAGCGCTGGCAGGGTTCGGATCGGAGATGCGAATTTGGCAAACCTGCATCAAAGCACTGTTGCCGCGCGTATCGGATACGCCTCGTCTCGGCCCGTGATGTTTCAGGGCACGCTGGGTGACAACGTAATGATGCCGATGCGCTTCAAGCCTTTGACAAGCGAAACGGACGATCCCGATTTTGCCGAGACGCTGAGGGCAGGAAACAGCTCTGATCCCTTCAAGACGGATTGGCTGGACCCGTCGGCCGCCGGGTTGGAAAGTGCAGTCGCGGTCCGGGACTGGTGGCTGAAGCTGATCGACGGAAAAGGCTCGGGGATGGCGTTGTTCCAGCGCGGGGCCGAGCAGGCGTTCAACAGTGCAGAACACCCGGAGCTGGCGCACAAATTGGTCGAACTGCGCCCATTGGTTCAACAGGCCGTCAAAAACGTGGGTTTGGATCAGCAGGCGTTTGTCTTTGAACGCAACACCTATAACCCCGCTTTGCCGGTTGCTGAGAACCTGTTGTTTGCCACGCCCAAAGTGCCCGTGACGCAGGAGCTTTTGGCGCGCCAGACAGTCTTTCTGGGGCAGCTTCGCGAATTTGGGCTGGATGAGACGCTGATCAGCCTGACCCGCGACGTGATTGAGATGTTGCGTCAGATTTTTGGCCTGGACGGCACCGACCATCCGCTGTTCCGGAAACTCGGACTTGAGGCGCAGACCTATGAGGCTGCCGTGGAGCTGGTCGAGAAAACCCGGAACGAAGGAGTCTCGGGTCTCGATGATGAGCAACTGGCCAACCTGCTGGCTGTGCCTTTCGTGATTTCGGCCGAACAGATTGGTCCGGCTTTCACGGATGACCTCAAGGACCGCATCCTGGAACTGCGCCACAGCCATTCCGAAAAACTGCTGGAACGGTTGCCGGATGTCTTCGTGCCGCTGGATGAGACAAAGTTCGCGCCCGGACTGACCGTTCTGGAAAACGCGCTGTTCGGAAAGGTCAGCCAGATCGGCGGTGCGCGGTCAGACGACGTGCGCAAGCTGATTGTCGATGTTCTGAACGAGAACGGAGCCCGTCCGCTGGTGGTCGAGCTGATCTTCGACGTCCCGGTCGCACTTGGGGGGCAGAATCTGCCTGCGGTGTTTGCCGAACCACTGTCCTTTACACGCGCGACGATCAAGAAACCGGACATCCTGATCCTCGAGGACGCGCTGGCCAGCTACGATATGGCATCCAAGGTTGCCGTGTACAAAAACCTGCGGGCCCTGTTGCCGGATACGACCGTGATCTACCTGAACGACCAGTTTGAAACCCCGGACGTGTTCGACATGTTTGTCGAAATCAGGCAAGGTCGTGTCGTCTCGGACGAAGGGCCTGCGGACGTGGAAGAAGATAGTGCCGCCTCAGCCGACCTCGCGCGCAAGCTGCGCGCGCTGGAGCAGACTCCGCTGTTTTCCGGTCTTGACCGCCGACAGCTGCGCCTGCTGGCTTTTGGTGCGCGCTGGTTTGACGCGAAGCCGGGCGAAGTGGTCTTCCTGAAAGACGACCAGCCGACCGATGGTGCCTATGTCGTGCTGGAGGGCGAAGCCGGGCTTTATCTACCGCAACCCGACGGTGAGGATCAGTTGATTGCCACAGTCGGGTCCGGCGCGCTGGTCGGTGAGTTGGGTTTGATCCGCAAAGAACCCCGCGCCCTGAGCATGATCGCCGAAACGGAACTGTCCTGTTTGCGCATCGGTGAGGAAGAGTTCCTGGCCGTTGTAGAAAACGATGCCGCAACGGCTTTCAAGCTGTTGCAGGTGATTGCGGGATATGTGTCGAATTAAGGGTTATTCCCCGTCCGGTTCACAGAACATTTCATACAGGACCGCGATGACCTGCGCCACGCCATCGTTGCTCAGAGAGTAGTAGATCGTTTTTCCGTCCCTGCGCGTCGCAACAATATTCTCGGCGCGCAACCGGGCAAGCATCTGGCTGACTGCGGCCTGACGTATCCGCAACAAGGCCTCCAGCTCACCGACCGATTTTTCTCCGTCGGTCAGATGGCATAGGATCATCAACCGACCCTCATGGGCGAATGTTTTCAAAAACGCGGACGCCCGGGCAGCGCTTGCCTGCAAATCTGACAGCGCTTTTTCTGCTTGCCGGGTTTCACCGTCTTTAAGTGTCACACGTGACCTGTCCAACATCTTGAGGTTGGGTCAATGTGCCTCAAGAACCCCTTGGTTGTCACCCCTCGGTTGCTGGCGCGCCTCCCTGAAATGCATTTCCGTTTACATAGTCACACGGCTCTTCCTGCATTTGCAGATGCAGTTCGTTGCCTGTGTAAGGGTGGGCGCGGGCAAGGTCTTCGTTCACTTCGATGCCAAGGCCGGGTGCAGTGGGGGCCAGGACGAACCCGTTTTCGACACGCAATGAGCAGTTGATAAGCTGATGGTGAAACGGTGTTTCGATGGTCTCAAGCAATAAAAGATTTGGGATGGACGCGGCCAGATGGATATTGGCGGCCCACTCAACCGGTCCGGCATAGAGGTGTGGTGCCATTTGGGCGTTGAAAACCTCGGCCATGGCGGCGACCTTCTTCATCTCCCAGATGCCGCCGGCGCGACCCAGCGCAGGTTGAAGAATTTCGGCCGCTCCTGCACGCAATACAGCGCCGAATTCGGCCTTGGTTGTCATACGTTCACCGGTTGCGACCGGAATTCGGACGTTGCGGGCGACACGGGCCATGTCATCAATCATGTCTGGCGGGGTGGGCTCTTCGAACCACAGTGGCGAATAGGGTTCCAGCGCCTGACCCAGACGGATGGCTCCGGCGGTGTTGAATTGCCCGTGGGTTCCAAACAGCAAATCCGCCTTGTCTCCGACGGCCTCGCGGATCGCTTTGCAGAACGCGACGGACATCGAGATATCGGACATCGCCGGCATGTGCCCGCCCCGGATCGTGTAGGGGCCTGCCGGGTCGAATTTGACGGCCGTGAAGCCGCGGCGCACCATTTCTGCGGCGCATTCTCCGGCTTGCTCTGGCGATGTCCAGAAATCGGTCAAGTTGTGCTGGGGCAGGGGGTAGAGGTATGTGTAGGCCCGAATGCGTTCATTCATCAGGCCTCCCAACAGGGCATAGACCGGGCGGTCACGATCTTTGCCCAGTATGTCCCAGCAGGCGATTTCCAACCCGGAAAATGCGCCCATGACCGTCAGATCGGGGCGCTGGGTGAAACCGCTGGAATAGGCGCGCCGGAACATCAGCTCGATGTTTTCCGGGTTTTCGCCCAGCATGTGCCGTTCGAAAACGTCCCGGATAACATGGCGCATTGCTTCAGGGCCAACCGAGGACGCATAGCATTCGCCCCATCCGGTGATCCCGGTGTTGGTCGTGACTTTGACCAATATCCAATACCGCCCTCCCCATCCGGGGGCAGGCGGGGCTGTGACGATGATATCGAGGTCCTGCAGCTTCATCAGATGTTCTCCCGCCCTGTGAGGTCAATCTCTGTCGAAAATGATGACGTTGCGCTTGGCTGATCCGCTTTTGGTGTCCTTGATCGCCTCATTGATCTGCGACAGGGACCACCGGCCCGAGATTAGCTCGCCAAGTTTCAAACGGCCTTGTTCATAGAGGTCAATCATCCACGGGATATCGCGCTGGATGACGACATCCCCCATTTTCGAACCGATCAACCCTTGACCCAATGCGGCCAGCACCACCGGCTCGTAACTTGCCATGTCCCCCGAATGTGGCATCCCGATCATGATCGCCTTGCCACCGCGGCCCAAGTAACGGGGGGCCTGATCGTACGCAGGAATTGCGCCAACAGTAATCAGTACGGCGTCCGCTCCCCGCCCGCCGAGGGCTTTGTAGGCGTCTTTCCAGGGGGCTTTCTGATCGGCCAACACGCCGTGGGTTGCGCCGAATTCTTTGGCGATGGCCAGTTTCTCTTCGGTCATGTCCACCGCCACGATGCGGCGCGCGCCCGCGATGCGGGCACCTTGGATTGCGTTCAGGCCCACTCCGCCAGCGCCGATCACGACAACATCCTGACCTGCACGCAGTTCAGCGGCGTTCACAGCCGCGCCGACACCAGTGATCACGCCACAGGACAACAGGCTGGCCACGTCCTTGGGCATGTCATGCGGAATCCTCACGATTTGCCGGTGGCTGACCACAACCTTTTCGGCAAACGCTCCGCAGGCCATGGCCTGTTCCAGCGGGCCGCCGTCTTCGGTCCGTAAAGGACCTTTGACGGTATCGTACGGCGTTTCGCAAACAGTTGGTTTTCCGCCAGCACATGAGGGGCAGGACCCGCATGCCCGGATCAGGGTAACGACGACTGCGTCGCCGACCTGAAAGTCCCCGGTCGAGTCTCCGACGGCAGTGATTATCCCAGCGGCCTCGTGCCCGTATACGGCGGGAAGAAACCCGCCCCAGGCGCCGCTGGCGTACGAGATGTCGGAATGGCAGATCGCCACCGCATCCAGTGTCACTTCTACCTCACCCGTTTTGGGAGGCGCGATTTGAACGTTTTCGATGACCAGAGGTTCACCGAAAGCCCGGCAGACGGCGGCTTTGATGGTTTGCATGTGTTCCCTCACTCCCTTTCGGCCACGGTGGCGCGGTTGAGAGGGTACTGCAATACGGAATCCGCCAAAGGGATGTCGCTGTTACGCCATGACCCTACGTGAGCGTAAAAACAGTGAAAGACCGAAGATCATCATAACCAGCGCCAGCAAGAAGGGGGCGCCTGGCAGGTAGATTGGCGCGTCCGGTTTGATGAACTGTGCAAAGACGGTGGTCATGAGAAGCGGAGAAATGACCATCGACAAAGCGTGAAGCGAGGTGAGAACGCCCTGCAGTTCCCCTTGCTGCGAGTCCGGTGTCGCGCGAGACATCAATGCCTGCAGGGCCGGGGTCACGACGGCTCCGATTGCAGTAATCGGGATCAGCATCAATGCAATGAATCCGTTGGTCAGGAACCCTAGCAACAGGAAGCTGAATATCTCGAAGCCCATGCCGTAGATGATGGTCACACGCTCGCCGAGGTATTTGGTGGCCGGACGGATCAGCCCGCCTTGTACTGCGGCCATACCGATCCCGTACACGCCCAGCGACAGGCCGATCATTTGCGGTGACCAGCCAAACCTCTCGGTGGTGAAATAAGCCCAGATGGCGGGGTAGACGTAGATCGAGACTGAATACAGAAAATAGACCCACAACATCGGTCGGATACCGGGCAGCGATGCGATGGCGCGCAACGAATTCACCGGATTTGCGCGACGCAGGTTGAAAACCCGTCTGGTTCTGTCGGTGACTGTTTCCGGCATGACAAACAGCCCGATCCCGAAAGCCAGAGCAGACAACGCCGCAGCAACCCAGAATGGCGCGCGTGTGCCGTATTCGCTGAGCAGTCCGCCGATGACGGGCCCCAGCACGAATCCGATTCCGAAAGCCGCGCCTAACAAGCCAAAGTTTGCCGCCTTTTCATGGGGTTTTGATACATCTGCCATGAATGCCGCCGCTGTCGCATGCGTGGCCGCCGTGATACCGCCGACGATGCGTCCGGCCAAAAGCAGCCAGATACTGCCAGCCAGCGCCATCACGACGTAATCCAGAGACATGACGAACAGCGACACCAACAGCACAACCCGTCGCCCATACGCGTCCGAAAGGTTCCCCAGGATAGGCCCAAACACGAACTGCATCGCCGCAAATGCCGTGCTGAGAATTCCGCCCCAGATCGCGGCAGAGGCCAACGTGCCGCCCTGAACTTCGACGATTAATTCCGGCATGATGGGCAGCACCAGACCGATGCCCATGGCGTCGATCATGACTGTGAGAAGGACGAAGAAAAAGGGCAGGCGCATTGGAACCGGGAGGATGATAATCTGGCCGGACCTTACCCGCAGAGGATGCGGGTGGAAAGGGACCTGTTCAGATCTGCGATGTGGGCAACGTGTTCCCGATAGTATCCAACAACTCAGCCAGCTTTTTCGGTTGGGCAAAGAACGGCGAATGCGAGGTGCTGATCGTGTGGCGCATGCCCTCGGGGGCGCAGTGGCTCATTTGTTCTTGATACTCGGTCGGGATCGTCCGGTCGTCCGTTGTGCGAATGTAAGCTTTGGAAACCTTATCGAACTTTTCAGTTACGGGCAGGGGGGTATCCTGCGGCGCGATGGCTTGCGGACACATCCGCGCCAGCGCGTAGGGTACGGTTTCCGGCGGGCAATCGTGATAAAACAGGTCATGCACCTTGCTTGGTTTGACCGTGTAGGACAGCCCGTCCGAGGATTTCTCAACCGCATCATGGATTGTCTGGCGAGGCGACAGTTTTCGCATCTCGACCATCGACAATCCATCCCGTGGGACATAGGCAGCCAGGTAGATAAGCGCACGTATGGCGTCCGGTGCAGCCTCGGCCGCGGCACTGACCGGATACCCGCCCCACGAATGCCCGACGACAATTGTCTCTGGGGTAGATGCCGACAGAACTGCATCTCGGCAGCTGTCCAACGTCACGTCGGCAATGGGCGTCGGGTCCGAGCCATGGCTGGGCAAGTCAATCGCGCGGACGTTGTGCCCAAGTGATTCCAGCGCAGGGATGAGGTCCCGCCAACACCACGCGCCATGACAGGATCCGTGGACTAACAGATAATCCGCCAAACCATTGCTCCTTCAAATGTGGCCGATGTCGGTCAGAAAACTCTGCAGCAATGCCGCATACTCTGCCGGTTGTTCGACACAAGGCAAGTGTCCTGCGCGTCGCATCAGTTCGAAGCGGGCTCCGGGGATAAGTTCAACGGTCTCCCGTACCAGATCTGGCGGAGTCGAGCCGTCCTCGCTGCCGGCGATACCCATAGTGGGCAGGCGCAAACCGCTGGTCGGCGTGTAGAAATCCGTGCCCGAGATCGCCGCACAGCAGCCCAGATACCCGTCGACAGGTTGACGAACCATCATGTTGCGCCACAACAGGTGCTCTGGCGAGGTGCGGAATGTTTTGGAGAACCAGCGTTCCATGGTCGCGTCGGCCAAAGCCTCGATCCCACCTTTACGCACCGCATCCATCCGGTCCTGCCAGATCGAGGGAATACCGATCTTGGCTGCCGTGTTGGACAGCACGAGGCCGCGCACCTGATCCAGACGCTTGACCGCCAACCCTTGCGCAATCAGCCCGCCGATCGAAAGTCCGACGAACACGCAATCGCGGACCTCAAGATGATCCAGCAAGCTCTCGGCGTCCTTGACCAGCGCGCCCATCGAATAGGGGGCAGGAGGTTGCGACGACAAACCATGCCCCCGCTTGTCGTAACGTATGATGCGCAGCCCTTCTGGAAGGTGCGGCAGCAAATCGTCCCATAGTCGAAGGTCGGTTCCCAAAGAATTGGCAAACACAATCGGCGCGCCTTCCGGATCGCCGTCGATCCGATAGTGGATTTGCACCTCTCCAAGGTCTGCGATCTGCATGACTCAATCCCCTGTCGTCATATGCATTGTGGTCAGGTTGCCCCAGTTCGATTGACTTGTCAGGTCAGGAAACCCAGCGCTTTTGCAAAGACTTCGGGGTCAGCGTTGCCCCCCGAAGCCACCACGATCACCGCGTCGCTTTCGATTTCGTCCGCCCTATAAAGCGCCGATGCAAGCGACACCGCGCCACCCGGCTCCAGTACGATCTTTAGGCGCAAAAAGGCCTGTGCCATGGCGCGCATGGCCTCGTCCTCGGTGACCGACAGGCCCGGACCGCAGAGCCGGTTCAGGATCGGAAAAGTGATCTGGCCCGGCTGCGGCGTCAGGATCGCATCGCAGATATTGCCGGCGGTGGCATTGTTGCTTTGAATACAACCAGTGGCGAGGGATCGTTTGACGTCATCAAATCCCTTTGGCTCGCAAGGGCGGGCCCGCAGACCCGGCGCGTGACCTTCCAGTGCCAGTGCGATGCCGGATGTCAGCCCGCCGCCGCCACAACACACTAGTACATCGGCTTCGTTGACGTCCATTTCCGCCGCCTGCCGCGCAAGCTCCAGTCCGACAGTGCCCTGACCTGCGATGACCTGAGGTTCATCGTACGGCCGTATCAATGTCAGCCCGCGCTCGGATGCCAGTGCTTCGCCGATTTCCTCGCGGCTTTCGTTCGCGCGGTCATAAAGGACAACTTCGGCACCCAGCGCGCGTGTGTTGTTGATCTTCAACTGCGGTGCATCGGATGGCATCACGATCACCGACGAAATCCCGTGCTGAGCTGCCGCATACGCCACGCCCTGCGCGTGATTGCCCGAGGAATAGGCGATCACGCCACGCTGACGGTCCTCATTGCCCAAAGCTGAAATAGCCGACCACGCACCACGGAACTTGAAGCTGCCAGTGTGTTGCAGGCACTCGGGTTTCACCAGTACGCGTCGGCCCGCGATTTCATCCAAGAAGGGTGAGCTCAGAATTGGCGTTTCCCGAACATGTCCTCTGAGCCGCCCTGCGGCGGCCTCGATCATTTCAAGTGTGCTCATGTGGCGTTCAGTACCTTGTGAATAAGTTCAAGCGACTGCGGCTCGTCCAGAAACGGGGCGTGGCCGCGATCCGGAATTTCTGCTGAGATAAGGCCGGGATGGCGGTTGTGCATCTCTGTCAGCGTGTCTTTGCCGAGCACATCCGAGTTTGCCCCACGAACGACCCCGGTCGGGATGCCTTGCAGCGCTTCAAAGAACATCCACAGGTCCGGAGTACCTCCGGCGGTGGCCTGCTCCAGCAGCGCGGTGCGCAACGCGGGATCATAGCGCAGCGCAAGGCCGTCCGAGGTCTCTTCAAACTGAATCTCGGCCTGCTGTCGCCAACGTTCCAGTGGAACGCCGGGGAAGTGGGGTTCCATGACATGCTGCAGCGCCTGTGCCGCTTGGTCGTAAGTTCCGGATACGGGCGGTTTGCCGACATATTCCATGATCTTGATGATGCCCGACGGGTCCAAGACGGGGCCGACATCGTTCAGAACCACGCTCGACAACCGGTCAGGGTGGCTTGCCGCCAGCGCCATGGCGATCAGTCCGCCGCGTGATGTGCCGATGACGTTCACGCGGTCCAGACCAAGGTGGTCCAACAACTCGATCGCGTCATGCGATTCGCGATTGACGTTGTAGTTCATGTAGTCGGGGTCATGATCCGATTGCCCGCGCCCTCGGTAATCCATCGCGATCATCCGCATATCGATCAGATGTGGCGCGAGAAACGAAAAGTCCCTGCTGTTACGGGTCAAACCCGCAAGACACAGCACCGGCTTCCCGGCTCCGGTGTCCTCGAAATAGATACGTCTGTCGTCAGACGTTGTAAAAAAAGCCATTAGAGTCCAGCCAGTTGAGGAATGCTCGTCAGGTCGGACAGTACATGTGCAGGCGTCCATGGCAAGCGGTCCATCGGTTCCCCTGCGCGATTTACCCAGGCCGTAACAAAGCCATACCCGCTGGCCCCGGCGGCATCCCAGCCATTCGAGCTGACGAACAGGACTTGGTCGCGGGCACAGCCGAATCTTTCCTGCACAAGGTCGTAGACACGCGAATCCGGTTTGAAGATGCCGACGCTTTCGACAGACAGAACATCGTCCAGAAGATCGCCTATGCCCGCCGATTGGACAGCGCCGTCCAACATCGGAGGGGATCCGTTCGACAGAATTGCCGTTTGCAGCCCGCTTGCTTTCAATGCGCGCAGCATTTCCGGAACTTCAGCATAGGCCTGCAATTCCCAATAAAGATCAAGAAGCCGCTGCCGCAGCGCTGCGTCTCCTTCCAGCCCCGTGGCCTCAAGCGCCCAATCAAGTCCATCTTGGGTGACGTCCCAGAAATCCGCATGAGCGTCCGTAACCGCGCGCAGCCAGGTGTATTGCAACTGTTTAAGACGCCAGTGGTTGGCCAATTCGGGCCATTTCTGCCGAAGGGCTTCAAAACCCGGTTCCGCAGCTGCCTGTCGCGCGGCAGCCGCCACGTCGAACAAAGTTCCATAGGCATCAAAAACGCAGGTCGTGATCGGCATTTGGTCCCCTCCCATCCATTCGGGGCAGGTTTGCATAACAACAGAAGCCATAAAAGAGGTCAGGGTTTACAATGTCGTGTGACACCCTAGGCTTGGCCGCTCAACTTTTTAACGGCCGGAGGCCAAAATGACCGAAATCAAACAAGGCGACACGGTTCGCATCCACTACACAGGAACGTTGCTGGATGGGAACGTCTTCGACAGTTCCGAAGGACGTGATCCGCTGGAATTTGTCGTAGGTTCTGGCCAGATCATCCCCGGTTTGGATGCGGCGATCCCGGGCCTGAACGTGGGTGACAAGAAACGGGTCGAGATTGCCTGCGTTGATGCCTATGGCCCGATCAATCCCGCGGCGCGTCAGCAAATCCCGCGCGAGGGTATTCCGGATGACATTCCGCTGGATCCGGGCACCCAATTGCAAATGCAGACGCCAGACGGGCAGGCCGTGCCAGTGACGGTCGTCGATTCCGACGAAGCGACCGTAACGCTGGATGCAAATCACCCTCTGGCCGGTCAGGACCTGATTTTTGACATTGAGGTTGTCTCGGTGAATTAACCGAATGCCGACGGCACCGGATCAGCCCGTGATGAGGCTGATCCAGGATTCTACGGTCGCACGTACATGCGGTTGCGTGAAGAACACGAACAGCATCAGTAGAGTGGTTAGTGCCAACAGCGCGATGCGTCCACGCAAGCCCAGAAAACCAGACCTGCGTTGCGACCGGGCGCTGCGCGTGTTGCTTGCTAGAATGTGATCGGCTTTGCTCATGCCGATATCCCTGCCCGTGAAAGATGGTCAAATCTTGGCACCGGCAGGGAAAGATCGGGTCACATGTGATCGGGCTGCGGCATGCCCAAAACGTGGAAGCCGCCATCGACGCGGATGATCTCACCCGACGTGCACGCGCCCGCATCTGACGTTAGGTAAACTGCGGTGCCGCCAACGGCCTCAAGCGACGCGTTCGAACGCATGGGCGCGTTCTGATCGCAGAACTTGTAGGTCTTGCGCGCACCGCCGATCGCCGCACCTGCCAGCGTCTTCATCGGGCCGGGCGAGATCGCGTTGACGCGGATGCCTTCGGGGCCAAGATCGTTGGCCAGATAACGCGTCGCCGATTCCAGCGCGGCCTTGGCCACACCCATCACGTTGTAGTTCGGGACAACCTTGTTCGACCCCTGATACGTCAGGGTCAGCAGCGTGCCACCATTCTCTTGCATCAGCGGGTAGGCGCGGCGTGCGACCTCGATGAAGGAATAGGCCGACACGTCCAGCGAATGCTTGAAGTTGGCTCGCGTGGTGTTCAGGAACCGACCTGTCAGTTCGGACTTGTCCGAATAGGCGATGGCGTGGACCACGAAGTCAATTGTGGGCCAGCGCGCACCAAGCTCTTCGAACGCACGGTCCAGCGACTCGTCATCCGTGACGTCCGCGTCCACCATGAAATCACTGCCCAGGCTTTGTGCCAGCGGCTCAAGCCGTTTGCCGAACGCTTCGCCCTGATAGGTGAATGCCAGCTCGGCACCGGCCTCGTGCATGGCTTTGGCGATACCCCAAGCAATGGAACGGTCGTTCGCCACGCCCATGATCAGGCCGCGTTTGCCCTTAAGAAGATCCGACATCATACTCACCCGTTATACTTCGACAGAACCATGGACCCGTTTGTGCCGCCAAAGCCGAAGCTATTGGTCATGACACTGTCCAATCCTGCGTTTTCAACAACTTGCGTTGCAATTTCACCGGGCTGGATGCCTTCGGCAAGAGTGTCGACGTTAATCGACGGTGTAATGAAGTCATGGTGCAACATCAGCAGGCAGAAAATCGCTTCCAGCGCACCTGCCGCGCCCTGTGCGTGGCCGGTCATCGACTTGGTCGATGAAATCGGGGGCACGTTGCCTTCACCAAAGATGCGACGGACGGCTTCGACCTCGCCAACGTCACCGACCGGGGTCGAGGTGCCGTGGGCGTTGATGTAGCCGACCTTGCGGCCATCGGGCACGGTTGAAAGGGCCAGACGCATCGCGCGCTCGCCGCCTTCGCCGGACGGTGCGACCATGTCGTGGCCATCCGAGGTGGCCGCATAGCCGGTCACTTCGGCGTAAATTTTTGCGCCGCGGGCCAGAGCGTGTTCCAGATCCTCAAGAACGACGATCCCGCCGCCGCCCGAGATGACGAACCCATCGCGATTCTGGTCGAATGCGCGGGATGCCTTTTCCGGAGTGTCATTGTACTTGGACGACATCGCGCCCATCGCGTCGAACAGGCAAGACAGCGTCCAGTCCAACTCTTCCCCGCCGCCTGCGAACATGACGTCCTGCTTGCCCAGCATGATCTGTTCGGCGGCGTTGCCGATGCAGTGCAGCGAGGTCGAGCAGGCCGACGTGATCGAGTAGTTGATTCCCTTGATCTTGAACGCGGTCGCAAGGTTGGCCGAGATTGTTGAGCACATGCATTTCGGCACAGCGAAGGGGCCGATGCGTTTGGTCGCGCCGGTTTTCAGAACGGTCTGGTGCGCGGTCAGCATCGCGCTGGTCGATGGACCGCCGGAACCGGCAACCAAACCGGTGCGGGGGTTCACGACCTGATCTTCTGTCAGACCCGCGTCGGCAATCGCCTGGTTCATGGCGATATGCGCATAAGCGGCACCGGGGCCCATAAAGCGCAGGGTCCGCTTGTCCACATGCTCCGCCACATCGATTTTCAGCGATCCGGCGATTTGGCTGCGAAAGCCGTGTTCGACCATCTGTTCATTGGCCTCGATGCCGGACTTTCCGGCCTTGAGTGAGGCCAGAACTTCTTCAGCATTGTTCCCGATGGAGGAGACAACCCCCAAACCGGTGACAACTACTCGACGCATGTGCGTGCTCCTTATTTCGGGCCTGTCAGGCTCAGGCTTCAGACAGAACGACTTTCATGTCTTTGACGTCGTAAATCATTTCGCCGTCCGCTTCGACGATACCATCCGCCACACCCATGGTCAGGCGGCGGGTCTGGATCGCCTTCTTGAAATCGATTTTATAGGTCAGCATCTTGCGGTCCGGACGCACCATGCCGGTCAGTTTGACCTCACCCACACCAACGGCCATGCCGCGCCCCTGCCAGCCGCGCCAGCCAAGGTTGAAACCGGTCAGCTGCCACAGACCATCCAGCCCCAGACAGCCGGGCATGATCGGGTTGCCGGGGAAATGGCAGTCAAAGAACCAAAGGTCCGGCGTGATGTCGAATTCGGCCAGAACATGGCCTTTTCCATGCGCGCCACCATCGGCCGAGATGTCGGTGATCCGGTCCATCATCAGCATCGGCGGAGCAGGCAATTGCGCATTACCGGGGCCGAATAATTCGCCACGGGCGCATTTCAGCAGATCGTCCTTGTCAAAGCTGCTCGGGAATTGGGCCATTCTGCCGCCTCTCCTGCCAGGGGTCCGTTCGTTATATCTGGCCTCGTCTAGCACCCGTATGCAAGGTCCTGCAAGAGCACCGCGCCACATCCTGTTGTGCAGACGACATTCTTTGCGAATGAATTTCATTTGAAATTACCCGAACACAGCACTTATATATAGTTCAGCAACAATTGGGTTTCGGACCGATGACACCTCAGAGCCAGAACATAGCCACGGATTGGTTGGTTGACGCCGGGCTGCGCCCCACGCGCCAACGTGTTGCATTGGCCGAACTTCTGGTCGGCGATGGGCGCCACCGCCATGTCACGGCCGAAAGTCTGTTCGAAGCGGCTAAAAAGAACGGTGACGCAGTTTCATTGGCGACGGTGTACAATACGCTGCGCGCGTTTTGCGATGCCGGTGTTCTGCAGGAAATCACCGTTGATGGCTCGAAGAGTTACTTCGACACCAACACCCACGATCACCCCCATTTCTACTGGGAAGACGAAAGCCGGCTGAGCGACGCGCCGTCGGATCAATTGGTGATTCAACGGCTGCCAGAAGCGCCCGAAGGCGTCGAGATTGCGTCTGTCGACGTTGTGATCCGTCTGCGAAAAAAGTAACTCAACCCAAAAGCTCGGTCAGAATGCGTTCTGCGACCGCCGTGTTCGGGTCTGCAGGGCCGGTTCCATGACGCGCTAATACCACGGGTTCCGCCGCAATCCGATCCGATACCGGAAGACTGACCAGAGGCATTCCATCATAGCTGTAGGTAGACGGTGGGTTGGCGTAGCTGATGGCAATACCCTCCTGATGAGCGGCCAGGCTGCGTTGGATTTCCAGCGAGGCCGCGCGATGTGCCACCGAAGGCCTCAACCCGATCTGTCGGAAAAGGCCCAATACATGCTGCGCCGAAAGCCCCTCGTTCGACAGAATCAGGGGGTGGGTGGCCAGTTCATCCAACGATACAGACGACGCGCCCGCCAAAGGGTGGTGGGGGGCCATGATAGCGTTGGGCAGACTGGTGAACAGGGTGGTTTGCTGAAACGCTGCATCCATACTCAGCCCATAAGTCAGCGCCAGGTCGATCTGCCCGTCAATTAGACCAGAGATCAGACCTTCGAACCCATCCACCTTGTAGGTTAAGGCCAAATCAGGAAGCGCAGTGCGCAACTTACGCACGGCGCTTGCAAGAAAAAACGGGGCCAGATCGACGAAGCAACCAAGCCGCAGCTGCGCCTTGGTTGCATGGATTTGATCCGCTTTTTCCAGCCGGGCCGCGCCAGCCAGCAAAGTCTCGGCGTCCTCAATGAAACTGCGGCCCTGAGGCGTCAGCGCCATGGACGCCCCGCGTTTTCGCGTGAAAAGCGGATAGCCAATATGCGATTCGACGCGTGTCAGGGCAGTGGACAATGCCGGTTGCGATACGTTCAGCTGTTGCGCGGCGGCGGACAAGCTGCCGAAGCGGCCGATTGCGCAGACATATTCGTACTGACGAAGTGAAATATATAACATGAAGTTAAATCTAACTTAGAAAGATATTATTTGAACAGAGGGGTCATCCATGCGCAGATCGGCGCACCACCGGCACGGAGACAAACATGACGCACCCTCTGGTTACACACGAGATGATCGACACCTATCAAAAGGATGGCGTGGTCCTGATCAAAGGACTGTTTACCGGTCACGTAGAAACCCTGCGCGAGGGGGTTGCGGCGAACATGGCCGAGCCGGGACCTTACGCGTCGGAGAACAAGAAAGAGGGCGAAACAGGCCGGTTCTTCGACGACTATTGCAACTGGTCCCGGATCGAACAATTTCAGACGGTGATTCAAAATTCACCTGCCGCTGAAGTTGCGGCGGACTTGATGCAGTCCGACACGGTGCAGATGTTCCACGACCACGTTTTGGTCAAAGAGCCCGGCACCTCGATGGCGACGCCGTGGCATCAGGATGGCCCATATTATTTCGTGGAAGGGCAGCAGACGATCAGCTTCTGGTCGCCGCTCGACCCTGTAAAGCAGGCCACGTTGCGCTGTGTGGCGGGGTCGCACCGGTGGGAGAAAGAAGTCCTGCCGACGCGCTGGGTCTCGGAAGAGGGGTTCTTTGCGGACGAGGGTCAGTACATTCCAGTTCCGGACCCCGACGCCGAGGGGATGAAGGTCGTGGAGTTCGAGATGGAACCGGGTGACGCGGTCGCCTTCAACTATCGAACTTTGCACGGCGCGCGAGGCAATCAATCAGCCAGCCGTCGCCGCGCATTCTCGTTGCGTTTGGTCGGCGACGATGCGCGTTATGTTGAACGCCCCGGGCGTACGTCACCGCCGTTTCCCGGGCATGACATGGAACCCGGTCAACGCCTGCGCGAGGATTGGTTTCCGGTGTTGCTGCGGCGTTGAAGAAAGGCGCGGAACCGCAAAAATGGGCGGGTCAGAACCACTGACCCGTTTCGATTAATCCCAGATCAAGCAACTGGTTCGACGACCATTCGAACGGGATTGAATTGCGCCAGCGAAAGGTCGGGATATCGAATGTTGACCCGGCATTGGTTTTCAGCGCTTTGGCCGCCCGGAACGAACAGATCGCGGCCGAAAGGTTATGATGCCAAGGGCAGGAATACGTGTTGTATTCCGCCTCATTGAACGTGTGATCCGGCCGGAGCGTCAAACCCTTTTGGGATTTGAAGAGCGAGATACGATCAATCCGGCGGCTTTGCAGGGGAACGTGTTCCTCGAATCGCCAGCGTAGCCCTCCGGACATATCCAGTTGTCGTTCCCTCGGGTTTTTCTGCGAATCAAGCCGCGCCTGTGCAAAATAACCGGTGCGATCCAACATCGCACGATCTGGCGAGACACCGTTGGGGAATTCGCTCAGATCATCAGCATACAGATCGATGACGTGGCTCAGCATCGAGTCCCGACGTTCTTCGGTATGGAAGGCCAGCATTTCGCCAACGGAGCGTGACTCGCAGAAGGGAAAAAACAGGTACTCGGCGTTGTAGCAATAATACACCCAAAGACCGGGGGCTGCCTGGATGATCCGGTTGATGGTGTCGAACACGACAGTCCTGGGCGCGCAGGTCAGGGTGACGCGATGAACCCGATCCACAAGCTCGGGGTCCATCCCAAATTCTTGCGGCATGAAAACGATCAGGGATTTGAACCCCAGCTTCAGGTGGTGGCGGATGGTGCTGTCGATCTCGACGTCATCCTCGACAAAGATCAGCGCAACGGGGCCTTTGGCCAAAGCCGCGTTGCCTGTTTTCAGGAAACTGTCGAAGGATTCATATCGCATTGCCTGTCCGGTACTGCCTTGCTGGAGTTTCGGACCAAAATCGGGTAATCGCGTCGCCATTGCAAGCGGCGTTCGTAGGGTATAGAGGACGCCGGTCCCGCAAATGCAAAGGCCGTTGTCATGTCAGAACCCAAAAAGCTGTACATCAAGACCTATGGTTGCCAGATGAACGTCTACGACAGCGAGCGTATGGCGGAAACGCTGGGCGGACAGGGGTATGTGGAGACAAAAAGCCCCGATGACGCGGATATGATTCTGCTGAACACCTGCCATATTCGGGAAAAAGCGGCCGAAAAAATCTATTCCGAGTTGGGCCGTTTCAAGGGCCTGAAAAGCGAAAAGCCGGACCTCAAGATCGGCGTTGCCGGCTGCGTCGCGCAGGCCGAGGGCGAAGAGATCATGCGCCGTCAGCCGATGGTGGACTTGGTTGTTGGCCCACAAAGTTATCACCGCCTGCCCGAGATGGAGGCGAAGACCCGCACCGGTGCCAAAGCGCTGGACACCGATTTCCCGGAAGAGGACAAGTTCGAGAAACTCAAAGGCCGTCCCAAGGCCAAGCGTGGACCGACTGCGTTTCTGACCGTGCAGGAAGGCTGCGACAAGTTCTGTGCGTTCTGCGTGGTGCCCTACACGCGCGGGGCCGAGGTCAGCCGACCCGCTGATCGTATCCTGCGCGAGGCGAATGATCTGGTCGAACGCGGTGTGCGTGAAATCACGCTGCTGGGGCAGAACGTCAACGCTTATCACGGCGCAGGCCCGAACGGTGACATGACACTGGCCGGTCTGATCTGGGAGTTGAACAAGGTCGACGGGCTGGAGCGCATCAGGTTCACCACCTCGCACCCCAATGACATGGCCGATGATCTGATCGAGGCGCACGGGACGTGTGAAAAGCTGATGCCCTATCTGCACCTGCCAGTTCAGTCGGGTTCGGATCGTATTCTCAAGCGGATGAACCGCAGCCACACCGCCGAAAGCTATCTGCGCCTGATCGAGCGCATTCGTGCCGCGCGCCCGGATATCGTGATGTCCGGAGACTTTATCGTCGGGTTCCCCGAGGAGACGGAAGAGGATTTCCAGGCCACCATGGATTTGGTGGAAGAGGTCAAATACGGCTACGCCTATTCGTTCAAGTACTCGACGCGGCCCGGCACCCCGGCGGCCGAAAGGTCTCAGGTTGATCCTGAGGCGGCGGATGACCGCCTGCAGCGGCTTCAGGCCCTGATCACGCGTCACCAGCGCGAAATTCAGGATGCGATGGTTGGTCGGAACGTCAAAGTTCTGTTCGAAAAGACAGGCCGTCAGCCAGGGCAGATGGTCGGAAAATCCGAGTATCTTCATTCAGTTCACGTGTCTGCCGCCGATCTCGCGGTGGGCGAACTCCTGGATGTTCGGATCACAGGGTCAGGTGCAAACTCGCTTGCGGGAGAGTTGGTTTAACGCGGCCTTTATGCGCCGTTTGGAAACCATATTGATTTGTTAATTCCAAATTTACCCTTGATTTATCACTTGGAACTATGTTCCGAGAAAAATCAGGATTTTTAGGGGCCTAGGGTTTTAGGTCTTTGAAAGCCCATTTCTGTGCCGACCGGATCAACAGGTCGGGCGATGGAGGGTACGAGTGAAGATTGTGAAGCGTTCCAGTGAACTGTTTGTCGATATTGCCCTGTCGACCGCGATCACCTTTATGGTTTTTTCCGGTTCGACTGTAGCAGGCAATCTGGATCAGGGGGTCTCTGACCCGCCCATAGTCAGTCCCAAGCGGATCGGTGCGGACGTCAACGCCTTTTATCTTGGTGTGACAGGCGGATACGCTATTGGCGGTGACGAAAGGTTCGGCCTGAATTCATCCGGCAGCACGTCGGAAGTTGGCGAACTGGACCTTAGCGGTTCATATGGTGGCTTTCGCGGCGGTTGGCGCGGCGTTCTGCCCGCAAAGGGCGGGCGCGACTATGTTTACGGGTTTGAACTTGGGTATGAGTTCGGTTCGATCGGCGATGAAGTCACCAATCAAATCAACGGAGAGACCGTTACCGGCAGCTCCGAGATTTCAGACGTTTTCTCAGTACGGCTTCGCAATGGATTGACCAACAAAAGCGGCAAAGTTTTGTACTATGTTTCAGCCGGTTACGTGAACGGAGACATTTCGACCAAAAGCAGCCAGACAACCGGTGGAAATACTCAGTTTTTAGAAGATAGCGGCCGGCGCAGCGGGTTTTCCGCAAGCATTGGGGCCGAGCATAATCTCAACGAAAACTGGTCGATTACCGGTGAGTACGAATATGTACAATTCAGCTCGGAAGACGTCGAATTCTCCAATGGTACGTCCACCAAGTCGACACCGCGATACCGTGGTCTGAAGCTGGGACTTAACTACAGATTCTGACATCTGCCTTGGAATGGCGGCGCTTCCTCAAGGGATTGTGGCCTGTCTTGTGGGCGGTTTTGCCATCCGCCGAGGAAAAAATGAAACTGTGGCTTGCGCCCACTAAGATTTCGCGTCTACGCTCAGGGTGACACGCCAAGACAGGAGAGCGGATTGGCCATCGGTGCCCTTACCCCACCGCAAGATGAAATGCCTCAGCGCGAAGCGTTTGTTGAGTTTCCAGACAACCGATTGTTAATAGACCTTTGCGGCGAATATGACCGCAACCTGACGGAAATCGAGCAGAAGCTCTCTGTTCAGATTGTGCGCCGCGGGAATCAGCTGGCTGTCATGGGCGACGAAGACGCCCAGAAACAGGCCATTGAGGTCTTGCAGGCGCTTTACACCCGTCTGGAAGGCGGGCGTGACGTCGAAGCGGCTGATGTGGACCGTGAGTTGCGGATGGGTGGCTCGGAAACGGGCACCGGCAGTCGCGACGGTGACCAGCTTGAGATGTTCAAAGGTGGCACGGTCGAAATCAAGACCCGCAAAAAACTGGTCGAGCCGCGCACAGATGCGCAAAAGGCGTATGTCCAGTCCCTGTTCCAGAATGAACTGGCCTTTGGGATCGGTCCCGCCGGTACCGGCAAAACTTACCTTGCCGTCGCTGTCGGCGTGTCCATGTTTATCGGTGGCCATGTAGACCGGATCATCCTCAGCCGACCCGCCGTCGAGGCGGGGGAAAAGTTGGGCTATCTGCCCGGCGACATGAAGGACAAGGTCGATCCCTATATGCAGCCGCTTTATGACGCGCTGAACGACTTTCTGCCCGGCAAACAACTGGCGAAGCTGATTGAAGAAAAGCGAATCGAAATCGCACCGCTGGCCTTCATGCGTGGGCGTACTCTGGCGAATGCCTTTGTGGTTCTGGACGAGGCGCAAAACGCCACAACCATGCAGATGAAGATGTTTCTGACGCGTCTGGGCGAAGGCAGCCGTATGGTGATTACCGGCGACCGGTCGCAGGTCGACCTGCCGCGCGGCGTTCAATCCGGGCTTACTGACGCGGAACGGTTGTTGAAAACGATCCCGAATATCAGCTTCAACTACTTCACGTCCAAAGATGTTGTTCGTCACCCGCTTGTGGCTGCCATTATCGAGGCGTATGAGGCCGACGCGGGCCGCGAGACAGCATAGTCATCCAGGTCCCCGCAGCGCGGTTTTGGGCATGTTGAGATGAACCTTGAAGTTACGATAGAAGATGCGCGGTGGCAGCGGCTGGAGCCGTTGGCCACGCGCGCGATTCAGGCCGTATTGGACTATTCTGGTCTGGATGATGATCTATGTGAGATCAGTTTGCTTGGCTGCGATGACGCTCGGATCGCGGAACTGAACTCCGAGTTCCGTGACAAGCCTACCCCAACGAACGTGCTCAGCTGGCCAGCCGAGGAACTGGCGGCCGAAGTTGCTGGTCAGTCACCGGTAAAGCCAAACCCTGATTTTACCGGCGAGATTGCGCTGGGCGACATTGCGATTTCCTTCGATACCTGCGCGCGCGAAGCGTCCGAGGCCGGTAAATCCATGGACGATCACGTCACGCACCTGATCATTCACGGAACGTTGCACTTGCTGGGTTATGATCACATTCGTAACCCCGACGCCACTTTGATGGAGGGGGTCGAGGTCGAGATACTTGGCAAAATGGGTATCGATGACCCATATTGTATGTCATAGGGCCCTCAGTGGCCGATTATTTGGAACAGGATTATGGGCGATACAGACGGCAGTTCTATGGCGGCGCAGGGCGCGCAACCGAAGAACAGCGGTGAAGAATTTGGCGAGAAAGCTGGTTTCTTTTCTCGAATAGTGGACGCGCTCTCATCGCAGAGCGATGAAGAGGTTGGCGCGGCCAATGGACATGAGGTCGACAAGGTTCAGCCCCGGGGTATGATCAACCTGCGGCGGATGCGGGTCGAGGACGTCGCCATTCCAACGGCAGAAATCGTGTCCGTTCCTTCCACCATCAGCAAGGACGAACTGGCTCAGCTTTTCCGCGAGAGCGGGCTGTCCCGAATCCCGGTCTACGAGGGGACGCTGGATACGCCTTTGGGCTTTGTCCACCTCAAGGACTTTGCGCTGACCCATGGCTTCAACGGCACATCTTCGGAGTTCGATCTTGTGTCGATGCTGCGCACCCTGCTGTTCGTACCGCCGTCGATGCCAATCGGCGTTCTGCTGACCAAGATGCAGACCGAGCGTCGCCACATGGCGCTCGTGATCGATGAATATGGCGGCGTCGATGGATTGGTGACGATCGAGGATCTCATTGAACAGGTGGTCGGTGAAATTGCCGATGAACACGATGCGGACGAGGATCAGCTTTGGATTCAGGAAAAACCCGGCTGCTATACTGTGCAGGCGCGCGTTCCGCTTGAAGAGTTCGAGGCCGAGATCGGGCGCTCTCTGACCAGCCACGAAGATGTGGACGAGGAAGAAATCGATACGCTGGGCGGCCTGGTCTTCATGCTGTCCGGTCGCGTTCCTGCCCGAGGCGAGGTCGTGCTGCACCCCGAAGGCCCGGAGTTCGAAGTAATCGATGCCGATCCTCGTCGGATCAAGCGTCTGCGCGTCATGTTGCCGGATCGCGTTGAATGAACCCTGCAAAGGGCTGGCCATTTTGGCTGAGGTTCATACTTGCTGCTGCGCTGGGCGCGGTGGCGGCGTTCGGGTTGGCTCCATTTGGTATGTGGCCAGCGACCGTGGTCGCTCTGATCCTGCTGTCTCCGCTATTTCTGACAACCGAGACGCGGAAGCAGGCGGCTTGGCTGGGTTGGGCCTTTGCGACGGGGTACTTCGCGCACGCACTTAGCTGGATTGTCGAGCCATTCTTTGTCGACGCACAGCGGCACGCGTGGATGGCCCCATTTGCCCTGACGTTTATGGCAGGCGGCCTTGCGTTGTTCTGGGCGCTTGCTTTTTGGGCAGCCCGACGCCCGGGCGGAAATGCGGTGGCGCAGACCGTTTTTCTGGCCGTCTCAATTTCTTTATTAGAGCTTGCCCGGGGTTATGTTCTGACCGGGTTCCCCTGGGCTGGGCTGGCTCAGGTTTGGGTGGACACGCCGGTGGCCCAACTCTTGTCCCTGATCGGACCGTACGGGTTTGGCGCTGTAACGCTACTGGCGACACTGCCATTGGGCGCCGCGCTATCGCGGCGTGGTGGCTTTGTGTTGCCGTTGTGCTTCACGGTCGGGGCTGTCGGTGTGGCGCTCGGTTACGCAGCCACGCGCCCGGATGTCCATGAAACCGAACATATCATCCGCCTAATTCAGCCAAACGCGCCTCAGCACCAAAAATGGGACCCCGAATTCGCCCCGCTGTTCTTCGCCCGTCAGGTCGAGTTCACGGCGTCCGATCCCCGTCCCGATCTTATCGTCTGGCCGGAAACTTCGGTACCTGCGTGGCTGGGCAGCGCGCAGCCGTATTTGGCGGCGGTCGCTGATGCAGCGCAGGGCACGCCCGTTTTTCTGGGTATCCAGAGGGGAGATGGTCCGCGCATATTCAATTCGATGATCTATCTGAACGAGGATGGTCAGCAGCAGGGTCTTTACGACAAGCATCACCTCGCGCCGTTTGGGGAGTATGTCCCGTTCGGTGAAGTTATGGCCCGGTTCGGCATATACGGAATGGCCGCAACCACCGGCAACGGATTTTCCGCCGGTCCCGGCGCGGCCCTGATGGATGCCGGAAAGCTGGGAAAAGCTCTGCCGTTAATCTGCTATGAGGCCGTATTCTCGCAGGACGTTCTGTCGGCTCCTGACCGGGCCGATTTCCTGTTGCAGATCACCAATGACGCCTGGTTTGGAACGCGGTCCGGTCCCTATCAGCATTTGGCGCAGGCCCAGATGCGGGCAATTGAGCAAGGCCTGCCGATGATGCGGTCGGCCAATACAGGGGTTTCGGCGATGATCGACCCATTGGGCCGGATAACCGAAGCTCTGCCTTTGGGTCAGGCTGGGTTCATCGACGCAAAACTGCCGCGGCCGTTGGTCCCGACGGTGTATTCGCGCATAGGGGATATGCCGATCTTCGTCGCGCTGATGGTGTTCTTTGCGCTGTTTTGGCGCAACGCACGAAAGCAGCAGGGATAATTTCGCATTGACCCTTTGTTTCAAGGGGCGTATTCCGTCGCATGCCCGTCACAACGGCTTCCTGGCGTGATGGGGAAATCTCAATGGAGCACTTTCATGTCCCGACAGAACTACACATTTACTTCGGAGTCTGTTTCCGAAGGGCATCCGGATAAGGTTTGCGACCGCATTTCCGATGCCGTACTTGACGCATTTCTGAACGAAGAACCCGAAGCGCGCGTGGCGTGCGAAACCTTTGCTACGACCGATCGTGTCGTCATCGGTGGAGAAGTAGGTCTGTCTGATCAGGAAAAGCTGCACGACTATATGGGCCGTATCGACGAGATCGCGCGCGCCTGTATCAAGGATATCGGCTACGAGCAGGACAAATTTCACCACGAAACGGTCGAGGTGACGAACCTGCTGCACGAACAGTCTGCGCATATCGCACAGGGCGTGGATGCAGCAGCAGACAAGGACGAAGGTGCTGGTGACCAAGGCATCATGTTCGGTTACGCCACCACGGAAACACCGGCTCTGATGCCCGCACCGATCCAGTATTCGCACGCAATTCTGCGCCGTCTGGCCGAGGTGCGTAAAAGCGGCGCTGAACCCGCACTGGGACCGGACGCGAAATCGCAGCTTTCGGTTGTCTATCGTGATGGCCAACCGGTAGGCGTCAGCTCGATTGTTTTGTCGACGCAGCATCTGGACGAAACGCTGACTTCGAAAGACATTCGCGGCATCGTCGAGCCATACATTGCAGAAACGCTGCCCGAAGGGTGGCTGACCAGCGAGACTGAATGGCACGTCAATCCGACGGGCAAGTTCGTTATCGGTGGTCCCGACGGCGATGCTGGTCTGACAGGTCGCAAGATCATTGTTGACACATACGGTGGCGCAGCCCCGCATGGCGGTGGCGCTTTCTCGGGCAAAGATCCGACCAAGGTTGACCGCTCGGCCGCTTACGCCGCGCGCTACCTCGCCAAGAACGTCGTTGCTGCAGGAATGGCGGAACGCTGCACAATCCAGCTGAGCTATGCGATCGGGGTGTCCAAGCCTTTGTCCATTTATGCGGATACGCATGGAACAGGGCAGGTTACGGATGCCGAGATCGAAAAGGCCGTCGGTCAGGTGATGGACCTGACCCCACGCGGAATCCGGCAGCACCTGCAGTTGAACAAGCCCATCTATCAGCGCACCGCTGCATATGGCCACTTCGGCCGTGAACCCGATACGGATGGCGGCTTTAGCTGGGAACGCACCGATCTGGCCGACACTCTGAAAGCTGCGGTCTGATCCACACTAATCGAAGCGCGCCGAAACCGGCGCGCTTTTTCGTTCAGGCATCGGGGTTGCAACACTTCGACCTGCGCAGTATGGGCACCGCCATGAGCACCCAGACACCACAGCGCCCCCGCAGAAACTTCTATGGCCGCTTCAAGGGGAAAACCCTGAAGCCCAGCCAAAAGACTTATCTGAGTGAAGACTTGACTGCCCTGTCACCGGGTGCGGTCGATTGGGAGACCAACTCCGAACGCAAGCCGCTTGATCTTGACGGCTTGTTCGGTGGCAAGGATGTTTGGCTTGAGGTCGGATTCGGCGGTGGCGAACATTTGGTGCATCAGGCCGCGAGCAACCCGAATATCGGAATTATAGGGGCAGAGCCCTACATCAACGGCGTAGCCATGCTCTTGGGTAAGATTCGCAAGGCTGGGGTCGAAAATCTGGCCGTACATCCCGGTGATGCGCGTGATCTGTTTGACGTGTTGCCCGAGGCGAGCATCTCACGTGCATTCCTGCTGTATCCCGACCCATGGCCCAAGACGCGGCACCACCGTCGCCGCTTTGTGACGCCCGAGCATCTGGAACCGCTGGCTCGGGTTTTGAAACCGGGTTCGATTTTCCGCGTGGCCACCGATATTCCGGATTACGTTCGCCAGACGCTGGAAGAGGTTCCTCGCGCCGGGTTCGAATGGCTGGCCGAGCGCCCCTCGGACTGGCGAGAGCCGTGGGAAGACTGGATTTCCACCCGTTACGAGCAGAAGGCTCTGCGTGAAGGCCGTAGGCCACATTATCTGACCTTCCGGCGCAAAGGCTGATTGCCGCTGGACCAACCGGCCCCAATTCGCTAATCGGCTTGAGCACTGATAGCGAAAACAGGAGCCCCCATGTCCGGACACGGCACGCCCATCCCGATGACCTCGCATCCCTGCGGCCCGCTGACCGGCACGGCAGAGGTGCCCGGTGACAAATCGATCTCGCACCGGTCGCTGATCCTGGGCGCGATGGCCGTGGGTGAAACCAAGATCTCGGGCTTATTGGAGGGCGAGGATGTTCTGGACACCGCTAAGGCCATGCGCGCCTTTGGGGCCGAAGTCACCGACCACGGCGGCGGAGAATGGACCGTACATGGTGTAGGCGTCGGCGGCTTTGCCGAGCCTGATCAGGTGATTGATTGTGGCAACTCTGGCACCGGCGTTCGGCTGATCATGGGCGCTATGGCGACCTGTCCGATCACGGCGACCTTTACCGGGGATGCCAGCCTGAACAAACGACCAATGGCGCGTGTCACCGACCCGCTGGCGCTGTTTGGAACGCTATCGGTAGGCCGTTCCGGCGGGCGTTTGCCGATGACAATCGTTGGTGCGGCCGAACCGGTTCCGGTTCACTACGAAGTGCCCGTACCTTCGGCACAGGTGAAATCCGCTGTGCTTCTGGCTGGTCTGAATGCCCCCGGCAAAACTGTGGTGATCGAGAAAGAAGCCACCCGTGACCATTCCGAACGTATGCTGGCGGGCTTTGGTGCAGAGATCACGGTTGAGGATACTGATGAGGGCAGGGTAATCACGCTGACTGGACGCCCGGAACTAAAGCCACAGGTCATCGCTGTTCCGCGCGATCCGTCCAGCGCTGCCTTTCCGGTCTGCGCGGCGCTCATCACGCCCGGTTCGGACGTTCTGGTGCCGGGCATTGGCCTGAACCCCACGCGCGCGGGTCTGTTTACTACGCTGCGTGAGATGGGTGCGGACCTGACCTATGAGAATGAGCGCGAAGAGGGCGGGGAGCCCGTCGCCGATCTGCGAGCAAAGTACTCGCCAAATATGAAAGGCATCAACGTGCCGCCGGAACGCGCGGCCTCGATGATCGACGAATACCCAGTTCTTTCCGTGATCGCAGCGAATGCCACCGGCACCACGATGATGGGCGGTGTGAAAGAACTGCGCGTCAAGGAGAGCGACCGGATTGATGCGATGGCCCGAGGTCTGCGCGCCAATGGCGTGACCGTGGACGAAGGCGACGATTGGTGGACGGTAGAAGGGCTGGGCATCGGCAATGTCCCCGGTGGCGGAACTTGCGAGAGTTTTCTGGACCACCGCATTGCCATGTCCTTCATGATTTTGGGGATGGGCGCTAAAAAGGGCGTCACTGTCGATGATGCCGGCCCGATCGCAACATCATTCCCGATCTTTGAACCACTAATGGCAAAATTGGGTGCCAAACTGCTTCGGAACAATCGGTCGGTTTGATGTCAGACACGCCATTTACAGTTGCGATTGATGGTCCGGCTGCAGCGGGCAAGGGAACGATCTCGAAAGGGATCGCATCTCAGTTTGGGTTCGCGCATTTGGACACCGGGCTTTTGTACCGCGCGGTGGGCCGTCGGACCCTCCGGGGGATGGCGCCTGTTGAGGCAGCGCAAGCACTTACGGCTGAGGAATTGGAGCAGGGCGGCCTGCGCACAGCTGAAATCGCACAGGCGGCTTCCAAGGTTGCCGTCATCGCCGAGGTTCGGGCGGCTCTGGTGGAATTCCAGCGGACCTTCGCGCGCCGAACAGGTGGGGCAGTATTGGATGGCCGCGATATCGGTACGGTGATTTGTCCCGAGGCCGAGGTGAAACTGTTCGTCACAGCCAGCCCCGAGGTTCGGGCAGAACGCCGTTACCTTGAACTGGCCGCCAAGGGCAGTGACGTCACGCGTGAACAGGTATTGTCGGATGTCCGTGAACGCGATGCACGCGATGCCGAACGCAGCACCGCGCCGATGAAACCGGCAGACGACGCCGTATTGCTGGACACTTCGGATCTGAGCATCGAGACCGCCTTGGCCAAGGCTGTTGAGATCGTTGAAAAGGTAAGGCCCGCGAACCTTTGATTTCGCGAGCCTTTGCTGGGGCATACCAGACTACAGCTCTCCAACAGCGATGTTTTTGATCTTCGACCACTTATCATCAGCTGTCTGTGATGTCGCCGCTACATCCTCGAGAAACGCCGCACGGGTTTCCGCGTTCAGGAACAAGTACAGTTTGCCATCTTCGACCAGATACTGATCCGGATCGCCGTCGAACTTCTTGCCCACGGACACGCCAAAGGAACAGAACCCGCCATGCTGCGGCAGATAGGCCGCCGGATTGGCCTCAAACGCTTCGCGATTGGTAGCGGTGGTGAAGTAATACGAAGCGCCGTCATAGGTTGCGGAATGCGTGGCAAAACCCTCAACGGGGTTACCGTCATTAACCAGTGCCACTAGGTCGACGCCATGCGCAGCCAGTGGTGCGCCAGCGGCGGAAATGCCGTTTGATACGTTGATCTCATCCGCCGCAAAAGCCGGAGCGGCAACAAGCGGCAGGGATGCGATCAGGGTGGTCAGAACCAGAGATTTCATTGTGTTTTCCTTTCCTGTGCAGGTTCGGGCCGGCGGGTCTGCCAGCCGCTGAACCAAAGCTAGGTGCAGGGTTCCGAACGGGCTATCGCAACAAGCCCCAAGTATCTTGCAGATCGTTCAAAGCTGTGGGCGGGCTGGAAATACTCTTCACCAAGCTTTGTTTGGTCAGGTTCACCGTCGGTTCCTATTGTCAAACTGTAGCCTGCAGGAGCGATGCCATGATCCGACTAGCCTTATTGCTGTTTTTCCTTGCTGGAAGCCTGGCGGCCCAGGAGGCCACGGAACCCGAGCCCCCGATGACATATGAACGACTCGGCAATATCCTCTTTGCGCTTGACCCCGAGGCGCAGCCGTTCGGGCCGGGGTTCGAGTTGACGGTATCGGACGTGACGGTGCTGGTTGTCACAGACACGAACGCTGACAGGATGCGGGCGATGGTGGCGATCAGCAGCGCCGATGATTTGTCGTCCGAGGAACTGAGGCGTGTAATGCAGGCGAATTTCGACAGTACGCTGGATGCGCGTTACGCAATCGCCAATGGCACTTTGTGGGCTGCCTTCATTCACCCGTTGTCTCGTCTGGACAAGGAACAGCTGATTTCGGGACTGGCCCAGACCGTGAATATCGCCAGAACTTACGGTACTTTGTATTCCAGTGGCGCGGCGGAATTTGGCGGCGGCGACAGCCATGATCTTCAGCGTGAACTGATAGAAGAACTTCTAAAAAAAGGCGAGGAGATCTGAGCGCCGTCTCGAATTCGTCCCTGTTTTGATGCTGAATCGGCCGTTGCGTCATAGACCCTAGCTGGATGGAAGAAAGCTGTTATAGTCTCTTACTAGCTGAAAGGGAAAGCTGCTGAATAAGCCCAAAAAACAAAAAGGGCAGGTAGCTACAAAATCCCTAAAGCCAACAGGGACAGAAAAAACATGAACAATCGTTTGAGTAAAATCACCATCGTTGGTGGTGGAACGGCGGGTTGGATGACCGCGCTGATTCTGGACATGGTGTTTTCACGCACTTCAGCATCCAAGGATCGCCCGCGCATCTGCCTGATCGAAAGCCCCAATATCTCGACTGTGGGTGTCGGCGAGGCCACAGTGCCGCGCATGCCGGTTACGCTCCGTCAGGCGGGCATTTCAGAGCGGGATTTTTTCCGCGAGACTAACGCGTCGTTCAAACTGGGCGTGAAGTTTTGCAATTGGAACAAGGATGCCAAAGGTAATCGCATCGACTATGTGAACCCGTTTGCCCACGGCCAATTGTTGGAAGGCTTGGAAGCCGCCGAGTATTTCCTGCGCTTTGGCAATGGAGATCGGGACTATACGCAATCCATCTCGCCGCATGATGATCTGGCCCGCATGTGCAAAGGCGCGCGACAGTTGGGGCAGCCCGAGTTTGAGCAACGGTTCGGCTATGCCTATCATCTGGATGCTGTAAAGTTCGCAGGCATGCTGACTAAAGTCTGCACCAAGCGTGGCGTGGAGCATATCCAGGATGAGGTGAAATCGGTTGAACTGGATGAGCAGGGCAACGTCAGCCATCTGATGCTCGAGCGCAAAGGCCGCCATGACATCGAGATGGTGATCGATTGCACCGGATTTCGCGGGTTGATCATCAATAAGGCGTTGGGCGAGCCGTTTATGGATTATTCGGATTATCTGCCGAACGATCGCGCCATGGCGTTGCAGATCGAGCATCCCGATCCGGAAAAGATCGAAAGCGTCACGCGGTCTACCGCGCTCGGCGCAGGTTGGACATGGCGGGTGCCGCTCTACAACCGTGTGGGCACGGGTTATGTATACTCATCCGCGCATCGCACGGACGATCAGGCGGCAGATGAATATCTCGAATGGCTGGGCGACAGCGGCAAGGGTCTGACGCCACGCGTGATCCCGATGCGTATCGGGCGTGTCCGCAATGCCTGGGTCAAGAACTGTGTCGCGATCGGTCTGTCCGGTGGGTTCATTGAACCGTTGGAGAGCACCGCGATCCATATGATTGATCATGCGGTGCGCTGGTTCGCCGAGCATCTACCCACGCGGGATATCGAGCCGTCGCTGCGTTCGAGATACAATAGGCAAATGAACAAGCTCTATGATGAGGTTCTGGACTTCATCTGTCTGCATTATCGGCTGGGCAATCGCACGGATGATCAATACTGGATCGACGCGCGCACCGAGATGAAGTTGCCGGATCGATTGGCCGAAAACCTGGAGTTGTGGCAACACCGCCTGCCGATGGAACACGATATCGAGTTCGCAACGCTGTTCAATTTCCGCGTTTATCAGACGGTTCTTTTGGGCAAGCAGGTCTATGATACGGGTTATGGAACCGGCATCCGCGACCGTCTGCGGCCGTTGAAGAGGCCCATTTGGTTCCAGTGGTGGAAGGGCGCGAAAGTCGACCTTGCGCAGATACTCAAAACGATGCCGGATCACAAAACCCTGCTGCGCGATATCAGAGGTGAGCTGGAGCGACCAGCCTTTAACAAAGTGGCCAAGGTGAAACCCACGGTGGCGATGCCGGGCGCGGCACCGGCACCTGTTGTGATCCAGAACATGCCGAACCTTGCCGAAATCCAAAGCGGCGCGAAGGATTTGCAACTGTTCTAGAAGTTCTTTGCGCTCCACGCGGAGAATACCTTGAACCAAAGATGAGGGGCGGGGCGTCAAGCCTTGCGCCTCTGGACGGCCATCGGGGCACCAAATCGGTCGCGGCAGCGATCAAAGCGTTATTCCAATTTGGGATGCAGCGGAGATCTTAGATTTCGCGCAAACAGTAAAGACCGCCAAGGCCATGGCTCGCTCCATTCCGGAGTTGGAGCGCAGTTTGGTGGCAGTTATAGCAACGATCTGCCGCGTGCCATGATCGAAAAACGCTTAAGAAAGGCGCGGAAAACGAAGCTAGAGCGCCGAGCCTTCACGCTGCTTGTCCTGCTCGGACGGCGTGGGCGTGTGATTGAAAACGAAAGCAGTGCGGCAAGCCTCTTCTCCGCCCAGTTCCTGGATCTTTTTGCGCTGATCGGCAAAGGCGCGGGCGTTAACCTCTTCTGGATCACAAATTTCACGCAGGCGCCGTTCGCCTTCGATCAACGCCGCCTGAACAATTGGATCATTCACCCGATCCAGAGCGCGATTGATTTGTTCATGCGGATCGGTGGTCAGGTCGAACAACTGCGGGGAGTGGCCGACATAGTGGACGTACTTCCAATTGCCCCACCGCACCATGAAACTACCGGTTTTTGATCCGCCGTCGTGGTATTCGCTAAAACCGGTCCGGTTCGGATCATCCGGCGCATTGGCCAGGTCTAACAAAGAGAGACCGGGCTGAGTTGCATTGCCCTCATCGTCCGCGACACCGCAGACATCCCGGGCAGTCGCCGCAATATCCGTCAAGTTCGTACATGTGGTAACATGCCGACCTGCTGGAATGCCCGGACCGGCCATGATCATTGGAACCCCTGCACTGGCCTCGTACATGACCTGTTTGGTCCAGAACCCCTGATCGCCCATCATGTCACCGTGGTCCGAGACATAGATCACCACTGTATTCTCAGCCTGACCACTGTCGGAAAGCGCCTTCAGAATACGCCCGACACAATCATCCATCAGCGATGTCAGACCATAGTAGGCGGCTTTCGCTTCGCGCATTTTCTGTTCGTCAAAATAGTCATCGTAATTGAAGAACGAGGCGATGTTGCGCAGCTCCTCGTGATCGGGCAGCCCTTTGCCGTAGCCAACCGGCAAATCCATCTCGGCGGGATCATAAAGGTCGTACCATTCCTCGGGGCAGGTCAGCGGATAGTGCGGACTGACCAGGGAAACGAACGCGGCCCACGGTTGGTCCTGACGCGCAGGGTCAGCAAGCCAGGCCTCGGATGCCGCTGTGATGTCCAGGTCGTAGTCGGTGTATGTGCTGGCACCCACGCCGACATCGCCGGCCAACTCGGCGGCTGAGTCGTAGTGGGGCGGATTTTCACGAAGCAGCCCAACCGCCCAGCCGATGCCGCCGACCACATGCATCGGAAGAATTTCTTGGCTGAACCCGTTATCGTCCTCGACCGAGCGGAAATGCAGTTTGCCAATTGACACAACTTCACGCCCCGCGTCCCGCAACTGTCGCATCCAGCTGCGTGGAGTTCCGTTGTACGGCGTCGCGCTGTCCCAGTTTCCCGTCGTGTGAACCCAGTCGCCGGTCGCCAACGCCGCCCGCGTGGGCACGCACATGGGCGACGGTGTGTAGGCGGCATCGAACATGGTGCCGCGTGCGGCCAGCGCGTCCAGGTTCGGTGTTTTGACAATCGGATGGCCCGCACAGCCCATCGCGTCTTTGCGGTGTTCATCCGAAATGATGACGAGAAAGCTTGGATGCTGGCTCATTGGGTCCTCCGCTCTTACCGAATGTTCGCCAGATGGTCCCGATTTTCTGTTCGATACACGACACCGGTCGTCGGAAACAGCCATTGTCATCAGGGTGCATGGGGTGTCCGGTCGCCGGTTGCGCCTCTGCTTCTTAGATGTAATAACATAGCAAAATGAAGGCGAACGGCGGCAATAGATTTCATGGCGGAAATCTGGTCGTTCGGGCAATCCTCTGAGGCGGGCAGTGACTGATCGTAGAAAGACACGTAATTTGCGAAGCCAGATCAAGCGGCGCAGGCGGGTTGGTTCGCCGATGAAAGCCTATGACGCATTGCCGGCCGAATTGCGCCATTGGCTTTCTTCGGCTTGCCTGCCCTGGAGTCCAAAATCGGCCCTGCGCATTTGGAACAAGGCAGGCGGAACACATAACCCATCTGCGGCGTGCGCCCATTTGAATGCGATTGAACAATCCATGCTGAGGCGGGACGCAGGGGTTTGGGACACAGGCGGCTGAACCGGCGGACCGGATCGCACCTAAGGTGGTTCGGGCCCTGTATTTCAAGGCTTTCCTCTTGCACCTGTCAGGAATTCCGCATATATGCGCGCTGTCAACAAAAGGGCGGTCAACGTCCGGATGGCGTATCTGAGCAGGGCCGGGAAACCTCGGCCCTTTGTGTTTGTTTGCTCAGGGGCGCACCGGGTCACGCCTGATGGCATCATGAAACAAGACCGGCGGAGACAACCGCTCGGCCAGCAAAAACGTTATGTAAAGGAAATGAACGCCACATGGCTGATACATCTATGGAGGAATTCGAAGCCCTCCTGAACGAAAGCTTCGAAATGGACACACCCGAAGAGGGTTCTGTTGTCAAAGGCAAGGTTCTGGCGATCGAAGCCGGCCAAGCCATCATCGACGTAGGCTACAAAATGGAAGGCCGCGTTGATCTGAAAGAATTCGCAAATCCTGGCGAAGCCCCTGAAATCGCTGTTGGCGACGAGGTAGAAGTTTACCTGCGTGCCGCAGAAAACGCCCGTGGCGAAGCTGTCATCTCGCGCGAGATGGCCCGCCGTGAAGAGGCATGGGACCGTCTGGAAAAAGCATACGCCGACGACCAGCGCGTCGAAGGTGCAATCTTTGGTCGCGTCAAAGGTGGCTTCACCGTCGATCTGGGTGGCGCAGTTGCGTTCCTGCCCGGCTCGCAGGTTGACGTTCGCCCCGTGCGCGACGCTGGCCCGCTGATGGGTCTGAAGCAGCCGTTCCAGATTCTGAAAATGGACCGCCGCCGTGGCAACATCGTTGTTTCGCGTCGCGCAATCCTGGAAGAATCGCGTGCCGAACAGCGTGCCGAAGTCATCGGCAACCTGTCCGAAGGTCAGACCGTCGAGGGTGTCGTCAAGAACATCACCGAATACGGTGCGTTTGTTGACCTGGGCGGCGTTGACGGCCTGCTGCACGTCACTGACATGGCATGGCGCCGTGTGAACCACCCGTCCGAGATCCTGACGATCGGCGAAACCATCAAGGTTCAGGTCATCAAGATCAACAAAGAGACCCACCGCATCAGCCTGGGCATGAAGCAGCTGCAGGAAGATCCGTGGGATCTGGTTGCTGCCAAGTACCCGCTGGGCTCGGTCCATCAGGGTCGCGTCACCAACATCACCGATTACGGCGCGTTCGTCGAGCTGGAAGCCGGTGTCGAAGGTCTGGTGCACGTGTCCGAGATGTCCTGGACCAAGAAAAACGTTCACCCCGGCAAGATCGTTTCGACCAGCCAGGAAGTTGACGTCATGGTTCTGGAAATCGACGGCGCCAAGCGCCGCGTGTCTCTGGGCCTGAAGCAGACTCAGCGCAACCCGTGGGAAGTGTTTGCAGAAACCCACCCCGAGGGCACCGAGGTCGAAGGCGAAGTCAAGAACATCACCGAATTCGGTCTGTTCATTGGCCTCGAAGGCGACATCGACGGCATGGTTCACCTGTCCGACCTGTCCTGGGACGAGCGTGGCGAGGATGCGATCCAGAACTACCGCAAAGGCGATATGGTTTCGGCCGTTGTCTCGGAAGTTGACGTTGAGAAAGAGCGTATCTCGCTGTCGATCAAAGCCCTGGGCGGTGACAAGTTCGCCGAAGCTGTGGGCGGCGTGAAGCGTGGCTCGGTCATCACCGTCGAAGTCACCGCGATCGAAGATGGCGGCATCGAGGTCGAGTACGAAGGCATGAAGTCGTTCATCCGCCGTTCCGACCTGTCGCGTGACCGTGCCGAACAGCGCCCCGAGCGTTTCTCGGTCAGCGACAAGATCGACGTTCGCGTCACCAACGTCGACAGCAAGACCCGTCGTCTGGGTCTGTCGATCAAGGCACGCGAGATCGCCGAAGAGAAAGAGGCCGTGGAACAGTACGGTTCCTCCGACTCGGGCGCATCGCTGGGCGATATCCTGGGCGCAGCGCTGAAATCCGGCGACTAAGCCGGGCAACAGCTCTAGCCGAATTTACGGCCCCGCGCAGACGCGCGGGGCCGTTTTTGTTGCGAATCAATATGTTCCGATTTTTGGGCTTATTCCGGCTGTCGTTCGCGCTTTAAGCGCTGAAATTGCGCGAACAAGCGAAAAATCGCGCGACTTTGCTGTAAAATGAAGGCTTTGCACACAGAGTTTACGTTCCCCCGAACTCGGTTTTTTCCTATACTGTCCAGAACACTAGACATGGTTAACCGGTCGCCTGGGAGGGTAACGCACATGATCCGTTCAGAACTGATTCAGAAAATCGCCGACGAGAACCCGCATCTCTATCAGCGTGATGTCGAGCGGATCGTGAATACCGTGTTCGAAGAAGTAACCGACGCTATGGCGCGCGGTGACCGCGTCGAATTGCGCGGCTTCGGTGCATTTTCCGTGAAACAGAGGGATGCGCGCGTGGGCCGAAACCCCAGAACCGGCGAAACGGTTCAGGTTGAAGAAAAATGTGTTCCATTTTTCAAAACTGGCAAGTTGCTAAGGGACCGTTTGAACGGTAAAGCCTAAGCTATGATGCGCTACCTTCGATATGCTTTTCTGGCGGTCCTTGGGATCGTCCTTGTGTCGATCTCGCTGGCCAATCGCCAGTTGGTCGAACTGAAACTTATGCCGGATGCCCTTGCTGAAATGCTGGGGGTTAACTTCGCGACCTCCTTGCCCTTGTTCGTAGTGGTGCTGGGCGGCGTGGTCGCCGGGCTGGTCATCGGGTTCCTGTGGGAATGGCTGCGCGAGCACAAGCACCGCCGTGACGCCTCGGCCAAAACTGGCGAGGTGCGCAAGCTTGAGCGCGAGGTCAAGAAGCTCAAGAAGAAGCAAAGCGAAGGCAAGGATGAAGTTCTGGCTTTGCTGGATGAAGCCAGCTGAGGCACCTCAATGCCAGATATTGCTGTCAAAATCTGCGGGTTGACCGCTCCTGATAACGTGCGTGCCGCGGCCGAGGCTGGTGCGCGCTATGTTGGCTTCGTGTTCTTCCCCAAATCTCCCCGGCATCTGGAAATTGATGCGGCAGCAGAGCTGGCGCAATTGGTGCCAGCGGGAATCGCCAAGGTTGCCTTGACCGTGAATGCCTCGGATGAAGAGCTGGATCGCATTGTGGCCAGTGTCCCCTTGGATATGCTGCAACTGCACGGCAAAGAAACACCAGCGCGGGTATCGGACGTGCGCGAAAGGTTTGGCCTGCCGGTTATGAAAGCAATCGGTATCGCCGAGGCCGAAGACCTGAGCGCGATTGATCTGTACTCCGAAGTGGCCGATCAGTTGCTGATCGACGCGAAACCGCCGCGCACCTCGGAATTGCCAGGGGGCAACGGCTTGGCGTTTGACTGGCGTCTGTTGGCGGGCCGGAAATACTGGCAGCGGCCCTGGATGCTGGCCGGGGGGCTCACGCCCGAAAACGTCGCGGAAGCGATCCGTATGACCGGTGCGAAACAGGTTGATGTCTCTTCCGGGGTGGAAAGCTCTCCGGGAGTTAAAGACCTCATTAAGATTCGGGAATTTATTTCCGCCACCCGTTGATCTGGCCGACGGGTTTCCCCGTATATAGCTGTGGGAGGGATGGATATGCTCGCAGCGATCGGCGGGGTTACCCTGAAACACTGGTACAATGCGCCCGAGTTCTTTTGGCGCGCCGGGCAGGCGTTGAAGCAGGCACAAGGCGATCCCTTGTGTGAGCATGCGCAGTTGTTCCCGCACAATGGGCTCTATTTCTCGCTCAGCGTCTGGCAGGATGTCGAAGCGATGCTGACCTTTGCGCATTCGGGTCCTCATCGGCGCGTTCTGGAAGTGTCGGACCGGCTTTCGGTTACGCATGAGTTCCACCACTTTTCATGCATCGCAGTTCCAACACAGGAACAGGCGCTGCGGATTTGGAGGCATCGCTATCAGCCTGCGGAATGATACGTTTTGCCATGGCAAATCGCGCCGCCACCACCTATGAACAACGGGTACGACGAGGGAGACACCCATGGCCAACGATCTTTTCAATTCCTTCATGTCCGGTCCTGATGAGCAGGGGCGCTTTGGCATATTCGGCGGACGGTTTGTCAGCGAAACGCTGATGCCGCTGATCCTGTCGCTGGAAGAGGAATATGAGAAGGCCAAGGATGACCCGACCTTCTGGGCCGAGATGGATGATCTTTGGGCCAACTATGTGGGCCGCCCGTCGCCGCTGTATTTCGCGGAACGCCTGACGGAGCATCTGGGCGGCGCGAAGATTTACCTCAAACGTGATGAGCTGAACCACACTGGCGCGCACAAGATCAACAACGTGCTGGGCCAGATCATCCTGGCGCGTCGCATGGGCAAGACCCGGATCATCGCAGAAACCGGGGCAGGGCAGCACGGCGTGGCCACTGCCACGGTCTGCGCCAAGTTCGGCCTGAAATGCGTGGTCTACATGGGCGCGCATGACGTGCAGCGTCAGGCACCCAACGTCTTCCGTATGCGTTTGCTGGGCGCCGAAGTGATTCCGGTGACCTCCGGCCGTGGCACGCTGAAAGACGCGATGAACGACGCGCTGCGTGACTGGGTGACCAATGTCCGTGACACGTTCTACTGCATCGGCACCGTGGCAGGTCCGCACCCGTACCCGGCTATGGTGCGCGACTTCCAGTCGATCATCGGCAAGGAAGCCAAAGAGCAGATGATGAAGGCCGAGGGTCGCTTGCCCGACACGATCATTGCCGCTATTGGCGGTGGCTCGAACGCAATGGGCCTGTTCTACCCGTTCCTCGACGACAAAGAGGTCAACATCATTGGCGTCGAAGCGGGCGGCAAGGGTGTAAACGAGAAAATGGAGCATTGCGCCTCGTTGACCGGTGGTCGTCCGGGCGTGCTGCATGGCAACCGGACCTATCTGCTGCAGGACGACGACGGCCAGATCCTCGAAGGCTATTCGATCTCGGCCGGTCTGGATTATCCGGGCATCGGGCCTGAGCACTCCTGGCTGAACGATATCGGCCGCGCGAACTATGTCGCCATCACCGACAAAGAGGCGCTGGAGGCATTCCAGCTGTGCTGCGCCACCGAAGGCATCATCCCGGCGCTGGAGCCCAGCCATGCGTTGGCTCACGTAATGAAAATTGCTCCGGATCTGCCCAAAGATCACCTGATTTGCATGAACATGTGCGGGCGGGGCGACAAGGATGTTCAGACTGTCGCGAAGTACCTGAACTTCGACATGTCCGACACTGAAGGTCGCTCGGCCGACTAACAATTCCCGGGGCTTTGCGCCCCGGGTGTTTCATGTCACCTTGCGGGGCATGCAGAACGCATCCAGTTCGGAAAAACTCGATCAAAAGTACGACGCTGCAGCCCCTGGCTGGGCGGATAAAATGCGTCTGCTTGGCTATTTTGACGCCTATCTGGGTTTTCTCTCGACCGGATCGGCAGCGAGTCTTGGCGACAATGGGTTGGATGTAGGGTGCGGGACAGGCGCTTTTGCCGAGGCGCGCGCGGTCATTCGACCCGAAGGACGCGTTACCTTAGTGGAGCCGTCGGGGAAAATGCTTGACCAGGCCGAGCGTGCTTTGGCCAAGAGGGGTGTAGCTGCAGACACTGCGCGCTCGCGTTTGGAGGACTATCAGTCAGCCGAGCCTTTCGACTGTGTTCTTGCCGCCCATGTTCTTGAGCATTGCGAAGACCCAACCGACGCCTTACGCCGAATGCGCCGTTTGGCAGCCCCTGCGGCGAAGCTTTGGCTGGTTGTCAGCAAACCACACTGGTGCAACGCCATCATCTGGTTTCAATGGCGCCACCGATCGTTCAGACCGCGAAGGGTGGCCCAAATGCTTGAAGTCGCGGGTTGGCAACTGGAGGCGGAACACAGTTTTCCAACCGGCCCGCCATCGCGCACATCCCGCGGTTACTTGGCCCGCGCTGTGTGATTGCTAAACCGCTGCAAGGCGAGTGCCGGCAACTTCGCGTCGCTTCTGATGCAGGACGGTTTCGAAGCCCTCGAACTGAGGTGGTCCCATCAGCGCAGATTGCGTGTTGCCGTTACCCGCATTCCTGTGCGCGTCGCGGAATTGTTCGGATTTGGTCCATGCTTCGAAATCGCTCCAGCTGTCCCAGATCACGTGGCTGGAATACAGACGGTAACCTTCGCCCTCGGGACCCTTTAGAAGACGGAATTCCTGAAAGCCCGGCACCTCCTTCAGGCGGCTTTCCCGGTCCTTCCAGACGGTTTCGAAATCGGCTTCGCTGCCCGGACGGACTTTGAAGCGGTTCATGGCGATAAAGCTCATAGCCTACCTCGTTTTTTTGACGTTTTCGCGCTTGCTAAACAAAGTGCCGGCTGGCGGGTTTCATTGATGACTTTTTAAACCGGCGTCAATCGGGTTGAGCCGCGTATTGGCGCAAAATAACAATTGGCACGATGTCCAGCGCCCGTTGATGCGTAGCTTCCAGATGGACTTTGGGCGCGCAACCTTCATCATGGGCTTGCAGGAACCTTGCAGCACACAAACACCAGTTGTCACCAGGCTTTAAGCCGGGAAAATTGAACTCGGGGCGTGGTGTGCTGAGGTCATTGCCGACATATTTGGAGTAGGCTAGAAATTCGGCCGTCATGACCGCGCAGACCGTGTGGCTGCCTTGGTCTTCGATGCAGGTGTTGCAGGCACCATCCCGGAAGAACCCGGTCAGCGGATCGCGGGAACAGGGGGCAAGCACGCCCCCCAGAACATTTATGCTATCCAGTTTTTGCATAGGCACACCTTACAGGCTTTGGGCGATGCTGCGGAACATTTCTATGTTGCCCTCGTTGACGCCCTCGTCGCGAAATCCGCGATCAGCTGCGGTAGAGACGATCAGAACGCCGCGCGGCTGATCGAAATAGATGTACTGGCCATAGATACCGCGGGCCAGAAACTCTCCTTCATGCGCGCCGATGGGAACCCACCATTGATACCCATAGCCGATCTCTCCGGCTTCGGTGGGGGCGCTGGGAAACACCGACTCTGCAATCCACTCGGCAGGAACGATCTGCTGACCGTTATGCTCGCCGTTTTGCAGGATCATTTGGCCGAACCGGGCAAAGTCGCGGGTGGTGAAGTTCAACCCTGCCAGCACAAAGGCAACGCCCGAGCCATCGGTAATATAATACCCGTCACGCTCCAGCCCCAATGGTGCAATGATCCATTCGGTCATCAATTCTGGCACGCTGCGCCCCGTTGCTCCGCGGATGACCATTCCCAGCACATGCGTGTCGATAGAGACGTATTGCCATGTCTCGCCAGGCACAGCGAAGGTTTCGTTCAGCGAGGCGGCGAAATCGTCCAGCTCTCCGCCCAAGGCGATAACGCGACCCATCCGGTTGATGTCCGAGTTATAGTCAAAATAGTCTTCGTCGAAGGTGACGCCACTGGCCATGTTCAGCACGTTGCGGATCGTCGCGCCGTCATAGGCGGTTCCTTCCAGTTTCGGTGCATATTTGACCACGGGATCATCCAGCGAGTCGATCGCACCTTCGGCCATCAGAATGCCGAACAGGGCGGACAGGTAACTCTTGGCGACGGACCATGAAATCCGGCGGTCCTCAGGGGTTGTTTCCAGATAATACTCTTCGAACCGGATCTGCCCGTCCTGCATGACAAGCAATGAGGTCACCGAGCGCTCTTCGATCCAGGCATCCGTACCATCGGGCAGATCAAACCCGGGCCCGTAGGGCAGTTCATAGGTCGGACCGTCGCCCCGCGGCAGATCAACGGTGAGGAAGGCGTCGTTCATATGAGAGAAGTTGTGAACGATCTTTTCTTCGGTAAACAAAGAGTTCACGGCCATCAGTCGCTGAATCTCTTCGCGCTTCCAAAAGCCAACAACCACAGCTGCCAGCACCAGCATCAATAGGATGCGCAGCACCCATTTAATCAGGACCCGCATATGATACCTCCCGTTTTCGTACCGTATTGGACCGCGATGTGGGTGAGTTCGCAATTGAGACGTAACGGCAACATCAATGGCTCTATCTGAACTTGTCCAGCAGTTTTTGCATGGCTGACCGTTCGTCGGCCTTGGGTTCCGGTGCTGGCTTGGTAACCGGTTTTGCAGGCGTCGCAGGGGATTTCGACGAACGCGGCGGCGCCGTCCGCAACGCGACCGCGTTCATGAATTTGCCACCATCGCCGTTGGCCAGATGGGCGGCACCATCAGATACCCCGCGCAGCACGTCATCCAGCCACTCGGCGTCGGCCTTGGCAAAATCACTCAGGACATAGGGTGAGACCATTTCCTTGCGACCCGGATGACCGATCCCCAGACGCACACGGTCATAGGCCGGGCTGATATGCTCGTGGATCGAACGCAATCCGTTGTGGCCCGCGTGGCCTCCGCCTGCTTTGACGCGCACTTTGCCCGGTGCAAGGTCCAGTTCGTCGTGAAAGACGGTAACGTCGGTCGAATCCAGTTTGTAGAACCGCATCGCCTCGCCAACAGACTGGCCCGAGCGGTTCATGAAGGTTTGCGGTTTGATCAGCAAAACCTTGTCCGAGCCCAGTCGACCTTCGGAGATTTCTGCCTGAAATTTGGATTTCCACGGGCCGAACCCATGATCATCGGCAATCCTGTCCAGTGCCATGAAGCCGATATTGTGGCGGTTCCGGGCATACTTCTGACCCGGATTTCCCAGTCCGACAAATAATTTCATGGTTCTGCTCCGCGCTTACTTGTTCGCTTTGCCCTCTCATGCCCCGAATTGGATCGGAAATCCAGCCGGGGCAGGGTTGCAAGGGACCGGCCTTAGCCTTCGGGCGTGTACCAGATGGGCGAGGTATAAGCGCGTTCGGTCGTGGTCATCGGCACGTCAGAGTCCATCTGAACGTTGAACCGTTTGGCCTCATATGCCGTCCAGCGCGGTGTTGGTATTTCGATGACGCGGACGTAATAGAACGCCCGTTGTGACGGATCGAATTCGGGGTCCTGCCAATACGTGATCAGTTCCGATGCGCCTATCGTATTGGTCCAGGTGGCGTTTTCTACGTCCACAGTATTCCCGACCGAGGGCAGCTTGCCGTCCGCACCAGGTGCGCGATCACCGCCCCAAGCGACATCATAGACCTTTTCACCGCGCGTCCCATCAGCGTTCAACCAGCCTTTGATGACCTGAACGCGGTCAAGATTTCCGCTGTAAGGGTCTTTCAAAGCCGCAATCAGGAAGTTCGGCGCGCCGTCACCCGTGTTGCTGGGCAAATCCGCACCCATTGGAACGCCCTTGGCATACCCGATATCGGCCGGCAGTCGGGACAGCGCATCCTCTTCGGCAAAGTCCCAGCCTCCGAAGAACCGCACAAGGATACGAGAGCCGGTAGTGCCATAGACCTCGCGCCGCTCCAGTGCATCAAAGATAGCCTCACGCGTGTTTTCGGTGGCCCAAACCGCCGCGTATCCGCCCGAGGCCTGTTTCCATCCATAAATAGAAAACTCCGGATCGGGAGCCTCAATCACCAGATGCTCCCACCGGTGGGGTTCTGGTTCCACGCCGGAATGCTTGCCAAAGAAGTTTTCCTCTTCCACGGCAGACATACCCGTATGTGCATCGGTCGAGCCGATCTGGCCGACCTTGTATGGATTGATGCCCAGTTGCTCTTCCAGCAACAGCCCGGTTTTGTAGGCCTCACGCGAGTATTCGTATTGCAGCATGTCCTGAGTTTTGGCCTCAGTACCGTTCAGGTTCGACGCGTCCCAGGTGTCGAAATCAGCAAACTCGTCGTCCGGGCTCAGGAATGGATGCGCTTCGCTGTCACCTTTGATCTGGGTTGTTTCGATGACCGGTTCGAACCGGGCACGCAAACGCGCGTTTTCCTCTGTCAGCGGAGTACCGTCGAAATTCGAAACCGAGAACAGCCGCCCATTGGACAGGTTGCCGTTATGCGGAATCGCCAAAACGTCACCACCGGTCCGATCTTCGTAGTCAGCCAGATGTGCCCAAAGGTCTTCGGGGTTTTTACTGTCGAATTGCGAGAACGGCAGCACCTGATTGGCCATGGCCGCGCCATCCCTGAAAATCACGTTGCGGTGGATGTTGTCACCGCCCTCGGACGTCCACTCGTACCCGATCAGCGCCGTGAAGATGCCGGGTTCGTTGTATTGGTCCGCCAGGGATGTGTAGTCTTGCCACGCGTCCTTGACCGCTTTTGGATTGTCGATCGGAGGTTCGTCTCCGGACAGCGACGCCACAATTTCCATCGCCGTGGCAAAAATCACGTCATTATCGTTGCTGGTCAGTGCGTCATACCAGGATTTGCCCTGTGGCGTGGACAGGACGTTCTGATCCCCACCAAGTAGCTGAGGCATCAGCCCGTACATTTCCGCATGGTCCGAGATCACAAGCCAATCCAATGGGCGAGAGAGCTTTGCCTGCAATCCGTGCGTTGTCGTGACCTCATGGCCTTTTGCAAACCTGAACGCGTCCTCTTGGCTGAGGCGGGTCATGGTTCCTGCATCCACGGACACCTCGGTATGAAGATGCGTATCGCCCCACAGTGGCCGTGTCGGGAAGGTTCGACCAGCGTATGGCGAGAAATGATCCGAGGTGAACCGTTCGGCCACGTCTTCCTGACTGGGCAGCGTGTCCTGCACCTGGGCAAAGGCCGCAGGCCCAGAGGCTGCACAGATGGTCATTGAAATGAGGGCGGGTAGGAAATTGGATTGGGGTTTCATAATCGCGGGCTCCACTGAACTAATCGATGGGCTTGTGGCCTTCCAATATGGCCACTGGCCGCGAACTTAGCACAGCCTGCGATCAAATGCGAAAATCCGCACCCGACAAAAAACGGGGCTCCGATGGAACCCCGTTTCAAAATCAGAACAGTTGAAACTGAACTTATTCTTCAGCTTCCTGGCCGACGACTTCAACTTCGTCTGCGGCCACTTCTGCTTCATCACCTTCTTCGTCGTCGCTGGTCGACAGGCCGGTCGGTGCCGAGACGTTCGCGATCACGAAGTCACGGTCGATGGTCGGCTTGGTGCCTGCAGGCAGGTCAACCGCCGAGATGGTGACAACGTCGTTGATGTTCATTCCGGTGACGTCGACGACGATCTTCTCAGGAATGTCACCAGCGGTGCACATCAGTTCGACTTCCGGACGAACAACGGTCAAAACGCCGCCCTTCTTGATGCCGGGGGCTGCTTCTTCGTTGATGAACTCAACGGGGATGAACAGCGCGATCTTGGTGGTCCGACGCAGGCGCATCAGGTCCAGGTGGGTCGGCAGGTCTTTGACAACGTCACGCTGAACGTCGCGGCAGATGACGCGAACGTCTTCGTGACCTTCAACCTTCAGGTTCCACAGGGTCGACTTGAACCGACCAGCTTTCAGGCGCTTGAACAGTTCGTTGAACGGGATCTGAATCGCCAGCGGGTCTTTGTCGCCACCGAATACAACGCCCGGAACCATGCCGTCGCGGCGTACCTGACGAGCGGCGCCCTTGCCTGTCCCCGTCCGTTCCAGAGCTACGAGATCAGGAATCTCTCCAGCCATGATAATTCTCCAATGTTAGGGCGGGCATCCTCCAAGGCTGTATGCCCGCGTGAAGCCGCGTCCTTAGCGTGATTCATCCGGATTGGAAAGGGGTTTTGACCCATCTTATTTTTGCGAGGCCCTGCCTCTTGCTCCGAGGTTTTTTCAGCCAGATGAATAAAGGATCCCCTGCTTCATCTGGCTACAAATACCTCGGGGGAGTCGCCCAAAGGGCGGCGGGGGCAGCGCCCCCTTTGGCGCGCAGGGTCACTTTTGCCAACGACCGCCGAAATCTTCGGGGATCAACAGGTTGTGGCGGCCCAGACTATCTACATTCCGCTCGCCGCACAGCGCCATTGTGGTGTCCAGTTCCTTGTGGATGACATCCAACGCTGTAGCCACGCCTTTTTGGCCCATCGCGCCAAGCCCGTAGACGAAAGCACGACCGATATACGTGCCTTTTGCACCCAATGCCAAAGCTTTCAGAACGTCCTGTCCCGAGCGGATACCGCTGTCCAGGTGGACTTCGACGTCACTGCCGACGGCGTCCAAGATCTCGGGCAGTACACGGATCGAACTGAGCGCGCCGTCCAGCTGGCGCCCGCCATGGTTTGATACGACGATGGCATCGGCACCAAGCTTGGCCGCCATCCTGGCGTCCTCGGCGTCCAGTATGCCCTTCAGAATAACTTTGCCGCCCCATTGTTCCATCAGCTTCTCGACCTTGCTCCAGTCAAGGCTGGGATCGAACTGCTCGGCCGTCCATGCGCCCAGGGATGAAGCGTCCGAAACGCCCTCGGCATGACCAACGATATTGCCGAACTCGCGCCGATGTGCACCCAGCATCTCGATCCCCCAAGCCCATTTGGTCATCAGGTTGGCGATCGTCTTGGCGGTCAGTTTCGGCGGGGCCGACAGGCCGTTTTTCAGGTCTTTGTGCCGCTGGCCCAGAATTTGCAGATCCAGGGTAATGACCAGTGCCGAACAGTTGGCATCCTTGGCACGTTGGATCAGTCGGCCCACATAGTCCTGATCTTTCATGGTATAGAGCTGAAACCAAAAGGGCTTGTCCGTATACTCAGCAACATCTTCGATCGAGTTGATCGACATAGTCGACAGCGTGAATGGTACTCCAAATTCTTCGGCAGCCTTTGCGGCCTTCATTTCGCCATCCGCGTGCTGCATGCCCGTCAGGCCAACAGGGGCGAGTGCCACCGGCATCGCGACGTCCTCACCGATCATTTGCGAAGCGGTCGAGCGCCCGTCCATGTCCACCGCAACCCGCTGGCGCAGTCTTATATCTTCAAAGTCCGAGCTGTTGTCGCGGAAGGTCTGCTCGGTCCAGCTGCCGCTTTCAGCATAGTCGAAAAACATGCGCGGTACACGGCGTTCGTAGATGCGTTTCAGGTCGTCAATATTGGTGATCACGGGCATGTGTTTCGGCCTTTGCAAGACTGGTTCTTTTTCTTTACCAATTACCTTCAGATCTCGCAACGTCACGAAAACGCGGTTCAATGACGCGTGTAATCAGACAACAAAAAACGCAGCCGACCGGGGCAGACTGCGTTGAAATGCGAAAAGCTCGGGATCAGACCGAGTGCGCACCGTCCGCCAGAGTTTTTACAAAGTCCAGCACTTCGGCGGCGGGTTTGCCAGCAGCGATCTGGCTGACGATGGCTGATCCGACCACAGCACCGTCGGCCACGGTTGCGATTGCCCGTGATTTCTCGGGCGTATTGATCCCGAAGCCAACGATGACAGGCAGATCAGTTGCGGACTTGATCCGCGCGACTTCGGGGCCGACATTTGTGGCTTCGGCCTCTGCCGCGCCCGTAATGCCAGTGATCGAGACGTAATAAACAAAGCCGGATGTGTTCTGCAGGACGCGCGGCAGGCGTTTATCATCCGTGGTCGGTGTCGCAAGGCGAATGAAGTTCAAACCTGCGGCCTGCGCGGGAAGGCACAGTTCATCGTCTTCTTCCGGCGGTAGATCGACCACGATCAACCCGTCGATGCCCGCCTCTTTGGCATCGACAAGAAACTTATCGACCCCGCGGCTATAGATCGGGTTGTAGTACCCCATCAGCACAATCGGAGTGGTGTCGTCGGTTTCGCGAAACGCCCGCGCCAGATCCAGCGTCCGTTGCAGAGTCATGCCACCGTCCAGCGCACGCTGACCGGCGGCCTGGATCGTCGGGCCATCCGCCATCGGGTCGGTGAAGGGCAACCCTAGTTCGATGACATCGACACCGGCGCCCGGCAAACCCTTTACGATTTCCAGTGATGCATCGAAATCGGGGTCGCCGGCCATGATATAGGCGACAAAGGCTTTCTTTCCTTGTTCCTTCAGAGCGGCGAACTTGGCGTCGATACGGGTCATGGGCAGTCCTTGCAATCAGGTTCAGACCTGATGTGCAGAAACTTTAAGGGGAAATCAATCCCGGCGGGCGCAGATTACGTCAGAACGCCCAATGGTATCGCAGTAAGGCCGAGTTTACGCCCGGGTTGTCGTCCTGTGTGCTGGCATTGGACTTATGTGTAATGGCCAAGGACACGCTATTGCCATTGTTCAGCGTGTAGCCGACGCCCAGCAGGCTGCGAATCTGGAATTCACCACCTAGATCGTTCAGGTCGTCACCTTCTGAAAAATACCCGGGCATGACGCTGCCTTCGACGAACCAGCGGTCGGCAAAGGTGTAGGTTCCGATCAGGCCTATCCCGATATGAAAGTCGGCAGCTGTATCAACGGTCAGGGCGCCTCCCCATGTGGCGGAAAAACGCGTGGCTTCGTGAAATGGCCGGTGATGGTATTCGACGGAAATTACAGCTTCGTCTTTAGATAGGCTGTCAGAAAAATCTGAAAAACCGGCGCCAAAGACAACGGACTGCGCTTGCGCTGTTTGGGCAGCGAACAGAAGCGCAATGATTGCAGCAAAATACTTCATATCATGTATTCACTATTTGTTTGATCGCAACGTTTTACATGGTGAGCTTAGTGTGCCGATTTCAATCCAGGCAAGATCACGTATGCCCAACGGATTTGTGATGTTGCAAATTGAACCGGCGGGCCATTCCGTGGTCCGGCTTGCGTATTTCCCCGGACCTGCATAGAAGCAGCGCTCGAATGGTATGCAGGAGGCCGTCATGGGCTTTAAAATGGGAATCGTGGGATTGCCGAATGTGGGCAAGTCGACCCTATTCAATGCGCTGACCAAAACCGCGGCTGCGCAGGCTGCGAACTTCCCGTTCTGCACGATTGAACCCAATGTGGGTGACGTGGCCGTGCCTGACGACCGGCTGGACAAGCTGGCGGCCATTGCAAGTTCAAAACAGATCATCCCGACGCGGATGACCTTTGTGGACATCGCCGGGCTGGTGAAGGGCGCCTCGAAAGGTGAGGGGCTGGGCAACCAGTTTCTGGCCAACATTCGTGAGACTGATGCCATCGCGCATGTACTGCGTTGTTTCGAAGATGGTGATGTGACTCATGTCGATGGCCGTGTCGATCCGGTGGCCGATGCCGACACGATTGAGACCGAGCTGATGCTGGCCGATCTGGAAAGCATCGAAAAGCGCCGCGCCAACCTGGTCCGCAAGCTAAAAGGCAACGACAAAGAGGCGCAGCAGCAGGAACGCTTGCTGGCCGAGGCGCAAGCGATGCTGGAAAACGGCAAGCCCGCGCGCTTGGTCGAAGTTTCAGACGAAGACGTCAAAGCCTGGAAGATGCTGCAACTGCTGACCACCAAGCCGGTGCTCTATGTCTGCAACGTGTCCGAGGAAGAAGCAGCCGAAGGCAACGAATACTCGGCCAAGGTTGCCGAGATGGCTGCGGCGCAGGGCAATTCTCACGTCATCATCAGCGCCAAGATCGAAGAAGAAATCAGCCTGCTGGACGACGACGAAGCTCAGATGTTCCTTGAGGAGATGGGGCTGGAAGAGCCTGGTCTCGACCGTTTGATCCGCGCTGGTTACGACCTTCTGAAGCTGGAAACCTATTTCACCGTCGGCCCGAAAGAGGCCCGCGCCTGGACCATCCGCACCGGTACAGCCGCGCCGCAGGCGGCTGGCGTGATCCACGGTGATTTCGAGAAGGGTTTCATCCGCGCCGAAACCATCGCTTATGACGACTACATCGCCGCCAATGGCGAACAAGGCGCCAAAGAGGCAGGCAAGATGCGGGCCGAGGGCAAGGGATACATCGTCAAGGACGGCGATGTGATGCATTTCCTGTTCAACACCTGATCAATGCAGGAGTACCCGATCCAGATGGAGATCGGGTGCACATTGTTCGCCGTTCTTAGTTTTCCAAGCCAAGCTGCTTTCGCTGCGTGAAGAAATCCCACACGACCCAGCTTTCTGCTATCTGGCCGTTGGCAATTCGGTCGATCTGAACACCGGTCCAGTCAACCGAACGGCCAGTGGCGGGCAGCCCGAGATAGGGGCCATTCTGGGTTCCATAAAAGCGCCAGTGGGTGGATACGCGGTCGCCTTCTGCGGTCTGTTCCAAAATCTCGACCTTCAGGTCGGGAAAGGCCTTGTGGTTATCTTCAACAATGCCGGCCCATGTGGTCAGGTCGACGCTGCCCGTGCCACCGGAGGCTAATGGCGCTTGATGGTTTTGATAGCCTTCGGCGAAAATGGCCTCGTCAATCGTGGATTCTGCGGCCCACATTTCAAGAGCCTGTCGGGAAAGGTTTTTTGCTGCAGAAACGTCATTCTCTTGTGCCATGGCAACTCCTCCTGCCGAAAAAGCCAGCGACGCCGCCAGCACCCATATACACGCAACCAAGCCGAAACGTTCTCTGACCATTGAAGTCCTCCGCCCATCATGTCGACTCCGGTCCACGATAGCGCGGTCATCGCAGCAGAACAAAGTGCAATCCACGGCTATGCGCCATGCCCGGACCGCAACTAGCGCTTTTACGGCGACGCAAACGCGTTACTGTGCGACGGGCCAGACTTTAGGACACCGCCGCATGATCGAAATCCGCGACCTCCAACTTCTTAACGCCCTGGCGCGGCATCAGCACTTTGCAAAAGCGGCGGAGGAATGCGGCATTTCCCAGCCAGCGTTCTCGATGCGCATTCGTAACCTCGAGGATCGACTGGGCGTGTCCATCGTTCGCAGGGCCAACCGGTTTCAGGGGCTGACCGAAGAAGGTGAGATGATCGTGCGCCGCGCAAGGCGTATTCTTGACGACGCCAAGGCGCTGGAGCAGCAGGTGCTGGCCGCACGGGGTGAGATTACCGGGACGTTGATTCTGGGCGTGATTCCGACGGCGATTGCGTTCACGGGGCGGCTGATCAAACGCCTGCAGCAAGCCCATCCACGTATTCTGTCGCGAATCGAAACGATGTCTGCCTCGGCCATCCAACACCGCCTGGATGAGGGGAGTCTGGACGCGGGCATCACCTATGGCGACAGCATCGGTACCGATCTGCGGCAAGTACAGCCTTTGTACGAAGAAACCTATGTACTGCTGGTCCCATCCCATATGACCGAAGAAACCGGTCCGATCCCCTGGGCTCAGGTGGCGGAATTCCCGATCAGCCTTCTGGAGCCGCAGATGCAGAACCGTCGTATCCTCGACCGCATCTTTGCCGAGCAGGGGCTGCATCCGCATGTGGTCGCCGAAACCAGCGGCTTTACCGCGTCGATGGTCATGGCGCGCGAGGGGCTTGCGGCCACGGTTGTGCCCCGTGTCCTGATCCGCGCTTTGGGTGATTTGAAGGGAACAAAAGTGCTGCCACTAATCGATCCTGTTGTAAGTAAACCGATTTGTCTGGCGACCCTTAGTCGTGACCCCGAATTGCCAACGGTTGAGGCCTTACGTGCTGTGGTGACGTCTTTACGGTGATAAACTGTCGTTATCGTGCGATTGCGATAAGCGATTTGACGATATGCTATTCTGATGAGACACGGAGCCTCAATCGGAGGGCATCATGGCACCATTAGACACCAAGCCATCAGGCGCGCCAAAGGGCGTCTGGAAGTCAGGTAAAGGCAAAGGGCGGCACACGCCCAAAGGCCGTCAGTTCACGGATGAAGCGCAGGTTGAGATACATCGCCTGCTGGGCGATCGCCCGCGCCGTCGTGATCTGCTGATCGAATTCCTGCATTTGATTCAGGACGAACACGGCCATATCAGCGCCGACCACATTGCCGCTTTGGCGGTTGAGATGCGGATTGGTCAGGCTGAGATCTACGAAACCGCGACATTCTATGCCCATTTCGATGTGGTGAAAGAAGGTGAGACGCCGCCTCCCGCGTTGACGATCCGTGTCTGTGATTCTCTGTCCTGCGAAATGGCCGGTGCCCAGCAGTTGCAAAAGGCGCTGGAAGATGGGCTGGACCCGGCAGAGGTTCGTGTTGTTCGCGCGCCTTGCATGGGCCGCTGCGACACGGCTCCGGTGTTGGAGATCGGCCACAACCATATCGATCACGCCACCCCTGAAAAGGTGCAGGCCGCAATTGCTGCCAACGACACCCACGCCCATCTGCCCGATTACGAAGCCTTTGCCGCTTACGAGACAAACGGCGGCTACGCCAAGCTGAAAGAGTTGCGTGATGGCGGCGATTGGGAGAAGGTGCAGGAAGACGTCCTGTCCTCGGGCCTGCGTGGTCTGGGCGGCGCTGGCTTCCCGTCCGGCAAGAAATGGGGCTTTGTTCGGATGAACGAAGGTCCGCGCTATCTGGCCGTGAACGGCGATGAGGGCGAGCCCGGCACGTTCAAAGACCGTTACTATCTGGAGCGTACGCCGCATGTCTTTCTTGAAGGCATGCTGATCGCCGCGTGGGCGGTCGAGGCCGAGACCTGCTTTATCTACATGCGCGATGAATACCCGGCGGTGCTGGAGATCCTGCGTCGTGAGATTGCAGCACTGGAAGACGCTGGGATTGTCGAGAAGGGCTATATCGATCTGCGCCGCGGTGCTGGTGCCTATATCTGCGGCGAAGAATCCGCGATGATCGAGTCCATCGAAGGTAAAAAGGGCCTGCCGCGCCACCGTCCTCCGTTCGTGGCGCAGGTTGGGGTCTTTAACCGCCCGACCTTGGTGCACAATGTCGAGACGCTGTATTGGGTCACCAAAGTGTGCCGCGAGGGGCCGGAATGCCTCAACAGCACTGAAAAGAACGGTCGCAAGGGTCTGCGCAGCTATTCCGTTTCGGGCCGGGTGGCCAAGCCAGGGGTCTACCTGCTGCCCGCAGGCTCGACCATTCTGGATGTGATTGATGCCGCTGAAGGCATGGCTGAAGGCCAGACCTTCAAAGCATATCAGCCGGGCGGCCCATCCTCAGGCCTGCTGCCTGCGTCGATGGACGATATCCCGTTGGATTTCGACACCTTGCAACCGCATGGCACATTTATCGGTTCCGCCGCCGTGGTGGTTCTGTCTGATCAGGACACCGCCCGCGATGCGGCGCTTAACATGCTGCGGTTCTTCGAGGATGAAAGCTGTGGCCAGTGCACCCCCTGCCGGGCGGGCTGCGAAAAGGCGGTCAAGCTGATGCAGGCTGACAAATGGGATCAGGACCTGCTGGAGGATCTGTGTCAGGTCATGGGCGATGCCTCGATCTGCGGTCTGGGGCAGGCGGCCCCGAACCCGATCCGCCTTGTCATGAAACATTTCGCTGACGAAATCTGAGGGAGACAGAGCCATGCTTGATGCAAGCCCAACCAAGACCGTCACCTTCAACCTGAACGGCGAAGATGTCACCGTGCCCGAAGGCTGGACCATCTGGGAAGCCGCCAAGGGGCAAGGTTTCACCATTCCGCACCTCTGCCACAAGCCGCAGCCGGGCTATCGCCCGGACGGCAACTGCCGCGCCTGTATGGTCGAGGTGGAAGGCGAGCGCACTCTGGTCGCCTCGTGCATCCGTCCCGCAGCCGACGGTATGGTGGTCAAGACTGACACGGAGCGTGCCGAGAAGTCGCGCGCCATGGTCATGGAACTGCTGGTTGCTGACCAGCCGGAAGAGGCGCACGATACCTCCAGCCATTTCTGGGACATGGCCAAGCTGAACGATGTCAGCGACAGCCGTTTCCCGGCGAAAGAGGCCGAGAAGATCCCGCTGCTGGATGACAGCCACGTTGCAATGCGCGTTAATCTGGACGCCTGCATCAATTGTAACCTCTGCGTCCGGGCCTGCCGTGAAGTGCAGGTGAATGACGTGATCGGCATGGCAGGTCGCGGCCACACTGCGCAGGTGGTGTTCGATCAGCAGGATCCGATGGGCGATTCTACCTGTGTGGCCTGCGGTGAATGTGTTCAGGCCTGCCCGACGGGTGCCCTGATGCCAGCCACTGTGTTGGACGACAAGCAGCAGGGTGACAGCAAGGATTATGACTCTGAAACCGAAAGTGTCTGCCCATTCTGCGGCGTGGGCTGCAAGGTCTCGCTGAAGGTCAAGGACGGCAAGGTCAAATACGTTGAGGGTATCAACGGCCCCGCAAACGAAGGCCGTCTGTGCGTCAAGGGCCGCTTTGGCTTTGACTACATCCACCACCCACACCGCCTGACCAAGCCGCTGATCCGGCGTGAGGACGCGCCTGCCAAAGGGCTGAACGTCGATCCGGGTAATCTGGACACCCATTTCCGCGAAGCGACCTGGGAAGAGGCAATGGATCTGGCCGCCACCAAGCTGAAAGCGCTGCGCGAGGATGATCCGCGCAATGTTGCAGGTTTTGGTTCGGCTAAATGCACCAACGAAGAAGCCTATCTGTTCCAGAAGTTCATCCGTCAGGGCTTCCGCCACAACAACGTCGACCACTGCACCCGTCTGTGCCACGCGTCGTCCGTTGCTGCTCTGATCGAGAATGTGGGTTCCGGCGCCGTGACCGCGACCTTCAACGAGATCGAAAACGCGGATGTGGCGATCATCATCGGCTCGAACCCGATCGAGAACCATCCGGTTGCTGCCACTTACTTCAAGCAGTTCGCCAAGCGCGGCGGCAAGCTGATCGTGATGGACCCGCGCGGTGTCGGTATGCGCAAGTTCGCAGACGAAATGCTGCAATTCCGTCCGGGTGCGGATGTCTCGATGCTCAATGCGATCATGAACGTGATCGTCGAAGAAGAGCTGTATGACAGCCAGTACATCCACCGCTGGACCGAGAACTGGGAAGCCGAGAAAGAGCACCTGCGTCAGTTTACGCCCGAAGCGATGTCCCCGATCTGTGGCATTGAGCCTGATCAGCTGCGCCGTGTCGCGCGCACCTTTGCGCAGGCCAAGGCCGGCCTGATCTTCTGGGGCATGGGCGTCAGCCAACACATCCACGGCACCGACAATTCGCGTTGCCTAATCAGCCTTGCGCTGATGACCGGCAACGTTGGCAAACCCGGCGCGGGTCTGCACCCGCTGCGGGGGCAGAACAACGTCCAGGGGGCCTCGGACGCGGGCCTGATCCCGATGTTCCTGCCTGATTATCAGTCGGTTACGGACGACAGCATCCGGTCGAAGTTCAACAACGTTTGGAACTCGGACGACTTCTCGAACGAGAAGGGTCTGACGGTGACCGAGATCATCGATCAGGCGTATGCGGGCAACATCAAGGGTATGTATATTCAGGGTGAAAACCCTGCCATGTCCGACCCGGATGTGGGCCATGCGCGCGAAGCGCTGGCCAAGCTGGAGCTGATGATCGTGCAGGACATCTTCCTGACTGAGACGGCGAATTATGCCGACATCATCCTGCCCGCCTCGGCGCTGTATGAAAAGAACGGCACCGTGTCGAACACCAACCGTCAGGTGCAGCGTGTGCGTCCGGCCGTGACACCTCCGGGTGAGGCGCGCGAGGATTGGAAAATCACTGTCGAGCTGGCGCAGCGGATCGGGCTGAACTGGGATTACACCGACGTGTCTCAGGTCTTTGACGAGATGAAGCTGACGATGAACTCGCTCAACAACATCACTTGGGATCGTCTGAAAACCGAAACCATCACCTACCCGTCGCTCAGCGAGACTGACCCGGGTCAGGCGATTGTGTTCGGTGACGGCTTCCCCCGTGCGGATGGCAGGGCGAAATTCACCCCGGCCAGCGTCATCCCGCCGGATGAAGCCCCGGATGATGAATATCCGATGATCGCCACCACCGGTCGTCAGTTGGAGCACTGGCATACGGGTTCGATGACCCGCCGCGCCAAGGTTCTGGATGCTGTTGAACCGGAAGCGAACTGCTCGCTGAACCCACGGACTCTGAAACTGATGGGGATCGAACCGGGCGAGATGATCCGTCTGACCACCCGCCGCGGCTCGATTGAGATCATGGCGCGTGCGGACCGGGCGATTGCCGAGGATATGGTGTTCATCCCGTTTGCCTATGTCGAAGCGGCGGCGAACATCCTGACGAACTCGGCCATCGACCCCTATGGCAAGATCCCCGAGTTCAAGTTCTCGGCCATTCGCGTCGAAAAGATCGAAGACGCGATCGCGGCGGAATAACGCTATCACTCTCACGGAAGAGGCGGCCCCAGTGGCCGCCTTTTTCTTTCCTTGACAGCGGGTTAACTGCGGCCAACCCTGTCACCGTCTTTGGTGGAGGAGTTGCATATGGCGCGCCGCTTTGTCGATTTATCCGTTCCGTTGGAAACCGGGATCGTGTCAGACCCGCCGATCATGCTGCCGGAAATCGAATATTTGACGCATGATCAGACTGCTGAACAGGTCATGTCTTTTTTCCCCGGGCTTCAGAAAGAGGACCTTCCGGGGGGCGAGGGGTGGGCCATAGAACGGTTGCGGATTGCCACGCATAACGGCACCCATCTGGATGCGCCCTACCACCACCATTCCACGATGAACAAGGGAGAGCGGGCCATCACAATCGACGAGGTTCCGCTGGAATGGTGCATGAACCCCGGTGTGAAACTGGATTTCCGCCATTTTGATGATGGCTATGTGGTGACGGCGGCGGATGTCGAGGCCGAATTAAAGCGCATTGGCCATGACCTGCGTCCATTGGATATCGTGGTCGTGAATACCTCGGCCGGAACGCAATACGGGCAGCCCGATTATCTGATGAAAGGGTGCGGCATGGGGCGCGAGGCAACCTTGTATTTGACCGAGCGCGGTGTGCGTGTGACTGGAACCGACGCCTGGAGTTGGGACGCACCGTTTCCCTTGACGGCGCAAGAGTATGCTGAAACGCAGGACCCGTCGATCATTTGGGAAGGGCATCGGGCGTCGATGGATATCGGGTATTGTCACATGGAAAAGCTGACGAACCTTGAGTCCTTGCCGCCCACGGGGTTCGAGATCTCCTGCTTCCCATTCAAGATCAAAGGGGCATCGGCAGGTTTCGTGCGCGCCGTCGCGATCTTTGAAACCCACGAAGGAGCAACTGATGCAGCTGACGCCTGAAACACTGGCCGGACATGACGGTCCGTATGACGCCCCGGTTGAGTTCCACGGGTTCAAGGCGCGCCCGGAATGGATCGACTATAACGGACACATGAACGTTGGTTATTACGGCGTCGCCTTCGACAACGCGCTGGAATTGTTGATGGTGGATCACCTTGGGCTGGGCGAGGCTCAGGTCAAGGCCATAGGGCAGGGGCCGTACATCCTGCAATCGCACATGAATTTCCTGCGCGAGGTGCTGGAGGGTGAGTCTTTCTGTATCCGGTTTCGCCTGCTGGACGCGGATCACAAACGCGGCCACTACTTTGCCCAAATGGTGTCTGAAAAGGACGGCGTGGTTTGTGCCACTCAGGAGGCATTGTTCATGAACGTCAGTCATACGACGGGCCGTTCGGTGCCTTACCCGGACTGGGCCGTGGCACGTCTGCAGCGCATGGTGAGTGATCACGCCGGTTTGGATTCTGCGCCGGAGGTCGGCCAGCAGATCGGTATTCGCAGGTAATAACCGGCTTTCTGCTTAGTAATCCCGCGAGAAGAACACCCCGACGCCGGTTTCCCCCCGACCGTCAACTGTGCCTTTGACCGTGAAGTTGTCGGTGACGTCCAGATTCAGGTTCACCTCAGTGTCGCCTTCGGTATTCACCGTGAAATCGGTGTACAGATTGTCACTCAGATAAGCGCCGGCACCCAAACGTCCCGCACCGCCTTCAGTGGCCCCGATATCGACCGTGTCCAGGCCCGTCGACTCTCGCAATCCTTTGGTCGCGTCGCCCCCTGCACCGCTGAGCTGTGCCAGGGACGCCGCCATCTGTGCGATCACGAACGGCGACAGTTCCGAGAAACGGTTGCCGAACAGCAGCATGGCCAGGGCTTCTTCTGCCGGACGCTCGGGGTCGGAAAAGACGTCGACCTCGGGCGCGTCCAGGGGGCCGGCGATTTCGATGGTTGCGGTGCCGTCTGATGTGCTGGTTGAGGATTCGAACTCGATATAGGGCGTCAGGTCACCTTGCAGCGTCACAAGGCCTTTGGTCAGCGCCAGCCTGCGCCCCAGAATGTCAAAGTTACCACGGATCAGTTCGATCTGGCCGGACGGAATGACCGAAGAGGTGGTGCCGCCAATGTGTATACGTCCACCCAGCTCTGCGTTGACGCCACGGCCGCGAACGAAAACGGCCTTCGGTGCCAACAGGCTGACGTCCAGTGCAATACGAGACGCGCTCTTTTCCGCGCCTTCTTCCTCGACAAGGCCCGCGCGTTCGCGGGTTACATAGCTGGCGCGGCTTTCGTTCACGTGAATGATGTCAGGGATCGGCGCGGCACCTACGGCCCCCGCCGCAGCCGCCAGATTGATATTGGTTTCGTCGAACGTGATCTGCCCGGCAATCGAACTGTTCCCGGCCAGGGCTCCGGTCATCGCGATTTGCCCGTTAAGGGTGGTTTCAAAAAGCAATTTATCGGTTAGCACGACGCTGTTGAGCGCGGTTGTAACATTTGCGTTGAACGGCGGCGTCAGGTCGATTGGACCACTGACGGTAAAGTTGCCGCCGGCTCTGGGACCGCCGCTAAGCGATACTGTAGCCCGGCTTTGCGCAAGTTCGACCGAACCGCTGATACCTGTGATTGTTTGTCCTGCAGCCGGAATTGCCAGTGAAGTGCCTGACGTTGTGATTGATCCTGACAGGGATTCCAGTGCGGGCTTGCCGGACAGAGACAGGTCGTAGCGGGCATTCCCGTCGATTTTGTTGGGCGTGATGAAGATGTTGGCGATGCCCAGATTTACACCACCGACCGCCTTGAGATCGGCTTCGCCGGTGTTTTCATCGAACGTGCCAGAAACGTCGCTGTTGATTTGGGCCGGACCTTCGGCCTTGGCATCGATCGTCCAGACACCCTTGTTGCGCTTTGCGCTGCCATTGGCGGCGATGGTGCCGGGAAACTCGGGAACGAACCTTTCGATACGGTTGAACTTGGCGTCAAAGTCCAGATCCGCAGAGCCGTCGCTGTCGACGGTACCCACAAGCTTGGCATATGAACTGTCGGGGCCGTTCAGGTTGGCGGTACCCTCAATCCCGGACGATGTTGGGGCCACATTCCCATCCAGTGTCAACGGGCCGGACATTGTATTCAAGATCCGCGCCAGATCATCAAGCTTGACCGAATAGTCCAACCCGCCGGACTCGCGATTCACTTTCCCGGATGCCGTCGCAGCTATGGCGGTGCCGTTCAGGCGGAAATTCTGGATGTCGAGGCCTTGCTCACCGTTTTCGGCATCAACGGTCAGGGTCGTTTCGCCCTGGATCAGCTTGTCCACGATGTCGATACCAGTCTGAATGTCGTTGGCGTCGAGATTTCCCTGTACGTCGAAAACCCGGCTGGAAAGTGTGCCGCTGCCCTGAACATTTACCGCGACAGAGCCGAACAGATCACGTCCCGCAAGGCCGGAAAACAAGGACAGGTCCGGAACATTCAGCCGGGCTTGTCCATCGGCAGACAGATCGCCGGTCGGGTCTTCGATCGTTGCCTGAACCTGTGCGCTCAGGGCTTTGCCGTTCACGGTTGCATTTCGGATATCGATACTGTCAGTGGTTCTGACGCCATCCCATTCGATCTCGGTTCTGCCTGTCAGCAGGGGATCGATATCGGTCATTCCGGTCTTGATATTCTGTCCGATCACAGTCGCTGTGCCGTCAAATTCCAGCGTTTGCACCGTACCCTTGCCGTCGACGGTCGCCTGCAGCGCGCCGCCCAGTTCGCGCTTGGCTAAGCCAGAGAATACGGACAAATCCGATGCGTTGACTCGTGCTTGGCCGTCGATGGTCAGGTTGCCGTCCGGAGTTGTCACGAAGCCACTTGCCACGGCATTGGCCGCCTCGCTGACCAAATCGAATTCTCGAATTGTGATACCGTCGGTGCCACGGCTGCCGTCCAGAGTGATTGTCGTTTCCCCGGTGATCACCGGATCAATGTCGTCACGGCCCGTCGACAGATCGCGGCCCTGAACCACCACTTTGCCGTCGAAACTGCGCTCAAGCGGCGAGCCTTTTCCTTCGACCCGAGCCGAAACCTGCCCACCAAGGTCCAGCTTGGCCAGATCCGAAAAGCGCGCCAAATCGGTTGCGTCCAGCGATGCGGAGCCATCGACCGTCAAACCGCTGGTCAGGCCGTCAATCAGCGCATCCAGCGCCAAGGTGTAGTCAGTGCCCACAAGTTCGAAATCGGACAGCCGCACGGACTGGTCGCTGCTATAGTCGAATTGACCGTCTAACGTAATCCGCTCACCCAAAGCTGAATTCAGGGCAGGATCGGCCATGTCTATTCCGCTGACCGTTGCCTGAACATCACCGTCGACCGTCAATACTTCGCCCTGGTCCAAAGTCCCCTGAGCGGTAATCCGGGCATCCCCCAGCTTGGCCTGCGGTGACGCGAACTCGTTCGCGGTCAGGCTCAGGTCCCAGAGGTTGCCGTTCTGGCGATCAAACAGGGCCGATAGCTGCGCCGACTTTATCGACGTGTCGCCCCCTGCAACTGGAAGTACAACTGTTTGCCCATCTGGTGGGGTGATACGCCCCTGTAGGGCCGCCAGCTGCAATTCGCTGCCTTCCCCCAGTTGCAACTCGCCCTTCAGATCCAGCGCTTGCGTGGTGAGTTCCAGGTCCGAGATATCCAGCGCGCCTTCGGGCTTGGTTTGCCCGTCCACGTACAGTCGCGATTTCGGGCCGAAGAACGGATCGATATCCGGCCCCAGAAACGGTGTCAGGTCGCCGTTCAGATCTGTGGTAAACGCTATGCCGTCAGCTGCGCCGCCCTCGGCTGCCTGCAGGCGAACTTGCCCGGTGACACGCATCTGGTTGTTGCTGCTCAGGCCGATATCCGCGGTGAAATCCGTCAGTGGGCCTGCACCTTTGGCGGTCAATCCAACGGGTGGACTGTCCGGGATTTTCAGCGCTGTCGAAATTAGGCCACCCGACGCCTCGGTCACCTGTAAATCCAGATTGATCTCGCTGGTGGAGTTTTGGAATCCGGCCGCCAACTTGATCTCATCCCCCGCGCGATCCAGCCGGATAACGTCCAGATTGGTGTCCAGCGTTCCGTCGGCCAGCGACAGGTTGCCGGTTACGCTCAGGTCGGCTGCAACACCGATCAGCGGTTCCCCCAGGGACAGGTCATCCACCCGGATTTCGCCGATTTCGATGGCAACCGGCAGTTCGGGCAGCTGGAATGGCTGCGTTTCAGCCGAAGCTGGCGCTTCTTCTTTCGTTGTGGTGCCGGGCGCGCGGGCAATGTCGATCTCTTGCGCGGTCAGGGCGTTGACCGAGAACCGGCCCCGGATCAGGGCGAGGCGGTTCCAGTCCAGCTGGGCGTCCTTGATGGTCAGCCAGACGCCTTCATCGTCGGCCACCGTTATTTCTTCGATCGTTGCGCGGGCGCTCAGTGCCCCTTGCAGGCCTTTGACGGTCACGTTTTGGTCGTCACCTGACAGCGTGTCCTGCAGGAACCGCTCTAACATGCTGCCGCCTTCATCCTGCGCTGCAACAGGCAGGGGGCCAGATATGATCAGCCCTGTGATCAGCAAGGGATATGCGCGCTGTCCAATCAAAATGCCTGTCCGATCCCGATGTAGAATTGCAGACCGTTCCCCGTGTCGCCCTGAACCGGCACGGCCAGATCCAGTCGCAGTGGGCCAAAGCCGCCCAAATCATACCGTACCCCAAGCCCGGCGCCCGAGTGGTATTCGGCACCGCTGCCGATAAATGATGACGTGTCCACTGTACCGTAGTCGTAAAACCCGACGAGAGATATCGCTTCGGTCACTTTGCCCCGAACTTCGGCGGATAGCCCAAGGAAGGATTTACCGCCCGCGACTCCGGTGCCAACGGGGATGCCGAGGCTTTCATAAGGTTGGCCACGCACCGTCCCGGCACCGCCCGAGAAGAACAGGAAATCCGGGGTCACCCCGTCTGGAGACGGACCGATAACCGATCCAAGCTGCACACGACCTGCCAGAACAATCCTGCCGCCGGTGCCGAGGCTGGTATAGCTGCGCCCGTCGAAAAACAAGCGGATGCCGCTCTCGGTGTCGGACAATCCGGCAAACGGCATGATCTGAGAATCCAGATAATACCCGCGCGTTGCGCTGACCTTGCTGTCGCGTTGATCCCACTCCGACCGGAAGGGGATGATAAAATACCGGAACCTGCGGTCGTCGCCGTATGCGTCGTCGGCACTGGACCATTGAAACCCAGCCGAAGCCTCAGCGTACAGGCGGTCAGAAAACGTGCGCCGGGCACCATAGCCCAGCGAAGCACGCGTCACATTGTAGTTGTCGGTGTTTCGCCGCTCCAGAATGGCGTTCCAGAATGTACTGTCATCAGGGCCCAGCCGGTCAGGCTGATCCAGGCGCAGGCCGATCCGGCCGTCCAGATCCTCGGACCCGCCGATGTTGCGAATGGCGGCTTCAAACCGAAGACGTTCCGCCCGCCGGAACACGTTGCGATGTGTCCAGGTTGCGGTCACGTCTATCCCGTCGCGTGAGGCGATTTCGAACCCGAAGGTCAACTGGCGCTTGGGCATGTCCTCGAACGTTGCGTCGAAATCCAAAGTTCCGTCCGGGTTTGGTTCCTCCCGCTCTTCAATCGCAACGACATTGAAGGTTCCGGTCCGTCGTAACCGCGTGCCGACTTTCTGGATTTTTTCCGGAGAGAACACTTCACCCGACGGAAACCCTGCGATCTTCTCAATCGACCGGTGGCGCACGTCCGTGTCGCCCTTGATGAACATCTTGCCAAATCGCAGGCGCGGGCCGGGGGCCAGGTCTATCTCTGCATCCAGCTTGGCCTCTGCATGGCGCGCAATGACATTCTGGCCCTCGACCCCGGCCTTGGCATGGCCTGCGTCTCGCCATCCCTGCACGCCGGCAGAGGATGCCTGCTGAATGGCTCCGGTTGTGGCCAGCTTACCGATGGCGAATTCTTCGGGCAGAACCGTCTCGGGCGCCAATGGTTGCACGATCGCCTCACCAAAGGTGAATTTGGGACCAGTGTTGACGGTGATGACCGCCCGGTTGATTTGCGCCGGTACGCTGAGCGAGCTGATTTCAGCCGCCTCTTGTCCGTCCAGTTTGATGCTGACGACAGGGCTGAAATATCCTTCGTCATATAGAATCTGAACGATCGTTCTGTAGTCAGACAGGGCTGCTGAGAGGATTTCCAGTGGTGTGTCCAATCCGCGGGATTCTGCGGTCGTGACCGAAGAAGTCTCTTCCAGCCGGTCGACAAGTTCTTCGGAACCACCCGGAACCGACAGGGTCGTTTCCAATGCGGCCAGAGAGGTCGGCAAGGTAACTGCAAGCGCGCCGAGAAGGCAATTCTTCACAAAGGCTCGTGGCCTGCTCCTCGGCATCTGATAGCTCCAACTGCCCCAAGTCGAAATGAATTTCGCCGTTTTGTGCACAGCAACGGCTGATTACATTCATCTTAGAACATCAGACGTCCGAGAGGAAAAGACATTATCGAACGGGATGCCGATTTTGCGATATGTGTGGTCGCTTGGTCTCGTGATCAGGAACCGGCGTTGCGGAACCAACGGATGATGGCTTCGCGATCTTCGGGTTCCATGTAGGTGACATTGGCGGGGGGCATTGCGTGACTAACGCCGGCCTGCAGATAGATTTGCTGAGCGTTGCGGGCGATGTCGCCTTCGGTTTCCAGCAAAACGCCCTTTGGAGCCCATAGAATGCCCTCCCAAACCGGTTCCCGTGCATGGCACATGGAGCACCGGCCCAGAACAACGTCATGGGCCTCTTCAAAACCATCGGCGGCGGCAAATTTCTGTTCGTAAGGGGTGAGTGGCTGCGCCTCGGCCTCTTCCAGAGGTTTGTACATCGGCGCAGTAGACAGCCACATGATGGCGATGAACAGCAGCGCGGTGACCAGCCAGGTCCAGGTTGGGTCGCCTGCACGGGCGTGGCGTGTATTGAAGTAATGCCGGATGGTTACGCCCATCAGGAAGACCAAGGCCGCGATGATCCAGTTATACTCGGTCGCGAAGGCCAGCGGGTAGTGGTTCGACAGCATCAAGAACACGACCGGCAATGTCAGGTAGTTGTTGTGGGTTGAGCGCAGCTTGGCAATCTTGCCGTACTTCGGGTCAGGCGTACGCCCGTTCTTCAGATCGTCCACCACGATCCGCTGGTTTGGCATGATGATGAAGAACACGTTCGCCGTCATGATCGTCGCGGTGAAGGCACCCAGATGTAGCATCATCGCGCGACCCGTGAAGATCTGGTTGTATCCCCAACCCATCGCCACCAGCAGGACGAACAACAGCACCATCAACAAGGTGGGACGTTCGCCGAGGCCCGATTTGCACAGGAAGTCGTAAATCAGCCAACCGACGGTCAGTGAGGCGGCCGAGATCAGAATACCCTGCCACAGTGCCAGATCGGCTTTTTGCGCGTCGATCAGGTAAAGCTCTCCGCCCACCCAATAGACGATCATCAGCAATCCGGCCCCGCTGAGCCAGGTCGCATAGCTTTCCCATTTGAACCAGGTCAGGTGATCCGGCATGCGTTCCGGCGCGACCAGATACTTCTGGATGTGATAGAAACCGCCGCCATGCACCTGCCACTCTTCACCGTCCGCCGGGCCCGGGATGTCGCGATTCAGGCCAAGGTCCAACGCAATGAAGTAAAATGAGGATCCGATCCAGGCGATTGCGGTAATGACGTGCAACCAACGCACGGCAAATGCCATCCAGTCCCAGAACACGGCGAAGTCATACATGAGAAAGCTCTCCGATTAGTTGCCGTCACACTAGGCAACAGGCACTTTCTTCGGTATTCCCTGATATTGTCAAACTGTATCAAAAAAAACGAAAAGATGTCCTATCTCGATAATATCCGCACCTTCGTCAGGGTCTATGATCTGGGCAGCATGTCTGCTGCCGGGCGCGACTTGCGGATTTCACCAGCGGTGACATCGGCGCGGATTTCCCAGCTTGAGGATCATCTGGGCGTTCGCTTGTTTCAGCGGACGACACGAAATCTCAGCCCAACCGAGCAAGGTCGCGCGTTCTATCCCGGAGCGGTCGCGGTTTTGGATGCGGTGGACGAGGCCGAGGCTCAGGTCGTGCACCTGACCGAAGCGCCGCGCGGATCGCTGTTCGTAGCGGCGCCCCTGGGTGTCGGCCGCAGGGTCTTGGCGCCACATGTACCTGAGTTTCTTGAAGAATACCCCGAAATCGACGTGCGCCTGCGGCTGACCGACAGGTCCGTCGACCTGACGACCGAGGGGTTGGATCTGGCGTTTTTTATTGGTCAGCCCGAAGACAGCACCTTGCGCATCCGCAAGATTGCCGATTGCCAGCGTGTCTTATGCGCCGCCCCGGCTTACGTTGACCGTCGGGGTATGCCGATGACCGGAGCGGACCTGATTTCGCAACGCCACGAATGTCTGAATTTGCGATTTCCAGGTGCAACCGAATTTCAATGGCTGTTGGAAACGCCGGACGGACCCAAGCGGTTTGCGGTTTCCGGTCGTTTTGAATGTGATGACGGGGATGTGCTGACAGATTGGGCGCTATCAGGGCAGGGGATCGCGATGAAGCCGGTTTTTGAGGTGGCTGAACACCTCAGTTCGGGTCGCCTTGTGCCGGTTGCTGTCGAAACGCCTCCGGTACCCGTGCAAATGGCTTGCCTTTACACACATCGCCGCCATCAGGACCCAAAGGCGCGCCTGTTCATGGAATTTATGATCGCGCGGATCGGTAAGGTTGTGCGTGGTTCTGAAGCTTCGATCTCCTAAATCTCTCGCCCCTGTTTGCGCCCTTCGGGCGCCACACAGCGTTGGGCCCGGCGCCGCGGCAAGGCCGCAGCGCGTCAGCGCAGGTTTAGGCGGATGGAAATACGATGTCACACCCACGCCGCGCCTGAAGGGCGCGGCGCTTGGCCCAACGGGAGGTGCCCCGTCAGGGGCAACCGACGGGCGGGAGTGCTTCAGCTTCCCCGGTAGGTCGAATAGCCATAGGGGGACAGCAGCAGTGGGACGTGGTAATGCGCTTGGGCATCAGACATGCCGAACCGAATTGGCACCTGATCCAGAAACAGCGGGTCTTCAGCCGCCTGGCCTGTTGCGCGCAGGTAGTCTCCGGCAAAAAAGATCAACTCGTAGGTCCCGGTTTGGAATGCGCCCTGCGGCAGGATCGGGCTGTCGGTGCGCCCGTCCGAGTTCGTCTCCATCTCGGCGATCTTGCGATGGGAATTCCCCGACACACGGTAGAGCGCAATACTCAACCCGTCGGCCGGGCAGCCGCGCGCAGTGTCCAGAACATGGGTCGTCAGATAGCCAGCCACGGGTCTCTCCTTTGATTTGTCTTTCACCTTGTCGCAGTGTGGCGCAAAGTTCAAAACAGAGGAAATGCCGAAAGAACCCGAAACAGCGTTCGGATTGATTTGATAATCATCAGCGCATTTCTGGGCTAAAGCTGTCCAAAAGATCAAGAATGGAAGATGCCATGCAACCGCCTCGCTACCCCCGTGACATGATCGGATACGGCGCCAATCCGCCAGACGCCAAGTGGCCCGGCGGGGCGAAGCTGGCCTTGCAGATCGTGCTGAATTACGAAGAGGGCGGCGAAAATTGCGTGCTGCATGGCGACGCGGCGTCCGAGGCGTTTCTGTCCGAAATCGTAGGGGCTGCGCAATGGCCCGGCCAACGCCATTGGAATATGGAATCGATCTATGAATACGGCTCGCGTGCGGGGTTCTGGCGTTTGCATCGATTGATGCAGGATCTGCCGATCACCGTCTATGGCGTCGCAACGGCTTTGGCGCGCTCGCCCGACCAGGTGGCTGCGATGAAATCAGCAGGATGGGAGATCGCCAGCCATGGGCTGAAATGGGTCGAGCACAAGGATATGCCCGAGGACGAAGAGCGCGCCCAGATCGCAGAGGCCACTCGCCTGCATACCGAGGTCGTGGGTGAGCGTCCGCAAGGCTGGTACACCGGGCGGTGTTCGGAAAACACCGTGCGACTGGTGGCCGAGGAAGGTGGTTTTGCCTATGTGGCCGACACCTATGCCGACGATTTGCCGTACTGGATGCAAACAAGCGGGCGGGATCAGCTGATCGTGCCTTACACGCTGGACTGCAACGACATGCGATTTGCCACGCCACAGGGCTTCAACGCGGGTGACCAGTTCTATTCCTACCTCAAAGACAGTTTCGACGCGCTTTATGCCGAGGGAGAAACCGGCGCACCCAAGATGCTCTCGATCGGTTTGCACTGCCGTCTGATCGGACGGCCGGGCAGGGTGATGGCACTGAAACGGTTTCTGGACTATGCGCGCGGATTTTCTGACGTGTGGTTCGCAACGCGATTACAAATTGCAGAACATTGGGCGGCGCATCATCCACCTGTGCATCACCCGAAGCCCTCGCAGATGGAGCGCGACGCGTTTGTGGCGGCTTATGGCGGTATCTTCGAGCATTCGGCATGGATCGCCGAACGCGCCTATGAGCTGGAATTGGGTCCTGCCCACGATACGGCGGGCGGGTTGCATAGTGCCCTGACTCGCATATTTCGCTCGGCCTCTGAAGAAGAGCGGCTGGGGGTTCTGACTGCGCACCCTGATCTGGCAGGCAAACTGGCGCAGGCGAAGCGTTTGACGCAGGAAAGCACGTCCGAACAGGCCTCGGCCGGTTTGGATGCCTTGACTGACGAAGAGCGTGCGGCATTCACCAAATTAAACGAGACGTATACCGAGAAGTTCGGCTTTCCGTTCATCATCGCAGTGCGTGATCACGACAAGGCGTCGATCCTGCAGGCGTTCCAACGACGGATCGAACAGGATCGCGACACCGAATTCGTCGAGGCTTGTCGTCAGGTTGAGCGGATCGCCCGGTTCCGTCTGCAGGATATTTTGCCGTTATGAATGGCCGCATCGTAATCTCTCCGCTTACGGCCGAGGCTTTTGCCGCCTTCGGGGATGTGATCGAGGTGGCGGGCGATCCGGACAATATCATCAATCAAGGCCAATGCGGTCGATACCACGATCGTGCGCGGTTGGACTTTTCGGACGGGCAAGCCGGAATCAGCCTGTTCAATGCCAATCCGCGGTCTTTGCCATATCCCTTGGATATGGTCGAGCGGCACCCAGAGGGTAGTCAGGCCTTTGTTCCGATGACCCATCAGCCTTTTTTGGTCGTCGTAGCACCAGACGAAGGCGGGCGACCGGGGCGACCGCAGGCGTTTGTGACCAAGCCTGGACAGGTCGTGAACTATCATCGGGGAACATGGCACGGTGTGCTGACACCGTTGCACGGGCCAGGCTTGTTTGCCGTGATCGACCGGATCGGTCAGGGCGACAATCTGGAGGAGTTCTGGTTCGACACCCCGTACGAGGTTGTCGAAGGGTAGGGCTCTCCCGCCCGGTCCCTGCGCATCAAAGATGCTTGGGACCCGTTGGGCCGGGCAGCGCGCGGGCGAGCCCGCCCGCTGCGTCACCGCAAAGTCAGTGCTGCGTCATAAGGCGGGCGACGTCCAGCATACGTGCTGAAAACCCCCACTCATTGTCATACCAGCCGAAGACACGCACCTGATGTTCGCCGACCATCCGTGTTTCCGGGCCTGCGATTACCAGCGACTCCGGCCTTGAGCGCAGGTCCGCAGAAACCAGCGGATGATCGGTCCAACCCAGAACGGGTGACTGTTCTATGGCGCCGCGAAGTTCAGCTTCAAACGCCTCTGCAGACATCCCGCGTTCCAGCGTCACGACTAAATCTACGGCGGATACGCTGGCTGTGGGAACACGTACAGCGGCGCCTGAGATGCGGCCTGCGAGATGAGGTAAGACTTCGTCAATTAGGTGGGTTGCGCTGGACGTTGTGGGAACCATCGACAAAGCACCTGCCCGAGAACGGGCCAGATCGCCGCGAGGCGCGTCCACCATGGGTTGGCTGTTGGTATAGCAGTGGATCGTGGTCATGTGCGCCGAGGCGATCCCACCGATCCCGTCCAGTACCTTGACCAGAGGCGCAAGCCCGTTGGTTGTGCACGATGCGTTGGAGACGATCCGCGCGTTCCCCAACTGGTCTTCGTTAGCGCCCAGAACGATTGTGATCTCGGTCGCCGGCGATGGACCAGAGATCAGCACCTTGCTGGCCCCGGCAGTCAGGCCCTGGCTGGCAACGTCTGAACTACGGGCGACGCCGGTGCAATCCATCAGAACGTCCACGCCCGAAAGATCGACATGGGTCAGATTAGGGCTGTGCGTCACCGGAAATGTGTGCCCGTCGATGACAAGCGCTGCATCGCCCTGTTCCACGGTGCCGGGGTAGGGGCCAAAGGTACTGTCGTATTTGAACAAGTAAGCGCAGGTCTCAAGCGGGGCGATGTCGTTGATCAGCATCAGCTCAATATCCGTGTCCTGCGGCAAAGCCAGCAGCTGCCGCAGGATCGTGCGGCCAATGCGGCCGAATCCGTTGATTGCAAGTTTCATGCGCAAGCTATGGCAGCGCTCTGCCAATAGCTCAATGCCCGTTCTGACCCTTGGTCAGTTGCAGCTGACCTGCGAAAAGAACTGGCCCGAAATGTTCTGGTACATGCTGCCCACGATCGGGCGGCATCCGGTTGCCTGCTGAATGGCAGCAATGGCCTGAATAGTGCGCAGGCGTGGCGGCGGGCCGAAGGGGTTCAGGTTGTTGTTGTCGCGCGTCGCGCGATACACGACCGGAGCATCCGAGACCTGCGTTACCGCCCAGGTGCGGCTCATGACGAACACCTGCTTGGTTTCTTCTCTCGCGGCGACAGGCGTTGCATCAAATGCTGTCAAACCAATTCCTGCTGCCAGTGCCAGCATTGTTACACGCAGTACCATTGAACAATCTCCAGTGCTAAAAACCGCTGTTATTTCACCAGATTCACGCGCTCCTGTGAACCCCTGACCGAAAAAAGCGTTTAAAAGCCTAGCGTTTGGACAACGTCAGCGGCATGTGCCGGTTCACATCCTTGTACAGCAAATAGCGGAAACGCCCCGGTCCGCCTGCGTAACAGGCCTGCGGGCAGAAGGCGCGCAACCACATGTAGTCGCCAGCCTCTACCTCGACCCAATCCTGATTCAGCCGATAAACCGCTTTGCCTTCCAGCACGTAAAGCCCGTGTTCCATGACGTGAGTTTCGGCGAATGGAATCACGCCTCCGGGTTCGAAATTGACGATGTTGACGTGCATGTCATGTCGCAGATCCTGCGGATCGGCGAAGCGCGTCGTGGACCAGCGCCCTTCGGTTCCCGGCATCTCAACCGGTGGGACGTCACGTTCATTCGTAATGATCGGGTCAGGGGTTGGTAGTCCGGGGACAGCCTCGTAAGCCTTGCGAACCCAATGAAAACGGGCGGTTTCTTGGGCCCGGTTGCGCAGTGTCCAGTCGGAACCGGGCGGGATATAGGCGTAACCGCCAGTGTTCAGCACATGAACGTCGCCATTCAGCGTCAGTGTCACCTCGCCCTCGACCACAAACAGGACGCCCTGAGCCTGAGGATCCGTTTCGGGCCGGTCGCTGCCGCCGCCTGGTTGTACCTCCATAATGTATTGCGAGAACGTCTCGGCAAACCCGCTGAGGGGCCGCGAGAGTACCCAAAGGCGCGTATCTTGCCAGAAGGGCAGATAGCTGGTGACGATGTCGCGCATCGTGCCTTTTGGGATCACCGCATAGGCGTCCGTGAACATGGCGCGGTCGGTCAAAAGCTGGTCTTGTCCGGGGTGTCCGCCGGTGGGCGCATAATATGTGGGCTGTGCCATTTCGTGCCTCTGGTTCGTGTTTGCGGTACTATGCGTGGATTGATCAGGCCGTCCTAGCGTCCTAGTCGCAATAGGTTTGTTCGGTATTATTTGAAGGTCGGTCGGCGGGCTTGGCCCCCGTACGCAGGCGGTATAGTCTTGTGGCCAAACTTATTTCAGCAAGGCGAGAAGATCATGAAAGCCTGGATTTCACCCTTAATTGCAGTAGCGGTTCTTATAGGCGCGGGCTCCATCGCGCAGGCCAAGCCTCTTTCGAGAATCATCGCCGAAATGGGGCTGAGCCCGGCGGACTTTAACGTCGTCAACGCAACAACCAATGCGATGCTGGCGGATGGAATGCCTCAGGTCGGCACCGAGCGGAGCTGGTCGAACGAAGAGACCGGATCCAAAGGTACAATCCGCGTGCGCGACGTTCGGGACAACTGCGTCCACTTTCAATATTTCATCGAACCTGCAGGCGCGGATCAATCGCGCGAGGTCAGAACCCGCAATTGCCGGGATGCCAGCGGGAACTGGGTTCTGACGCCTTGAATCAGGATCAATAACCGCGGGTTCGGTCGACTTCGTGCAGCAATGGATTTCCAGCGGACAACCGTTTGAAGTTCTCGGCCACGTCGGCCAGCGCCTCACCCAGATGCCAGCCCGAAACGTGCGGCGTGATCGTGACACCTGGATGGGACCACAGCGGGCTGTCTGACGGCAGCGGTTCCTTGCTGGTGACGTCCAGAACAGCGTGACCGGGCACGCCGCGGTCCAGCGCTTTGATCAGTGCGTTTTCGTCGATCAGGTCGCCACGTCCGGCATTCAACAACTGACTGCCGGGTTTCATGGCCGCCAGCATTTGTGCGTCGAACAACCCGATGGTTTGCGGTGTGGACGGCAGAATGGCGCATACATGATCACATTGGCCCAAAAGTTCGGGCAGCGCGTCTTCGCCATGCAGGCAGGTCACGCCCTCGATGTCCTTCGGGGATCGGCTCCACCCCATGACCTGAAATCCGATGGCGCGCAGCATCTTGGCGCTGCGGGCGCCGATATGGCCCAGACCTAGCACGCCCACGACTGTTTCCGGAGTGAAAACGGGTTCTTTTGGCGACCATTCCGCCCTGCGCTGGGCAGCTTCGTGAAATGCCATGTTGCGCTGATGGTGAAGGATGTAGGCGACGAACCACTCGGCAATACCTTGTGCGGGTGCATCCGGTTTCAGGCGCGCGATCCGAACGTGATCGGGCAGGTGTGGGTTGCTGACAATCGTTTCGACGCCAGCACCCAGTTTCTGCACCAATTGCAGGTTCGGCAGTCGTTTGGGGTGATCGTTGCTCAACCCGACTACGGCGACCATAGTGATTTCACTTGCATCACCTATCGCATCCGGCGTCCGCACGTCCGCGCCGGGGAGCGTTTTCCGGATTTCATTTGCGATGTCATCATCGCTTATCCAATCGGTCAGCCCGGTTTCGATCAGCAGCGCCATAATTCACCCCCGCAGTTTCATTTTGATTGAGTTGACGTACCGTCACACAGCTAGACATCCTGTCGGCAGCTAAGTCATTCTCTGGTCAAAGGTAAAGCCCGGTATTTGGGTCTGAGGAGGGAATCTCATGAACATGTCATTCGGTCTGCGCGAAGAAAACCGCGCGTTGCTGCAGCGTGTGGCAGATATGATCCGGGACGAGATCATGCCGCTGGAAGAAGAATATCAGGCCGAAATCGACAAGGGCGATCGCTGGCAATACACCGAGCGGCAGGCGGAAATCCTGGAAGGGCTGAAGGCTAAGGCAAAGGCAGCCGGTCTTTGGAACTTTTGGCTGACTGACAGCGACAAAGGTTTTGGCCTGACCACGGTCGAATACGCTTATTTTGCCGAAGAGATGGGCAAGACGCCGCTTGGAGCTGAAGTGTTCAACTGCTCCGCCCCTGATACCGGCAACATGGAGGTGTTCGAACGTTATGGTTCGAACGAGATGAAAGAGCGGTGGCTAAAACCTCTGCTCAACGGCGAAATCCGGTCGGCGTACCTGATGACGGAACCGGATGTGGCCTCATCAGATGCCACGAATGTATCGATGTCCTGTGTGCGGGACGGGAATGACTATGTTCTGAACGGTGAAAAATGGTGGTCATCGGGGGCGGGTGACCCCCGTTGCCAAGTCTATATCGTCATGGTCAAAACGGCAGGTGACGAGCAGCCTAAACACAAACGGCAATCGATGATCGTTGTGCCTGCGGATGCGCCAGGGATCGAGATTCTGCGCCCGATGCATGTTTATGGCCATGATGACGCGCCGCACGGCCACATGCATATCCGCTTTAGCAACGTGCGGATTCCGGCCGAGAATATCCTGCTCGGCGAAGGGCGTGGGTTCGAAATTGCTCAGGGTCGTCTCGGGCCGGGTCGAATTCATCACTGCATGCGCGCGATCGGTCAGGCCGAGTCGGCGCTGGAACAGATGTGCAAACGGTCGCTACAGCGCGAGGCGTTTGGAAAGAAACTGGCGCAGCTGGGCGCCAATTACGATATCATTGCCGAGTGTCGGATGGAGATCGAAATGGCGCGCCTGCTGTGCCTGAAGGCGGCCTGGTACATGGATCAGGGCGATGCACGTGCGGCGGCCCCGTGGATCAGCCAGATCAAGGTTGTTGCGCCGCGCGTCGCATTGAAAGTCATTGACGAGGCCGTGCAGATGTTTGGCGGGCAGGGGGTCAGTCAGGACACGCCATTGGCCACGGCATGGACCCATGTGCGGACTCTGCGCCTGGCTGACGGACCGGATGCTGTTCACCGTCGCCAGGTGGCGCGGGCCGAGTTAAAGAAGCATACACAGGAAAAAGTCTGAGGTGTGAGATGGTCCTGAAACCCGACCTGAATGAACAGGCTTACTTTCGCCTCAGCCCGGACGGGGCCTTTGTTGGCAACGATCCGGCCCGTGGGCCGTGGTCCCCGGATCACTGCCACGCCGGTCCGATCGCAGGTTTAATCGTTCGCGCCGCAGAGACAGAGGTCGGGCCGGAAAAGATGCTGACCCGGCTGACAGTGGATCTGTTACGGCCTCTTCCGTTGACAGGATTGCGCGTTGCCGCAGAAACCACGCGCCACACTAAAACCTTGGCGACCACGCGGGTCACTGTGCACGATTTGGACGACACGCTCTGTGCAACGGCCACGACAATGCACTTGGTGCTGCGTGAACTGGGACCAGTTCCAAATGTCACAATGTCTGCGCCCAATCTTGAAGGGGCCGTAACCGGCCCATTCCCGATTGGCGAAACGCGGCACGATCTACCGGGGTTCGCAAATCATTCGGACATTCTTTACCCCAAAGGCGGCAATCAGAGTGCAGGCCCAAAGACGATTTGGATGCGCACGCCTTCGCTGTTGGAAGGAGAAACGCAGTCGCCCATTCAGGCGTTATGTCCGTTGGCCGATTGCGGAAATGGCATTTCCTGGAACGCGCCGACCACTGAAATGGGGTTCATGAACACGGACCTGACCGTTCAAATTCACCGCGAGCCCGTCTCGGAATGGCTTGCCTCGCAATCGGTATCCCACTGGCAACCATCGGGAATAGGAATGTCGCAGTCGGTTCTGTTCGATACCGAAGGGCCGGTTGGAACCGCCTTGCAGACCTTGGTTTTGTTCCCGCCCAGTTAGGCAGTTTGGCCGCTTTTCGCATGGCTGCTGTGAAACACATTGCCGGGCGCCGGTCAAAACCCTATCTTTCGTCCATGCGCTGGCTTGTGTTCCTATTGACCTGCTGTCTGCCGATACCGGCACTGGCTCATCCTCATGTCTTTATCGACACGGGGCTTGAATTCATCGTGGATGATGCGGGTAATCTGACCCATGTCCGCGTAACCTGGGCCTATGACGAGTTCTATTCACTGCTTGTCCTTGAGGACATGAACCTGGACCAGGATGCCGACGGTGTTCTGACTGAAGCAGAACAGCAGTTTCTGTCAGGCTTCGATGCGGAGTGGGTCGAGGGATACAATGGCGATCTGGTCGTGCTTTCCAACGGCGAGCCGGTGTCGCTGTCAGGTCCGCTGGAACCGCATGCGACGACCGAGGATGGGCGCATCGTGACCACGCATTTGCGCGAGGTTGAAGGCGGTTCCGTTCCAACGGCGGCACTTTCCGCCAAAGCCTTCGACGAAACTTACTATACGGCTTATGAAGTGACACGCCCGGTCACCGTCTCGGGACCGCTTTCATGCCAGATCGACCGGTTTGAACCTGATATTGACGGCCAACTGGCTCAGATGCAGGCCTTCCTGAAAACGCTGGACGCCGACTACGACCTTGAAGAAAACGATATTCCGCTTGTTGGCGAAAACTTTGCGACCGAGATCCGCGTTTCATGTCCAAATACCTGATCGTACCTGTCGCAATCGCCATCGGTTTGTTGCTGTGGTTTTGGGGCAGCGGCGGCTTTGACCATCTGGCCGCCTGGGCTGCCGGTGAGCAGCGGGAGTTTCAGAACCAGATTGCCCGTTCGCTGCGCGCTGCGCGCGCCGAGCAACCCGAAGCCGTAGCAACTCTGCTGACGGTCTGTTTTGCCTACGGGTTCTTTCACGCCATCGGGCCCGGCCATGGCAAGGTGTTGATTGGCGGCTATGGCTTGGGCCGAAATGTGGCGTTTCTGCGCCTGTCGGCCATTAGCCTCTTGTCCAGTCTGGGGCAGGCAGTAACCGCGGTTGTACTGGTCTATGCCGGGGTGCTGGTGTTCCAGATGTCTCGCCAAAGTCTAGTGGGGACTACCGAACAAATCATGGCGCCGATCAGCTATGGCGCAATTGTGGCGATTGGGTTGTGGCTGATTTTCCGGTCCGTTCGTAGTTTTGTGCGACGCCATCGAAATGAAACCGCGCACCATCGCCACGACCACGGCTATGATCATCATCACCATGACCATGAAGTCTGCGTTGATTGTGGCCATCGCCACGGTCCCTCTGCCGAAGAGGTGGCAAATGTCAGCAGCCTGCGAGAAGCCGCGCTGCTGATTGCGGGCATCGCAGCGCGCCCCTGCACCGGAGCTCTGTTCGTGCTGATACTGACCTGGCAGATGGGCATCGCTATGGTCGGTATCGCCGGTGCCTTTGCCATGGCGCTGGGCACGGCGACGGTTACGACTCTGGTCGGATGGACGTCGTTCGGTTTGCGCGGCGGTCTATTGGCCTCAGCGTCAGCAACGCGGTTTGCATCGGTGCTTGCGCCTACGATTGAGCTGGTTGCAGGGCTGCTGATCGCAGTAATCGCAGGTGGATTGCTGTTGCGCGCGATCTAGTCAAAAACCGGCTCTGGGTACCCGACCCGCGCCAGATACAGCCCCTGCGGCGGACAAACCGGCCCACAGGCCGAACGGTCGGCCGCTTCCAGCGCGTCCCGCACATCTTCCGGCGTCCAGGCCCCAGCTCCGACGCGTTCCAGTGTCCCTACAAAGCTGCGTACCTGATTGTGCAAGAAGGATCGGGCGCGGACATGGAAATGAACCTCGGGACCGGAAAACCCCTGAACCTGTTCAACGCGCAGTTCATCCAGCGTTTTGAGCGGGCTTGCTGCCTGACAGATCGAGGATCGGAACGTGGTAAAGTCATGCCGCCCGATCAGCATGTCGGCCCCGGCCTGCATCGCGTCGACGTCCAGTTGGTGATTGATCCGCCAAACCTGCCCGGCGTCATGAGTTGCGGGTGCACGACGCATCAGAATTCGGAACAGGTATTGCCGTTCCAGCGCTGAAAACCGGGCATGCCAGTCATCGTCGACCCGCGCGGCCTTTACGATGGCCACAGGCTGCGGTTTCAAATGATAGTTCAGTGCCTCAGACAGGCGGAATGGGTCCCATTCCTTGACCAGATCGCAATGGGCAACCTGACCCAGCGCATGCACGCCAGCATCGGTACGTCCGGCTGCGGCAATGGTGTGATCACCGGGTTGAATACGTGACAAGGCTTGTTCGATTGCGCCTTGAACAGACGGCAATTCCTTTTGCCGCTGCCACCCGGCAAACGGTTCCCCTTGGTATTCTACTTTCAACGCGTATCTGGGCATGGGCTGCTGGTAACGCGCCGCGTCAATGTGGGCAAGAGTGGGAAAGCGCTGGTATGTGCACTGACCTCTACCTATCTTGAGCGAAACGAAAAAAGCGGGGCGACGGATTGGTCATCTCATCTTTGGCAGACAGTCTGGTGCGCGGTGTCGAATCTGTGGGCGACCGCGTGTCCGAGACACTGTTCGAACCGGTGATCCGACTGGGCGTCACCGGGTTGGCGCGGTCGGGAAAAACGGTGTTCATCACCTCGCTGGTCGCGAACCTGCTGGACCGTGGGCGGATGCCGGGCCTTGCGGCGCAGCAAGAGGGGCGGATCAATGCCGCCTATCTTCAGCCGCAGCCGGACGACACGGTGCCCCGGTTCGATTACGAAAACCATCTGGCGGCGCTGACGGGGCCGCAACCGCACTGGCCGGACAGCACGCGCGCCGTGTCGGAACTACGCCTGTCCTTCAAGGCCCGGCCTGCTGGCTTGTTGTCCGGTCTTCAGGGGCCACGGACCATCCATCTCGATATCGTCGATTACCCCGGTGAATGGCTGCTGGATCTGGCTCTGCTGGATAAATCTTACGAAACTTGGTCGCACGAAACGCTGGGCCGTATCGCCAACCGCGCCGAGGCAAAAGCGTTTCTTACTCAGGCCAGGGCGGTTGACCCTGCCGAGGGCCATGACGAGCCCACAGCGCTGGCGCTGGCCAAAGAATTTGCGTCATACCTGAACGCCGCCCGCGATGCGGGGTTCTATGACTGCACTCCGGGGCGGTTTTTGCTGCCGGGCGATCTGGCCGGGTCGCCGGTGCTGACCTTTGCGCCTTTGCCGGTCGACGGCCACGGCCCGCGGCGCAGTCTGCATCGCGAGATGGCGCGGCGGTACGAGGCCTATAAATCTCAGGTCGTGAAACCGTTTTTTCGTGATCATTTTGCTCGCATCGACCGGCAGGTGGTTCTGGTCGACGCGCTGGGCGCGATCCACAACGGTCCGCAGGCGGTCGAGGATATGCGCCGCGCGATGGCCGATATCCTGTCGGCGTTCAGGCCGGGGCGCAACGCGTGGCTCAGCCAGTTGCTGCTGGGAAAGCGGGTCGAACGTATCCTGTTCGCCGCCACCAAGGCCGATCATTTGCACCACCTGCAACATCACCGCCTGACCAACATCATGGAGGCTCTGACCCGCGAGGCCCGCGACCGTGCCAGCTTTGCCGGGGCGGAAACAGCGGCATTGTCTCTGGCATCGCTGCGGGCCACGACCGAGGAAATTCGCAACCATAACGGGGTCGAATTGCCCTGCGTGCGGGGCACTTTGCTGGACAGCGGCAAACAGGCGGCGTTCTACCCCGGCGATCTGCCCGAGGCCCCGTCGCACCTGCTTGGCCCGGCGCGAAACGGTGCGGACAACTGGCTGGGCGAGGATTATGGGTTCATGGCGTTCGCGCCGGCCCACCTGACCTTACGTCCCGGCGACGGCCCCCCTCACATCCGTTTGGATCGCGCCGCGCAGTTCCTGATCGGTGACCGGCTGTGACCATCATTCTCCGCCCCGCCCGCAGCACGGATGCCGGTGCTACCGGAGAGATTTTGCACGGCTTTGCTCTTGAAAACGAGTGGATGCCGGAACTGCATACGCAGGCGGAAACCATCGCGTTTTGCGGCCGGATGATTGACTTGAATTGGGTGACCGTTGCGGAAACGGATCAAGGCGTCGTCGGCTTTCTTGCGCTCAACGGTGCGGAAATCCATTCGCTGTATCTGAGTCCCAACGCGCGAGGGCAGGGGATCGGGCAAAAACTGTTGGAGCACGCCAAGTCGTGCCGATCACACCTGTCGCTGTTTGCCTTTCAAGCCAACCTTCCAGCGCGGCGGTTTTATGAGCGCAACGGCTTTGCCGAAGTTGCGCGCAGCGACGGCGCTGGAAACGACGAGAACCTGCCGGACATCAAGTATGTCTGGACCAGTAAAGGAGCAGCAGATGGCTAAGGGCCCGATTCTGATTGATCTCGACTCGGATGAACCCGCTGCCGACGTGTCGCAAGCGCCTCCGGTGCCGGACGTTGCACAGCCACAGGGGCAGGCGATGCAGAGTGCGGCGCGTTTGGCGGCCCACAAGCCCTCGGCTTTGTCGCGTTGGTTCTGGGGGCTGGCCTTGGCGGTAATCGGCACAGTGGTATCGGTTGCTGCGTGGGACTTCGTCAACTCACTGCTGCTGCGGGCACCGATTCTGGGGTGGGTCGTAACCGGACTGTTCGCCGCATTGGTGCTCGTCGCCTTGATTATTGCGGTTCGGGAGTTGGCGGCAATCGGGCGGTTGTCCCGCGTGGACGGTATGCGTCAGGCAGCGGATAACGCATTGGCTGAAGACGATCTGACGCAGGCTCGTGCGGTGACGAACCGGTTGATAACGTTCTACAGAGGGCGTGATGAGACCCGCTGGGGCCGCGACCGGCTGTCCGAGCGGATAGATGAACAATTCGACGCCTCTGGACTGCTGACCCTGGCCGAGGACGAACTTTTGGCCCCTCTGGACGCCGCTGCCAGTCGAGAGGTCGAGGCCGCCGCACGGCAGGTCGCCACTGTGACCGCGCTGGTGCCTTTGGCGCTTGCGGATGTGGCAACGGCGCTTGCGGCCTCATTGCGGATGATCCGGCGCATCGCCGAGATCTATGGCGGTCGCGCAGGATTTCTGGGCAGCTGGCGCCTGACGCGTGCGGTGTTCGTGCATCTTGTGGCGACAGGGGCCGTGGCGGTTGGTGACGATCTGCTTGAGCCGGTTCTGGGCGGATCCGTTCTCAGCAAGCTGTCGCGCCGGTTCGGCGAAGGACTTGTAAACGGTGCGCTCAGCGCACGGGTCGGAGTCGCCGCGATGGAGGTCTGCCGGCCGCTGCCCTTTTCTGACCGGCACGAACCTTCCACCCGAAGCATTATCAAGCGCGCTTTGGCCGGGTTGTTTTCCAAAACTTGACCTGACGCAAGGTCCTGCAGTCTGCTGGCGAGTATAACACCGCCAGAGCCAGCCATGACCGACCACGGACACAGCCAGCAGGAGATCGCCGCGCGGATCAACGCCCCTCCGGGCCGGGGTGTGCTGCGGGATGTGGTCTACGGCGCCATCGACGGCTCGGTGACCACTTTTGCCATCGTTTGCGGAGTGGCGGGTGCGGGCTTGTCTCCGTTCATCATCGTGGCGCTGGGGCTGGCCAATGTGTTGGCCGACGGATTTTCCATGGCTGCAGGCAATTACTCGGGCACCAAGGCCGAACTGGACAATATCCGACGCATTCGGGCCATCGAGGAACGACACATCAAGCTTTACCCCAAAGGAGAATGGGCTGAGGTCCGCGAAATCCTTGCGCAGAAGGGACTGTCAGGCAAGGTTCTGGATGAGGCGACGGACGCGATCACCGCAGATCGTGAAAACTGGATCAACCTGATGATCGAAGGCGAATACGGTCTGGGCAGCGTCGATCCAAACCCGTTCAAGGCTGCGATGGCGACGTTTCTGGCGTTTCTTATCGCCGGAATGATCCCGCTGTTGCCGTTTCTTCTGTCTGCGGAACAGGCGTTCCGAATCTCTGCCTTTATAACCTTGGCCGTGTTCTTTGCGATCGGGGCGCTGAAAAGCCGTTGGTCACTGGCACCATGGTGGCGATCCGGTCTTGAAACCCTTCTGATCGGCGGTGCGGCTGCGCTGATCGCTTACCTCGTGGGGTCGCTGTTTCACCCATAGTGGCCAGAAGTGTCGCAGGAGCGTCGGCGAGTCTGGTCAACGCGGCGTGAACCGTTACTGTGCCGGTGATGCAACCTGTTTTGATCTCTGAAAAAAACGTACTTGTTCTGGGTGCATACGGGTTTATCGGTGCCGCCGTAACCCGGTCGCTTCGGCGCAGCGGTGCGCGTGTTTCAGCGTTCGTGCGCAGCGAGAGAACGGGTGCGCAGGTCCTGCCCGGAGTGCCCACGGTGCAAGGCGATCTGCGCGATTACGCAGACCCACAGGATTGGCAGGACGCGCTGGCGGGTATCGACTGCGTCGTGAACTGTGCCGGCGCATTGCAGGATGGGCCGCCGGACGATCTGGAAGCCGTTCACCACACGGCGGTCGCCGCTTTGGGTCTGGCCTGTGCCCAACGGGGTATCGCGGTCGTTCAGGTTTCGGCAATTGGGGCGACTGCGGACGCTGATACGGATTTCATGCGAACCAAGGCCGCCGGGGATAAGGCGCTGAGGTCTTGCGGTGTTCCGCTTTGGATACTTCGGCCGGGATTGGTTATTGGGCAATCCGATTACGGCGGCACGGCCCTTTTGCGCATGCTGGCTGCTGTGCCCTTAGTTCAACCGGTGGCTTATCCCGAAACGCTTGTTCAGTGTATCGGAATGCCCGATCTGTGCCGCGCGGTCGTAGGCGCCGTTGCGGGAGAGCTGCCGCAAGGTACTTATGACCTTATCGAAGACGAACCACAGCCCCTCGTGAATGTTCTGGCCGAGACGCGCCAATGGTTGGGTTTTCCAGCCGCGCGCGTGACGGTGGCACTCCCCCCGGTTTTGACGCGCTTGGTTGCCAGCGGCGCAGATGGGCTCAGCCATTTGGGATGGCGCTCGCCCCTGCGCAGCAATGCGATGAAAGTAATGGAAACGGGCGTTGTCGGAGACCCTGAACCTTACCGGATGGCTGCTGGCTACGCGATCGCGCCATTAGAACAGATCCATGCAAACCTGACCTGTTCGCGAGAGCACAGGCTGACAGCACGCATGACGCTGTTGATGCCCTTCGTTGTTGGCGTTCTCAGCTTGTTTTGGATTCTGTCCGGCCTTTTTGGTCTTGTGGGGGTCTCTGCGGCAGCGAGCATTCTGATGAATGCGGGGTGGGGCTTTGCAGCCGCGCTTGCCAGCGTCATTTTCTGGTCCTTCGTCGATATCGCGTTGGGGCTGGCCATCCTGTGGCGGCCATGGGCGACGCGCGCTTGCTTGGCGCAGTTTGGCGTAGCCGCGCTCTATCTCGCGGCGGCGACACTCGTTGTTCCCGTGCTTTGGGTCGACCCATTGGGCCCGCTGACCAAGATCTTGCCCGCGATGACATTGTCTCTGGTCGCTTGGCCCATGTTGCAAAGCCGATGACAGACCCTGATCTGATCCTGCGCTGGTTGCACATTATCGGGGCCTGCATCCTGTTGGGCACCGGTACCGGGATCGCGTTTTTCATGCTGATGGCGCACCGGTCGGGCGATCCGCGTTTCATAGCGCAAACTGCGGGTGTGGTGGTGTTAGCCGATTTGGTGTTCACGACGACGGCTGTCATCGCGCAGCCGGTCACAGGGGGGCTGCTGGCTTGGCGGTTGGGATGGTCGCTGAGCGATGGGTGGATCGTTCTGTCATTGGCCCTTTACGGTGTAGCGGGCCTGTTCTGGTTGCCGGTCGTCTGGATACAGATCAGACTGCGTGACCTGGCTCGGACAGCTGCCGAATCCGGCGATCCTTTGCCCGCGTCCTACCAACGGCTGTTTCAGATCTGGTTTGCCTGCGGTTTTCCCGCATTCGCGGCTGTGCTGGCGATTGTCTGGCTGATGATTGCCAGACCAACACTCGGCTAAAGCCAGTTCGCGGCGATCTGCGCGCCACACAAATTTCATGTCATTTCGGGCTGTTGCACTGAACGACACCCGGTTAGCTTGTTGGCAAACCCGCTTGGAGGCTTCGATTGGAATCCCTACTCGTCCTTGTTGGATTGATCGTTTTGGCCATCCCCGTGGCTATTATTGTTCTGCTGGTCGCACAGGTCAGATTGCGTCGCAGGGTTGAACTGCTTGAATTGCAACTCCGCGCGCTTGGCGGAGAAACCCCCAAGCAGGAGGCGAAAGCTGAACCTTCTGAAGTGAAGGAAGCGAAACCTTCGCCTTGGCCGGCGATCAAGACCGCGACGCCTGAAACGGTCCCGAGTGAGGTGACATCCGAACCAGAGACGAAGGGCGCGTCTGTCGAGATTCCGGTCCGGGAAGATCGCCTCGCGGTGTTTGGGGCATGGTTGCGCGAGAACTGGTTTTACGCGGTTTCTGCACTGTCGCTGGCTCTGGCTGGCATATTTCTGGTTCAGTACGGCGTGGAAAGCGGGTTGCTGTCACCTGCAATGCGCGTCATCGCGGCTTTGGTCTTCGGGGCGTTACTGATTGGTACCGGCGAGGTGATCCGCCGCAAATATGGCGATGATGAATCCTCGGCGACTGCCTATCTGCCATCGGTTTTTTCAGGTGCTGGTCTGGTTGCGCTGTTCGGTGGTCTGCTGGCTGCGAGACAGCTGTATGATCTGATCGGACCCGAAGCCGCGCTGGCTGCAATGATCTTTGTGGCCGTCGTGGGTCTTGTGCTTGGCTGGTTCCACGGCCCGCTGTTGGCGGCAGTCGGCTTGATCGGAGCGTTCGCAGCTCCGTTTCTGGTGGGCGGAGCGTCAAAGGACCCCAGTTGGCTGTACGGCTATTTCTTTGTGGTTTCTGTGCTTGGTCTGGGTATCGACACTGTGCGCCGTTGGGCGTGGATATCTGTTCTGACACTGTTCGGCGGGTATACCGCATGTCTGTTGTTGGTTCTGTCCGCACCATTAACCGAACCGGAATACCTGCTCTGCGTGACCGCCCTGGCGGTGATCGCGATCGCGATACCTGTCCGACGGATTTGGCCCGATCATGGCGGGCGCATGATCAGCGAGGTCATCCTCACTGGAAAAGGTGCCCCATGGCCCGAGTTTCCAACCCGTCTGGCTTTTGTTGCGGTGGCTGTCAGCACAGCCATTCTGTCGCTCCATTGGCCAGATTCGGCGGCAGAATTCTGGCTGGGCGTTGTCCTGTTGTCCGGCCTGACACTGGGTTTGATGATCTGGGCCAGTCAGGCGCGGGCATTGCAGGACATGACCGTATTACCTGCTGCGGGACTGATCTGGTTCGTCCTGATCCACGGCTGGGACAACGGTGCGGTAGCGCGCCAGTTTGCGGAAACATATGCCGAGACCGCAGAGGCAGACTATCCGCTCGCCCTGACGATGTTGGTCGTGTTGGGGGCGGTGATCTCCGTCCTCTCGGCTTGGCGATCCCTGCGTATCACTGAGTATGCGGCGGTTTGGGCGGCTGGGGCCGCGATCTTTGCACCGGGTCTGGCCATCGCTCTTGAGATCGGGTGGCACCCGGCCAATGTAATTGGGGCCTACCCGTGGGCGCTTCACGCCATGGCGTTGGCGGTACTAATGGTGGTTCTGGCCGGTCGTTTTGCGCGCGTAGATGGTGAAAATCACCTGCGCTTCGCCTTGGTCACACTGTCTGCCTTGTCGTGTCTGACCTTTGCGTGTGTGATCGTCCTGAGCTCGGCCGCTCTGACAGTCGCGTTTGTCGCCCTGATCGCCACTGCCGCCGTGTTGGACCGCCGTTTTGATCTGCCGCCAATGGGCTGGTTCATTTGGGCTGGCGTTTTTACGGTGACGATTCGCCTTGTGCTAAACCCCGGTTTGGATTGGGCGACCGCCGCGCCTGTTGGGGAAATGGCGCTGGTCTATGCGGTGTCGGTCATCGGGTTTCTGGCAGCATGGGCGATCCTGCGACCGATGAACCGTCCGGTGATCCTGCTGTTGCTTGAAAGCGCTGCCTGGGCGACTGCGGGCATCTTGCTTTCTCTGCTGTTGCTGCGTTGGCTTGAAGGGTTTGGCGAGGGCGGCGCGGAAGACAGCCATTGGGGCCTGGGGTTGCTCTCGGTGATCTGGCTGTTGCTGGCCTGCGCGCAGGTGCGGCGGTTCGAACTGGGTGGCAAACTGACTTACGTGCGCTATGCGTTGGCTATGTTCTTCGCGGCACACGGAGTGTTCCGCCTGGGCGAGGCGCTAACTGTGGCGAACCCCCTGTTGCACGTACATGCTGATCCGGTACTTGGGGCTCCGCTGCTGAATACGCTGGCTGTGGCCTACCTTTTGCCAGCGATTATTCTGGCCGTTTCGGCGGCATGGCTGCCTGCGTTGCATCCGCGCTGGCGGCAGGTCTGTTTTGGATCGGCTGCGGTACTAGGTGCAGTCTGGCTGGGCCTCACGATCCGTCATTTCTGGCAGGGTGCCGGTGGCATGTACGCAGGCGACGGAGTCTCGCAGCCCGAGCTTTATACCTATACCATGACGCTTTTGATCATCGGCGCAGCGCTGTTCTATCAATCGCTCGCCCGTCGGTCCGATCTGATGCGCAAGGCTGGGCTGGCCGTGATCGGCCTTGCCGTTGCCAAAGTATTCCTAGTGGATATATCAGGATTGGGCGGGTTGATCCGGGTCTTTTCGCTGTTGGCGCTGGGTCTGGCATTGGCAGGTCTGGCGTGGCTCAATCGCTGGGCCAAGCTGCGCCATTCGCCGCACGGGGCGGAACCTCTGGACCATTAGGCTCGGGCGTCCTATAAGCGCGGCCATGTATGACCGCTTGGCCATCATTATTCGAATTATATCCCCGGCTCTCTGATCCTCTGAGACGCCGGGCAAAGGTGTTTGAGAACTCGCACCGACCGCTTCGATCCTAGTACGACCAGATCACCCAAAGGACGCCCCCAATGTGCGCCGACACGATCCAGACACCTGATTACAAAGACACGCTGAACCTGCCCAAAACCGAATTCCCCATGCGCGCTGGCCTGCCCAAGCGCGAACCCGCATGGTTGGAGCGTTGGGAGACGATCGGCGTCTATGACCGCCTGCGTGAAAAAGAGGGCCGCACGCCCTTTACCCTGCACGACGGGCCCCCCTACGCCAACGGCCATCTGCACATCGGCCACGCGCTGAACAAGACCATCAAGGACATGATCGTGCGGTCCCATCAGATGATGGGCTTTGACTCGCGTTATGTACCCGGCTGGGATTGCCACGGCCTGCCGATCGAGTGGAAGATCGAAGAGCAGTACCGCAAGAAGGGCAAGAACAAGGACGAGGTGAACATCGTCGACTTCCGCCAGGAATGCCGCAAGTTCGCCGAGGGCTGGATCGACGTCCAGCGCGAAGAGTTCAAGCGTCTGGGCATCACCGGCAACTGGCCCGACCCCTACATCACTATGGACTATCACGCCGAGGCCGTGATCGCTGACGAGTTCATGAAGTTCCTGATGAACGGCACGCTGTATCAGGGCTCAAAACCCGTGATGTGGTCACCCATCGAGAAAACCGCTTTGGCCGAGGCCGAGGTTGAGTATCACGACAAGGAAAGCTTCACCATCTGGGTGAAGTTCAAGGTCGTAAACGCTGGCGACCTTGATGACGCATTTGTCGTGATCTGGACGACGACTCCTTGGACCATGCCGTCGAATAAAGCGGTCGTGTACGGCAAGGATATCTCCTACGGCCTGTACGAAGTCACCGGCGCACCTGAGGAATGCTGGGCCAGAGTCGGAGACAAGTTCCTGCTGGCGGACAATCTGGCCGCCGACGTGCTAGGCCGCGCCCGTCTGAACGACGACCAGTGGACCCGCGTCCGCGATGTGACCGCCGATGAACTGGAAGGTGTCCAACTGACCCACCCGTTGGCCGGTGCCGAGGGCGGCAACGGTGAATGGGACGACATTCGCGACTTCCGCGCGGCTGAGTTCGTGACCGATACCGAAGGCACCGGCTTCGTCCACTGCGCGCCGTCGCACGGGATGGAGGAATTCGAGCTTTACCGCGATCTGGGTATGCTCGAGCAGGTCATCACTTACAACGTGATGGATGACGGCTCGTTCCGTGCTGATTTGCCGTTCTTTGGTGGCAAGTACATCCTGTCCCGTAAGGGCGGCGAAGGTGACGCGAACAAAGCTGTCATCGACAAGCTGGCCGAGGTCGGCGGGCTGCTGGCGCGCGGCAAGATCAAGCACAGCTATCCGCATTCATGGCGCTCGAAGGCCCCGATCATCTATCGCAACACGCCGCAGTGGTTTGCCTCGGTCGACCGTAAGCTGGACGATGGCATGGGCGAGATGGGCGATACCATCCGCGAACGCGCCCTGCGGTCCATCGACGAACTGGTGAAGTGGACACCGCAGACCGGCCGCAACCGCCTGTATTCGATGATCGAAGCGCGCCCGGATTGGGTTCTGTCCCGCCAGCGCGCCTGGGGCGTGCCTCTGACCTGCTTCACCAAAAAGGGGGCTCTGCCGACTGACGCCGACTACCTGCTGCGCAACGAAGATCTCAACGCCCGCATCAAGGCAGCGTTCGAGAAGGACGGTGCGGATATCTGGTACACCGACGGGTTCAAAGAAAAGATCCTCGACGGCATCGCCAACCCCGACGACTACGATCAGGTTTTTGACGTTCTGGACGTGTGGTTCGACTCGGGTTCCACACACGCGTTCGTTCTGCGCGACCGCGAGGACGGGACCGAAGACGGCATCGCCGATGTCTACATGGAAGGCACCGACCAGCACCGCGGGTGGTTCCATTCGTCCATGCTGCAGGCCTGCGGCACCAAGGGCCGCGCGCCTTATCGCAACGTGGTGACCCACGGGTTCACGCTGGACGCCAAGGGCAACAAGATGTCCAAATCGCTGGGCAACACCATCGTGCCGGAAGAGGTTATCAAACAATACGGCGCCGACATCCTGCGTCTTTGGGTGGCTCAGACCGATTACACCGCCGACCAGCGGATCGGGCCGGAGATCCTGAAAGGCACTGCCGACAGCTATCGCCGCCTGCGCAACACCATGCGGTTCATGCTGGGCTCGCTGGCCGACTTTACCGAAGCGGATCGGGTTGCACCCGAGGATATGCCGCGTCTGGAACGCTGGGTGCTGAGCCGTCTGGCCGATCTGGATGAACAGGTTCGCAAGGGCTATGCCGCGTTCGACTTCCAGGGCGTGTTCAGTGCCGTGTTCACTTTTGCCACAGTCGATCTGTCGTCGTTCTATTTCGACGTCCGCAAGGATGCGCTGTATTGCGACGGAGACAACCTGCGCCGCCGCTCGGCCCGTACCGTGCTGGACATCCTGTTCCATCGCCTGACCACCTGGCTGGCTCCGGTTCTGGTCTTCACCATGGAAGAGGTCTGGCTGGAACGGTTCCCGGGTGACGACAGCTCGGTCCATCTGGTGGACTTCCCCGACACGCCCGCCGACTGGCGCGACGCCGAGCTTGAGGCGAACATGGCCAAAGTTCGCCGCGTCCGCCGCGCCGTCACTGCTGCGCTGGAAGTGCAGCGTCAGGATAAGGTCATCGGCTCCAGCCTCGAAGCCGCGCCGATTGTGCATGTCGAAGATGGTGGCACCCGTGATCTTCTGGCGACCTTCGATGTGGATGACATGTGCATCACGTCCGGCTTGACCGTCACTGGCGACCCGGCCCCGGCCGAAGCGTTCCGCGTGCCCGAGATTGAGGGTGTCGCGGTAGTGTTCGAAAAGGCCGAGGGTGAAAAGTGCCAGCGCTGCTGGAAAATCCTGCCTGATGTAGGGCTGCACTCACATGCGGGTGTCTGCGGGCGCTGCAACGACGCACTGGGCTAGCCAACAACCCCCCGGCCGAAATGCCGGGGGTTTTTCGTTCCCTGCTTGCGCCAGGCGCATTGATCTGAAACGCTGTGCGTATGCCTATGATCGCCGTAGATACGCAGTTTGGCTGCCTTGGTATCGAAGAGACCGATGGTGCCATAACCCGCCTTGTTTGGAATGGCCGGAACGAAGGCCCCACAACACCGCTGCTGCAAGAGGCGGCGGCGCAGATGACCGCTTATGATGAAGGTCGTTTGGATCGGTTCGACCTACCGTACAAGGTGGCCGGTTCCGAGTTTCAGAGGCAGGTCTGCGACCTGATGTTCGTAATCCCTTTGGGGGAAACGCGAACCTATGGCGACATCGCCAAAGAACTTGGGCAACCACCGCAACCAGTCGGGCAAGCCTGTGGAGCAAACCCAATTCCCGTGATCATACCCTGCCATCGGGTTCTGTCCGCCAATGGTCTGGGTGGGTTCTCAGGCGAGGGGGGTGTCGAGACGAAAGTGGCCCTGCTGCGCCATGAACGCGCGGCTGGGCTGCTGATCTGAGTCTCGAAAACCGGTTGCAATCCCGTTGTTTGAGGCTCAACCTATATCAGTTGCTGAATTTGAAGGACCGCATTGAATGACTGCTCAAACAGACCCGGCCGCCCGCAAGAAGGCCATCATCGACCGCCTGATGTCGCTGGAAGAACAGGAATTGGCGACTGCGCAGGCGCATTACGATGCATTTCTGAAGGACTCGCAGCTGGACGACCGCGAAGGGCATGACAAAGACGACATCGCCGCATCGCGCGAGAACGCGGATCTGGCAGCGGCCTTCGACGCGCCGGTCCATGCCCATCACGCAAAGATCGACGTGATCGAGAATACGGATTTCAGCCTGACCGACAAGGTTCAACCGGGTGCGGTGGTCAAATTCAACAACCGTCGCTTCGTGGTTTGTGTTTCGACCACGCGGTTCGAGGTTGACGGAAAGACCTATATGGGGATCTCAACCCAAAGCCCGATTTATCTGGCCATGACCGGCCTGCAAGAGGGTGATGTTTTCACCCATAACGGCACCGAGTTTGAGGTTGAGGAAGTCCTGTAACCTTCAGTCCCTGCGCTGCGGGATCACCTGCTGCGCGATCCCTGCCGAAACCAGATAAAGGCTGGTGATCACAAGCCCCCAATGGGCCCAGCTTTCGGGGTGAAAATCGACCCAGGCGGCCCAACCGGCGAAGAACGTCCAGGCGAACGCCACCGGCAGCGACAGGTTGCGCCAGCGCTCTGTGCGAACGGGGTGGATGAATTTCAGCGGCAGGAACATCGCCAGTGACAACAGTGAGACCAGCAGCAGGATCACCCAGAAATTGGGCTCCAACGCGAAAATCACTATAACGAACATGTTCCAACAGCCCGGAAAGCCCGAGAATGAGTTGTCCTTGGTCTTCATCCGCGTGTCGGCGAAGTACATGGCACTGGCAAAGGTAATGACAATAATCGCAAACCAACCAGTCCAGCCGTCCATTAGGCCCGACTTGAACAGCGCAAAAGCCGGAATGAACACATAGGTCAGATAGTCGATGATCAGGTCCAGCAGAACGCCGTCAAATTCCGGTGCATTCTGTTTGACGTGGTAGTGACGAGCGAGCGGGCCGTCGATACCGTCCACGATGAACGAGATCACAAGCCACAGATACATCAGGCTCCATTTTTCCTCAACGGCGGCCAGCATGGCCAGCATCGCGAAGACAGCGCCGGTTGCAGTGAACAGATGTACGGAAAGGGCTTTGAGTTTTATTGTCATTTGTGTCTCTTGGACGATGCGCGCTGCAGATGCAAACCAAAAGCCCGCTAATCGCACAATGCGCGACGTCACGATCTGGCTGAAGGTCAGGCTTTGGGGTGGGCGCGGTTATAGACCTCCATAAGCCGCGCCGTGTCTACGGCGGTATAGGCCTGAGTGGTGGAGAGCGAAGAATGCCCCAGCAGTTCCTGAATGGCCCGCAGATCGCCCCCGGCGGACAGAAGGTGGGTTGCGAAACTGTGCCTTAGGGCATGTGGTGTGGCGGTTGCGGGCAGGCCGAGCTGCATGCGTGCCTTGGCCATCACACCTTGGATCGCCCGTGGGTTCAGCGGACCGCCGCGTACACCACGGAACAGAGCCTTATCGTGGGCCTGCGGATGCGGGCAAAGCTGCAGGTAATGCGTGACCGCAGCTTGGGCAGCAGGAAGAACCGGAACCACCCTTTCTTTCCCACCTTTACCGACAATGCGCAGGCTATCCGGTAAGGGCGCGTCCGCGCCGGTCAGGGACAGGGCTTCGGAGATACGCAGGCCACATCCGTATAGTAACGTGACAACGGCGACGTCCCGCGCCGAAACCCAATCGTTCGTTGATTGCAGCTCAACCGTTTCGATCATGGCGCGGGCGGCGTCTTCGGCCAGCGGGCGGGGGAGTTTCTTGGTGAATTTCGGAGCGCGGGTGGACAGAACAGCCGTGGGTTCGAACCCCTCGCGTTCGGCCAGCCAGCGGTAGAAGCTTTTGACAGCCGACAATTTGCGGGCAAGAGAACGCGCGCCCACGCCCGAACTGCGCTGATCTGCCATCCATGCGCGCATGTCGGATACGGTGATCCGGGCCAGTGCGGCCAAACCCTGCCGCTCACTGTGGTGCAGGGTTATGAATGACAGGAATTCGGTGACGTCACCGCGATACGCGGTCTGTGTGTTTTCCGACCGCCCCGCCAGCGCGCTCAGCCCGTCCAGCCAAAGCTGTAAAGCATCGCGACAGGCGGGTGAGATCAGGCTCACGACAGCCAGTGGCGCATCGAGCGTTCGAAGACGCCAGCAAAGAACGACAGAAGATCAGTGCCCAACTGTGGCGAAAAGTGATTGCGGTCCTTGGCGCTCATGACGATCATTCCGGGCAGACGTCCGGCACCCAGGTCAAGCCGCAGGCAGGCTTCAGAGCGTAGATGTTCAGCGTTGAGCCCCAAAATTCTGTGCGTCGGGTGAAGAATCTCACGCAATACCACGTCGCGGGCAGGGCCGCTGCGGTCGAAGGTCAGGTAATTGTCAACGAAACCGGGTTCGACGACCGAAAGCACCCCGCCCAATGTGTCGATGGCCGGATCTTCCTGCGTTGCCGTTGACTCAAGAACCAGCGTGATCCGATCCACGCGCAGGATTTCGGCCACATCGGTGCCGAGGGTGCGCAGGAAATCCTCGAACCCGGCGGGCTCGAGCAGGCGGATGATGGCGCGATGCACCTGATTTGTGCCTGCCAGATTCTCGTAGGCCGCCGCAATGACGGACCGATGCGTGTCTTCAAGCCTGTCCAGCCGCGCTTCAAGGCGTTGCATCGCGATGCCGCGCAAATCGATGATATTGTCGCCGCGCGCCTGTTCATTGGCTGTCACAAGCGCCTGCATAAGATCCTTGTCGTCCAGCACTGCGTCCGGCTCGGCCAGAATTGCGGCGCGCAAGTTGTCCTTGAGTTTGGTGTTGCTGCTCATGTCCCGCTCGGTCTTTTTTTGTTGAGGGGCTTATAACACGAGTTAGCGGAAATGCCTTGGAAAAAATACAAAACCTGCGGATTTCAAATGAGCTGTGCTCAGGGGCTCCCGCCTGCGAAACCCTGATCATTGATCAGGGCTTGGCAGTTGGGCCGGGCGCGGCTCCTGACGGAGCCGCGCGGTCGTGCAAAATGATCAGAGGATTTTCTGACCGGTCTTGGCCCAATCGGCCAGGAAGGTTTCCAGACCTTTGTCGGTCAGGGGGTGGTCGGCAAGCTTCTTGATGACGGCGGGCGGCGCAGTGATCACGTCGGCGCCGATACGAGCGCTGTCGGTGACATGGTTCACGGTGCGGATCGACGCGGCCAGGATTTCGGTCTCGAACCCGTAGTTGTCATAGACCTGACGGATGTCCGCGATCAGCTCCATGCCATCCATGTTGATGTCGTCCAGGCGCCCGATGAAGGGCGAAATGAAGGTTGCGCCTGCCTTGGCGGCCAAAATGGCCTGATTGGTCGAAAAGCACAGGGTTACGTTGACCATCTGACCTTCGTCCGAAAGCGTCTTGCATGTTTTCAGACCGGCCCATGTGAGCGGAACTTTAACGGCAATGTTCGGAGCGATCTTGGCCAGCTTGCGGCCTTCGGCGATCATGTCGTCGGCCTCGGTGGCGACAACCTCGGCCGAGACGGGGCCGTCAACCAGATCGCAGATCTCTTTGGTCACTTCCAGAATGTCGCGACCGGATTTCAGGATCAGAGACGGGTTGGTGGTCACACCGTCCACCATGCCCAGATCGTTCAGTTCGGCGATGGCGTCGATCTCGGCTGTGTCTACGAAGAATTTCATGAGGGCAGTCCTTTGATGGGTTGGCCTTGGTCGCGGATGGCTTTACCTCAAAGAGACCCATGCTGGAACCCCCTGCGAAGGATGTGCCGTGAGCGCTAACGGATTTTTCGACGAAGGAGAACTGATTGCGGTGCTGACAACGCAACCGCTGGACCGGACGCTGGATTACAAGGCGCCCGACGGTGGGTGTTTTCTTGGGGCTTATGTCGAGGTGCCGCTGGGGCCTCGGAAAGTTCTGGGAGTTGTCTGGGGGCCGGGACAGGGAGGGTTCGACCTTTCCAAGGCGCGATCGGTGATCCGGGTGCTTGAGGTCGCGCCGATGCGTGAAGAGATGCGGCTGTTTCTCGGGCGGGTGGCTGATTACACGCTGACGCCGATGCCCGCGATGCTGCGTTTAGCGACGCGCGCGCCGGGGTTGGGTGATCCGCCTTCGATGCGCAAGATTTACCGGCTGGGCAATGGTGAACCTGATCGGATGACCGACGCGCGGACACGTGTGTTAGAGGTTCTGCGCGATTATGGCGGGCTGGCATTTACGCTGAAAGAGCTTGCCGAACAGGCTGGGGTGACATCCTCGGTCGTAAAGGGCTTGGTCAAGCAGGGCGCTGTAAGAGAAGAAGACAGTCCTCGGGATTTGCCCTATCCGCCCCTTGACCCGGATTTGCCGGGCAAGGCGTTGACCGAAGATCAGGCCGCTGCGGTTGCCAGGCTGCAGGAAGGCCAGCGATCAGGAGATTACGGAACCACGCTGTTGAAAGGTGTGACAGGCTCGGGCAAGACCGAAGTGTATCTGGAAGCAGTGGCCGAAGCGCTGCGTATGGGGCGACAGGCGCTGGTTCTGCTGCCCGAGATTGCCTTGACCGCCGAGTTTCTGACGCGAGTCGAAGCAAGATTTGGTGCGCGTCCAGCCGAATGGCATTCCGGTGCGACCATGACTGAACGGCGCCGGGTCTGGCGTATGGTCGGGCAGGGGGATGCACAACTGGTCGTTGGGGCCCGGTCGGCTTTGTTCCTGCCATTTCGCAATCTGGGCTTGGTCGTGGTCGATGAGGAACACGATACCTCCTACAAGCAAGAGGACGGTGTCCATTATAGCGCGCGCGACATGGCCGTGCTGCGTTCGGCTATCTGTGGCGCGCGTGTGATTTTGGCAAGTGCGACGCCGTCGCTGGAAAGCTGGGCCAATGCAGAGGCGGGCAAATATGAACGGGTCGATCTGACGTCGCGATTTGGTGCCGCCGTTCTGCCCGAGATGAAGCCCATCGACATGCGGGCCGAGCAGATGCAACCAGGGACCTGGATTTCTCCGTCGCTGCGGCAGGCGGTGCGGCAGCGGATCGAGAAGGGCGAACAGTCGTTGCTGTTCATCAACCGCCGTGGCTATGCGCCGGTGACCCTGTGTCGGGCTTGCGGTGAGCAGATTGCCTGTGACCATTGCGATGCGCGGATGGTCGAGCACCGGTTCCTGAAACGTCTCATGTGCCACCAATGCGGTGAGACCAAACCGATGCCCGATGCCTGTCCTTCATGCGGCGTCGAAGGAAAACTGGCTCCGGTCGGGCCGGGGATCGAACGTCTGGCAGAAGAGGCCGAAGCCACTTTCCCCGAGGCCAATATCGCGATGTTGAGTTCGGATTTATTTGGCTCGGCCAGGGCATTGAAGGCCAAGATCGAAGAAATAGCCGAAGGGGACGCGGATATTGTCATCGGCACGCAATTGGTCGCCAAGGGGCACAATTTCCCGAAACTCACATTGGTTGGTGTTATCGATGCGGATCTCAGCTTGCACGGTGCCGATTTACGCGCCGCAGAACGGACCTTTCAGCTGATGCGTCAGGTTGCGGGTCGGGCGGGTCGTGCGGACAAACCGGGGCAGGCGTTGTTGCAGACATTCCAGCCCGAACATCCTGTGATCCGGGCTATTCTGTCCGGCGACGAAGAGGGGTTCTGGAAGGCCGAAGCTGCTGGGCGGCAGGCTGCCGGGATGCCTCCCTACGGCCGAATGGCCGGGATCGTTCTTTCCGGCCCTGAGGTCGGCCCCGTTTTTGACCTGGGCAATGCGATGGCCCGCAACGATGCGCCGCTGCGCGAAATTGGGGCGCAGGTGTTTGGCCCTGCACCAGCACCGATTGCGAGGATTCGGGGCAGGCACCGGGTGAGATTGCTGGTCAAAGCCCCGAAAGGCGCACCGATACAGGACGCGATCGCCCGTTGGATCGCTCCGTTGCGCCTGAAAGGTGATCTGCGTTTGACCGTGGATATCGACCCGCAGAGTTTCTACTGACCTCTGCATCAGCGCAGAGCAGCTGTGCGCGCACGCCTTACCTCTCGCCAAAATCGGAAAATGGGCGTAGAGGAGTCCCATGCTGAAACCAATGCCCCTCGCTGAGGCGCAGAGCCTTCCGTTCTGGCGCCGCCCTGTGACGCTCTTGTTCGTGATGGCGCTGATGATGCCAATTGCGTTCAATGCGTGGAGCGCGCTGTTGAACAATTTCGTCATCGAGGTGGCCAATTTCGATGGGGCGGATATCGGCCTGCTGCACACCGTGCGTGAAATCCCCGGTTTCCTGGCCGTTGGCGTGATCGCAGTGATCATTTTCGTGCGCGAGCAGGTGCTGGCGATGATCTCGCTGATGATGCTCGGCGTGGCAACGGCAGTGACGGCATGGTTCCCCAGCCTTGGCGGGTTGCTATTTGTAACTCTCTTCAGTTCGATCGGATTCCACTACTACGAAACGGTGAACCAGTCGCTGCAACTGCAATGGCTGCCCAAGGATCGCGCGCCCCAGGTGCTGGGATGGTTGGTGGCCATGGGCTCTGCCGCCACAGCGGTGGTCTATGGTTTGATCGTGCTGACATGGGACCGGTTTGACCTGTCGTACAATACTGTGTTCATTGCCGCCGGTGGCGTGACTGCGCTGTTGGCGCTTTTCTGTCTGTTTGCCTATCCGCAATTTGACGCTCCGACGCCACAAACCAAAAAGCTGGTGCTGCGCAAACGCTACTGGCTGTATTATGCGCTGCAGTTCATGGCGGGCGCGCGCAGGCAGATCTTTGTCGTCTTTGCGGGCTTCATGATGGTCGAGAAATTCGGCTTTGAAGTTCACGAACTGACAAGCCTTTACCTGATCAACCTCATGATCAACATGGCGGCAGCTCCGATGTTGGGCAAAGCCGTGTCCGTGTTTGGCGAGCGTCGAACGCTGATCTTCGAATATGCAGGCTTGGCGATCGTCTTTGCAGCTTATGGCGGTATCTACTGGTTTGGTTGGGGTGTGGTTCTGGCTGCGATCCTCTACGTCATCGACCATGTGCTGTTCGCGCTGGCGCTGGCGCTGAAAACCTATTTCCAGAAAATCGCGGACCCGGCGGATATTGCGCCAACCGCGGCCGTGGCCTTTACCATTAACCACATTGCCGCCGTATTCCTGCCAGCACTCCTGGGCCTGTTGTGGGTTGTCTCGCCCGGTGCGGTCTTTGCCTTGGCCGCCTTGATGGCAATCGTATCGTTGCTTTTGTCGCTGCTGATCCCGCGCCATCCCGAACCCGGCAACGAGACCATCCTGACGAAATACGCACCCGCACCAGCTGAATAAGGGCAAGCGCTTGACCTTGGCGGGTCATCGCCATAGGCGCTGTATCAACTGATACAGGAGGCCCCCATGCCCACATTCACCGCGCTGACGACTTTGACCGGTAAGAAAGCCGCCGAAGGGCTGGGCGAAGCCATGGAGCGTCTGGACCCGGAGCCTACCGGTGTGGGTGTCTTTGAGGTCGAAGACGGCTCGGGCCTGTGGGAGGTTGGCGGCTACTTTACCGAAACTCCGGACGAAACCGCACTGGCCGTTCTGGCGGCGGCGTTTGAAGCCAAGCCTTTTGTGGTGTCCGAACTGCCCGAAACAGACTGGGTCGCCCATGTGCGCCGCGAGTTAGCTCCGGTCGAGGCCGGGCGTTTCTTTGTCTACGGCAGCCACGACACTGACAAGCTGCCTGAGGGACGTATCCCTTTGTTGATCGAGGCCGCCATGGCCTTCGGGACCGGCCACCATGGTACGACATTGGGGTGTCTGAAAGCGTTGGACAAGCTTCTGAACGAAGGGTTCACCGCAACGAAAGTGGCCGATATCGGCTGCGGTACGGCTGTACTGGCTATGGCGGCTGCGCGGGTCTGGGAGGGTGAGATCATCGCCAGTGATATCGACGAGGTCGCCGTCGATGTTGCCGAAGCCAACCTGAAGGCCAACGGAATGTCTGGTCAGGTGCGTTGCGTCGAAGCGGCGGGCTTCGACCACCCCGAACTGAGCGCGATCGCGCCATATGATTTGATTTTCGCGAACATCCTCAAAGGCCCGTTGGTGGCTTTGTCCCCCGAAATCGGAGCGAATCTGCGGGTCGGTGGGCACGCAATCCTATCGGGAATCCTCAATGAGCAGGCCGATGATGTGATTTCGGTTTATTTACAAAACGGGTTCAATTTGGAGCAAAACAGCCAAATTGGTGAATGGACGACGCTAGTCTTAAGCAAACAGGGCTAAAATTGGGCCTTTTGCGGGAGTTTTGTGGAGTTTTGCCTCGTTTTTGTCGCAATCTGTTTTTACCGTCGTAACGTGGAATCGGGGGGCGGTTTTGGGAGGCTGCCATGACGGGAAAACAATTGGAGTTTGATCAGCGCGTTACACGCCTGAACAAAAAACACGCAAAACTGAGCCGTGGCTATCGCGCGACGATGCGCAAAGACGGCCTTGTGGTCATGAAACCACAGAGGGTGAAATCTGCGCTACCGGCGAAGGTTCTGCTGATGTGTCTGGTCGGATTGTTCGCTTTCAAGACATTCTTGCTGACCAGTCTCGGTCCATCCGGCTATCAGCACCGGCTTGACGCCTTGAATGAGGGTACGTCGGTCGAAAAAGCCGGCGCTTGGGTGATGCAGATCGATCCGGTCTCGCAAGCGCTCTCTGAACAGATTGCTAAGATTCTTCCCTGAGCTTTGTTCAGGTGAACGAGAAACGCCGCGCATTCGGTGATGCGCGGCGTTCTACTTTGCCCCGAGGGAGGAGAGGGGCATTAGAGTGGTGGTTTGTTCGTTCTTAACGACGACCTTCGGCCACGACGTCAATATCGCCACGGCACAGACCGATATCTTCCAGCTCGCGGTCACTCAGACCGCTCAGCGTGTTGCGAGTAACGCGGGCGTCATTCCATTCGACAACGGCATTCACGACCGATGCGAAATTCGCGCCGATACGGCCAACGAGGCCGAACGAGCCAGTGGTGGTGCGGGTGGTGTCCAGTGCAGCCATATCCTGTTTCCTTCTGGTTTAGGTTAACGTTCTGATCATCCGATCTGAGCGGCATCTAGTGACGCCGGATCGCCTGTGCAAGGGCGGAAATTGCAAATGTCCTATGCGTTTTTTGCAGGGCTCTAAGAACATTAAAATCCCTTAATTTATTGGCCATTGTCCGGTAATGAATCGTGTCGAATTCAGACTTTCTGCGGTCGCAAATCGACCGTTTTGTCGCGGGTGAAACAGGTCTGTCGTTTTCAGGCTTTCGGTCAATTCGCTTGGAAAATGTTCACGCTTCGTGCTAATCCGAAAGAAAGATCACAAAAACCCGAGCAGGCCGAGGCAAATTATGCGGATTTTGGGCATTGATCCGGGGCTCCGAACCCTGGGATGGGGCGTCATCGAATCGCATGGCAGCCGCCTGAGCCACGTTGCCAACGGGTTATGCAAATCTGACGGGGACGATCTGGGCGAACGTTTGTTGTCGCTCCACAATCAAATCGTCGAAGTCATCGCCGAACATCAACCCGATCAGGCCGCCATTGAACAGACCTTCGTCAACAAGGACGGGGCCGGGACGCTGAAGCTGGGTCAGGCGCGTGGCGTGGCGTTGCTGACCCTGGCGCAAGCGGGGCTGCCGGTGGGGGAATATGCGCCCAACCGGGTCAAGAAAACGGTCGTGGGTGTCGGGCACGCCGAGAAAGAACAGGTTCTTCATATGGTCAAATTGCAACTGCCGGGTTGTCAGCCCAAAGGAGCGGATGCCGCGGATGCGCTGGCGATAGCCATCTGTCATTCTTATTACGGGGCAGCGCCACAGACGCGCATGAAAGAGGTGCGGGCATGATCGGAAAACTGAGCGGGCGTCTGGATTACCGCGCTGCGGACCACGTGCTGATCGACGTGCGCGGGGTTGGCTATATCGTTTATTGTTCGGATCGGACAATGGCGGCGTTGCCGGGGGTGGGCGAGGCGGTCTCGATCTACACCGACATGGTCGTGCGCGAGGACCTGATGCAGCTTTATGGCTTTCTGTCGCTCGTCGAAAAGGAATGGCACCGGCTGTTGTGCTCGGTTCAGGGCGTCGGGGCTAAAGTCTCGCTCGCCATCCTCAGCGCCTTGGGGCCGGATGGGGTCAGCCGAGCGATTGCGCTGGGTGACTGGGGCGCGGTCAAGGCGGCAAAAGGGGTAGGACCGAAGACCGCACAGCGGATCGTGTTGGACCTCAAGGACAAAGCGCCAGGCGTCATGGCGATGGGCGGAACCGTGACCGAGGCGACGGACGGTCCGGAGTTGGAGGTTGTGGAATCGGCCGAACCTGCGCCTGTGCCCAAACGGGTCGTGAAACCGGTCTCGGGGTCAGCGGCGGCCTCTGCCGGGGCATTGTCGGCGCTGTCCAATCTGGGTTATGGACCGTCAGAGGCGGCCTCGGCTGTTGCAGAAGCGGCGGCCAGCTTGCCTGATGCGGGTGAGTCGGAGCTGATCCGCGCCGCTCTGAAACTGCTGGCTCCGAAAGGGTGACTGAATGGTAGACGCCGATCCAACCCTGCGCCCTGAGCCCATGCCCGAGGACAACGACCGCGCACTTCGACCGCAGGGGCTGGACGAGTTCATTGGTCAAGCCGAGGCGCGTGCCAATCTGCGCATCTTTATCCAGTCCGCCCGTCAGCGCGGCGAGGCCATGGATCACACGTTGTTTCATGGTCCTCCGGGTCTGGGTAAGACGACACTGGCGCAGATCATGGCGCGCGAGTTAGGGGTGAATTTCCGCATGACCTCGGGCCCGGTCTTGGCCAAGGCGGGTGATCTGGCCGCGATCCTGACCAATCTGGAATCGCGGGATGTACTGTTCATCGACGAGATTCACCGCCTGAACCCGGCGGTCGAAGAAGTCCTGTACCCGGCGATGGAAGATTTCGAGCTCGATCTGGTGATCGGCGAGGGCCCTGCGGCGCGGACGGTTCGGATTGAGTTGCAGCCGTTCACACTGGTCGGAGCAACGACCCGGATGGGGCTGCTGACGACGCCGTTGCGCGACCGGTTCGGCATTCCGACGCGGCTGCAGTTCTACACGGTTGACGAATTGCACGAGATTGTCACCCGCAACGCGCGCAAACTGGGCGCGCCTGCTGATGACGCAGGTGCTCGCGAGATCGCACGCCGCTCGCGCGGGACGCCGCGGATCGCGGGTCGGCTGCTGCGCCGGGTGGTGGACTTTGCCATCGTCGAAGGTGACGGGCGGATCACACGCGAATTGGCGGATGGCGCGCTGACGCGGCTGGGAGTCGACAATTTGGGCTTGGATGGCGCCGACCGGCGATACCTCAAGCTGATTGCCGAAAACTATGCCGGTGGTCCTGTCGGGATTGAAACTCTGTCTGCTGCACTCTCGGAGAGCCGAGACTCGCTGGAAGAAGTGATTGAGCCCTATCTGCTGCAGCAGGGCCTGATCCAGCGAACGCCGCGCGGGCGGATGCTGGCGCAGAAGGCGTGGACTCATCTGGGTATGGCCGCGCCACGTGGGCAAAGTGATCTGTTTGGTTGAAGCCGGGCAGTTAAGATTTTATGCCTTCGGCGAGAGTATTTGGAAAAAGATGAAGGACTGCGCGTGACACCGGACGAGATTGAGGCCTTGTTCACCCGTGAAAGCGGTGAGTTCCTGTTCGCGCGTTGGGGTCGCCCCATCGTGCCCATCGTCTTTGGGGTCGAAGACGAGACACTGGCGACCGTGAAAGGTGCGTTTGAGGCGGTGGTGTCTCTGGCCGATCACAAGATGGCCGAGACGGACCCAGAACTGGGCGCGAATTGCATGGTGTTCTTCTTCCGTGACTGGAAAGAGCTTTTGGAGGTGCCCGATCTGGACCGGCTGGTTCCTGATCTGGCCCCGTTGATTGATCGACTGGTCGCAGCCGACGCCAACCAGTACCGCGTTTTCCGGTTTGAGGAAGATGGCGCGATCCGCGCGGCCTTTGTATTTCTGCGAATGGATAAGGAATTGTCCAAAGTCCCGGCCGAGACATTGGCACTCAGTCAGGTGGTTCAGACCATCCTGCTGTGGTCCGATACGGCCTTTCGAACCCAATCGCCGCTGGCAGTAGCGGGTGGTTCGACGATTCTGCGCCCGGATATCGCCGAGTTGATCCGCGCGGCCTATGATCCTGTGCTGCCGGGGGCAGCACAGGATGCCTCTCATGCGCTACGCTTGTTTGCGAGACTGCAACAGCCTCAATGACGCTACTCAGCCAGTGTCATCATGCGGTGACGCTGCTCCGGTGAAAGGCGCTCAACAGATCGCTGCCTGCGTCAAAGTAGGCATCATCCCCCACCAGAGCGGTGACTCCGTACCGGTTCAGCTCTGACCGGACATGCGGTTCGACGAGTAGAAAGACCAATTTGATGTTCTTCGCGCGTAACAGCTTCTGCACGTTGCGCAGCGTATAGCCGGCCGTGAAATCCACGTCGTCGATGGCCGACGCCTCGATGCAGAACCACTGCACTTCGGCTTCGGAGGCCCGAGTGATCGCCGTGACCTCATCCGAAAGCCGTTGCGTATTTGCATAATACAGGCTGTGAGAGAAACGATAGATGACCAGGCCGGGTTCGAACTGGTTTGGCGCAGAGATGGGTTTGGAATGCCATCCCCCGTCGTTTTTGACGATTACCGAGTTTTTGGGCCGATATCCGCGGCGGGTATGGTCGATCAGAGACAGAACCATCGCAAAGATGATGCCCTGTTCCACGCCCACAAAAACGACCACGGCCGCAGTGGCAACCGCGATCCAGAATTCGGATCGGGCTTGTTTGTAAATCGCAGTCAGTCCTTTCAGGTCGATCAGTTTCACACCGATCAGGAAAACGACGGCGGACAGGGCCGCGTTTGGCAGATAAGCCAGCGGGCCAGTAAGGAATAGGATAACAACCAGAACAATCAAAACCGTTGTTAGCTGAGCGACCTGACTGCGACCCCCGGCGCTCGCCACCATCTCGGTTTTGGTGGGGCTGCCATTGACCACGAACGTCCCTGTAAATGCGGCCCCCAGGTTAGCGAGGCCCAACCCCACGAGATCAGTGTTCTCGCTGAAATTCTCTTCGTACCGGGCGGCATAGGCCCGCGATGTCGCGGCACTTTGCGCAAGGATCACAACAAAGATCGACAACGCGGTGGGCAGCAACTGTTTGAACAGGTTCCAGCTCCAGTCCACATCCGGTATCGACAATGCGGGCAAGCCACTGGGAACTGCGCCCAGAACGGCGATGCCTGATGCGGTGAACTGAAAGGCCCAGCTGCAAATGATCACTCCCAATATTGCGAACAGCGGGCCGGGCAGTTTGGGGGACACTCTTCTGCACCCGACAACAACTGCCAAAACAGCCAGTGATACCGCCAGCGTCGGCCAGCTGGTCTGATCCATATGCAGGATGGTCTCTTTCAGCTTGGCGATTGTTCCATGGCCTTCGGTATTGATCCCCATAAGGCCGGGTATCTCACCAGTTGCGACCTGAATGCCCACGCCGGTCAAAAAGCCGACCAGCACGGTTCGGGACAGGAAGTCGGCCAGAAATCCAAGGCCGATGATCCGAGCTGCAATCAGCAGGACTGCGGCCATGAGGGCCAGAAGTGATGCCAGCGCCAGGTATTCCGATGACCCCGAAACAGCCATTCCCGCAAGCGCCGAGGCTGTGATCGCGGCTGTCGCTGAATCGGCGCCAACCACAAGATGGCGGGATGATCCGAACAGGGCGAACAGTGCCATCGGGATGAGAATGGTGTACAGGCCCGTCACAACAGGCGTGCCTGCGATCTTGGTGTAGCCCATGACTTCGGGGATCGCGAGGCAGGCAAAGGTCAGACCGGCCAGAACTTCCGCCGGCAGGGTGGCGCGATTGAACGGCAAGACGCCTTGAAGGATCGGAATTGCGAATTTTTCCTCTTCTGTGTTGGGCTTAGCCATTCGGTCACCTGTCGATTTCACGTCAGTTGTCAGGGAGACTAGTCGGCAAAATGTAATATATCGATAGTGAGCGCCCGATGATCCCAAAATTGTCCCCGCGAGGGGATTGCAGGAACCGCGGCAAGCATGCATCTGTTTCTGGTAAGGATTTGCCTGACGCTTGACGTATTGATGCCAATTGAAAGACCGGACCTGATATCATGGCCACAGAAGCCGACGCCCCTCACAAGCATATCTTTCCGATCCGGGTCTATTACGAAGATACCGACATGGGCGGTGTCGTCTATCATGCGAATTACCTCAAGTTTATCGAGCGCGCGCGATCGGACTACGTCCGCGGGCTGGGCAATGATCAGAATGCCATGCGCGACGGCGGGATCGTTTGGGTCGTGCGCCGGATCGAGGCAGACTACCTGTCGCCGGCGAAGTTTGACGATGAACTGATCGTTGAAACTTGGCTATCTTCAATTTCCGGGGTTCGCCTGACTATGGGGCAGCTTGTCAAGCGCGGAGAGACCGAGGTCTTCCGCGCATCGGTGACCGCCGTATGCATGAATGCGCAAGGCAAACCGGTGCGTCTTCCGGCAGAGATTCGCGCATTGATGTAACAATTTGTCGGTCCGGGGTGGTTATGTTGGCTTTTCGTAACCAACTGCGTTAGCGTTTGGCAAAACAAGGCCAAACGAACGGCCGTCAGGCAAAAACAAAGAGCAGGTTCATGGAAGCTGAAACGCTGGCGCTGGCGCAGGAGATCGATTTCTCCATGTGGGGGCTGTTTGCCCGCGCGACCTTCATCGTCAAGATCGTGATGTTGATTTTGGTGGTCGCATCCTTCTGGTCCTGGGCGATCATCGTTCAAAAGCTGATCAACTACCGTGCGGCCCGCCGTGAGGCGCAGGTGTTTGATGAATCCTTCTGGTCGGGCAACCCGTTGGATGAGTTGTTCGAACAAATTGGCACGCAACCCGATGGCAGTTCCGAGAAGATATTCGCCGCTGGTATGATTGAGTGGCGCAGGTCGCATCGAACCGACGGTGGCCTGATCGCGGGTGCCACGGCACGGATCGACCGCTCGATGGACGTTGCTATCGCCAAAGAAGCAGAGACGTTGCAAAAGGGTTTGCCCATTCTGGCGACGGTCGGGTCGACGGCACCGTTTATCGGTCTGTTCGGTACCGTGTGGGGCATCATGAACGCCTTTATCGAGATTGCCGAACAGCAGAACACGAACCTGGCGGTTGTTGCCCCCGGTATTGCCGAAGCGTTGTTGGCCACGGGTCTCGGTCTGTTGGCCGCGATCCCGGCGGTGATTTTCTACAACAAGCTCAGCGCGGATAGTGACCGGATCGTTGGTGGGTATGAGGCTTTTGCCGACGAGTTCGCCACCATCCTGTCGCGGCAGTTGGACGGCTGACATGGGTGCGGCGGTACAGCAATCGTCAAACGGCAATGGGCGCAGACGTGGGCGTCGGCGTGGGCGTGCGCAGCCGATGGCTGAAATCAACGTGACCCCGTTTGTGGATGTCATGCTGGTGTTGCTGATCATCTTCATGGTCGCGGCGCCGCTGCTGACAGTTGGTGTGCCGGTGGACTTGCCGAAAACAGCCGCAAGCGCCTTGCCGGGCGACAACGAAGAGCCGTTGACCGTGACGCTGACAGCCGATGGCCGGGTGCAAATCCAGACCACGGATGTTGTGCGCGAAGAGTTGATTGGTAAACTGCGCGCCATTGCGGCAGAGCGCAGCAGTGACCGCGTGTTCCTGCGGGCCGATGGTGCCATACCTTACGCTCAGGTGATGCAGATCATGGGCGCGCTGAACGCAGGTGGGTTTTCCAATGTGGGGCTTGTGACAGACACCGGCGGCCCGTCATTGGACGAAGGTGGAGAGTGAGGCCGCGCGGTGGATACCGGCACCAAGATCTCGGCAATTGCCCATGTCAGTTTGATTTCGTGGGCTCTGTTCGGCGGCACCTTCCGGTCCGAACCATTGCCTATGCCTGTGCAGGATATTTCCGTGGTTTCGGCTGAGCAGTTCGCGGCGATGACCGCGCAGCGCGAAGCGCCGGAAGTTCCCACACCAGCTGCCTTGCAGCAACCCGAAGCGCCCGAGGAAGAAATCCCGACACCGGAACCGGTTGAAGAAGAACCTCCAACCCCTGAGGTGTCAGAGCCAATAGAACCCGAACCGGAACAACAGCCAGAACCGCTGGACCCTCTGCCCGAGCCGGTGGTGATCGAACAGCCGCCGGCATTAGAGACACCGGAACCCGAGGCAGTTGTCTTGCCGGTGCCGCCCGAGCCTGACGCTCAGCCGCGCCCCGCGGATAAGGTCGCGCCTGAACCTGTTGCACCACCGCCGCCCGAGGCAACGATTGACGACATCGAAACCCCGGCCGTGTCGCTGGACGAAGGGGCTGAGACCCAGCAGGAACAGCGGGAGCAGACCGCGCCAGAAGAGGCTCAGCCCGAAATCATTACCGAGGCCGAAGAAGGTAAAGACCCAGCGCCAACGGCTTCGCCACGCCCACGGGTCAGACCCAACCGGCCCACGCCCCCGGCAGAGCCCAAGGTAGCGGAGGTGGAAGAGCCAACGCCGCCGGAGCCGGCGCCAAGCGACGAGGCCGCCATCAACGATGCGCTGGCAGAAGCACTGCAGCAAAGCAGTGAACCGTCTGGCCCACCGCTGACCGCAGGCGAGAAGGATGCTATGCGGCTGGCCGTATCTAAGTGCTGGAACGTCGGTTCGTTGTCGACAGATGCGCTGCAAACTGTTGTGGTCGTTGGTTTCTCGCTGGCCCCGGACGGCAAGGTGATCGGCGGCAGCCTGCGGATGTTGGACAGTTCCGGTGGGACTGCGACGTCGGCCAAACAAGCCTATGACGCCGCCCGGCGAGCGATTTTGCGCTGCGGGGCCAAAGGATACACCCTGCCTGCTGACAAATACGATCAATGGCGGGATATTGAGATTACATTCAATCCCGAGAGGATGCGGATCAAATGATTAGATTTCTGACCAGCCTGTTGCTTGGCCTGACAATTCTGGCAGCGCCGGTGCACGCCCAAAGCGGACCGCTGCGTCTGGAACTGGATCAGGGGATCATCGAACCCTTGCCCTTTGCGGTGCCGAACTTCGTGCCCGACGGGCCAGCGGCCACGCAATATGCCAACGACATCTCACGTGTTGTCGCCGCCGACCTGACCGGAACCGGGTTGTTCCGGGAAATCTCGTCGGACGCGTTCATCAGTCGGGTCAGCAGTTTCGATGCCCCGGTGCAGTTCGCGGATTGGAAGGCGATCAACGCCGAAGCTTTGGTGACCGGAGCCGTAAATGTTTCGGGTAAACGGCTGACGGTGCGGTTCCGGGTCTGGGATGTGTTCTCGGGTCAGGAACTGGGCAACGGATTGCAGTTTTCCGGCACAACGGATGGGTGGCGTCGCATGGCGCACAAAGTGGCCGATCAGGTCTATAGCCGCGTGACCGGCGAGGGCGGTTACTTTGACAGCCGCGTCGCATTTGTTTCGGAAAGCGGGCCCAAGAATCAGCGCCTGAAGCGACTGGCCATCATGGATTATGACGGGGCAAACGTTCAGTTTCTGACCGATAGCTCTGCAATTGTTCTGGCGCCGCGCTTTTCGCCGACTGGTGATCGCTTGCTCTACACCAGTTACGAGACCGGCCAGCCGCGCATCTATGTTCTGGACGTTGACCGCGTCAAACGGACCGAGTTGAAAACACAGGACGGTACGATGAGCTTCTCTCCACGGTTCTCGCCGGATGGTCGTTCGATTGTGTATTCCTTGATTCAGGGCGGTAACACCGATCTTTGGAAGATGGATCTGGCTTCGGGTCAAAGCGTGCGCCTGACCAACACTCCGGCGATTGAAACTGCGCCCAGCTACTCGCCGGACGGCTCGCAGATCGTGTTCGAAAGCGACCGTTCGGGTACGCCGCAGCTGTACATTATGCCTGCGAATGGCGGAGAGGCGACCCGCATCAGTTTTGGACAGGGCCGCTATGGCACGCCAGTCTGGTCGCCGCGTGGTGACCTGATCGCCTTTACCAAACAGAACAAGGGCCGTTTCCATATCGGGGTCATGCGCACTGACGGCAGCGAGGAACGTCTGCTGACCTCGTCTTTCCTGGACGAAGGTCCGACCTGGTCACCAAACGGCCGTGTCATCATGTTCACACGCGAGTCGCAGGGCGCAAGCGGTCGGGCCACGCTGTATTCAGTGGATATCTCTGGCCGAAACCTGCGTCCGGTGCGTACACCTGACGGTGGTAGCGACCCATCCTGGGGGCCACTGCAGAAGTGATCATTGCAGGGGGTTGGAAAAGTTCACAAATTTCCTGCACTGTGATAACAGAGACGGCAATAAAGCGATAAAACGACGAGGCACCTGAAATGAATGTATTGGGCAAAGTCATAGCATTGGGCGTGCTTGGGGTAATGGCCGCCTGCACCAACAATGATCCGTCGGCAATTGGCGGCGGCGCAGGCGGAAACGGTTCGATCGTACCGGGCTCGCCTAGCGACCCACGCTCGCCAGCCTATTTCCAGCAATCCGTAGGCGACCGCGTGTTGTTCGAAGTGGACCAGTCGACACTGACACCGCAGGCGCAGACTGTGTTGCAGGGGCAGGCGGATTGGTTGCTGGCCAACACGGATTTCGTGGCCACGATCGAGGGTCATGCGGATGAACAAGGCACCCGCGAATACAACCTTGCGCTAGGCGCGCGTCGGGCAAACGCCGCACGAGAGTTCCTGATTTCGCGGGGCGTCGCGGGCAACCGCCTGACCACCGTCAGCTACGGCAAGGAACGCCCGATCGAAATTTGCAGTACCGAGGAATGCTATTCCAAAAACCGCCGGGCGGTGACGGTGCTGACCGGTTCAACCTTGGGGTAAAAAGATGCGAATTGCAGGATGGGTTCTGGCCGCGGTTGTAGCGACCGCTGGCGTGGCAAACGCACAGGATCAGCAAACCCTGGCGGACATTCGTCAGGAATTGACGGTGTTGCACGTGGAAATTCAGCGCCTTAAGCGCGAGTTTTCGACCACCGGTTCTCCGGCCCCCAATCTGTCCGGCAGTTCCGTTCTGGAACGCGTCGATGCCATTGAGGCAGAGTTGCAGCGTCTTACACGGCAGACGGAACAGTTGAATCAGCGTGTTCAGAACATCGTCACAGACGGGACTAACAGGATCGGTGATCTTGAATTCCGGCTGGTCGAACTGGAAGGGGGGGATCTTAGTACGATTGGCGAAACCTCGACGCTGGGTGGAGAAACTGAAGTCACTGCTGCTGCACCTGCCACACCATCCGCACCGCCGGTATCTGATCAGGGCGAGCTTGCAGTTGGCGAGCGGGCGGATTTTGACGCCGCATCCCAAGCGCTTGCGGATGGCAACTTTCAGGCCGCCGCCGAACAGTTTGCATCGTTCGAAACTGCATACCCAGGCAGCCCCCTGGCACCCGAAGCCAACCTGAAACGCGGGCAGGCGCTTGTTGGTTTGGGAGAGACCCGCGAGGCTGCGCGGGCCTTTCTGGCGAGCTTCACCGGCGATTCCGAAGGGGCGTTTGCCCCCGAGGCGCTGTTTGAGCTTGGCTCGGCACTGGGGCGTCTTGGGCAAACCGACCAGGCCTGCATTACCCTAAGCGAGGTGGGTGTCCGGTTCCCGAGCTCAACCTCGGCAACGAGTGCCACGCAGGAAATGGCCTCGCTGGGCTGTTCTTGACGGAACATGCAGACAAATTGCGCGCGGATATCCGCGCGCGGCTGCCTGAAAAGCTGCCAGCCCGATTGGGCGTAGCGGTGTCTGGTGGGGGCGACTCGGTTGCCTTGCTTTTGCTGCTGAACGAGATCGCTCAAAGCGAAAATGCAGAGCTTTTTGTGGCAACGGTTGACCATGGATTGCGTCCCGAAGCAGCAGCGGAAGCTGTCAAAGTGGGTGAACTTGCGGCGCGTTTGGGCGTTCCACATCAAACGCTGGTCTGGGATGGCTGGACTGGTGATGGAAACCTTCAGGACCACGCTCGCCAGGCGCGCTATCGGTTATTGACCGAATGGGCACGGCGCAACGCCATCAGCGCGATTGCCCTTGGCCACACGGCGGACGATCAGGCCGAGACGTTTCTGATGCGCCTGGGTCGGGCTTCTGGTGTAACCGGGCTGGCGGGGATGCCTGCCGTGCGCGATCAGGACGGCGTGACCCTTCTGCGTCCGATGCTGAAGATCACCCGAAAGCAACTGCGCGACTACCTGACGGCAAAGGGCGTGGAGTGGATCGAGGACCCTTCGAATCACGACCTTCGGTTCGACCGGATTAAAGCGCGACAGGCGTTGTCCGGCCTCGAAGGATTGGGCATTACAGCCGGTTCTCTGACGCGGGTTACTGAAAACCTTGCACAAGCGCGTGAGGCATTGGTGCGTTATACGCAGGAATCCGCCCGCAAAGTTTCAATGGTTGACGCCGGTGATATCTGCTTGGATCGACGCGGGATTCAGGACTTGCCACAGGAAATTCAGCGCCGGATTCTGGTCGGCTGCGTCGCTTGGATCGCGGGTGCTGGGTATCCACCGCGTCAAAGCTCGGTGGATCAGGCTCTGAATGCGATTGACGAGGGCAAGGGAACCTCAATCGGTGGCTGTCTGTTGGTCCCTCAGGGCAATAAGATGTGGATTTGCAGAGAGCTAAACGCGGTCCTCGGCGAATCCGCGAACCCCGGCGAGTTGTGGGACAAGCGCTGGATTTTGTCTGGGCCATCGGTTGCCGGGGCTGAAATTCGCCCATTGGGAGATAAAGGATTGCCAAAGGTTCCGGACTGGCGGGAATTAGGCAAACCTCGCGCGGCATTGCTGTCCTCACCAGCTGTTTGGATTGGAGACGATCTGCTTGCCGCACCCCTTGCGGGTTTTTCCAATGGCTGGATGGCTGAATTGGCCCAGGAAACGCCCGAGTTTCACTCTTCTCTTTTATCGCATTGAACATGCTTGAATCATCTCTATTTTATAGAGCAACCCGGCAGACCCCCATCTGCCGAAATCTTTTGGGAGATTTTCCTTGGGCAACGCTCGTAACATCGCCTTCTGGGTCGTTTTGTTTCTGCTGATCCTTGCACTGTTCAATCTGTTCAGTGGACCAGGCGGAACGCTTCAGAATAATGAAAGAACCTATTCCGATTTTGTCACTGCGGTTGAAAGCGGCGAAGTCAAGAACGTGACGCTGGACGGCGAACAGATTCGCTATACCACGCAAAGCGGTGCCAGCTATGTCACCATCAAACCCGGCGATGCCGAAGTCACCAAGCTGCTGATCGACGAGAACATCCCCGTTCGTGCGGAAAAACAGCAGCAGTCTGGATTCCAGTCGTTCCTGATTACGCTGTTGCCCTTCCTGCTCCTGATCGGTGTCTGGGTCTATTTCATGAACCGGATGCAGGGTGGTGGCAAAGGCGGTGCGATGGGCTTTGGCAAGTCTAAGGCCAAGATGCTGACCGAAAAGCACGGCCGCGTGACCTTTGACGACGTTGCAGGCATCGATGAAGCCAAGGAAGAGCTGGAGGAGATCGTGGAATTTCTGCGTAACCCGCAGAAATTCAGCCGTCTGGGCGGCAAGATCCCGAAGGGCGCGCTGCTGGTTGGCCCTCCGGGTACCGGTAAGACGCTGCTGGCGCGCGCAATTGCGGGTGAGGCGGGCGTGCCGTTTTTCACCATTTCGGGTTCCGATTTCGTTGAGATGTTCGTCGGCGTCGGTGCATCACGTGTGCGCGACATGTTCGAACAGGCCAAGAAGAACGCGCCTTGTATCGTTTTCATCGACGAGATCGACGCCGTGGGTCGCCATCGTGGCGCAGGCTATGGCGGTGGTAACGACGAACGCGAACAAACGCTCAACCAACTGTTGGTCGAGATGGACGGGTTCGAGGCCAATGAAGGTGTCATCATCTTGGCGGCTACCAACCGTAAAGACGTTCTGGACCCCGCTCTGCTGCGTCCCGGCCGTTTTGACCGCAACGTGACCGTTGGTAACCCCGACATCAAAGGCCGTGAGAAAATTCTGGGCGTGCACGCGCGCAAGACACCTCTGGGCCCCGATGTCGATCTGCGCATCATCGCACGTGGTACTCCGGGCTTCTCGGGTGCCGATCTGGCGAACCTTGTGAACGAGGCTGCGCTGATGGCTGCACGAGTAGGCCGTCGCTTTGTCACCATGGAAGACTTTGAGAACGCCAAGGACAAGGTGATGATGGGTGCCGAGCGCCGCTCGATGGTGCTGACGCAGGACCAAAAGGAAAAGACCGCCTACCACGAGGCTGGTCACGCCGTTGTGGGTCTGGAGCTGCCCCTGTGCGATCCAGTCTACAAGGCGACGATCATTCCGCGCGGTGGTGCGCTGGGTATGGTTGTGTCGCTGCCGGAAATGGATCGCCTGAACTATCACCGTGATGAGTGTGAGCAGAAGCTGGCCATGACTATGGCTGGTAAGGCTGCCGAGGTCATCAAATATGGTGAAGACCACGTTTCGAACGGCCCGGCTGGTGACATCATGCAGGCCAGCCAGTTGGCGCGCGCCATGGTGATGCGCTGGGGTATGTCGGACAAGGTCGGCAATATCGACTATGCCGAGGCCCACGAAGGCTATCAGGGCAACACCGCCGGTTTCTCGGTTTCAGCTCATACCAAAGAGCTGATCGAAGAAGAGGTGAAACGCCTGATCCAGCAGGGTTACGAGCGTGCGCACAAGATCCTGACTGAAAAGAACGAGGAATGGGAGCGTTTGGCGCAAGGTCTGCTGGAATACGAAACCCTGACTGGCGACGAGATCAAGCGTGTCATGAATGGCGACTCGCCGAACGAAGGCGACGATGAAGGCGACAGCCCTGACGAGGGTAACGCACCCAGCGTCACCGCCATTCCCAAGACCAAGGTTAAGAAAACCCCTCCTGACGGCGGGATGGAGCCGGAACCTTCGGCATAAGGCAATCAGACCCGGGCATTGTCCCGGGTCTTTTTTGGCCTTTTCATTTCGCACCGGCTGGCCTCTATTGCTTTTTAACGACCAGTTTTCAAAGGGGCTTTTAATGCCGGTATTGCGCGAGACAGAATTCACGGGTGAAGTCGTTTGGCTGGGCCATGTACCTGCGGGCGACTCGATCCGCGCCAAGGCTGTCGAATCTTTGGATCTGGACTTCGCAGGTGAGAAAGGTGCGCGGCACGAGGGCGTCAATCGAGCCTCCTGTGTCAGGGTCAAGAACCTATATCCACAGGGCACCGAAATCCGTAATGTCCGTCAATTGTCGGTCCTGTCCGCGGAAGAGATGGACGGCATGGCCAAAGAAATGGGATTGGACCGTCTCGATCCCGCGTTTCTGGGCGTTAGCATCCTGTTGCGGGGTATACCCGATTTCACGCATATCCCTCCGGCTTCGCGTCTGCAGGTCCGCGATGGCGTGACGATTACCGTGGATATGGAAAACAGACCTTGCGTCCTTCCCGGGCGTGAGATCGAGGCGGATCAGCCGGGTTACGGCGCATCCTTCAAGCCTGCGGCAAAGGGGCGTAGGGGGGTGACGGCGTGGGTGGAACGCCCGGGACAGTTGCGGCTGGGGGATCGGATGACGTTATTCGTACCGGATCAAAGGGCCTGGGCGCCATAAAGGCAAACCGTTTCCGATTTGAAACCGGCGAATTGACGCTACGCCGTTTCACGGCATGATTATGTCGGAATCTATATCCATCGGGATTGTACACAACGGTATGGATTGGCCAGCACCGGCCTATCTGCGCCGGTTTGCACGGTATTCAATCAGGGATATTGCCCAATGAGCTACAAATCCGACATCGAAATCGCTCGTGAAGCGAACAAGAAGCCGATTCAGGAAATCGGCGCAAAGATCGGCATCTCCAGCGACGATCTGCTGCCTTACGGCCACGACAAGGCGAAGGTCAGCCAAGACTTCATCAACTCGGTTCAGGACCGCGAAGACGGTAAACTGATCCTGGTCACCGCGATCAACCCGACCCCTGCGGGTGAAGGTAAAACCACCACCACCGTTGGTCTGGGCGATGGCCTGAACCGCATCGGCAAGAACGCGATGATCTGTATCCGCGAAGCTTCGCTTGGCCCGAACTTCGGCATGAAGGGCGGCGCTGCAGGTGGTGGTTACGCGCAGGTTGTTCCGATGGAAGAAATGAACCTGCACTTCACCGGTGACTTCCACGCGATCACTTCGGCCCACTCGCTGCTGTCGGCGATGATCGACAACCACATCTACTGGGGCAACGAGCAGGAAATCGACACCCGCCGCGTCGCATGGCGTCGTGTGGTCGACATGAACGACCGTGCCCTGCGTCAGATCACTGCCTCTCTGGGTGGTGTGTCGAACGGCTTCCCGCGTGAAGCAGGCTTTGACATCACCGTGGCGTCCGAAGTCATGGCGATCCTGTGCCTGGCAAACGACCTTAAGGATCTGGAAAAGCGTCTGGGCGATATCATCGTTGCTTACCGCCGCGACAAGACTCCGGTTTACTGCCGCGACATCAAGGCCGAAGGCGCAATGACTGTTTTGCTGAAGGACGCAATGCAGCCGAACCTGGTGCAGACGCTGGAAAACAACCCGGCCTTTGTCCACGGTGGCCCGTTCGCGAACATCGCACACGGCTGTAACTCGGTCATTGCGACCAAGACCGCTCTGAAAGTTGCCGACTATGTCGTGACCGAAGCAGGCTTTGGTGCCGACCTGGGTGCCGAGAAGTTCATGAACATCAAGTGCCGTAAGGCGGGGATTGCTCCGTCGGCAGTAGTTCTGGTTGCGACCGTTCGCGCGATGAAGATGAACGGTGGCGTTGCCAAGGCCGATCTGGGCGCGGAAAATGTTGATGCAGTTCAGTCGGGCTGTGCCAACCTGGGCCGCCACATCGAGAACGTTAAGTCGTTTGGCGTTCCGGTCGTCGTCGCAATCAACCACTTCGTAACCGATACCGATGACGAAGTTCAGGCGGTCAAAGACTACTGTGCCGAGCACGGCGTCGAAGCGATCCTGTCGCGTCACTGGGAATTGGGTTCGGATGGCTCTGCGCCTCTGGCCGAAAAAGTTGTCGAAATCGTCGAAAACGGTGCCGCGAACTTCTCGCCGATCTACCCCGACGACATGCCGCTGTTCGAGAAGATCGAAACCATCGCCAAGCGTATCTACCGCGCGGACGAGGTTTTGGCCGACAACAAAATCCGCAACCAGCTGCGCGAGTGGGAAGAAGCCGGTTACGGCAACCTGCCGGTTTGCATGGCGAAAACTCAGTACTCGTTCTCGACCGACCCGACCCTGCGCGGCGCGCCCACCGGCCACTCGGTTCCGGTACGCGAAGTTCGCCTGTCCGCAGGTGCCGGCTTCATCGTGGTTGTCTGCGGTGAGATCATGACTATGCCCGGCTTGCCGCGCAAACCAGCTGCGGAAACCATCTGCCTCAATGACGCAGGTGAGATCGAGGGCTTGTTCTAAGCCGCCGAATAGGACATCTCGTGGTCCGGGGAATCCCCCGGGCCATGAGGAGACGAACATGCCCACTCTGACACCGCCGCAAGACTGCCAATCGATGCAGGAATTGCGGCCTCAGATCGACAAGCTGGACCGCCAACTGATCGAATTGTTGGTGACGCGCGCAAGTTACATTGACCGCGCGTCCGAGCTGAAGCCGGGCGAGGGCTTGCCTGCCCGTATCCCGGATCGTGTCGAAGAAGTGGTGCAGCGCGTGCGCGCAAGTTCTGCCGAGCTGGGAATGGACCCGGACCTTGCTGAACAGTTGTGGCGCATATTGATTGACTGGTCGATCGCCCGCGAAGAGCGTGTACTCGGCCCTGACTGAATGACCGGGCGCCCCATGCGCCCGATCCGTTTTTGAAGAAGGGATCAAAGGATGGTAGCGCAGGTTATCGATGGGAAGGCCTTTGCCGCCAAGGTGCGCGGGCAGGTTGCCGATCAGGTTGCTAAGCTGAAAGAAGAAAACGGCATCACCCCCGGTCTGGCGGTGGTTCTGGTGGGCGAGGATCCGGCTAGCCAGGTCTATGTCCGCTCCAAGGGCAAGATGACCGTCGAGGTTGGTATGAACTCGTACGAGCACAAGCTGGACGTCGACACGTCCGAAGAGGACCTGCTGGCGCTGATCGACAAGCTGAACAACGATCCGGCGGTGCATGGCATTCTGGTGCAGTTGCCGCTTCCCAAGCACCTGAACGAAGATCTGGTGATCAACTCGATTGATCCGGCTAAAGATGTTGATGGTTTCCACATCTCGAATGTGGGTTTGTTGGGCACTGGTCAGAAATCGATGGTGCCTTGCACTCCGCTGGGTTGCCTGATGATGCTGCGTGATCACCATGGCTCGCTGTCGGGTAAGGATGCGGTTGTAATTGGCCGCTCGAACATCGTGGGCAAGCCGATGGCGCAGCTGTTGCTGGGTGACAGCTGCACCGTGACCATCGCGCACAGCCGCACCAAAGACCTGCCTGACGTCGTGCGGCGCGCGGACATCGTGGTCGCCGCCGTAGGACGCCCGGAAATGGTACCCGGCGACTGGATCAAGGAAGGTGCGACCGTCATCGATGTGGGCATCAACCGGATTGAACGCGACGGCAAAAACAAGCTGGTTGGCGACGTGGATTATGCCAGCGCGGCCGAGCGTGCGGGTGCTATTACACCTGTACCTGGTGGTGTGGGTCCGATGACCATTGCCTGCCTCTTGGCCAATACGCTGACGGCGTGCTGCCGCGCCAACGGATTGCCCGAACCCGAAGGGCTGACGGCCTAAATAACAAGGTTGGGGCACGTTTTGAGCTGCCCCAACCAACCCGCGCTTTGTGCCATGCCAAGGTCCGCGGCAAAGACGCAAGCGCAGTAATTTTCCCCATCAATTATGTTTGAATGTTTGCATTGAGCGTGATAGCGCTGATTTTTCAGCCGGTTATAGATTGTTTTGAGTAGCTCTCCGGGACATTTGGCTGGGTCCTCGGATGTGGCTTTTAATTTGGTATGACGTCAAAACTAAGTCTCGACAGCAAGGTGTTCAGCCCACAGCGCGTGGTGGCCGGATTTGTTTTCCTGCCAATGCTGGCCTATACATTTCCGCCTTTCATGGTTTCGGAACTGCCATTCGTTCTGCGCCTTCTGTTTTGGATCGGAGTGATGGCGATCGCCCTCACGTCCACCTGGATGTCCAGAAAGCTATTTCACGAGACTCAAGCCGGTCTGAAGGTTCCAGCGCGCGATCTTATGTTTGCTCTGCTTGTACTGGTTCTGTTTATCCCGTCGCTTTGGGCGCTGGCCTGGCTTCTGTTTTCTTTTGGCGGGTATACCGCACCCGGAATTCCACGCGTAGTGGGCTACAGCACCCTTTTTACTGCCGGGTTGATTCTGATGCGTCAGGTCGAGCCAAAAAGTGAACCAACGCCTCCCCTGGCGCCGCGTCTGACACGGCGATTGCCGGCTTCGTTTCAGGGGCAGGTGTACCGCCTGACGTCGCGAAACCACTATGTTGATGTCGTCACCTCGGAAGGCACGTTTACGATCCGATCAAGATTCACCGACGCTATCGCCGAAATGGAACCCTTGTCCGGGCACTGTGCACACCGGTCCCATTGGGTCGCCGACGAAGCCATCATAGGTACCAAGAAGGCAGATGAAAGAACCTATCTGAAGTTGGTGAATGGAGACCTGGTGCCGGTCAGCCGAAAATACAAACCAATGCTCGAAGAAGACGGTCTAATCTGAATTTATCGCGGCATCGGAATGAGTTGGGGTTGCTGACCGGTCAGGATGGCCATTGCCCTGTCGCTCATCAACTCGTTCAGGACCTTCTCGGAACTCAGCAAACCACCCGTATACGTACCATAAGCAGGGAGGATGAGCCGTGCATGGTCCAGTAAGAACGCGGGACGCGTGATGCTACGTCCGCGCGCCTTCAGCCGGATTTTGGGGTGGAAATGGCCTGAAACCTCGCCCCGTCCACCGGGTTGCGCAATATGTCTGAAAACCAATGGGCCAGCCAAACAATCTGACCGATGCGTACCGCCCAGATCAATTGGGCCCGGGTCGTGGTTCCCTTCGATCCAAATCCATTGGCGTCCCGCCTGCAGGGCCGTAAGCCTGAGTTTCTCAGCTGTTCCAAGGGCGGCGAGCGCGTCCAGATCATCAAAGCTGTCGCCAAGGCAGATGACCGTCTGGGCTTCGGTTTTTTCAATATCAGCAGCCAGTCTGGTCAGAGTGTCGAGACTGTCATAGGGGGGCAGGGACGGGCCGCCTCGTCGCGCCATACGTTCGGATTTGCCCAAGTGTAGGTCACTTACGCATAGCAGGTTTTGGTCGGGCCACCACAAAGCACCTGACCCCAACGCACGCAGGTTTTGCTGGACAAAGGAAAACGCCAAATCGTTCATGTTACGTTCTTTACCTTCTTACGTAACCGGTGCAAGCGGTATTACGGTGATTCCAATCCAGCCAACTGCAGCAGACGGGCGCTTTCCTCGGCCAGCAACCGTTCCTCGGCAGCACCTTTGACCGGTACTTTCCCGACCTCAAGAAACAGCGGGGCAGCCAATGGAGAGACCCGCTCCAACCGAACCAGATCGATCCGGTCGCTGATGCGGGCGATCATCTCTTCGATACGCCCGAAATCCACCAGCCCGCGCATGGCCTCTTCGCGTGTGATCTGCATCAGCAGGTGGTTGGGGTCGTATTTCAACAGAGTGTCGTACAGAATATCCGACGAGAACGTCGCCTGCCGCCCGCTTTTGCGCTGTCCACCAGTATTGCGTTCAATCAATCCGGCGACCGTTGCCGAGGCACGAAATGTTCGTTTCATCACCGCATTGCCCGCCAGCCAATTCTCAAGCCCATCGCGCAACGTGTCCTGCCGAAACAGGGGGCGCGGGTCCATCACGGCGTCCAACCCCCAGATCAGAGTGGCATAATCGGTGGCAACGAAGCCAATCGGGGCCAGTCCGGTTTCCTCCATCCGTTTGGTCAGCAGCAGGCCTAGCGTTTGCTGTGCATTGCGCCCCGCAAATCCATATACGCACAGGTGTTCGCGCCCATCGTTGGGAAAGCTCTCGATCAGCAAGCGATCCCTTTGTGGCAGGTGCGACATGTCGCGTTGAAGGGCCAACCAATCCGATGTGTGCTGTGGTAACTGAGGCCAGGCTGTTTGGGCAAACATCCGCAGGATACGGTCGCTGAGCTGCGTGGAGGTGGCGAATTTCGTTCCCGAGAAGGTGGCAATCTTGGGTTTCTTGTCTGCACGTCGGCTGACCTCGACCACCATTTCGCGTAGGCCTTCATAGCGTACGATCTGACCGCCGATCAGAAACGTGTCTCCAGGCGTCAGCGACGCGGCGAACGCCTCTTCAACCTCACCCAGAGGTTTGCCGCCGCGGTTGCGTTTCAGGCGCACCTTCAGCGTGTCTGTATCCTGAATCGTGCCCAGATTCATTCGGATACGTTGCGCGGCTCGGGGGTCTCTCAGCTGCCACTTTCCGTCTGGACGTTGCAACAGTCTCTGCCAGCGATCGTAGGCACGAAGGGCATAGCCTCCGGTGGCGCAAAAATCCAGGCAGGCATCGAATTCCGCCCGGTTGAGTTCGGCAAACGGCCCGGCGGTGGTCATCTCAACGAATAGCGATTCCGCTTCGAACGGGCCTGCGGCTGCAGCGATCAGGATATGCTGGCACAACACATCCCGAGGACCGGGGCCGCGCGGTTCTCCGTCCAGATCGTGGGCTTTGGCGGCCTCAAGTGCCGCGATACATTCCACGACCTCAAAGCGGTTTGCGGGCACCAACAGTGCCTTAGAGGGCGCATTATAGCGGTGGTTGGCGCGCCCGATCCGTTGCACCAACCGTTTGACGTTCTTGGGTGCGCCAATCTGGATGACCAGATCCACGTCTCCCCAGTCGATGCCCAGATCCAGACTGCCGGTGCAGACAATTGCGCGCAGATCACCGCGCACCATTGCGGCCTCGACACGCTCGCGCTGCTGGCGATCCAGACTGCCATGGTGGATGCCGATGGGCAGGGCGTCGTCATTGGCGAGCCAGAGATTGTGAAAGAAAATCTCGGCCTGCGCGCGGGTATTGTGAAAGATCAGCGTCGTCTTGTGCTGTTTGATCTGATCCAGAACCGCCGGGATCGAATAGGCGGCTCCGCCTCCGGACCAGGGGGGCATCTCTTGCGTCTCAAGCATCCGAATGTCCGGATCGGGGCCGGGGTCAGCCTGAATGATCCGACAGGGGTCGGGGTGGCGGGCCAAAAACCGCGCAATGCCTTCAGGGTCTTCGACGGTGGCGGACAGGCCGACGCGGCGCAGGTCCGGGCACAAGCTTTGCAGCCGGGCAAGGGCCAACATCAGTTGATCCCCGCGTTTGCTCTCAGCCAGTGCGTGGATTTCGTCGACGATCACCCGTTGCACGCCATTAAACATCCGCGGAGCGTCTTCGTATGAGGTCAGCAAAGCCAGGCTTTCTGGCGTCGTCAGCAAGATATGCGGAGGGTCCACGCGTTGGCGTTTCTTCTGTGTTGCCGAGGTATCACCGGTTCGGTCTTCAATACGAATTGGCAGGCCGATTTCGTCCGCCGGGCTACGAAGGTTTCGTCGGATATCGGCTGCCAAAGCCTTGAGAGGAGAGATATAAATCGTGTGCAGACCGGTCCGGTCACCTGCGGCCAGTTCAGCCAGTGTCGGCAGAAATCCTGCCATCGTCTTACCGCCACCGGTTGGCGCGATCAGCAATGTGGCCGGGTCCGCAGCCCGGTCGAACATGTCCTGTTGGTGCGGGTGGATGGACCAACCTTTTGAGGCAAACCAATCCGTGATCCGAGCGGGAATCTGCGTCATGCGCGCAGACTACCCGTCTAATCCCGGAAATGGCACGGCGTTATTTGACGATCGTCTCATCCTTGACGAACATGTTGGCCCAGGCGCGGTCGATCAGGTCGGGGCTCATCTGGTACGGGATACCTTCGAACTCGCAGATCGAGATCATCTGGTCGATCAGGAAGATCGGCTGATAATTTGCGTAGACGTTGTTGATGGTCGGGTATTTAACCTTCAGCAAATGCACCAGAGCGGATTCGTCCAGCGGCATGCCGCGCTTGCGGGCCACCATCGCAAAGATTTTCAGGAAGTCTTCCTGGTTCGGTCCACCAATCTTGATCTTGAAGAAGATCCGGCGCAGGGCCGCTTGGTCAAAGATTTCGTTCGGGTGGAAGTTGGTCGAGAAGATGACCAGCGTGTCGAACGGGACTTCGAATTTCTCACCGGATTGCAGGCCGAGAATATCCTTGTTCTCTTCCAGCGGAACAATCCAGCGGTTGATCAGGGCCTGTGGCGGTTCCTGCTGACGGCCAAGGTCGTCCACGATGAAGATGCCGCCGGTCGACTTCAATTGCAGCGGTGCCTGATAGGTTCGCGCTGTCGGATTGTACACCAGATCCAACATGCTGAGCGACAATTCACCGCCAGTCACAACGGTCGGGCGTTCACATTGAACATAGCGCGTGTCGAACCGCTTGCGGCGGCGCAGGCTGTTGGGGTCGTCGGCCTCTTGCTCGATCGCGGTGTGAACAATCGGGTCATAGACCGTGATCACCTGACCCGCGTATTCGATCGCCCGAGGCACATACACGTTGTCACCAAGCGCGTCGCGAATACCGTTCGAGATCGAGGACTTACCGTTGCCCGGAGGGCCGTACATCAGAATGGACCGGCCCGCGCTAACCGCAGGGCCCAAATGGTCCAGAAGGCTGTCGGGCAGAACCAGATGGCCCATCGCTCCGGTCAGTTGGTCACGTGTAACCTGAATATTTCGGATCGATTGGCGCTTGACCTGTTCCCGATAGACGTCCAGCGGAACCGGCATTGCGCCGAAGTATTCCGATTGGCTCAGCGCGTCCAGCGAGCGCGCCTTGCCTGCGTCCGTCAACTGATACCCCATCTCATTGCCGCTGTTGGCATTCAGGGTACCTGTGGCTTCGATCAGCTTCTGTTCGCGCGCAATGTCGATCAGTTCCTGGGTGACCGCGCCGGGCAGGCAGATTGCTTCTGCGACTTGTGAGACAGTGTCGACGTTCTTTCGGAACATCGTCTTGAGCAGAATGTCCCGCATCATCACGATGGGCAATTTCATTTCGCCCAACCCCTTGGGGGCAGGGGGGGCCATTACCGAAGTGGTCTGCATATTCATGAGCGTTGCCCGTCTAACCAGTATTCGCGCCAATTGCCCACCACGGGGCTGTTTGCAGAAAATCTTAACCTGATTTGTGTCACTACCAAGGCATTGAAAAGGCGGACTGATGATAGTTCATGAGCCGGAAACAGTTCCAAAAATCAAATAGATTGCCAGACTCACACCCAGCGGAAAGCCCATCGGAAACTGTTTGATCCGGTTCCAGCTTTCCCAATCGGGGGCAATTGTTCTGAGCCGCGTATATTTGGCCAGTCTGTGCGTGACATAGGCGCCTAGCGTGGCGCTAGTCACAATCATTATCATGAGGCTGTAATCTCCGGGCCAGACGAAAGCCGAGGCGGCGGCCAGAAACTTGGCATCACCGGCCCCCATGACGCCGGCGGCGTTGAACAAAAATCCCAATAAAAGAACGACAACAATGTGCAGCAGCTGCCAAATGTAAGGCGGAAGCGTCATAATAACGGGACCCACGCCACCGGTCGTCCACTCGGTCGACCAGGGCGGCAGCACGAACAGTCCCACGACGGTAAAAACGGCGGCCAAGGCGAGAACAGCGTGATTTTTGATCAGCATGCTGCGCAGATCAGTGAACGCCACATAAAAGCAGATGGGCAACACGAACGGTAAAAACCAAGCCGCCGCAGTCGCGGGGATATGCATGAATCAGGCTTCCTCGAGCGCGCGGAGCGAGCGAACGGCTTCCTCATAATGCTGTGGGTGAGTCGCAATCGCTTCGCGGAACAGGTTCTTCGCCGTTGTGACATCGCCCTGTTTGACCGCCGTAATGCCCATTGTGTTCAGCAACATGGCACGTTCGATCTGTGTCATGGGAACGACTGGCATGCTGTATTTGCCCTGCGCAGCCCGTGCCAGCACAAGGTTGTTCTTGGCCGTGAATAGAGACCTGTCCTGACGGATCGCTTCACTGAACAGGCGTTCGGCCTCGGCATACTCACCACGCGACAGTTTTGAGTATCCCCAGTTGTTCATCACGCTTCCGGGGCGGGTGGTCAGGCCGACGGCGGTTTCATAGAAATGATCCGCCCGTTTCCAGTCTTTTCTGGAATCGGCGACAACTGCCTCAAGGCGATAGCGTTGAAAGGTCTCATAAGTCGGGGGCACGGTATCAAGTGTCGCCTTGGCTTTCGCCCAGTCACCGGCACGCACCAACGCACCGGCATACTCGACCTTGTCGACACTCGAGGCACCTTTCATGGTCGTAACTTTTTTCCAGGCCGACGCAGCTTCGGTTGTGCGTTTGGCGCGCGAAAGGGAAATTGCAAGACCCCTCTGCAGGTCTATCCGATCCGGATTCTTGGCGGCCGCGCCTTGGAAATAGGTAACGGCCTCATTCGGGTCCGCAGCGGTCAGCAGAACCTCATTCAGGTTGGTTTCGTCAATGACGTTAACCTCCTGATACGTGCGTTCTACCTTTTCCTCTGAGGTTTCTTTTTCGCAGGCGGAAAGAACCATCCCGCACACTACCATAGTCGGAATCAAGAATTGTTGGCGCATTTTTTTGCGTCCCTTACTGCTCTTGCCAATGTTACGGGAGCTTGCGCAGCTTGAATTGCCCGTCGCCTTGCTGCTCCAGTGTATATTCTTGTTTTTCCGGGGTAGTATTAACAGGATTTTCCATTTTTGCGAGTGCTAAGCGCAGATTGTCACGGATTGCGTCACTTTCGCCATTGTCCAACGCATAGGCCCTTCGGAACATCTGAGAAGCCTCTGGATACGCACCTTTTTCCATCAGCAGAACGCCAAGATTGTTCCACGCTATAGGCCAGTCCGGATCATCCTTGACGGCGCGACGCAGCAGGTCTTCTGCCTGACCCAAACGCATAAGGCCCAGATTTGCAGTGCCCAAGGACGTGAGAATCTGTGGGGTCATACCCTGATCCAAGGCGGCCCGCGTAAAGGCGTCCATCGCCAGTTCATATTCGCCCGCAGACATCAAGCGGTTGCCGACTGTAACTGGATCCACCCCCTCGGCTTTAGGGTCGAGGCCGGGGGCGTCCAGGTCACTTGACTGACCTGTTTCCGTACAAGAGGCCACCATAGCGAACACCATGGTGGCCTGAACCGCGCGGCGTATCCGGAAATGGATACGCCTGATTTTTGATATTATCGGGAGTTTAGCCCGCGCTGTTTGCAAAGTCTGCGATACCTTTTGCCGATGGGCCGACCAGAATGACCAGCAGAGGTGGCACTGTTAGCATCATTGTGGCAAGTGTCATTTTGGTTGGCAACTTGTTCGCAGCCTCTTCGGCACGCATCACGCGTTTGTCACGCATTTCACCGGCATAAACCCGCAGAGCATCGGCAATCGATGTACCAAAGGTGGCCGACTGTATCATAACGGTAACGAAGGCGCTGACATCCTGAACCCCGCAGCGCGTACCAAAGTCACGCAGAACGGTATCTTTGTCTTTACCCGCCTTCAATTCGTAGGCAATGACCTCGAATTCCAGGGCAATGTCTGGGTAGGAGACCTTCATTTCTGAAGCCACGCGTACGATGGCCTGATCCAACGACTGACCCGCTTCGACGCATACCAGCATCAGGTCAAGCGTGTCAGGAAACCCGGCAACGATTGCTTCCTGCCGCTCGGCTACACGTCTGGTGATCCAGTAACGCGGTAAGAAATAGAACCCGCAGGCCGGGATCAGAACCCGGATTGCCATTTGCGAAGGAGTGAACTCCTGATCCCCGGCCAGAACCGTCACCAGCATCACGCCGATCAGAATACCAACAATGCCGAGCGCAAACTGGGCAAAGTGGAAGAAACGGACCGCGTCCTTGGACTGATAGCCGGCCTGGCGCAGCTTGAGCTGCATGGCCGAAAGCTCTTCTTCGTTCTGGGGCTCAAGGAATGTTGCGAATTTCTGAAGCTGCTCATTGCGGCTGGTGTTGCGCAGCTTGTCCTTCTTTGCTTTTTTTTCACCCTTTGGTGCTGCATTCGAACGTTGCAGTTTCTTGAGAGGATCCTCTGGCTGGTTCAGCATCAGCGGCAAGGCAACAAGGATCATAAACAATCCCAAAATGCCGACCACGATCAGCGGTCCAAACTGTCCCAGATGCTCTGTCAGGATATCATTGATTTGGCTCAGAAGTTCCATGTCGGTGCCCTCAGACCTTGATGTTCGTAAGGATGCGCATGACGATCAGGTTCAGGGTCAGCATGATGCCGACAAAGAAACATGCCGGAATGAACCAAGGATGGTCGACAACGTCGTCATAATAGCCGGGGTCCTTTACAAGAATGAACAACAGGCAGAACACCGGAAAGCCGGACAGAAATTTGCCGGACCATTTAGCCTCGGCCGTGATCGCCTTGACCCGGCGGAACAAGCGAAAGCGTGCGCGGATAACTTTGGCAAGGCCGGCCAGAACCTCGGCGAGGTTACCGCCGGACTGTTGCTGAATGCCGACGGCGACAGACAAAAAGCGAAGATCCTGCATATCCAGACGCTCGGCCAGATCTTTAAGCGCTTCACCCGCGTCACGGCCGTAGGCGCATTCATCAGCGATGATTCCGAACTCGGTCCCAAGCGGATCCTGTACCTCGTTGGCGACGATCTGGATCGTCGAGACAAAGGGGTTACCAACGCGCAGCGAGCGCACCATCAATTCCACGGCATCAGGCAACTGCTCTTCCATCATGGCCATGCGTTTGCCAGCTTTGTGGTTTACCCACGCATAGACGCCACCAACACCAATTGCGATTGACAGCGCGATCCTAAGAACGGGAGCCGTCCCTGTGCCGATGCTCAATCCGACGTAGGCGAAGCCGGAGACCAACGCCATAATCATAATCAATTGGCGGGGTGAGAAGGCGATTGCCGCCTTTTGCGCTTTATCAGCCAGAAGAGAATAGAGCGGGATGCTCTGAGACTTCATGTGCTGCTGCATTTCCTTGCGCAGCTGTTCCAGCACCTGTTCGCGGCCTACACCTTTGTCCAGCATGTCCAAACGACGGTTCACCCGACTGTTCAGGCTGATGGATTTGCCAAACGCCACAAGGTAGATGCCCTCGACCAGGAGCAGCACTCCAACGAAGATCACGACATAGATAAGGGCCTCTACGGGCAGTTGCATATCCGGATCTCCTTAGACGGTCGTCGGTTCGTAGATGGAAGGAGGCAGGTCAAAGCCCCACAGACGGAAGCGTTCCGAATAGTGGCTGCGGACGCCCGTTGCGGTGAAATGGCCAATGATCTTATTGTCTGGCGTCAGTCCAACCCTTTGAAATCTAAAGATTTCCTGCATCGAAATGACATCACCTTCCATGCCTGTGATCTCGGTAATCGACGTCATGCGGCGCGAGCCGTCCTGGAGACGGCTGGCTTGTACAATCAGGTTCACAGCCGAAGAGATCTGGCTGCGAACCGCCTTGATTGGCATCTCGATCCCGGCCATTGCGATCATGTTTTCCAGACGCGAGATCCCGTCTCGGGCCGAGTTTGCGTGGATCGTGGTCATCGAACCGTCGTGGCCCGTGTTCATGGCCTGCAACATGTCGATCACCTCGGCGCCACGCGTTTCACCCACAATGATTCGGTCGGGACGCATACGCAGAGCGTTTTTCAGACAGTCGCGCGGACTGACCTCCCCCTTGCCTTCCACGTTGGGCGGGCGGCTTTCCATTCGTCCTACATGGGTCTGCTGCAGCTGAAGTTCCGCCGTATCCTCAATCGTCAGGATGCGTTCGGCGTCGTCGATGAAGCTGGACAGAGCGTTCAGCGTCGTCGTTTTACCCGAACCTGTACCACCGGATACGATAATGTTCAGCCGGGTGGAAACTGCGGCTTGAAGGTAGGCGGCCATTTCCTCGGTAAACGCTCCGAAATTGACCAGATCGTCGATACCAAGCTTGTCTTTCTTGAACTTACGAATGGAAACCAAAGATCCATCAACTGCAATCGGCGGCACCATTGCGTTGAAACGCGAACCGTCGGCCAGACGGGCGTCAACATAAGGGTTGGATTCATCGACACGACGACCGACGGCGGACACGATCTTGTCGATGATCCGCATAAGGTGCTTTTCGTCCTTAAACGTGATGTCGCTGATTTCCAGCTTACCGAACCGCTCAACGAAAATCTGCTGAGGCCCGTTAACCAGAATATCATTGACGGAATCGTCCTGTAGCAGAGTCTCAAGAGGTCCCAGACCGGTGACTTCGTCATACAGTTCTTTGTTAAGCTGAGTTCTGTCTTCGCGGTTCAGAACGATATTGCGGCTTTCCAGAACTTCGCTGACAATGGCACTGATTTCGGCGCGGAGTTCGGCTTCGCCCGCCTTTTCAAGTGCTGCCAGGTTCAAGTTCTCCAGCAGTTCGCGGTGCAGTTCGATCTTGATTTCACCAAGCCGCTCTTTGCGCTTGCGTTCGCGATCAGAAACTACTGGCTCTGCCGATTTCTGTTGCACAGGCCGGCGTGCGATTGCGTTGGCCGCAGGTGCCTTCTCGGCCGCTGGCGCAGGAGCCGCGGTTTGCGGTGCGGCAGCGGTTTCGACCGGCTGCGCCGCGGGCTGTTTCTTGTACCTTGAAAACACGACAACTACCCCTCTGGAATTCCGTTACGCGGCCTCGGCGTTGTTGCTGCCAAGGCTGTGAAGCGACTTTGCAAGTTTGGCGATTTCGCGGCGCAGCGGATTTTTGGCCGCCGAATTGGCAAGCGGTAGACCGTGGTCGCCACTTTGCATGACGGGTTTGCCACCGTCGGGCAATTGCAGGTCGATCGAAATACCCAGGCTTTCGCCCATTCGCTTGACCCGGCTTTTGCCATTCAAATCCGTGAATTTCGGAGCCCGGTTCAACGCAAAGCGTAACTTTTCGAACGGCAGTTCCTCGGCCTGTAAGGCCCGCTTCAGACGCAGCGCGTTCTGTGCCGAACGCATGTCCAGTTCAAGCAGCGCGAAGTATACATGTGCAGCCTGAAGAACGGTTTCCGACCAATGAACCAAAGTCGTCGGCATGTCGACGACGACATAATCGAATTGTCTTCGGGCCGTATCGATCACCCGCTCAATGTCTTCGGGGGTGATCAGGTCCAGCGGAACCAAGTCCGACGGTGAGGTCAGAACCTTGAGCTTTTCCTCAAAGGTCTGAAGGGCCTGCGAGAACACATCGTCATCCATCGAAGCAGTGTCCGACAGCATTTCGAACACGGTTTCCCGGCGCGGAAGATCCAAATAAGTCGACACGCTGCCATATTGCAGGTCCAGGTCGATCAGGCAGACGGTTGGCGCGTCTTTATCGGAAACTGTTGCAAGCTCCCAGGCCAGGTTGACCGCCAGAGTGGTCGACCCTACGCCACCCGCCAGACCTTGAACAACAAAAAGGGCACCTTCTTTTGATTCGCCCTGAACCATCGGCACAGCTGCCGCCTGCGGAGCAGCGACCGGATCAGGTTTGTTCATACGCTCGATAGCTTCCTGAAGTTCACCTTCGGGAAGAGGGTAGGGGACAAACTCGTCCGCACCTTTGCGCAAAAGCTGATGTAGTGAGGCCGGTGTTACATCTTCGGCGATCAGCACGACCTTGATCTTCTTTTCCTTGGCCTGCGAGATGATTTCGCCCATCAGGGAAAGGTTGTCTTCGTCTTCGCCGTCAATGGCAAGTGCAACGAATTCAAGGCTTTCGGCCTCGGGCTGACTGAAGAAGGCCAGAGCTTCGGCAAATCCCAAGTCCCCCCAACGCTCACCCAGTATGGCCTCCATATCTTCGATCAGCAGATCAAAGTTCTGAACGTCGCGGCTGATCGTGCAGGCCAGAATAGCAGTCCCATCATCATGCGTCGTGGCGCTTGTCATTTACACAATCCTCGTCGTGAGGGCCTGCATACCGACCGAACGTATCTGGTTCGGTTCAGTTTGCTGTTGCCCGGTCGCGGCCAATACCGGCCGCACTTCACCCTATTGTTGAAAAGGTGGCTTGGAACTTAGGCAAGATTTTGGCGCAAAAGAACCAATTGTAGGGAAATGGGCGACGATGCCGCCCATTTCTTATGGATTATTCATCGCTAGAGGTGGAGGCATCTTCACGCTGGATGTAGCTTTCTCTCGTGGCACTTGCGACGTATTCGCGATACACGATCTCAGCATACTTGCCATCCAGTACCAATGGGTTGCGATCTACAAAACCGGATACTTCTGTCACCGTGCGGCGGTTTCGGCGATCGCGGTTCGCTGTGTCGATCAGAGGTCGCGTTTTACCGAAGGAAACAACAGCTTCCAGCCTGGACCGCGAGATTCCCTGTTGCGTCAAAAACGCAACTGCAGCGTTGGCGCGGCGTTGCCCAAGAGCCTGATTATATGCCTTGGACCCGACAGCATCCGTATGGCCGTAAACGCGGAACCGCGCTTCGGGGAATTGTTTGATCCAGGCCGCCTGCCGTAGCAAAATGCGCTGGGCAGTTGCGTCCAGATTTGTGCTGTCGAAGGCAAAGTTGATCTGCGTTGGCACCTCGGCGGCAAACCGTTGACCCAGAATCTGGGCATAAGTCAGTTCACCGTTCATGACCTGAATGTTATTCAGAGTCGCGTTCCCGAAGGCACCTTGGTCGACTTCATAACCTGCCTCACGCGTACATCCGGCGACAGCGACTGAAAGACCCAGTGTAATGATCCACTTCTGCATTGGTCCTATCCTCCCTATCATTCCAGGATGTAGCCGTACGAGCTGCCAAAATCCTGCTTGGCGACTTCGGACGCGCCACCGGCACCCAAACGCTCGGTACGTGCTGTTTGGCCATTGAGGAACAAATCAAACTCGGTGGGCGGTTTGACCCGGTCGGTTGGCAAGGCCAAGGCTTCACCGCGGGTCGGTGATACAAGATGTGCGGTGACAATGATCACCAGTTCAGATTGTTGGCGCTGGTATTCCGCGCTGCGGAACAAAGAGCCCAGAACGGGAACGTCGCCGATCCATGGGAGTTGGCTGTTCGCGTCTGTGAAATCGTCCCGAATCAGGCCTGCAATGGCAAAGCTTTCGCCGTCCCGCAGCTCAACCGTCGTCTTTGTATCACGCACGATGAACGTCGGCACGTTGTTACCGGCAATTGTGAAGTCGGAATTCGGGTCGATGCTTGAGACCGACGTTCCCAGTTCGAGGTTAATAATATTGCCATCCACCACGCGGGGGGTAAAGAGGACCTGAACACCAAAGGCTCGATATTCAATGGCAATTTGGCCGTCATCGGCGGGAACCGGAATTGGGACCTGGCCACCCGCCAGGAATTCAGCTTCCTGACCCGACAGAGCTGACAGGTTGGGCTCTGCAAGAGTGCGGGCAAGTCCTTTGGTTTCAAGTGCTTCCAACAGCAAGCGTACCTGCGTAGAGCCCACTCCAAAGCCAAAAAGGACGGCGCCGGTATTTGTCTGTTGGAGGGGTATGGTGTTATTGACAAACGCGTTGGCCAAAGAGGCGGCGTTGTTCAGAGTGTTGATACCTCCGGTCGCGTCTGTACCCCGGAAGCCGAGCGATGCAGTCAGGCTTTTGGCAACCGAGCGATTCATCTCGGCAAAGCGAACTTTCAGCATCACTTGCTGGACACCGCCAACCGACATCAGGTTCGACACACGCTCGGGCGCATAACGCTCGGCCAACTCCAACGCGCGCGCCAATTTGGCAGCACTGGAAACCGTACCCGAAAGGACGATCCCGTCATTCGCGGTGCGTACTTCGATCGGTTCACTCGGTAGAATCTGACGCAGCCGCTCTTTGAATTCGGATACATCCGGGGACACGCGGACCCGCACATTGGCCAGCAAATTGCCCGCCCCGTCGAACAACGTCAGGGTGGTCAGGCCTGGTGCCTTACCCAGAACATAGATTGTGCGATCAGAAAGCGACGAAATGTCAGCGATGCCCGCATTAGCAATGCTGAGCTCTGCGAACGGTGTTTCGCTTTCAACAACAATTGCGCGGTTCATCGGAACATCCAGCGTTTCCGCCGTACCGTTCTTGACCACGCGAAGGGTTTCAGCCCGGACGGCATCGCCGGCCAAACTGATAACTAGCGTCAACCCCAGCAGGGTTGCGCTGATCCAGGAACTTATTTTCATGTGACCTGCCTCTCCGATCACGCCTCGTTTTAGGTCTAATGCCCTTATGTGCGTTAACACTGCGCGAATTGCGAATTTATTGCAATAATCAATGGTTTCTGGATATTTCCTTATGTGGGCAATACGCAACATCCGAAACGACACAAGCCGCGCTGAACGCACGGCTTGTGTCTTTAAGGTTCTGATTTTTCATTAGTTTGTGCAGGGGATGACCGTTTTTACGATTTCACCACCGCGGCGGGTATTCACCGTACAGACTTTTTCCTCCGGAGCAACAGGGGCCGGTGCCGCTTCTTTGATTCCCAGCAGTTTCCTCTGGTCTACTTCAACCGCGCTTGCGACGGTTTCATCCTGCACCCCAACCAACGCCAGGGACAATCGCCCAGTATTCTGAGCCTGAGCCAGAGCAGCGATTTGTTCCGGTGTCGCGGCCACCGTTACCGTGCGCGCGATCGTGGCGCCCGTCACATCTGATCCCGCGGTCTGGTCAACTGCGATCAATTCGATGTTGTTCTGAATCAGACGGGTGATCTCGCCTTCGCCGCCTGCACCTCTCAGGGAGCCGGTCCAGTAAACATCGACATTGTCACCCGGGCGCAAGAAGCCCGAAACGCCCGATGCGACGTCGACGCTGATAGCGAACGCTCGCATGCCTTTTTCAAGACGTGAAGTAAGACCGGCCGCTTCGCCGGGTCGTGTGACTTTCACCTCCATTAGAGCTTCGTCTTTTTCCATTGCTCTCAGGACAAAGCGTTCACCCTTAGCGTCTTCTGGGAATAGCACTGCCATATCTACGAAGGTGCCTTCAGGGACGGCGTCCTCGGGCCAGTTCACGATACGAACGTCTTCTTCTGTCACGCGTTGGCCGTATTTCAGCGCACCGTTTAAAACAATTACTCCGACAGTCGGAATCGTTTTGACATTCGCCAGCGCTTCCTGCGTCGCCTGACGCTCTCGGGCAAGTTGGTCCTGATACTGAGCGATATAGTCTTGTGCCAAATAGACGGCACCTCCGGCCAAAGCCACCCCGATAATCAGGACAAGTCCAAATACTGCGCGCATTCGCGTCCCCTCACATAACTTCATTCAGGTTAGACGTCGAACACGGTACGACATCAGTTTCCCCCTATATGAATGCCAATTGTGTCGAAAAGGGGGACAATCATTGCTTTTTCGCAGCCGTTCTTTAGCGCGATGACTTAGCTGCGAACGGGATCAGGAGCCAGGCTGGCTAAAGTCAACAGTGATTTCCTGAACGTTGTCGCTGACCTTGGTCAGTGATGTGCCGACTGCAGCATCTATTTCCCGCACGGGTTCCGCGAAGTACAGGCCGATAAAGACGGCTATCCCAACCAATGCCGCTGTTAGAACGACCCAATCTACAGTGACAGCGCCATCTTCGTCTTTCAGGAGAATTTTTACTCTGTTTACCATGGGAACCCCAAAGTCGGAGTTTCTGAAAAAATGGGGGCCAAGCTGAATCAAGCTAGGCCCCCATTAAAGAATACTCAGAAGATCTGAATTATTACTGCGAGAAGTCTACGTCAGGCTCTTGAACAGCGCCTTCAACTTTACCCAGCGAGGTGCCAACTTTGGCGGCCACTTTGCCGGTGCCTTCACCGATCTGAGTGTATGCAACTGCGGCCAGGCCAACAACGGCTGCGGTCAGAACAACCCAGTCAACTGTTACGGCGCCGTCTTCGTCTTTGCGGAAGTTCTTGAAGAACTTGATCATGTTACGTCCCTCCTAAAGGATCAAAAATGTCTATTTAAACCTCGGCGTCTCCCAGAGCTTTCTCTCTCAGTCCGCTCCCGACCGTCTCGGTATGCACTATGATTGCCTGCTGTGCGTGGCAGGAATTGGGCCAAACCCCATTTTTTTTGGAGGAGGTTTAACTTTTTGGTAGTGTTTTCTGTAAGCAATTGAAAATTAATAATTAAAAATTCAGTGTGACCGAGGCAGCCTTGCTGGGCCGGTGCAAAATTGCGCCAAATGAGGCGAAATCGCCCCATTTCGCATTGTTTTTCTGGTCTTACGGGCGGATTCGAGGTTCAAATCAACCAAAAGAATAAACATGAGGCAGGCAGATGAATCTCCGGGACGCAATAACTTGCGCCGGCTTAGCGGCGTTGGTGGTATCTGGCCCCGCGCCAGCAATCGCAAACGAGATCGAACCAAGGGGTGTCTACAAGCGGGTGAAGGCACCCAAGCCGGGCACGCGGCCTCGCGTAACTGTACAGATAACACCAGAGGAACATGCGACAGCACCTTCTGCCCCAAGTACGGGTACCGAGCTCATAGTGCCCGATATCATTGCGCGCACGCGGGTCGTGCCCGCCGCAGTGCCGGGTGCTGTTGGTGCAGTCAGTAAAGCAGTCGGATCGTACAAAGCCTTTTGGGAGAGGGTCTCGCCCGCGATGGCCGAGTCGGGGTCCGGGCGACTGGACGACGCCATAAATGCGCTGGCAGCGACCAACGTCTCTTCGCCAAGATTGCAGACCTTGCAGAATATCGCCCAACAGCGCGGCGTTGATATACTGCGATCAACCGTTGGTACAAATGTTTCTCCGGCACTGGTGCTGGCGGTTATTTCGGTGGAATCGGCTGGGCGGAAGGATGCCGTCAGTTCGGCCGGGGCGCAGGGGTTGATGCAGTTGATGCCCGCCACAGCCAAACGCTTTGGAGTTCAGGACAGTATGCAGCCGTCACAGAATATCTCTGGCGGGGTAAAATACCTGAATTGGCTGATGGAAGAGTTCGGCAATGACCCGATTCTCGTGCTGGCCGGGTACAATGCAGGCGAAGGTGCCGTGCGAAAACACGAAGGCGTACCGCCCTATGCGGAAACACGTGACTATGTGCCAAAGGTCCTGGCAGCGTTTCAGGTGGCCCGCGCCTTATGTTCGACGCCGCCGGAGTTAATTTCGGACGGTTGCGTCTTCCAGACCGGGCAATGAAAAAGGCCCTCCGGTAACCGGTGGGCCTTTTTTTTTATGATTGGTATCAGTTGACGATATTGGCCTCAGTCGAGGCGCGGATCTCGTCTTCGGTCACGCCCTCGGCGATCTCGATGATCTTCAAACCGCCATCGACCACGTCCAGAACACCCAGATTGGTGATGATGCGATTTACCACCTTCTTGCCCGTCAGAGGCAGGGTGCATTTCTTCAGCAGCTTGGATTTGCCGTGCTTGTTGGTGTGATCCATCACCACGATGACGCGGCCAACGCCGGCCACAAGGTCCATCGCGCCGCCCATGCCTTTGACCAACACGCCGGGAATCATCCAGTTGGCCAGATCACCTTCTTCATCGACCTCCATTGCGCCCAGAACCGCGGCTGCGATCTTGCCGCCCCGGATCATGGCAAACGAAGTAGCACTGTCAAAATATGAGGTGCGGGACAGTTCGGTGATCGTCTGCTTGCCCGCGTTGATCAGGTCTGCATCCTCTTCGCCCTCAAAAGGGAAGGGGCCCATGCCCAGCATACCGTTCTCGGATTGCAGGGTGATGTCCTTGTCGCCCACATAGTTCGCCACCAGCGTCGGAATACCGATGCCAAGGTTCACATACATGCCGTCTTCAAGTTCTTGTGCCGCACGCGCGGCCATCTGATTGCGATCCCAAGGCATTATGCTTCCTCCTTCTTACGGGTGGTGCGTTGTTCGATGCGCTTTTCGTGCTCGCCCTGAATGATGCGATGCACATAGATGCCGGGCAGGTGGATTGCATCGGGGTCCAGCGAGCCGCGCGGGACGATCTCTTCAACCTCGGCGATGCAGATCTTGCCGCAGGTCGCGGCTGGCACATTGAAATTGCGCGCGGTCTTGCGGAAGATCAGGTTGCCGGTGTCGTCGGCTTTCCACGCCTTGACGATAGCGAGGTCGGCAAAGATGCCTTCTTCCAGAATGTAGGTCTCGCCGTTGAAGTCTTTGTGCTCTTTATCTTCGGCGATCACGGTGCCCACGCCGGTCTTGGTGTAGAATCCGGGAATGCCCGCACCACCGGCGCGCATACGCTCGGCCAGGGTGCCCTGCGGGTTGAATTCCAGCTCCAGCTCACCGCTCAGATACTGACGCATGAACTCAGCATTTTCGCCAACGTACGAGCTGATCATCTTTTTGACCTGCTTGGTTTGCAGCAGGATGCCGATTCCGAAATCGTCGACGCCTGCGTTGTTCGAGGCAAAAGTCAGGTTCTGAGCACCCGAGTCCTTGATGGCCTCAAGCAGCAGCTCAGGTATACCGCACAGGCCAAAACCGCCCGCCGCGATCATCATGCCGTCCGAAATCACTCCATCGAGCGCCTCGGTGGCATTGGCATAGACTTTCTTCATGGAAAACTCCCCCAATGACATGGTGATGGCGCAGGTTGTGCCGCCACGTCACAGGGAAGTCAATGAAACCAAGGGGTAGGTGGTATTTCTACCTAAACAAAGTCAGGTGGCCGCCTTTTTGGTCGTTTTCTTGGCCGCAGCTTTCTTTTTCGGAGCCGCTTTTTTCTTGGTGCCCTTTTTGGCCGCGCGTTCGTTGACCAGTTCAATGGCCATTTCCTGCGTCACATCTTCGGGCTTGATGTCCTTGGGAATGGTCGCATTGACCTTTTCCCATTTCACATACGGCCCGTAACGCCCATCCAAAACCTGCATTGCGCCGCCATCGGGGTGTTCCCCCAGTTCCTTGAGCGGCTTGGCTGCCGCACGACGCCCCCGGCCTGGATTGGCGCGTTTTTCGGCCAGCATCTCGACCGCGCGGTTCATGCCGATCTCGAACACGTCGTTGGGGTCTTTGAGGTTGGCATATACCGGTTTGGCTTCTTCCGGCAGCTGATGCATCAGATAAGGACCAAACCGCCCGAAATTCGAGCTGATCATGCCGCCCTCTGGGTGCTCACCGATCTGACGGGGCAGCGACAGCAGCGTCAGCGCCTTGTCCAGTTCCATGTCATCTTTGCTCCACCCACGTGGCAGCGACGCGCGTGGGGGCTTTTTGTTCTCGGGCGTTGGTTCGCCGCGCTGAACGTATGGACCAAAGCGGCCCGATTTCAGCCAGATCTCATCGCCCGCATCTTCGCCCAGCAGACGTTCATCACCCTCGGCACCCTCACCGGCGATGGGCCGGGTGTAGGTGCATTCCGGATAGTTGCCGCAGCCCACGAATCCGCCGGTGCGCGAGGTCTTGAGGTGCAGCTGACCCACACCGCATTTCGGGCAGATTCGCGGATCGGACCCATCCTCTCGCGGCGGATAGAGCTGCGGAGCCAGCGCCTCGTCCAACTTGTCCAGCACCTCGGAAATCCGCAGTTCGGACGTCTCGCCGATTGCTGCCGAGAAATCGCGCCAGAATTTACTCAGCAACTCCTTGTAGTCACGACCGCCGGCGCTGACATCGTCCAATTGCTCTTCCAGATTTGCGGTGAACTCGTAGCCCACGTACTGCCGGAAGAAGTTCAGCAGGAAGATGGTGACGATCCGGCCCTTTTCCTCAGGGATCAGCCGGTTCTTGTCCTTACGCACATATTCCCGGTCCTGAATCGTCGTCACGATCGAGGCATAGGTCGAGGGGCGACCGATCCCCAATTCTTCCATCCGCTTGACCAGAGTAGCCTCGGTATAGCGCGGCGGCGGCTGTGTATGGTGCTGCAGTGCCAGAACAGATTCGTTCTCGGACAGAATGGCCTCTTTCGCGACCTTGTCGCCAGATTCACTGGTCGCCTTCGCAAACTGATCACGCAATGAGGCTTTGGCAAAGCGGGCTGGGTCACCCTGCATGATTTGAGGCAGGCGCTTTTCGTCCTCGTCGGCTACATCATCGCGGCCTTCCTCGTAAACGCGCATGAATCCGTCAAACAGCACCACCTGACCCGTGGCGCGCAGACCGACCTGCGCGTCATCGCTACCGATCTCAACCGTTGTACGCTCCAGCCGTGCCGCGGCCATCTGGCAAGCAATAGTGCGTTTCCAGATCAGATCATAAAGCTTGCGCTGATCCTCATCCGTGACCTTCAGAGCCTTGGCATCGCGCGACATATCCGTCGGACGGATACACTCGTGCGCTTCCTGCGCGTTCTTGGCCTTGTTCTTATAGATGCGTGGGCTGTCCGGCACGTATTCTGCGCCGTAACGATCGGTGATCGCGTCGCGAGCGGCAGCCACAGCCTCGGGGGCCATGTCGATACCGTCGGTTCGCATATAAGTAATGTACCCGGCCTCATACAGCCGCTGCGCCACCTGCATCGCGTGACGCGCACCCATGCCGAACTTGCGGCTGGCCTCTTGCTGCAGGGTCGAGGTCATGAAGGGGGCGCTGGGGTTGCGCGCGGCTGGTTTCGCCTCGACCGAGGTGACGCTCAGCGCGCGGCTGGTGATCGCCTGAACCGCCAGTTCGGCTTGTGTGGCGTTGGCCAGATCGTGCTTGTCCAGCTTTTTGCCTGCCAGCGTTACCAGACGTGCCTCATACGTCTGACCGCGCGGCGTTTCGAACTGTGCTTTGACCGACCAGTATTCAACCGGTTTGAAGGCCTCGATCTCCATCTCGCGCTCGACGATCAGGCGCAGACAGACCGATTGCACACGACCAGCGGATTTGGCCCCCGGCAGTTTGCGCCACAGGACCGGAGACAGGTTAAAGCCTACAAGATAGTCCAGCGCGCGGCGTGCCAGATAAGCCTCGACCAGCGGCATGTCGACTTCGCGCGGGTTTTGCATCGCTTCGGTCACAGCGTCTTTGGTGATGGCGTTGAACGTGACGCGGCTGACCGGCGTGTCCTTCTTGATCGAGCGGCGCTTGGTCAGGGCTTCCTGCAGGTGCCAGCTGATGGCCTCACCCTCGCGATCGGGGTCGGTTGCGAGGATCAGCGCGTTGTCTTCTTTCAGCGCGTCGGCGATGGCTTTGACATGTTTACGGCTGTCATTGCCGACCTCCCATTTCATTGCAAATTCATGCTCGGGATCGACGGAACCATCCTTCGGAGGAAGGTCACGCACATGGCCGTAAGACGCCAAAACCGTGTAGTCGGGGCCAAGATATTTGTTGATTGTTTTGGCCTTGGCAGGAGATTCTACAACAACTACAGGCATTTAAGGGAAAACCTCGCTCGACAGAATGTGTGCCTTCTATGATCGTGCAAAATGTGGAGGGCAAGGGCGAATTGTCAATGAGTTCCTTTGAATGCAGTAATAACGCGGTGATATCAGGTAGATAAGCAGTGCCAAACCAAGCAACGTCGCAGGGCGAATCCGCGTTACGCCGTCAAAGACAGCAAACCGCCCGGTTGCCGCTGAATGCGCCCATCAAGTTCCAGATCGACCAATGCGGGGCCGATTTCTCCGGCCGTTGCTGCGATATCTCGGATCAACTGGTCTTCGGCAACCGGGGACGGCCCCAATCGCGACAGGATTTCCTGGTGCAGCGCGGTGCCGGTGATGATTGGGTTATCGGGCATATGGGGCAGGGTGGGGTTTTCGACATCGCAAGTCACAACTTGTTTCGGCAGTGCCTCAATGACATCTTCAGCGGATCTCACCAATGTCGCGCCGTCGCGGATCAGCAGGTTGCATCCGGCAGCGCGGGCGTCGAAGGGATGTCCGGGCACGGCCAGAACTTCGCGCCCCTGATCCAAGGCGTCCCGCGCTGTGATCAGGCTACCGGACTTTGCGGCGGCTTCAACAACGACGACCGCTTGCGCCAGCCCCGAGATAATCCTGTTTCTGCGCGGAAAGTGACGGGCCTGTGGCGTCACGCCCATCGGTTGTTCGGACACGCGTAGCCCGGTTTGGGCAATCTTGTCCGCCAGTGCCGCGTTTTCGGCTGGGTATATGATATCCACCCCGCCCGCCATAACCGCCACGGTTCCTGTCTCCAACGCAGCCAAATGGGCTGAGGTGTCAATTCCGCGCGCCAGACCGGATACAACGACATGACCTTGCTTTCCAAGATCCGTCGCAAGTCCTCGCGCCATACGCGCGCCCAGCGAGGAACAATTTCGCGCGCCGACCATGGCAATGGCCCGCCGCTGCAAGATGGATGTGTCGCCAATAGCCCAAAGCATCGGCGGGGCATCGGACAAATCGCACAGTACTGAGGGGAAGTCGGCGGACCCAAGGCACAAAAGTTTCGCATTAGCGGCTTTTGCAGCCTTGAGCTCCGCCTCAATTACGCCGGGCGGGCAAATTTCATACCCATCAATTCCGGCAGCGCGTGCCATTTCCGGCAGCGCGGCCAGCGCGTTCTGCGCCGAGCCATGTTCGCGCAGCAGCCGTCGAAACGTCGCCGGACCGACCTTGCGAGAGCGCAACAGACGAAGCCAGAAAAACCGATCCTCTTCCGTGGTGGGTGGGAGTGTGGGGTGAAAGGAAGAAAGCTGCTCTTCGGTCATCCGTTGCTCCGCCTGATTGCAGAACTGGTTTACGACTGCCGAGGTTAACAGCTTGTGAATCGCGATAAATTATTCGGAAAATTTTCGGGGAATGACGCCTGATTTAAGTTAACATTATGAAATATAGTCGAAAAATTTTCCACGCGCTTGGTGTGGCCGCGCAATGTAATCCTGATACACCGATCAAGCGAAAGCGCAGCGTTAACCCTGCGCTCTCGATTTCCTGCCTGGCGATTCCCGATTACGCCGCCGATCCGCCAATCGTCAGGCCGTCCATCAGAACAGTGGGCTGCCCGACACCGACCGGCACCCATTGACCGTCCTTGCCGCAAGTCCCCATGCCCGGATCCAGCGCCATGTCGTTGCCCAGACCTCGAATCCGCTTTAGCGCTGACGGACCGTCCCCAATCAAGGTGGCACCTTTCACGGGCGCTCCGATCTTGCCGTTCTCGACCCGGTACGCCTCGGTGCAGGAGAATACAAACTTGCCGTTGGTGATATCGACCTGACCACCCCCAAAGCCCACAGCCCAGATGCCGTCCTTGATATCGGCCACCAGTGCGACCGGGTCGGCGTCGCCGCCCAGCATGACGGTGTTCGTCATCCGCGGCATCGGTTTGTGCGCATAGCTCTGCCGCCGCCCATTGCCGGTGGGGGCAACCCCCATCAGACGCGCGTTCTGGCGGTCCTGCATGTACCCGGTCAGGACACCGTCCTCGATCAGAACTGTTCGCGAACTAGGTGTGCCCTCGTCATCCAGCGTGATCGACCCGCGCCGATCGGGGGTCGTGCCATCATCTACCACCGTCACCCCTTTGGACGCGATCTGCTGCCCCATAAGACCAGCAAAGGCCGAGCTGCCCTTGCGGTTGAAATCGCCTTCCAGCCCGTGTCCAATGGCCTCGTGCAGCAGTATACCGGGCCAACCGGGGCCCAAGGCGACTTCCATCACACCGGCCGGGGCGGGAACCGCGTCAAGATTGACCAGTGCGATCCGCAGCGCCTCGCGTGCTTTGTCCTGCCAGTCGGATGGGTCGATCAGCCCATCCAAACCAACGCGCCCGCCGCCGCCAGCTGAGCCGCTTTCTCGGCGACCATTCTGTTCCACGATGACCGAGACGTTCAGGCGCGTCATCGGGCGTACATCCCGAACCAAAACGCCATCGGGGCGCAGGATTTCCACCTCCTGCACAGCGGCGGCGATTGTTGCGCTGACCTGCACAACGCGCGGGTCCAGATCACGAGCGAAGGCGTCGATCTCGCGCAGGGTCTCGATCTTGACCGGGAAGGCGGCGGATTCGATCGGATCCTCATCGGTGTACAGGCGGGTATTGGTGGCGCGCGGCGCGTCCGCCAATGTGCCGCCACCGTCACCTACGGCCAGGCGTGCCGTCTCGGCAGCCCGCTTCAGGGCTGGAATGGAAACATCTGTGGAGTGCGCATACCCGGCGACCTCACCCTGAACCGCGCGCAGGCCAAATCCTTCGGAGGCGTCATAAGACGCAGTGCGCAAACGACCATCATCAAAGACCAGTGACTCGGATTTCCGCCGTTCGACAAACAATTCTCCGTCCTCGGCCCCAGCGGTGGCGGACTGCAGAACCGCAAGCGCTTCGTCCTGCGGAATAGCGCTTTCAAAAGGGCGAAACGGGTCGTTGGGCATCGGTTGGGACCTTTCGGGTTTGATCCAGATCAAAAATAGCGTCTGTTTGACGCAAGCATTTTGCTTTATCTACCCGTCGGAATATGGTTTTTAACGCGGCCAAAGACAACGGGAGAGGTGCGACCGATTCACACCTTTTCGCGAGAGAAGCAAAGATCAAACGATCAGGACAGAAAATGAAGAATGCTTTGATGCTTTCCGGGCTGATGACAGCCCTCTCCAGCCTTCCCGCCATGGCTCAGGAGCTTGAGATTATTGGCAAGCCGGTTGATGGCGGCATGGGGTTCCAGCCTGCAGCCACCAGCCTGGCCACCGGAATTCAGCGTCTGGACGCAATGATTCTGGTGATCATCACTGTGATCTGTCTGTTTGTTGCGGGTCTTCTGATCTACTGCATCGTGCGCTACAATTCGCGTAACAATCCCGAGCCCGCGCGATTCTCGCACTACACCCCGGTTGAGATTGCATGGACCCTTGGTCCGATCCTGATTCTGGTGTTCATCGGTGCCTTCTCGCTGCCGGTGCTGTTCAAACAGCAGGAAATCCCCGAAGGTGATGTGGTCATCAAGGTGGTCGGTAACCAGTGGTACTGGACCTACGAATATGTCGATCACGATTTCGCGTTCGACAGCTATCTGCTGGGCCACCCGGCGACTCTGGACGAAGGCGCGCGCCCTGCTGACGCCGACGTAACTCCGTTTGTTCTGGACGACGCGATGCGCGCCAAGCTGGCAGATTCCGGATACGGCGAAGATGAATGGTTGCTGGCCACTGATACGGCAGTTGTCGTGCCGGTCGGCAAGATCATCGTCATGCAGGTCACCGCGTCGGACGTTATCCACTCGTGGACCATCCCGTCCTTTGGCGTAAAGCAGGACGGCGTACCTGGCCGTCTGGCGGAACTGTGGTTCCAGGCCGACAAAGAAGGCGTCTACTTCGGTCAGTGTTCGGAACTGTGTGGCAAGGACCACGCCTATATGCCGATCACCGTAAAAGTGGTCAGCCAAGAGGCATACGACCAGTGGCTGCAAGGCGCACTGGAAGAGTATGCTGGTCAGCCGGCAGCCTATCAGGTTGCTTCGAACTGATTGCCCGCGCGGGCCTTCGTCCTGCGCTTTGAGTAATGCAGGCTGCGCGTGTTTCGCGCAGCTTTCGCCCCAAAAGGACCAGAAATGAGCGACGCAAGCATCAATGCCAGCACAGTGACCGCCAAATCCCATGCGGATGAGGCTGGCTTTGGCGATTACTTCGCCCTGCTGAAGCCACGCGTGATGTCGCTGGTCGTTTTTACGGCTCTGGTCGGCCTGCTGGCCGCACCGGTCCCCGTGCATCCCTTTGTTGGATTCTGTGCCATCCTGTTCATCGCAATTGGCGGTGGCGCGTCTGGCGCGCTGAACATGTGGTGGGACGCGGATATCGACAAGGTGATGAAGCGCACCAAGGGCCGCCCAATCCCGTCGGGTAAGGTGGAAGAGGGCGAAGCATTGGCCCTGGGACTGGCCCTGTCCGGGCTGTCCGTGATCATGCTGGGTCTGGCGACAAACTGGTTCGCCGGAGCTTTCCTGGCCTTCACGATCTTCTTCTACGTCGTTGTTTACACGATGTGGCTGAAACGCTCGACGCCTCAGAACATCGTGATCGGTGGTGCAGCAGGGGCTTTCCCACCCGTGATAGGCTGGGTCGCGGCCACCGGGTCGATGTCAATCGAACCGTGGCTGATGTTTGCCCTGACATTCATGTGGACCCCGCCGCATTTCTGGGCGCTGGCGCTGTTCATGCGCTCGGATTATGACGATGCGGGTGTGCCGATGCTGACCGTTACGCATGGTCGCCGCGCGACGCGCTGGCACATTCTGGTCTATACGGTGCTGCTGGCGTTGCTGGCTGTGGGCACCGCGTTCTCTGGCATTGGCGGTCCGGTCTATCTGGTGGTCGCGGTCGTACTCAACGCGCTGTTCCTGTGGGGAGCGTGGCAGATTTCGCGCCGGACCGAGGATGACGCGGAAGCCGACAATTTCAAGGTCGAGCGCTCTTTTTTCAAGCTGTCGCTGCTCTACCTGTTCCTGCACTTCGGCGCGATTCTGGCCGAAGCGTTGTTGAAACCATTTGGGCTGGGAGGCTGGTCATGAGCCTGCGCAAAAGCCACGAGCTGCATCAACGTCGGTTTAGCCGCAATCTGGGGGTTGGCCTGACACTGGCTGCCTTCATCGTGATCATTTTTGGTCTGACTATCGTTAAGGTCTCGGGCACCGATTTCAGTCTGGCGACGCAAGAGGTGCAGAACTGATGGCTTTGACGGGCCCTCAGAAAACGGTTGCGCAGACCGTTGGCGTGGTTGTCCTGATGGGCAGCCTGGCTTGGGCTGCGGTGCCGTTTTATGACTGGTTCTGCCGGGTTACCGGTTTCGGTGGCACTACGGGTGTGGCCGCTGCTGCACCCGAAGATATTCTGGATCGTAAGGTCACCGTCCGTTTTGACGCCTCAAAGGCCAAGGACATGGCCTGGGAATTCAAGCCGGTCGAACGCGAAATGGAAGTGCGCATCGGTGAAACCGGGCTGGCCTTCTATGAGGCCTATAACCCGACCAACCGTCCCATCGCCGGGCAGGCGTCCTACAACGTGGCGCCATACTCTGCCGGTGGATATTTCCAGAAAATAGCCTGTTTCTGCTTTGAAGAGCAGGTGCTGCAGCCCGGCGAACGGGTTCAGATGCCGGTGACCTTTTTCGTCGACCCCGAAATGGTCGAAGATCTGGAAGCCAAATACGTGCATACGATTACTCTGTCGTATACATTCTACGAAATTGACCTGCCCGAGGGCTATGCCGCCCTGGAGACGCAGGCTGATACAACAACGAACTAACGCCTGTAGGTGAGGGACGCTGATGGCACACGCAAAAAACCATGATTATCACATTCTGGCCCCGTCGATTTGGCCGCTGATCGGCGCAGTCGGCGGCTTTGTGATGTTGTTCGGGGCCGTCCTGTGGATGCACGGCATTACCCCGTTCATGTTCTGGGCCGGTCTGGTCGCGGTTCTGTACACCATGTTTGCCTGGTGGTCCGAAGTTGTGGCCGAGAGCCGTGCCGGTGATCACACGCCGGTCGTTCGCATTGGTCTACGCTATGGCTTCATCCTGTTCGTGATGTCCGAGGTGATGTTTTTCTTTGCCTGGTTCTGGTCGTTCTTCAAACATCGCATGTACCCGATGTACGACTATGCCGGCACCGAATACATCCAGCCCGATATACATGCTGTTGATCCGTTCCACCTGCCGCTGATCAACACTCTGGTCCTGCTGCTGTCAGGCTGCGCTATTACCTGGGCTCACCACGCGCTGGTCCATGACAACGACCGCAAGGCGCTGATCAATGGTCTGGCCATCGGTATCGTTCTGGGGATTGCGTTTACGTTCCTGCAAGGCTTCGAATACTACGAATTGCTGGCCCATGAAGGTTGGGAATTTGGCGGTGACCAGTTCTATTCGAACTTCTTCATGGCAACCGGTTTCCACGGCGCACACGTGATTATCGGGACTATCTTTCTGACCGTCTGCCTTATCCGGGCTCTGCGTGGTGATTTCACGCCCGAGAAACACGTCGGATTTGAAGCGGCCGCATGGTACTGGCACTTTGTTGACGTTGTCTGGCTGTTCCTGTTCTTCGCCGTTTACATCTGGGGTCAAGCGCCGCTGATGTGATGACGGACAGGTGATCCAATTGGAAAAGCCGCCCTTTGGGGCGGCTTTTTCTCTATTCCGGGCGCAATATTGCGCCCGATACAATTGCGTGGTTGCCTTTTTGCGGGTGCAGCCCTTAACAAGACGCCGGCTCTTACAGAGCCTTCGAGCAATCTAACCTGGTCCTGACATGCGCCGCATTCTTTTCCTGCTGATTTTTGGTATTGCCGGTCTGGCGATCCTTGTCTCGCTGGGTATTTGGCAGGTTCAGCGACTGGCTTGGAAACAGAGCGTTCTGGCCGAAATCGGCAGCCGGATATCTGCGGATCCAATTGATCTGCCGGATCACGCCTCACCCGACGTCGATAAGTATCTACCTGTTACCATAGCGGGTGAGATGGAGCCGGGTGAGATCCACGTCCTGGTCTCGGTGAAGCAGGTCGGGGCCGGGTATCGTATCATCCAGTCTTTCAGTACCGAAGACCGCACGATTTTGGTGGATCGCGGGTTTGTCCCGGTGACTGCAAAGCAGGGCAGCAGGCTGAACGGTCCTATGGAGGTCACCGGAAACCTGCACTGGCCGGACGAGATCGACAGCTACACACCCGAGCCGGACATTGATGATAACATCTGGTTTGCCCGCGACGTGCCCAATCTGGCAGCAGCTCTGGGGGCCGAGCCGATCCTGCTGATCGCGCGGTCGCAAACCGATCCCGGAATAACGCCCTTGCCTGTCGATACAGCAGGCATCCCGAACGACCACCTGCAATATGCAATCACCTGGTTTGGCCTGGCCCTGGTCTGGGCGGCAATGACCGGATACTTCCTGTGGCGCAATCGCGCCCCTTCTGAGAGTGACGAGCCATGAAATACATCTCGACCCGCGGGCAGGCGCCCGAACTGACTTTTGAAGAGGCGATGCTGACCGGGCTGGCCCGCGATGGAGGCCTGTATCTGCCCGCAGAAATCCCGGTGATGTCGCAGGATGAAATCGCGGCGTTGGCTGGGCTGCCTTATGAGGAAATCGCGTTCCGGGTGATGTGGCCCTATGTCAGCGGGTCCTTTGGTGAGGCTGAGTTCAAGGAGATTATCGCCCGCGCTTATGAGGGCTTTGGCCATGATGCCCGCGCGCCTCTGAAGCAATTGAACGAGAACCACTTCCTGCTGGAACTGTTCCACGGCCCGACCCTGGCCTTCAAAGACTTTGCCATGCAGTTGATCGGCCAGCTCTTCCAGGTGGCTCTCAAGCGTCGCGGCGACCGGGTAACCATCGTGGGCGCGACCAGTGGCGATACGGGCTCGGCCGCCATCGAGGCATTCCGGGGTCTGGATGCCGTCGATGTCTTCATCCTGTTTCCCCATGGTCGAGTGTCGGAGGTGCAGCGCCGACAGATGACCACGCCTGCCGACAGCAACGTGCACGCTTTGGCCGTGGATGGCGATTTCGACGATTGCCAAGCCGCCCTCAAAGATATGTTCAACGACTTCGACTTCCGCGACGGCGTGAAACTGGCAGGGGTGAACTCGATCAACTTTGCCCGCGTTCTGGCGCAGATCGTGTATTACTTCTCGGCCGCCGTCAGCCTTGGCGCGCCGCATCGCAAGGTCAGCTTCACAGTACCGACTGGGAATTTCGGTGATATCTTCGCGGGCTATCTGGCAAAACGCATGGGCCTGCCGATTGACCGTCTGGTTGTCGCCACCAACCAGAACGACATCCTGCACCGTTGTTTGTCGGGCGAGGGGTATTTCAAGGGCGACACGATCCCCTCAATCAGCCCGTCGATGGACATTCAGGTCAGCTCGAACTTTGAGCGCGCGCTGTACTACGCGTATGGCGAGGACGGTGACGCAATTGCGCAGCTGATGGACGAGCTCAAGAATGGTGGTTTCAACGTCAGCCAAGGCGCGATGGAAGCGTTGCGCGAAAGCTTTGACTCGGGCCGGGTATCCGAAGACGAAACGCTGGAAACGATCAAGCACACGCTGGACCATAGCGTCGAACTGGTCTGCCCACACACGGCGGTTGGCATCAAGGTCGCGGAAGAGCATCGCGCCGCTGACGTCCCGATGATCACGCTGGCCACCGCACATCCGGCGAAATTCCCGGCTGCGGTCGAGAAGGCGAGCGATGTGCATCCGCCTCTTCCATCCCGCATGTCTGATCTGTATGAACGTCCGGAACGGGTGACCCGCATTGCAAATGATCTGGGTGCCCTCGAGGATCATATCAAAAGGCATATTGCTGAGTGACTGTCAGACAAGACCAACTGAAGAACGGATTTCGTATCGTCAGTGAACAAATGCCGGGGCTGCAATCTGCGGCCATCGGCATCTGGGTAACCGCCGGCGGGCGGCATGAGCGGATTGAGCAGAACGGTATTGCGCATTTCCTTGAGCATATGGCGTTCAAGGGAACTGAGCGCCGGTCTGCGCTGCAGATCGCCGAGGCAATCGAGGATGTGGGCGGATACATCAACGCCTACACCTCGCGCGAAGTGACGGCCTATTATGCGCGCGTCCTGAAAGACGACGTGGCGCTGGCGATGGACGTGATCGGCGACATCGTTTTGAACCCGGTTTTCGACCCGCGAGAGATCGAGGTTGAGCGGGGTGTGATCCTGCAGGAGATCGGTCAGGCGTATGACACGCCCGACGACGTGATCTTTGACTGGCTGCAGGAGCAGAGCTATCACGACCAGCCTCTGGGCCGGACCATTTTGGGCCCGACCGAGCGGGTAAGTGCGTTCTCGCGTGAGGACCTTTCGGGTTTCGTGTCCGAACATTACGGCCCGGAACAGATGATCCTGTCGGCCGCTGGTGCTGTGGATCACGACGCGCTCATGAAAATGGCCGAAGAGATGTTTGGCCATCTTCAACCTCGCAAAGGTCTGATCGCCGAACCTGCGCGTTTTACCGGTGGTGAAGCACGGCAGGAGAAAGATCTGGAGCAGGCCCATTTCGCGCTGGCGCTGGAAAGCCCCGGCTATCGCGACGATGAGATTTACACCGCCCAGATTTACTCCACCGCGCTGGGTGGCGGCATGTCCTCGCGCCTGTTTCAGGAGGTGCGTGAGACGCGTGGCCTTTGCTACACGATCTTTGCGCAGACCGGGGCGTATGCCGATACCGGCACAACGACGATTTACGCTGGCACCTCGGCGGATCAGGTTGCCGAACTAGCCACCATCACCATCGATGAGATGAAGCGCGCCGCCGAAGACATGAGCGCCGAAGAGGTTGCCCGCGCCCGCGCACAGATGAAAGCCGGAATGCTGATGGGCCTGGAAAGCCCCTCGAACCGGGCGGAACGTCTGGCGCGGCTGGTGCAGATTTGGGGCCGGGTTCCGTCGCTTGAGGATACGGTGGCCAAGATCGACGCTGTCAGCACCGGGGATGTTCGTGCGTTTGCGGAAAAGATGGCAGTTCAGGCTCCGGCAGCCTTGGCGCTTTACGGCCCGGTGTCCGCCGCGCCCACGTTGGCTGAACTGCAGGAGAGGCGCGCGGCGTGATGCTGTTGGGCAGACGCAAGCTGAAACTCGAAACCGAGCGCCTGAGTCTGCGCCCGCCCGTGCATTCCGACTTTAATGACTGGGCGGCTCTGCGGCGGGCATCCAAGGAGTATCTGACGCCGTGGGAACCGATCTGGGCCAAGGACCACCTCAGCCGAAAATCCTTTACGAACCGGGTCTATTGGGCGCAACGCTCTGTCGCGGGTGGTACTGCGATCCCATTGTTTCTGTTCCGCCGCTCTGATGATGTGCTGATGGGGGCTATCACTCTGGACAACGTCCGACGTGGCCCGGCGCAGGCCGGGACATTGGGATATTGGACCGGTCAGTCATTTGCGCGGCAGGGTTATATGCGCGAGGCCATTGGCGCCGTCGTTCATCACGCTTTCACCCGCTTAGACCTCAGCCGGATCGAGGCCGCGTGCTTACCTGAGAACAAGCCCTCGCGTGGATTGCTGGAAAGCTCGGGCTTCAAGTACGAGGGCGTGGCACAATCGTATCTGCAGATCAACGGGCGCTGGCGGACGCATGTGCTGTATGCCAGCTTGCGGTCGGATCGGCGCGGGAAGACGGACGCGGGATAATGGGGGCTCTGCCCCCAAACCCCCGAGGTATTTTTGGCCAGATGAACTAAGGGCATGACTTAAGAGCGTTCTGCGCTACACTTCCCCCATGCGCTGGGTTGTTGTGGCATTGATGGTGATCTCGGGCGGGGCTGCAGCGCAGGAGCGGCGGCCAAGCCATTGCATTGCCATCGCCGACGCTGCACCGGGGATCGAGTACCTTTACAAAGCCGCCTGGCAGGACCCGGTGCCCGAGTTCTCGGTCAGGATCAGCTATATTGCCCACGCGTCCTTCCTGATTCAGACCCAAGGCGGGCTGAATGCGGTGACAGACTTCACCGGTTTTATCGGCAGTGCGGATCTGATCCCCGACGTGGTGACGATGAACCATGCCCACAGCACCCATTGGACAGCCCACCCGGATCCGGCAATCCCAAATGTGTTGCCGGGGTGGGGCGAGTTTGGTCAGGGGATCGAACACTACCTTGATCTTGGTGAAATGCTGGTACGCAATGTTTCGACCGACATACGCTCGGCCTACGGCGGGGTCGAAGAGCGCGGCAACTCGATCTTTGTTTTTGAAGTCGAAGGGCTGTGCATCGGGCATCTGGGCCATCTGCACCACGTGCCAACGGACGAACAATTTGCAGCGCTGGGGCGTTTGGATGTAGTCATGGCTGCCGTCGATGGCGGCACGACGATGCCATTGCCTGACATGATCACGGTGCTGAAGCGGCTGAAGAGCTCGATCATCATTCCGATGCACTGGTTCTCGGGCTTCTCATTGGATAGGTTCCTGGTCGATATCCGCAACGACTTCCCCGTCGAGCGTAAAGGCGTATCAGAAATCACCGTGTCCCTGCGCACGCTGCCCGATCGTCCGACCGTTGTCGTTCTGGAGCCGCAATACCTCACCGAATTGGAATAAGGCTTGCCCGCGGGCTGCGCCTTGGGCAAGGAAAGGGTATGAGACTGAACCCTGCCGATGACAGTTTTGCCCGATCGATCCGCGCCGCTTTGGGGGGCGACGTTTTGCGTCCCGTGGAGGATCGGTATCTTGAAGAACCGCGCCGCAGGTTTGCCGGGCACGTGGGCGTATTGGCGATGCCACGGACTGTTGAAGAGGTTGCCGCCCTTGTACGGATGGCTTCGGATGCGGCGGTGCCGGTAGTGCCTTATGGCGGCGGCACCGGGCTGGTGGGTGGGCAGGTCATGACCGACGGCCCCGCGCCGTTGCTAATTTCGCTGGAGCGGATGTCGAACATTCGTGCGGTGTATCCGAGTGAAAACATTCTGATTGCCGAAGCTGGCACCATTCTGGCCGATGTTCAAGCCGCGGCCGAAGAGGTCGACCGCCTGTTTCCGTTGGCGCTGGCCGCGCAGGGATCCTGCCGGATCGGCGGAAACCTTTCGACTAACGCAGGCGGGGTTAACGTGCTGCGCTACGGCAATGCGCGGGACTTGTGTCTGGGCCTTGAGGCGGTTCTGCCAAATGGTGACGTCTGGCATGGTCTCAGCCGGCTGCGCAAAGACAACACTGGGTACGATCTGCGCAACCTTCTGATCGGAGCTGAAGGTACGTTGGGGATCATCACGGCCGCCTCATTGAAACTGTTTCCGCGCCCGGCTGAGGTTGGCACGGCGATGTTTCAGGTTGCTTCGCCAGAGGCCGCAATCGACCTGCTTGCTCTGGCCCGCGATCAGGTGGGTGAAGGGGTCAGCACCTTTGAATTGATCCACAAGCAGGGGTTGCGGTTCCTGTCCGAGCTTTTGCCCGACGTGCGGCAACCCTTTGCTGAACAGCCCGAGTGGTCGGTATTGATTGAGTTGGGGCTGTCAGGTGGCATGTCACCGGCCGAAGCACTGATGGCGCTGTTCGAGGCGGCCGAAGCGCACGGCCTTGTCAACGATGCAGTTGTCGCTCAAAGCGAGGCGCAGCGAGATGAATTATGGGCCGTGCGTGAGCGAATTCCCGAGGCAAACCGATTGATCGGGTCTGTTTCCAGTCACGATATCTCGATCCCGATCTCGCGCATTCCTGAGTTCATTCAACGCGGCTTTGAGGTGGTGAATGCGCTGGGAACTTTCCGCATCAACTGTTTTGGGCATTTGGGCGACGGAAACCTTCATTACAACGTATTCCCGCCAAAGGGCCATGACAGGTCCGACTATGACGCGCAGCGCCATGGTGTGAAACGCGCGGTCCATGATCTTGTCCAATCGTTCGGCGGGTCCGTCAGCGCGGAACACGGTATAGGCCGCCTTAAAACGGATGATCTGGAACGTTACGGCGATCCGGTAAAGCTGAATGCGATGAGGGCAATCAAGACCGCTCTTGATCCCAAGGGCATCATGAACCCCGGAGCCGTGCTGAAGGGGTAAGCGCGGCCCAGATCACTGGGCCACGCACAAAAATCAAGAAGCAGGCAGAATGACTTTGTCGATCACGTGGATGACTCCGTTTGAAGTCTCAATATCGACCTGAACAACGTTCGCGTCGTTGATCATCACGCCATTATCCAGATCCACCGTGATCTCTCCGCCCTGTACTGTCGCAGCGGTCATGTCATCTGACAGATCGCCAGACATCACTTTTCCGGGGACCACGTGGTAAGTCAGGATCGCAACGAGTTGATCCTTGTTTTCTGGCTTCAGCAGCGTTTCAACCGTGCCCTCGGGCAGGGTGGCGAAAGCCTCATCTGTGGGAGCGAAAACGGTGAACGGACCTTCACCCTTCAGCGTATCGACCAATTCTGCGGCCTGAACGGCTGCGACAAGCGTTTCAAAGCTGCCAGCGCCGACAGCGGTGTCGACGATGTCCTTGGAGTGGCCGTCAGCAAAAGCGGCCGTTCCGACGAAAAAGCTTGCGACACCGGCAAATGCGAGTTTGCGAAACATGGTATGTAAAATCCCTAGTTGGAATGCCCTTTGTGGCATCAACGGGAATACGGGTAGCCATCTCAACAAGATCACTGAATGTGGCGATGTATGAGAGTTGACCAAACAAAAAACCGCGCTAAGCCAGCGCGATTTCAGATTTCCACTCAAAAATATGTGAACGCGCGGGCGCTCAGAGACCTTCGAACTCGCACAGGACTTGGACATCCATGCCCATGTCCTCAAGCACCTTCCGTCCGCCCAGCTCGGGCAGGTCGATGATGAACGAGCATGAAACGATCTCGCCCCCAAGCCGTTCGATCAGCTTGATTCCTGCGGCAGCCGTGCCACCCGTGGCCAGCAGATCGTCGACAACGAGGATTTTCTCGCCCGGCTGGATCGCGTCATCATGGATTTCGACGATGGCTTCGCCGTATTCCAGTTTGTAATCCTGACTGATCGTGGTGCCGGGCAGCTTGCCCTTTTTCCGGATTGGCACGAACCCGACACTTAATTGGTGGGCGATGGCACCGCCAAGGATGAAGCCCCTCGCCTCAAGGCCTACGACCTTGTCAATGCGTTCACCGGCGTAGGGGTGGAGCATCTGATCGATCGCCATGCGAAACCCGCGCGGGTCGGCGAACAGGGTGGTGACATCCCGAAACATGATCCCTTCATGTGGGAAATCGACGATGGTCCGAATGTAATCCTTGACCGATTTGTTCCTGGACATGGCCAACCCCTCTGGCGTCAAAACACGCTGGGGTGTTTGGCCCATCGGGGTCAGTCATGCAAGGAAAGATTGGTGCCGCTTTACTTGCGACGCTTTGGAACGGCTTTCGGCAGCCCGTAATAGCGGTACAGCGTGGCGGGCAACCACGACAGGTGCGGTTTGCGCCAATTGCGCTGGTCTCGCAAAAGAAATGCCTGAGCAGCATGAAGGTTCATTGCCATAATCCTTTTTTATTGTTAGTTGCTCGATAACTACAACCTCTATGCTATGTATATACAATGCATCGCTAATGGAATCAAGGTCTGGATGGGGACAGGGCGCGTGGCAAAGAAAGACGGTAAAGGTTCTACCAAGAAAAACAGCCAGTTAGTCTTGCGTCTGGATAAAGATGAACGCGACGCTTTTGTCGAGTTGTGCAAGGAACTGGACACATCGGCCGCGCGGGAAATCCGGCTGTTCATTCGCGGTTTTATGAAAGAACACGCTGAGGATTAATCCCTCAGGCCGGGCGGCGCAGAACAGCTGTGGCCACACCCATTCCGACGAGGGTCAACCCTCCGAAGCGAGTCATGGCGGTAATGACACCTGTTCGACCAATAACCCGGCGCAGGCGATCCGCGAGCAGGGCATAGGCCAGAGCATTCAGCCATGCCAGGCCTACAAAGGTTGCAATCAGGATTGTAAACTGCGGGCCCAGCGGGTCGGCCGGGCGTATGAACTGCGGCACGAAAGCGATGAAGAATGCAATGGATTTCGGGTTCAAAGCCGTTACGGCAGCCGCATGTCCGAATACACTTTGGGCAGTGACATCACGCTCGGTATCCATTTCCTCCATTCCATCCGAAGGTGCGCTGCGCAGCAGTTTGATCCCCAGCCAAACCAGATAAGCGGCCCCCACCCATTTCAGCACGGAAAACAGCGTGGCCGAGGCCAGAACCAGTGCGCCCAGCCCCAAAAGCGAGGCTGTCATGGCGACCAGATCGCCAACGGCAACCCCGGTTGCGGAAGCAACAGCAACGCTGCGCCCTTTGGACAGCGCATAGCTGAGCACCAGCAGAACAGTTGGGCCGGGGATCAGCAGCAAAGCGGTCGACGCGGCCACGAAGGCAAGCCAAAGGTCAGGAGACATGGGAAATCCTGTGATTGTATTCCAAGTACCAAGCCCCGACTTGGGGACGAGGTCAAGCCCTGCGTGGCTGCGTTACCTTTCGCATCAATGCCTCAAGTGGGCCGCGCTTGAATTTTCTGGACCATAGAAGGGCGTAAGCGGAGGACACAGTGCAGAATGCGAGCGCATACGCCAATGTTTGCGGCGCACTGAGTGACCCGTCCAGCAGTCCGGCTTCTTCCAGTATGCCCATGCCGATCAGGATATGTGCCACATACAGTGTCAGGCTCTGCCGACCGGGCGCGGTCAGCATTGGACCAACGCGCAGCTTTTCGATCTTTGGCCAGAGCTTCAGTAACAGCCCGATCACCACGCAAGCCGAGCCGGTCCCTGCAACTATGTAAAAAGGTCCCGGTGGAATGGCCTCGGTGCCCAAGTACAACGACAATTCCGGGTCAGAGATCAGCATTTGCGGGAACAGCGCCAGCACAGCGGCTCCGAACCCCCACATGATCAGCCGATGCTGAACACAGATCGTATGCAAATCTGATCGTCCCAGGGCCATACCGATCAATAAGAACGCGGCCCAGGGAAAGACCGGATGCCAGCCGTTGAAGAACAGATTACGTAAAAAGCCGGGCAGGCTCCACAAATCGGTGTATGTCAGCGTGTCCCAATCCCAGCCCTGGTCGTAGTTAAAGAGCATGGCGGCGACGAATGCCAGTGCTATCACCCCCAGAGACGCAAGCCACAATGCGCCCGCAGGGGCCGTTAGGAAAACCGCACCGACCACGAAGTAAACCGCGTAGAAATGCAGGATGTCGGCGTCAAAAACGGTCATGTTGATCAGGCCCAACACGAACAGAAATGCCGCGCGTCGCAGCAGCACCGACGCAGAAACATCCGACAACCCAATTCCGATGCCGGCCAGAATGACAAATAACGCAGCCGCGCGCCCCTCGAGCGAGTCGATCAGGACCGAAGCCCAGTCGTTACCCGGTGCAACCTGCGCCGCGATGCGAAAATTCACCAGGACCATTCCGCAAAAGGCCAAAAACCGGGCTGCGTCCAATGCCTCGAGACGTTTCATGCGCTCCCTCAGTGTCACCAGTGGTTGCGGAAACAAATCGGAAGGGTTCACATGTAATTTCAAGATGTTCAGGCAAAAAGAACTCAGGCCATGCAAGGTGGCAACATGTATAAAGATTGGATTAAGTCTGGTCCACGCGGCTTGAATCAGGTCTTGCCGCCACCAACCTTGTGGCGCAACGCAGCAATCGGAGGGGCCGATGGTTCAGACACATCATGCAAACTCGGATGCGGCTCCTGAAGCCGCCCGGTCGAGAACCGCACGGGTAAAAGGCATTCTGATCCTCTTGGTCCCGGTGTTGGCGGTGATCTATGCCGGCATCGTTGGGTATATGTACGTCAATCAGCAATCCCTGCTGTTCAAACCCGCCGGCGAATTGCCAGCGCCGAACACGGTTGGTCTGGCGGATGTTGATGCTGTTTCCCTGACGATGGCGGATGGTACGGAATTGACTGCGTGGTCGGCGCCCCCGGCATCTGAGGGTGCTCCGACGGTTCTGTTTTTTCATGGCCAAACCGGCAATCTGGGCGATCGCGCAGACCGGTTAAGAGAGATCCTCAACAGCGGTTTCGGCCTGTTGGCCCCAAGCTATCGTGGATATCCGGGCAGTGAGGGCGAGCCATCCGAGGTGGCGCTGATTTCCGATGGCATCCAGATTTACGATCAACTGGATGGGAAAGGCGCGGACATTGTTCTGCACGGCCAAAGCCTTGGAACCGCCGTGGCCGCTGCCGTTGCAGAGCAGCGGCCAAATGCAGAGCTATTGGTTCTGGAGGCCCCCTTCACAGCAACCGTGGACGTCGCGGCAGAGAGGTACCCTTGGTTACCCGTGCATGCCCTGATGCGGGATCAGTTCGCGACGCGTAACCTGATCGACGACATAACGGTGCCGACCCTGATATTCCATGGGACCGAAGACGAGACGGTCCCGCTGCATCATGGTGAGGCACTGGCAGCTATGGCGGGGGATACCGCTGAAATCCACGTTATCCCGGATGGCAACCACAACGACCTCTGGTCGCATGGGTTGTGGGATCAGGTTCAACAGTCCTTGCCAGCGAACTGAGGGCGTTGTTCAGAGAACCCGACCGGCAACCGCATCCAGTTTGGCCACCAAGGCTGGGTCGCGTTTTTCCGGCGCGGTCAAAATGGCGAATTCCAGCGCACGGTCGCATCCATGAGGGCAGGGCTCGCGCTCGGCTCCCAACAGATCGGGCAGGCCTTTGACCAGCGCGCGGCCTTTTTCAGCATTTCCTGTCAGGGTGGCGATGATTGAGGTCACGTCCACCTCGCCGTGATCCGGGTGCCAACTGTCATAATCGGTGACCATGGCGATTGAGGCGTAACACAGCTCGGCCTCGCGCGCGAGTTTGGCTTCGGGCATATTGGTCATCCCGATCACGTCGCAGCCCCATTGCTCGCGATACATCCTGGATTCCGCCAGGGTCGAGAACAGGGGACCTTCCATCGCCAGATAGGTGCCGCCGCGATGGACGCTGATACCGGCGGCTTTGCCAGCGGTTTCGCAGGCGTCAGACAGGCGCGGGCATGTTGGATGGGCCACGCTCACATGGGCTACGCAGCCCGTGCCGAAAAAGCTTTTATCCCGCGCGAATGTCCGGTCGATGAATTGATCGACGATCACGAAATCCCCCGGTGCCATATGCTCGCGGAACGACCCGCAGGCCGAAACTGAGATCACGTCCGTCACACCCAGCCGTTTCAGTGCGTCGATGTTGGCCCGATAGGGAACCTCGGTTGGGGAATGTACGTGACCACGGCCATGGCGCGGCAGAAAGGCCATGTCCACGCCGTTGAGTGACCCGGTCAGGATTTGGTCCGAGGGCTCGCCCCAAGGCGTTTCAACCGTGACCCATTCCGCATTTTTCAACCCGTCGATGTCGTAAATGCCCGATCCGCCGATGATGGCGATTCTGGTCTTGGTCATGGCTGCTCTCCACGTGAAAAAAAACTGTCCCGGAATTTCTGCGTGGCGGTTGTGGGTTTGGCAAGTGGCTTCAAGGGTTTGTGTAGTAGGTTCTTGAGCTATGCGCTTAACGCATATCAGGGTCCCGATGGGTGCAGTACCTCATGGCGGTCATGACAGGTAAAAGGCCCCTTTCGCGCGAACACACAAATCCACAGGACGTCCCATGCCCCGAGCCATGCTGGCAAGCTTTGCCAATCGTATAGCCAAACCCGATCTTCGCTGGGTTCCGGACGAGGGGCTGACCTTTTCGCGCCTGAGGATTGAACTGCTGTCCGGCCTGACGGTTGCTCTGGCTCTGGTGCCGGAAGCTGTGGCTTTTGCCTTTGTTGCCGGGGTTCATCCGCTGGTCGGCCTTTACGCCGCCTTCATGGTGGGCCTGATTACCGCGTTGATCGGTGGACGTCCGGGCATGATTTCGGGTGCAACCGGCGCTTTGGCCGTTGTCATGGTGGCTCTGGTGGCCGAACACGGGGTTGAATACCTGTTCGCGACTGTTGTTCTGATGGGTATCCTGCAGGTCATTGCGGGGGCCATGCACTGGGGCCGGTTCATTCGATTGGTGCCGCATCCGGTGATGTTGGGCTTTGTGAATGGTCTGGCCATCGTGATCTTCCTGGCGCAGATGGGGCAGTTCAAGGTTCCGGGCAGCATGGAGAACACCGGCCACGGCGTGGGCGGCGGCGAATGGCTCTCGGGTTTGCAGCTTTATACCATGCTGGGTCTCGTGGCGCTGACCATGGCGGTGATCTGGATCATGCCGCGCATCACGCGCGTTGTGCCTGCTCCTTTGGCTGGGATTGTAGTTGTGGCCGCGCTGGTGATCGGTTTTGGCCTGGATGTGCCACGCGTTGGCGATCTGGCTTCGATTGAGGGTGGCCTGCCTGCGTTCCACATCCCGATGGTGCCGCTGAACTTTGATACCCTTGAGATCATCCTGCCTTACGCCGTCATTCTGGCGGCAATCGGCCTGATTGAATCCCTGCTGACCCTGAACCTCGTCGGAGAGATCACCGGCAAGCGGGGCGGAGCATCGCAGGAGTGCATCGCGCAGGGTGTCTCCAACGTGGCCACCGGGTTCTTCGGCGGCATGGGCGGTTGTGCGATGATCGGTCAGTCGATGATCAACGTAAAGTCCGGCGGTCGTACACGCATCGCCGGGATTGCGGCGGCGCTGTTCCTGCTGGTATTCATTATGTTCGCTTCGCCTCTGATTGAGCAAATCCCGCTGGCCGCTCTGGTCGGTGTGATGTTCATGGTGGTGATCGGAACCTTCGCGTGGAATTCGTTCAAGATCATGCGCAAAGTGCCTTTGATGGACGCTTTCGTCATCGTGCTGGTGACCGTCGTGACCGTCATGGAAGACCTTGCGGTTGCTGTGGTCGTCGGCGTGATCGTTTCAGCGTTGGCCTATGCCTGGAACAACGCCAAGCGCATCCATGCGGTCACGCGGGAATCGACCACGGAAGAGGGCGCAAAAGTCTATGAGATTCAGGGGCCGCTGTTCTTTGGCTCGTCTGACGGCTTTGTCGAGCTGTTCGACGTGGCGAACGACCCCGAAACCGTGATTGTGGACTTTGCTGAAAGCCGCGTCGTGGACCAATCGGCGTTGCAGGCGATTGAAAACATCGCTGCCAAGTACGAAGCTGCAGGCAAACGTGTCATGCTGCGTCACCTCAGCCGCGATTGCCACAGGCTGCTGAACAAGGCCGGTCACCTGATGGTCGACAGCGACGATGACCCGGATTACGAAATTGCGGTGGATTACTCGGTTCGCACCGGCATTCTGGGCGGACATTGAAAAAAAGGCGGCCGATTTGGCCGCCTTTTACTTTGGAGAAATCCGCTCCAATTCCTCGATGTTTCCAGACACTAGTGTCCCTTCGGCATCGGCAATCAACTCGGCGGGCCAATCCCACCAACTCAACGCCAGAAGCCGGTCGATTGTGTTTTTATCGAATCGAAGGCGTCTTACTTCGGCCGGGTTTCCGGTGACGATCGCATAGGGCGGCACTTCGCCGCGAACGACGGATCCGGCGCCAATGATCGCTCCTGATCCGATCTGCGCACCGGGCAGGATCATTGCGCCATAGCCGATCCAGACATCGTGCCCAATAAGCGTGTCACGCGTATCCGGCTGGTATCCCGTCATCCGCTCGGGGTTGAACACCGGAAACGGAAAACTGGTCAGCCCATCCATCGCATGATTGGCTGAGGATGTAATGAACCGAACGCCATGGGCGATCTGGCAGAATTTACCCAGTACCAGCTTTTCCCATGAGAAAGGGAATAAATAGGGAGCCAGGCGCGTGGCCCAATCCTCTGGCGCATCAAAATCCGAAGCATAGCTAAACGCGCCGGCCTCAAATCTTGGATGATCGATGGCTTGCGACAGAAACACTGTGCCACGATGCTCGGCACCGTCGGGAAGCGTGATCGGGTATCTGCGAGATGGGTCAGGTAGGGGCATCAATCATCCGGTCTGGAAAGGCTGAACAATTCCGTTACCACCGAGTAATCCCGGTACCCAAGCCGCGCCAGCGGTTGGAATGTTGTGACGTCAAACATGCCGTCCTTGAGGCAATCGTCGCGCAGGTGCACGCCCGTGACCTCGCCAAATACAACCCGATTGGCCTCGCCCGGAAGGGTAACGATCTGCGTAAGCTTGCACTCAAGTGCCGCCGGTGCATCCTCGATCCGGGCGCAGGCGATGGTTTCGCACTCTACCGGCGTCAGCCCGGCATGTCCGAACTCATCAACGTATTTTGGCAGGCCGGCAGAGCTTGCGTTCATCGCATCCCTGTGTGCGTGGGCCACGACGTTGACGCAGAACACCCCGGTCGCCTTGATATTGGCAAGGCTGTCTTTTGCGCCGTCCTGATCGTGTTTGGTCCCGGTCGAGGCGAACATGACCTGCGGCGGCGTGTATGCAACGCCGTTGAAGAACGAATAAGGTGCCAGATTGTTGATCCCACCTGCATCACGGGTCGAGATCCAACCGATCGGCCGCGGCGTGATAATGGCATTGAATGGATTGTGCGGCAGGCCGTGGCCGTCTTCGGGGCGATAGAACATATGGTCTCCAAGCGTTTGCCCAAGGCGTACCGAAGTGCTAGGGCGATTGCCAGCTAGGAAAAGAGGGCAGGGTGCAGCAGTTCGAGATCAGGCCGGAAGAGCCGGATGATTGGTGGGAGGTTGAAGCTCTTTATGACCTGTGCTTTGCGCCCGGGCGCGAGGCGCTGTCCTCGTATCGTTTGCGTGACGATGTTCCTCCCGTGTCCGGTCTGTCATTAGTCGCGCGCGATGGGCAGGGCATTCTGGCCGGTGCGATCCGGTTTTGGCCTGTGCATGTGGGCGAACACGATGCCTTGCTTCTTGGGCCTGTCGCCGTGCACCCGACCCATCAGGGCGAAGGATTGGGCGGCTTTCTGATTCATCATGGGTTGGAGGCTGGTCGGGACAGAGGCTGGCAAAGGGTAATGCTGGTCGGTGACGCGCCCTATTATGCCCGTTTCGGGTTCTCGCGCCTGATGGGCGTTGAAATGCCGCCTCCGACCAATCCGGACCGGGTTTTGGGCGTGGAACTGATCCCCGGTGTTTGGTCGGATGTATATGGCGCAGTGACCCGCTGGTCGCGCTGACCTATTGAAACCGCCGCAGTAAGTCCCGATGTTAAACGGCAGGAGGGCGTATATGCAGGACGTGGTTCTTGTTGAAAAACTGGACACCGAGGCCGAGTTGGACCGGTTGGCCAAGTGTTACAGGTCTGCCGGAGGGCCGGGTGTCAAACTGTTGAACAGTTTGGGCGGGTCGGCGGAATCCTTGCTCGAGCAGTTGCCAGCATCCGTACGGCAGGGCCTTACGGGCGCGACTGAGCAAGCATTGTGGCTTGCGATGCACGCGGCTGAGGGATCACGGCGCGCAGTGCCGGATCAGAAACCGTGGGTCAACACCGCTGTCGCGACCGCGATGGGCGCCGCAGGCGGCCTTGGTGGGGTGTCTACGGCCCTGATGGAATTACCTGCAACCACCGCCATGCTGTTACGCGCCATTCAGGGGGCGGCTTCCCGCGAAGGGTTTGATCCTTCTGAGGAAGGCGTGAAGTTTGACTGCGTTCAGGTTCTGTCTGCCGCCGGCCCATTGTCTTATGATGATGGGGCCGATCTGGGGTTCTTTTCGGTGCGCCTGACATTGACTGGCCCAGCAATGCAACGGCTGATCGCGGCAGTTGCTCCGCGCTTGTCCGTCGTGCTTGGCCAGAAACTGGCAGCGCAATCGGTTCCGGTTCTGGGCGCCATCGCCGGGGGCGGAACGAACTACGTCTACACCCGTTACTATCAGCAAGTCGCCAGGGTTCATTTTGGTTTGCGTCGACTGGCGATTGATGCAGATGTTCCTCATGAAGATCTGGTGAGCAAACTGGCGGCACGACTTTAGATCCTTCAGAGACTTGGAGGAGACCGCATTATATGGTATCCAGATCCCTACCAACCGCTAAATAAATACAAGATTATAGGTTGGTATACAGGTGCGGAATCAATTTGAAAGGCGGTTCAGCGTGGTCGATGCAGGGCTTTCGATCCACTTGCAGGGAAAAAGCAAACATCTTCAATTGATGCATCAGTCGGCTGCCTTGTGCTATCGCATCAAACAGGGTCGACCCGAAGTGCTACTTATCACAACGCGTAAATCGCACCGCTGGATCATACCAAAGGGGTGGTTGATCGATGGTTTGACTCCGTCCCAGACCGCCACGCAGGAAGCCTGGGAAGAAGCCGGTGTTAAGGGCAAATGTTCAGCTGATTTGCTTGGTCGCTTCACCTATTTGAAGAATTTTCCCGGTAAAGGACCGGTCTTGTGTTTGGTGGACGTTTTTCCGCTATATGTTCGGTCAATCGTTTCGGATTTCCCTGAACGGGACGAACGCAAAAGAAAGTGGGTTTCGCCGAAAAAGGCGGCCTCTCGGGTCAATTTTCCTGAACTCTCACGATTGTTACGCGAACTGGGGCCAGTTCTGCACTGACTTGCCTTGCGAAGGGCTTGATCTTGCCATGTCTGTCGGTATCTATTTGACTACCGAAATTTGGACGGAACATGATTCAATATTCGTTGAAATGCAGCCGCGGCCATACTTTTGACAGTTGGTTTCAATCGGCCGCCGCTTACGACAAGCTGGCATCCGCGGGCATGGTGACATGCGCTGTGTGCGGTGACGTGCACGTTGAAAAGGCGATCATGACCCCCCGGGTCCGTCCGGCGCGCAATGCGCAGGCACCGGAGCCTCAGGACAAGCCAATCGATGTCGCGACGCCGTCGCCGGATATCGAACAGGTGCTGGCCGATCTGCGGCGCAAGGTGGAAGAAAATTCCGACTATGTTGGCAAGGACTTTGCCACTGAGGCGCGCAAGATTCATCTGGGCGATGCGCCCGAGCGCGCGATTTACGGCGAGGCCAAGCCTGATGAAGCAAAGGCCTTGATTGAAGATGGCGTGCCAGTTGCGCCGTTACCCTTTTTACCGACCCGGAAAACGAACTGACTCATGCATGTGGTAATCACTGGTGCCAATCGTGGAATTGGACAAGCTCTGGCGGATCGTTATCGCGCGCAGGGTCAAGACGTTACCGGAACGGCCCGCAACACCAGTGCGCAAGTTGTACTGGATGTGACAGACCCTGCGCACCAGACCGCTATGGCAGAAGGGCTCGCGGGGCGTCCGGTTGACCTTCTGATCTGCAACGCAGGGGTTTATCTGGATAAGGGGCACGGCATTGACGGCTATCCGGCAGACATGTGGGCGAAGAGCTTTGCGACCAATGTGACCGGTGTGTTTCTAACCGTTCAGGCGTTGTTGCCCAATCTGAAGGCCGCACGAGGGAAAGTTGCGATTATGTCGTCGCAGATGGCGTCGCACACACGCGCGCCGGGAGGCAGCTATATCTACCGCGCGTCAAAGGCAGCAGCGCTTAATCTGGGGCGCAATCTGGCCACAGATCTGCGTGAGGACGGCGTCGCGGTTGGCATTTACCACCCCGGTTGGGTCCAGACGGACATGGGAGGTGCCGAAGCACCGATCACGGTTGACCAAGCCGCAGATGGGCTGGTCGATCGCTTTGAGGCGCTGTCGCTCGACAATTCCGGATGTTTCGAAACCTGGGACGGCCAGCCGCACGCTTATTGACGTTTCAGCGCCGCCGTGGGGATTTCGTAGACTTCATCGGGGTCAATATAGATCACAGTCAGATCGCCCCGTGTTTCATGGCTGATCCGGGCGGGTGAGCTGCTGGAACTTGGTACGCCATCCGTGAAATAGATGCTGCGCACCTCGCCACTGCCCAATCCCACAGCCAGGGTTGTGGTTCCGTCGTCGTGGTGGCGCAGCTCGGCATGACAACTGCTCATTGGCGCGCCGCCCGTGGCGCAGGGCACGGTGCCCAAAGCATTCTTGCCGTCTGTTGCGGCCAGTGTGGAAACCTGTGCAAAGGCGGGTGAGGACAGCAGGACAAGGGCTGCGGCAACGCGGAACATGGAAAACCTCTAGGAATATGTGTGGGCTACAGGCTGACACCCTCGGTGACGGTTGTAAAGCAGTCAGGTGCGGCAGTCGGATTGGTTATGAACACTTGCCCTCGCGGTCCCCCTCGCATAAGACGCTCGGGATCAGAAAACCATGGCGCGGAGACACTTGCCCCCATGCCCCTACTCGTGATGAAATTCGGCGGCACGTCGGTTGCCAACCTCGACCGTATCCGCCGCGCGGCAAAACGCATCGGCGTCGAAGTGGCCAAAGGGTATGACGTGATCGTCATCGTTTCGGCCATGTCCGGCAAAACAAACGAGCTTGTGGGTTGGGTCGACGAAACCTCGCCGCTGTACGACGCGCGTGAATATGACGCCGTCGTTTCGTCGGGCGAGAACGTGACCGCTGGTCTGATGGCGCTGACGCTGCAGGAGATGGATATCCCGGCGCGCAGCTGGCAGGGCTGGCAGGTTCCGTTGATGACGACCAGCGCGCACAGCCAGGCCCGGATCGAGGAAATTCCCACCGAGAACCTGAACCAGAAATTTGGTGAAGGCATGAAGGTGGCGGTTGTGGCTGGCTTCCAGGGCATCAGCCCCGAAGGCCGCATCACTACGCTGGGCCGTGGCGGGTCGGATACGACGGCCGTAGCATTTGCTGCTGCATTTGGTGCCGAGCGCTGCGACATCTACACGGACGTGGACGGCGTCTATACGACTGACCCGCGCATCTGCGAAAAGGCGCGCAAACTTGACCGCATCTCGTTTGAAGAGATGCTCGAACTGGCTTCGTTAGGGGCCAAGGTGCTGCAAACCCGCTCGGTCGAGTTGGCGATGCGGTATAAGGTGAAGCTCCGCGTGCTTTCTAGTTTCGAAGAACAATCCGACGAGGCCGGTACGCTGGTTGTCGACGAGGAGGATATCATGGAATCCAATGTTGTGGCCGGTGTGGCCTATTCCCGTGACGAGGCCAAGATGACCGTTGTATCGGTGGCAGACCGCCCCGGCATTGCCTCGATCATCTTTACCGCGCTCAGCGAAGAGGGCGTGAATGTGGACATGATCGTGCAGAACATCTCGGACGAGGGGCGCACGGACATGACCTTTTCCTGCCCGACCGATCAGGTGGCGCGCGCCGAAAAGGCGTTGCTGGCCATCAAGGAAAAAGGCGAGTTGAACTACGCTGAGCTGGTTGCCGACGAAGATGTCTGCAAGGTCTCGGTGGTAGGCATCGGCATGCGCTCGCAATCCGGTGTGGCGGCCAAAATGTTCAAGATTCTCTCGGATGAGGGGATCAACATTAAGGTCATTACAACCTCTGAGATCAAAATTTCCGTCCTCGTGGATCGGAAATACATGGAACTTGCTGTTCAGGCACTGCATGATGCCTTTGAATTGGACAAGGCGGCCTGAGCAATTCGGCCAATGGGCGCCTGATACCGTAAAGTGGTTGGGCCATGGCGGAAGGCACCGAAACAGAATCCCGTAAGCTGCTGGGGCGGCTGCGCGAAGAGATGGCGAGCGAAGCCGCCGGTCAGGAACGTCTTGACCGGATAACCCATCTGATTGCAGACAGCATTCGGGCCGAGGTGTGTTCGATCTATCTGTTCAGGGATGCTGATACTCTGGAACTTTGCGCGACCGAAGGGTTGTCGCCCGAGTCTGTCCACAAAACCCGCATGCGGTTGGGTGAGGGCCTTGTCGGCCGCGTTGCCCAGTCTGGCAAGGTTGTGAACACGGCGGATGCGCCTTCGACCAAAGGATTCCGATACATGCCGGAAACCGGCGAAGAACGGTTCTCGTCGTTCATCGGGGTGCCGGTTCAGCGTCTTGGCGAGAAATTGGGCGTTCTGGTTGTCCAATCCCGCGACGCACGCTTGTATTCCGCCGACGAGGTCTATGCGCTGGAAGTGGTTGCCATGGTTTTGGCGGAAATGGCCGAGCTTGGCGCATTTGTCGGCGAGGGTGCCGCGCTGTCGCCCCGGCACCAGCAATCGGTGCAGTTCAGCGGCGGTCCGGCCCAGGAAGGGTCTGCCGAGGGGCATGTTTGGCTGCACGAACCTCGGGTGGTTGTCACCAATCCGATTGCCGATGACCCCCACCGGGAACGCGAACGCCTGACCGAGGCCGTGGACGAGCTGCGCGTGGGCGTCGACAAGATGCTGGAGATCTCGCAGGGTGGCGACAAGGAACAGCTCCAGGTTCTGGAAGCCTATCGCATGTTTGCCAATTCCAAAGGCTGGATGCGCCGGATGGAAGAAGATATCGCGCTGGGCCTCAGCGCCGAAGCTGCGGTTGAGAAAGAACAATCCCAGGCGCGCGCTCGCATGGGGCAGGTGACTGACCCCTATTTGCGCGAACGACTGGCTGACCTGGACGACCTCAGCAACCGGTTGCTGCGTATCCTGACCGGGCAGGGGGGCACCAACGGGGCTGACCTTCCGCCCGACCCGATCCTGATTGCGCGCAACATTGGGCCCGGCGATTTGCTGGAATATGGGCGGTCGCTGAAAGGTATCGTTCTCGAAGAAGGGTCGGTTGGCAGTCACGCTACGATTGTGGCCCGCGCACTGGCGATCCCGCTGGTGGTTCATGTCGGGCACATTACCACCGAGGCGCTGAACGGTGACCAAATTCTGGTCGATGGTGATCAGGGCATCGTGCATTTGCGCCCCGAGGACACAGTCGTCACTGCTTTCCGCGACAAGATCGCCATGCAGGCCAAGGCGCAGGAACGCTATGCCTCAATCCGCGATACGCCGACAGTGACGCGTGATGGCGAGCGGATAAACCTTGTCATGAACGCGGGACTGATGGCCGACCTGCCGTCGCTGGGCAATTCCGGGGCCGAGGGTGTGGGCCTGTTCCGGACCGAATTGCAGTTTCTAATCCGCAACCAAATGCCCAAGCGATCCGAGCTTGTGACGCAATATCAGCGCGTTATGGACGCTGCTGGCGAAAAGCGCGTGGTGTTCCGAACGCTGGATATCGGGTCGGACAAAGTGCTGCCCTACATGAAGCACGTAGAAGAACCGAACCCCGCTTTGGGCTGGCGCGCGATTCGCGTTGGACTGGACAAGCGCGGCGTGATGCGGATGCAGTTGCAGGCCCTGATGCGCGCTGCAAATGGTCGTCCACTGACGCTGATGTTTCCATTCGTTGCGCAGGCTGACGAATTCCGCGAGGCCAAGTGGGAAGTCAACAAAACCATCGAACGCGAAAAGCGCCTCGGCCACGTGCTGCCCGAGTCAATTGAGGTCGGCGCGATGCTTGAAACTCCCTCGCTGGCCTTTGCTCCGCAGAAGTTCTTTGACGAAGTCGATTTCGTCTCAATCGGCGGTAATGACCTGAAGCAGTTCTTCTTTGCTGCCGACCGCGAAAACGAACTGGTGCGCCGCCGGTATGACACGCTGAATGTCAGCTTCCTCAGTTTCATCGAGCGGATTGTCGAGCGCTGCAATATCTCGAACACGCCGCTCAGCTTCTGTGGCGAAGACGCGGGGCGTCCGGTTGAGGCGCTGTGTCTTGCCGCGATGGGCATCCGGTCACTGTCGATGCGCCCAGCGTCGATCGGACCAGTCAAAAGCGTGCTGCTGCGCGCCGACCTGCAGGCATTGCGCAAGATCATCGCTGACGCCCGTCATCGAGGTGAACAATCCGTGCGACCGGCGGTTATGGAGTGGTTGCGGAATCTGGGTTGATTTTCCAGTCGTGCTTCCCTATTCAGTGCATAAATGTTAGCGGTAACAATGCCTGTATCACGCGGATCGCAATTGCGGTGTTAGAGTGATACCAGCGACACTTGAAGGAGCCGATGGATGGTTTCACGCGTAATTCCGGTACACCCGTTCGATCTGGTGTTATTCGGCGCGACCGGCGATCTCGCACAGCGCAAGATCTTGCCCGGGCTCTACCACCGGTTTGAGGTCGGCCAGATGCCGGAAGAAGCCCGGATCATCGGTACAGCGCGGTCTGATATGGACAGTGACGCGTTTCGCGACCAGATTCGCGCTTCGATGAAAGAGTTCGCGCCCGCATTCAAAAAGGATGTACTGGACCAGTTTCTGAACAGAGTGGAATACGTATCGGTCGACGCATTGGGCGACGCTGGCTGGGCAGACTTGGCCAAGGCCCTGCGCCCTGATGTGGTGCGTGCGTTCTACCTTTCCGTTGGTCCCAACCTGTTCTCGGGTATCGCTCAACGGCTCAGCGATAACGGTCTGGCCACGCCAGACAGCCGTATCGTGGTCGAAAAACCATTCGGTCATGATCTGGCGTCGGCCAAGGCTCTGAACGAAGGGTTGCGCGCCTGTTTCGAGGAACATCAGATTTACCGGATCGACCACTATCTGGGCAAAGAGACGGTGCAGAACCTGATGGCCCTGCGCTTTGCCAATTCCCTGTTCGAACCACTTTGGAATTCAACCCATGTCGACCATGTGCAGATCACGGTGGCCGAAACCGTCGGGGTCGAGGGGCGCGGGGCTTATTATGATCAGTCGGGTGCCATGCGGGATATGGTGCAGAACCACCTTGTGCAACTTCTGTGCCTGACCGCGATGGAGCCGCCGTCCAAATTCTCACCGAACGCGGTGCGTGACGAAAAGGTCAAGGTTATCGAAGCATTGGAGCCCGTCGCCCCGTCGGACATCGCCCGCGGGCAATACCGGACAGGCAAGGGCAGCGACGGTTATCTGGACCACGTCGGAAAACCCGCCAGCCGCACCGAAAGCTACATTGCGCTTAAGGTTCATCTAGGCAACTGGCGCTGGGCCGGGGTGCCGTTCTATCTGCGCACAGGCAAACGTCTGAGGGCGCGAGAATCCGAGATCGCGGTTTTTTTCCGCGACCCGCCGCATACGATCTTTCCCAATGTTGGCCCACTGCATGGCAACGTGCTGGTGATCCGACTGCAGCCGGACGAAGGTATCACCCTGCGCACGACCATCAAAGAGCCGGGGCAGGGTGGGTTTCGCTTGTCTGATGTCGCCCTGGACATGAGCTTTGCCGATGCTCTTGGCGACGAGTCGCAATCTCCGGACGCTTATGAGCGGCTGGTGATGGACGTCATTCGCGGAGACCAGACCCTGTTCATGCGTGGGGATGAGGCCGAGGCCGCATGGGCCTGGGTTGATCCGATCATTCAGGGTTGGGAAGATCGCGGCGATCGGCCGGCAAAGTACGATCAGGGCAGTTCTGGGCCGGAAGAAGCGCTCATGCTGATGCATCGTGACGGGCGCCGCTGGCGTCAGATTGGGGGTTAAAGTGGTACAGTCTGTTATTGCCGACGTCACCAAACGGATCATCGAGCGAAGCGCCGACTTGCGCGGCCCCCATCTGGAACGAATGGAACACGCCCGGTCCAAAGGCCCGGCTCGTGCGCATTTGTCCTGCAGTGGTCAGGCCCATGCCTATGCAGGGGCGGGCGCGGATCAGCTGGCCATGGCGACCGGTACGGCGGGAAACCTTGGTATTGTGACCGCCTACAACGACATGCTGTCGGCCCATCAGCCTTTTGAGCGCTATCCTGGCCTGATCCGCGATGCGATCCGTGAAGCTGGCGGTACTGCGCAGGTTGCGGGTGGCGTTCCGGCGATGTGCGACGGTGTCACCCAGGGCGAGGCGGGCATGGAATTGTCCTTGTTCTCGCGCGATGTGATCGCACTGGCGACGGGTGTTGCGCTCAGCCACAACACTTACGATGCTGCAGTCTTTCTTGGTGTTTGCGACAAGATCGTTCCCGGCTTGGTTATTGGGGCACAGGCATTTGGACATCTTCCGGCAGTCTTCCTGCCCGCTGGTCCCATGACCAGCGGATTGCCAAATGACGAGAAAGCCAAGGTACGCCAGAAGTTCGCAGCCGGAGAAGTTGGGCGCGAAGAACTCATGGCCGCCGAGATGGCCGCGTATCACGGACCCGGCACCTGTACCTTCTACGGCACGGCCAACACGAACCAGATGTTGATGGAGTTCATGGGCCTGCACCTGCCGGGCTCGAGTTTTGTCAATCCGAACACCCCTTTGCGCGACGCGTTGACCGAGGAAGGGGCTCGACGTGCCTTGTCTCTGAGCGCACTGGGCAACAACTATACGCCGGTCTATCAAGTGCTGGACGAGCGCGCGTTTGTAAACGGGATCGTTGGCCTGATGGCGACGGGTGGTTCGACGAACCTGCTGATCCACCTGATCGCAATGGCCCGTGCAGGTGGTATCGCTCTGGATTGGCAAGACTTTTCGGACATCTCTGCAGTGGTCCCGCTGGTTGCGCGGGTGTACCCGAACGGTTTGGCCGACGTGAACCATTTCCACGCGGCGGGCGGTCTTGGCTACTGCATCGGAACACTGCTGGAAGATGGCCTTTTGCACCCCGATACGCTGACCGTCGCCGGGCAGGGCCTGCACAACTACACCAAAGAGCCCAAGCTGATCGACGACGAACTGGTGTGGGAAGACGGCGCAGGGCACAGCCTGAACGAAAAGATCGTGCGCTCTGCCAAAGATCCGTTCCAACCCACTGGCGGACTGTCGCGACTGACCGGCAACCTCGGCACCGCCGTGATGAAAGTCTCGGCTGTTGCGCCTGAACACCAGGTTGTCGAAGCCCCGGTTCGCGTGTTCCACGATCAGGATGAGGTCAAAGCCGCATTCAAGGCCGGAGAGTTCACCGATGACGTTATCGTTGTTGTTCGCTTCCAGGGGCCCAAGGCAAACGGGATGCCCGAGCTGCACTCGTTGACCCCGATCCTGTCGATCCTGCAGGGCCGCGGCCAAAAGGTGGCTTTGGTGACCGATGGTCGTATGTCCGGCGCGTCGGGCAAGGTGCCCGCGGCGATCCACGTTTGTCCCGAGGCACTGGACGGTGGACCAATTGCTTGTCTGCAGGACGGAGACCTCTTGCGGGTCGATGCCGTGAAGGGTGAGCTGGAAATCCTGACGCCCGGAGTTCTGGATCGGGCACCGGTCACAGCCGACCTATCGGCCAATCAACACGGCGTCGGGCGCGACCTGTTCGGTGCATTCCGCAACGCCGTCGGCTCGGCCGATGCCGGTGCCAGCATTTTCGGAGCGTAATTATGTCCCCTAAAACCCAACGCACCCTCAAGATCTGCGAACTTGCGCCCATAGTACCGGTTCTGGTCGTCGATGATGCGGCGCAGGCGCGTCCACTTGCCGAAGCACTGGTCGCAGGTGGCTTACCCGCGCTGGAGGTCACCCTGCGTACACCGGCGGCCTTGGATGCGATCCGCGCCATGGCCGAAGTGCCCGGGGGTGTGGTTGGTGCTGGCACTTTGGTCACCCCCGAGGATGTCCGCGCGGCAAAAGAGGCGGGCGCGCAATTTGGTGTCTCTCCCGGTGCAACCGACGCCTTGATCGCCGCCTGCGAGGCCGAGGACTTGCCTCTGCTTCCCGGCGCGGCCACGGCCAGCGAGGCGATGCGTCTGCTGGAACTGGGTTATGACATGCTGAAGTTCTTCCCGGCTGAAGCCTCGGGCGGGGCGCCTGCTTTGAAGGCTATCGGGGCACCTTTGCCGCAGATCACGTTCTGTCCCACGGGTGGTGTTTCGCCCTCAAACGCGCGTGACTACCTGTCCTTGTCTAATGTGGTCTGTGCCGGTGGCAGCTGGGTTGCGCCGAAGCAGATGGTGGTCGAGGGCAATTGGGCGGGGATCGAAACACTTGCGCACGAGGCATCAAAGCTGATGGATTGACGCCACCCAAAGCTGCGCTAGGGTGGGCGACAATTCATACAGGTTGATCCCATGACTAACTCGATTTCTCTTGCGCAGGGGCGCGAGTATCTCGCTATTCCCGGTCCTTCGGTCATGCCCGATGCGGTTTTGCAGGCCATGCACCGGCCTTCGCCAAACATTTACGAAGGCGAACTGATCGAGATGATGCCTGCTCTGACGCGCGATCTGTGCCGCGTGGCGCGCACGGATCACAATGTCGCCATTTACATCGCCAACGGCCACGGAACCTGGGAAGCCGCTCTGTCGAACGTCATTGCGCCGGGGGAAACGGTTTTGGCTCCGGCATCGGGGCGTTTTACCCATGGTTGGGCCGAGATGGCCGAAGGAATCGGTGCCAAGGTCGACCTGATCGATTTCGGATTGTCGTCAGCGTGGGATTTCGATCAGATCGCTGACACCCTGCGCGCCGATGAAACGCACCGGATCAAGGCTGTTCTGGCCGTTCATGTGGATACGTCCTCGTCCATCCGAAACGACATCCCGGCACTGCGTGCATTGCTGGACGATCTGGGCCATCCGGCATTGCTGATGGCGGATTGCATTGCCTCGCTGGGCTGCGACCGGTTTGAAATGGACCCATGGGGCGTCGATGTCATGGTCACGGCCTGTCAGAAGGGGCTGATGACGCCTGCGGGGACCGGTTTCGTCTTTTTCAACGACAAAGCGCAGGCCAAACAAGCGTCCATGCCCCGTGTCTCGCAATACTGGGACTGGCAACCGCGGGCCAACCCCGAGTTGTTCTATCAGTACTTCAATGGCACCGCGCCGACCCATCACCTCTATGGCCTGCGCGCGGCGTTGGACATGATCCACGCTGAAGGGATGGAACAGGTCTGGGCGCGTCACGAACGTCTGGCCACCGCGATCTGGGCCGCCTGCGAAACCTGGGCGGAAGGTGGCGCCTTACAGATAAACGTGGCCGATCGTTCGCTCCGCAGTCATGCCGTCACTGCATTACGTTTGACCGACGGGCGTGGCACTCCTTTGCGCGAGTTCACGGAATCCCAACTTGGACTGACGCTGGGCATCGGGCTGGGGATGGAGGACTGGGACGGGTGCTTCCGACTGGGCCACATGGGCTATATCAATGCCCAGATGGTCATGGCCATGTTGGGCGGCATGGAGACAGCGATGGCCGCATTGGACATCCCGCGCGGAAATGGCGCGTTGGAGGCCGCTGCAGCGGTGCTCGCGTCGAAAGACTAATCCTGCGCCTCTGCAAGTGCCTTTGGCAACGCAGCAGCAAAAGCATCCAGATCGGATGCCTCTCCGCAACTGACGCGGATGCATCTGTTCTGAGGCGCAGCAAAAGGCATACGCACGAAAATGCCCTGCGCGACCAACGAGTCCAAAACGGCCTTGGCGAACGCCCCATCCCGGCCACAGTCGATGGCAACAAAATTTGTGGCCGAGGGCAGGGGCTTCAGCCCGTTCTCCCGCGCAATCTGACCGACCCGTTCGCGCGCTTCGGTGATCTTGGCTTGCACGTGTTCCAGCCACGCGGAATCCTGCAGTGCCGCCAGCGCTCCGGCCTGCGCAGCCCGGTTCATGCCGAAGTGGTTGCGCACCTTGTTGAAGGCTGAGATCAGGCCGGGCGCGCCGATTGCATAACCAACCCGCGCACCTGCCATGCCGTAAACCTTCGAAAAGGTTCGCATCCGGATCACGCGGGGATCATTCGCGTCCACGGGGGCGGCAGTGCCATCCGGCGCGCATTCCACATAGGCCTCGTCCAGCACCAACAGGCAGCCGTCGGGCAGATATTCCATGGCCGCAACGATCTCCGCACCGGTATGCCAACTGCCCATCGGATTGTCCGGGTTGGCCAGATAGACCAACTTGGCGTCGAACTCAGTCGCTTTGGCGAACAGGGCCTTCGGGTCTTCGCGATCATCGCGATAGGGTACCTTGTGCAGCGTGCCGCCAAAGCCTGCCACGTGGTAATTGAACGTGGGGTAGGCTCCGTCCGAAGTCACCACCGCGTCACCGGGTCCGACCAGCAGGCGCACCAGATAGCCCAGCAGGCCATCAATCCCTTCACCAACCACGATATTCTCGGGACTGATCCCATGATGATCCGCCAAGGCGTTGCGCAGATCGTGGTTTTCGGGGTCGCCATACATCCAGATGCCTGAATCCGCCATCGCCGCGATGGCGCGGGGGGAGGGACCGAACACGCTCTCATTTGCACCCAGACGCGCCACAAACGGCGCGCCGCGTTGGCGCTCCTGCGTTTCGGGGCCGACAAATGGCACGGTTGCAGGCAGGGATTGGGCAAGCGGGGTATAACGTGGGTCAGTCATGTGGGCAGATAAACGCAAGGTCACCTGACAGGCAAGCTTGCGTTACAGGGTGTCGCCTCGCATTGTTAGTGTAAAAACAAAGGGAGGAGCGCATATGCGCATCGTACTTGGCCTGATCATTATCGGCCTTGCCTATCTGATATTCTGGCCGGTTCCGGTTCAGCCGGTGGCCTGGATCCCGCCCCAAGCGCCGGGTTTTACAGGCGACTTCGCGGAAAACAGCGAATTGGACAAACTGGAACTGATCGTGCTGCCAGAAGACGAGGTCGGTCCCGAGGACATTGCGATACTGCCCGACGGTTCTGTGTACACAACCACATTGGCGGGTGCGCTCTATCGGATCGACGGGGACGCACCGGTCAAAATCGACGACCTCGGCGGCCGGCCACTGGGTCTGAAGGCCGGACCGGATGAAGCGCTTTACATAGCCGATAGTTTCCGAGGTGTGATGCGATGGACCGGTCCGGGCACGCTGGAATCTCTGGTGTCGGAAATCGATGGTGCGCCGGTGGTTTATGCAAACCAACTAGATGTGGCACAGGATGGAACGATCTACTTCTCCAACTCGTCCGACCGGTTCGATCCCGAAACGATGGGTGGGACCAAGCCGACCTCGGTCCTGACGATTTGGGAGCAATCTGACACCGGCTATGTCGCGCGCCACGCCCCTGATGGCACGACCGAGAAAGTGGCCGATGGTTTCGTGTATACGAATGGCGTTGCTCTTTCTCCGGAGGAGGATTTTCTGCTCATCGCCGAAACCGGTCGCGCACGGGTGCATAAACTATGGCTGACGGGTCCCAACGCTGGCCAGCAGGAAGTTCTGATGGATAACCTGCCCGGCTATCCCGATAACCTGGAGGCACAGGGCGATGGCACCTATTGGATGGCTTTCGCCAGCCCGCGGGTGCCGAGCGAAGCACTGATGCCATACCCGTTCCTGCGCAAGGTGATCTGGCGGCTTGGCCCGATGGTGCGGCCCGCTCCGATTCATCGCGGAATGGTGGTGCAATTCGACGGTGACGGGTATATTTTGCGGACCTTACAGGACCCCGAAGGGCGGTTGGGCATCACCACCGGCGGTAAAGTTGTCGGCGATCAGTTTTATGTCATGACATTGGACTCCCCGTGGTTTGGACGGATGCCTGCGGCAAACCTGCCCTAACGTTGAGGTGGAACTTGAAGGGGCTTCCGGGCAAGGTGATCACGACCTGAATTGGGAGGCCTGAATGTCACGCGTATCCGTCGAGTACAAAGATCACATCGCCCATGTCACGCTGACGCGCGGTGATAAAATGAACGCGCTGGACGATGCGATGATCAAGGCCATCATTTCTGCCGGGCAGGAGGTCGCGGCCTCGGATGCCCGAGCAGTGGTGCTGTCGGGCGAGGGCAAGAGCTTTTGCGCGGGTCTGGACATGGCAAGCTTTGCCAGCATGGCCCAGACGGACCCGACCGAATGGCTGATGTCCCGCAGTCACAAAGACGCCAACGAGGTGCAAGAAGTTGTCTTGGTGTGGCGGCGTGTTCCGGTTCCCGTCATCTGTGCCATCCAAGGAGTTGCCTATGGCGGGGGGCTGCAGCTTGCGCTGGGCGCGGATATCCGCATTGCGCACCCTGATACCAAACTGGCGGTGATGGAGATGAAATGGGGCCTCATCCCGGATATGGGCGGCATGGTTCTGCTGCCGGAACTGGTGCGTTCGGACGTGTTGCGCCTGTTGACCTATACAGCCCGTCCTATTGGTGCGACTCAGGCGGCGGAATGGGGGCTGGTCACCAAGCTGTCGGACGACCCTTTGTCCGAGGCGTTGGCTTTGGCTGAAGACATCGCGGGCCAAAGCCCTTCTGCCATCCGTTCGGCCAAACGCCTGATCGAGGTCGCCGAATCCAAATCCCGCACCGAGGTTTTGATCGAAGAATCCTCGGAACAAGTGGAGCTGATCGGGAAACCGGACCAGATGGAGGTCATCGCGGCACGAATGCAAGGTCGCAAGCCTGAATTCAAATGACCTCGCCTCCCGTCACCCGTTTGATCCTGTACGCCAAGGATGTCGAAGGTATGGTGCGGTTCTACGAGTCCCATTTTGGCTACAAGGCACGCCAACTTGTAAGCGACCGGATCGTCGAACTGGTGCCCGATGGGGCTGGGCTGCGTCTGATGCTGCATCCGGCCAGTAAGGCCGCGCGCCAGGGGCAGTCGGCTGTTAAGATCGTTTTTGATGTCGCGGATGTTGCTGCGTTTTGCACCCAAGCAGCGCAAAAAGGCCTGCAATTCGGCCCAATACACAAGGCAGAGGGATACAGTTTCGCTAATGCCAAGGATCCGTCCGGGAACTCTATTTCCGTGTCCAGCAGAGCGTTTGTAACGGGTATTTAACGCAGGAACGCCCGCCTCGCGTCGCGCGCCATGTTGTAGCGCATCTCAAGCTCAGCGATCAGCGCCATCGTGATCTTACGCTCTTTGGGATCAGTTTGGGCAGCATAAGCTTTGCGTGCAGCATCAAGCTTTTTCTTGATGTCGAACTCTTCGGGCAGAACACCTGCCTGGGCCATTATCCGGTGACCGGCAGCCAGAGCCGGGTCGGTCTGAGCCTCGGATGAGCGATCGGGCAGGGGCTGACCTTCGCCCTCCAACCCTTCCAACTGGCCTTCGGCCTGCGCCTTCTTGATCTGTCGTTCGATCAGTTTTCCAAGCGATCCAAGCATGGCCCAAGTATACTCGGGTGCTTCGGCAGCTGAAAGTACTCACCGTGTACGGTTGGCGACCAGATAGGCAATGCCACCTGCCGCCAGTCCCCAAACCGCAGCACCTAACCCAAATACTGTGATACCGGACGCGGTGATCGCGAAGGTCAGGATGGCCGCTTCCCGTTCTGCCGGTACCTCAAGCGCGGCAAAGGTCGCGTTTGCCAATACGCCGATCAACGCGATCCCGGTCAGAGTTCCCATCAAAAGCGGGTCGGCATGGGCCGCGAACCCTGTGATTGCCACGGCGAACACGCCGAAAATGCAGTAGAACACGCCTGCCATGACCGCTGACCAATAGCGCTGGTCCGGGTCGGGGTGGCTGTCCTCATTCGAACACATCGCGGCAGTAATCGCGGCGAGACAAGTGGCAGGTGCTCCGAAGGGTGCGGACAAAATGCTGGCGCCTCCGACCGCTGAGAACAGTTTGCCGGTGTTGGGCGAATATCCATAGCTGCGCATAACAGCGATGCCGGGAATGTTTTGAGTGGCCATGGTGACGATGAACAATGGGATGCCGATCCCGATGGCAGAGGCCACAGAGAAGGTAGGCATTGTCCAGACCGGGGCGGCCACAAAAAGCTCGGGCCTGACCGAGCTGTCGCCGACGTTCAAAACCACCACGATCGCCGCTGCGATAACCGCTGCTGGAACCGCGAACAGTCGATTGACCCGCCCGGCAATAAACCACGTCAGGATGACTGGAAGCGCTTGCCAGGGCAGTTCAACTGCCGCCTTGAACGGAATAATGCACAAGGGCAGCAGAACCCCGCCCAGCATGGCTTGCGCCAGCGTTGTTGGTATAGCCGCCGCCAGCCGCCCAAGCGGACGCCATAGCCCTGCAAGCACCGTCAGCGCACCGGCGCAGAGAAACGCGCCTACGGCGCCCGAGAAGCCAGCAGCAGGTGGCGCCGAGACTGCAAGCAGCGCAGCCCCCGGCGTGGACCACGCCACGCTGATCGGTTGCTTGTACCACAGGCTTAGAATGACTGCCGCCAAGCCCATTGCCACTGCGGCCATCATTAAACCGGACGCGGATTCAGCTGCCGACGCCTTCATCGCGGCAAGGCCCTGCAGGACAATCGGGAATGAGCTGAAAAAGCCGACGACCGCCACTACAAGTCCGGTCGAAATCGTCTGCACAGGGGGAAGGGAACGCGCCATGACTGCCTCAGATTTATCTGATGAACTTGCTAACAATCGCAAGCCGCTGGGAACAAGGGGAAAAGCCTTTGGGCAAATGAAAACCCCGCCGGATCAGGGGCGGGGTTCGGGATTTGAGTATTTTTGAAAAGATGAAGTGGTCAGGCGATTTCGGCCAGACGGGCCAGCGCCTCATCCAGTTTGGCCTCTTCCTCTTCGCGGGCGGCGAGATTGGCCTTGGCTTCCGCAACAACCTCTTCCGGGGCAGAGGCCACGAATTTGGGGTTGTTCAGGCGACCGCGCAGACCGCCCAGTTCCTTGGCCAGCTTGCCTTTGGCTTTCTCCAGACGTTCTTTTTCGGCGCCGATGTCGATGATATCCGCCAGCGGCAGACCAAAGCTTGCACCGGGGGCAGCGATGGAAATTGTGCCCTTTGGCAGCTCATCCGCCTTGGTAAGGCTGTCAATCCGCGCCAGACGTTTGATCAACGCCTCGTTGCGGTCCCATGCGGCTTGGCCATTGGCGTCGATTTCGGTCACCAGCATCGGTACATAGAGGCCAGCCGGAACCCGCATCTGCGCACGGGCCGAACGGGTGTTTTCGATCACCGAAATTACCCAGTTCATTTCACGGTCCGCATCCGCGTCGATCAGGTCTGCGGCAGCGTAGGTCGGCCAGTCGGCGTGGACGACCATCTTGGCGCGGCTACCGGTCAGCCCCCACAGCTCTTCGGTGATGAAAGGCATGATCGGGTGCAGCAGGACCATGCACTGATCCAGAACCCAGCGCATGGTGGCGCGGGTCTCGGCCTGTGCTTCGGCGTCATCGCCTTGCAGCAGAGGTTTGGACAACTCGACGTACCAGTCGCAGACCTTGCCCCAGACAAAGGCGTATAGCCCGTTGGCCGCATCGTTGAAACGATAGCTTTCCAGCGCCGCGTCAACCTCTTCCCGCACGCGAGCGGTTTCGCCGATGATCCAGCGGTTCACGGCGGCCTTTGGCTTCAGATCGGCCACGTCCAGTTGTGGAACGGCGTCGTTGAATACTTCGTTCATCTCAGCAAAGCGGACGGCGTTCCACAGCTTGGTGCCGAAGTTGCGATACCCGGTGATGCGGTCTTTGGACAGTTTCAACACACCACCAATCGCCGCCATTGAGGCGTTGGTAAAGCGCAGCGCGTCGGCGCCGAATTCGTCCACGATTTCCAGAGGGTCAATGACGTTGCCGGTGGTCTTGGACATCTTCTTGCCCTTCTCGTCGCGAACGAGCTGGTGCAGGTAGACTGTGTGGAACGGGATCTCGTTGACCACGGCCAGTTGCATCATCATCATCCGGGCGACCCAGAAGAACAGAATATCCGCACCGGTGATCAGAACGTCCGTAGGGAAGTAGCGTTCCAGCTCTTCGGTCTTTTCGGGCCAGCCCAGCGTACCGATGGGCCAGAGGCCGGATGAGAACCACGTGTCGAGGACGTCGGGGTCGCGCCAGACCGGGTAAACCAGTTTGGTTGGATCCTGTTCAACGGCGTACTGAGCAAGGCTCTCTGCGAACCGATGCATTGCCTCGTGTTTGTCCGCAACTTCAACAACGGTTGCGTGGCTCAGCGGGCTAGGAATGTTGGCGTTGTCGTCCAAGAATTTTTCAGTGACGGCCTCCAGGCTGGGTGCGCATTCCATGACATTGCCACGGTGCAGCATGCCGCCTTCGTTCAGCAAGCGACCCAATTCGACCAGATCAAGGTCGCCATCGTTCTCGTCATCGACGAAGTTTTCGGCGGATAGATCCAAGCCGTACCAGACCGGAATCTGATGCCCCCACCACAGCTGGCGCGAGATGCACCAGGGTTCGATGTTTTCCAGCCAGTGGTAATAGGTCTTTTCGCCCGACTCAGGGATGATCTTGACTGTGCCGTCTTTGACGGCGTCCAGCGCGGGGCCGACGATTTTTTCGGCATCCACGAACCACTGGTCGGTGAACATCGGCTCAATCACAACTTTCGAGCGGTCGCCGAAGGGCTGCATGATCGGTTTGCTCTCGACCAGCGGGACCAGCTTATCCGCGCCCTCAGCTTCGGGCTTCAAAGCAGCCGAACCCAGAATCGGATTATCCGCGCGGGTCATAACGGCCAGACCGTCAGCGGTGATCTCTTCGACAACCTTCGCCCGCGCTTCAAAACGGTCGAGCCCGCGCAGGTGGTCGGGGACTAGGTTGATCGCGTCGATCTCGTTCTCAGTGAACTCACGTCCACGCGCGTATTCCTGCGCCTTACCTGCCTCTTCAGCGTAAGGAGCACCATCGGCCCGCATCGAACCTTTGGTATCCATCAGGCGGTACATCGGAATGCCGCCGCGCTTGGCGACCATGTTGTCGTTGAAATCATGCGCGCCGGTGATCTTCACCGCACCCGAGCCGAAGTCGGGGTCCGGGTAATCATCAGTGATGATCGGAATCTGACGGCGATGCTCTTTAGGACCAACCGGGATTTCGCAGAGTTTGCCGACGATTGGCGCGTAACGCTCATCTGACGGATGCACCGCCACAGCGCCGTCGCCCAGCATGGTTTCGGGACGGGTCGTGGCAATCGAGATATAGTCGCGTTCTTCCTCGAGGATGACGTTCCCGTCCTCGTCTTTTTCGACATAGGTGTAGGTCTCGCCACCGGCCAGCGGGTACTTAAAATGCCACATGTGGCCCGCAACTTCGATGTTCTCGACTTCGAGGTCCGAGATCGCGGTCTCGAAATGCGGGTCCCAGTTGACCAGACGCTTGCCGCGATAGATCAGGCCCTTTTCGTACATGTCGACGAAGACCTTGATGACAGCATCGTGGAAGTTGGCCGAGTTCTCATGTCCGGTCCGCGGATCACGCGGCGCGCCCGCCATGGTAAAGGCATTGCGTGACCAGTCGCAGGAGGAGCCCAAACGCTTGAGCTGCTCGATGATCGTGCCGCCATATTCGCCTTTCCACTCCCAGACCTTGTCCAGAAACGCTTCACGCCCCAGCTCACGCCGACTTGGCTGCTGGGTGGCGGCCAGCATCTTTTCCACCTGCATCTGCGTGGCGATACCGGCATGGTCCTGTCCGGGCTGCCAAAGCGTGTCGAAGCCGCGCATCCGGTGCCAGCGGGTCAGGATGTCCTGCAGGGTGTTGTTGAAGGCGTGGCCCACATGCAAAGCGCCGGTCACGTTGGGCGGCGGGATCATGATGGTAAAGCTTTCGTCGCGCGATTTGTTCGCGCCTGCCTTGAAGGCTCCGGCCTCTTCCCAGGCCTTGTAGATGCGGGCCTCGGCCTCGGCCGCGTTGAATGTCTTTTCCATCGCCATGGGGTGCGTCCTGCGTCATCAATCTCGGGTCAGCGCCTGCAATAGCGAATGCGTGAGGGAAGGGGAAGGGTCTGCGCGTGGATCAGGTGCCAAAGCATCGATCCAGCACGCCTGATTTCTATCCGTTTGTGGCGGCGGAATCGTAGAGCTTCAACGTTTCCGCCGCGCCCTGCGCCATTGCCTTGGCCTGATCTTCGCGTATCCGAGTGTACAATTCCAAAGCATCGGCAGAGAACAGATCTGCGGGCGCAGGGATTTGGATAAAGTTCCCGACCCGGTCCTCGCCACGAGCCAGGATGGCATAGTCGCGATCGGCCACTTTCTGTTGCGCGTTGGGGTTCAGATAGCGGATGGCAAGTCCGATCCGCCGGTCATCCGATACGTTCGGACCTGATCCATGAATTGTCAGCCCGTGATGCAGCGACATCTGACCCGGCTGCAATTCAATGTGCGTCTTGTCTTGTTCGGCAACGTCTACGGCCACTTCCTGCCCACGTGACAGCAGATTGCTGTCCGAGAACGTGTCATTATGCGGTAGGATCGGATTCTTGTGGCTGCCTTTGACGAAATCCATACAGCCGCTTTCGACTGTTGCAGGTGACAGTGCGATCCACGCTGTCACTTGATCGGGAGTTTCGCCCATACCCCAATAAGTCAGGTCTTGATGCATGCCGACGACCTGTGTCGTGTGGGGTTCCTTGATGAACAGTTCCGCCGACCACAGCAGCAGATCCGGCCCCAATACGCCTTCGACGACGTCCAGAACCCGCGGGTCCAGTGCGATGCGGGTGACAAGCGGCATGACCACATGCGCATTCACTCGTTTGTACATGTTGAGCGGAAGCGGCAGATCTGCCTCACGCCATGTTTGTTCGATCTCTTCCAACTCAGCGCGCATCACTGCAACTTCATCGGTATCGAACACAGTTGTCGGAAAGACAAAGCCGTTGTTCCAGTAGTCGTCGATAAGTTCGGGCGTCAGGCGACCGTTCTTCAGGGCGATTGGGGTTGTCATGAGACCTCCGTCAGGCTGAACCGCGTTTTCAGGTTACGAAGCGCTTTTCTGGCCCGGCATTGCTTTTTGCGACATGCAGGTCGCCTCTCGCCCAAATGCCAGGCTCTGGACATCAATTGGAGGAGAGCTAGTGTCGCGACGGTGGGCCGTCGGAGGATCAAGCAATGGAAAAGTTCGGCAAGAGCCAGTCCGTCAAACGAACCGAGGATCTGCGGTTTCTGACCGGGCAGGGGCATTACATGGATGACGACGTGCCCACTGACGCCCTGTTTGCCGCTTTTTTTCGCAGCCCGGTTGCGCATGGTCGGATCACGGCGCTCGATCTGGATGCTGCGCGTGAGGCCGATGGCGTCCGCCTTGTAATGACGTTGGACGATTTGACGGAGGCGGGGACCGACACGGTGATGAACGCAGCGATTGTTCCGAACCGGGATGGGTCTCAGACGCCGGCACCTGATCGGCACATGCTGGCCAACGACCGTGTCCGGTTTGTCGGCGAACCCGTGGCCGTTGTGATCGCGGATACGCTGACACAGGCGCGGGACGCGGTTGAGATGATCTGGATGGACACCGATGATCTTCCTGCGAAGCTGGACGTTGAAGCCGGAGGCGAAACGCTGCATGCGGGTGTGCCCGATAATCGGGCATTTGACTGGGGGCTGGGAGATGAAGCCGCGACCGAGGTCGCGTTTCAGGCGGCAGCGCACACAGTTTCGCTGAACGTGGCAGACAACCGGGTCATTATCACCTCGATCGAACCGCGTGGGTGTCAGGCCAACTGGGTCGACGGGCGGCTGCACTTTACCTATGGCGGCCAAGGGGTCTGGGCGATGCGTGGGCAGCTGGCGCAAAAGCTGAAGCTGGAACCCGATGCAATCCGTGTCACAACGCCGGATGTCGGGGGCGGGTTCGGCATGAAAGTGATGCCCTACCCCGAATACTTCTGCGTTTCGGTCGCCGCGATGAAACTGGCCCAACCCGTCCATTGGATGTCGGACCGGTCCGAGGCAATGCTGTCGGACCATCACGGTCGCGATCTGACTTCGCTGGCCGAGTTAGCCTTTGACGAAGACCTGAAAATCACGGCCTACCGCGTACACAGCAAGGTTAACCTGGGTGCATATAGCAGCCATTTCGGGCAGGCGATCCAGACCAATCTTTTCAGCAAAGTGCTGATGGGCGTTTACGACGTTCAAACGACGTACTTGCGGGTCGAGGGGTTTTACACCAACACAACACAGGTCGACGCCTATCGCGGGGCGGGCCGGCCCGAGGCCATTTACGTCCTCGAACGGGTCATGGATCGTGCTGCGCGTGAACTGAGCGTTGATCCGTGGGAGCTGAGGCGCAAGAATTTCATTCGGCCCGAGCATTTCCCCTACAAGACCGCCACAGGCGAAACCTATGACGTTGGCGATTTCGACATGGTTCTGTCCCGCGCGGGCGCGCAGATCGAAGGCTTTGCCGCTCGAAAAGCCGCTGACGCCGAGCGCGGCCTGATCCGGGGACAGGGTCTGTGTTACTATATCGAAAGTATTTTGGGTGACCCTTCCGAGAACGCAAAAGTCGAGTTCTGCGAGGACGGCACAGTGAACCTCTATGTTGGCACGCAGTCAAACGGGCAGGGGCATGAGACTGTCTATGCTCACTTCCTGTCGGACCAGACCGGGATCCCGGTGAGCCGCATCAACGTGGTGCAAGGCGACAGCGATCAGTTGCCTCACGGCGGTGGGACTGGTGGGTCGCGCTCGGTCACGGTGCAAAGCACGGCAACTCTGGCAACCATCGACGTGATGATCGCCGCATTCACGCCTTATCTGGCTGATATAATGGGGGTGGAGGAAAACGACGTGCATTTCGATCATGAAACCTTCCGCGCGCCGGGATCGAACCTGACGCCAACTCTGACCGAGGCTGCGGAAATGGCCCGGGCCGACGGCCGTACCGATCTGCTAAGCCACGAGGCCCGCGCCAATCTGGATGCGCGCAGCTATCCCAACGGCGCACATGTTGCCGAAGTTGTGATCGATTCCTACACCGGAGAAACCTGGGTCGACCGCTATACCATCGTGGACGATTTCGGCAACCTTATCAACCCAATGCTGGCCGAAGGGCAGGTGCACGGCGGGGTGGCGCAGGGCATCGGTCAGGCGCTGAGCGAGCGTGTTGTACATGATGCGCAGGGGCAACTGCTCACGGCTTCGTTGATGGATTACGCCTTGCCCCGCGCCGCCGAGATACCCATGATTAAGTTTACCTCGGCGCCGGTTCCGTCAACTTCCAACCCGATGGGGATGAAAGGATGCGGAGAAGCTGGCACCGTGGGCGCGCTGGCCGCTGTGGCAAACGCGGTTCAGGATGCGCTCTGGGATCACGGGGTGCGGCAGGCGGACATGCCTTTCACACCTCACAAAGTATGGGAATTGCTGACGCATGGTTCTGTCGCGGCTGAGTAGAAAGGTACTGGGATGGCTCGGACGGCCTTTACGGTCCGAGCATTCCGCCGAGGCGCTGCACCGCGAGCCAATCAGCCACGTCATTATTCTGGACGGCACCATGTCGACACTGGAGCCGGGCTATGAAACCCATGCTGGCCAAACCCTGCGACTGTGTTGTGAAATGGGCAGCAAGGTGTCGGTGTTTTACGAATCCGGAGTGCAGTGGGAAAGCTGGAAGTCCTCGCTGGACGTGATGATGGGGCGCGGGATCAACCGCCAGATACGCCGCGCCTATGGCTATCTGGCCTCGCGCTATAAACCCGGCGACCGCATCTATTTCATCGGCTATTCACGCGGTGCATACGGGGTACGCAGCCTTGCGGGCGTGATCGACATGATCGGTCTGCTCAAGGCTGAACATGCGACCGTCCGCAATATCAAACAGGCCTATCGACACTATGAGTGCAATGCCAGCGGGTCGGCTGCGGCAGCTTTCCGGCGTCAGTTTTGCCATGAGGATGTCGCCATCGAGATGGTGGGCGTCTGGGATACTGTTAAAGCACTGGGGATGCGTCTGCCGCTGTTGTGGCGCTGGGCCGAAGAACGCCATTCCTTCCACAACCATCAGCTTGGCCCGGCCACCCGCCACGGGTACCACGCCATGGCGTTGGATGAGACTCGAGAGGTGTTCGAGCCGGTCTTGTGGAAATGTACCCCCGAATTCAAAGGCCATGTCGAACAGGTCTGGTTCCGCGGCACCCATGGAGATGTGGGCGGGCAACTCAACGGGTTCGAAGAGGCGCGGCCGCTTAGCAATATTTCCCTGATCTGGATGCTGGATAAGGCGGAGTTACACGGGCTACCGCTTCCTGAGGGGTGGCAAGATCGGTTTCCGATTGATGTCCATGCGCCCTCTGTCGGCACGTGGCGGGGTTGGGGCAAGATTTTCCTGCTGCGTAAGCATCGCAAAGTCGGACGCGACCGGTCAGAGCATTTGCACGTCTCTGTCGCGCCGGACGATCTTCCGGGCTGGGTGCCGATGCCGGATTTGCCGTCGCACCCGGCGCAGTAGGGGCGCTGGATTAAGAAAGGCGCGCGCTTGCAGGGTTGTCGAAAGTGCCGAGAAACAGTTCGGGGACGTTCTCATTGAATTGAATCGTTGATGGGTAAGGATCAACTTTAGCGGTAACGGGAATCGGTCGATCCAATTCCCAGAACAACATTAGAAGAATCGCATCTCGTTGCTCGCCTGTCCAAGCGGGTGTATCGGAGCCGGGTTCGGGAAAAAACTGCTTGCAAAAATACTCTTGACCACATTCTCGTCGGAACGAGTTACGCGCTGTAGTTTGTTCTTTCGGTGGTACGTCAGATAGCCAAGCAAGCCCGATGTGCTTCGCCACTCGGTTATCCAACGAACTCATGCCCGTCACAATGATTCGCATAGTCCAGTCCTCACTTGGGGGGGGAGCATAAAGAAGATACTCTACCCACTGGCCTCGTGGCTCGATAGGGCCATATGTCGACTGCAAGCGCATACCTGTAGCCAAATGTACCGTCCCGGGCTCGGGATGGGTCTTAGCCGGGTCCAAATAGATCGGCCTGTACTCCAGTTCCGGCACATCCACAGACCCCCACTTCACCATCAACCCGCTCCTTCGATCTGTGCCTCTTTTCTCAGGCGGCTATCACGCTGACGAACGAAAAAAGAGTGCAGAAAATTCTGCACTCTTTCAATATATTACACAGCGTTCAAAGCTAAGCGGTATCTACCGTCGACGATCTCTACGCGAGCTCATCGGTTGGAACGCCACGCCCACATGCGCCTCGCAGTATGGCTTGCCTGCTTCAACCGGCAGGCCGCAGAACCAGAAATCCTCGGTCGCGGGGTCGCCGACGGGCCATTTGCAGGTTTTCTCGGTCAGCTCCATCAGCGTCAGTTTCTTCGCCTTTTTCTCAACTTCGTTGACTTTGGCCAGTGCTTCGGGGCTGATTTCATTGGCCGAAGGTTGCGGCGGCAGCGGTTGGCCGGCCGGGATGATCTGGCGGCGTGCCGGTACAGCCGGCTTCGCCTCGGCGGAGGGTGCCGGGGCCGGACGTGCCGGTTCAGTTTTGGGTGCGGGCTTTGGTTTGGCCTCGGCCTTGGGCGTGGGCGCCGGTTTTTCTTTGGGCTCGGCCTTGGCCGGGCTTGCGCCGGTTGCACGGTTCGACAGGCCCAGACGGTGTACCTTGCCGATCACCGCGTTGCGAGTGACGCCGCCCAGTTCTTTGGCGATCTGGCTGGCCGACTGGCCCTCGCCCCACATTTTCTTCAGCAGTTCTACGCGCTCGTCAGTCCAGGACATCATTTGCCTTTCAAAAGCGGAAAGCGGCCCCGGTTTCGGGCCGCCTTGGGAATTCGTCTCAGCCCCCTATTCTAATCACTGCGGCCCGAGTTACAAGCTATCTTCGAATCAGGATGAGGGCAGATGATGCAGATTCCCGCAGAACACAGCGAACGACGTTTCGGAGCGGTCAATTGGATGGGTCTCTACACGCTGGCTCAGCGCGAAACGCTGCGCTTTCTGGCGGTCTGGACTCAGACGCTTTTGGCTCCGCTGGTGACCGCGGGGCTGTTACTTCTGATCTTCAATATCGCGATCGGGCCGGGACGGCCCGACGTGATGGGGGTGCCGTTCCTGACGTTTCTGGCGCCGGGCATAATGATGATGACGGTGATCCAGAATGCGTTTGCCAACACCTCTTCCTCGATGGTGATCGCCAAGGTGCAGGGCAATATCGTCGATACGCTGATGCCGCCCTTGTCACCACTTGAAATTTTGTTGGGGTATCTGGCGGGCGGTATTGCCCGAGGCGTTCTGATCGCGTGCGTGGTTGCTGTCGCGCTTGCGCTTGTTTTGGGCATTTACCCTCAGAACCCGCTGATCGCTCTGGTTTTTGTTGTTCTGGGTGGTTCATTCATGGGCGCGCTGGGTCTGTTCGCCGGGATTTTTGCCAACAAGTTTGACCAGATGGCGGCGATCACCAATTTCATCGTTACCCCGCTGGCGTTTCTGTCGGGTACTTTCTATTCGGTTCAGGCGCTGCCCCCGGTCCTGAACCGCCTGAGCCACGTGAATCCGGTTTTCTATCTGATCGATGGACTGCGCTATGGGATGATCGGAGTTTCCGACAGCTCTCCCTGGTTGGGCATTGCGGTATGCACGGGCGCGACATTGCTGGTCGGCGCTCTGACCTGGCAGATGCTTCGGACAGGCTACCGTCTCAAGGCTTAACCCGCTTCAGCCAAGGCCCCCGGTTGAAACGTGATTCTGGGCCGCCCGAGGCGCGGATGCAGGTTTGCCGCAATGGCCCAGGCACCGAACAGTGCAAACCCGCCGACGGCGAACACCCCGGCAACCGGTGAGACCAGCAAGACAAGCGAGGCAATGCCGGGTGTCAGAATGCCTGACACATCCCGGTAGCTGGAGTAGATTGCAGACATCTCGGTCCGCTCGGACGGTTTGACAGCCATGAGGAACGGCAATCCAGCGCAGATATCCAGAACGATCAGCCAGATGGACCCAAGCACCAGCGCCGCAACCGAAGCAACAGGCCATCCCGCGATGGCCCCAGCGGTGACAAAGCACACCCCACAGGCCGCAAATCCAACACGCACCGCCGTGCGCAGCGAGCGTCCCTGCACCCAGCGCAGAATCAGCGGCGCGGCAAACAGCATGCCGTTAGTCGCCGACAGAAGGATGCCGCCCAACTGCTCTCCCAATCCGTTTTCGATGGCGAAAATGGGCAGGTAGACCACGTAGATCCACCAGCCGCAGGACCGGATCATGGCGAACAAGTACCCGGCAACAAGCCTTGGCTGTGCAAAGAAGCGCGGCAGAAAGGCCAGCGGGTTTTTTGCCGGGCCGCGCGCTCGGGCGATTAGTTTTCCGTTGCCCAGCCGCATACGCCAGAACTGGATTAGCATGACTGCGCCAGCAACTGCGCTGATGACGAACGGGGCCGGGGTCCAGACCTCCATTAGCAGAACGCCTGCCATCGGGCCACCGGTCCAGCCGAGGGCGCTGTAGAACATGCGGCTGGTCTCGCAACGGCCCAGTTCGATCTTGCTGATGTAATCCAGCACATAGGCGTTAAAGCAGATAAAGGTCACAACTGTCGCAACAGTGTTCAGCGCCAAAGCGCCGACAACCGCTGCGGGGCTGCCTTCGATCGCCAAAATCGCGCTGCCAATGAACATGAGGCAACCGACGGTATAGGCCCATCTGCGCGGCACATACCGGATCAGGAAAGGCACCATCAGGCCGGCAAGCAACGAAATGACCCCGACCAGAAAATACAGGAACGAAACCGAAGATGCGTCCCCCAGTGCCCGGTACATGGCCAGCGGAAACACCGATATCAGAATGCCGCGCACAACCGCTTCGAACCCGGCCAAGATGCCGAAATCGCGGACTGAAGGGGCAGGGGCGTGGCGCACCCATTCGGGGATACGGCGTTCGTGCATGGCAATCTCTCAAATCAACTGAGGTCACATTGCGCCCGATGAGCATGCATTCTTCAGAGTTTGCGACATGCAGGTCGCGCTTGGGCTATGTCAGGAAAATTTTTTGGACTTCAGGCCTGCCGCGCCCGCGCCTCTCGCCAGACAAGAATCAGTCCTCCGGTCAGAATAATGGCTGAACCGATCATGCTGATCCCGTCTGGAATCACTCCGAAAATGGCGAAGTCGTAGAACGCCGCGAAAATAAGCGTCGCGTAGCTGATCGGGGCGACGAAAGAGGCATCCGCACGGGCCATACCGTTGACAAAGCACGCTTGCGCGCAGGCCATCAATACGCCGATCGCCACCAGCGCCGCCCATTGTTCTGGTGTCGGCATCTGGAAGACGAAGCTAACTGCAACTGATGCAATCGTCAGGCCCATGGCGTTGTTGATCAGCAGTATCTGGATTGGGATCTCACGGCCTGAAAGCTTTTTGATGAATATCAGCTCCATTCCTATGATCGCGGCTGCCGAAAGTGCCAGCAGGGCCGCTGGCTGAAAACTCGCCGGAGTGGGCCGCAGCAGGATTAGCGCCCCCGCCAGCGCCACCGCGGCGGCCAGCCAGCGCCACGGGCCGACGCCCTCTTTCAGCAAGGAAATTGCCAGCACCATCGCGAAGACCGGGTTCAGGAAGGAAATCGCCGTCGCATCCGCAATCGGGATGAACGCGACCGAGGCGAACATCAGCGTAATCCCCGCCCATCCAAAACTTGTGCGCCCGATATGCAGCCCCCAATGCGGGCGTTGCAGGCGTGGGCGCATCACACCGACAGCGGTGACGATCACCAGAAAGGCAAACAGGAAACGCCCGTGGCTGATCTGCATAGGATGCAGCGCCGGGCCCAGCGTATCGGTCCCCAAAGCCTTGGCCAGCAAAGTTGTCCCGGCCAACAGCGCGCTGGCGGCTGTGATCAGCACGGCCGCAAGGGGCGGGTTATTTGCTTTGGCAACGAACATGACACAGCGGTGCGTCAGCATCAGTCAAATGGCAAGCGGCAATTGCAGCAGGCGCCAAGTATTTTTGTGGCCCGCTAAATTCAGGGTTTTCAGGGGCGCGGCACACGGCTATACGGCCCCTCATGATCAAACACGCACATATCCTGCGACTCCGACGCCGACGCATTGCCGCGTAACCGGCCCGTTTGATCCATTTGTGCTGCCCAAATCGGCACAATTCTTACCAAATCAGTTGACGAACACAGGCCGAGTGTATCACTCACGAGGCTCAAGCTATCTGAAAAGGATGATCCCATGATCCCGTCCGTTTTGCCGACCTATAACCGTGCGCCCCTGACCTTCGTAAAGGGCGAAGGCTCCTGGCTGACCGAGGCGGATGGCCGACGTTTTCTGGACCTTGGCGCAGGGATCGCCGTAAATGCGCTGGGCCACGCCCATCCGGCGCTGGTCAATGCCCTGACCGAGCAGGCGCACCTGTTGTGGCATGTCTCGAACCTATACCACATCCCACAGCAGCAGGCGCTTGCCGACAAGCTGGTCGAGCACACGTTTGCTGACACCGTGTTCTTCACGAATTCGGGCACAGAATCCTGTGAGTTGGCGGTCAAGATGACCCGTAAGTATTTCTATGACAAAGGTCAGCCCGAACGGGTTGAGATCATCACCTTTGATGGTTCGTTCCATGGTCGGTCCTCGGCGGGAATCGCCGCCGCCGGGTCGGAAAAGATGACCAAAGGCTTTGGTCCGCTTTTGCCCGGTTTTGTGCACGTCGCGTTCGGTGACCTCGATGGCGTCACCAACGCCATCAGTGACAAGACCGCCGCAATCCTGATCGAACCCATTCAGGGTGAGGGCGGCATTCGTCCTGCTCCGGATGGGGAACTCAAGGCCCTGCGTCAGATCTGCGACGACAACGGAATCCATTTGATTTTGGACGAAGTTCAATGCGGCGTCGGTCGGACTGGTAAGCTGTTCGCGCATGAATGGGTGGGGATTACCCCCGACATCATGATGGTGGCCAAGGGGATCGGCGGAGGCTTTCCGCTGGGCGCGGTTCTGGCCACCGAAGATGCGGCCAGCGGTATGACCGCAGGCACGCACGGGTCCACCTATGGCGGCAACCCGCTTGGCTGTGCCGTCGGATGCGCGGTGATCGATCAGGTTGCCACGCCCGCATTCCTTGAAGGCGTCAACCGCAAGGCCGGGATGCTGCGCCAGAAGCTCGAAGGTCTGATTGCCAGCCACCCGGACGTCTTCGAAGAGGTGCGCGGCGTTGGTCTTATGCTGGGCCTCAAATGCAAGCCGGCCAATATCGACGTGGTGAACGCCGGTTATGACAACGAGGTCATCACCGTTCCGGCCGCCGATAACGTGATCCGACTGCTGCCGCCGCTTACCCTGACCGAGGATGATATCGCACAGGCGCTGATCCGCCTTGAGAAAACAGCCGAGCAGGTCGAGAGCAAGCTCGCCGACGCCTGATCTTCATCCATTCAATATCACGCGGGTATCCGGGCGGGATTGCCCGGACGACCCTCAGACAAAAGTGACAGTGAAATGAACCACTTCCTCGATATCCATAAAACCGACGCAGCCGATCTGCGGGCCATGATTGACCAAGCGGGTGCCATGAAACAGGCACGCCTCGGTCGACCCAAGGCGGCGCTGGACGAAGAACAGCCGCTCAAGGACCGCATGGTTGCGCTGATCTTCGAAAAACCATCCACCCGGACACGCGTCTCTTTCGACGTTGGTGTACGCCAGATGGGTGGGCAAACCATGGTTCTGTCCGGCAAGGACATGCAGCTGGGTCACGGTGAGACCATCGCCGATACTGCCCGCGTGCTGTCGCGCTATGTCGACATGATCATGATTCGGACGTTTGACGAGACTATCCTGACCGAGATGTCAGAATACTCAGACGTGCCGGTTATCAACGGCCTGACCGACCGCACGCATCCTTGCCAGATCATGGCAGACGTGCTGACCTTCGAAGAACATCGCGGCCCGATTGCAGGCAAAAAAGTGGTCTGGACCGGCGACGGCAACAATGTTTGCGCCTCGTTCCTGCACGCTGCAGGCCAATTTGGGTTTGACCTGACCTTCACCGGGCCAGCCCAGTTTGACCCCGAAGAAGAGTTCATGGGCTTCGCCCGTCAGAAAGGATCGAAAATCGTTGTCGAGCGGGACCCGTTCAAAGCCGTTGAAGGTGCCGACCTAGTGGTGGCCGATACCTGGGTTTCTATGCACGATTCCCAATCGGCCAAGGAACGTCGCCACAACTTGCTGCGGCCCTATCAGGTCAATACCGAGCTGATGTCTCACGCAAAATCCGACGCTTTGTTCATGCATTGCTTGCCAGCGCACCGCGAAGAAGAGGCGACCTCCGAAGTGATGGACGGCCCGAACTCGGTCATCTTCGATGAGGCCGAAAACCGCTTGCACGCGCAAAAGGCAGTGATGCGCTGGTGTTTGGGCGTCTAAGTACGACGCCGCACATCCCACACGCGCAGTTTGGCGAGCGTCCGGGCGCTCGCCAGCAGAACCAACCCGCACAGAGCCCACTTGGTCATGACCTCCATCGTGCCTTCAATCAGAAGCACATGCACGACGCTGCCAATGATGGTGACTACCGCCAGGCTCGTATGCCCCAACCTCCAGACCCGAAACCTTAGGCCCAGGCGTTGACGAAACAGACCCAGCAAAGCCACCAAGAACGCGGCCCACATGGCAATCACGCCCCAGGCTGAAAATGGTGTCGGCGAGACAAACATCAGGGCATCAATGACGTCCGGACGGCTTGTGATCCACAATCCGCCTACATGGATCAGAATGGCTGCGACCAATGCCAGACCGCACCGTCGATGCCAATGGCGGCTGGCCACAGGGGACAAGCCCGGCAACCAACGCCCGGCAAGCAGTGGCTGCATCAGCAACAAGCACATTGCGATAACTCCGGCGAACCCGGCCGCGATATAGATCGGGTCGCGCCACGCCAGCAGCGGGCTGGTCGCCGCAGCGATGATCGGTGCGGCCATGGCAAGGAGCACACCGGCCCAAATTACCAAGCTTCGGCGCACTATCGTCAGGCAGGCTGCAGCACGAAATGGGCGGCCAATGTCTTGTCCTTTGAACTCGCCATGATCGGGCGCAGGAACACCGTTTGGAACTCACCGCTGTCATAGGCCAGATGACCATGCGGCTGGCCAAACGCCGGAACGATCTGCGGCATTTCCAAGCGGAACTCACCATTGGCATCCGTCAAGGTGGCACCGTGGCTCTGTGGGTCGCGTTCGTGGCCTTCGGTCGTGTGCGCCCAGATCTGAATGCGCTGACCGGGCAGGGGGGCACCTTCCCCAGCTCGTCGAACGCTTCCGGTCATCCAGAACCCGCCGCCTCCAATTCGATCGACAATGGGCGCACCGGGGCGGTAGTTGTTGGATCCGCCACGCATGGACGGCGTGGGTGCCACACCTTTAGCGCGCGCGGGCACAAGCAGGCCGGTTGCGCCTGTTGCCAGAGCGGCCCCGCCCACCACAATCACAGAACGACGAGAGAAAGAAATACCAGTCATAGAAACCTCTCTTCCCAGGCGATTTATCACGCCCCAGCAGCATCAGGGGCTCTTTTGCCGCAAAGATAGCACGATTGTTTCGGTTTCCGAGGTGCAGAGCAGGCAGAACACGCAAATTGTGAATTCCTTTGACTGCCACCTTATCCCGGTGCGATCCTGACACCCGTCATCTCATGTCAGGAAGGCCTGTAGCATGATCCGCGAAGACCCTGTCTCAGACGAAGAAATCAATGCCTTCAAACGTGACGGCGCAGTCGTGCTGCGGTCCAGGTTCTCGGCAGATTGGCTCGAGCTGCTGCGAGATGGTATCAAAGCGGATTTGGTCCGTCCGACGGATAACTTCACCCGCCATACCAAAGATCCGCGCGCACCTGCCTATTTCGAAGATTACTGGGCCTGGAGCAAAATCCCGCAATTCACGGATTTCGTGTATAATTCGCCCTGTGCGCCACTCGCCGCACAGTTGCTGGGCGCACCGTCGATCAATCTTGTCATGGACAATTGGTTCCTGCGCGAGGCGGGGTCGACCTCTCGCCCTCCGTTCCATCAGGATCTGTCCTATTTCGATTTCGAGGGTACAATGTGCGTCCTGTGGTTGCCGCTTGAACCCGTGAAAAAGGAAAACGGTATCGCCTTTGTCAAAGGTTCGCATCTTTGGGATAAACTGTTCATGCGGGTGCGGTTCGCCGATGGTCATCCCAGCTATGAGCCCACCGAGGTGGCTGGGCTGACCTATCATCCGCCGCCTGACGTCAACGCGGACCCGGATGCATATGAACTGCTACAATGGGACATGGAGTCGGGCGATTGCATCTTTTTCGACATGCGTACGCTGCACGGCGGGCTTGCGTCTGTCACGCCAACCGAGACCGTGCGTCGATTTACGCTCAGGATGACCGCACCGGATGGTATCATTCGCTATCGGGGTGATTGGGCCAAGGACGAACGCGCTCAGTTCGAAGCGGCCGGATACCGAGAAGGCGACCGTATCGACGGGCCATTTTTCCCCAAGCTTTGGCCACGCGAACCCGGCCAGCCCTGAGTGGGCTCTAGCGCATGATGAAAACCTCGCACCCATTGTGTGCATTTGTGCAAATTGAAACGCATATATTTGAATTATATCCTGCACCAGTGAACGAACCGCACAGATCACGGGAGAGCAGGCATGAGTTGGAACCCCACCCACAACCCCGAATGCAAGACGGATAACGCATCGCTTGAGACATTGATTATCCCGCGCGCCCGCGATCTGGGCGGGTTTGAGGTGCGCCGCGCGCTGCCTTCGGTCAAGCGTCAGCTTGTCGGGCCGTTCATTTTCTTCGACCAGATGGGGCCTGCCGAGTTTATCACCGACGGTGGAATCGACGTTCGCCCGCACCCGCATATTGGTTTGGGTACGGTCACTTATCTGTATCAGGGTGAGTTTGAACACCGGGACAGCCTTGGTACGCATCAGATGATTTACCCCGGCGAGGTAAACTGGATGGTTGCCGGTCGCGGCGTGACCCATTCCGAGCGCACCAGCGAAGAAACGCGGGGCAAACGGCACAGCCTGTTCGGCATCCAGACCTGGATTGCCCTGCCGGAAGCGCATGAGGACATGGCCCCCGATTTCGAACATCACAAGCAGGTTGCTTTGCCGCATATTGAAGACAAAGGTGTCAGCGCCCGGTTGATCCTGGGATCGGCCTATGGCGAAAACAGCCCTGTCACGATGCTGTCCGAAACCTTCTATTTGGACGTGCAGCTAGAGCCAGGTGCAGCATTCCCATTGCCCGACGACCACGAAGATCGCGGCGTGTATGTCACTCAGGGTTCGGTCGAGATCGCGGGCGACACGTTCGAAGAAGGCCGCATGATGGTGTTCCGTCCGGGTGATCATCTGTCGGTCAAGGCTGGCCCCCTCGGGGCGCGGCTGATGTTGCTGGGCGGCGCGACATTGGGCGAAGACCGCTATATCTGGTGGAACTTCGTATCCTCCTCGAAAGAAAAGATCGAAAACGCCACCCGCGAATGGAAGTCTGCCGATTGGGCGAATGGTGCTTTCCACCTGCCGCCGGGCGACGATGAGGAATTCATTCCCATCTCGGAAGAACTGGAGCGCACGCGGCCACGGTTGGCACGCTGACCAAGCGTCAGGGGGCCTTGTCCGAATGCCTGATACCGGCAATCCTCCCGATTGGGGAGGGATGTCATGAAGATAGTGATCGCGGGTGCGGGCAGCATTGGATGTTATTGCGGGGCGTTACTGGCCGATGCCGGCCATGACCTGACTTTATTGGGCCGCGCCCGTATTCTGGACCCGATCCGCGCGCAAGGATTGACCGTCACTGATTTCTCAGGCCTGCGCTGTCACGTGGCGGCAAAGAAACTGACGTTGACCGAAGACGCCGAGTGCTTGCACGGTTCAGAGTTGGTGATCGTGACCGTGAAGGCCGCGGCCACGGCCGATATAGCAAGTCAGATTGCACGGCTTGTCCCTGTATCGGCGCCCGTTTTATCGTGGCAAAATGGGATGGAGAACGCGCGGACGCTGCGCTCTGCTTTGCCGGATCACGACGTCCGGGCCGGAATGGTACCCTTTAATGTTGTGCCCTCCGAACCGGCTGGTTTTCACCGTGCGACGTCCGGCGATATCGTGATCCAGTGTGGCCCCGGCGGTTTGGGGCAGATGCTCAGTTCTCCTGATCTGCCGGTGATCGAAAGCGACGACATAGAGGCCGTCCAGTGGGGTAAGCTGGTTATCAACCTGAACAATGCGCTGAATGCGCTGTCGGGTTTGACGTTAAAGGATCAACTACTGGATCGTAAGTGGCGTTGCCTGATGGCCGACCAGATGGCCGAAGCTTTGGTCGTACTACGGGCCGCTGGTCATCCGGTTGCGTCGACCACTCCATTACCTGCGTGGATGACGCCTCATATCCTGCGTTTGCCCACACCTCTGTTCACCCGGATCGCAGCGCGGATGTTGACCATCGATCCCAGTGCGCGAACATCAATGGCTTACGATCTGATGGCAGGGCGACCGACGGAAATCGACAGTTTGCAGGGTGAAATCATTCGTCAGGGTAAGCAATGCGGGCGGTCGACGCCGATCTGCGCGAAAGTTAGGACACTTGTCGAACAAAAACCCGACAAGAGCCTGTCCCCGGATCAAATCATACCATGAACGAAGCGTCGTTCTGGCCGTACGGCTCAGCTGAACGCCGTCAACATCCAGAAGATCGCAGCCGACATGAACGCAGCCGCCGGAACAGTAATCACCCAGGCGGCGACGATCGTCATGAAATGCGACCGACGTACCAGCTTGCGCCGCCGCTGTTCTTCCCGCGCAAGTCGCTGCTCGGGCGGGCGCTGACGGTTGGTTCGGTCCCGCTGGCGATTCTGGTGCCACTCGCGATAGAACCCGACGCCAAATACGGCACCAACGGCGATATGGGTTGAACTGACTGGCAGACCCAGCCAGCTTGCGATGATCACAGTAATCGCCGCAGACAGCGCGACGCAGAATGCGCGCATCGGGTTCAGTTTGGTAATCTGGCTGCCCACCATCCGGATCAGTTTGGGGCCAAACAGGAACAGACCGAACGAGATACCAAAGGCACCGATGACCATCACCCAGGTTGGGATCGACACTTTTGTGGCAAAATCTCCGAACTCAGCCGCGTGCACGATCGCAGCCAGCGGACCAACAGCATTGGCGACGTCATTGGCGCCGTGCGCAAAGCTCAGGAATGCGGCCGAAATGACCAAAGGCAGACCGAACAGCGTTTTCAATGACTTTGTGCGGTTTTCCAGCCCTTCGGATTTGCGGCGAACCCATGGAACGGTCATGGACCAGACCAGCGCGCCCGAGGCCAGTCCGATCAGCAGGGCGAATTCGAGATCGACTTTTACGATCCGCTTCAGGCCTTTGACGGCCAGATAGGTGGAAAACGCGCCTGCCATCAAAGCCACAAGGATTGGCACCCAGCGACGGGCAGCCGCAATCTTGTCGTCCTGGTTTTGTATCTTTGCGTTGATCAGCGCGAGAAAACCCGCGGCGATGACACCGCCCAGAACCGGTGAAATCACCCAACTGGCGGCAATCGCGCTCATTGTGCCCCAGCTTACGGCGCTTAGGCCAGCGGCCGCGATACCGGCCCCCATCACGCCGCCCACGACCGAGTGTGTCGTTGATACGGGTGCTCCGACCCAGGTGGCGAGGTTGACCCACATCGCCGATGAAATCAGCGCCGCCATCATCGCCCAGATGAACACGTTGCTGTTCTGGACTGATGCAGGGTCGATGATCCCTTTTGAAATCGTGGACACCACATCTCCGCCCGCCAGCAAAGCGCCGGCACTTTCCGCGACGGCGGCGATTGCGATGGCACCGCCCATGGTCAGGGCATTTGCCCCCACCGCAGGACCCATGTTGTTGGCGACATCGTTTGCACCGATGTTGATCGCCATATAAGCCCCGAAACCGGCGGCCGCGATCACGATTAATCCGCCATCTGCCCGGCCGAACAGCACCGCAGCGGTCAGCCCGGCAAGCGCGATAAACGCCAGTGCAATCCCCGGGGCCAACATCGGGCGCGCCACATGGACGTTCGCGTGCTCAATGCGGGAAATTCGGTGCAGATCGCTGTCCAGCGCCTGCCAGCGGGCTTTTCGGTTTGTGTTCGACATCGGTTTTCTGAGGGTGGTTTGGTTTAACCGGTGCGGTTAAAGGCTTGCCACAGGTGTTGCAACCAGCCTCACAGAAGTTTGTTGGAATTTGTTACAAATGCCGCAGCAGGGCGCTGAGTTCTGGTTCGTGCACCAGATTCGCGGCCTCTTTCGGAGGAAACCATTTGCGCTTGCGCTGACCGGCCTCGGGGTAGTCCTCTGCCAGATCTTCTATGTCTATGCGGTAAACGCTCGTGCGGACAGGCACTGCTGACCCATCGTCCAATTTCTTGTCATATGTGAAGTGACCCACCGAATCCCGGTCCAGGTGCTTCGCACGTACGCCAGCCTCTTCCCATGCTTCTTGCATGGCGGCTTCGGCCCCGTCCTTACCGTCCATCGGCCAACCCTTGGGAATAACCCAGCGACCCGTGTCGCGGCTGGTTATGAGCAGCACTTCTTCGCCATCTTCTGTGTCACGTACGCACAGGGCTGCAAACTGCACCCTGTAAGGGCGCAGGATAAAAGGTCGGGCGACCTCTTCCCACATATTTTGCAGCCATGACGTCATGAGCATAAACTGTGTCGTGCGCTTCCAGTTTTAAAGTGACGCGTCTTAACAGTTTATTTCTGATGCATCAATGTTTCTGTTGTGGGCCGAAAGTTTCCTAAAGGAAAATTAACGAGCTCGTCGTTTGGCGCGCAAAGTCGGATCAGCTTGGGTTGGATCCTCGGGCCAAGGATGTTTCGGGTACTGCGCGCGCATATCCTTGCGGACGTCCTCATAAGATCCTGCCCAGAACCCCGGCAGATCGCGTGTGATCTGGATTGGGCGTTGCGCCGGAGACAGGAGCGTGATCTTCAAGGCTTCGCCACCGACAATCGGGTGCCGGGTGACGCCGAACAGTTCCTGTAAGCGGACTGAAATCTCGGGCACGGCACCACTGTAGTCAATCGGCACCTTGCGGCCCAGCGGGGTCTCGAAAGATCCCGGCGCGCGGCGATCCACCTCCTGCGTCTGGGTCCAGTCCAGACGAGCGCGCAGAGCAGGCAGTAGATCGAACTTCTTCCAGTCGTCGGCATTACGCTGGCCCGAGAGCATGGGCAGCAGCCAATCTTCAAGTGTGTCCATCAACGCGTCGATCGAGAAATCCGGCAGATCGACACCTTCAGCCCGCACCAGTTCCACACGTGCGGCCAACCGCGCCGCAGCGCCGTTTAGGCGCAGACCCAGATCGCGTACTCCGTCAAGCATTGCGCGGGCTACGGCCTCATCCGGTGCGTCCTTCCAGATGCGGTCATCCAGAGTAATTGCGCCAAAGCGTTCCTGACGGCGTGCAATAACGCGACGCTCGCGTTTTGACCAGTCGCAGGTCTCAACCCAATCGATCTGATCCGCAAACAGGTCCCTGATTTCGCGTTCCGAGATCTGAGCCGCCATTCGCACACGCGCTTCGCGCGGGTTTCCGTCGGTGTCCGTGACCACCAGATACGGCGCGGCGGCGAGTGTGTCGTCATTTGCCAGCACCACGCCTTTGCCGCCTGACAGAACATAGCGAGGGACGTCGCCCTTGCGACGTTGCCCAATCCGGTCGGGGTAGGCCAGGGCGGCCATCGCGGCGGGACTCAGGTCAGTGGGGCCACCCGGTTTTTTAAGTCGTTTGGTTTCGGCCTTGATCCGCTCCAACGCCCCGGAATTGACCTGCCAAACCCGGTTGCGTTGAAACGCACGCGGATCGCGCAGCGCCTCAAGCCGCAGCAGCATATCCGCGGGGGCACCTTTCAGGGGATCTCGTTCGGCCATCAGGGCAGCCAGCGTTGCGCTCTCTGATCCGGCGGATTCCAGCATGTGCCCCAGTCGGGGGTGCAGAGGCAGTGCTGCCAAGGCCCGGCCATGGTCGGTGATCCGGCCTTTGGGGTCCAAGGCCCCCAGCATTGCCAGCAAGGCGCGCGCCTCGGCCATCGTGCCCTCGGGCGGTGGTGTCAGAAAAGCCAAATCGTCGGGTTCCGCGCCCCATAACGCCAGTTCCAGCGCCAGCCCGGTCAGGTCTGCGGCTTCAATCTCGGCGGGCGGGTAGGCGGCCAGCGCACCGTCTTCGCCCTTGGACCACAGACGATAGCACACGCCCTCGGCCACGCGTCCCGCGCGGCCAGCGCGCTGGGTGGCTTCGGCGCGCGTTACCCGTTCGGTCACCAGCCGTGACATGCCAGAGCCCGGATCGAACCGCGCCCGCCGCGCCTGTCCCATGTCGACCACCACCTGGATGTCAGGAATGGTCAGCGAGGTCTCGGCGATCGAGGTCGCCAGCACCACCTTGCGTCCCATCTTAACCGGAGCAATCGCCGCGCGCTGCGCGGCAAAGGGCATTGCGCCGAACAGAGGGCGCACCGTGCAGTCACCCGGCAGCCGACCGGACAAAGCGGCCTCGACCCGGCGGATCTCGCCCTCGCCGGGCAGGAAGACCAGCATCCCGCCTTTGGTTTCACGCTCGGCCTGAACCACCAGATCGACAAGCGCATCCAGTCGTCGCGCCTGTGCACCCAAGGGGCGGTCCAGCCAGCGGGTTTCGACCGGGTAACTGCGGCCCTCGGACGTCACCAGCGGCGCCCCCATCAGTTTACCAACTGGCTCTGCGTCCAGCGTCGCGGACATGGCCAGCAGGATCAGGTCGTCACGTAGCGCGCCAGTGACTTCAAGGCACAACGCAAGCCCAAGATCAGCATTCAGAGAACGCTCGTGGAATTCATCGAAGATTACTGCGCCGACGCCCGGCAAATCCGGATCGGATTGCAGCATTCGGGTCAGAATGCCCTCGGTCACGACCTCGATACGGGTTGCCTTGGAGACTTTCGCCTCACCACGCACGCGGTAACCTACGGTCTCTCCGACGCGCTGCCCCAGCGTTTCCGCCATCCGTTCGGCGGCAGCGCGTGCGGCAAGCCTGCGCGGCTCTAGCATGACAATTTTGCCGTTGCATAACCCGGCCTCGTGCATAGCCAAAGGCACCCGCGTCGTCTTGCCCGCACCCGGAGGAGCCTGCAGAACAGCCCGGCCATTGGCCTTCAGCGCGGCTAGCAGATCAGGAACGGCGTCATCGATGGGCAGTCGTAAGGTCATTGGCGCTTTATCCGCCAACCATCGGGTAAGGTCCAGTTCCGCTATTTGCGAAGGACGACGGCCGGGCCGTAAATCGTCTGCGCCTCGACCCGCGTCGCACGCATCACGCTGCCAGCAGGCTCATAGGTCACTGATACAGGAAATCGGCTGCCGGTGCGCAGGTCACCGGGCGGGTAACCCGCAAGCCGGGTAAAGGTGCCCACGCAGCGAACACCACCGTTTTCATCTATCTGACGGGTAAGAGCGATTTCTGTCAGCCGTTCGCCGTCGAACAGTTTTTGCCGCAGAGTACAAAGCTCGGTCGGGTTCTGATCCCGCAGAACCATGAAAATGCCGGTCAGCGGATCCACCGCGCCGCGTTGCTGTGCATCCGTCACGGCATAGTTGCTGCGATCACTGATCTTAGGGCCACTGGCACGTGCAATACCGTTCCTGTAATCAAGCCTCACGCGTGATATCCGACGGCCCGTGTCCATATCCTCGACGTAAAGGCTTGGTATAAACCGTGCGCCTTTCCGGCGACCCTGAGCCTCAAGCACAAAGCGCACACGCTTGATCGCTCCGGCCAGACCGGTTGTCGTAAGCTGTCCCTCGACGACATAGCGGGACGCGTTCAAGTCTGACACCAGAACCAATTCGCCCACCTTGACCCCCAGCGCCCGCAGGGCAAATCGACTCTGTTCGGCCATGCCCGTGGTGGGCAGCCAACAGAGGACCATAAGCAACACTTGGGCGCGAATTGCATGCATTGGGTACCTTTCCTCAAAGGTCCGGTCTGGACAAATCACCCGCCGGGGCGGCAAGTAGTCGTGCCGCAAAATATCGGGGTCGGAATGGAAATAGACAGCCTAGGTGACAAGATTTTGAACGGGGACCGGCGCGCGCTGGCCCGTGCAATCACTCTGGTCGAAAGTGGCCGCGCCGATCACCGTGCGCAGGCGTCCGAATTGCTGGCACATCTGGCCAAGTCCGGGCGGCAATCCCTGCGCATTGGGCTGTCAGGTACGCCGGGGGTGGGTAAGTCCACCTTTATCGAGAGCTTTGGTATGATGCTGACCGGTCAGGGGCTGCGTGTGGCGGTTCTGGCTGTCGACCCAAGCTCAGCGCGTTCGGGGGGGTCGATTCTGGGTGACAAAACCCGGATGGAGCGCCTGAGCCGCGAGAAAAACGCCTTTATCCGCCCGTCGCCCAGCCAAACGCATCTGGGCGGTGTTGCGCGCCGCACGCGTGAGGCGATTGCCCTTTGTGAGGCTGCCGCGTTTGACGTCGTGCTGATCGAAACCGTAGGGGTCGGGCAATCCGAAACCGTTGTTTCCGAAATGTCCGACCTGTTCCTGCTGTTGCTTGCGCCCGCAGGCGGAGATGAGTTGCAGGGTGTGAAGCGTGGGATCATGGAAATGGCCGACATGATCCTGGTGAACAAGGCGGACGGAGATCTGAAGGCCACCGCCACCCGCACCTGCGCCGATTACGCCGGTGCCTTGCGCTTATTACGCAAACGCCCGCAAGACCCCGAGGGTTTCCCCAAGGCGATGACTGTCTCAGCAGTCGAGGAACACGGGCTTGAGAAGGCCTGGGAGGAAATGCAGGCCCTGACAAGCTGGCGGCGTGAGAGCGGGAATTGGGACGAAAATCGCGCGGCACAGGCACAGTTTTGGTTCGATCAGGAAGTGCGGCACGCCCTGCTGTCACAATTGGACACACCAGCTGCTCGCGCCGAGATGGAGCGTCTGGGTTCTGAGGTCGGTTCGGGGAACCTGAGCCCGACGGCAGCTGCAAGCCGAATGCTGCGCATACTGGCAACAGACTAGGCGACAGCGATTGCCAGAGGTGGTGAGAGCGTCGAAAACATGTATTCTGGTCCGGAATACAATCTTTTGATTGCGCCGATATGGAGGGGGGCTGTAGGTCCAAATCTGCGCAAGCCGCAAGATGAGCGCACCGGAGACCGCCGCACATGCCCGATATCAGAGGGACAAATGGTGCCGACAATATTGACGTCACGGGCGACCAGGGGACGCTGAACGGGTCGCCCGAAGGCTCGCCTATTGATGATATCCGCGCCCGCGGCGGCGATGATCAGATCAACGTGGTCAGTAGCACGATTTCCGGCGACGTTCGCGGCAACGCCGGAAATGATGACATTACGATCTTCAACGCCGAAATTGGCGGGCAACTCAACGCCGGTCGCAACTCGGACACGGTCACTGTCTATGACGCGCTGATTGGCGACATCCGTCTGGGTCAGGGAAATGACACCCTGAACTTCATTCGTACCGAAGTCACCGGGGATGTCAGAGGCGGTTCCGGACAGGACGCCCTGAACCTTCCGGTGGGCACTGTTGTAACCGACGCCAATTTCGGGACGTTCACCGTTGTCGACGGGGTATCTTACTCACTTTCCAGCGGCACTTTTGAATTGCCCTCGGGGATTGTCACCACCTACAGCGGCTTTGAATCCGGAACCGGGTTTCTCTGTTTTACGCGTGACACTCTGATCCAGACGCAACATGGACCAGTCCGAATTCAGGATCTTCGGACCGGAGACCTGATCGCGACGCAAGGGAACGGACTGCAACCCATCCGCTGGATCGGTCGCCGTGTGTTTGTGGCCAGCGAGCTTGCAGACGATCCAAAACGTCGCCCTGTGCGCATTCTGGCCGGTGCGCTGGGCAACGGCTTGCCAGATCGCGATCTGTTGGTCTCACGGCAACACAGGATGCTGGTGCAGTCAAAAATCGCCGAACGGATGTTTGGCGCGACCGAGGTTCTGATTCCGGCGATCAAGCTGACCGCGCTGCCGGGGATTTTCGTCGATGAAACGGTCGACAGCGTCGAGTACTACCATCTGCTGTTTGATCGGCACGAAATCGTTTTTGCCGAAAATGCCCCGAGCGAAAGCCTGTTTACCGGGCCCGAGGCGCTCAAGGCCCTCAGCCCCGAGGCGCGGCGTGAGATATTCGATATCTTTCCGGAGTTGGCAGATGTGAACCACAATCCAAACCCGGCGCGATATATTCCAAAAGGACGTCAGCAGGCACAGCTGGTCGCCCGGCACCTCAAGAACAAAAAGCCTCTGGTCCGGGTCGGCTGAGTTGCGATATTTAGCCGCGCGGAAAGGGCGGCCTTGTCACGTGCAATTCAATGTGCCAAGCGCCGGGTGGACGGCCCAGTCGTTCAATTATCAGAGTGGTCGAATTTTGCGGCAATACAGGGTTTTCGACGGAGATCGATTGCGCGCCTCACTTAAGAATTCGGGCTAGCCCCGCCTGAACGATTGGTATGTCAACTCTGAATCGACCGAACCTGAAGCTTGTCTCTCAAGACTGACGCGGGGTTTGGAACAAGTACCGTCGATGGGTTTTCCAATGGGCGGATATGCCGGCCTGCGCCTTGCAAGGGCGTTGAACCTAAAGTCGGTTGTCGCCGTTTCCCCCGGAGTTTTCGATTTACGAAGATCACGTCCCGTTTGACCGGCGGTTTAGAGAATGGGCGAAAGAGTTCGATCCCGATCTCGGGGCGTTGTCGAGTCGCGGATGTCCTGTTCAGGGCCTCTTTCTGGTTGATCCGTTCAATCGGGCCGATTTGTTGAACGCAAGGATGCTTCAAGAGGCGTTCCCGGCGATGAAAACCGCAAGGTTGTGTTTCGAAGGTCATTCTGTAACTTCGGTGATCGGTCAAAGTGGCCGATACGTCAGATTGCAAACGCTGTTGCTGCGGCAGCGACTATTACCTGAAAGAGTCGTTCGGCTAACATCGGGCAGCGCGTCCGAAAAACCCTCGCTACTGGGGAGGATTGGCCGCGGCAGCGGCGAATTCCAGGTGGGTGGTGCTGGAAGAACACGCATTGAAACGCGTTGCGGGCATAAATAAAAACTTGGTGTCGTGAAAGCGTGGCATATGGCTTGACCCCGCCAGCGATTCCCACTACACGCATCCAACCAGTTTTCGGGCGCGACTTCGGGTTGCGCCCCTTGTGATTTGGCCGAGGGCGTAATGCCCGGCCTCCAGAAACAAAGGAAGAAACCATGTCGCGCCGTTGCGAACTGACCGGAAAAGGCCCGATGACTGGCAACAATGTCAGCCACGCCAAAAACAGAACTCGTCGTCGTTTTCTGCCCAACCTGAATGACGTCACCCTGCAGTCGGAAACTCTGGGTCGTGGCGTCAAGCTGCGCATCTCGGCTGCTGCGCTGCGTTCGGTGGACCACCGCGGTGGTCTGGACGCGTTCCTGGCGAAAGCCAAGGACGAAGAGCTGTCCGAAAACGCACTGAAAGTGAAAAAGGAAATCGCCAAGGCGCAAGCTTCGGCCTAATTCCTTTTTACTGAGAGAATTTGAGCCCTGTACCACCCGGTGCAGGGCTTTTTTCATGGGCAGTGCGTCTGTTCTTAAAATCGAATTAAATTTGCGGTTTGGGTGACATTGTTCACATACAATACGCCTCTGTCATCTTATGTTTAGGCATATTCATCTGGCGGAGTTAATTCTCATGTCTTTCAAGTCTTTCAACTCTTTCTCCCTGTTGGCCGCATTATTCGGCAAGTCAGTTGGGGCATGTCTACGGATGCAGCGTCAGGTGAATCGGCTGCACACAAGCCTGACCAAAGGGTCCGTCAAGCGTCCCGAGCCGGATCGCTGACATAATCCTCCCGGCCTAGGGCTTCTTGCGCATCTGATTGCGCTTGAAGCCCCCTTTGTCCCAGGCCTATATCGGGGACAGGATGAAGCCTGTTCTGAATAGATTCCTGCCGTTTGTGCTTTCGCTGCTCGTCATTCTGACGGGGCAGGGGGTTTCGGCATCGCGTGGAATGGACCGGGCCGTTGGTCAGATGGTGCTATGTACCGGCTCTGGGCCCGTCGTGGTCTATATGGATGCCGAGGGGCAGCCAACTCAGCCTCCCCATTTCTGCCCGGATTATGCGCTGACCCTGTTGGGGGCGGTAACCGTCGCGGATCCAGCGCTGCCGATTGCACCCGAAAGCGACCGTCCGGTACCTTGTCGCGAGGCGGACAATCTGATCGCTCTGCCGGTCCCATCCAAGCCGGCCCGTGCGCCTCCTGCAGGTGTCTGACTCGTTTCCCTACCTTATCAGACACTAAGTACAGGAGAGGCGCCATGTCCCTCACATCCAAACTTCTGGCCACCCTGGCCGCTGCAACACTTGCCACTGCCGCTTTTGCGCAGGATACGATCACCGTTGACGACGCTTATGCACGGTCATCGGGCAAGACGGCTAAGGCGGGTGCCGCCTTCATGATGATTCAAAACACCGGGGATGCCGATGATCGGCTGATCGGTGTGCAATCGGACGCTGCTGCACGGGTCGAATTGCACACCCATATTGTTGACGAAAATGGCGTGGCCAAGATGACTCACGTAGAAGATGGATTCGCAATTCCTGCCGGTGAGACCCACATGCTGAAACGCGGCGGCGACCACGTGATGTTCATGGGCCTGACGGCCCCGTTCGAGCAGGGCGGGATGGTTCCCGTGAAGTTGATTTTCGAGAATGCGGGCGAGGTAGAGGTCGAGATTCCTGTCGACCTCGAGCGTCAGGACGCTGGCGGTCACGGCACGCATTCTCACTGAAGCAACGCCTGTCTTCAGACCGCTTTGCGGCCGTCATCCATGCGTCAGGCCGGGTTTCACCCGGCCTGTTGTCCTTGTGGGACCGAGATCAGCGATTGACCACCCGCATGGCCACGCGGTCATGGGCGCGTTTGAATCGCATAGCCAGCCAGAGCATGATTGCGGAAAAGGCTAGCGCAGAGAATGCGATTGCCCAGCCGAGAGCCACCATGCCACTTCCGGGCCAGAACAGTAGCACGAGCCCGATCACAAGCGCTACGATTCCCGAATTGCGTACTGTTGGGGCATCAGGGTGATCTCCCGACATCTGCCGCCATGCCATCAGAGAGCCAATGCCGACGATCAACGCCCAGGCACCCAGCAGGAAAAACGCCAGCCGGGCAACGCCTTCCGGCCAGATTAGCAGAACCAGCCCGATCAAAAGGGCGCCAACGCCAAAGCCTCCGATCAGCCCGCGCCGTCCGAAGCCCAGCAAGGTCAGGCCACCATCGAGAACCAGAAGCAACCCAACCAACCGTAGCAACAACGCGATACTTCCTGTCGGCCAGAACAGGGCGGCAATCCCCAATGCACCGGCCAAAATCCCGCGCAGAAGGAATGTCCACCAAAGGTCGGTCAGCTGATTTCCAAGGGCATCACGATCATCGAGGGTGCCATCGTCAAGGATTTCACCCTGTTGGTTTTGGGGGTCTGCCATCTGGGTCTCCCAGCTTGTTACGCCTTTACTATAAACAGGAAAATCCGCCCGTGTCTGCGGATTTTACCTTAGCGTTGGCCCATTAGACGGTCGACCCAGCGCGGAACGGTTTCGGTGGCGGGGCCCAGTATGACTTCGTCGAAACTCGACGCGCCGGTTGAAGGGGCGAGATTCAGTTCAACTGTTCTGGCACCCGCCATAGCGGCCTCATGCACGAAGGCTGCCGCGGGATAGACCTGACCTGAAGTGCCGATGGCGGCAAACAGGCGAGCCCCGGCCAGATGGTCGTAAATGTCGTCCATGTGGTAAGGCATCTCTCCGAACCAGACCACATCTGGTCGCGCTGTCGGGGCCGCGCAAGCGGGGCAGGGCTCCCCTACTGCCATTTCTGGCGGTGCGGTCCAATGGTGGTTACAGGCCGCGCAGAGCGCGCCTGCCAGTGTGCCGTGCATGTGAATTACGTCCCTGGCGCCGCCGCCTTCATGCAGGCTGTCGACGTTTTGAGTGACGATCACAACCTCGCCGGGCCAGTCACGTTGCAGCCTCGCAATCGCTTCGTGAGCTTCATTGGGTTGCGCCTTGGCGGCTTGCGCCCGACGGGCGTTATAGAACCCGTGTACCAGCTGCGGATCGCGGGCAAATCCTTCTGGGGTGGCAACGTCTTCGATCCGGTGCTGCGCCCACAGGCCTCCTTCATCGCGGAACGTGCCCAGCCCGCTTTCGGCGGAAATCCCGGCCCCTGTCAGAATGACGATCTTTTCCATCTCAACCCTTCGCGTTACACAATGGTTCATGACCCACCGTATCCTGTTCGTCTGTCTGGGCAATATCTGCCGTTCCCCCGCGGCCGAGGGCGTCTTTCGCGCCCGCGCGCCCCACCACAATACCGACAGTGCCGGAACCTCTGGTTGGCATATCGGAGAACCGCCTTATGGCCCGATGCAAAAGGCTGCGCGGGCGCGAGGGATAGAGTTGAACGACCTGCGAGCGCGTCAATTCGTGGCCGGGGATTTTGACCGGTTCGATCTGATCATAGGCATGGATGCCAACAATATTGCCGATATCGAGGACTTGCGGCCTGCAGGCAACGAGACCCCGGTTCGTTTGCTGACGGATTTTGCGCCACAGATTGGCGCTGACCACGTGCCCGACCCGTACTATACCCGTGATTTCGACGGCGCGCTGGACCTGATCGAGGTGGCGGTCGAGGGTCTTGATGCCCATTTGCGCGGCTAGTTCATCAGCTTCAATCGGTTGTTCAGCCACGGTAATTGTGCCAGCGCCGGGTCGACGATCTGACTGCCCATCAGGCGGCGCATCATCCCGGCGACCTCTTGCGGAACCTGGTCGGACCAGTCTGTGCGGGTGAATAGAGATATCGTTCGCGAAACGTCTCCGATTGGGGCGGGGTGCGCCTCAAGCCCGTCATGAAAACGCGCCGCCCGCATAAATCCCAACGGTGTCGTGATAGCCCAGCCGAGGCCGCGTGCAACCATCGCCATCAGTGCCAAGTGCGAGCCGATCTCGAAACGCTCTTCGAACTCCAGCTGCTGCCGCGCCAGATGTGCCTCGATCTGGCGGCTGATCAGTTGCTCGCGCGCATAGCGCAAGAAGGGCAGTTCCTGCATGGCGTTCTCAATCCCTTTGGGTGTCACCAGAATAAACGGGTCACGCACAAGCGGATACTCAACGACGCCCTCGAGCACCTCGCCACTATGGGCTGATACCACCAGATGAAGACGCTGGGCTTCAAGTTCCTCGAACAGATCAAGGCTGGGCAGGGTGATCAGTTTGAACTTTGACCGCGTCAGACTTTCAGCCAGCAGTGTCGCGAGGCGCGGCGTCAGGTCATTGTCGAAATCGTCGATCAGGCCGATGGACAGGGTTGCAAGGTGGCCAAGGTCCATCACGGTCAACTCACTCTGCGCCATCTGCAGCTCGGCCAGAACTGCCTCGGTTCGCGCCAGAAAGCTGCGCCCGGCTTGTGTCAGACGCATCGGGCGCCGTCCGTGGTCCACCAGATCGGTGCCCAACGCATTTTCCAGATTGCGCAATTGTTGGGAAACCGATGGCTGACTGAGCCCCGTGATTTCGGCGGCTTGCGCCACCGAACCCGTCCGCGCCAGTGCCTCGAACACTTCGAGACCACGCAGGGTCAGCCCTTTCATAACCATTTGACATACCTTTCGCTGCGCCTTTTCTGAGGCGCAGCGTTGATCAGGTCAAGGATTGATCAGACTAGCTGCAGATCGCCTGCGCCATCTGGCCGAAGTTCTGATAGCGATCCCACAGCGCATCATCGCGCGCGGATTTCGACATCTTGAGCTCTTGCGCCTGATGCGGGTCTTTGAACCACTTTGCAACGGTCTTCTGATCGCTGCGGGTCAATGCCTGATTGGCCACCCGCTGAATGCAACTGCACCGATCCCGCGTCGCCGCCGAGCGATCCGACGCCAGACACGCCCGTTTGATCTGCGCCGCGTCCACAACCGGAGCTATTGCTGTCAGCGATGCCGCACAAAATGCGATTAGGAGGAACTGTTTCATGCTCATGCCTCGTTTTTGCCTGCCCGGACGGGTCTTCTGCCCCTCTCGGTCTGCGGCGGAGTATGAATCAAAGTGGATTCGGGATCAATCGGGAGGTGCGAAAAAGTGATTGTACTGGCTGGGAATGTCGCGTTTTGTGCCACGGTACTAATTTTGAGAATTTGACCAGCTTGGTAGCTTAGGGGCGGAAATCATCAAGATGCAAAAAACAGACAAAGAGGCTTTGTACGCTGAATGGGCGCGTGAACTTTCGGAATCTGAACTCAATGCGGTTGTAGATGATGCAAAGAGAACCGGTATCTTGCTTGTCAAATCGCCCAACAGAGACGTGACAGGAGCGCCGGGATGTTGGCTTGGTGGCGAACCTCACTTGCCGCCAGAAATTGAGTGGCCTTATTTCGAAGAAAATGGAGTTCCTCAGGCTCCGATGCATTTTCTCGCCCAGATCAATCTCGCTGAGCTGCCACCGGAATCGGTTGAGCTGGGATTGCCCCAAACGGGTACGCTGTTTTTCTTCTATGATACAATTGTCGCACCGCTTGGCTCGCTGGATAGTGGTGGATCAAAGGTGATCTATGTACAGGAAGATGTTAGCGGGATTTCGCCTCGACAGACGCCAGAGATGCCAACCGTAGATGAAACATCTCTCGCTTCGTTTTGGTACATCGACCGCCCGACAAAAGGCTACCGGCAATGGAATATTTCATTCCACAAATTTGAAGGAATCAACACAGGGCAGGTCAACCGCTATGCTTCCCAAGCAACTTTGGATGCCTCAGGTAGAATCCGAAGAAAACTGAACAAGCACCTCACTGATTTCTTGGCTTCTGGTGTGGATCGCCGGAACCCTATGCCAAGGATCACCATCAACTATCTTTTGGGCGGGACAGAGTTAAGTAGTGATCGATCGGCAATCCCGCTTCTTACGTTAGAGGAAGATCGAGACATTGACTTCGAACATGCAGGTGCGATCCTCACATTTTGGATCGAAGTAGAAGATTTGCGCCAAGGCCGGTTCGATCGGGTCTTCCTGACTGAAAGATAGGGGCTGGGGCAAGCCAATCCACCTTGACCAACCCACGATTCCTCTACATATCCCCTTCCATGACAGACCTCGCTCATATCCGCAATTTCTCCATCGTCGCGCATATCGACCATGGCAAATCCACCCTTGCTGACCGGCTCATTCAAGAGACCGGAACGGTTAAGGATCGCGACATGAAGGAACAGCTGCTCGACAGCATGGATATCGAGCGCGAGCGTGGCATCACCATCAAGGCCAACACGGTTCGCATCGACTATACCGCCGACAATGGCGAGAAATATGTGCTGAACCTGATCGACACGCCCGGCCACGTGGACTTCGCCTATGAGGTCTCGCGGTCCATGCGCGCGGTCGAAGGCTCGTTGCTGGTTGTGGACTCGACCCAAGGGGTCGAGGCGCAGACGCTTGCGAACGTGTATCAGGCCATCGACGCCGATCATGAGATCGTACCGGTGCTGAACAAGATCGACCTGCCCGCGTCCGACTGTGACCGTGTGGCCGAACAGATCGAGGATGTGATCGGCATCGACGCGACCGACGCCATTCAGGTCTCGGCCAAGACCGGGCAGGGCATCCATGAGACGCTCGAGGCCATCGTGCAGCAACTGCCCGCACCGCAGGGCAACGTGGACGCGCCGCTCAAGGCAATGCTGGTGGATTCCTGGTACGACGCCTATCTCGGCGTCATTGTTCTGGTCCGCATCATGGACGGCACGCTGAAAAAGGGGATGCGGGTCAAGTTCATGTCGAACAACACTCTGCACCATGTGGACCGCGTTGGCGTCTTCCGCCCGGAGATGGAGATGGTCGACAGCCTCGGCCCCGGTGAGATCGGCTTTCTCACCGCTTCGATCAAACAGGTCCGCGACACCCGCGTCGGCGACACGATCACCAATGACCGCAACGGGACCGAAGACGCGCTGGACGGCTTCAAACCCGCGCAACCGGTGGTGTTCTGTGGTCTCTTCCCCGTCGATAGCTCCGAATTCGAAGACCTGCGCGATGCGATCGACAAACTGGCCCTGAACGACGCCAGCTTCAGCTTTGAAATGGAAACCTCGGCCGCTCTGGGCTTTGGCTTCCGCTGCGGCTTCCTCGGGCTGTTGCACCTTGAGGTCATCCGCGACCGCATTGAACGCGAATATGATATCGAGCTCATCACAACCGCGCCGTCGGTGATCTATCACGTCTACATGAAAGACGGCGAGATGATCGAGCTGCACAACCCCGCCGACATGCCCGACCCGTCGAAGGTCGACCATATCGAAGAGCCGCGCATCAAGGCGACCATCCTGGTGCCTGACGAATACCTCGGCGACGTGCTGAAACTCTGTCAGGACCGCCGCGGCATCCAGCTGGACCTGACCTATGCGGGCAGCCGCGCCATGGTCGTTTATGACCTGCCGCTGAACGAGGTCGTGTTTGACTTCTACGACCGCCTGAAATCGGTGACCAAGGGCTATGCCTCATTCGACTATCAGATGACCGGCTATACCGAGGATAATCTGGTCAAGATGTCGGTACTGGTGAACGACGAACCGGTGGATGCGCTGTCGACCATGGTTCACCGCGACCGGGCCGAGATGCGGGGCCGCGCGATGTGCGAAAAGCTGAAGGACCTGATCCCGCGCCACATGTTCAAAATCCCGATCCAGGCCGCCATCGGAGGCAAGGTCATCGCCCGCGAGACCCTGAGCGCCTTACGCAAGGACGTGACCGCGAAATGCTACGGAGGCGACGCCACGCGGAAACGCAAACTGCTGGACAAGCAGAAGGCGGGGAAAAAGAAGATGCGTCAATTCGGGAAGGTGGATATTCCACAGGAGGCGTTTATTAGCGCCTTAAAAATGGACAGCTAAAAGCTGGCTGTTTTTACGGCGGGTGGGCGGAAGCGGTTGGCGCGGCCAACTGCGTGCCCACACGGTGGGGTAAGGGAATGACCTTATGGGCTAAGTACTGTTTTGCCGCTTTCATCTCTTACAACATACTGCCCTCCCTCGACGCCAACTGTAGCCGTTGATCCACTGTCAACCGTCCAGTGTAATTGTTTCCCGGTCCAAACCAGAGTGTTGTCTGTTAGGCTTGGCTTAGCGTAGTCAATTCGATTTATTTCAAAGCTTTCTTCCGACTTACGCCGGAAGTGGATTTCTTCGACGCAATCTGGGATTAGGTGCCTATTCGCATAACTTGGGATCATCGCCACATTTGGACCACGGCCTGTTGCTTGTACGCTTGGGTAGATTATGCAGCCCAGCCCCTCTCCTTCTTTGGGTGTAATTGGAAAACCGTCATTGGCTTCTTCGGAAAGGCTTCCAGAGAGAGCCTTTTCTGCAATTGCTGCGGTTACTTTATAGTCGTTTGAGTAAGTTTCGTGTACACGACCCACGAATTTTGTTTCGATGAATGTGTCAACGATTGCTTGTGTTCTACTCGTATCCATTTCAGCCTGGTTTTCTTTCGGTAGAAGTTCGACCGCAAAGAAACCTTCGGGTGCCACCCACCTTGAAACGAATATCTTTCCGTCGGATGTGTCCGGTCCAATTACTTCCGCAAAAATGGCCCCAAGAACGAAACCACCATAAAACATGGGATTGCCGGGCGAGTTGCAGCGTTGAAAACCTTTAACTGCTTCGGCTGGTGGTGCTTTTAGTTCATCAATGCTGCTGGGTTTTCCTGCCATCACACGTCCCCGATAGATCATTTGATCTTGGGCTAAAGACATTCCTTTGAGGGCGTAACCTTGAAATAGCTCGTTTATTTGGGACTGTAGAGTCTTGTAGTTTGATCGATCTAAATGTGCAGAGTTTATTGCAGTAATCAGTTGTCGCGCGCGATGCGTTGAGATGCTTGAGCGTTTCAATTTCTTCACTCTTTCAATAATTTAACGCCAGATGACACTAGGCCGAGGCATCTTGCAAGTCGTATTGGTCTTGAGTTTGGCTACAGTGTTTGCTTTGCGTTTCAACCCACTCGCCTGGCGGCACCGCCGGGCCGCGCCGACCCGCCCCCATGGGGCGGCGCGTTTGCGCCTCCCCTCGGGTCGGCGCTGCCCTCAGCTCTGCAGATTAAACGCTGCAAACGCTTTTACGCCCCGAGCCTCCGCCCGTTCGGCCCTGAAACGGTCCACAGGACCGTTTCCGAGATGAGCCTCTCCCCCTCTGACCCGCACCGCCCAACCCTCAAATTTCTGAAACCCCGCAATAAGTGATACACTCCCCTCATTCCAAACAAGTTTTTCATAGGGGGAAGTGTTATGGACCCGCAGCTGCGTTCTCAGATTTCGATGCATCGTCTCGACCACTATTACGACATCATGCGCACCTCGATCTTTGCCTTTGTCGGCCTTGCCGCGATCATCGGGTTTGGTCCCGAGGGGCTTGCTCTGCCGTTGATCGTGTTGGTGATTGGGGTGACGGCCTATGGTGTTCTTGCGGGCAAGACCGCGCTTGAGGACGTCGAAAACCTGCGTGGCGACATGGACGACGCTTTTGCGAACAGCAGTTTTGGCCGCGGGATAAAGGCGCGAAATTTGAAAGGGCTGATCCTGACGTCGAACGTTTTGCTGGGCTTAATCGGATTGGCCGAACTCATCGCGATCGTGCTGTGACCAGTCCGTCAGCAATCTGACAGTTTTAGACCGATACATCGCAATGTGTTATTGTGTCCGGGGGAGCCGCGTTCAAGCGGATTCAATGATTGTTCAGACGCTTGCAACGCCCGAACCTCAGAAAAGAGAGGGTATTATGCACAAGTTCTTTGAAGCAACTGCCGTCACTATCTTTGGCATCGCTTCGTCCACCGCCTCAGCAAATGCGGAAACGTATGACGCTGCGGGCAAGGGGATGGGGGTGAATTCGAACAAGGTCATCGAAATCTCGGACGGCCATGCCGTGGTGAACACGCAGACCGGATATGACAGTTTCGAAGTTGCCGCCGGTCATCCGCTGGAAGGGGCAAGTGGCGCGTGTTTCGGTGCGCTGCTGATTAATGGGGCCGGGGTCTCGGGCACTGGGAACTGCGTGTTCGAAACCGCATCGGGGGAAAAGGCGGTGATGACCTGGACGGCCACGGGATTTGGTGCGGACGGTGCTCTGACCGGCGACTGGACCGTGTCCGGAGGTTCGGGTGGATGGGCCAGTGCAACGGGCGGCGGAACATTTTCTTCGCTGACTGATCCCGACACCAAGAAATTCGTAAACACGATCACTGGCAACATCACGGTCGAATAATTGCGTTGAACAGCATTGTCTGAGGGCAGGGGCGCGCAGTTTTGTGTGCCCCTGGACACGCCCGGCGTCTGAGTGTTGCGTTAACCCACTGTGAAGTTTCCCTTAGGTAAGTTGCAACGCGGTCACACCCTCCCAATCTGTTCAGCAGGCCAGCAACGGCCCTGATCTCAGGAGGAGAGCCAATGACCAGATATTTGACTGCCGGAGCAGCCGCTCTGGCCACGACCCTCACCCTTGGAACGGCCGCGCTGGCCGACAATACCCCGGACCTGCGGGGCACATGGCTAGGGTCTTATACGACCGTATCGCCAAGCCACTACCAGAGGGGAGAGGAACCTCGGTTCAATCAGGCCGAGTGGATGCTGGATGTCCAGATTCAGGAAGACAATGTCTTTTGGGGTCCCAGCAAGTGGCGCCGGGATGGCGACACCGAATGGAATGAAAACGAAGCCACCGGAACTATCAGCCTGGATGGCTCGGGTTCGATTGGTATCGTCGAAACCTCACCGATGGTGATCGGCGCGAATGCGTTGATCGATGCACGGTACGAAGACGGCAAGATCTTTGCCGATTTCCGTAGCCTGCGTAACGGAACGACTTACAGCACCGTTCTGGAACGACAGGTGAACTGAAGCGTTTCCGGCCCGACCGGCTGTAGGGGGTACTGGCTGCACTGTGTGGCGGCGCATAATAGGTAATCCCGGTCGGGTCGGAACGCTTCTCAAAAACGGAACCAGTGTCTCCACAGGGAGGAGACGGGTCGGACGGCAACCTGACTGCCTGCGATAGGGTCCAGACTGCTGCGTGTCGGAATGCGGCGTTCCTCGGCACGAGGCGTGTGGATCACGCGATCCTTCAGCGCAATTCGTTTGCAGTGTTGGTGTCGTCCGGCCCCGGCCTTCGCGTCCCGTGTATGCCGTTAAGCCAGATCTCTTCGACAGCAGATACCAAGTATCATTTCCTAAATGCGGGTGGCGTCGGCCGAGGTACGCATTTTTCAGACCGGCGAGTTGAAGGAAGAGTGCCGCAAGTCGACGAACCTGTACCTATGCGATTCGACAGATTGGGTCTCTGACAGTGTTCAACTCGGGCAAATTGTCTCAAATGGCCGGTGTGGCGGCCTTTGCAGGTGCAGAAAGCGCTAAAAAGTGACCGATCGCTTCGCATTTGGCCTTTTCCATCTTCAAGGCCGCGCGGTACTTCGATTTCCGGAGTTATCCACAAAACTTTCCCGCTGGATATCAACACTTTATCCCCGTCTAATTTTCATGCTGCAGTGCTATTTTCTTGCCGGGCCATGACCCGGATGTAACAGTTCGATTACCGCAACGGTTCTTAGGAACCTGGGTGGTACGCAAAGGCCAAGGGGGTCAGCGCAGTAAAGGCAAGTCTTAGGATTTGTTTTTATGTGCAAAGGCTTACCGGTGGATGATCAGCTGAGTTGGGTGTCAGACCCGGATCAGGTGATCAGACTCTCAGAAGGTCAATGCGTGTTGTGAGGCACCTTAGGGTGCCGCTCAGCGGTCGTGGCCTGCTTCAGGGCCAGGGCAACTGGATCGGGCGTCCCGCGGGCGCATCGACCCGGCAAGGCGTCAGGAGTGTCCGAGAGGATACGTGCAAAGACCGCGTCTGCGCACCTGACGCCTTTTCCTTTTTCTTCGGGCTTTTGGCTCATGCGGATTACCACTCTACCCCCCTCGTAAGACGGGAACGGGGTTCTTGTGCGTGCACAAGAACCCCGAGGTTGTGTCAGAAATGCAATGCCGCGTCTATGCACCTGTACCAGAAACACTACCGGAATCGGGCGCAACCATCAACCATATCTTGTGTTTGTTGGCGAGAATTTCGCAACATAGTGAAGGGCGTTAGATGTTCTGCTGGACGTCTGTTGCCGCTTCCTGAATGGCGTCACCTGCATTTTCGATGTCTTTTCCTGCACCCTTTGCTGTCTCGCAAGCTGCGAGGGAAAACAGGGCAAGCCCAACCAGAATTGCGCGGATCATCAGTACCTCCATGTGTTTTTTATGAAACTTGCGTAGCAGTTTTCTTATGCAGGAACCAGTATTTTGCCGTACCTCCATTTTGGTTGGAAGACGTTCGAACTGGGGCGGCGCTCAGGATATCCGAGCCCAAACAAACGAGACGATACGTCGGCAATTCTGTGAAGGGCGCGCACCAAGGGGGGGCGTGGATCACCTGCACTCAGCGGAATGGATCCGCCCGGACAACGCGATGCTGCGGAGCCGCAGACGCTCCGGGCCCATAAACCCGCGGATCAGTCAGTTACAAAAAAGGCGGTGTCAGCTTTTTTCGTCGTTGCAGAACAACTCGTACACCACTTCCAGCATGCGGCGTGGTCTGTCGTCCGCCAGCCTGTAGTAAATCGCTTTGCCTTCGCGCCGGGGAATCACCAGACCTTCCAGACGAAGGCGGGATAGCTGTTGCGAGACCGCCGCCTGCCGGGCGGACAGCAGGTCTTCCAGTTCAGTCACGGACTTCTCGCCGGACACCAAATGGCAAAGGATCATCAGTCGGCCTTCGTGACTGATTGCCTTGAGGAAATTCGATGCGCGGGTCGCGTTTCCGGCCATCCGGTCGAAATCGTCAGATGTCATGTTCTGTGATACCTGAGGCAAAGCCATTGGTGTATTCCTTTCGGGCCCTGAGGCGGGCGCGTGTTTTCTTTTCGAGTGGTCCGCAAAGGCGGTTCGCATTGCTACACGTTCTGGGCATGAATTTCCATATGCACGGATCAAAATGATGTGATGGGAAATGAGAGGCTTAGATTCCAGCATCTCAATTCGAACTTTTGTTCTGTGTCGCTGCGGGGCTTAAGACGGCACTTTGACCCCCTTGATCGCGCGGGTTGAGCGCGATCTATCCTGCCCCCCTTGCAGCCCCCCCGTGGCGACACTAAGACTCGGGTAACGTTTCTTCGGGTAGTGTCCCGATCCATAGCAAAACAGGCAGGTTCTCATGTTCGATCCCGTTGATACCTATATGAATACGCTCGTTCCCATGGTCGTCGAACAGACCAGCCGGGGTGAGCGGGCATACGATATTTTCTCGCGCCTTCTGAAAGAGCGGATCATTTTCATCAACGGTCCGATCCATGATGGCATGAGCCATCTGGTCGTCGCGCAGTTGCTGCATCTGGAGGCGGAAAATCCCAGCAAGGAGATCTCGATCTATATCAACTCGCCTGGCGGCGTCGTGACCAGCGGTTTGTCGATTTACGATACAATGCAGTACATCAAGCCGAAATGTTCGACATTGGTGATCGGTCAGGCGGCCTCGATGGGATCAGTTCTGCTGGCCGGTGGTGAGAAGGGAATGCGATTTTCGCTGCCCAACAGCCGTATCATGGTGCACCAGCCCAGCGGCGGGTATCAGGGTCAGGCAAGCGACATCATGATTCACGCAGCCGAAACGCAAAAACTCAAAGATCGCTTGTATGACATTTACGTGCGTCATACCGGCCAGACCAAAAAGGCGGTTGAAAAAGCGCTGGATCGTGACAATTTCATGAGCCCGGAAGAAGCGAAAGACTGGGGTCATATCGACGAGATCGTCGAAAACCGCGCCAAGATGGATGGCGAAGAGGCCTGAGAATAAGTCCCCACGTCCTGGGCGTGGGGAACATTTTTGAGATTGTAGCCGCCCCGGTGGTGGCCTAAGCTGCAACCACATGTGGCAATCGCGGCCCGACAGTGGCCGCAGGGATGAAGCCCGAAAGGTAGAACATGGCGACGAATTCAGGCGGTGACGGCAAAAACACGCTCTACTGCAGCTTCTGCGGCAAGAGCCAGCATGAGGTGCGCAAGCTGATTGCCGGCCCGACCGTTTTCATCTGCGACGAGTGCGTCGAGCTATGCATGGACATCATCCGCGAAGAGACCAAGGCCAGCGGCCTGAAGTCCAGTGACGGTGTGCCCACGCCCAAAGACATTTGCGAAGTGCTGGACGATTACGTCATCGGTCAGGCCACCGCCAAGCGGGTCCTGTCGGTCGCGGTGCACAACCACTACAAGCGTCTGAACCACGCGCAGAAGGCGGGCAGCGATATTGAGCTGGCCAAGTCCAACATCCTGCTGATCGGCCCGACCGGCTGCGGCAAGACGCTGCTGGCGCAGACGCTGGCGCGGATTCTGGATGTGCCGTTCACGATGGCTGACGCGACCACACTGACCGAAGCCGGTTATGTGGGCGAGGATGTCGAGAACATCATCCTGAAACTTTTGCAGGCCAGCGAATACAACGTGGAACGCGCACAGCGCGGCATCGTTTATATCGACGAGGTCGACAAGATCACGCGTAAGTCCGAGAACCCGTCTATCACCCGGGACGTATCGGGCGAGGGTGTGCAGCAGGCGCTGCTGAAGCTGATGGAAGGCACCGTAGCCAGCGTTCCGCCGCAGGGCGGGCGCAAGCATCCTCAGCAGGAGTTTCTGCAGGTGGACACCACCAATATCCTGTTTATCTGCGGCGGTGCCTTTGCGGGACTGGACAAGATCATCGCTCAGCGCGGTAAGGGCTCGGCCATGGGCTTTGGTGCGGATGTTCGCGACAATGACGAGCGTGGTGTAGGTGAGATCTTTAAGGATCTTGAGCCCGAAGACCTACTGAAATTCGGTCTGATCCCGGAATTCGTTGGCCGTCTACCTGTTCTGGCGACGCTGGAAGACCTGGACGAAGACGCTCTGGTCACTATCCTGACCAAGCCCAAGAACGCTCTGGTCAAGCAGTACCAGCGTCTGTTCGAACTGGAAGATGCCGAGTTGGCCTTTACCGACGATGCGCTGAAGTCGATTGCCAAGAAGGCCATCGAACGGAAAACCGGCGCACGGGGTCTGCGTTCAATCCTCGAAGATATCCTGCTGGACACTATGTTCGAACTGCCGGGCATGAAAAACGTGACCGAGGTTGTGGTGAACGAAGAGGCGGTGTCGTCGGACAAGCAGCCACTGATCATCTACGCAGATGCGGCGGAATCAGCTTCGGCCGGATAAAGCGAAACGGATAACAAAAACACGGCGCGGCACTGACCGCGCCGTTTTCCTATGAGGGGTAGCATGGCGATCAAACGCATTTCGTCCGGCGGTGAATTTGAAGTTAAGATTGGGTATTGCCGCGCCGTGGTCGCGGGGGGCTGGGTTCACGTTGCCGGTACAGTTGGTCAGGGTGAAGATGTCACCGAACAATGCCGATCTGCATTGTGCACAATCGAAAAAGCCCTGGCCGACGCTGGTGCCAGCTTTGCCGATGTTGTGCGTGTGACCTATATGCTGCCGGATCGGTTCGAATTTGAACCGTGCTGGCCGATCCTGCGCGAGGCCTTCGGGGCCAACCCGCCGGTAACGACAATGATCGAATGCGGGTTGATCGACCCGAAATACCGGATCGAAATCGAAGTTACCGCCTTTTTGCCAGAATAGGGGGTGCGGTCCTTGTGACACTGGACCTTGGCGTGCCTTTGGTCCATATCTGCGTGTACAGAAATGCCGGAGGCAGCCGATGGGAATCCTGAACAGTCTTTTGCGGGCCGTAACCTGGTGGAACGGTGCCACTTTGAACACGCAGATTTACACTGCGCGCAAGGGCGTTAAGGTCGGCGAGGACGACGAAGGTAACGTATTCTACCGCAACGCGGACGACAGCAGGCGCTGGGTGATTTTCAACGGTGAAGCCGAGGCAAGCAGAATTGATCCGGACTGGCACGGCTGGCTGCACCGCACCTGGGACGAGCCGCCGACGGACAAACCGTTAAAGCATAAATCCTGGGAAAAGCCACATCAGGAAAATCTGACAGGCACCGCGTTGGCCTATGCGCCTGCGGGATCTCTGCGCCGCCCGGACCCGGTCGAGCGCAAAGACTACGAAGCCTGGAGCCCGGAATAACACGAGGCGCGCAATGTCGACCTACAATGCAACCGAAGTTCTGGTCGGCGGAGCCGTTCTGGCTTGTGCGATCGCCTTTGGCGTCTACGCCAGTCAGTCCACCGGCCTGTCGCAAAACAGCAATGGCTACGAACTGGGCGCCTCATTCCGGTCCCTGGAAGGGGTGGGGGTGGGCACTGATGTGCGCCTTGCGGGCGTCAAGATTGGCACCGTAACCGGCGTGACCCTGAACTCTGAGACCTATCGCGCCGATACGACCTTTACCATCTCTGACGGAATCCTTGTGCCGGATGACAGCGCGATTGTCATTTCGTCCGAGGGGCTGCTGGGCGGCAACTTTGTCGAAGTCATGCCGGGCGGCTCGCCGTTCTATTTCGAAGCGGGTGATCAGGTGGAAGATACGCAGGGTGCGGTCAGCCTGATTTCCCTGCTGGTAAAATTCGTGGCCGGAGATGGAAGCGAATGAAGCAGATTGCCCTGATCGCAGCACTACTGACCGCTACGGCAGCAACGGCTCAGCAAAAAGCTACCTCCGGTCCCGGCGCGATGCTGCGCGGGCTGGACAAGGTCAATGGGCAGACAGTCGACGTTGAAATGCAAAACGGCCAAACCCAGGCAGTCTTTGGTCTGGATGTGGCGTTGGGCGATTGCCGCTACCCAGCGGATAACCCGACCGGCGACGCGTTCGCGTACCTGACCATCTGGGAAAAAGGTAAGACGGATCAACTGTTTGACGGTTGGATGATTGCGACGTCACCGGCCCTGAACGCGCTGGACCATTCGCGTTACGACGTTTGGGTGATCCGTTGTATTACGCCTTCGGGCGACTGAGGCGCATCTGCGGTAAAGTCTGCGCTGGCATCAAGCGCTTCTTCAAGCTCCCGCCGATATTGCGAGCGGGGTATTTCGATTGCCCCCAACGAAGCAAGATGGGCAGTCAGAAATTGGGTGTCGAACAATCGAAACCCGGTTTGGCGCAGGCGGTCCACCAGATAGGCCAGCGCGATTTTTGAGGCATCCGTTCGGCGAGAAAACATGCTTTCACCGAAAAACGCCCCACCCAACGCGACGCCGTAAACGCCACCGACCAAGGCCTCTCCGTCCCAGATTTCCAATGAATGGGCGCGGCCAGTTTGGTGGAGTTGTTGGTACAGGCTGCGTAACTCGGCGTTGATCCAGGTGTCGGCGCGATCGGCGCAGCCTTCTACAACCCCGGCAAAGTCATGATTGATAGTAATGGTAAAACCGCAATTTCGGATGCGCCGCGCCAGGCTGCGCGAGATGTGAAAGCCATCAAGTGGGAAGACGCCGCGAAACTTGGGGTCGACCCAGAACAGTTCCGGATCATCGCGGTGCTCGGCCATCGGGAAGATGCCGATCGAATAGCCGTGCAGCAATAGTTCTGGGGTCAGGCTCATGCGGGGCACCATGGGACCAGAGCGCCAACACCCTCTGGTCCCGAAGATTTATTGGGCCATATTCGCCGCAAGCCACTGTTCCAGCCAGTGAATGTTGTAGTCACCGCTGTGAATGTCGGGTTCTTGCAGCAGAGCGTGGAACAGCGGCACGGTGGTATCGATGCCGTCCACGATCAACTCTCCCAACGCACGATTCAGGCGGGCCAGAGCCTCTTCCCGGTCGCGGCCCTGAACGATCAGCTTGGCAATCAGCGAGTCGTAGTAGGGCGGGATCGAATATCCGTCGTACAGCGCCGAATCCATCCGTACGCCCAAGCCGCCGGGCGCGTGGTAGGCCGTGATCTTACCTGGGCAGGGAGAGAAGTTCGGCAGCTTTTCGGCGTTGATCCGAACCTCGATGGCGTGGCCATTGATTTCCAGATCGTCCTGACCGAACGACATCGGTTCCCCAGCCGCGACGAGAATTTGCTCGCGCACCAGATCGACGCCGAAAATACCTTCGGTCACCGGGTGTTCCACCTGCAGGCGGGTGTTCATCTCGATGAAATAGAACTCGCCATTCTCATACAGGAACTCAATCGTGCCCGCGCCGATATAGTTGATTTTGGCCACGGCGTCGGCGCAGATCTTACCGATCTTGGCACGTTCTTCGGGGGTTATGCAGGGACCGGGAGCCTCTTCAAACACTTTCTGGTGGCGGCGCTGCAGCGAGCAGTCGCGTTCGCCCAGATGCACCGCCTTGCCCTTGCCGTCGCCAAAGACCTGGATCTCAATATGGCGCGGCGTGGTCAGGTATTTCTCGATATAGACCTCGTCATTGCCAAAGGCGGCTTTGCCTTCGGCGCGCGCGGTCATGAAGGCGCTTTCCATCTCATCAGCGCTTTGCGCGACTTTCATGCCGCGACCGCCGCCACCGGCAGTAGCCTTGATGATGACCGGATAGCCGAATTCCTCACCGATTTTCTTGGCCGTAGCCAGGTCGGGGACGCCGCCGTCCGAGCCCGGAACGCAAGGCACACCAAGTTGTTTCATGGTGTCCTTGGCGGTGATCTTGTCACCCATGACGCGGATGTGTTCGGCGGTGGGGCCGATGAAGGTGATGCCGTGATCTTCGACGATCTGCACGAACTCGGCATTCTCGGAAAGGAAGCCATAACCGGGGTGGATCGCTTGCGCGCCAGTGATTTCACAGGCCGAGATAATCGCGGGTACGGACAGATAGCTTTGCGGGCTGGGCGGAGGGCCAATGCAGACCGATTCGTCCGCCATACGCACGTGCATCGCGTCGCTATCGGCGGTGGAGTGCACGGCGACCGTCGCAATCCCCATCTCGCGCGCGGCGCGGATGACGCGCAGTGCGATCTCGCCTCGGTTGGCAATCAGGATCTTGTCGAACATGGGCCCGCCTTACTCGATGATTACCAGAGGGGTGCCGAATTCCACAGCATCGCCGTCACCCACCAAAACACGTTTGATGGTGCCGGATTTGGGGGCGTGGATGTGGTTCATGGTTTTCATCGCCTCGACGATCAGCAGGGTGTCGCCTTCGGACACCGATGCGCCGACGCTGATGAAGGCAGGTGCGCCCGGTTCGGGCTGCATATAGACGGTTCCCACCATTGGCGAGGTAACGGCGCCGGGGTGGCTGGCCGGGTCTTCCTGCGCGGCGGGGGCGTCGGCAGGGGCGGCCGCTGCGGCGACGGGGGCGACCGCGGGGGCCGGAGCCGCGGCCGGAACGGCCACCTGAACCGGAGCGGGTGCGACCTGTGACATGCGGCTTACGCGCACGTTCAGGCTGTCTTCCTCGCCATATTCACGCTTGACCTGCAGTTCAGTCAGGTCGTTTTCGCGCAGCAATTCGGCCAATGCCTTGATGAATGCCACATCCGCTTCGTGTTTGGTGTCTGTCATGAGTGTCCTCGACGGTTCCCCTTTGGCCCGTCTATTTGGTGCGGGCTTTGGTCTGATTACGCAGCGTTATAAGCTATGCGCCCTGTCATGAAAAGCGCGTCTCGGCCTGTCAGATAGGGGTTTTACCCAAGTTTTTGAGGGGCAAAAGTGATTAGAGGGGCATTCCCGAGAGTTTTGCCACAAGTTCCGGTAGTTTACGTGCGCCAAACTTCTCAAGCAATCGCGCGCGATACGCTTCGATCGTGCGGTAACTCAGCCCCAGTTCCACACCGATCTCCTTGGCTGACAGGCCCCGGCAAGACATGATGGCGACTTCGCGCTCCCGGGCTGTCAGTTCGACGAGGGGGCGTTCCTCGGAGATGTCAGAGAAGCTCCAGATGCCGTGACGAAACGGGTCATCCGGAGTCAGGGAACGCCCGCGCGCCCGGCACCAGAACAGATCGCTGTTGCGTCTGCGCATGACACGCTCGTCAGTGTAATACCCGGTGTCGCGCATCACTTGCAGGCTGCGGGCACCAATTCGTTCCCAATCTGCGACTGACGGGTAGAGGTGCAGCAGAGGCATATTGCGATATTCTGCTTCTTCGCCGCCAAAGGTGCGTGCGAATTGCAGATTGCAGCGTCGGATGATGCGGTTTTCCAACTCGACCAATCCGATGGGGGCATATTCGAAAGCTGGATCGCTCATCCGGCTATCGTGCCGGGATTTCGGGGAAATTAGAAGAGGGGTGGAGAAATTTTGGTTGTACGGCGGTCATTTGGGTGTTCGCGATGCAAGGTGAATTCCAGGGTGCACTTGTGAAGTTTGTAAATAAGCTATGAAAACTGGCTGTTAAGCGTTAGAAATCTATAAGGAGTTCTGAAAAGATAGGGGTAGTATGGGCGCGAGATCATGCGTGATACGCTGACGGGCAGCCGTATTCGTGAGCGACGCCAGATCGCGGGTCTGCGTCAGGCTTCGCTTGCGCGGCAGGTTGGAATTTCAGCGTCTTATCTGAACCTCATCGAACACAACCGCCGACGGATCGGGGGCAAGCTGTTGGTCGATATCGCCAATGCCCTAGCCGTAGAGCCTTCGTTGCTGACGCAGGGAATCGAGGCGACGCTGATCTCGGCATTGCGCGAAGCTGCGGCGGATGCAGTTGGACAAAAGGCCGAGGTTGACGGGCTCGAAGAATTCGCGGGGCGGTTCCCGGGGTGGGCAGGTGTGCTGGCTCAGATGCACCGCCGGGTCGTGTCGCTCGAGCGCACTGTCGAAACGCTGTCAGACCGTTTGACCCACGACCCGCACCTGGCCGCGTCTATGCATGAGGTTCTGTCAACCGCTGCCGCGATTCGGTCAACGGCGGCTATTTTAGCCGAGACGCAGGAGATCGAGCCCGAATGGCAGGACCGTTTCCACCGCAACTTGCATCAGGACGCGGAACGGCTGGCGGACAGTTCCAAGTCATTGGTGGCGTATCTCGATGATTCCGAATCTGCTGAGGACCGTCGCGGAGTACCTTCCGAAGATGTTGAAGCGTTCTTCGATGCCAACGGACACCATTTCCCTCAGATTGAGGAAGGTGGAACCAGCTCGGACATCGATCTGAGCAAACTGGATTCATCTGCCGCAAGATCTGTGACCAAGAGCTTTCTGGATATTTATGTGGCCGACGCCCGGGCAATGCCTTTGGCCGAAGTTCAGGCAGCTCTGACCGGGGCTGAACCCGACCCGTTGCAGTTGGCTGCACGGTTTTCGGTGGATGTTGCGACGGTGCTTCGGCGGCTGGCCGCGTTGCCCGAAGGATATCTGGGGCGGCCAACCGGGCTGGTGGTTTGTGACGCGTCCGGCAGTATTCTGTTCAGCAAGCCCGTGCCCGGATTCGCCATGCCCAGATTTGGCGAAGCATGCCCGCTGTGGCCAGTGTTTCAGGCACTCAGCAGGCCATTGGTTCCTATCCGCAAACGTGTCGTGCAGCTGGGTCGAACCGCAGCCGAATTTGATTGCTACGCCTATGCCTGGCCTCAGACGGTGTCCGCCTATGACGATGCGCCGGTTTACCACTCGGTCATGCTGGTCCGTGCGGTTGAAGAGGGTGGTCAGGACGCGCAATTCGCGACTCGGGTTGGTCCAAGCTGTCGGGTCTGTCCCAATGGCGACTGCAAGTCGCGCCGAGAGCCGTCGATTCTGAGCGAAGGTTTTTGACAGTTTCCTGACAGAGCGCGTAAGCTGACGCCGACGGGTTCACGGACAGATCCCGTCACGGGGAGGGATGGAACATATGAGCCGTAAGGTTCTGTTAATTGAGGACGAGCCCAACATCGCCGAGGCTATTCGATTTTTGCTGACGCGCGAAGGTTGGCTGGTGGAAACGCATGCCGAAGGCTCGGATGCGGTTCAGGTCATTCAGGGTGCAAACCCTGATCTTGTTATTCTGGATGTTATGCTGCCTGGAAAAAGTGGCATGGAGATTTTGCGTGATCTGCGCGAGATAGAAGACCTGCAGGGTTTGCCCGTCCTGATGCTGACGGCCCGGGGCCAATCACGTGATCGGGAAATGGCTGAAAACGCGGGAGTCAGCCGCTTTATGACCAAACCCTTTTCCAATGCCGAAGTGCTGACGGCTGTGCGAGACCTGCACGCGCAGGCAACACGGTCATGAGCCTGGGCGAAGATCGACAGCCCAAAGGGGCGCGGCCTTCGCTGTTTCTTGAGCGTCAAAGCTATCGACGCCGCAGGCTGACAGATGCAGCTCGGCTGCTGCCAATTCTGGGGGCAGTGCTGATCGCGCTGCCGTTGCTATGGCCCAGTCAAAGCGCGTCCGGTGACGGTGTGCCTTTGTCTTCGGCTATTTTGTACATCTTCACATGTTGGGCCTTGCTGATTGTGATCAGCCTGATCTTTGGTTTTGCCGCCAGACGCATGGCAGCAAATGACGATTCCGAGCCGGAGTCGGATCGATGGCCACGCTGAATGTTCTGATCCTCGTTTGCCTTGGCTATGTCGTTCTGTTGTTCGGCGTGGCCTTTGCGGCCGACCGGATGGCTGCTGCTGGCAGGGGGGCTTGGCTGCGGTCTCCGTTGATCTACACACTGTCGCTTTCGATCTACTGCACCGCTTGGACGTTTTACGGTGCGGTAGGCAACGCGGCTCGATCAGGGTTGGAGTTCGTAACGATTTACCTCGGACCTACGCTGGTCATGCTCAGCTGGTGGTGGGGTCTGCGTAAGTTGGTGCGGGTCGGGCGCAGCCAGCGGGTAACTTCCATCGCTGACCTGATCTCATCGCGTTATGGCAAGTCCAATACGCTGGCGATATGTGTGACCATTTTGGCCGTTCTGGGCGGGACGCCCTACATCGCGCTGCAGTTGCAATCCATTACACTGTCTTTTTCCATCTTTGCCGAGGCTGACCCGTCAGGCCTGTATCGGGAGGGGGCCAGTGTGTTCTGGGTGGCCGCCGGGCTGGCGGTGTTTGCGATTCTGTTCGGGACCCGAAATCTGGACGCGAACGAACGCCACCACGGGGTGGTGACGGCAATCGCACTGGAATCAGTCGTAAAACTCTTCGCGTTGCTCGCAGTCGGGATATTTGTTGTCTGGGGTATCGCTGGTGGTGTCGGTCCGATGATGGATCGCATCGATGCGTCCGAGATCGGACAATGGAACGTGGATGGCGGGCGCTGGACAACATTCATCTTTCTATCTGCCGCCGCCTTTATCTGCCTGCCGCGCATGTTTCAGGTGATGGTGGTTGAGAACGCTGATGAAGGCCATCTGAGAACTGCGGCCTGGGCTTTTCCACTTTACCTGCTGCTAATGAGTTTGTTCGTCATTCCCATCGCAGTTGTAGGTCTGGATTTGATGCCCGAAGGATCGAACCCGGACCTGTTCGTTCTGACCGTGCCCTTGTCACAGGGCAATGACTGGCTGGCGATGTTCTCCTTTATTGGCGGTTTTTCTTCGGCAACCTCCATGGTCATCGTGACGGCGATGGCGCTGTCGACCATGGTGTCGAACCATCTGGTCATGCCGATCTGGCTGAGCACGCAGGAAGGCTCCGGCTCGGTGTCCGGGGATGTTCGCAACGTTGTACTGGTTGCGCGACGTGTGTCCATCGCGGTCATCATGGCGCTAGGCTTCTTCTATTATCGTTTGTCCGGCGGCGGCACCGCCCTGGCTTCGATCGGGCTGGTGGCCTTTGCGGGGATCGCCCAGATTCTGCCGGCGCTGGTCGGTGGCCTGTTCTGGCGCGGGGCTACGCGAACCGGGGCACTGGTTGGGCTGACGGTTGGGTTCCTTCTGTGGATCTACACCCTGCTGCTGCCGGGGATGGGTGGCGCCCTGATGCCCGAGGCGGTTTTGCAAAACGGCCTGTTCGGTTGGAGCTGGCTGCGCCCGCAGGCCCTGTTCGGGATCGACGGTATGGATCCGATGGTCCATACGGTTATGTGGTCGCTGACCCTGAACACATTTGCATTCTGCACCGCATCCTTGCTGAGTTTTCCCAGCCCGCTGGAACGTCTGCAGGGTGCGCAATTCGTCAACGTTTACGACCACTCAGTCGCGGCGCGGGGCTGGACAGGGTCAGTGGCGCAAAGCGAAGACCTCATGATCATGACCCAGCGAATTCTTGGCGCAGGTCCGGCGCAGGAGTTCTTTCAGGCTGAGGCCAAGGCGCAGGGCGGCCGGGCAAGCCTGCCTGAACCAACGCCGGGCTTTCTGGAACGTCTGGAGCGCGAGCTCAGCGGTTCCGTTGGGGCTGCGACGGCTCATGCGATGATCGGGCAGATCGTCGGCGGTTCATCGGTTTCGGTCGAGGATCTTTTGGCCGTGGCGGACGAGTCCGCGCAACTTTTGGAATACTCCAGCCAGCTTGAAGTCAAATCCGCAGAGCTCAGCCGCACCGCGCGGCAGCTGCGTGAGGCAAACACCAAGCTGACGCAAATTTCCGAACAAAAGGACAGTTTTCTCAGTCAGGTCAGCCATGAATTGCGCACGCCTATGACGTCGATCCGCGCGTTCTCTGAAATCATGCGCGATACGGATGGACTGAGTACTGAGGAACAGACCCGATATGCAGCGATCATCCATGATGAAGCGCTGCGGCTGACGAGATTGTTGGACGATCTGCTGGACCTGAGCGTGCTGGAAAGCGGCCGGGTCAACCTGAATATGGGCGGGGATACTCTGTGCTCGGTTCTGGATCGGGCAGTGTCCAGCGCGCTGGCCGGATCACGACCGACGTTAAAGGTTCGGCGGTCAAGGTCGTCCGAGCGAATCCCACTGCACACCGACCTTGACCGGCTGGGGCAGGTCTTCATCAACCTCATTTCGAACGCACAGAAATACTGCGATGCGGATGAGCCGGTCTTGACGATTTCAGCCCACGACGTCGGTGGGCAGGTCGTAATCGACTTTGCCGACAATGGCAGCGGCATCCCGCCCGAAGCGCAGTCGATGGTATTTGAGAAATTTGCCCGCGTTGGTGTGGACAAGGCCGGTGGCGCCGGGTTGGGTCTGGCGATCTGCCGCGAGATCATGCAGCGGTTGGGCGGCGAGATCAGTTACCTGCCCGGTCAGGGTGGCGCGGCTTTCCGCGTCCGCCTGCCATTGGCTTACCAGCAGGCCGCGCAATAAGGCGGCCATAAAGACATTGGTAACCTGCGTCGGGTTAGACCGGATATCAGATTCAGATACTCAGAGCGGTAACCGGAATGACGCAGTCTGTCAGCACAGCTTTGGCACGCAAACTTTCGGCAGGGCAGGAAGAGCAGGGTGAAAAGCCGCGTTCCGTTCTGCGTGCGTTGCGACTGGCGTTTGCCCGAACAGCCGGTGACCGAATTCAATTGCCGCTTTCCGTTATCGGCGCAAAGCAATCCAACAGAGCGCCGGACGACCTGACCGATGCAGCGGGCCAAGATTGGCTGCTGCTTCAGCTCAGCAACGATGACGGGATGTCTGCGGCTGTTTGCATGGACATGGGGGCTGCTTCCGCAATCGTTCAGGTGCAGACAATCGGGGAAGTTATGTCGGCCCCTCCGGCTGCACGGGATTACACAGATACCGATGCCGCTATGGTGGCCCCGCTGATGGAAGAGGCACTGACGAGGGCCGTTGGTCTGGTCGAAGCGGCGACCGATCGGTCCAGCCTTTCGGGTTATGAATTCCGCGCGCGGCTTGTCGATCTGCGTAGCCTGACGCTGGCTATGGTCGAAGACGCATATCGTGTGTTTGAGCTGACAGTGGAACTGGGCGGGGGGCTCCGACAGGGTCAGATCTCGGTCCTGCTGCCCGAACTACCGGCAGAGCAGGGTGCCGGTGATACGAAACCGGAGGAGTTGGGGCCGAATCTCGAACAGGCGTCCGGTGTCGTTCGGGCAGAATTAAATACTGTGATCAGCCGGATGTCTTTGCCCTTGGCCACTCTTTCCGGGCTTGTGGTGGGTGATGTTCTGCCGCTGGTAGGGTCAAGGCTGGACCGCGCAGAAGTCCTGACAATCGATCGGACCCGAGCTGCGGTAGGACGTTTGGGGCAATGTGGAGGGATGCGCGCTGTAAGGTTAAACGAATATGCCGCATCGTCGCCTGAACATTCGGATACACCCGATTTCCTCGAAGCCAGATCAAACGTAGCACGGCAAGAGGTTTTGGACGAACCGGCGCAGGCCAGTCTTTCCCATAGTGTTGTGCCCTCAGACTCAGCGGCGATGAGCGACATAGGAAAGGGGCTGGGCTTTGAAAACCCGGATCAAATGGTAGCCGAAATTTCGCAACTGGCGGGTCTGACGGGGTTGGGTGACAAACCCAGCCAAACCTGATGAGCCAACAACCTCAACGGTCAATGTTTCGCATGTGGTCCAACGCTGGTCGCAGGTTTTCCAAGGCATAACCAGCTTTGGTTGTGGCCTGCAGAATATCATCTGTACTCATGCGGTCGCATTGGCCAAGGGCCCACACTACCGAACAGCGCGTGCCAGACGCACAATAGGCCAGAACCGGCCCCGAACAGCTTTCGGCAAGCTCTCGTTGCAAGGCCACGTTGCTGGGCGTCATGGTCTGATGTGTTAATTCCAGAACTTCGTATTCCAACCCCGCTGCCCGCACGGCCTGACCAATCGCATCCGACTGCATATCGTAGGGAACTTCGGCATTCGGTCGGTTGCAGATGACCTTAACGAAACCTGCAGCGGCAATGGCTGGGACGTCCTCGACCGTGATCTGGGGCGAGACGGCGTAGCGGGGGGTTATTGGTCGAATCTCCATGACAATTGCTTAGGCCGCGTTTGCGGTCCTGTCCAGTTGCGCGCCAAGGCCAGGGGCCGCAAACATTCCTGCAATCATGGCGACCAGAAACACCACACCCCCGAAGCCGCCATAGGTGACGGATGCGATCGCGGGGCCAGGGCAGAGCCCTGCCAAGCCCCAGCCCATACCGAACATCACAGAACCCGCAACAAGGCGGCGATCCAGCTCGAGCGAACCCATCTTTGGAAAATGGCCACCGGTCAGCGGACTAAGGTGGGGCGTCATCCTCCACGCGATGAACATTGGCAGGATCGCTCCACCCATCACAAAGGCCAATGTAGGATCCCAGTTCCCGAATACGTCCAGCCAGCCCTGAACTTTCGTGGTGTCTGTCATGCCCGAAATCAAAAGTCCGGCACCGAACAGAGATCCGGCAAGCAAAGAAATGAGACCGCGCATCAGATCAGCCCCCAGACGTGGCGCATCAGCGCAACGGTCACTCCACCTGCACCAATGTAGATTAAGGTTGCGACGATGCCTCTGAGTGAAAATCGAGAGATTCCGCACACCCCGTGCCCCGAAGTGCACCCGTTGGCAATCCGAGTACCGGCGCCGACCAACAACCCGGCGATGACGATCACAACGAAATTGCTGGTCAGATGCGTTTCGGAAGCCGATGAGAATAAGGGTCGCAGTAGGACAGGCATGCCAATGACCCCGGCAATGAAGCAAAGCCGCTCAAATGCCCGGTCGCTGCCATCAACCAGCCCCCCCAATATCCCGCTGGCACCCATGATGCGGCCATTGCCCAAAAGGTAGACTGCGGCACCAAGCCCGATCAGCAGGCCGCCGACCAGCCCCCATATCCATTCCGTATGCATTGAGTATCCTTTGTCCGATTGATCGGCGCGTGTCACAGCTTGTTGATTGGGATTTTTAAGAACACGTCACCCTCGTCATCCGCCGGAGGCATCTGACCCGCGCGCATATTGACCTGCAATGAGGGCAGGATCAGGCGCGGCATCGGCAATGTCGCATCCCGCGCATCGCGCATTTCGACGAATTCTTCGATCGTCCGACCTTGCCCAATATGGACGTTCAGGGCCTTTTGCTCTCCAACCGTCGTTTCCCAGGCATATTCGTCGCGCCCGGGTGCTTTGTAGTCGTGACCGACGAAGATCCGGGTCTGGTCCGGCAAGGACAGTATTTTTTGGATCGACCCGAACAGCGTCTCTGACGACCCGCCCGGGAAGTCGCACCGCGCCGTGCCGAAATCGGGCATGAACAACGTGTCGCCGACGAAAGCCGCATCGCCAATCACATATGTCATACATGCGGGCGTATGGCCGGGCGTGTGCAAGACGTCGCCGCGCATCTGACCGACATGAAAGCTGTCGCCGTCGCGGAACAGCGCATCGAACTGGCTGCCGTCGCGCTGGAACTCGGTGCCTTCGTTGAAAATCTTGCCGAAGGTTTCCTGAATTGAGACGATCTGGTCCCCGATGCCGATTTTCCCGCCCAATTCCTGCTGCAGGTAGGGCGCGGCCGAAAGGTGGTCGGCGTGGACATGGCTTTCCAAAATCCACTCGACCCGAAGTTCATTGTCCCGGACGTAAGCCACAATCTGATCTGCCGAGCTGGTGTTCGTACGACCAGAGGCGTGATCGAAATCGAGAACGCTGTCGATGATGGCGCAGGCCGTACCTTCGGGTTCTTGAACGAGGTAGGAAACCGTAAAGGTCTCGGGGTCGAAAAAGGCTTTCACAATCGGTGTCATTTGGCCCTCCGTCAGCGCGTCTTTATTCGTATATTATTTTTCGAATGTGACGCAATCGGCATTTTTTATTTGATGCCTGTCAAGGCAACTTAATCTGAATCCGAGTAGAATTTAATCATTCTGCTTTAGGTTGCCGAAACGGCGTTGCGGGCAGGCGGGTTTCCGCGCGTTTGCCGGCTAAGATCGGCAGGTCTTAAAACGGTTACCTATATCAGTGACACTGACAGCAATTGGGAGGATGAATATGTCTACAATGAATTTGTATTCCGAAGCCGAACACTTGGAGCAAAAGCTGCAGAATGCCTGTCTGGAAACACGTCTTGCCCTGCAGCCCAGCGTGACCAATGTGATTGCTCGCATGCGTCAGCAAGGTGTGCATGTGCCTTCGCGCCTGCGTCGGCTTGATGCGGCTTTGTGTGAAGATGTCATGGAAGCGCATTTCGACAACATGCCGATCTGAGGCCCTGAATCAGCCGAAAGAAATTCCTAGAATAACCAGCATCAGGCCAATCACCGAAAGAAAAAGCGAAGCCAGATTCCACGGTAGAACGCTTTGAACAACGGCGCGCAATTCGTCATCCGAAAGGCCGGACTTGCGCGCCTTCATCACACGCAGGATACACCAGACCAGGCCCAGCAAGCCGGCAAGCGACAGGGCGGCGCCGCCCCAGGTGATGAATTCGAACATGGATTCTCACATCTTCCCGCAAATCTTGGTTGCGCTTAGCGGATCGGTTGTCCGCGCACAAGCCCGCCCGGGATTGGATGCTTGCAGCCCACGCGGTGGCAATGTATCCGGCTAACTGCCGTTGCTAATGCATCAGATCGCAGCCTTTTGGAGAGATGAATATGGAAGATGTGACCGAAGATCAGGCCGCCGCCAACTACCGAGTGACAGCGGGCGAGCTGCGCCAGTTCGTGGAGCGGATCGAACGCCTGGACGCCGAAAAAAAGGATCTGGCGGAACAGCAAAAAGAAGTGATGGCCGAAGCCAAGGCGCGTGGCTACGACACCAAGGTCATGCGTAAGGTCATTGCGCTGCGCAAGCGCGACAAGGACGATATCGCCGAAGAAGAAGCTGTGCTTGAAATGTATAAAGAAGCATTGGGCATGTAAGCTGCAACGGGGTTGTATTCAGGGCTTCAGTACCCTTACCCCGGTCATCGAATCCAGCTTGCTCAGGTCTTGCTCGTATAACTCGAAGAACGCGTCGACGATCTCTTCGCTCCAGCCGGGCAAGTCCAGCTCTTCTTCTATTTTTTCCGGCTGGGCATGGTCGTCCAATACCGCGGCAAGAGCGTCTCTTGTATCGGCCTTCGGTTGATCGGAACCTGCATCCAGAATTGCCTTGGCCAGCGCTTTTCCCTTATCGGTCAAAAGCGATATCAGCAGATCGTACTCATCCACAATCTGGGCGTCGTCCGGCAACCCACCGATGCTGCGCAGGATATCGCCCCAGATCAACGGAGTGTCTTCGTTAGCCCATAGCGTGATCTGCACGTCCGGAGCGAAGTCCCGGATATCTTCAATCATTCCGATCCAACTGAGGTGGCTTAGATCATTGCTGCGGATGGCGTTTTTGCGTTCCTCTTCGGTGAGGGACATCAGGTGTTTGGGGATAAAGCTACCGGGATTCCTGAGCGCCAGAAACAGCTCGACCTGACAGTCGCGAAAGGCTTCCTCCAAAACCGACATTCGTTTTCCTGCGGAGGGATAGAGCTGTCCATCCGAAAGCAGTGTGCCTTTCTCTCCGGCAAAGCCGTCGCTTGTGAAAATGGTGCGCTGCATTTCCGGATCGGTCGGCAGATTGCCTCGAATGCGTTCGATCTCGTCCGGCATTGGCGGCCGGGCATTCAGTGCTTCAAACGCTGGTTTGAATACCTGCCGATATCGGCGAGGGCCAAAAAGCGCGACACCGTATTGTGCAAGCATATCCCCATTGGCCTGCAACGAACTCAGCAGCCGCCCTTCGTCGGTAAACGCTGCGCCTGCGTGGATAGCAACCTGCATATTCGGTTCTTGTCCTTGCATTCTTGTGCCTGCCTGTCGAGTTACAGGCTGTGCTTGGGACAGTCAAATCGCCCCCGTGGTGGCAAGTGACTGATCGCATCACAAGGAAATTCGAAAATCCCTAAGTTAGGATGAAAATTGAGGCTTGCAGTCCGGTAAAAGAGACAGTAATCGACACCCAGCGCCCCTATAGCTCAGCTGGTAGAGCAACTGATTTGTAATCAGTAGGTCCGCGGTTCGAGTCCGTGTGGGGGCACCACAAAACTCATGAAATCTCTTAAATATCAGCGTGTTAAAGCGCATTCGCTGGATTCGAAGGTGACACACGAGGTGACGCTATGCCTCTAGTCATCGCTGAATTTGGAGCGATTATGATCTCAGCGAATATAGCCGGACGCGGCCTTCGGGACACAGGGACGCTACAATCGGGACAAAATCTGTATCGCGGTATAGCGCGGCACGGCTATTGGCAGACGGCGGCGACGTTATTGTCGGCGTGCGCGCCGGTTCAGACGACCTCGGCTGCAATCACCCCCAATACCGCTAGCAACGATACCGCGTCGTCACTGACGTAAGCCGTGATCTTGTCTGGCACGGGTGCAGGCAACGGCAACGGATTGCCTTCACCATCAAAACTGGGCTCGACCAGGATGAACGACGCCTGCGCCGTTGCTGCCTGCTCCAGATCGACACCGTCAGGCACTCGGCTCTCAGCGACCAGTTGCGTCAGGATCGCCGGATTCGCCACTCCGGCAATCTGCATATCTGTCCACATACCGGAAGAAACGGCGTAACGGTCACCACCCTTTTTCCACGCCGCCGCGTGGTAAGTGTTCAGGTGGTCGCACTTGCCCAGCAGCATATGCACGTGATTTGCAGGGGCCATCAAGCCTTCACCAACAACAACGGTTATTCGTTTCATGCTGAGGCCCCCGATTTCATTTCAAGGTATTGCTGCAACTGAATGGTTTCCGGCCCCGTCAACGCGCGGTCTATGATGCCATGGGCATAGAGGTGCGCACTGCCAGGTAACGGCCTGCCGCCCGCCGCAATGGTTTGCCCGCCGTTAATTGTAATGCCATCCTGATCCGCCCAGAATTCTGTGGCATCCGACCCGAGGTCTGGCAGGGTCACGGTAAGTTCATCGTCAATCTGATCGTCCGACAGATACCAAATATCGCGCTGACCGGTTTCCGTAACGTCGTACCGATCAACGCGCTTTTGATAGGGTGTTATCGCAGTTCCGGCTTCATGCTGTGGATGCCAGACCTCTATCACCCGAGCCGTTGAACCCGCCCATGTGCTGATGTTGAACGACGTAGGCATGGCACCCGAGATCGAGCCGCTGATTTGCTCCCAGCCGCCATCGAACGCGTGGGTAAACTCACCCCCGCCACTTAGGCGGCAGCGGATCGTCTCGCCAGCTACCCCTTTGACCCAGAGGCTTCCTGTGTAGTCACCCGAGGGAAGGTTCAAAGTCTGCGTAAACACTTGATTGTGAGCGCTGAACGTGACGCGTGCCGCCGTCTGACTACCATCTGGTGCTATGGCGGCATCAACCTCAAGCGTGTTGCTTCCTGATCCCGATCCGCCGAAGTTGAACGCGGAAAAATCAGACGTGCCATTCAGATTCTGCCGCAACCCACTTGCAGGATGCCGCGCCAGCGTGGGTCGGTAATCGTCGTTCACCGGCTGTAGCGCATGGTGTCCGTTGCCGCTCTTGTCAGTTACCTGCGCCACAGGATGACCCGGTGCCGTTGCCGGGATACTGCCCGCCGCATCCTGAAACAGAGTTCCGTCATTCGACAGCTCGGCCAAAAAGAGCGGGTTCAGTGCGTCTGTAAATAACCCACCGCCACGCCCAAAGCGACCGGAAGCAAATCGGCCTGCGCCAAAACGCCCGACACCCATGCCGGTCACTCCTCAACAACCAATGTTGCCGGGCCGACCATCCAGAGGCGCTCGCCGTCCTTCAGCTGCATCGGCTTGCTGTCCAGCGGCAACAGAGGATGCCCGTTCTCGACAGCGATTGTCGGCAGGTCATCCGACATTGTCGTGACGTAGCGCGCCAGTTTGCTGCGGTGGCTGTCTTTTGGGTAAGACAGCAGGATATCGGTGTCGCCGTTCGCCGTGTAACGGGCGCTGGCGTCCCAGTTGTCCAAAGCGTTAATAACGGTGCTGGCCATTGCTTTTTTCCTTCACTTTTAACGGTTCCCGTAGGCGGCGATCACGCATCATTCACCCCACCAGAAATTGCTGATCAGCAGCTCGGCGCGTGCGCCTCGGGTGTCATTGGTTTTGCCGATGGAGTAGGTGGTCTCGATAGGCGTGATCCGGAACGCCGAGAAGATTTCGCGGATCTCGGGCACATCGTTGATCGACATGAGGAACTGACCCCGGATATCCTTTAGATGTACGGCCATTCGCTCAAAATCGGCCCGCTCAAACAGGTTCTTCCCGTAATCGTTCTCACAGCCCCAATAGGGTGGATCGAGGTAGAAGAATGCACTCGGCCGCTCAACGCGCCGGATGAATTCCGCATAATCCAGACAGGTTACTGTAACGCCGGACAGGCGCGTGTGCAGCGCTTCCAGATCCGATTCCAGCGTCGTCAGATTGAACCGGGCGGGACGGTCAACTGAGAGGCCGAAATTCCGTCCCGAAATCTTGCCGCCAAAGGCGGTGCGCTGCAGGTACAGGAAGCGCGCTGCGCGCTGCATATCGGTCAGCGTGGATGGGTCGGTATCAACCAGCCGGTTGAAGTTGGCCTGCGTTGTCAGTTGGAACCGCATCAGGTCCAGAAAGGCCACGTAGTGCTCCTGAAGGACACGGAACAGGTTGTAGACGTCCTGCTGGGCGTCGTTGATGAACTCGGCCCGGGCCTGTTTGCGGCGGCGCAGGAAGATACCGCCCATGCCCACGAATGGCTCGGCGTAGGTCAGGTGTGGGTCTGCGTCGATGATGGCGCAGATGCGCTTGGCCAAATTGCGTTTACCACCCAGCCATGGTGCGATTGGTTTGGTCTGCTCGATGTCATGCTTTGACATTTGTTCTCGAATCGTTCTCTTATGCGGCCATCTCATGATCATGAGTGCGGACGGCCTTGATTTGCGTCAGGTCGGCGGGGGGTCTTGGCTGGCTTCCCCGTGGTATTGGGCGGTTGCCGCCGCCCATGCCTCCGCTTAACGGTAGGTGTCCAAAACCCCCTGAAGGGTTGCGTAATAGTCCCGGTATTCGAAGGAGCCGAACTGGCCACCAACGCGCACTGCGAGATAGAAGATGAAGCTGACCAAAATGGCGGTGGTGGCTTTGGCTGGCCAACCAAGATCCTGATCTTGCGTAACGGCGTCCTTCAGCATCGCCTTCAGGAACTTCCAGTCGCATCGGGCTCGGTCCCAGCGGTCACCACCGACCGCGTAGCCGAAGTCATGGTGCCGCCAGCTGGCGTCCTGGAAGAACCAGCTGGCGGTTTCTGTAATGAAGCGACGCACCGCGTCGGGCAGCCAGAACGGCCCCAGTCCGTTGCCGAACTTTGCCTGCTGATCCGGGGTCAGATCATGAAACGACGGGCGCAGCATCAGTCCACCTGCACGCCAAGAGAGATGGCAAGAGCCTTGGCTTCCGCGATCCCGCCCTTCAGGATTTCTTCCCATTTGAACGGATCGGTTTCAGCTTCCAGCCTGTCGTCCAGTTTGACCCGCAAGCCCGTTGCCCTCGCAATGATGGCTTCAAACTGAGTGGCTCTGGCGATGATCTTGTCTGCAACCTCCGTCGCGGTCTTGTCCTGTACGTCCGCTTCACCCTTGATCATGGCGGACTGGTCCGGGCGCGCAGTTCCGGCCTTGACCGCGCGTGCGGCTTCCGCCTTGGCAGGCCAACTGGCACGTTCATATTGCGGGACTCGACCGCTGATCTTCTCAAGAAAGCCGTCGATCCACGAGACCATTGCCAGGCGCGCCGATGACCGATCCGGGTAGAGCGGCAGAACCGGCTTCTCGGTCAGCGCTTCGTCAGGCAGCGGGCCAAGGTCTTTGACCACATGCTCTGCACCATCTGCGGTCCAGTAGGTCGTATTCCGAAGATCGTCGACGAGTTTCCACGCGCCGTCTTTGAACACGCGCGCCTTGCCTTCCAGCTTGGCGGGCGGTTTGGTCAGCGTGGCATTGCCCGGAACAAGCGGCGTTCCGTCCTTCGGATCGGGCCTCGCGGTGCCCTCCGACAAAAACTCGCTCGTCTTGGCGTCGTAGTGATAAATCGATGTCATGATCAGGCTCCGAAGTTGTAGTCGGCCACGATGAAGCGCTTCACGGCAATGTTGCGCATGCGGTTTTCTGAGGCCGTTGGAACCACGCGTGATGCATCAAAATCGACCCAACCATACGTGGGACCACCAGCTTGCGTTGAATTTTCCAAAGCGGTGGGTGTGCCAGATGCCGGATCGAACCAGAATGGGCCGGTGGTGTCAGACCCACGAAACATCCAACCGTTGTCAGTCCCTATATGACCAACGATGTTTCGGATCGCGTCGCCCTGTTCTTCGGTCAGTGACCGGCCGACATCGATGCCGCGCCCACCGTCCAGCACCCGGTCAACTGTCGCCCTTGCGTCGATCAGATCGAAGGTGGTTGCACCATCGCCGGGACCGTAAGCAGCGGTTGACGCGCCTGTGGCGTCATAGCGGCCTGATGCCTGAACCTTCGCCCACAGGTCAGGATAAGAGGCGCGCGAAACAGCAGAACGGTCCAGTTCAAGTGCGATCACCTCGGCAGGCACGTCGGGCAGATCGTGGTAAGTCGTCAGGCGCTTTCCGATGGGATACACGGCCTGAATCAAGGACTGTCTGGCTTTGGCCAGCGTCAAAGGCGAGATGACTTTGTCTGGCTTTGCACCCGCTTGCGCTTCGGCCTCGGTGGCAAATGCTACAGCCAAGGTCCGATCCTGGCCCAAATCACCACCGCCTTGAAGGCCCGTGCCCGCGATGATCTTTCTCTCGTTCGGCACGTAAGCATCTGTGCCCTGCACCTGCAGGACGAGGTTCTGCAGATCGGAAAACAGCACATGGATGCGGATCAGCGAAGAGGTCGCGTCCTTGACCTGGTTCACTGGCGGGTCGTAGCGGGCGATGGCAATCAGATCGCCGTCTTTGTCGAACAGGCCCGCCTCGCGGATGATGAAGGGACCTTCGGTTGTCTCCAGCAGAATCTCGAAAAAGGCTGTGTTCAGGGCACCATCCACGGTTCCACTGGCCTGTACGGGTTTGCGGCCCTGCTCGTTCAGCAGGGCGGTTTCACCGCCGCCCGGAACGCGGTCCCCGTCGCCCCATGCGATATGTGTGATCTCCAGCGCCTCTTGTTGCGCAAGCGCGGCCGCTTCCTTGTTGCGGCCGATATTGGTGATGAGTGCCTTATGTGCCATGCGCGCTCCTTACGCGGTTGTCACAATGGATGTGATACGGGTGGTCGGGACAACGGCCATGGACGCCGCTGCGCCCAGTACAGGCGGCGGATCGATGACCGCGTCTGCAATTGCCGTGGTGTGGGTCAGGGGAAACGCGCCTGCATAGGATCTGCTGCGGCCGACAACGCCGATGCGCAGATCCGTGTCTTGCGACTGCCGCTTGGTCGCCTCGATCATTTTCAGCGTGGCACGGGTCTGGCGTGGCGAGAAGTAACCGTCGTCGTCATCGGGATAGAGCACGTCATCGACCATGATTGTCAGCCGGTGCGTGTTTGCTGCCCCTAAAGGTGTCTGCCGGTACCATTGCTCGATGTCTGCCGTCATGCCCATCAGGCTGAGGCCGAGCTTGACGCCTGCATCGTATCCTTCCAGCGATTGCAGCTCCCACGCGTTCTTCAGGATGCGCCGCTGGATGGCTTCGGGCAGCTCGGGGTCGATGAACTCCTGCATCGAGTATTCCGCGATCAGCGCGGGCAGCGCCTCGGCCGGGCAGGTCTCGGCCTCCTTGACCTGAAAAGCGGTAATCGGCTGGTCACGGATGATCTCGTTTAACGCCCGCAGATAAGCTGTGCCGCGCGCATCCTTCACCTGTGGCGGCGTGATGCGGTCGAGTTGATCGTTCTCCCAATAGCCCGCCATCACACTGCCTCCACCGTGACGTTCAGTGTCGTGCATTTGCGCCAGGACGACGCTGCCACCTCTTTGAAGGCGAGACCAGGCACAGAGGCATCCACCACGCCTGTCACATCACGCGCGGCGTCGATCAGAGCGGAGGGCGCGATGTAGCCGCCCAGACTGCGGGTCCATTCATCCAGCACGTTCTGGACAGCGGCCGTTGCGGGGGCTTCTGCTGTTGGGGTGGACAGGACCAGCGTCAGATTTGCGGTGAACGCGTCGGGCGCAGGGGCTTTGACCTGAATGAAATCCCCCTGATGCGTGTTGCTGTCATTGAACACGCCCAGAAGGGAGGTGATCTCCTGCGCGTTTGGCGCGCCGGTATCCATCAGCGGATAGATATCGACGTAACCCGGCTGCGGCCGGGTAATGTGGACATCGATGCAGCGGGCGTTCCAGCCCAGCACATCGGCACGGTACCGTTCCCGGTTCAGACCGCCCCCGATCCGCTCGAAGGCCAGCGCCAGACGCTCGCGGTAGCGGTCATCAGGTTCACGCTCGGAGCCGCCGCCGGTTTCAGTCAGGTTGGTCACGGCGCTGATGCCCGGCACCGGGTCCACCAGCACGGTGAGCGCGCCAACAGGCTGCCCATTCGCGCCGATCCCGACCTTTTTGGCCGTGGCAGGCACATCGATACTGGATTGCCCGACATCCAGCGCCACGGGCTGGCTGGTGGCGAACTGGACCTGCCCACCGGCGTCACCAACCCGCGTTCCGGCCGGGATCTGAATGCGGGCAACAGCGGGCTGTGCCGTCGAGAACCGCAGGTTGGTGGTGGCGGCCGTCGCCGTCAGGCGCGGTGTGTTGCGATCCGCGCCATGCCGGTCCAGCCAATCGCCCTGCGCCCATGCGATGAAACAGTTCTGCAGCGCCAGTTGTTCTTCAGCGCCACGCAGGGCCAGCATGTAGGCGATGGTCTCCAGCAGGTGCATCTCGACCTGCATCTCGGACAGGGTGCGGCCGGTGTCGGCTTCGAATTTCGCCTTGGCCTGATCCAGCAGTTTTTGCGCTTCGACGGTGACGAAACCGGGCGCGCCCGCCTTGTTCAGGACGGTGATTGGTGCATCAGAAGGCATAGGCCACCTCCGTGGTCTGGAAATCGTCCCCAACAGCCTCGACCGGCGACCACGTCACATTCAGCGAAATGGTCTCAAAGGTGGTCTGATAAGTGATCTCGTGCACCTTCACGCGGGGCACCCAGAGCTTCAGCGCTTCGCGTACCTCGGCCACGACAAACAGGCTGCGCACGTTCATCGGCCGATCCCGGAACTGGTCCAGATCACAGCCCTTTTCGGGGTTCAGCGGCACCGAGCCTTTGGGCGTCAGGATGCACTGGCGGATTTCCTGTGCCAGATCCTCAAGATCAGGCGCAATCTCGCCCCACGCAGGCCCCTCGGCCGTGCGTTTCATTTGCCAATGTACGTTTGTGATGGTGTTCCGATCCAGCATGAACAGGTGATGCCGGATCTGAGGGGGTAGCGGATACCTGAACTCAGTTCAGGGGAAGGTCAACAATCCAAGTAATGGAAGTGGTACGCAGCTTTCACAGGAATATGCGACAGGTCAAGATACAGATTATCGCTACGAAAGTGATCGAAAGACAGGCCTTTTTTGTATCTGTGACACACTCTAAATTACTGGTATGGCATCAAATATCCATTGGCTGCGATGATTTTTATGACCGAAGACAACGAAAACCCTAGCTCCGACGACGCAACTGATCCAATTGCCACGGTGTCTGACACCGTGGGAAAGGTCGCGAAAAGCGGCGTGTGGGACAAACTTTTAGGCCCAACAGCTGAAATTCTGGGTGAAGAGTTAGCTCGCCGTGTGAAAGCGCGTTTAAACGGTAAGCAATTGAGAAACCTCGAGGAGATTTCGGCACTTAGCGAACAGCCAAAACTTCTTGAAGCTCCATCGACAACGGTCACTCCAACTCAAGTGGGCGCACTAGTAGATTGGATTGATGGCGCCAAGGATATCAACACTGTAACCGAACCGGCTCTAGCTAAAGCGTGGAGCAAGGCATTGAACGAAATCAAACGTCAGGAATACACCCTTGTAAGCAGCCTACCTCGGTTCGATGATCAGATAGTATCTGACATTCAAGAAAGTAGTTTGATTTCGAACCGAACCGCTGCAGTGCTTTCCGAGGCCAAATTGGGAAGGGTTGTTGAACCGAAGCGGACTAGACGCATTGATCTAAAAGCAGCCATTATGTTCCCTTCAACGCTTGTGATGGGCATCGTCTTCAAAGCCACGGAGTACTTGACCGTACCAAGCAATAGCAGCCCTGGAGTGCTTTTTTATGTATTCGTTATCTTGGCATCGTTTTTGGTCATTTATCTCCTTTTTAGCCTGCGTGTTTTCGAAAGTCGCGATGGCAAAAGAAAAGTTGGCTATTCAACGCTGATTATGGGTGAGTATGGAGGACAGTCGTATAAATGGCTAAAAAAGGACCCCCAATTGGTCCGCATCGAGAAAGCACTCACTGGCAAGTCCAATATCACCAATTACTATCTAGTTGAACGATCTGGGAGTTAGCAGCTCTATACCGGCGAAAAATAGGATAACTCACTTATACGTCAATCTCCGACCTGCGTGATACCGTTGATCTTGGTCGCCTTCAGGTCGGTCTGGCCGGTCACCGTCAAATCACCCGTCACCTCAAGATCACCCTGCACAACCAGCTTGCCACCAGAGATCGACAAGACGATCCCGCTGGCGTGGTTGATCGAGAACGTTCCACCTTCCCAGATCACGGTTGAGCCGTCCGGCATCTCGAAATGCGCCGTCCCATCGCCTCCGGCCGGGGCGGGATCCGCATCGGAATAGAGCGCGCCCAGGACAACGCCCGATTCACGATTGGCATCGAGCAGGCACGCAACCTGACTGCCGGGTTTTGGGCGCGTGAACACCTTCATTCCAGCAGTACTGCGCTGCGCGACATCGAGCCAGCCGGAGATAACCTGGTCATTGTCTTCAAACCGAACTTTCACTTGCGATCCGCGCCCTTCGACGACGATGCCGCGCTTCATCTGATCGGATTGCATGGAACTCACTCCACCAGCTTGAGATCAATGTTGGTCGTGTACCCGTCCGAACTGAACCTGTGCCGCGCCATGGTGATCAGCCAGCGCCCGGCATAGCGCCCATAGCTCGGCCCCAGCGCCACAACCTGACCGGCCAGCAGTAAAGGATCACCAACGGTTGTAATGCGGCCAGTGGCCAACGCGTCATTCTCACGTGCCAGGCGGGCGACACACATCCGCTCGGCATGGGTTTGTGTCTCGACACGATCATCCAGTTTCAGCGTGTCACCGGACGGCACGCGCGGATCCTCGGCCTCGGCCGTCAAGACGGTTTTGCGAACCGGGTGCAGATAGCGCGCCTGCGCCTTCGCATAGAGCTTGTGGGTGGATTTCCGGAACTGGTACCGGGTCACGGGATCACCGTTGACCAGGTCAAAGGTTCGGACAGGCGCTGCGCGCTCGATGGCCTCACGGGCGGTAAAGACCAGCTGGTCTCCCTTGACGGTAAAATAGCAGCCCCAGTCCTCGGCCAGCCGGGTCAGAAACGCCAGATCGCCCTGCTTGTTCTGACTGATGCGCTCAAAGGACAGATCGGGGATTTCGCCCACCACCTTCAGCTGATGCCGCCCCGCCACCTCGTTCACGATGTCCGAAAGTGATTTCTGATCATACGCGGCCGAGCGTTCTGTGCGCAGCTCTTTCGAGGTGAAGGCCGACAGCGCCTTGAACGTGGCAATGTCGCCACCGGCATCGCCTTCAGCTTCGGTCTCGTCCACGGCGAACAACCCGCAGGGCACGCGGATCCCGCGCAGGCCCGTATAGCCCATGACGGCCGAGACCTCGGTGCCCTCATCGATGCCCCAGCTACTGCGCCACAGCCCGCGCCCGTCGGCCAGCTTGAAACTGATATCGTCCACTTCACCGTGATGCACGTCGCGATAGGTGAACCGGCGCAGATCCTTGCCCAGAAACAGCCCCGAGGGTGTACCGGCAACGGTGATGTCCACGACGGGTTGCTGCGGGCCGATCATGGTGTGGCCTGTTTCCATGGTGGCAACTGCACCGCTTCGATCTCGCTCTGCTCCAGCACGGGGATCTTCAGCACCGTGCCCGGCTCGAGGGTCAGCGGCACCGGGTTGCTGGTGTCACCGACCAACTCGGGATTGGCCAACAGGATGTGATGCAACAGCTTGGCGTCACCGTAATAGCGGTGCGCGATCAGATCCCAGCGCTCGCCCGGCCGGGTGGTGTGTTCAAGGTAGGTCTGGCTCATCTCAGCCTCCGGAGGGCGGGGTTGACGGCAGCGCGCACAACACCGGCCGCCGCATCGCGCAGGCTGCCCAGCGGGCTGGCGCTCTCGATCAGCTCAACCTCGATCTCGACCCGAACCAGTCGACCCTTGGGCGTGGTTTTCTGCCGCCGGATCCGCAAGCGCTCGATGACGTAGACGCTGACGTCAAAGCCCTTCAGATCGAAGAACAGCTTCATCGGCACGCGCCCCTGAAACGCCAGCTCTATGCGGACATTCACCAGCGAGCTTTGCGGATCCCGAGAAGCGGACACAGCGGTTGTTGAACATCTAACCTGAAGAGGACGAGGGCTCGCCGCCGCCGGATTACAGCTATTTCTGATGGAGTTGTTCGAGTATTATGTTGCTATGCCACAACCCATGCTTCGAAAACTCGCTGCCATCGTTTCAGCAGACGTGGCTGGCTACTCGCATCTGATGGAATTGGATGAAGCCGGGACAATCTCCCGCCTCTCTGAATGTTTCGACAATGTCTTCTCGCCGCGCGTAGATTCTCGAAATGGACGTGTCGTTAAGTTTATGGGCGACGGCGTTCTAGTGGAGTTTGCGTCGGCTCTGGATGCTGTCACCTGCATGCTGGAAATCCAGTGCGCCCTGAAAGGGTGGGAGACCAATGTGGAGACTGCCCATCGGATAGAATTCAGAATGGGCGTCAATATCGGGGACATTACGATCATCGGTGACGATATCTTTGGCGATGGGGTCAATCAGGCGGCCCGATTGCAGGAGATATCTAAGCCAGGTGAAATTTGCATTTCCGCAGCGGTGCATGAGCAGATCAAAGGTAAGGTCGAACAGATATTCCATGATCTCGGACACCGTAGGCTTAAAAATATGGCTGAACCAGTGCGAGTATTCTCTACTGGTGCCAAAGCAACAGGCGAATACGAAAGACCATCTGGCTGGCCGTTCTTTTCAGCGACTACACGCAAGCCGGTGGCCGCGGGCGGATGCCTTTGCGGCAAAATAAAATACAAGGTTTGGTCACAACCGGTAACAGTTGGGTTTTGCCATTGTCGGCACTGTCAACTCGCACTTGGAGCGCCATTGAACGCCTGGGCGATTTTCGAGAAGCAAAATGTAACGTTTGAAGGCGATCCACCCGGGCTTTATGCGTCCTCGCAGCTTTCCGAGCGGGCATTCTGTAAAACCTGCGGCTCAAGCATTTATACAGACGTAAAAGAGCTTGGGTACTTTTCGATCAGGGTTGGAACTTTCGATAACCCAGCCGACTTCCCTCCTGAACTGCATTTCGGTGTTGAGAGCCAGATACCCTGGGTCGATATTCATGACGATTTGCCAAGGATCAGGACGGAGAATGATCCGCAGCTTTCATCGCGCTGGGTCGCCGCGGGCGAGTCAAAAGCTGGACCAACACCGCCAGATGCAAAAAAGCGCAAAGTTTTTGATGGTCCACCCAAGCTCAAAAAACAAAGCTGGCCTGGGTAAACTTATTACCCTTTTTTTCAGACATAGACGAAACTCCGGAATAACTTGTTCGGGTCGGCTATACATGCATGCTGGAGAAATTGATTTCATCGTAAGATTCTCGCATTTGGCTGGAGATTTCAATGCAGAAACTCGGAGCCCACAATCCATGGTCACGACGCGAAGATGTCAGATTGCTGCGCGGAGAAGGGACTTTTGTCGATAATATCGCGCCAGCAGGTGCGCTTTTTGCGCATTTTTTTAGATCGCCCATAGCGCATGCAAAAATTACCAAGTTGAACGTTTTCAACGCGCGCCAGATGGAAGGCGTGCAATTGGTGCTAAGCGCTGATGACTTACGTGCATCAGGTATTGCAGAAGGATTGCCTTTCGAAGTTGTGGAAAGCTCGGACGGCAGTATTGGCGCCGCGCCCAGGCGGCCATTGCTCGCCGAAGAAAAAGTGCGTTTTGTCGGTGAACCTATTGCAATAGTGGTGGCAGCGACGCCGCAATTAGCGCTAGACGCCTGCGAGTTGATTGAATTCGACTACGATGAATTACCCGCGCACATGCGCGTTTCAGAAGGTGGAGTGCCTTTACACATTGAAGCGCCAAACAATTGCGCGTTTACGTGGTCCACGGGCGATGAGGCAGCCTGCAAGTCAGCTTTTTCAAAGGCTGCACATAGGGTTTCCAGAACCATCCACAACAACCGAATAATAGTGAACTCAATTGAGGCGCGCGGGTGTTTCGCTGAACCGGTGGACGGTCGAATTCATCTTGCCTTGAACAGTCAGGGTGTCCAGAGCACCAAAGACGAAATCAACCGAATTCTCGGTGTGGCATCCGAGGATATCCGAGTGACAACGCCTGATGTCGGGGGCGGTTTCGGTATGAAAGCCATGTCATATCCTGAACCCATTTTGGTCACGCATGCAGCGCGGGTTTTGGACCAACCAGTTCGCTGGATGTCCGACCGAACGGAAGCAATGCTGACTGACGCCGCTGCCCGTGACCTGGATAACGAAGCCGAAATGGCATTTGATAGCGACTATCGTCTTATCGGATATCGTGTCGAAACAAGATGCAATCTGGGGGCCTACAACAGCGACCTTGGGCAACTTATCCAAACCGACTATTTTGCGATGGTTCTGTCCGGTGCATATCAGGTGCAGAATTGTTTCTTGAACGTGAAAGGCATTTTCACCAATACCGCGCAGACCGACGCCTATCGCGGTGCCGGGCGGGCCGAAGCCAGTTATGTTCTGGAACGCATGATGGACTACGCGGCACGCGAACTTGGTGTCGATCCGTGGGATTTGCGACGACGCAATTTTATCCAGCCCGAGCAGTTTCCTTTCATCAACGCGACGGGTGAGCAATATGATCCGGCAAACTACGACCGCGTTCTGGACCGGGCTGAGCATGTGGCTGACAGATCAGGGTTTGCTGAGCGGAGAGCCGGAAGCGAAGCCCGCGGCAGATTGCGCGGGATCGGGTTGAGCTACTACGTTATGAATGCGATAGGCAATTCCAAGGTCAGCGCGCGTTTGGAATTTCCCGGCGATGGAGCAGCCATTCTAACCGTTCCATCGCAGTCCTCGGGGCAGGGGCACGAAAGTGTGTTTGCTGCCTTTCTTTCTGAACAATCCGGAATCCCTGAAGAAAATATTGCCGTCATTCAGGGGGACAGCGACAAAACGGGAATTGGAGTCGGCACTGGCGGGTCGAGCTCGCTTACGACCACCGGCAACGCAACATTGGTAACTGTCTCGAACGCTGTTGAGATAATCAGACCTTTTGTTGCTGAACACATGCAGGTTGTTCCTGATCTGGTTGAGTTTGACGGAGAAACCTTTCGCGCTCCGGGGTCAAACCTGGCACCCTCTATGCTGGAAGCCGCCGATATGGTACGCGCAGCTGGAAGGGCTGACCTTTTGGATATTGAAGGGGTCGGCAAAATCGATACCTGGGCCTTTCCAAATGGCGCACATATTGCAGAGGTTGAACTGGACCCTGAAACCGGAGTGGTGACTCTTGAGAAATACACGGTGGTCAGCGATTTCGGTAACCTGATAAACCCCATGCTGGTTGAAGGCCAGGTGCATGGAGGCTGCGCGCAGGGTATTGGCCAGGCATTACTGGAACGCACCGTTTTCGATGACAACGGTCAATTGCTGTCAGCGAGTTTCATGGACTACGTACTGCCAAGAGCGTTGGACTTTCCACATATCGACTATGTCAACGAACCAGTTCCTTCTACGGCGAATGAAATGGGTGTTAAAGGCTGCGGTGAAGCTGGAACCGTCGGCTCAATTTCCGCTGTCGCCAACGCTGTAGCTGACGCTCTGTGCACACGCGGAGTCGCTAACCTTGATATTCCGATTACCCCGGAACGCATCTGGCGATTGGTGCAACAAGTCTCCACAAATCAAGAGCGTCGTATGGATGCATATTGAATGCAAACGAATCTAATCAGCCCAAAGCCGGCATTCACAACTAGACTTTTCAGCTCTCGAGTTGCGAACGAAGTGATCGTTCGCCGATTGCCGCTATCGGCTAACACTACAGGCGTTCCCAAACCAAAATACCACGTCCTTCCTTTCCCCCGAAAACGACCCCTTCTGCCGTCAATTCCAAAAGCTCGCCGATTGGCGTCATAGTTCGCAATTTGTCCTGCCCGGCCCAAGATGCCTCGGTCGCAGCATGAACCCGGTGCCGAACGACTGGGCCTTCAATTGACCAATCACCGCAATACGAGAAGTAGCTGGGGTATTCACTTGAGTTGGCTCCCTGGACATGCCGGTCGGGGTTCCAAAGGTGAGCCGACATGAACCCACTGCCCGCGTAGACGATCCGGCCTTGCGGGTTGTCGCCATAGGGCAGGAGAGTGGAGCCGTCGTCGAACTCGGTGACGAAACTCTTCAATGCCCATGTTCCGATTATCGAGATGGTCGTCCTCATACTGGCAAGGCTAACCCAGCAATTGGTTGCACGGCAACGACTGGGTTGAAGGCAGAACTGTCGTTCTGTGCGACTCGCGTCAGCGGCGGGTCGCAGCCCGAACCGGACATTCTAAAATAGACTTTGCAGTTCCGGTCTGCGGACTTTGCGGCCATACGCATTTTTGGTCCGGAGGACAGCATTCAGCTCAAAGCGGAGACTTCAGATCTGCGGTTAGAATGGAGAGCCGACCTTTGTTGCGTGCACAGACCAAATTGAGCGCCGGCAAGTAAGCCGACATTCAAAGGGTGGGTGTTTCAGGATCTTAGCTGCTCCACCGCATATCGTTTCTACCTTCAAAACAAACAGAAATTAGAGAACCAACGACCGGACGATTGATCGCGGAGGAGACCGAATACACCAGGAACTGAAAGTTTGTGGAGACGAAAATGCCCCCTGAGGTAAGCGAAAAGACTATCTGGTTGCCTAGTCTTCGCTTGGCCTTCAATGTTGTTGGGCAACTCTCCAACCGAAAAAGGAACACCTATGTCTCGACTTTCAGAACGCAGAGACTTTGCCACCGAAGTCTGCGAGGAGGCTGGGCTACTTGCCAAAAAGTTCTTTGCAGATCGGGTCAATCTTATAGTTGACCAAAAAGGCGCTCAGGACTGGGTTAGCGAGGCGGACAGGAACGTCGAGGCTTTCATTCGTCAAAGGATCGCGGAGGCGTGGCCCAAAGATGGCGTATACGGTGAAGAGCATGGCGCGGTAGCGGGTGAGAGTGGCTTTAACTGGGTCATTGATCCAATTGATGGGACCACGAATTTCGTGAACGGTATTCCTGCATGGACCATTGTTCTGGCTGGTGTCACTGAAGGCCAAACGGAGATTGGTGTGATCCACGATCCAAACGTGGATGAAACTTTTGTCGCAACTCGCGGAGAAACAGCGACACTTAACGGATCACCGATACGTGTCGCTTCAGGAGTGGCATTGCGTGACGGAACAGTGGCCGTAGGATACTCGAACCGGATTGAGAGCCGTCATGTTTTACCTGTTATCGAGGATCTGATCGAGCGCGGGGCGATGTTTCACAGAAACGCCAGCGGAGCGCTTTCATTGGCTTACGTCGCTGCCGGGCGCCTTCTGGGTTACATGGAGGAGCACATGAATGCATGGGATTGTCTGGCTGGGCAATTGCTGGTCTCGGAAGCGGGTGGCGTTGTCGAGGATCAGGACGCCGATGCGATGATCCGAGACGGCGGGCGCGTGATCGTGGGGACACCAGATGTGTTCGAGACGTTGCGTGACATCGCAGAGAACGCTTGGAACGCTTAACGTCTATGCCAAAGAGACCCAACATGAATCAGGCTTGAGCGTAGCTAAATCAGCCTGCCAGAAATGGCCTTGTGAGGGTTGGTCGTGCTTGCGGTCTATCGAACAATTCGAGAGTGCGCACCAAAGCAATGTGCCCACTGCTCCATGCGTCACGATTGCAAGATCCCCGGCATCATGCGACTGGATAATCTCAGTGACTGTCCGATGAATGCGTATCTGTGCTTCGATCGCTGTTTCCCAGCCGCGATAGCTACTTTTCGGCTGAGCAAAGAAAGCGTCGGCCGCGGCTTCGAAATCTTTCAGCGGCAAGTAACCGGTTGCGCTGCGGTCGTTCTCACCAAGACCCAAGTTGCAATTAACGGGTAGCGTTCTTGGTGCAGCAAGAATCTCACCTGTTTCGCGGGCCTTCCGCTCGTCACTGGTCCATACCTGAGTGACGTTGGACAAGATTCCACTGGATGCAAATTCAGTAGGGCGCTTACGGCCCACAGCATTCAAGCCCCACTCAGTTATCGGGACGGAGGGATCGATAGAGACCTCGGGGTGTGTGATGATAATGAGTTTCGGCATTTAATCCGGCAAAAGAACGGGCCCTTTGTCAGCAAAACCCATTCTGATTTCGGTGCCGGGATCAAGCGGCGCATCGACTTCATCGTGTACGGCAAAAACCTGACCGAATACACCGATCAGCGTATATTCCATCCGAACGCCAACATAGGTCGCCTTAGCCACCTTGGCTGCTATGCCTTGGTCTGAGCCGATCACCAGGCGTGAGGGTCGCACTGCAATGGTTGCGTTTCCTTCGGACAAACCGCGATGTGGCAGCGTGTGGCGGTAGCCTTCTATTTCTATCGTTGCCACGTCGCCATTGATATCGACGATTTGGCAATCCAAGAGGTTTGCCTCACCTATGAAATCGGCGACAAAACGGTCGTTCGGGGCATCGTAAAGCTGGCGCGGTGTGCCCATTTGGGCGATCGCTGCGTTGCGCATGACGACAATTTCATCCGAGACCGCCAGTGCCTCCTCCTGATCGTGGGTCACGTAAACAACTGTCAAACCAAGATCTTGCTGGATTGCCCGAATATCCTCTCGCACCTGACGGCGAAGCTTAGCATCGAGATTGGACAGCGGCTCGTCGAACAGCAGAACCTGAGGCTCAAGAACCAGCGCGCGGGCGACGGCAACACGTTGTTGTTGCCCCCCTGACAGTTCGGAGGGAAGACGGTTGTCGAACCCCTGCAGGCCAACCAGTTCCAATCCATACAGAGCGCGGCTGCGGGCTTCATCCTTTGCAAAACCCGAGAATGTGAGGCCATACATCACGTTTTCCAGCACGCTCATGTGAGGGAAAAGCGCGTATGACTGGAAAACCATAGATACGTCACGGTCGGTGGCGGGCAATTTGGTCACGTCCCGATCACCAATTAGGATCTTGCCCGAGCTTGCCATTTCCAACCCGGCAATCATGCGCAGAGTCGTTGTTTTCCCACAGCCTGACGGACCAAGCAGTGTGACGAGTTTTCCTGCCTCGACATGCAGGTTGATGTTGTCGACGGCGACGACGTCCTTACCGAATACTTTCGACACGTTCTCAAAGCGTACCGGGGCGGCCTTGGAACCGATTTTGGTGTCGGTCATCGCGATGTCTCCGTTCCGTGTTGCGTGCGTCGACCAATCTGGACCCGGCCAACGAGAAGTTGCAGTAAACCGACCGCCGCCAGCATCACAAAGATCAGCGTTGTCGAATAGGCGATCGCAAGGCCATAGTCGTTATTCTCGACCCGACCGATAATGTAGCTGGTCGCCATGTCATATTCTGCGCTGACCAGAAAGATGACAGCCGAGATCGCCGTCATGGCACGGACAAAACTGTAAACAAGCGCAGCAAGTATCGCAGGGCGCAATAGCGGCAGGATGACGTTTCGGAACGTCTGCCACGAGTTTGCACCAAGGGTCAGCGAGGATTCATCAAGGCTGCGGTCAAGCTGCGACATGCTCGCGATCCCCGCACGAACGCCAACCGGCATATTACGGAAGATGAAGCTGACAACGAGAATGACACCAGTACCCGTGATTTCAATTGGCGGAACGTTGAAGGCCAGGATGTAGCTGACGCCGATCACTGTTCCGGGGATAGCGAAGGACAGCATTGTTCCAAATTCGAAAGCGTTCTTGCCTGCAAAACTTTGCCTGGTCAGCAGATAAGCGGTCACCAGACCAACGGCGGCAGTCAATGGGGCAGCAATGGCCGCGATCGTTATGGTGGTCCAGAAACTGTCCCAAGCGGCTCCGGTCCAGCGAACGCTATCTTCTTCGAAACGTACGGAGAATGCGGTGACATAGTGTTTGATAGTCAGCGAGTTATCGACACCCCACAACTCGACGACACTGCCGTAAATGATCATCGCATAAACAACAATTGTGAACAGCGCCCAGCCCAGAGCGATGAGTAGTACCGGAACTGAAAGGCCAGTCGGCATCAGCGGATGAACACCGGCATCCCCTTTGCCGGTGACGGTTGTGTAGCTTTTCTTACCCAGCCAGACACGCTGCGCATAAAAAGCGGAAAGAGTAAAGAACAGCAGCACCATGGCCAGAACCGCGGCCCTGCCTTGATCGTATTGAGCGCCAACGATGGCAAAGAATATTTCGGTCGAAAGCACGTCGAAATTGCCGCCCAATACAAGTGGGTTGCCAAAATCGGCCATGCTTTCGATGAAGCCCAGAAGAAATGCGTTTGCAAGACCGGGCCGCATCAGGGGCAAGGAAACCGTCTTGAATGTCTGCCATCTGCTGGCACGGAGCGTTTGAGCCGCTTCCTCCATCGACGGCGAGACGCCTTCAACCACACCTATCAGAACAAGAAACGCAATTGGCGTGAACGCGAGTGTCTGTGCGATCAGGATGCCCGGCATTCCATAAAGCCAGCGTGTCGGCTGGGTGCCGAAAAGTTCGGCAAAGAACCGGGTGACGGACCCGGACAGGCCAAAAAGCAAGATAAGCGCCAGGCCGATCACGAATGGCGGGGTGATTATTGGCAGAACGGTCAGAGCCCGCAGCGCGCGTTTATGGCGAAAGCCTGAGCGCGTCACAACCAGTGCAAAGCAAAGCCCCAGGACCGTGGTGATGACGCCAACTAAGATGGCTAGGAACAGTGAATTCCAGGCGGCACCACAACGCGCGCCCTGAAAACATCCCAGACCCCACAGTCGATCATCGAAAAACTTTGAGAAGAATACCGCGATGGAGTACGCGCCGTCTTCGGTGATGAAGGCAGCAAAAAGCATCTTCGCGATGGGAAAAAAGACAAACGCGGTGACAATCGTAATAACGCCACCGATGGCGCTTACGACAAAGACATCACCGTTAATGGCACCCCTTGCCGCGATCCCCTGAGTAAGCAGGAACAGAAAGCTTGAGGCACATATCATCGCGCCGTAGCCCATGCCGAACTGACGGTCGCCGAGTTCGCCAAACATCGCCTCCAACCAATTGAAGTTGAAGCCTCTGATGCCAATGCTGAACCCCTGAGCGATCAGCCAGCCGAAGCCAAGCGCCCCTGACAGGATCAGTATTCTGGCGTAAAGTGGATCAGATTTGGGGCGCTTCAACACCAGAAGCGGCAGGGCGAGTGCGATCAGGAGCGGAGCGAGCCAAAGTTTTTCACCCTGTCCAATCAGAAACGCAGCGGGGGCATAATCCTCTTCGAATGGGTAGCCGTCCAGAAGCCACTCGAACGACCAAAGGCCACCGTCGACCATATACCAAGGCAACAGGCAGAATCCGACCCACCCAGCCATGATCCAGAAGATCAGGACCGGATGGGTCGTTTTTGAAGTCCGGTCAGTCATTTACTGCGGCAGAGTCGAAACCTCTTCGTCCCATTTCTGCAACAGACGCTTCCGTTCGTCTGAGGAACCATACTTTTTGAAGTCATAGTCAATCAGCTTGATCTGACTCATGTCTGGCGCGCTATCTGAAGTTTCGGCGCTCTTATTCGACGGTACCTGAAACGCGTTGACCTGAAGAGCAAGGTTCTGGGCTTCGGGTGACAGTGCCCAGTCATAGAACCTTTTCGCTTCTTCTTCGTTGCGGGCTCCTTCAATAATCGACATCGAGCCAATTTCGTATCCTGTGCCCTCGCACGGTGCGACGACCTTAATCGGGAATCCTGAAACGGCCTGCTTCACAGCGTCATGCATGAAGACGATACCAATGGTGTTCTCACCACGACCGGCGGCCTTGATCGGCGCAGAACCAGACTTGGTATATTGGTTGATGTTCGAATGCAGACCTTTCATGAACTCAAAGCCTTCATCTTCGCCAAAGATCTGCACCATCGACGCGAGCGTGGTATAGGCCGTACCTGATGAGTTCGGGTTCGCCATCTGAACGTGGCCCTTGTATTCGGGCTTTAGCAGGTCTTTCCAGCAGGCCGGTTCGGGTAGGTTATTGGCAGCAACAAGATCGGCATTGTAGCCGTAGCCGAGTGCGCCTGAATAGATGCCGATCGTCTTGTTGCCCGCGCTTTCTGCCTGGGATATCGCCCAATCATGAAGCTGGTCGCGCATTGGGGACATGTATTCCATCGTCAGGCCCTCTTCGGCGGCCTGCAAATGCGGATCACCCGTCCCGCCCCACCAAACGTCTCCTTTCGGATTCGAGCTTTCGGCGCGGATTTGTGCAAAGGTTTCACCAGACGACTTCCGGGTCATGTTGACGTCGATGCCCGTCGCATCTTCAAAGCTACGCGCCATGAGTTGGCACCAGTCTTCCTGTGCCGAACAATAGAATGTCAGCTTATCGGCCTGTGCCGCCGACAGTGACGCAGCTAGGGCAATCACCGATCCAACCGCAGTGGATGTCAATTTCCTCATTTTTTCCTCCCTTTGAGCTTAATGCGTCCGGGTTTCCCGGTACTTTCATGCCCTTCCTCATGCAGCCTTTCGAAGTTTCTTTATGACAATTTTGACTTCTGGATCGTCTGTTAGATTATGCAGCAAATCTGACAGGTCTCTTTCCTGAACCAACTTTGCGGCCTTTGCCGGTGAGAACCAATGACGCGTTCGTTCAGCTTCTTCCTTCCAGCGTCGCTTCAACTTTTCGACGACCAGAGGATAAAGGGTAACGCGGCAGCGAACGCTGCTTCGCCCCTCGTATCGTTTATCATAGAAAAAATGACCGATGGGCCGTTTCGATATGGTGCCGACTGCGCCTGCTTCTTCTTGAGCTTCTATTTCTGCGGCATGCCATGGTTTTTTGCCGTCCATTAGCCATCCTTTTGGGATAACCCACCGACCGGTATCCCGCGAAGTGACCATAAGAACGCGCAACTTGCCAGTCTTATCCCAGCGCATCGGAAGCGCCGCAATCTGATCTGCCGTTTCGCTGTCGCCCATGCCGCCCCTCAATGCCACACGATCAAGACCAAAAGGAAGCTGTCTGATTGGCAGGTTGGCCGGTTAACGCTTTGCCTTGGCTCGTATTCTGAATTTGATCAACCTGTGCATCTTCGCTTTGCGCTTCGAATTACTTGTGTTCGCTCGAATTCTCACAACCTTCTGAGGGTTATGCAACAAAAAATATTGCATTATGACCGAAAGCCCACAAAAGTAGGTTTCGAAGCCTAGTCGGGTCGTCGGATGTCCAAAACAAAAACGCGCGGCAAAATGTCTGAAAAGAACCAGAGCCGGGTAAAGAAGTCCGACCGGCGCCAACAGATATTGTTGGAGCTGAAGCTGCGCCCGCACGTTCGCATCAACGAACTGGCACAGCGGTTCAACGTCTCCAACGAAACGGTACGTAGAGATTTCGATGCTCTGTCGAACGACGGCTTGATAGCGCGGGCACACGGGGGGGCATCAGCCGCTGCGCAAGGGCACTATCCGGGTTTGGATGAACGAACAAACGCTCAGGTTGAGGAACGCGAACGGATAGGTGCTATTGCAGCAGAACTGATCCGGAGCGGTGAAACGGTCATGATCGATTCCGGCTCGACCACAATCGAAATGGCACGTGTACTGGCTTATATTGGTACCCCTTGCACGGTAATTACCAATTCCATTCCCGTAGCTATGACCCTTGGCCATGGGGCTGCACAAGTCCTGTTATGCCCAGGGGAATACTTGGCAACTGAGTCTGCAACTATCGGAACCGAGACGCTGGAGTTTCTGTCCCGTTTCAACGTCGACAGGTGCATGATCGGTGCCTCTGGGTTGTCGACAGAAGGTCCTTCAGAAACAGTGCGGGGCTTTGCGGCAGTAAAGAGGGTGATGCTGACGCGTGCAGAGAAACGACACCTACTTGTTGATTCCGGGAAATTCGGCCGGAAAGGCTTGTCTCAAGTAGGAGACCTTAACGACTTGGATTCCGTAGTCACCGACAAAAAACCAACAGGAGAATTGCGTAACGCTATTGAGGGCGCCGAGGTCGACGTTCTCGTCGCCGGGTAGACATAAAATGATTGATTAACAGCGGACAAAAAGCACCGCACATGACTGGGAGGAAAACATGAAGATCGATATCAAACTATTGCTTGGGGCATCTGCAATCGCACTCATGTCGATGAGTGGAACAGCGTCGGCGCAGGATTGTCCACGCGGTGACCTGGACGAGCGTTTTTGTGATGCCGACGGGGATTTGATCGCGGATATCCCTACAGATCCTTCCGAGCAAATAGATCCAGACACTTTGATCTTTGCTTATACGCCGGTTGAAGACCCTGCCGTATACAAAACTGCGTGGTCAGACTTTCTCGACCATTTGAAAGCAGAAACGGGCAAGGACGTTGTCTTTTTTCCAGTCCAGAACAACGCAGCCCAGATCGAGGCGATGCGCTCAGGGCGCCTGCATATTGCGGGATTCAACACCGGTTCCAACCCACTTGCGGTAAACTGCGCAGGGTTCCGACCGTTCACAATCATGGCTTCGAAGGACGGTAATTTTGGTTACGAGATGGAAATCATCACCTATCCGGGTTCGGGCATCGAAAAAGTTGAAGACATCAAGGGAAAGCAACTGGCTTTTACATCCCCCACATCGAATTCGGGATTCAAGGCACCTTCCGCGATCCTGAAAAGCGACTTTGATCTTCTGCCCGAACGCGACTTTGAGCCTGTCTATTCGGGCAAACACGACAACTCGATCCTAGGTGTTGCCAACAAAGACTACTTAGCGGCCTCAATTGCGAACTCGGTTAAATCGCGGATGATCTCTCGTGACGTGATCAATGAGGATGATGTCATTACGATCTATAAGTCGCAGACGTTCCCGACCACTGGGTTTGGCACCGTCTACAACCTGACATCCGAGCTGCAGGAAAAGATCCGCAATGCCTTCTTCAATTTCGATTGGGAGGGGACGACACTTGAAGCTGAGTTCTCGAAATCAAACGAAGGCCAATTCCTTGAGATGACCTATCAGGAATTCTGGGACGTCATTCGTAAAATTGATGCTGCCAATGGCGTCTCTTACGCTTGCCAATGACCTTTCACTGATCCGGCGGGCCTGAATGGGCCCGCTGTTCACCCTAATCTGGGGCATTTCATGCTGCGTCTTCAAAAGCTGACGAAAACGTACAAGACCGGAGATCAGGCGCTGAAGGCGATTGATCTTGAGGTTCCAAAAGGACAGGTTCTTGCGTTGATTGGGCCCTCGGGCGCGGGCAAATCAACCATGATCCGCTGTGTTAACCGATTGGTTGAACCTACAAGCGGCGGTGTCCTTTTGGATGATGTAGACCTGACAAAACTCGGATCGGGCGCATTGCGGAAGGCGCGCCGCGAAATGGGCATGATCTTTCAGGAATATGCCTTGGTCGAACGCCTGACAGTGATGGAAAATGTACTGTCCGGCAGGTTGGGCTATGTGGGGTTCTGGCGCAGCTTTCTACGGCGGTATCCGCAGTCGGATGTGGACGAAGCCTTCCGTTTACTTGATCGGGTGGGGCTGTTGCACATGGCGGATAAACGGGCGGACGAATTGTCGGGTGGTCAACGCCAAAGGGTCGGCATCTGCCGCGCTTTGATTCAAAACCCGAAACTGTTGCTGGTTGATGAGCCAACTGCGTCGCTGGACCCAAAGACCAGCCGTCAGATAATGCGGCTAATCACCGAGTTATGTCAGGAACGTGGATTGGCAGCCATAATCAATATCCATGATGTGGCGCTCGCTCAGATGTTTGTTCCCCGCGTTGTGGGACTCCGATTTGGCGAAATTGTATATGATGGACTTCCGACAGGCCTTACCCCTGAGAAGCTGACCGAGATCTATGGGGAAGAAGACTGGGAAGCAACCATCGAAAAAGTGGAAGAAGATGAAGATGTCGAGGCTGCAGAATGAGCCATCGAGAGTTAGACGACATGCTGGGAAAAGGCTGGCGTAAGCCTGCCTTTGTCAAAAACCCATTACTCCGCTGGGCATTGCTCCTTGGCTTTTTCGCCTACCTGATCGCGGCGTTCATGACCATCGAAGTTGATTGGGGCCGTGTCTATGAAGGGCTGGATCGAGGGTGGGCGTTTGTGCTTGCGTTCACCAGCCCAGACTTCATTTCACGCTGGTCAGATATTTGGAGCGGCCTTCTGGAAAGTATCGTGATGACCGTGGCCGCATCGGTTGTGGGCATCCTGATTTCGATCCCGATTGGGCTGGGAGCTGCACGTAATATCGCGCCCTTGCCAATCTACATGATTTGCCGAGGCATCGTCGCGATAAGTCGGGCATTGCAAGAGATCATTGTCGCCATTTTGCTTGTGGCTATCTTTGGCTTTGGCCCGCTGGCCGGATTTCTGACGCTTTCTTTCGCCACCATCGGGTTTCTCTCAAAACTTCTGGCCGAAGATATCGAAGCTATGGACAAAGTTCAGGCCGAGGCGATTAAGGCCTCTGGAGCGCGTTGGCCACAATGGATCAACTATGGAGTTCAGCCCCAGGTTATGCCGCGACTTGTGGGCCTTTCCATGTATCGGATCGACATCAACTTCAGAGAAAGCGCGATCCTCGGGCTCGTGGGGGCTGGTGGAATTGGTGCAACTTTGAACACCGCATTCGACCGCTATGAATACGACACTGCGGCAGCCATTCTCATTCTTATCATCGGCATCGTGATGGCACTTGAATACCTTTCGGGAATTATACGAGCGAGGGTTCAGTAATGCCGATACTCGAACGCGACGATGCGCAAATCTGGCGTCGCCGGACAACGGGTCAGAGCTTGGTCCGTTGGTTCGGCTGGTTGCTGGGCGTGGCGATCTTTGTTTACTGCTGGCAGCTGATCTCAGAGTCGACGACTTGGTTTTTCGTCTGGGATGCGCCCCGCATCGCCAACGATATTTGGACCCGTGCAACGCCTCCTAAATGGGATTACATCACCCAGTTGGGTCGCCCGATTTGGGACACGCTAAACATTGCCACCCTGGGAACAATCATTGCCTTATGCATGGCAGTGCCCGTCGCCTTTTTGGCGGCCCGCAACACCACGCCATCGGCCTTGTTCATCCGACCGATTGCCCTGTTGGTCATTGTCTCGACCCGCTCTATCAACTCGTTGATCTGGGCGCTTCTTCTGATCGCGATTATTGGTCCCGGAGTGTTCGCCGGTGTCATAGCAATCGCCATTCGTTCAATCGGGTTTTGCGCAAAGCTTCTTTACGAAGCGATTGAGGAAATTGATCACACGCAGGTCGAAGCAATCACGGCAACCGGTGCTTCACGCTGGCAGGTCATGGCCTATGGGATAGTACCGCAAATCCTACCCGCTTTCGCGGGCATTGCCGTATTCCGTTGGGATATCAACATCCGCGAGTCCACGGTGCTCGGGCTGGTTGGAGCTGGGGGTATCGGGTTGCAATTGTCGGCTTCGCTCAACGTACTGGCTTGGCCGCAAGTTAGTCTGATCCTGATTGTAATTCTGGTCGCGGTTATGATCAGCGAATGGGTTTCGGCGAAAGTAAGAGGGGCCATCATTTGACCGGTTTCTCTGCGCAAGAGGCTTTTGACGCCTACGAGGCTGTAAGACATCGTCTTCCGCAAACCAGATCTACTGAAGTGAGCTATCGTCGGGCGGACACGCTGGAGGACATAGCTCACGAGTTTGACGTGTTCCTCCTCGATGCCTTCGGGGTTCTCAACATTGGTGATACGGCAATCCCGGATACACCAGATCGGGTCAGGTCGCTGACAGCCGCCGGCAAACGTGTTCTGGTCGTATCGAATGCCGCAGGGTTTCCCCACACAACTCTTATCGAGAAATACAATGGGCTTGGCTACAACTTCGCGCCACAAGACGTGATCACCAGTCGGGCCACGTTGTTGTCTGAACTAAACGGCCAAAGTGAGTTGCATTGGGGATTGATGGCAACTCCAAGTGCCGGCCTTCGCGATCTGGAGGAGTTGAAACTATCCTATCTGGAGGATGACCCGAAGCCCTACGAAACCGTCGACGGTTTTTTGATGATTGGGTCAGCTGTTTGGAATGAAACGCGACAAGCTATGTTGGAAGCCGCTTTGCTGGAACGTCCCCGCCCGGTATTGGTCGGCAATCCTGATATTGTCGCTCCGCGCGAGTACGGTTTCTCCAAGGAACCCGGTCTTTACGCGCACCTGCTAGCAGACCGGACAGGCGTCACCCCTCAGTTCTTTGGAAAACCCTTCGCTAACATCTATGATCTTGCATTCAATCGTCTGGGTCACATCGACAAGTCCCGGGTTCTGATGGTTGGCGACAGCCTGCACACCGACATTCTAGGTGCACGAAATGCAGGCATAGCTTCCGCACTCATCTCTGGATTCGGTTTCTTCGCAGAGCATAATGTTGAAGCAGCGATCATGAAGGCAGGGATAGTACCGAACTTTGTTGTAAACCGGCCTTGATATTAGGGCGTTCCGCTTAGATACGTCTTTCTGTTAACTCGAATGTCGGGTGAATCTGCTTTGCGCACATGCCGACCATGTGGATGAAGCGCCGCGTGTGAACGGCGGCTTTGGAGAACCCCTCCGCAACAACTGAACTCTGAGTTCATGTCCGGCTTGGGCCGCATTCCGAACTTTGCAAAGCCCGCTTTCTGCGCGTAACCGTCGTCGGTTGATCGCGCCGCATCGTTCACTAAGGGCTCATTCGACCAATTGGAGCCTGTCGCAGAGAAAGTCAGGTGCGAGCCGATTAGGACTGATGCAGCACTCTTCGCCATTGCCTGCAAGGGTTGATCTTTTCCGCATTTGATCATGGAGTGCGACAACCGCCTGCAACATATTCAGCGCTCGAAACTCACGCTGATTTCTATTGGAAGGGCCTAATTGAATGAACGACACATCGCTGGTGCCGACGATCGAAACCGAACGCCTGATCCTTCGTGGCCATCGGGTAAGTGACTTTCACGACAGTGCATCAATGTGGGCTGACAAAGAGGTGGTTGCACACATATCCGGAGTGCCGTCGACACATGAGCAATCTTGGTCGCGGCTACTTCGCTATGCTGGTCATTGGCAACTCTTGGGCTTTGGGTATTGGGTTGTTCAATCCAAAACCGACGGTGATTTCCTGGGCGAGGTTGGCCTTGCGGATTATCATCGTGATTCGGAGCCAACATTGGACGGAAGACCAGAAGCCGGGTGGGTGCTCAAAACCTGCGCTCATGGAAAAGGCTACGCAACCGAAGCGGTCACTGCGATGATGCATTGGGCTGATAAGGCTCTATCCTGCACGCATACCTCGGCGATGTTCGACCCTGAATATGCGGCCTCCATCAATGTTGCAAAAAAGGTCGTTTCGCGAATGAAGTTTTGGGTCGCTATGGAGATCAAGAAGCACTTTTCCTGGAGAGAGCCCGGCAATAGTAGATTTCTGCGTCAGCAGGCACTGGCGGACGATCAATTTTGGGTCGGTTTGTTCGAGAAATTCATACTCATCGCTTAGAATCACCGACGAGCTTTCCCGATAAAACCTATCCAAATTGCCGGGCACGTAAGTTTAGAAACCGCTCAAACAAGCCGACAAACATCGTCACTCCCAGGTTTCAGACCCAGCGATTTCAGATGTTGCACCGCACTTTCGACGCCTTGGCGTAACTCTTCTGGGCTAGCAACAGGATCGTCGTCCAGAAATGCCTTAAGATTACACGACAGAGCTTTTTGGTATGCCGCTGTTATTACCACCAACTGACTCAAAACGTGCTCAGGTGCCGGGCTGCGGAGAATATCAAACGAGAACTTTATGGCTCTAAAATTCTGCTCGCCGGCTGCAATCCTTTCAGGCAATGCGTAGCCAAGATCGCCATCATCAACCTCCACCCAAATTAAATAGTCAGTTTGATTGGTCGGGTCGGCCCACTGGAAGCAGTCCATATCTCCCCATTTCAGACCCAATTGGTGTAACAAAGCCCAAATCTCCCGACCTTTCCAGAAGCCGCCCTCAGGATGATGTGCAACTACAATAACGGTCCGAGGTTTAATCGCTGTGAGTTGGGACACCTGATCCACTTGTTTCTCAAGTAAATCAAAGGAGATATCCGTTGCTTGAAAGCCGTCTGGCAGCTCGGTCAGAGCTTTTGCTAAAGCTTGAGCCCCCACAAAGATCTTTTCTTTATCTGGATTAGCCCATTCTCCCAAAGACCATGCGGGGATCAGCGCAATTCCGTGTGGCGGGGTATCAGATGACGATAAATACGTGATCTGGCCCTCAGGGGTGCGTACATGGTGCATTGGGCGGCTGAATTCGTCATGTCTTGCGTGTAATATCTGCGCCAATTCGGCACAATCAAACCGTTGGTTCGCCTCAAAAGTTAGGCTCCATTCAGCGACCGGACTTGGTGTGTAGTCCTGCATTGCGTCTGGGTCAGAGAGACCGACTAGATCGGAATCCACGGGTGGAGGAGCGAGACGAATAATTGGCTCTAAATTTTCCGTGCCTGGAAGTGCTGTTTCCGCCCGCGCAACAGTCTGACTAGAGGGAATGAGCTCCAAATCACCGATTTGAATTTTCTGGGATTGGACTTCAGCTGGGTATTGGCCGAAAAGCCGCTTCCACCAATTAACAATAGTCGCCATTCTCCGCCACTTTCTGTAAATACAGTTGATCACCACGTCCCAACGACATAGCCGACAAGCAGTAGTTCGCTCAATATCAGCGAACGGCAACTAAGTCCGCTCAGCCGACCTTGATGCGGTCTGAACCGACCCTATGACCCACTGAAACAGTCAGATGACCGGTCTGAGCACAATCCGGACATCGTGCCAAGCTATCAAGCTCTACACCTGAACCTTTTTGTGTCCGTAGACAATTCGCGTGGTTTCTTGTCTAATTAGTAAACATAAGCAGAATTTTTATTAGGATTTCATATGGGACTTTCAGTCATTGGTGCAGGGTTCGGTCGTACAGGTACCGAGTCCCTTAAAAGGGCCCTTGAAATATTAGAGTTGGGACCGTGCTACCATATGTACGAGGTGCTGCCCCACGCTGAGCGCGTGGCGGTGTGGCGCGCAGCAGCCAGCGGGGAAACACCGGATTGGGATGAAGTCTTCTCCGAGTATAATGCGACCGTTGACTGGCCCGGCGCCTATTTTTGGCGAGAACTGAGCGCCCACTTCCCGAAAGCAAAGATCATTCTCTCGGTGCGCGACGCTGATTCTTGGTATGAAAGCATGGAAAACACCATATTGCCGATATTGCGGAACAGCGACGACCCTGAATCAATTGGAGTAAAGCTAATCGCCGACGGCGTGTTCGGTGGGAATATCGCTGACCGGGACCACATGGTGTCTGTTTACAAAAAGAACATTGCGGACATTCAAGCCGAGTTCGGTGAAGACCGCCTCTTGACTTATGAGCTTGGTAGCGGATGGGGCCCTCTGTGCGGTTTTTTGGGCTGCCCGATCCCTGACCAGCCCTATCCACGAGGTAATGCCCCCGATGAGTTTCAGCGAAATGTCGACGCCATTACAGACACGCCTTCAGGCTGAAACTCCGGTACCCCCAAAAGCGCAATTGCTCATTCAACAGCCACCTGAAGCGTCGTGTTCGTTTTCGACCTCAAATGCGCCATAAGAATAAAATTTCGAACAAAAACGAACGGCAGCTTTGTCCGCAAAGCGGTCACTAAAGCATGCATCAGCGAATGTTCAGATTACTGTCTTCAATGTTCAAACCATTAAAGCTGGCTCGTTTCCAGATTGATCGCAATGCTCGTATCATACGAACGACTGGATTTTGAGGACGTAGTTTTGTTCGAGGTCAAAATTGGCCTCTACATGGTGAAGCGTCGTGGTAAGTACACCGCAAATGCAGGCGAGGCAATTTCGCCACTAGGGGTACCATTCGGGGTATCGTGTGGTATGTGTTTATATTTCATAATTTAAGAGTATACACTTATTTTATGTATTCCGTGTGGGGCACCACGAATTACCATTCATCTCTGGTAGGCAGGTCGCGGTATCGCGCGTTTCTAAGTGCGGTTGATCGAGATGTGGTTCGGGCGGTGGCGCGATGTGTGATTTTGATGCGCTGCGCTGTTAGTCTCGATTGTCGGTGAGCCTTGTAGGGTCGCGTTCTTAGAAATTTGGGCGGGGTTTGGTCAGTTCATGCCAATGACGATGCCAAATATATAGAGACTGGATGGTTCGGTTAGCTTCTGGATGAACTCCACCCATTCTTCACTGTATATCCGTTCGAAATACGCAGGGTACTTCCATACCAGATTGTGAAAGGTGAAAGTCGTCAGAAGCACGCCCGCAGTGCTCGCGCTGGCAAACTCTTTTTGTTTGTCTTTGAGAAAAAGCGATATGACGATCCCAGCCATGCTGGCCAGGCCTATACCGATAAAATCCTGCGTGTTGATTTGACGAGCGTCCGGTACACCCGCCATCTGAAGCTGAATGTAGCGGGTCAGAAATACCACCAGCACACCCATTAGAAATGCACCGAGGAAAGATGCGGGATACGCGAGGCGTTTCCAAATGCTTTCGGTTCTGGGTGGCGGAGCTTTTCTGGCAGCTTCTTCCGCGCGTTGACTGATACGCGCGACGCGATCCTGAAAGGACTTCTGCTCGGTACTCATAAGTAAACTCAATTGCTTTTGGGTTATGGCACAGGGTTAAACCTTTGGTGGAGGTTAAGCAAGGTGCGCGCAACCTTGGCGCGTGATCGGTCAAGTGCGGAAATCTCATCACAGCGGCGATGAGGCCGTACCGGGGGCGGCGGCAGCAAAAGCGGCCATACCGTGCGGCTGGAATGCGAAGTAACTGGCAGGACCCAAGAAATATGAAACCCGAATTTTCGTCCGTGAAACGCATTGTATTCAGGGCTTGATAGTCTTACTGAGTTTTGGGGGTCCCAACGCGGCCCGGCACGCTGAGCGGGCGTGATGGAATGGTAGACATATCAGACTTAAAATCTGAAGGGCGTATGCCCGTGTGGGTTCGAGTCCCACCGCCCGCACCACAGCTTTTCAGGTTGGAAACCCAAGTTGGCTGATCAACTTCCAGATATCTCTGTTCGCTTCCGAAAGCTGCTCGACCACGTTTTCGATTTCTTTCATTGCGTCCTCGTCAACCATATCTTGCCGACCGAGTTTGATATCCGTCTTCCGGTCGGCAATGCGCATCAATATGGTTTTGGGATTACCGCTGTCCGGGTCAAAGGAATAGATACAGTGGTTGTATCTGTTCCGAATGCCAGAGAGTTTGCCCAGCCGCCGCGTTTGATCCAGAATCGGGTCGCGTATCTCCTCTGGGCGGCCTTCCATCTTTGCCAGTCGCTCAACCAGATCAATCCTGGCGCGACTTGTGTTCAGCGTCAGAAATATGATGACGGCAACGTCCTTATCAGTTTCCGTCAACCCGGCGATCAAGTGAATCAACAGGCTTTCCGTGTTGGTCCACATATAGTTCAACCGGCCGACCATCAGGATGAGGCGGTCAAAGCGGGATTCAAAATTGTCAGTCAACGGGCAGATTGCGCGCCTCATTCGGCGCGACCTCAAAAAAGAATTGCGCAGCCGCCGTTCGGTTGCTGACACCGATCTTGCCCGCCACGTTATGCATGTGGAGTTTGACGGTGTGCTCGGTGATACCCAGGTTCGACGCGATGATTTTGTTGCTTTGACCTTTTGAGACCAGCTGCAGAACCTGCTTTTCCCGTCGTGTCAGCTTGGAATAGATGGGATGCAGATCGCTCGGTTTTGACGCGGGTTCCTGAGGCTCATTCGAGGAAATCTGCGGATGTACCACGCAATCCGCAAGAAAGCACGGCAGATACAGCTCTTCGTGCAGCAATAACCGCAATATGGATCTCCAGACGTCCGGCGCAACGTTCATCGGTAGGTAGCCGATGTCGCCAAATTGACCACGATCCCAGTTTTCGAAAGCCAGGCGGGCTGCATCTTCCTTGCGATAGGCGAAAGCAAGGCACCCTGACCCCGCGCTTTCGGAATAGACTTGCGGTCTGGTCAAAAGATCATCCAGCAGCATCTGATCGACGACGACCACCTTGCCGGCCCCGACATCGGAACCGTTTAACGCCGGCAGCGCGTCAATTGTTTCGATCCGTCGCGTGGACACGCCAAACTCGCTTTGAACAGCATTGATGGTTTGATCTGAATAGAAGAGTTCCTTACCGACGAAATTGATCGAGAATTCTTCGGGATTAGAATCGTTTGCGACAACACTATCCTGAAACGGATTGCCCATTATTCCCCCCTTATTAACCCGCGCCGCGAAAAAAAACGGCGAAATTGTAACCAGCACTCGTAGAGTAGAATTCGAAGAAACTAACAGTATAGAGATACGACTATAGCGGAAAGTACAAGATTCATCAATGATACCTCCGACTGCGAAAATCGGTTCTAGTACTTTCGATTAGGTGAACTAGACCTCTTCCCGCATAAGTAGAAGTAATCGCAGGGTTTCTTAAACTGCTGGTTTCAATTCAGGCGTGTGGGCAACATGTGCGGGTACTTTTGATCACACAAGTTTTACGACAATGAAATCAACGCACTGGGCGTTCTAGTGCTTTAGGGTAGCTATTCACGGTGCCCTCGGCCTGCAACCATGGGTCTGCTTCTATTTCGAAGCTCTAATTCCTGATGTGTCGGCGAATCGCGCATTACAGCGAGCAATTTCCGCAGACACGGTTTCGGCTAAGCCGAGAAAGGAGGGTGGGACAAAATTCACTGAACGAAACCGCACACGCGCGTTTTGCAGCGTCGTGCGGCTCCTATTTTTAACTGCGCCAGTAACCGTTTTGTAGATGAATAGCGGTCCGAGCGCTTCTTAAGTGGAGAACTATTATGAGTAATAGACGCAGCCATCCGCACAATGACGCAACTGCCATCGGCAAAGTCGACGTCGAAGAGGCCCATGTTGATATCGATGCCGACATTACAGTCAAAGAAGCTGAGATTGACGCAAATCTGAATGAGCAAGAGCAAACCAACGACAACAGCGTAGATAACGATCAGGGCCAAGATCAGGACCAAGGTCAGGACCAGGATCAGGGCCAAGATCAGGACCAAGGTCAGGACCAGGATCAGGGTCAGGATCAGGATCAGAACCAGCAGAACTATAATGGTGGTGATGACAGCAACGACAATTCCAACTCGGTTCACATCGACTTTGGTGGTGGCGAGTGGATTCCGCGCGATGACGATCAGGTAGATCTGGATCTGGGTGACGATGCGAGCGTAGGTGACGTGATCACCGCTGGTGGCGATATTGATTATGACCCCGGCGATGACATGAACCTGGATGTTGACATGAGCGGCACGACGACCGCTATGGCAGCAATCAACAATCAAGTTGCTACACTGGAAGACAACGACATTCTGGAAAGTGCCGAAGTTTCCAATGACGGCACCTTTGAGCAGAAGGGTGACGCCTATGGCGGAACCGCAAATGCTGCTGAAGGTATTAGTTCGCGTTCGGATGGCGGCGATTCCGGAGAAGGTGGCGAGACCACTGGAGGTGACGCTTACGGCGAAACCTACGGCGGAAACACAGAGGCCTATGGCGGCACAAGCGGCGATGCTGACGGCGACGGCGCAGGCGGAAACGGCGGTGATTCCGGTGACGCACATAACTTCGGTCTAGGCGTCGGACATTCCAACGCTCAATCGGACGGTGAAAGCACTGGTGGTGACGGCGGTGATGCCGACAGCGCAGCGGATGCCAACAACGAAGGCAGCTCGGAATCGGATGTAGATTCGGATGGCGGTGAAGGCGGTAACGCTGGATCCATTGGTCTGGGCCTCGGATTCGGTTCGTCGAATGCTGACAATGACGGTGAATCGGCCGGTGGCGACAACGACTCGAACGCCGACAATGACGTAGACGTCGATACCGACAACGATTCTGAAGCCGACGATGCAAACGGCGGTGGCGGTCTCGCTGGTAACCTCGGTCTAGCTGCAAACGAGAGCGATAGCGACACGGAAGCCAATGACGCGACATCCGGTGGCAACATCGGACTGGGCCTCGCAGCAGGTCTGGCTGGCGCGGACGCGGACGGCACCGGTGGTGACGGTGACGGCGGTGACGGCGACAGCGGTAACGCAGATGGCGGTAACGGCGACAGCGGTAACGCAGATGGCGGTAACGGTCCCGGCGGTGACGGCGACGGCGGCAACGGCGGTGACGGCGATGGCGGTAACGGCGACAGCGGTAACGCAGATGCCGGTAACGGCCCTGGCGGTGACGGCGGCGACGGTACTGGCGGCGACGGCACAGGTGGTGACGGCGGTAACCGGACCGGCGGTGACGGCGGTGACGGCAACGGTGCGCGCGGTGAAGGCGCTGGCGGTGGCGACGGTGACGGCGGCAACGCTGACAGCGGCAACGGCCCGGGCGGCGACGGCATGGGTGCTGCCGGTGACGGTGGCGACGGTGGTGCCGGCGACGGTGGTAACGCTGACAGCGGCAACGGCCAAGGTGGTGCCGGCGACAGCGGCAACGGCCCCGGCGGTGACGGCAACGGTGCATCCGGTAACGGTGGTACCGCTGACGCTCGTGGTGATGCTCAGGGTGTAGGTGATCAGGACGCTACGGGTCCGGCTGTCACTCAAGCTCCGGGCGACGTGAACGGCGAAGCCGACAACAACCAGGACGCTCAGGTCAATGGCGGCGCTGGCGGAACCAATGACGTTGATGGAACAGCGGCGGGTACCGGAACCGGGACCGCGACAGCTGACGGCGTCGGCGGTGGCGGCGGAGCCGTTCAGCAGGATGCTGCATCCACAGGAACCGGTGAAGGTTCCGCTGACGCTGAAAACAACGCTGGTGACGGTGGTTTGTCCGAAGTCTTCTCAACCGCGGATACCGACGGTTCGGCAGACAGCATGGCGGAAGCCATTGCCGGATATGGCGGCGAGTCGACGTCCAACAATGACGCGACCTCGACCGGTACGGGCAGCGCGACCGGCGCGGCAACTTCGGGCGTCGGTGGCGGCGGTGGTGCCGGTGCCGGGTACGGCGGCAACACAGGTAGTGCCGCGGGCAATGCGAACGGTGGTGACACCTATGGTGCAAACGTCGACGGTGGCGATGCGTCTGGTGCATACTCGGGTGCTGGCGGAGCCGGTGGCAACGCTGGTTCGTGGGGCTCAGGCAACGGCGGTGATGGCATCGTCAACGGCGAGTCCTATGCTTCGGCAGCGGCCGTGGTCGATACATCGGCGTTCAACCAGTCGATCGTCATGGGTGCCAACGTTCTTGGTAACTCGGTCGATACGACAATGGTTGGTGGTTCGATGACCGCAACCAGCAACAGCGACGACACGGACGTGTAAGTCGCAGTCAGGGCCCGAATTACCGGGCCCCGACCTATCTGACAAAACTGCCGGGGCCGCAACAGGCGGCCTCGGCCCAGCAATCCCAAAGCGGAAATTTCAGGCCGGGGCGGGGAAAAGGAAACCGATATGTCACTCGACAGTATTACAGAAACGATTGCGCATTTTGTTGGAACCTTTGAGCTGACCATTGAACAGGCCCGTCTGCGGGATCAATACGAAGAATTCACTGCTCTTCGGCGTAAAAATGAACTGGACGAACTCGAGGACCCGATCGCTATTCGGATTAAGGCAGATCTGAAACTCGACCCGGGCGAGTACGATCCGCTACCTTACAAATTCCTGCCTCCACCTCCGGATCTTCCTTTGCCGCCTGTGCCCGATGGCCCGCTTGCGATGGCAGAGATTTATATTGGCCCGAACATTGGCCCAGAACCCTATGTCCCGAGTGTTCAGTTTGGTGAGGGTCAGACGGCTGTTTTGGTTTTAGACCCGCAGGTTGCCCCGCTGATTATCGGTTCGGCCGTGACCTACACGTTCCAGACGATCGTCTTGAGCGACAACGATGTGATCGGTCACGGCAATTTTCGCGATATCGAAATCCAGATCGCGCAAGGCAAAGAAATGCTGGACACAGCGTTGTCGATGCACGCTGTTTCGAGCCCATCCCTGAACATCGAAGACTACAAATCGCTGGAATACCTTGAAGGTCTGATCGATCAGATGCAGTCACCGATGATTGCGCAGATCGAAGGTGTGGTCATCCACCAGTTCCACGGCGAAGACGCGATTGGCATTTTCGTGAACGGCGAAAAGGTCGATGAAATGCCGGATTGGAATGACCTTCTGCCCGCGCACCATCAGGAGCCGGCGCACCATCAGGAGGAAGACGAGGAAGAAAGCGACGAACCGGATAAGTTTCCAGACGAATGGGATCGGTCCGATGACGAAGAGTTTGGTGAAGGCCACACTGTTATTGCCGGAGGAAATCTGGCGATCAACGAAGTTGCGATTACGGTTGCCTGGGTTGATGCGCCCGTTATCGCCGTGGGCGGAAAATCGGTCAACCTGACCGTCGTCAGCCAGGTCGCAGTTGTGTCCGATATCGATGAAGGCGGGCCTGGTGTGCAAAGCGACACCAATGTGATTCAAGCGTCCTACATTGGGACCGAAGCCAGTGAAGAGTGGTGGCAAGACGACAGTGTCGCAGATCCGGGTACGGATCCGATTGTCTCTGTCACCTGGGTTCAAGGTGATCTTTGGGTCACGAACTTCATCAAACAGGTGATTGACGCCACGGACATCGACAAGATCAACACCGAAATCACGGCCTCGACCAGCCTGTACACGCTTGGTGACAACATACTGACCAACGTGACCAACATTATTCAGTTGGGCAATTTCTACGATCTGATCATGGTCGGCGGAAACATGATTTCGGTTGACCAACTGCACCAGACCATTGCGCTGATGGATGATGATGTCTTTGACGGTGGCACACCGGATGAAGCTGATGACAATCTGGTCATGAACCAGGCCTCGTTGACGACCACCGGTGAAGACACGCTCGAGGAGATGGACATTCCGCATGCAGAGGCCATGCCGCTGCAGCAAGTCGACCGCGAAGCATTTGAGGATGCGCTGACAAACAATCCTGAATATGCCGGTATGGAGTTGTTGCGTGTTCTGAAGATCGAAGGCGATCTGGTGCAGATCAACTCTGTAGAACAAATTACGATGTTGCAGGATCAGGATGATCTCTCGGTTGATGGTGCCGAGGTTCAGGGGGCGGGAAATGCTCTGCTGAACTCCGCCAGCATCACCAAGGTTGGTGTTGACTCGACCGTAATGGCGGCCGGCGGTGAATATTCAGAGCTTTTATTGCATCAGGCGTCTTTGCTCGACCTTCCCGACGAAGACTTGGGTGCGGAAATTGCCAATGAGGTCATTGCGATGGTCATGGAAGAAACGGCAGCAGTTGGCGAAAATGCGATCGCTCAGGCGCAGTCGAACCTTACGCCATCCGAGATGGCTGGCAGTGATGATGCGCTGCAGACCATGTTGGCCTGAATTATCTACCTGTTTTGGTCAATCCGTGTTAGCGTAAAGACTGTGTTTGTTGCGAGTGCCCCGAAAGTTTAAAAATGTCGATTAATTTTTCGTCGCGTCGTTCTTCTGATGCCAGCCCGCTAGATATTAAGGGCGTTGGTACCCCGCGGCAGCCAGAAGGCGAGGATGCTGTACCTAAATCAGCGAAAAGGCCCAGTTTGCGTCTCAATGAAGATATGCGTGTGCCAGATCCAATAGATGATCCGAAATCGACTGCAACGCGGGACGATCCCGTTGTTGCCGAGTCTGCGCCGCACGAGAAACAGGAACCCAAACCCAAATCGGAACCACCAAGCCGCGCCGCGTCTTCCCCCCGGCGCGAGCAGCCGCAGCCCGCCGAAGACAAGAACACAACGGGCAGTGGCGCTGGGGTGGCCGATGATGCCAAAGGCCCCGATCCTGATGCCGCTGAGGAAACGACCGCGCGGATGTCCCCCGACGCGCGCTCGAGTGGCGGTGAACGCATAGGTGCCACTATCGAGGCCAAGGCGAATGAGCCGATGCAACTCCGAAAATCCGGAGGCGGTGACGGCAAAGGGCCACCCCAGACATTCCACAAGCGGACACCGCCTGAGGATTTTCAGAACACCTTGCGTACGTCTCTGCGGGCGATCTGGCGAAACCTCGCGTTTATTCTGGTTTTGACCTGCGCAACGAACATTCTGATCCTTGCGATCCCGATTTATCTGTTTCAGATCAGCGACCGAGTGCTGACCAGCCGGTCGCTGGATACGCTGATCATGCTGACAACGATTGTTGCGGGGGCTGTGATTTTCCAGGCGGCCTTTGACGCCGTACGTCGATTTATGCTGATGCGCACTGCGGTCGAAGTCGCCGCGCGTCTGGGCGCACCGGTATTGAGTGCAGCAGCCCACGCGTCGCTGCACGGGAACGGTCGTGAATACCAGACATTGGGTGACTTGCAGCAAGTGCGCGGGTTTTTGGTTTCAGGAACATTGATTTCGTTCCTGGATGTGCCTTTCGCGCCTTTGTTCATCCTGATGATCTTCCTTGTGCACCCGCAGTTGGGTTCGATCGTCATTGGAACGGCTCTGCTGTTGATGTTGATTGCGCTGATCAACCAGAAAACTACAGCCAAACCATTCGCTGAAGCGAACAGGGCGCAGTCGATGGCCAACCAGCACCTGGACTCGATGGCGCGCAACAGCCAGATCATCAACGCGCTGGCGATGATCCCCGAGGCCGTTCGCATCTGGGGCCGGGACACCGCTCAATCCCTGACCTGGCAGGTGCGCGCGCAGGATCGGAACGTGATCTTTGCGGCCATCTCAAGGGCGGTGCGTCTGCTGACGCAGATCGCTATTCTTGGCTGGGGTGCGTATCTGGCCCTACAGGGCGAAATCACCGGCGGCATGGTCATCGCCGCCTCGATCATCGCAGGACGGGCCTTTGCGCCCATCGAAGGTTCGATCGAAGGCTGGAATACATTCCTGCTGACGCGCGCTGCTTTTGGACGGATCAGAAACCTACTGTCCAAGTCGGCCCTGCAATTTGAAAAACTGCGCCTCCCACGTCCTGAGGGGCGGATGGATGTTGAACGTCTGCTTTACGTTCCGGGGGGCACCAAACGCGTTGTTCTGAACGGGATCAGCTTTTCGCTCAATCCCGGCGAAACGCTGGCGGTCATCGGAAATTCCGGCGCTGGCAAGACCACGCTGGGCAAAACTCTGGTCGGGTCGATCCTGCCGACATCCGGCAGCGTGCGACTGGACCTGATGGACATTCGCAACTGGGATCCGCGTCAGTTTGGCGAAAGTATCGGTTACCTGCCGCAAGACGTTCAGCTGTTCCCCGGGACCATCAAAGACAATATTGGCCGGATGCGCGCGGATGCGACGGATGAACAAATTCATGATGCCGCCGTTCTTGCCGATGTGCACAATATGATCGCCACATTGCCCCAAGGGTATGAAACGGTGGTTGCGGCCGATGGCTCGCCGCTGTCGGGCGGTCAAAAGCAACGGATCGCTCTGGCGCGCGCCTTCTTTGGCAATCCACGCATGGTTGTTTTGGACGAGCCGAACTCGAATCTGGACGTCGCGGGGGATCAGGCATTGTCGCGAGCGATCGCCCAAGCCAAGGAAAGCAAGATTACCGTCGTTGTGATTACCCAAAAACCAACTCTGTTGAGTGTTGTCGACAAAATCATGCTGCTGACGGATGGCCGCGTTGCATTGTTCGGTCAGCGTGAGCAGGTTCTGCAACAGTTGAACGCCTCGCGTGGCAACAAGCCCGGCATTCAGTCACAGCAGCAAGGGGGGCCAGCATGAACGAACTTGTACCCGTAAACAATGACCCCAAGGATCCGACGGTCTGGTATGCCGAGGTTCCGCGTTCAATCCATCGCTTTGTCGTCATCGGTATCATCATGCTGGTCGTCTGTTTTGGCGGCTTTGGCCTCTGGTCATTCAGCGCACCTTTGGCTGCGGCGGTGATTGCCCAGGGCAGTTTCGTGGCCACCGGGCGCAACAAGATCGTTCAGCATCTGGAAGGCGGCATTATCGAGGATATCAAGGTCATAGAGGGCCAGTCCGTTGTTAAGGGACAGGTTCTTATGACCCTTGACCAGACCTCGGCCGAGTCTAACGAACGCGAACTGTTCATCCGCAAAATTCGTCTGCAAGCCATGTCCGAGCGCTTGTCCGCTGAAAACAACGAGCGTGATCGGCTTGAGTTTTCTCCTGAGCTGATTGAAGCGTCAGACGATGTCGAGGTGATGGCAATCCTCGACGGGCAGAAAATCAGCTTTGACGTGTCCCGCAAGACCTTGCTGAACGATATTGCATTGCTGCAGCGCAATATGGAGGCGCTGAAAATTCGCTCAAGTGGCTTTGAGGCCCAGTTGGAAAGCATGATCCGGCGCTCGGAAATCCTCCAGGAAGAATTCGACACCAAGCAGGCCCTGTTCGAAAAAGGGCTGGTGCGTAAGGGTGACATCAACACGATCCGCCGCGTGCAAGCCGAGGCTGAAGGCCAGCAGGCGCGATTGACGGCTGAAACCGCCGAAATCAACCAGATGATTTTGAAGTACGAAGAACAAATTTCCCGCACTCGTTCCGCCTATCGCGAGGCTGCGCTGGATGAGTTGGGTGTGATTGCCGCTGATCTGGAAAGCGTTCGTGAAAAATCCCGGCAGGCCCGCAGTGTTCTGGACCGGGCGGTTGTCCGTGCGCCGGTATCGGGAACCGTGGTACGCCTGCATTATCACACCGCTGGCGGTGTTATCGAAACGGGTGAGCCCATCGCGGAAATCTTGCCATCGGACGCGCCTTTGATCATCGAGGCGCAAGTTCCACGTACAGAAATCGACAGCGTGGTGACGGGCCAGCAGGCGACAGTTCGACTGGTCGCGCTGAACCAGCGAACCACGCCCGTGCTAAGCGGCGAGGTCTTCTATGTTTCAGCGGACGCACTGGTCGAGGACTCCACAGGTGTTCCGCAAGAGGTCTATCTGGCTCGCATCTCGCTGGCGCCTGAAGAGATGGAGCGTGTGCGCGGGTTCATCCCTACACCGGGTATGCCTGCCGAGATCATGATCCAGACCGAAGAACGCACCTTTGCGGCCTACATCGCCAAGCCGGTCACAGACAGCATGTCCCGCGCGTTCCGCGAGCATTGATCGCCCGATTGGGCGATCTGACTGCGCTTTCCCGATTTTGCGTGCTAGCATCTGGTGAAATTCACCAGAGGGGATGTTTCATGCCATTGACCGTTAGCCAAATGATGGAAGCAGCAAATGCTGCCGTCGAACGGATTGATACAGACAAAGCCAAGGATTTGATCGGGCAGGGCGCGTTGCTGTTGGACGTGCGTGACGCTGTTGAGCTGCAGCAAACCGGCCGGGCCAAGGGAGCGCACCACATCCCGCGTGGTATGCTGGAATTCCGAGCTGACGGCGCACTGCGGTCCCACGACCCGGAATTGCGTAAGGAGCGCCCGATCGTGCTGTATTGCGCGGCCGGTGGACGGGCGGCGCTGGCTGGCAAGTTGTTGAAAGATATGGGGTACGAGCAGGTCTTTAACCTAGGCGGTCTGGGGGATTGGGCCAATGGGGGTGGCGAGGTCAATTGATCATCTGACCTTCGGCGGCTGAATACTGACGCAGATCAAAGCGTCCGACATTCCGATTGCGTAATATGAATTTCGGACTTCAAGAAAAAGGAAGACGGACAATGTTACGTTTGGCCGGCATACTGTACTCACTGATCGCAACCGCCATGGCCGGATCGGCTGTCATCGCCGTATTGTCCGCCGGATTGGTGTCAACGGTAGCAATCGTATCCGCCGCCGCGGCCGGTTGCGTGGCCGCACTGCCGGCGTCTTGGTTGGTGGCGAAACGGTTGTATCAGAACGAAGCCTGATCAGGCGTTTAGAAACGTCCGGACCGCTGCTTCGAACTCTCGCGGTTTCTCTGCATGCAGCCAATGGCCTGCGCCGGGGATTTTGGCGAAACGTGCCGCAGGAAACAGGGCGCGGATCGTGTCGCGGTGCTCGGGCAGCACGTAATCGGAACCGCCCCCGGACAAGAACAGGGTTGGGCCATCCCAAGAGGCGTCCGTTTCGGGAAAGCCCATGATCTTTGGCATCTCAGCCGCAAGTGTATCGAGGTTCAGAAGCCAGCGTTTGCCCTTGATATCGAGGGATTGCGTGAAAAAGCTCTGAAGCGCCTTCTCGACACCCTGCTCAGCCAGTTGTCCCTCTGCGTCCGAACGTCTTTCGATTGTAGTAAAATCGACGGCACGCATAGCCTCAATGAACTGGATCTGGCTGTGTGAATAGGTGACCGGCGCAATGTCCGCCACCACCAGTTTGCGTAGCAAATCGCCGTGACTCAATGCCAGCATCATAGCGGCCTTACCGCCCATCGAATGCCCGACGACGTCGGCTTTACCGCCAAAATGCCGGATCACCTCGGCCAAATCGTCCGCCAGATCGGGATAGCCATGCTGGTCGGTCCAGTCGCTGTAGGCATGATTGCGCATATCAACGGCCACAACCTGTCTTTCATCCGACAACCGACGGGCGATGACCCCCCAATTCCGGGCGGAACCATATAGCCCATGAACAATCAGTAAAGGAGGGTTTGTGGTCGGCTCGCCGTGGATAATCGTGTTCAGCATGTAGGTGTGATACCCGCCGCAGTTTGAAACGACCAGCCCCCATTGTCGCCCCTGCGGTCTGAGGGTACATTCCGCGCGCAGGAGGCCGCGTCATGTCGCAGACAACAGATATCCAAAGCCAGATCGCGCAGACAGTGCAATTACTGCGCGCAAAGCTGGGTGTGAAAGACAAAACACTAACGGCCTCTGTCCGTAAGGCCAAGCGCCGTTTGCCGCGCCGTATCTACAAGCAGGCGATGATGCTGGCCCGCGCTGAGCAAATGGCCGCCCATCCCAAACTTCGTTTGGTGCTGGATACACCGAAACTGGTCCAGGCATCAGAAGAAGTTCAGACCCATCTGAGCGGGATCAATCTTGCAGATCGCCGTTGGGGCTGGTTTCTGAGTTTTCTGGGGTCGTTGGCATTGGGGTTTTTAGCGCTCGCGGCTTTGGCGGTGATCATTTTGCGCTGGCGCGGATTTATCTGACAGCGTTCAATTCTGATCCAACGAAAAACGGCGCCCTGTAGGCGCCGTTCTGATCTTTGGTTCCTGTGTATCCTACAGGTTCGGATAGATAGGGAAGCGTGCGCAGAGTTCGGCGACTTCGGCTTTGACCTTGGCCTCGACCGCGCCGTTGCCGTCTTCGCCATTGGCGGCCAAGCCGTCGACGACCTCGATGATCCAGTCCGCGATCTGGCGGAATTCGATCTCGCCAAAGCCGCGGGTGGTGCCGGCGGGCGAACCCAGACGGATGCCCGACGTGATGGTCGGCTTTTCCGGATCAAATGGCACGCCGTTCTTGTTGCAGGTGATGTGCGCGCGACCCAAGGCCTTCTCGGTGGCGTTGCCCTTGACGCCTTTGGGGCGCAGGTCGACCAGCACGACGTGGGTGTCGGTGCCGTGCGTCACGGTGTCCAGACCGCCCTTGATCAGTTGATCCGACAGTGCCTGCGAATTGACCACAACCTGCTTGATGTAGTCCTTGAACGCGGGCTGCAGCGCCTCGCCGAAGGCCACGGCCTTGGCGGCGATCACGTGCATCAGGGGGCCGCCCTGAATGCCAGGGAAGATCGCCGAATTCACTTTCTTAGCGATATCTTCATCATTGGTCAGGATCATGCCGCCACGCGGACCGCGCAGGGTCTTGTGCGTGGTGGTCGTGGCCACATGCGCATAGGGGAAGGGGCTGGGGTGCTCACCCGCCGCCACCAGACCGGCAAAATGCGCCATGTCCACGTGCAAGTAGGCGCCGACCATGTCGGCGATCTCGCGCATGCGGGCAAAGTCGATCTGGCGCGGAATGGCCGAGCCTCCGGCGATGATCAGCTTGGGCTGGTGCTCTTTTGCCAGCGCCTCGACCTGATCGTAGTCCAGCATGTTGTCTTCCTTGCGGACGCCGTACTGCACCGCGTTGAACCACTTGCCCGACTGGTTCGGGCGGGCGCCATGGGTCAGGTGGCCACCGGCATCCAGGCTCATGCCCAGAATGGTGTCGCCGGGTTTGATCAGGGCCTGGAACACACCCTGGTTGGCCTGGCTGCCCGAATTTGGCTGGACGTTAGCGAACTCGCAACCAAACAGTTCCTTGGCGCGGTCGATGGCCAGATTCTCGGCGATATCAACGAACTGGCAGCCGCCATAGTAGCGGCGACCGGGGTAACCTTCGGCGTATTTGTTGGTCATCACCGAACCCTGCGCCTCCATCACGGCGGCAGAGACGATGTTCTCGGACGCGATCAGTTCGATCTCGTCGCGCTGGCGGCCCAGCTCGGATGTGATCGAGCCGAACAGCTCGGGATCACGGTCAGACAAAGACTGGGTGAAAAATCCGGTATCACGGAGATTGGCGTTCATGGGCGCTCCACATGGCTGGGTAAGAATCTTGCGGATTTCCTATCGGAAACGGTACATACGCAAAAGCTTTAAAGCGACGATTTGGCCCGCTGTGGCGTCAAGTCTGGCCTATCGGGGAAAGGTATGGTTGTTTCGGAACCAAATGTGCAGCACCGGAAACCGCAACAAATGATCCAGAGAATCGCTTTCCTCGCCAGTGACGTCAAAGTGGCCCAAACGGCCCGAGATGTTCTGGTGAAACGCTATGGAAACGCAGCCCCCCGGGATGCGGACGTGGTGGTGGCCTTGGGGGGTGACGGGTTCATGCTCCATACGCTGCACAACATGCAGCACCTGGATACGCCGGTGTATGGCATGAACCGGGGCACGATCGGGTTCTTGATGAACGAGTTTCACGAAACCGATCTGATGGCGCGGCTTGACGCTGCCGAGGAAGAAGTCATTAACCCGCTCGCCATGCGCGCCATGGACCAGTCCGGCAAAATGCATGAGGCCCTGGCGATCAATGAAGTTTCGCTGTTGCGGGCCGGTCCACAGGCGGCCCGGCTGCGGATCAGTGTCGACGGTAGGGTGCGGATGGATGAACTGGTTTGTGACGGCGCCTTGCTGTCCACACCTGCGGGATCGACGGCCTACAACTATTCTGCGCATGGTCCGATCCTGCCCATCGGGTCAGACGTTCTTGCATTAACGGCAATTGCAGCGTTCAGGCCACGCCGGTGGCGCGGGGCGCTGTTGCCCAAGATCGCCAAAGTACGTTTCGATGTTTTGGATGCCGATAAGCGTCCGGTCATGGCGGATGCGGACTCGGTGTCGTTTGCTGATATTGACTGGGTTGAAATCCGGTCTGAACCTTCCATCCAGCACCGTATTCTGTTTGACCCGGGGCATGGATTGGAAGAGCGCTTAATCTCTGAGCAATTCACCTAAATTAGTGTCATTACGAATTTTTTAGGACTTGTGTGAACCAGTTCACACGAGATTCATTAAGTTTTCGGTAACCTGAATATGCCCGGAATATACGTCAAGGTGGGAGTGAGTGGCCACCGAACGGCGTTGTCGAACGAGTGCGCAGTTTTCGCGCTGGCGAGGGTAGGTGGTGCTACGCTCGTTAGAGATATCCGGGTATATTTTAGAAAGCGGACCCCGGGCACAATACCCCGGGGTCTATTTTTGCGCCCGCCGATTTACGCGGGCGTTGCCATCTTGTCCCAAAGCGGTAGACACATCTGGCCGACACGCGCTTCAATCGCGGCGGCGGCGTCGACAGCCATGTCTTCGCGCCACCGACGGGCGGCAATCTGGACGTTGATGGGTTGCGGTCCTGGTGGCAAATCCGCAAGCCGGGCCGGAACGCAAGCTGCGGGCAGGCCGAGGAAGTTCATCGCATAGGAATAGACCGCACATCCCAGAACCTCGTGCACCCCTTCTGCGCCTTCGGTGTCCCGGTCCGGTCCAAAGAACGGTTGCGGCAGGAAGGGCGACAGAACCAAGGGGTAGTCTTCCATGAAAATCGACCATTCGCGTGCGTAATGGCTGCGCTTGGCGAGCATGCGGATCAGATCGGTTTCCACGATTGGCGGGAACTCTTGAAAATAGACTTCAAAGATTTCTCGGATGGTCTCGGACCCTGCGGCTTCGATATCGCTTCGTAGCAGCGTCAGAACTTCTCCCATCAATGCGCGATAGCCGGACCGTCCGCTTTCGAAAACGTCGGGCGGATCGATCTCTTCGACTAAATACCCCGCATCGACCAGCGCATCGCGTGCGGTGTCCAACGCCTTTTCGACGTCCGGGTGCAGCGCATAGCCAAAGGTGTTTTTGGTGAAGGCCACTTTGGTGGGGCCGTCCATGGCGTCACCGCGCCACGGCATTGGAACGTGAAACGGATCGCGAGGGTCGGGGGCGATCACACTGGGCATCGACAGGTGCAGATCCGCCGCCGACCGGGTGATCAATCCTTGTACCGACATGGATTGCGCCAGAATCCCGCGTTCCGCCTGTTGGCTGGGGTTCCATGCAGGGACACGGCCCAGTCCGGGTTTGACTGTGACTGCTCCGTTGGCCGCCGCTGGAAACCGCAAGCTGCCGCCGATGTCATTGCCATGTGCGAGGGCACCGACCCCCGCCATAACGGCCGCGCCTGCGCCGCCCGAAGACCCTCCGGGTGAGATGTGTCGACCCCACGGGTTGTGCGTCCGTCCGTGCAAAGGGTTGTCGGTATCGGCCCGAAATGAAAACTCGGGCGTGTTTGTGCGCCCAATTACGACAGCTCCGGCGTTCTGGAGGTTGCGTACGATGGGGGCATCGTCGGGCGCAATCACATCCTTCAGGGCGACCACGCCATTCGAAGTCGCGTGCCCAGTTTGATCGACATTGATTTTGATCGTGACGGGAACCCCATGCAGAGGACCCGGAGGTGCGCCGCCCGCAACTGCCGCATCCAGATTTCGTGCACGGGTCAGCGCCTCGTCGCTGAGGTCCTCGACCACCGCGTTCAGGTCGGGATTGACCTGGTGCATTCGGTTGATGGCGTCCTGCGTGACGTCCTCAGCACCCAGGTCGCCGCTGCGGGTCAAGGCTGTCAGGTCGGTGGCGCTCAGACGCCAGATTTCGGATTGTGTCATGGGCCCTCACTGTCTTGGGAAGACAGTAGGGGGCCCGTTTCAGGTTGCAAGCGAAAGAGACGCTGTGGGCGATTGATCGTCGTCCGCTGTTCGATTACTGCGCGTAACCAATGGTCTTTAGTGCGTCGGTGATCTCGTCCAGGATCGCCGGATCATCGATAGTGGCTGGCATCTTGTATTCCTTGCTGTCCGCTATCGACACCATCGTTCCGCGCAGGATTTTCCCCGATCGCGTCTTTGGAAGACGATCCACTACCACGGCCAGTTTGAATGCGGCAACCGGCCCAATCTTTTCGCGCACCAGCTTGACCACGTCCTGCACGATATCACCGTGGTCACGGTCGCATCCTGCGTTTAGGCACAGGAAGCCAACGGGCATCTGGCCTTTCAACTGATCGGTCACGCCGATCACGGCGCATTCGGCGACGTCGGGATGGGCTGCCAAAACCTCCTCCATCCCGCCGGTGGACAGACGGTGGCCCGCGACGTTGATTACGTCATCCGTGCGCGCCATGATGTAGAGATACCCATCCTCGTCCACCATGCCTGCATCGCCGGTTTCATAGTATCCGGGGAAGTGGTTCAGGTACGAGCTTTTGAACCGCTCTTCCGCATTCCACAGCGTAGGCAAAGTGCCCGGGGGCAGGGGCAGCTTGACCGCGATCGCACCCAGTTCGCCGGGCTTCATCGGGTGGCCGCCTTCGTCCAGAATCTGTACGTCGTAGCCCGGCATCGGCTTGGCGGGCGAGCCCAGCTTGACGGGCAGTTCCTCGATTCCCAGCGGGTTTCCAGCGATGGTCCAACCGGTCTCGGTCTGCCACCAATGGTCGATCACCGGCACTTTCAGCGCGTCCTGTGCCCATTCGATCGTATCGGGATCAGCGCGCTCACCAGCCAGATACAGCGCACGCAGGCAGGACAGGTCGTACTTCGCCAGCAACTCGCCCTTGGGGTCCTCGCGCTTGACCGCGCGGATTGCGGTCGGGGCGGTGAAGAAGCTTTTGACGTTGTGCTCGGAGATAACGCGCCAGAAGGTTCCGGCATCGGGGGTCCCAACCGGTTTCCCCTCGAACACGATAGTCGTGTTGCCGTGGATCAAGGGGGCATAGCAGATGTAGGAATGGCCAACGACCCAACCGACATCTGACGCCGCCCAGAACACATCACCGGGATCGACATCGTAGATGTTCTTCATCGTCCAGTTTAACGCGACCAGATGACCAGCGGTCGGACGCACGACGCCCTTGGGTGCGCCCGTCGTACCAGAGGTATAGAGGATATAGGCCGGATCGTTCCCGTCCACCGGCACACATTCCGCCGGTTCGACACCGTACTGAAACCCGTGCCAGTTGACGTCTCGGCCTTCGACCAGTTGCGCCACTTCTTGTTCGCGCTGGAGGATCACGCAGAACTCGGGCTTGTGGCTGGCCATGTCGATGGCACCGTCCAGCAGCGGTTTATAGTGCACGACGCGCCCCGGCTCCATCCCGCAGGATGCGGCGATGATCGCCTTGGGCTTGGCGTCATCAATCCGCACGGCCAGCTCGTTGCTGGCAAAGCCGCCGAACACTACAGAATGCACGGCACCAAGGCGGGCGCAGGCCAGCATCGCCTCCAGCGCTTCGGGGATCATCGGCATGTAAATGATGACCCTGTCGCCTTTTTCGACCCCTTTGGCCCGCAACGCACCGGCCAGCGTAGCGACTCGGTTGCGCAGCTCCATATAGGAAATCTCGCGCTTGGTATGTGTGATCGGGCTGTCATAGATGATGGCCGTCTGCTCGCCGCGACCGTTCTCTACATGACGGTCCACCGCATTCCAGCAGGTGTTCACTTTGGCATCACTGAACCATTCGTACAAAGGGGCGTTGTCGTCAAACAGGGCCTTGGTTGGGGGTTGAACCCAATCGATTGCCTGCGCGGCCTCCATCCAGAATGCTTCTGGGTCCGATTTCCAGCTTTCGTAAACGTCCTGATAAGCCACGATGACCTCCTCCGAAAATTCCTTGAGAAGTGTGTTATGTGGCCGGTGGACACCGCACAAGCGAACGTAATGACGGAGCGTCACTTTATCGCAAAATATTTGCAAGAATTGACAGCTTCCGCTGCAAATTTTTGCAAACTGACGCCATTTATCTGGGTTTTCGCGATTTTTTTCGCGTTTTTGCAAATCTGAAAACTCTGGCGTGCAAATATTGATCGGCCGCCAGAATCAAAAAGGGCGCCTGTATCGGCGCCCTTTGAATTGTGTGCTGGTTAACTAACCGTAATGCGCAACCGGGGTGCCCGCGATCGCCGCCATATTCAGTAACCCGCGCGCTGTTATGGATGGTGTCACGATATGAGCTTTGTTGCCCATCCCCATCAGGATCGGTCCAACCTCCAGACCATCGGCCTTCATCTTGAGGATGTTGCGCACTCCGCTGGCAGCATCGGCGTGGGCAAAGATCAGAACATTGGCGGCCCCTTCCAGACGCGAATTCGGGAAGATCCGCGACCGAAGTTCAGGGTCGAGGGCCAGATCCAGATTCATCTCACCTTCGTAAGTGAAATCGCGAGGTTCGGAATCAAGGATTTCCAATGCCCCCCGCAACCGTTTCCCGGACCCTTCGGCCTGATTTCCGAACTGCGATTGCGAGCAGAAGGCGATTTTGGGTTCGATCCCGAAACGGCGCACGTGACGCGCCGCACCGATTGTGGTCTCGGCCAGTTCTTCGGGTGTGGGCAGTTGCCGAACATGGGTATCGGCGATGAACAAGGGCCCGTCTTCGAGGATCATCAGCGACAGTGCTCCGTGCGGACGCAGATCGCCGTCGTCCAGAACCTGCTCGAGGTAATTCAGGTGCCAGCGGTATTCGCCAAACGTACCGCAGATCATGCTGTCCGCCTCGCCTCTGTGCACCATGATCGCCGCAATGGCGGTGTTGTTCGTGCGCATGATCGCCTTGGCCAGATCTGGCGTGACACCGCGGCGTTGCATGAGCTGATGGTAGGAATTCCAGTAGTCATAATACCGGGGGTCGTCGTGCGGGTTCACGATCTGGAAGTCTTTGCCGGGGCGAACCGTCAGGCCAAGCTTCTCGCATCGTGCGTTGATCACCTCTGGACGGCCGATCAGAATTGGCGTCTCGGTCGTTTCCTCGAGAATTGCCTGAGCGGCGCGCAAAACCCGTTCATCCTCACCTTCGGCAAACACAATCCGGCGAGAGGCCACAGCGGCAGCTTCAAAAACCGGGCGCATAAGAAGGGCGGATTTGAACACGGTCTGGTTCAGTTTCTCTTTATACGCTTCGATATCGGCGATCGGGCGTTTGGCGACGCCACTGTCCATCGCGGCTTTGGCGACGGATGAGGACACGACGCCGACAAGGCGCGGGTCAAAGGGCTTGGGGATCAGGTAGTCGGGGCCGAAAGTCAGCTGCTCACCCTTGTAGGCCGCTGCCGCTTCGGCGCTGGTCGTGGCCCGGGCCATTTCGGCGATCCCATCCACGCAGGCGATCTGCATTTCATCGTTGATTTCCGTCGCGCCTACGTCCAGCGCCCCTCGAAAGATGAAGGGAAAGCACAGCACGTTGTTGACCTGATTGGGAAAATCGCTGCGGCCTGTTGCTATGATCGCATCCGGCGCAACCTCACGCGCTGCTTGTGGCAGGATTTCCGGGGTTGGGTTGGCCAGCGCAAAGATGATCGGGCGCTTGGCCATTTTCTCAACCATCTCGGGTTTCAGGACGTTCGGGCCGCTGAGGCCCAGGAACAGGTCGGCATCGCCAATCACGTCGTCCAATGTCCGCAGGTCCGATTTCTGCGCGAATTGATCCTTGTGCGGGTTCATGTCCTCTTCGCGGCCCTCGTAAACAAGCCCGTGAATATCGCACAGCCAGATGTTCTCGCGTTTGACCCCCAGTTTGACCAGCATCATCAGGCAGGCAATACCCGCAGCGCCGCCACCGGTTGAAACCACCTTGATGTCTTCGAAGTTCTTGCCGGCAACGTGCAGCGCATTCTTGGCTGCCGCACCCACGACAATCGCGGTGCCGTGCTGATCATCGTGAAATACCGGGATGTTCATCCGTTCGCGGCACAGTTTTTCCACGACAAAGCAATCTGGTGCCTTGATGTCTTCCAGGTTGATCGCGCCAAAGGTCGGCTCCAAGGCGCAAACGATATCCGCCAGTTTTTCCGGATCAGGTTGATCAACCTCGATGTCAAAGCAGTCGATCCCGGCGAACTTTTTGAACAGGACCGCTTTGCCCTCCATCACCGGTTTGGACGCCAGCGCACCGATATTGCCCAGTCCCAACACCGCTGTTCCGTTTGAGACTACGGCCACAAGGTTACCGCGTGCGGTATAGAGTTCTGCGTTGGAGGCATCTGCTTTGATCTCGAGGCTGGCCTCCGCGACGCCCGGCGAATAGGCGCGCGCCAGATCGCGGCCGTTCGCCATCGGTTTCGTGGCCTTGATCTCAAGCTTACCGGGCTTCGGATGGGCATGATAGTCAAGCGCTGCCTGCCGCAGGCTGGGTGTATCGGACATCGGCGATTCAACTCCTTCGGAAATTTGATTTAGTGTTAAACTATTCTTCTCGATTTGGCTACGTTACGTCATTTTGCAACAGTTTGATAAAACTCTTCCGGGCTCCGGTTGAAAGCTCTCATATAAAATTTACATTCGGGCAACTTTGGACCCACTCCAGACCTATCGAGCACCGGCAGATATAAATGAGCTATAAAGATGAATTCCAGGCTGGGACCGCCTTCCCGGCAGGCCAGATTTCCGTTGGCCCAGAGCGTTTCGTTTACGCGATTGTTTTGCTTGCAGCTCTTCTTGTCCTGAGTGCAGTCAGTATCTGGCCGATTCAAGCCCTGGCATTGAACGAAGAGGGGGGATTGTTCGAAACGGTCTCTGCCGCTGCGCTTTTCGCGGCTGGTGTCGCCGCCCTCTGGCGTTATCCCGGTGTAAACCGTCTATACATCGCGTTGGTGTGCCTTCTGCTGGCCGAGCGCGAGCTTGAGGCGGACATCTACCCGGCGGACAGCATGCCATATTGGGTGCTGAGTGGCTTGGACAACCTGCTTGACATGACGCTGGTCCGGATCATTCTGGCCGCGCTCGTTATCGGTGGTGTTGTCTGGCATGGCGTGCCAAACGCGTGGCGGGCCGTTAAGCGCCGCGCCCCTTTCTTCGTTATTTTTGTCCTGACGGGGATGTTGGCTGTTGTTGCCCAGCTTCTTGAAGAAGTTTCCGGAATCTACAGCGCGGATTTGTCCGCAACCATGATGGTACGTTTTGTTGTGCTGGAAGAAACGCTTGAGATGTTCTTTTCGATTGGCATTTTGGCCTCTGTTCTGATCGGATGGCCAAAATCCGATAGCGAAGAGACATTGAATGACTTCGAGCCCAAGCAACAGCCAGACGCGCGCTGAAATCCGCCTGCCAACAAGCGAGCTGCGCGACGACATCCCGTTTTTCACCAAGGTCCTGGGCATGAGGATGGACATGATCTATCCCGCCGATGATCCCCGCGTTGCCGTATTCTCGGGTCATGGATTGCGCCTTCGGGTCGAAAAAAACGCGCCCGAAGCGGCCGGGACGATCCGTATTCTGACAGAGGACCCTGACGGTTTCGCCAGCGGGCAGCGCGTTTTGACTGCGCCAAACGGTACTCGGGTCGAGATTGACGAACTGAACCCACCGATGGTGATGCCTGACACTGTGCACTCCTTCGTCGTGCGCAGGCTCAAGGATCAGGCGCCATGGATCATCGGGCGGGCCGGGATGCATTACCGCGATCTGGTACCGGACCGGCTGGGTGGCTCGATCATCGCCAGCCACATCCGCATCCCTGATGGCGGTCCGGTTCCGGACATGGTGCATTTCCACAAGGTCGGTTTTCAGTTGATTTTCTGCATTCACGGCTGGGTGGACGTTGTCTACGAGGATCAGGGCGACAAGCTACGCCTGACGGCAGGAGATTGCTTTATTCAGCCGCCCGAAATTCGCCACCGCGTTCTGGAGGCATCAGACAACGTTCAGGTGATCGAAATCGGGGTGCCCGCCGAACACGTCACCGAAATCGATCATGAGATGGCGTTGCCGACACCTCACTACCGCCCGGATCGCGAATGGCAGGGCCAGCGCTTTGTCTACAACAAAGCCGAGGGGGCAGACTGGGGGCCGTTCCGCTTACCGGGCTATGTCTGCCGCGACACCACGATTGCCGACAACACCAAAGGCGTTGCCGGGGTACAAGTTGTGCGCAAAGGGCAGGGCGATCCGGTTTGGGCGTCTCATGACACGGATATCCATTTTACCTTTGTCATGAATGGCGAGGTGACGCTGGAAGGCGAAGGGCGGGATCCCTTCCGCTTGGAACAAGGCGATGCTTTCGTAATACCACCGGGAATGCGCACCCGGCTGTCCGATCCCTCGGATGATGTCGAATTACTTGAGGTCACCCTGCCGGGGACGTTCAATACCAAGCTGAGATAGGTGAAATTTAGCTCAGGAATCTTGCGCCCGGGGCTTCAACTCCCCGGGCGTTTTAAATTAGGGTATGGTTTTCTGACCAGTTGATCAAAAATGGGGAATCGCCATGACTTTGAAAGATGCAGCGCTGTCTGTCCGGGAAAAAGCCTACGCGCCGTATTCCAACTTCAAAGTTGGTGCCGCGATCCGTTCCGCAAGCGGCGAGGTTTATTCCGGTTGTAACGTGGAAAATGTAGCCTATCCGGAAGGCACCTGTGCCGAGGCCGGAGCAATCGCAGCGATGGTTGCGGCGGGCGAGCAGGAGTTGTCCGAGGTCTATGTGGTTGCTTCCAGCCCGCAACCGGTGCCTCCGTGCGGCGGCTGCAGACAGAAGCTGGCCGAATTTGGTAAGCGTGAGGTCAAAGTGACCCTTGCGACAGTCGGCGGTGCTGAATTCGTTACTACGATCGGCGATCTACTGCCAGGCGCTTTCGACGCCTCACACATGAAGGACGTCTGACCCCATGGACGCCCGTTCAATCATTGCAAAACTGCGCCGGAACGACGTGCCGACCGGCGATGAGTTGAATTGGTTCGCGCAAGGTTTGGCTGATGGTGGCGTCAGCGACGCGCAGGCAGGGGCCTTTGCCATGGCCGTCTGCATGGGCGGGCTTGGTGCACCGGGGCGTGCGGACTTGACCGTCGCGATGCGCGACAGCGGAGACGTTCTGAGCTGGGACTTTGATGGCCCGGTGATCGACAAACACTCGACCGGAGGGGTCGGGGACAGCGTAAGCCTCGTGCTTGCACCGGCGCTGGCCGAGTTGGGTGCTTATGTCCCTATGATCTCGGGCCGGGGTCTTGGCCATACTGGTGGAACGTTGGACAAGCTTGAGGCGATCCCTGGTGTCAGTACTCAGATCGGGCAGGACCGCCTGACGCAAATTCTGCGCGAAACTGGTGCTGCCATTGTGGGTGCCACTGGGCAGATCGCCCCGGCGGACAAGCGTCTGTACGCAATCCGGGACGTGACGGCGACGGTCGAAAGCCTGGACCTGATCACGGCCTCAATCTTGTCCAAGAAACTGGCCGCCAGCCCCGAGGCTTTGGTGCTGGACGTCAAGGTTGGCAGTGGTGCGTTCATGAAGACGCTTGAGGATGCGCGCAAATTGGCGAAGGCGCTGTCGGAAACCGCGAACGCTGCGGGATGCCGGACATCTGCCGTGATCACAGATATGCACCAACCTTTGGCACCTGCACTGGGTAACGCGCTGGAAGTGGCCGAGGTGATGAAGGTTCTGACGCAGGCGCATTATGCGCCGCTGGCCGAAATCTCGGCTGAACTGGGTGGGGTTTTGCTCGCCGATGCTGGCATGTTCTCCACCCCGGACGAGGGGCGCGACAAGATCACCGACGTCATCCGCGATGGTCGTGCCGCCGAGCGGTTCGGGCGCATGATGGCAGCTGTGGGCGGCCCGATGCAATTTGTCGACAATTGGTCGCGTTTCTTGCCCGAAGCCAGTGTGATCCTTGAAGTTACCGCTCCGACTGACGGATACATTACGGCCATCGACGGCGAAGCACTGGGCCTGACAGTCGTTGCACTGGGTGGTGGTCGACAGGTCGAGGATGACGTGATCGACCCGGCGGTTGGCTTGTCCGGCATTGTTCGTCTGGGTGATAAAGTCGAAAAGGGCACACCTCTGGCGGTGATTCATGCCGCTCGTGAAGACGCCGCGCGACAAGCGGCGGAGTCAGTTCTGAAGGCGGTCACGATTGGCAGCGACGCCCCGACTGAACCCACGCTCGTCCACGAAAGGATCACGCCGTGACCCGCGCGTTTCTTGTGGTGCTGGATTCGGTCGGCATCGGCGGCGCGCCGGACGCGGATCGGTTCTTTAATGGCGAGACCCCAGATACTGGTGCCAACACGCTGGCCCATATCGCGCAGGCCTGCGCCGAAGGGCGGGCCGAAGAGGGGCGATCTGGCCCGCTGCGCCTGCCCAATCTGGAGGCACTCGGGTTGAGTGCCGCAACGCGGCTCGCCTCGGGTGCAGAAACTCCGGGGTTGGACGCGGAACCTACCGGGCTTTGGGGCTGCGCGCGCGAGTATTCGCCGGGCAAGGATACGCCCTCGGGCCATTGGGAACTGGCCGGGCTGCCCGTGCCATGGGACTGGCATTACTTCCCGGAATCCACGCCGTCTTTCCCGGCCGATCTGAGCCACACCGCTGCCGAAGCAGCCGGGACCGACGGCATTCTCGGCAACTGCCACGCATCGGGCACCACCATCATTGCAGAGTTGGGGGCCGAACATATGCGGACCGGCTGGCCGATCTGCTACACGTCTGCCGACAGCGTGTTTCAGATCGCGGCGCATGAAGAGAGCTTTGGCCTCGACCGTCTGCTGGACATGTGCAAGGCCCTCGCCCCGCGCCTGCACGATATGAAGGTGGGCCGTGTCATCGCGCGACCATTTATCGGCTCACCCGAAGAGGGCTTCACCCGCACCACAAACCGGAAGGATTTCGCGATCCTGCCCCCCGCGCCAGTTCTGACAAACTGGGTGCAGGATGCGGGCCGTCGAGTTCATGCGGTGGGCAAGATCGGTGACATCTTCTCGATGCAGGGGATCGATACGCTGCGCAAAGGCTCGGATGCCGAACTGATGGGGCACCTGTCCGATCTGGTCGATGAGGCCGAGGAGGGCAGCCTGACCTTCGCCAATTTCGTTGAATTCGACAGCCTTTACGGTCACCGTCGTGACATCAGCGGCTATGCCCGTGCGCTGGAGTGGTTTGATCGCGAAATCGGCGTGATCCTGAGCAAACTGCGCCCGGGGGATCTTATGCTGTTAACTGCAGATCACGGCAATGATCCAAGCTGGATTGGTACCGATCATACGCGCGAACAAGTGCCTGTTCTGATTGCCGGGCAGGGAGCAGGCCAAATTGGTTCCGTCAACTTCGCAGACGTCGCCGCCAGCATCGCACACCACCTCAATATTCCGGCGCAAGGGCCGGGAAGGACTTTTCTATGAATGTCGCAGACCTGCCCAAAATCGAGCTGCACCTACACCACGAGGGCGCGGCCCCGCCCGCCTTTATCCGTCAGCTTGCGCATGAAAAACGAATCGATCTGAGCGGTATCTTCAAACCTGATGGAAGTTATGATTTCCGCGACTTTGCGCATTTCCTCAGCGTGTATGAAGCCGCGTGCGAAGTGCTGAAGTCGCCCGAGGATTTCCGGCGTCTGACGCTGGCCATTCTGGAAGAAAGCGCAGCCAACGGAGTGGTTTATTCCGAAACCTTCCTCAGCCCCGATTTCTGCGGTGGCGGTGATCTGCACGCCTGGCGTGACTACCTGACTGCCATTCAGGATGCTGCAGACGAGGCAGAGCGCAAGTTCGGCATCACTCTGCGCGGTGTTGTCACCTGTGTCCGCCATTTCGGACCAGAACAGGCGAAACAAAGCGCCTATTGCGCCGCCGAAACAGCGGGTGACTGGATCACCGGGTTTGGAATGGGCGGCAACGAGTCCGTCGGCACTCAGGGCGACTACAAATGGGCCTTTGACTGCGCGCGCGAAGCCGGGCTGCGCCTGACCACCCATGCCGGAGAGTTCGGCGGCCCGGAAAGTGTACGCGATGCGGTCCGCGAATTGGGAGTCGAACGGGTCGGCCACGGTGTTCGCGCCATTGAAGACCCTGATCTGGTTCACGAGCTCGTCGACCGCGAGGTTACTCTGGAAGTCTGTCCCGGTTCCAACGTGGTTCTGGGCCTGTTCCCCGATTTTGCGGCGCATCCGATTGCCCGGCTGCGCGACCACGGCGTCAATGTCACCGTCTCCACTGATGACCCGCCGTTTTTCCATACCTCGATGCGGCGTGAATATGAGATGCTGGGCAAAGCCTTCGGCTGGGACGCCGAGGACTTCGCTGCGCTGAATGACACGGCCCTGAACGCGGCCTTCTGCGATGATGATACCCGCGAACGGGTCAAGAAAAGACTGGAGAGAACATGAGCGAACACCTGACCGTCGTCGACCACCCGCTGGTGCAGCACAAACTGACGCTCATGCGGGACAAGGGCACCTCAACCGCCGTCTTCCGGCAGTTGCTGCGCGAAATTACCCTCTTGCTGGCCTATGAAGTCACACGCGAGCTGAAGCTGACCACCCGCCACATCGAAACCCCGATGGAGGAAATGGACGCCCCCATTCTGGCGGGCAAGAAACTGGCGCTGGTGTCGATCCTGCGGGCCGGTAATGGCATGTTGGACGGGGTACTGGAGCTGGTCCCTTCAGCGCGTGTCGGATTTGTCGGACTGTACCGCGACGAAGAAACGCTGAAGCCGGTGCAGTATTACTTCAAAGCGCCTGAAGGTCTGAAGGACCGTCTGGTCATCGCGGTTGATCCGATGCTGGCCACCGGCAACAGCTCGGCTGCGGCGATTGATCTGCTGAAAGAGGCCGGGGCCACCGATATCCGTTTCCTCTGCTTGTTGGCCGCGCCCGAAGGTGTGGCTCGGATGAAAGAGGCGCATCCTGACGTGAACATCGTCACAGCGTCATTGGATCGCGAGCTGAACTCGAAGGGTTATATCATGCCCGGATTGGGCGACGCCGGCGACCGGATGTTCGGCACTAAGTAATCCGGCCTATTCGCCGCAGATATTCTGCAGCCGGACCCAATCCCGGTCCGGCAGTACCTGTTGAAGGGGGCGGCCCGCCATCGGGTCGGCTTCGATCAGGCCCAGAACCGTCTCGCCTGTCACATCTACAGCGTAAGCGTAGGGTGTAGAGGGCAGCGCCGCTTGGGCAAAAACAGCCAGCAGATCATCATCCGGTAGGGACGGGCGCGGCTCAGTCAGTACCTGCTCGGTATAGGCGTCGACGATCTCGGGCGTTAGTTCTCCGGTCGTCAACAGGCGAAATGCCGTGGTGGCACCAGTGCGGTCCAGCAATTCATCCATGGGGTCTTGTGCGGCTGCACGTGCGCGTTCAGCGATGATGTACCCTGCTGCGACGGATGGATCTTCGTGGTCTTCGACCAACGACCGGTTCAGCAGGATGATCCCACCCGGCAGGCTGAGGCTATTTTGAACCCCGGCGGGCAGGATGACGATTTCACGAACGCCTGTGCGTGTCGCCAGTTGATCCAGTGCCATTTGCGCATCCTCGGATGCGCATGCGGCACCCGAAACCCGTTCGATCCGGTGCAAAATCGCGTCACCGATATCCTTGCGTTTGATGTCTGGGACAACGGAAACAACATGGCTTTGCAACGCGGCCGGCACCCAAAGCAACAACAACGCAGCGACAGCGGCAACCACGCCCGCAACGCTGAGCCAGCGCAACCTGCCGGGATGCGGCCGCGACCGGTCGATGGCCTTTTGCAGACGGTCGATCGCCCCAATCATTGTGGTCTCGGATTCTTCCAGCTCAAGCGTCTCGTCCGGATCTCCGTCTGGGTTGAAGATGGCCGGAAACTCACCCGGATTCTGCCGTTCCAAAGCCGCCAGTGACCAATGAGTCAGCGCCCGGTCGTTAAAGTCCGAAATCGTCAGCGTCGCTTCGCCAATGGACACCACGACCTCGCGCCGTTGAACGTCGGGCGAGGGGCGCCACAGACCGGTGGCTTCGATCCGTTGGTACTGTTTCAGTGCCGTCATCAAGGTGAGGTTTGCTCGTGATTATTTTGACCCAGCTTAACATGGTAAATTCAAAGGGCGCAAACCTGTTGCGTGGCAATCGGTAAATGTGCTGGATATCACGACGCGCGGAAAATCGGATTGCCGTGCACCAATGCGATATCGGGGCGAAAGATGCAGGCGGACACTCAGACTTCACCGATACTGGCTTCAATTCTGATGATCAGCGCGATGGCGATTATCGGTGTGATAGACAATGTGGTGATCCTGTTGGCCGACTCAATTGGTTTGTGGCAATTCCACCTGAGCCGCGCTTTGCTGATGTTGCCGCTGATTTTTGCCTTGTCGTTGCTTGGCCTGGGCGGGATGCGCCCCAAACGGTTTGGCCCGGTGATACTACGCAGTGTTCTGATCACATTGGCCATGCTGTTCTATTTCGCCTCGCTTGCAGTCATGCCGATTGCTCAGGCGCTGGCGGGCCTTTTCACATCGCCCATATTCGTGCTTCTGATTTCGGCCCTAGCCATGAAGCAACGGATTGGGCCGTGGCGCATTCTGGCGGTGCTGCTTGGCTTTGCGGGTATCCTGTGCGTGCTGCAGCTCAACCCGTATGAGTTCGATGCCCGTAGTTTGCTGCCCGTCGCCGGAGGTTTGTTTTACGCCCTGAGCGCGGTGATCACGCGCAGCCATTGCTCCGGTGAAAGCACCGTCGCGCTATTGGCGGCGATGATCGTCACGCTTGGTCTGGCAGGGGCTATCGGTCTTGTGGTTCTGGAGGTGTTTCCGATGGCTGCGCCCGACGGTCCAGACGGCTTTGCGACGCGGGGCTGGGTCTGGCAGATGCAGCCCGCTTTACCATGGGTCGCGATACAGGCGGTCGGATCCACGATTGCGGTTTTCATGTTGATCAAGGCTTACCAGGTCGGCGAGCCGTCGTATGTTGCCGTCTTTGAATACTCGGTCATGATCTTTGGCCCGTTGTTTGCCTGGGTGGCATTCGGGCAGGCCATAGGGGCGATGCAAATCGCGGGGATCGGGCTTATAGCAACAGCAGGTGCTTTGTTGGGGTGGCGCGCCGGGCGCGAGGCAGCCCGACCTGAGGCGGCTTAGCGTTTTCGCGCAACTCGCCTTCAGGCGCTGCCTGAAGAACACGGATGTCCCCTGATGAGCTTTGCCGAATTTACCCGCGCCTAGGGTTGACGTAGCCACCAGACAGCCGACGAAAGTTGGTTTTAGCCTCGCATCCTAATTGCAATGGCCGCATTTAGCCAGATTGCCAGAATCGGGTAGGGCGTCACTTGCACTCGGAATTCATAGTTTCCAATTTACCGCCAATTTTGAATTTTTGTGCAGGGTTGTTCGGGGTTATGTGGGCTTTTGAGGCTTTATCGACCCAAATTGGGCCCCAATGTGTCAAAAATAAGTCTTGTATGTACGTGATGTGTTAATCGTTTTTCGTAGTTGGTTTGTGTCAAAAGTGGGTGCGGCACGTGTTAAAAGTACAGAGTGTTTTGGGTTATTCAGTTGTTCCGGGCAATGAGAGGCATGACAGTCCTCCGGTGTCCCTGAATGCGCGCAGAGGTGGGTTTATTCACGGAACAAAAGTTGCAACGGACCGTGGGTGGAAGCCTGTTGAACGGCTGCAGGCTGGCGATCTTGTCCGAACACTGGACAATGGCTTCAGGGAAGTTTGCCGGGTTTCGACGGATCGCATCTCAGTCCCGGCTAACGAAAACAGAACAGAAAATCTGCCTGTTCGGGTGCCGTCGAATACGCTGTATAACGGACGCTCGGTTTGGCTGATGCCGGAACAGGGCGTGGCGTTGGACAACACCAAGCTGAGCCGGGGTCCAATAACGCTGCCCATCAGCATGCCGGTTGTTCCTGCGCGGCTTTTAAACGGAACGTTCCGTCTTACATCCGGTACACCTGCGTCCTTCTTTGACGTCTGTTCGCTGTTCTTTGAACAGGACGAAGTGATCTACATCGAAGGCGGTCTGCGCGCATATTGCCCTGCGGGACGGTTTGGAACACGCAACCTGCCTCAGACCGCCTCATACGAGCTTGTCGACGCCGAGCAGACGGCAGATTTGATCAATTTGGTGGCGCATAGCAGGGACATTGCAGTTCTGGCTAATTCGCTGGGCGCGTTGCCTGCACCGATTATGCAGAACCCGATTTTCCCGGCGCGACCTGTCAGAGGCGCGCGTCGACCCGGGCGGCCAGGGCGACCTGCTCCGTTAATCTGATTTCATTAAAGCTGTTTCTTAAAGAATGACGCTGGCACGGTTTTCCGCACCAGCGTCAATTTGTTTAGGCAGCTTTTGCTTCGGGGTCGAAGCGGCCATAGAAGCTTTGGCCTTTGTCCGCCATCTCACGCAGCAGCGGCGGGCAGGCGAAACGTTCGCCATACTGCGCTGCCAACTGATCACAACGCTCGGCCGCGTATGGCGTACCGATGATATCCAGCCAGCTGAGCGGGCCGCCCGACCAAGGAGCAAAGCCCCAGCCAAGGATCGCGCCCACGTCGCCTTCGCGGATGTCTTCCAGAACGCCTTCTTCCAGCGCGCGGACCGCTTCCAGAACCTGCGCGAACATCAGACGTTCCTGAACCTCGATCAGGTCGGGCTGGTTTTCGGCATGCGGGTATTTCTCCTGCAGGCCCTTCCAGTACCCGGTACGCTTGCCCTTTTCGTCATAGTCGAAGAAGCCCGCATTCGCCTTGCGGCCCAGACGACCTTCTTCTTCCATCCAGAAGATCAGATCATCGCCCGGGTTTTCGGGATAGGCGTCGCCCATCGCGGCTTTGGTTGCGCGGGCAATCTTGGCACCCAGATCAATCGAGGTTTCGTCGTTCAGCTGGATCGGCCCAACGGGGAAGCCCAGTTGACGTGCGGCGTTGTCGATGAGTACGGGGCTGACGCCCTCAGTGATCATCCGCAGACCTTCGTTGATGTAGGGAATGATGCAGCGGTTGGCGTAGAAGAAGCGCGCATCGTTGACCACGATTGGCGTTTTGCGGATCTGGCGCACATAGTCCAGCGCCTTGGCCACCGCACGATCACCGGTTTCCTTGCCCTTGATGATCTCGACCAGGAACATCTTCTCGACCGGCGAGAAGAAGTGGATGCCGATGAACTGATCCGGACGCACGGATGCTTTGGCCAGATCGGTGATCGGCAGGGTCGAGGTGTTCGAGGCAAAGATGCAATCCTCGGGGATGATCGCCTCGACTTTCTTGGTCATCTCGGCCTTAACGCCCACGTCCTCGAAGACCGCTTCGATGATCAGATCACAGCCTTTGAGGTTGTCCAGATCCGGGGTCGCGGTGATGCGGGCCAGCATGGCCTCTTTCTTCTCAGCCGTGACTTTGCCGCGCTTCATGCCCTTGTCGAGATAGGTCTCGGTATAGGCCTTGCCCTTGTCCGCAGCTTCCTGGTCGCGGTCCACAAGAACCACTTCCATACCGGCCTGAGCCGACACCAGCGCGATACCAGCACCCATCATGCCTGCGCCCAGAACGCCGATCTTCTTGACCGACTGATCGGGAACGCCTGTAGGACGCACAGCGCCTTTTTCCAGCGCTTCCTTGTTCAGGAACAGCGAACGGATCATCGCGCCCGACGACGGGTTCATCAGAACCGAGGTGAACCAACGCGCTTCGATCTTCAGAGCAGTGTCGAAATCGACCAGGGCTCCTTCGTAAACCGCGCTCAACAAAGCTTTGGCCGCAGGGAATGCGCCTTGGGTCTTGCCGTTCACCATCGCCGAGGCACCGACGAAGTTCATGAAGCCTGCGGGATGGTAGGGGGCACCTCCGGGCATCTTATAGCCCTTTGCATCCCACGGTTTGACCAAATCGGCGTCCTTGGCGTTCAGCACCCACTCCTTGGCTGCAGCCATCGGGTCGGCTGCGATCTCGTCGATATAGCCCGCGCCTTTGGCTTTCTTGACGTCCAGCATCTTGCCTTCCAGCAACAGCGGAGCCGCAGCGATGGCGCCAACCTTGCGGACCATCCGCGTGGTGCCTCCCGCGCCGGGGAAAATGCCGACCATGATCTCGGGCAGGCCGTATTTCGCCTTGGGGTTTTCGGCCGCAAAGATGCGGTGTGTGGACAGCGGCAGTTCCATACCGATGCCCGCAGCGGTGCCGGGTAGAACGGTGGCAATCGGCTTGCCGCCCTTCTTGGTCTTGGGGTCCATACCCGCCATCTCGATCTTGCGCAGCAGGGCGTGCATTTGCATCGTGCCCTCGAACAGACCTTTGGCCGGGTTGTCGCCCGCCTGTTCCTTCATCACGGCCAGCAGGTTCAGGTCCATGCCGCCAGCGAAGGAGCCTTCTTTACCTGAAGTGATGATGATGCCTTTGACATCGTCATCAGCTAGCGCTTGATCGATCTGATCGCTAAGCTGTGCAAGCCCGTCAAATGACATCACGTTCATGGTTTTCCCGGGCACATCCCAGGTAATAATGGCGACGCCATCCGCGTCTTTGCTCAGAGTGAAATCAGTCATTGTCATCTCCAATCTGGTCAGCCGTCAGCGGGCTGCCATCCTTGCGGGTGAAGGAGAATCCGTTCTCATCATCCTTCACCATCATGTCTATGTCGCTGTAATAGCCGGTCTCGGTCGGGGTCCGCGTGCCCACCACCAGAAAGGTTGCGGGCGCATCGGTTTTGTTCACAAGGTGGTGGCCGTTGGCCTCACCTGCGGGCCAAGCGGCGCAATCGCCGGGCTGCATCTGATGCTCGCCATTGTCATCGATCAGCACGCAGGTGCCGCTGAGCATGATGGCAAATTCGTCCTGCTCCATATGGTAATGGCGCAGCGAAGACATGCCTTGCGGTTCCAACCGCACGATGTTGACCCCGTATTGGGACAGCCCGCCTGCATCACCGACGCGCTGAACGAAACGACCCGCGGTCGCATCGGCCAGCTTGCCGGGATAGGCCGAGCCGCCCTTGAACGGGATCTGAGAGAGATCCAGCTTGGGCATCAGACCCGCTCGATAATGGTTGCAGCGCCCATGCCGGATGCAATGCAGAGCGTCGCCAGACCGGTCTCCTTGTCCTGACGCTCCAGCTCATCCAGCAGCGTGCCGATGATCATCGCACCGGTCGCGCCCAGCGGGTGGCCCATCGCGATCGAGCCGCCATTCACATTGACCAGCGCCGGATCGACATCAAATGCCTGCTGGAACCGCAGCACGACCGAGGCGAAGGCTTCGTTCACTTCGAACAGGTCCAGATCGCTGATCTTCATGCCGTTGTCGGCCAGAATTTTCTCGGTCACCGGAACCGGGCCGGTTAGCATGATGGTCGGGTCGGTACCGATCTTGGCGGTTGCCTTGATGCGCGCGCGCGGCTTGAGGCCGTATTTCTCACCGAATTCCTTGTTTCCGATCAGAACAGCAGCCGCACCGTCCACGATGCCCGAGCTGTTACCTGCGTGGTGGATGTGGTTCACGCGCTCAAGATGCGGGTATTTCAGCATCGCAACCTTGTCGAAGCCGGGCATCTGCTCGCCCATCATCTGGAACGACGGGTTCAGCGCACCCAGGCTCTGCATGTCGGTGCCGGGGCGCATGTATTCGTCGCGGTCAAGAATGGTCAGGCCGTTCTGGTCTTTGACCGTGATGACCGACTTTTCGAACCGGTTGTCAGCCCATGCTTCCGCAGCGCGTTTTTGTGACTCAACAGCCAGAGCATCTGCGTCATCGCGCGAGAAACCATACTCGGTCGCGATGATGTCGGCCGAGATGCCCTGCGGCACAAAGTAGGTCTCCATCGCCAGCGAGGGGTCGACAGCAATCGCAGCACCGTCGCTGCCCATGGCCACACGGCCCATCATCTCGACACCGCCAGCGATGTAAGCGTCGCCCGCGCCGCCTTTGACCTGGTTTGCCGCGAGGTTCACAGCTTCCATGCCGGAGGCACAGAAACGGTTGATTGCCAGACCGGGGATCGACTGATCCAGATCAGAGGCCAGAACTGCCGAGCGCGCAAGACAGCCGCCTTGCTCCATCACCTGCGTGACGTTGCCCCAGATCACGTCTTCTACGGCGTGGCCTTCGAGGTTGTTACGCTCTTTCATCGCGTTCAGGGTCAGGGCGGACAGGCGCACCGAGGTTACCTCGTGCAGGCTGCCATCCTTGCGGCCCTTGCCGCGCGGGGTGCGCAGGGCGTCATAGATATATGCTTCGGTCATGGGTCTTCTCCTTAAGCTCGATCCGACGGGTTGCCGGGCATCAGGTCATAGGGGTGTTTCCAGCCGGGCTGTTCGCTGAGACGCGTCAGCCAGGCATCGATATGGGGCCAGTCGGCGCGGTCAAATCCGAATGGTTCGGGGTAATACAGATAGCTGCAGCAGCTGAGATCGGCGTTGGTTACGCCGTCACCAACGATCCAGTCGCGGCCGTCCAGATGATCGTTCAGCACTTGATACGCGGCCTTCAAACGCCCTTGGTTGAAGGCTATTACATCTGGGTTGCGGTGTTGTTCCGGGAGGAAATTGATCAGGAAGCGGGTCAGGCCGGCCATCGAGCTGAGTTTGTGATTGTCCCAAAGCACCCAGCGCAGAACGTCGTAATTCTCTTCCCGGTTCTTGCCACCGAACTTACCTGACTTCTCAGTCACATAGGTCTGAATGGCGCCAGACTGGCTTGTGCGGAAATCACCGTCGATCAGGACTGGTGCTTCGCCCATTTCATTCACTTCGGCGCGAAACTCGGGCGTGCGGGTTGCGCCTTTGAAAAAGTCGACAAAGACCGGTTCCCACTCCAGCCCGGACATTTCCAGCGCCAGAGCAGCCTTGTAACTATTTCCGCTTTCTCCGAAGCAATGAAGTTTGATTGTCATGTGATCGCCCCTCCCAAGGCGCATGGTGCGAAGTCTAATTTCGCGTATTTCGAGAAAGATGAACCATAAGGCTAAGCGCCATTAGGGTTTGTCTTTCTGAAAACACGCCCACCTGATTGAAGGTGGCTGATGCTTTTACCGCTTGCGATCATCCAGTTCCGAATTGAAGATGCGCAGGCGGTGGGTCAGGTTATCCTCGTTGATCACGCTGTTGAAATTCTCGAACAGAAACGACAGTGCCTCACCTTCGTCCAAACCAGCCTCGCGCGCGAACGCCTTGAGCTTGCGATACCCGTCCTCGGTCATTGCGACGGGAAAGCGGCGGGTCAGGCGAAAACGTTTTGGCATGTGGTTTCTCCGGTAAGCTGGGTCCGGGCAATGTTACCCGGACCCAGATTGAGATCAGAAGTTTGCCGCGTCCAGAGCCATGACAGTGTCCGCGCCAGTTTGGATACGCGAAAGGTGCATCGCCGTGGCGGGCAGGCGGCGCGCCATGTAGAAGCGGCCGGTGTTGATCTTGGTCTCGTAGAACTCTTTGTCCGAGGCCCCACCGTCCAGAGCTTCTTGCGCGGCTTTGGCCATCTGCGCCCACATCAGGCCCAGGCAGACATGGCCGAACATGTGCATGAAGTCATAGGAACCGGACAGGGCGTTGTTCGGGTTCTTCATGCCTTCCTGCATGAAGTACATGCCAGCGGCCTGCAGATCTTTGGACGCAGCTTTCAACGGTTCGATAAAGGCCTTGTCATAGGCTTCGTCCTTGCCGCCGTTTTCCTTGCAGAAAGATTTGACCATCTCAAAGAAGGCCATGACGTGCTTGCCGCCATCCTGAGCCAGCTTACGGCCGACAAGATCCAGCGCCTGTACGCCGTTCGCACCTTCGTAGATCATCGCGATGCGGGCGTCGCGGGTGTATTGCGACATACCCCATTCTTCGATGTAGCCGTGACCGCCGTAGACCTGTTGGGCCTGAACGGTCATGTCGTAACCCTGATCGGTCAGGAAGCCCTTGATAACCGGGGTCAGCAGCGAAATCAGGCCGTCGGCATCCTCGTCCTCGGACCTGTGGACTCGATCCAGCAAAGTCGCGCCCCAAAGGATGAACGCCCGTGCTCCTTCGGTGAAGCTTTTCTGATCCATCAGGTTGCGGCGGATATCCGGGTGTACGATCAGAGGATCTGCCGGCCCTTCGGGATTTTCCGCACCGGTGACCGCACGTCCCTGAAGGCGATCCTTGGCGTATTCTACGGCGTTTTGGTAGGCAATCTCCGCCTGACACAGACCCTGCATGCCCACGCCCAGACGCGCTTCGTTCATCATGGTGAACATGGCGCGCATGCCCTTGTTTTCCTCACCAATCAGATAACCGGTCGCACCGTCATAGTTCATCACGCAGGTCGAGTTGCCGTGGATGCCCATCTTCTCTTCGATCTTGCCGACCGAGACCGCGTTGCGCGCGCCAAGGCTGCCATCCTCGTTGACCATGAATTTGGGTACGATGAACAGCGATACACCTTTGATGCCGTCCGGGCCGCCGGGGATCTTGGCCAGCACCAGATGGATGATGTTTTCCGCCATGTCGTGATCGCCAGACGAGATAAAGATCTTCTGACCGGAAATCTTGTAGCTGCCGTCGCCTTGCGGTTCTGCCTTTGTACGCATCAGGCCCAGATCGGTGCCGCAATGCGGCTCGGTCAGGTTCATGGTGCCAGTCCATTCACAGCTGACCATGTTCGGCAGGAACTTGTTCTTCTGCTCGTCGGTTCCGTGCGCCAGAATGGCCGATGCTGCGCCGTGCGTCAGGCCCTGGTACATGGTGAACGCGGTGTTCGAGGCCGAGAACATTTCGCCAACAGCCGTCCCCATGACGTGGGGCATGTTCTGCCCGCCATATTCCTCGGGCATGTCCAGACCGGTCCAACCACCTTCCTTCACCTGTTCGAAGGCTTCCTTGAATCCTGAAGGCGTGTAGACGACCCCATTTTCCAGACGGCACCCTTCGGTATCCCCAACCACGTTCAGCGGAAGCAGAACGTTGGTGGCGACCTTGCCCGCTTCTTCCAGAACAGCGCCGGTGAATTCGGCTTCAAGCTCATTATAGCCCGGAATATCGGAGTCCGAGACTTTCAGAACATCGTGCAGGATGAACTGCGTATCTTTGGTTGGCGCGTTGTAGACGGGCATGTGAAGCTCCCTTTAATTCATATGTCCGGGTGGAAGGCAGGCGAGGGGGTTACTCGGCAGCCTTTTTGTCTTGTTTCATCGATGCGATAACTTTTTCGCCCCAGCGCAACTGCTCTTTCAGGTCGTCGATTGCCTGTGTCAGCTCTTCGCGGCGCGCTTCCATGTCCTCCAGACGTTCGCACGCGATTTCGTAGGTGCGGGATATCTGGGTCAGTTGCTGGTCGCCCACATGATACAGGTCCAGAAGCTGGCGGATTTCCTCAAGGCTGAAGCCAAAGCGCTTGCCGCGCAGGATCAGTTTCAGGCGAGCACGGTCGCTTTTGGTGAACAGCCGTTTTTGGCCTTCACGGATAGGAAACAAAAGCTCCTTGGCTTCGTAGAACCGCAAGGTGCGCGGCGTGACATCATATGTCTCGCACATTTCGCGGATGGTCATCAGATCTTCGGTCATGGTCTTAGCACTCTCGTCACTGGCGTCTAGGAAAGTCAGGTGCGCAGTCGATGCGCACGTTACAACACGTAGATGACGTTCACGTAATGCGAACGCTGCGTCACAAATTAAGTTTACGTAACATCCTCACGCGTCAAGGCGCGGATTGCCGACTTTTTTCAGGTTTGACGTAACGGAACTCTGAGCGAGGTGAGGCGCACCAAGAAGCCGGCGCACCTTAAGGTGCACCCGAAGCAACCGGAATCCGCGCCACTTTCTAAGTGCCAAAAGGCGACGGGGTGGGAATCAATCCAGCGATTTGGCCGTCTGATCGCGCATCTGGGTCAGAGCCTCGATCGCCTCGTCCAGCTGTTGTCTTTGCTTGTTCAGCTCAACGATCTGTTTGTCCGCAACGTCAACAAAGGCCTGCATTTGGACCTCGTTGCCTTCGTCTTCATAGATCAGCAGCCACTGCCGAATATCTTCAAGCGAAAACCCATATTTGCGACCGCGCAGGATCAAGGTCATACGCGCGCATTCCCTCGGGCCATAAAATCTCGACCTGCCTTCCCGGTCGGGCTGAAGCAGTTCGATGTATTCATAGTAGCGCAGGGTACGCGGAGTCACGTCGTACTCAGCACACATCTCTTTGAATGACAAACGGTTGTCGGACATTCCTGATCTCCTCTGCCGCAGCCTATGTTTTGTCTGCGGCAAGCGCAACCGGTGGGCTTGCTCTTTTGGCGGACACAGGCTCATAAAGGGATAAACCAAAAGAACGGATTCAAGTACATGGTCGACAAAGCCGCAATTGCGCGCCAGTTCATTGAGGCGATCCCGCATGCCAGGGCATTGGGTTTGAAGCTGACCACAATCGGCAATGGCGAGGCGGGGATTTCAATGCCCTATAGCAAAGAGCTGGTCGGTGATCCGCGCACCGGAGTTATTCACGGCGGCGCGGTTTTTGCAGCATTGGATACCTGTTGCGGCGCGGCGGTCATGAGCCATCCTTCCGCCCCTGGCGGTACTGCGACGATTGACCTGCGGATCGACTATATGCGGGCTGCGACACCGGGGCAGACCATCACGACGCACGCGACCTGCTATCACATCACGCGGAATGTCGCTTTCGTCCGTGCCACGGCGATGGACGAAGATGAGGGCCTTCCGGTGGCGACCGCTGCGGGTTCATTCACTGTGGAGGGTTTGTGATGGCGCGTCCTCGTCCCGAGCCCGTTCAGGTCGTCAAACAGCGCCGAGATGCAGCGTTGAATGCGATTGTCGAAGGCGTGCCGTACATTCGGTTCCTCGATATCGGCTTTGACCGTCGGGGTGATGAATTGACCGGCGTTTTGAACTTCGACGAAAAGCTGATCGGGAACCCCTTGTTGCCTGCGCTGCACGGCGGGGTAACAGCGGCCTTTCTCGAGGTCACAGCCGTCATCACGCTGAGCTGGGATTTTTTCCTTCCTAAGATTGAGAGCGGTGAGCTGGAAGCCAGCGACATCGCTGGCTATGAAACCGTGCGTTTTCCTAAGACGGTCGATTTCACAGTTGACTATCTGAGGTCGGGTTTGCCGCGTGATGCCTACGCCAGGGCATTCATAAGCCGGGCCGGGCGGCGTTATGCTTCGGTGCGTGTTGAGGCATGGCAGGACAATCATTCGCGGCTCTTCGCACAGGCGTCCGGGCATTTTCTGATGCCGCAGCCCAAACCCGCCGACAAGTAAGGAAAGATGCAAGACGCTTCGGCACCCATCACGCATAAGCGGGTGCTCAAGATTGCAGCACCGATCGTTCTGTCCAATGCCACTGTTCCGATTCTGGGAGCGGTAGACACCGGCGTTGTCGGGCAGATGGGGCTGGCCGCCCCAATCGGTGCCGTTGGCATGGGCGCGGTCATTCTTTCGGCGATCTACTGGGTCTTTGGGTTCCTGCGCATGGGGACCACGGGGCTCGCAGCTCAGGCGCGTGGGGCAGGGGACACAGCCGAAACCGGAGCCCTGTTGATGCGCGGCCTGCTTTTGGGTGGGACCGCGGGCCTGTTCTTTATCTTAACGCAAATCTGGGTGTTCTGGGGGGCGTTCGCGCTGTCGCCGGCAAGCCCCGAAGTCGAAGCGCTGACGCGGTCCTACCTTGAAATTCGTATCTGGGGCGCACCCGCGACTATTGGCCTTTATGCCGTAACCGGGTGGCTGATCGCGATAGAACGCACGCGCGGTGTTTTCGTCCTGCAGGTCTGGATGAACGGGCTCAACATCCTGTTGGACCTTTGGTTCGTTCTTGGTCTTGGCTGGGGTGTTGAAGGTGTCGCCATCGCGACGCTGATTGCCGAGTGGACCGGACTGGCGCTTGGCCTTTGGCTGTGTCGCGACGCGTTCAGCGGAAACCAATGGCGTGATTGGCCAAGGATTTTCGACGCCGCCCGCCTGCGCCGGATGATGCAAGTAAACGGTGACATCATGGTGCGGTCCGTGCTGCTGACCGGATCATTCACGACGTTTTTGTTCGTCGGATCCGATTTGGGGGACGTCAATCTGGCAGCCAATCAGGTGCTGCTGCAATTTCTTGAGATTACGGCCTTTGCCCTGGACGGCTTTGCTTTCTCTGCCGAGGCCCTGGTGGGCGGCGCCGTCGGGGCACGTGACCGATCACAAGTGCGGCGTGCTTCGATCATGGCATCGCAATGGGGTGTTGGCGGAGCTTTCGTTTTGGCTGCGGTCTACTTTACTTCAGGACCAGCACTTGTCGATTTGATGACAACTTCGCCCGAAGTCCGCGTCGCGTCGCGCGAGTTCATGTTCTGGATTGTGCTGGCACCAGTCATCAGCGTGGCCAGTTGGATGCTTGATGGCATTTACATCGGCGCGACTTGGACCCGTGAAATGAGAAATGCGATGATCCAAACCGTTGCGATCTATGTGGTGGCCCTGTTCCTTCTGGTTCCTACCTTCGGCAACCATGGTTTGTGGGCTGCGCTGATGGTCCTGAACATCGCGCGTGGGGTCACGCTGGGGTGGCGTTACCCCAAGCTGGAAGCTCGGATCGCTTAAAGAAGCGCCAACAGGTTCTCCGGCGGGCGACCGATTGCGGCCTTGTCCCCGACAATGGCCAGTGGGCGCTCGATCAGGATCGGGTTTGCTGCCATCGCCTTGATCAGTTCATCCTCGGACATGGTTTTGGTCAGGCCCAATTCCTTGAATCGTTTCTCTCCGGTGCGCATCAATTCGGTTGCAGGAATGCCCAACTGCGAAAGAACTGTGCGCAGCTCATCTGCGGATGGCGCGTCCTCCAGATACTTGCGAACTTCGACCGATGCGCCGTTTTCTTCCAGCAGCGCCAGACCGGCGCGGGATTTTGAACAGCGCGGGTTGTGCCAGTATTTGATCACAGCCAATCCTCTCGTTTACTGCCAACGGCCTGTTCGACCGATGTGAATCCGTCCTTAGTCAGCAATTCGTCCAGCCCCCGTGCAATTTCAGCGGCCAAAGATATGCCACCGTAGACCATTGCCGTGTAGAACTGCACGGCGGAGGCTCCGGCGCAAATCTTGTCATAAGCCTGCTGGGCAGAGCTGATCCCACCGACCCCAATCAACGGGATTTGCCCGTCGGTCAGTTGACTTAGACGTGCCAGAACACGGGTCGATTTCTCGAACAAAGGCGCACCGGACAGTCCACCCGCCTGATCCTTGTGGACGCTACGCAAACCGTCGCGGGACAGGGTGGTGTTGGTGGCAACCACCGCGTCCACGCCCGTTTCACGCGCCACATCGGCGATATCCTGCAATTCGGCTTCGGTCAGGTCCGGGGCAATCTTCAGAAAGATCGGCAAAGGTCGGGACAAAGCGTTGCGCGTCTCAATCACGCCGCCAAGCAAAGCGCCAAGAGCGGCCTTGCCCTGAAGATCGCGCAGCTTTTCTGTGTTCGGTGATGAGACGTTAACCGTGGCGAAATCCAGATGATCGGCGCAATGGGCCAGCACTTTGGCAAAATCGCCGGGGCGGTCATCGCTGTCCTTGTTGGCACCAAGATTCAGACCGATAACCGCGTCTTTGGGACGGTCGGCCAGACGGCGCGCCATGACCTCCATACCTTCGTTGTTGAACCCGAAACGGTTGATGGCGGCGGTGTCCTCGGTCAGGCGGAACAAGCGGGGCTTGGGATTGCCAGGTTGTGGACGCGGAGTAACGGCACCCACCTCGATAAAGCCAAACCCGGCCTGTGACAGAGGAGCCAGAACCTCTCCGTTTTTGTCAAACCCTGCGGCCAGACCCACCGGGTTCGGCAGGTTCAGTCCCGCAACACGCGTGCGCAGTCGAGACGACGTAACCAGCCCCGGCGTTGGGGCCAGCCCGGCCTTCAGTGCTTTGATAGACAGCCCATGAGCGGTCTCGGGGTCCATCCGGTGCAGGGCGCTCAGGCCCAGTTTTTCGATCAGGTTCATCCAAAAGCCTCTCCGCCCCGGGCAGGGGCACAACGAATAAGGCGCGAAGTCGCCACGGCCGCCTGTCGGTGGACGACGGCTTTTTGATAGTCCGGGTCCGTCACCATCTGCAGAAACGCATGCGCCGTGGGATAGCGGGCGATGAAGACCTCGTCCCACACTTCGTCCTGCGGTCCGATCAGCGTCGTCTGAAACGCGCCGCGCCACAGGATCGAGGCACCCAGACGGGCAATGATCGGTGCGGTCTCAGCCCCGTACCTGCCATAAGCCTGCGCGCCGGTCAGACCCGCGCCTGCAAGTTCGTGATCTGCGGGATACTCGGCCTCGTCCCGAAACTTCACCAGATTCAGCATCTCGATCGGGTGGTCGCGATCCAACCCCTTAAACGCCTCGAACTGTGCGCGTTCCGGGTCGATGAAGGCGGTCATTTCATATCCTTCGGAAACTGATGCGCGGTTCCGTCAAAGGGTAAGGGGCAAGACCAGACGACGTCTGTCATTCTGATCTGCCGGTAAAGATGCGGGAACAATGCGCCACCCCGCGAAACCTCCCATTTCAGGTCATCACCCATCGCGTCGGCGTCACAGGCCAGCAGGGTCAGCCCCTCGACACCAGCGAAGTGCTTGGCGGCTGTTTCCTCGGCCTGTTCAGCCGTCGAGAAATGCACATACCCGTCGGAAACATCAATCGGTGCCCCATCTGATGCGCCTTGCGCTTGCAGCGTTGCCCATTCGTCGGCACGGAAAATCTTGTAAATCAGCATGGGGTCGTGATGCACCGGGCCACGGGTAGAATCAAGCCGGATTTCCCCCTTTGACTCTCGGCGTTGCGCGTCGCAACATCGCCGCAATTAACAATAGGGAGTTAAACTATGCTCACCCGTCTTTTGACATCAGCTGCGGCGCTAAGCTTGACCGCAGGCATGGCGCTGGCCGAGTACAAGCTGACGATTCTGCACACCAACGACATTCACAGCCGTATCGAATCCATCAACAAATACGACTCGACCTGCGATGCCGAAGGTGAGGCCGAAGGAAAATGCTTCGGTGGTGTTGCCCGCCTAAAGTCCATCGTTGACGCGCGCCGTGGTGCGATGGAAGGGGAAAACGTGTTGCTGTTGGACGCCGGTGATCCGTTTCAGGGATCGCTCTTCTACACCACGTACAAAGGCGCAGCCGAAGCTGAGTTCATGGAAGCCATCGGCTATGATGTCATGGCCGTGGGTAACCACGAATTTGACGACGGCCCGGAAGGTCTGGCCGCCTTTATTGATGCCGTCAGCTTCCCGGTTATTTCGGGTAACCTTGATCTGTCTTCCTCAGCGGAATTGAAAGACCGGGTTCAGAACCATGTTGTTCTGGAAGTCGGCGGCGAGAAGATCGGTATCATTTCCGCGCTGGCCACCGATACGGTGGATACATCGAGCCCCGGCAAGGATGTTCTGTTTCAGGATGAAATCGAAAGCCTGATCGCGGATGTCGAAGCGCTCAAGGCCGAAGGTGTCGACATCGTCATCGCGCTGACTCACGTGGGTCTGGCCAAGGACCTTGAGATTGCAGAAAAAGTTCCCGGATTGGATCTGGTGATTGGTGGGCATTCGCACACCCTTCTGTCCAACACGCAGGAAGGCGCAGCGGGCCCTTACCCAACGATGGTTGGCGACGTGCCGGTCGTTCAGGCCTATGCTTACTCCAAGTACCTTGGAGAGATCACTCTGACCTTCGATGACGATGGCAATTTGGTCTCGGCAGAAGGCGAGCCAATCCTGCTGGACGCGTCGGTTGAGCCCAATGCGGATATCGCTGCCCGTGTCGCTGAGATGGGTGCGCCGATCGAAGAGATGAAAAAGCGCGTCGTCGCAAACACCGGCGCGGCGATCCAAGGCGATCGTGACGTTTGCCGTGTACAGGAATGCGAGATGGGCAACCTTGTGGCCGACGCCATGCTGGCGCGGGTCGCGGATCAGGGCGCTCAGATTGCAATTGCCAACTCGGGCGGATTGCGTGCCTCGATCGATCCGGGCGAAGTGACCATGGGCGAAGTGCTGACCGTGCTGCCGTTCCAGAACACGCTTTCGACCTTTGAGATCACCGGCCAGGTCGTGATCGACGCGCTGGAAAATGGCGTCAGCCAGGTCGAAGAGGTCAAAGGCCGCTTCCCGCAGGTTGCTGGGCTGACCTTTACTTGGGACCCGAGCGTTGCGCCGAATGAAGGCCGTATCCAGGAGGTTATGGTCGCTGAAGGTGACGGATTTGTTCCGATTGACCCAGCCGCGACTTATCTGGTCGTGACCAACAACTACGTCCGCAACGGCGGTGACGGCTACAAGATGTTCGAAGGCGACGACAAGAACGCCTATGACTTTGGGCCCGATCTGGCTGATGTCACGGCTGAGTATCTGGCAGAGAATGCGCCGTACCAGCCGTACCTCGATGGCCGCATCAAGCAAAAGTAATTGTGCTTTGACAAGCAACTCAAAAGGCCGCGTTTAACGCGGCCTTTTCTATTATAAGGTCGGATGTGGCCCGAACGCGTTCGAATAGCTCTGAGCCCGATCTGGCGGCGAGGGCTATATCAATTGTAAGACTTTGAAACAGGGGCAAGAACCATGTGCGGACGGTTTGCTGTTACGCTTCCCAACGATGCGATGGCGCAACTGTTTGCGGCACGCCCGGCGAACACATTGCCTGCTGTTCCGAATTTCAACGTTTGCCCGACCAATCAGGTGCATGTGGTTCGGGCTGGTGAAAACGGTCGCACGCTTGATCCTCTGCGCTGGGGATTTTTGCCGCATTGGTACAAGGCGGAAAACGCCGGGCCGCTGCTGATCAACGCGCGTGCGGAAACTCTGGCCGAGAAACCCGCCTTTCGCGTCGCGTGCCGAGAACGCCGCTGCCTGATCGTTGCTACGGGTTTTTATGAATGGACCAAGACAGAGGAAGGCAACCGGCTGCCGTGGTACATTTTCCGTCAGGACAATGCGCCGATTGCCTTTGCCGGCGTTTGGCAGGATTGGGGGCCTGAGGACGCGCGGCAGGGAACCTGCGCCATCGTGACGACCTCTGCCAACCGTCACCTAAGTGCGATTCACCACCGCATGCCCCTAATCCTCGAGTCCGAAGACTGGCCGATGTGGCTGGGTGAAGCGGGTAAAGGGGCCGCGCGACTGATGCGTCCGGGCGCCGAAGATGTTCTGAGCTTTTACCGCGTAGACCCAGCCGTGAATTCGAACCGGGCGAGCGGGCCAGAGCTGATCGAACAGATCCAAGACTAGCGCCGCCTTTCCATTCGCAGCTTCGCGGGATAGACCTCTGACATGGTTCTGAAATTCACCAGCCTGCCTGATCTCTATGCGCATGACTTCGACACGGTGATCGACGTGCGCAGTCCGGCGGAATATGCCGAGGATCATCTGCCTGGCGCCATCAGCCTTCCAGTTTTGGACAACGAAGAACGCGCCCGCGTTGGTACGATCTATGTGCAAGAAAGCCCCTTTCTGGCGCGCAAGCTGGGAGCCGCTTTGGTGTTTCGGAACGCGGCCAATCACATTGAAAACAGCCTTTCCCACCACGAAGGCGGCTGGCGCCCTCTGGTATATTGCTGGCGTGGCGGGCAAAGATCGGGATCGTTCACATGGATGCTGCAGCAGATCGGCTGGCGGGCTGAAGTTGTGAATGGTGGGTATCGTACCTATCGCCGGTTGGTGAATCGTTACCTCTATGACGATCCGCTGCCGCATCGCCTGATTGCGCTGGATGGCTATACCGGAACAGCCAAGACCGAACTTTTGGCACACCTGAAAGACCGCGGCGTTCAGGTACTGGACTTTGAGGGGTTCGCAAATCATCGGGGGTCCCTTCTGGGCGAGATGCCCGGTGGTCAGCCCAGCCAAAAGGCGTTCGAGTCCGCTCTGGCCGTTGCTCTCTGCCGTTTGGACCAGTCGCGCCCGGTAGTGGTCGAGGCGGAGTCGTCCAAAATCGGGTCTCTGATCCTGCCGCCAACGCTTTGGACCGCACTCCGCAATGCGCCGCGCATTCTGATCCAAGCGTCCATTCAGGCGCGCTCAGCCTATCTGGCGTCGGCCTATGACGATATCCTCTCAGACCAGGATCGTCTGCGCGACCGTCTTTCTCCTTTGCGCTTTCACCGCGGTCATGAGGTCGTGGATAATTGGCTGGACTTGATCGACGCCGGAGATAAGCGGGCGCTGACACAAGCCCTTATCGAGCAGCACTATGATCCGGCGTATGCCAAATCCAGCCGCGGCCGTCGCACGGACGTAATCGCGCAGATCGATGCGCCCGCGCTGGATAAGACTGGCTTGAACGAGACGGCATCCCGAATCCAAAGCGTTCTGGATCAGCTTTGAAGGCTCAGCCCAGGTGCGTCGGTCATCTGTCCGATGATCACAGCTGAGTATCCAGCTTTTCGAAGCGCTTCGCACACCGCGTTCGCCTGGTCTGCCGGAACTGCGGCCAGAAGGCCACCAGCAGTTTGCGGATCGTATAGCAAGTCCGCTTTGCCACCTGTCGGCAATTCAGGTGCGATAGCGCGGTTGTCCTCAAACAGGGTTGAACGGACACCTTTCGCGCTCAGCTCTAGCGCACCGGCCATTACGGGAACAGCGCCCAAATTGAGTGAAGCCCCGCAACCCGAGGCCTCGGACATGCCCAGCAGATGTCCCGCCAACCCGAAACCTGTAACGTCTGTCATCGCGTTCGCGCCCACCAACAACTCGGAAGCTGCTCCTTGTGGGCAAACCATCTGTTTCAAAGCCGAGGCCACCCATTTACCCTCGGCTACACCCGCCATCTCACCTGCCATCACGACGCCGCTGCCCAAAGGTTTGGTCAAGATCAGCGCGTCGCCCGGTTGCGCGCCCGACAAAGTGATCGGGTCTGTTTCGCACAGACCGGTCAGGGTAAAACCGATGGTCATTTCGTCGCCCATCGAGCTGTGCCCGCCGACTATTTCGGCCCCGGCCTGACGTATAACTTCGTTTGCAGTGGACATGATCTCGGCCATCGTCCGACGCTGAAGGGCGGGAGACATTCGCGGCAGGATTACGGTTGCAGTGGCTGCTTGAGGGTGCGCACCCATCGCCCAGATATCACCCAGAGCGTGAACGGCTGCGATGCGGGTCATCAGGACAGGGTCGTGGATGAAGCCGCGCAGATGATCTGATGTCATGACCTGCCGCGCGTTACCTATGTTCAACAGGGCTGCATCATCGCCGGGCAACGGCGTGACGTCGGAACGCGTGGGGGCGGGCAATTCGCTGAGAACCGTTTGTAGCGCGCCGCGCCCGACCTTTGCGCCACAGCCGCCACACATGGGTTTTTCGCCTAACGCTTCCTTCATACCGGCCGCGTGGTGGCGCGGCAGTGCCGGCGCCTTCATTTGAGGCAGATCGCGGAACTTGTTCATAAAGCTCTGATCGATGTGGTTTTTCCACTTCCACATCAACGGCCCGCTGAATGAGGTGCCAAGCCGTTCGGCCAGCGCTGATTTGCCGCCCAACGAAATCAGCTTCAGGTAATCCTTTTGCGGTTCGTAGCGCCGCAGTGTTCCGGCACCCAATGCGACGCGCAGGTTGTCGAACAGAACAGGGGCTTCTCGCACCGCGTAGACCCCGGCTTTTGGGCGTGGATTTTCGCTGAGATGCGCGCAGTCTCCTGCCGCGAAAATCGCCGGATCGCTGGACTGCAGATGAGCGTCCACGCGGATGAACCCGTCTTTCAGCTCTAGCCCGGTATTGGCGATCCAGCCATAGGGCTTTGCACCGGCTGCTCCAGTCACGAAATCGGCCGCAATCTGACGTCCATCCTGCAGCACCACATGGTTTGCCGTGATATGCGAAATCGTTGCCTGTTCGATCACTTCAATTCCCAGATCGCTCATCGCCTTGCGAATTGTTGCAGCCGATTTGGGCTTTGTCGCCGTAAGCGCCTCAGCATTGTCGATCAGGGTCAACTGCGCCGCGCGGTTCTTTTTGCGTAGCGCGTAAGCCATGGCCATGACCAGTTCTGCCCCGGCGACACCGCCACCAATAACCGCGACGGATGCGGGACCTGTTCTATTCAAGTAGTCGGCCCATCTTGCGGCAAACGGTCCTAGCGGCTTGGCCGGAACCGCATGTTCGGAAAAACCGGGTAGGGCGGGCATGTCCGACGTGATCCCCACATTGACCGAGGCGACATCAAAGGCCACGGGCGGGCGACCGCACACATGAACCTGCCGCCCGTCTTTGTCGATGCCTTCAACCGAGCCGAGAATAACCCGTGCGCCGGCGAAGCGGGCCAGTTTGACCAGATCGATATCCAGTTCCCAGCGATCATAGTGCCCGGCGACAAAGCCAGGCAGCATCCCCGAATAAGGCGCTGTGGGGCCGGGGTTGATTGCCGTCACCCGCGCACCGGGTAACGGGTTCATGCCCCACTTGCGTAACAACAGCGCATGGGTGTGGCCGCCGCCAATGAGAACCAGATCGCGGGTCAGGGGCAGCGGTGGGTGATGCATGAAACTCAGGTCTTACTATGGTCAGGGACGTCTTCGACCTGCTCGACCGCGTGGGTGGCCCAAAGCTCATCTTCGCCCGCGTCCGGCAGATCGCTGGGCTTTTCATGGCGATGAATGTGCCACTTGGCAATGAACAGGGCCGTGATCGGGGCTGTCAGGAAAAGGAACAGGGTGATCAGCAGCTCATGCAAGGAAACGTGCTGCTCAATCAGGACCGAATGGCAGATCGACGCCAGCAAGACGCCGCCAACGCCCAGTGTCGTCGCCTTGGTGGGCGCGTGCAGGCGGGACATGGGATCTTTTAGCTTGATCATGCCGTAAGACCCGACAAAGCCAAAGATTCCAGACACGATCAGGAAGAAGGCGATCAGAAATTCGAAGATGTAACCCATGCTGCCCTCACTCGATAATATTGCCGCGCAACATGAAGCGCGCATAGGCAACGGTTGAGACAAAGCCCAGCATGGCGATGATCATGGCGGATTCGAAGAAAATCTCGGTTCCCAGGTTGAGGCCATAAAGGATCATCAGGGCGATCGTGTTGATGACCATCGTATCCAGGGCCAGAACGCGGGTGCCGACGCCGTCTGCGGTGATGATCCGCCAGAGGCACATCATGATCGCCGCTCCGAAACAGGCAAACGCAAACCAGATTGCAAATTCGATCATTCGAAAATCTCCTTCAGGCGGCGTTCGTAGCGGTGTTTGATCTGATCGCGTACCGCGTCAGGATCGGGCGCGTCGAGGCAGTGCACCAGCAGGTTATGCCCCTGTGCGGACAGATCGCTGCTGACCGTGCCAGGGGTCATGGTAATAGTGCCTGCCAACACTGTGATCGCCTCGGGCGTACGCAACTCCAGCGGGACACAGATCCAGTTGGGCTGGCGATCCGCGTCGCGTTTGAACAGGATGATCCTGGCTACTGTGATATTGGCGATCACGATATCCCACAGCACGACCAGAATGTACTCGACCACCATGGGCCAGTTGCGCAGTTTTGGCCGATCAGGCCAGTAGGGCTGAGTGATGAACGGGATGATAATTCCAAGGATCAGGCCGAAGACCACCGAGTTCAGTGTCAGGTTGTTGGCCAGCAACACCCAGACCACCGTCAACAGGAACGTCAGGTGCGGGTGCGGGAAAATCCGGTGCAGAAGTCTGATCATGCGTCGCCTCCCAATACGGCCGAGATGTAGTCTTCGGGCGAGAACAGTTGCTCGGCTGTTTTACTGGTATACTCCAGAGCTGGCCCCGCAAACAGTGTCAGCAGGACAAGGCCCATGGCCATTGCGAATACGGCGGTGAACGTCAGGCCCGGGTTGGGCTCGGGCGCGGGTGCGGCCGCGACTTCCTCATCGTTTTCCGGGTCCATTTCCGTGTTGTGTTGGGCGTCGTGGCTTTTCCAGAAGATTAGAGAGCCGGCACGGGCAAGGCCGACGATGGTGATGAACGACCCGATTAGGATCACGGCCCAGATGGCGTTTGCATCCGGCGCGTCGCGCGCAGCGTCCAGTACCAACAGCTTACCGATGAAACCTGACAGCGGTGGCATCCCGGCCAGGGCAATTGCGCCGACAAAAAACAGGGCTGAGATCAGACCGCTTTGCGGCATGGGCGCTGTTGGGGTGATGGCGCCGCCTCGGCGCTCCATTACCAGATCGGCCACAAGGAACATAAGGGCCGTGGCAAGTGTCGAGTGATAGACATAGTACAGCGCCGCAGCGGTAGCCGTCTCGGTGAACAGCGAAATGGCAATCAGCAGTGTTCCCATCGAGGTGATCGCGCAGAAGGCCACCATTCGCGCGATATGTTGCGCGCCGAGAATGCCAATCGCACCAATGGCCAGAGTCAGCATTGCAGCTGGTTGCAGCCATGTCCCGACCAGACCCTGCGTTGCTTCGACCTCGGGGCCGAAGCCAAGCGTATACATCCGCAGGATCGAATACGCGCCGACTTTGGTCATGATTGCGAACAAGGCTCCCACGGGCAAAGGCGCATTAGCATAACTGGCCGGCAGCCAGAAATGTAACGGCAAAACGGCGGCCTTGATGCAGAATACCAACAGCAATAGTACCGCACCAACGCGCAACAGCGCGGTGTCCTCTGCTGGTAATTCGGCCACCCGCAGCGCCATGTCGGCCATGTTCAACGTTCCGGTCACGCCGTAGAGCGTGCCCAGCGCAAACAGGAACAGCGTTGAGCCAAGAAGGTTATAGGCTACGTACTGAACGCCCGCTTTGAGCCGAACCGACCCGCCCCCGTGGGTCATCAGACCGTACGAGGCGATCAGCAAAACCTCGAAGAAAACAAACAGGTTGAAAGCGTCGCCGGTCAGGAATGCCCCGCAGACGCCCATAAGCTGAAAGTGAAACAGGGCATGGAAATGTTTGCCCCGGTCATCCCAGCCAGAGGCAATGGCATAAAGAACGATCGGCAGGGCCAGCAGGGCGGTCAGCAAAACCATCATGGCCGACAGGCGGTCCAGCACCAGAACGATGCCGAAGGGCGCGGGCCAGTTGCCCAGCTCATAGACCTGAATGTCTCCACCCGCAGCTTGCGCCGTGATGGTCAGGGCAATGCCCAATAGGCCAACGACACCTGCGACCGAGAAGATGCGCTGCAAGTCCAGATGGTACCGCAGTACCATGATGATAAACGGGGCCAGGATCGCGGGCAGGACGATCGGCGCAACGATCCAATGGTTCATGCGTCTTCTCCCGGCGCGTCCACGCTGTCCTGTGCGGTCATGTCAATGTGGTCATCCTTCGAGGACAGGTACGCGCTGAGCGCGATCATCACGATCACCGCCGTCATCCCGAATGAGATCACGATGGCCGTCAGCACCAGCGCCTGTGGCAGCGGATCGGTGTAGGGCACCTCTTTGTACTTGTTCAGAACCGCTGGCGCGTCCAGCGCCAGCCGCCCGGTCGCGAACAGGAACACGTTCACTGCATAGGTGATCAGGGACAGACCCAGAATGACAGGAAAGGTACGGCGGCGCAGAATCAGGAAAATCCCGGCAGCAGTCATGACGCCAACGGCAGAGGCTACAAGCGCTTCCATCAGGCCTGCTCCTTTTGTTGTTCTTCTTCCGGCGGATCATCCCGCAGCGGGTTGATATCCATCGGGAATTCCTGCGCCATGCCCGGCTGCCAGGCAAAGCGTGACAAGCTGTCGAGCGCCAGCATCACCGCACCCAGAACGGCCAGGAAGACGCCTGTATCGAACAGGATGGCCGTGGCCCATTCGAATTCTTCCAAAGGTGGCCAATTGATGTAGCCATAGTCGCTGGTCAGGAATGGGCGCTCGTTGAACCAGGCGCCCAGACCGGTGGCCGCAGCAATCAGGACGCCCCAGCCGATGGAGCCGTGATAGTAAAACCGCTGGCGTTCGATAGCCCAGGTATAGCCACTGGCCATGTACTGCATCAGGAACGCGATCGCGACGACCAGACCGGCGATGAAACCGCCTCCGGGCTGGTTGTGGCCGCGGAAAAAGATGTAGGCCCCGACCATCAGGGCGATGGGCATCATCATCCGTGTCACGACCACCATCATCAGCGGGTGCGAGTCCCCCGATTGCGGCCAATGCGGTTTCCGGTTCAGCAGGTAGCTGCGGACATTGGTGCTCAGAACAGCTTCGGTCAGGGCAAAGATAACCAGCGCGGCGATACCCAGAACAATGATCTCGCCAAAGGTATCAAAACCCCGGAAGTCCACCAGAATCACGTTGACCACGTTGGTGCCGCCACCGCCTTCATACGAGTTCGCCAGATGAAAGTCTGAAATTGTCGGAAAGGCAAAGTCCCGCAGCAGTATCGCATAGACCAGCGCGCCCGAACCAATCCCAGCCACGACCGAGATCGCAGCATCCCGCCAGCGTCGCGCGGCGCTGCTGTCCCACGGGGTGTCCGTGGGCAGGAAGTTCAGCGACAACAGCAGCAGGATCATCGTCACCACTTCGACCGAGATCTGTGTCAGCGCCAGATCCGGAGCTGAAAGGTAGTTGAATGCCATCGAAACGATCAGGCCGACCACGCCGATCAGCACCAGCGACAGCAAGCGGTTGCGGTGGAACCACATGATCGCCAGCGTTGCGCCCACCAGGCAGATCCACCCGATGACAGGGATGGTCTGGATCGGCAACGGCTCGCGGGTCTCGGGGCCGATCGTGCCGGTCGTATAAGCATAGTATCCCAGCGCGAGGGTAAAGCCGATCATGATAATCGCATAGCGGCTGAGAACGCCGTTGTGCAAAGTGTCGGTGATCAACCGGCTGAGTTTTGTCAGCACGCCGATTACCGCGTCAAAGATCACCTTGGCCTCGGGGCGTGGGAGTGCATTCCACACCTTCTCTTCGTGCCGGTGCAGGCTCAGCAGGAACAGACCGCCAAGTGTCGCCACTGCCGACATGTAAAGCGCTGGTGTCAAACCGTGCCACAGTTTCAGTGAGTAGTAGGGCAGCTTCTCACCCCCGATTACCGCACTGGAAACGACGGCAACCAGCGGCCCGACAATGGCGTTCGAATACAGCCCGATCAGCACCACGAGTACCACAAGGAAGGCGGGGGCCAGCCACAACCCGACTGGCGGGTCATGCGGGTGCGCCGGATAGTCGTGGCGCTCGGGGCCCAGGAAAACGTGGCTGATAAAACGGAAAGAGTAGGCCGCCGAAAACAGCGCCGCCAGCAGTGCCAGGCCAGGCACCAGATAGTGGGAGTTCAGCCAGGTGGTGTGAACGGTTTCCTCCAGCATCATTTCCTTGGACAGGAACCCGTTCAGCGGCGGAATGCCGGCCATCGACAGCGCAGCGATGGTGCCAATTGTAAAGGTGATCGGCATCAGGTGGCGCAGCCCGCCCAGTCGCTTGATGTCGCGCGTGCCTGTCTCGTGATCCACGATCCCGGCAGTCATGAACAACGCACATTTGAAAGTCGCGTGGTTGATGATGTGGAAGATCGCGGCAACAGCGGCGATCTTTGTGCCAAAGCCCAGCAACATGGTGACCAGCCCAAGATGCGACACGGTCGAAAACGCCAGCAGGGCTTTCAGGTCATCCTTGTACAAAGCGATCACTGCACCGATGAGCATGGTGATCAGTCCAGTTGTGGCTACTATATAGAACCAGGCGTCCGTGCCCGCCAATACGGGCCACATGCGGGCCATCAGGAACAGCCCCGCCTTCACCATCGTGGCCGAGTGCAGGTAGGCCGAAACTGGCGTCGGTGCCGCCATGGCATGGGGCAACCAGAAATGGAACGGGAACTGGGCCGACTTGGTGAAACAGCCTAGCAGGATCAGGATCAGTGCGGGCAGGTAGTAGGGCGATCCTTGAATGAGTTCCTTGTTCTGCAGAATAACACTCAGGTCATATGACCCGACTATATTGCCGAGGATCAGCATCCCGGCGATCATGGCCAATCCGCCGGAACCTGTCACCGCCAGCGCCATCCGGGCGCCTTGGCGCCCTTCGGGCAGGTGTTTCCAATATCCGATCAGCAGAAATGAGCTGAGTGATGTGAGTTCCCAAAAGATGAGCAAAAGCAATATGTTGTCCGATAGAACGATCCCGACCATCGCGCCTTGAAACAGCAACAGATAGGTATAGAACTGCCCCATTGGGTCTTCGCGAGACAGGTAGAACCGCGCATACAGGATGATTAACAATCCGATACCCAGGATCAGACCGGCAAAGAGAAACCCAAGCCCGTCCAGCATGAAATTTGCGTTGAGCCCCAACCCCGGGATCCAGTCGAACCGGGCTGTCACAACGTCTCCGCGCATGACCGAAGGGATGTGGATCAACAGACCTGCCAGAGCGAGAAAACTGGTCAAACCTGCCGCCGAAGCGGCTGCATTTCGTCCTGCCCTGATCAGAAGGGCTGGGAAAACAGCGCCGAGAAAAGGAAGGGCCGCGATTAGGAATAGGGACAAGTGCGATACTCCGTTCTTGGCGGTCAAGTGGTACTGATTTTGTACGGATAATTTTCTTACTGTCCAGCTATTACAATTTAATTGTCGCGCACTATCACAGTCAGACAACAGTGTTTTCTGACGAAAATAATGACGTGAACTTGATCCGCGGGGGCAAATTCGGCGCGGATTCGAATATTACGGTGTGATAGAACCATTCTGTCAGGTCAGGAGGGTGTCACGTGGCCCTAAACGCAAACCGATCCCGCAGGTGGATCTTGATCGGAGGCTCTGCCGCAGTAGCGGCCGGATTTGCGATACGTGAGTACCGCCTGATCCCTCCTGACTACGCCGGCAAACAGCTGAGTGTTCAGGCCGCGCACAAGAAGGCCGTTTCTGGGGACATATTGTTGTTGGACATACGAACTCCCAAGGAATGGCAGGCGACCGGGATCGGGGAGGGTGCTCATTTTCTGGACATGCGCCGCGAGGATTTTATCCCTGCGCTGACACAGCTTTCTCAGGGCGACAAAGGTACGGCGATCGCATTGATTTGCGCTCGGGGCGTCCGCTCGGCTCGGCTAAGCAACAGACTGACCGAGGCAGGTTTTACAAACATCATTGATGTACCAGAAGGTATGTTGGGTTCGGCCGCCGGGCCGGGTTGGGTGCGTGCCGGATTACCGGTCAATAACTACGACAGGAGTGCAGGATGATCCGGGAATTGACGCTGGCAGCTGGCCTGACGTTGATAGGGCAGGCGGGGCTTGCCGCCTGTGCCGATCAGGATGGCATGTGCGAGATCGCCTCGGGCGGGTATCACATCGAATTGCCCGAGGATGAAAACCCGCCGCTGGTTGTGTTTCTGCACGGTTATGGCGGGACTGCTACGGGGACATTGAAGAACCGCGGTATGGTCGAGCCGTTGCTGGCACGCGGCTATGCCGTGATGGCGCCAGAGGGTTCAGAACGCAACGGGCGGCAAAGCTGGAACTTCTTCCCAGGGTGGGAAGGGCGCGATGAAGCGGCCTTTTTGACTGAGGCTGTGCAAGACGCCGCGGATCGGTTTGGTGTTGATACGGATCGGGTCGTTCTGGGCGGCTTCTCGGCAGGGGCCTTTATGGTTTATTACCTTGCCTGTGCCGCGCCGGGTACTTTCTCGGCTTATGTGCCAGTGTCAGGCGGGTTCTGGCGACCGGATCCCGAGACATGCGACGGCCCGGTGCGCCTGTTCCACACTCATGGCTGGACAGACAATGTTGTTCCGCTGGAAGGAAGGCTGTTGGGAGGAGGGCGGTTCCATCAGGGCGATATTTTCGCAGGTCTGGAGATTTGGCGCGAGGCCAATGAATGCGTCGACACTAAGCCCACCGGGTTCAGCACCACGGGTCAGTTCATGCGCCGCAAGTGGACCACATGCGCCGAAGGCAGCGCTCTGGAATTCGCGCTGTTCCCCGGCGGTCACAATGTGCCCAAAGGCTGGGCCGACATGATGGTCGATTGGTACGAGGGCCTGCCGGGCGGGTGATCACTCGGCAGGGGTCATGATGCCTTTACCCTCGATCACGGTCTTCAACTCATCCCGGTAGCGACGGGCCGAGCGCGTAATGGCAGGTTCCTGAAAGTCCTCTTTCATGCCGACCATGCGGCGCGCAGCACCGGCCGAGACACCGCTAAGCGCGGACAGGGGAATCGCCAGCGCAAGGCTGATGGCGATCGGCGCCAACCAGATAGAAACAAGGCCGGACAGAATGCCAACGCTTAGTGCGATGCCGCTGATGGTCTCAACCGAGTGGCAGAGGATCAACGTGCGCAGGCTGTAGCTGCCGCCATCCCGAGCTTGCGGAGACCAGCCCTTTTGGATTCCAAGCGCGGTACGGAATACGGCGATCACCTGCTGCACCATCAGGATGGGGGCGTACAGAATTGACAGAAGCACTTCGGTCAGGAACGAAGTCACAAACTTTCGCCCACCACCGAATTCGGCATAACGCACCCCGCTGAGCGGTAGGGCCATAACACCCAGTACCTTTGGCGCAAGCAGCATCGCATACATCACCAGAATGATCAGCACATGGCGGGTTTCCGACATCTCGGGCCACTGCGGGAACATTGGATTATCAGGGCTGAAGTAATGCAGGACCGAAGCATCCTCGCCCTGACCAATCAGCGCCCACATGACCAGCAACGCAAACCACAATGGCGACATCAGATAGCCAACGGCTCCGTGGAACATGTGGAACCGCGACACGGGCTGGAACCCGGCAGAGCCCAACAGTTTCAGGTGCTGCAGGTTGCCCTGACACCAGCGCCGGTCACGCAGTGCGTGGTCGATGAGTGTTGGCGGCGTTTCTTCATAAGATCCGCGAATACGGGGCAGAAACCGCACGGCCCATCCGGCTCGACGCAAAAGGCCGGCCTCGACAAAATCGTGGCTCATGATCAGTTTTTCCTGACCATTCAGCGCCCGCAGTTTTGGCAGGCCTGCACAATTGGCGAAAGCCTTGGTGCGGATAATCGCGTTGTGGCCCCAATAGTTGCCTTCCTGTCCGCACCAACGCGCAAGACCTTCGGCAAATGCGATTCCGTAGACGCCATTGGCGAATTGCTGCATCCGGGCGAAAACCGATTGCGCGCCGATCAGCTGTGGATAGCTCTGAATCAGCCCCGCGCCCGGATCGCGCGCCAGAGCGTCTGTCAGGCGAGCGATGGCACGACCAGTCATCAGACTGTCGGCGTCCAGCACCAGCATCGCATCCCAATCCGAACCCCAACGGCTGACCCAATCGGCAATGTTGCCGACTTTTCGGTCCGTGTTCTGCTCGCGGCGGCGATAATACAGCTCAAGACCGGGTGCGAGGGTTGTACGCAGCGCTTCGATACTGGCCTGCTCCTGCGCAGCAATCTCGGGGTCGCGGGTGTCGGACAGGATGAACATGGCATAGTCGTGCTGCCCGCCCCGCGTCTGCAGATCTTCCAGCATCGTTCGGGCGTTGCCCAGCACGTTCCAGGGAACTTCGTTATAAACCGGCATCAACAGCGCCACGCGCAGCGGTTGCGACCGCCCTTGGCGGACCGGACGCTCTTGCCGGGACAAGGACACCATACCCAGCAAGACGGTGCAGACCGTGAAGGAAATCCAGAAGAAGTTGAAAGAGATCAGGGCCAGCAGAATGCCCTCGATCAGGTTGATGCCTTCCGCATCGAACCAATCAGTCATAACCCAAAGCAAGCCAAGGGTCGCGGCCATTGCCGGCGAAAACGCCAACGCGCGCCAAAAGCCGGTCGAAGGGCGCTTGCCGTCCGGGACCTGCGCATCCCGGAAACCCGCGCTGAAATCCTGCGCGGGCATGGCCAAAGGCGCCTCAGGGGGCATGATATGCAGGTCTCGGTTCATGAGGTCCAACGGTAGAGCCAGACTTCAGAGGCCGGCTGTTTATCCTTCAGCAACTGCGCGCGCAGTTCGACATGGTCGCGGTCGCCGGGCTCGAATGAAAACGCCAGCCGTAGCCCGCCGGTGTCCGGGTTGCGTTGCAAAACGCCCTCGGATGTCTCGGCGTGGGGAGAATCCACGAAAATCGTCATCGACTCAGGGTCTTCGAACAACTCGCTCTCTTCAAAATCGATAACGGCCAGACGTCCTTCGCCGAAGGTGTTTTCACCCATCGCCGTATTGATCACGCGCGGCATCGGCGTGCGTTGAGGTTCCTCACCCCAGATCAGGCGATAGGACAGATCGACCTGGCTCCCGGCGGCATAAGGCTCCATAGGCCGCCAATAGGCGACGATATTGTCATAGATTTCCTGATCCGCCGGAATCTCGACCAGCGTGACGGTGCCCTTGCCCCAACCTGAGCCTGGCTCGACCCACAGGCCGGGGCGTTTGTGGTAGTTCGCCTCGAGGTCCGCGTAATCCGAGAATTTACGTTTCCGCTGCATCAGTCCAAAACCGCGCGGGTTCGTGTCGACGAACGAGGAAATCTGCAGGCGCGTCGGATTTGCCAAAGGCCGCCACAGAACCTCTCCGGCGCCGTTGCGGATCAGCAGACCGTCGCTGTCGTGCACGGCAGGGCGAAAGTCGTCGAACCGGCTGTGGTTGGTCTGATCGAACAGGAACATCGACGTGCCGGGGGCGATGCCCACGTGGCTCAGTTCCTCGCGCGGGAACAACGTGGCTTCGATATCCATCACGCAATCCGCGCCCGCGGTTACGTTGAACCGGTAGGCACCTGTCACACTCGGGCTGTCCATCAACGCATGGACAACCATATCGCGTTGACCGGGTTTGGGACGTTCCAACCAGAAGCGGATGAACTCGGGGAACTCCTCACCATCCGGGTCACCGGTCTTCAAGGCCAGACCTCGGGCGGACAGACCGTAAACCTCGTGCAGGCCGATGGCGCGGAAATAGCTGGCCCCTTGCCAGACACAGAACTCGTCGGTTTTTCCGGGGCGGTGCATTTCGGTGCGCAGGCGCAGGCCAGAAAAGCCCAGCGTGTCGTCGATGGGTAGTTCCGGGACCTCTTCGGACTTGTCGAACATCGCCAAGTCGAAAGCGACCGGGGTCGCCATGCCGTTCTCAACCGTCGACACTTTGACCGCGCGCGGGAAGTACAGACCCGGGGTAAAGAAATCGACATTAAAAGGCGTCTCAGTTTCGTACCAAAGCGCTCGGTCCAGCCGGAACCGGATCGAGCGGTATTGCTGATATGTCAGGTCCTGCCATTCCTGCGGAACCATATCGCGTTCGGCGTAGGGTTGGCTGGCCAGTTCACGAGCCAGCGCTATGACGTCGTTGCGGTCAAACGGGGTTTCCCCACCGGTGGCAAATGTGGCCGGCGCGAAGGCAAGCGCCGAAGTCGAGGCCAAAAATGCGCGACGTGTAAAATTCATTTCTTAGACTTCCAAGGTTGTGACTTAAACCAAGCGGCCATGTATGCCACGCCGATGATCATCGCAAAGCCAATCATGTTGGCGACGAAAACACTGGCAACATCCCGCCCACTCAGATCCAGTCCGACGCCGATAAGTCGTGCTGCTGCCATCGAAAAAACGAATACTGCCAGTGATTGCTGCCCGACTTTGGTGATCACGGTCAGCAGGATCTGCCAGATTTTGGCTGCCATTCCGTGACCGGTGGCGATCAGCCGGTGGCCGTGTTCACCCGCCACGACCCAGCCCAGATAGGCCAGCGACAGGAAGTGAAGATAGCGGAACAGGCCGAAATCGGTCTTGTCGCGGAACTCTTTCGTCACGGGCCAGACTTTGCGGATCTCATCCGCCAGATCAGGGGCTGCGGCGTTGATCCATGTGAACACTTTCCACGACCCGAACGGCATCGAGAAAATCAGGAACAAAGCTGCGGCCCAGATCAGTGTTTTCGACACCGGGGGCGCTGGAATCCAACCTCGCATGAAGGCAAAGCCAGTGAAGAACAGCAGTTGCCAGCCGAAGGGGTTGAAGAACCATTGACGCTCTGACCATGGCTCGGCCGGTAGGTCCAAAACATCGAATTGTGCGACCAACCAAATCGCGACGGATGCTAGTGCAACGGCCCAGAAGCCGATCCTCGACAAACCCATGAACAGCGGCATCATCGCCAGAACCACCAGATACATCGGCAGGATGTCAAAGTAGTTCGGCACATAGGTCAGCGTGAACAGCCCGACGATCTGAGGGGCCGGATCGTTGAAGAAATGTTGGAGGTTCAGGGAGGAGATATAGCTTTTCTCGAACAACCCGCTCTGATCCAGCGCGGCCATCGACATGGCGACAAAGAAGAACAGCGCGATATGCGCCCAGTAAACCTGCCAGATACGGAACGACACGCGGGCGGTGCCCATCCACCAGCCCTTGCGCAGGAAGGCTCCGCCAAAGGCGATCGCCGAGGCCATGCCCGAACAGAACACGAAAATCTCAGTCGCGTCCGAGAACCCGAACCGGGCAGGAATCCACTTGGCCCAGGGGTCGTTCGGGATATGCGCGATCAGGATGATGAACATCGCGATACCGCGATAGAAATCCAGTCGCGGGTCGCGCGTGCGGGCAGGGGCCGCCACAGAGGCAGCCACCGGCGCAAAATCAGAAGCGGGCGAAACTGTCGCCATACGAGTTCTGTCCTTCTTGGTCTTGTTTTTGTTATTCAGCCGGGACGCTTTGTGCGTCTCCGTTGTCACGTGCTGCGTCGATCAATGCGCGGCGCGCAAGAGCGTAATTGTCTTCGCCCCCGGCCCTTTTGGCGCGGCGATCGTCCAGGATGCGCTCGACAGCATCCAGACGGCCGGCACGCAGGCCGGAATCAATTGTGATGCGCTCGAAAACATCACGTTGGGCGTGGCTTCCACCTGCCAATTGCATACCTGCTCGGGCATTCGACAAAAAGTCGAAGGCGTCGCCGTACAGGCCTTCGCCGAAGGCCTCAAGGCCCTTGGCCGCGGCAATGCCTGGATCGGACATGCGGATCGGGGTATCCCCCTGATTACGTTGCGCATCTTTCTGAATACGTTGCAACATTTTACCGGTTGCATCCGTGCGGCTGTCACCGGTCAGCGCCAGAAGATAGTGAAGATCGGCAAAGATCAGGCAGCCATCTTCGGTTCGCGCGGCGCTGAGATCAGCCAGTTCTTCCCAGCGGTTTCCGACTTCGACGCCCTCAAGCTCAAGCCGCGACAGCAGCGAGGTTGCGTTCGAGATATCACGGTAGTCGTCGGTTTTGTCCTGACGGATATAGTTGTCGTACAACTCCATCACCTGATCGACCTGACCCAGATCCAGATGCATCAGCGCCTTGTGCCACCAGACGTGATAGCGGAAGTTGTTGCAATGGGTCCAAGCCTCTTCGCGCCCGGCCAGCCAATCAAGGCCCAATTGCGCGTTGCCTGTCATCTCATGCACGTGTGCTACGGCGTGCAGACCCCAGGCATCGTCGGACACCATCCACAACGCCTGACGGCCCGCGATCTCGGCCTTTTCGTAAGCGCCGGTTTCTTCCAGCGCGAAGGAATGACAGCCCAGCAAATAGCCGCGACCCGCATGATCAGGTTCATAAGCAGGCAGAACGCGTTCGATCGACCGGCGCATCCCGTGCGGGTCGCCCAGCACAAAGCGTGTCGCATGGCTGAGCTTCATGGCCAGCGTGTCCTGCGGGTGGGCGCGCAGGATCTCTTCGAATTTCTGAATGGCTTGCGTGGGCAGGTCGGCCAGATACAGACCCAACGCTTCGACATAAAGCCGTTCGCGCGCCGAGACCGGCTGACGCTCCATAGCGCTATTGGCGGCGGCAAGGGCTTCGACTGCGACTGGCATCATCTCGCGACGGCCCAGCAGAACCATGAACAGGCCTTTGATCGCATGGCCCAGGGCAAAATCGGGCTCAAGCTCAAGAACTGTGCCAAGATGCTGCGGCGTAACGGCGGCATGGGCCATGAACCCAAGCAGAACACCATCCCACGCTTCGACGCTTGCCGGATGGCTCAGGGTGTTCATCTGTCCGAAAACGTCTTGCTTCATGTTCATGTTCCGATCCAATCGAGAATTTCTACAACAAATGATGTAGCAGAGACTCCGACAGCGTCGTATCAGTATCGGCTCTGCTCTCGAATTGGTGAAATGCCGTGTGGGCAAAAATTGAAAAAAACCGCCGATTCAAGGGCATGTTTCAGCAACATGCCGCCGAAACAGGCAGAGTGTTTCAATCGTCAAAGGGGTTTTCAGCGTTCAATACAGCTTGTGTATCTGCTCCGAAGACGGGCGGAGCTGCACGATATGTTACAGGCGTCCGTGACAGTTTCAGCGGATTTCCGATGAGTTGAACTTCGCCCGGGGCGGCCTGCATCGCGATCTGCATTTGACGGGCATCGACCTGATCGGTGGAGAAAACCTGATCCAATGTCTGCACTGGTCCGACGGGAACCTTACGGGCTTCAAGCTCGGCAATAACCGTCGCTGAAGCGTGTGATTTGACGGCCGGGCGCAGCACGGCGTTCAGCGCGTCACGATTTTCCAGTCGGGCAGGGTTGGTGGCAAATCGCGGATCACCCGCCAGATCGGCGTGGCCGATGAATTCACAGAAACGGCGGAACTGACTGTCATTGCCGACGGCCAGAATGACATGTCCGTCGGCCGTTTCGTAGACATCGTAGGGCACGATGTTTGGGTGTCCGTTGCCGCGCCGCTGCGGGACGTTGCCGGAGGTCAGGTAGTTTACCCCCTCGTTGATCAGCCATGCGATCTGCGCGTCTACCAGGGCCAGATCGATCTGCTGACCTTCGCCGGTCTGATCGCGATGGCGCAGGGCGGCCAAAATGCCGACGCTTGCGTACATCCCGCACATCACATCCGCGATACCCACACCTACCTTCATCGGCGAACCATCCGGATCACCGGTCAGGGACATGATCCCGCCATACCCCTGCGCCATCAGGTCGTAGCCGGGCTTGGACGAATTGGGCCCAGTCTGGCCGTAACCAGAGATAGAGCAGTAAACGAGGCTTGGAAATTCCTGCGACAGGCTCGCATAATCCAGGCCGTACTTCGCCAACCCACCGGGTTTGAAGTTTTCAATCAGAATGTCCGCATGCGAGGCCAAGCGTTTGATTTCAGACTGTCCTTCCGGCGTGGTGATATCGATTGCAACGGACTTCTTGTTGCGGTTGGCCGCCATGAAATACGCGCTCAGATCGGATCTGTTGCCTTCAGCGTCTTTTACATAAGGAGGGCCCCACTGGCGGGTATCATCGCCACCGGTCGCGGGGTTTTCGATCTTAATGATGCTAGCGCCCAGATCGCCCAACAACTGCGTGCAGGTCGGACCGGCCAGAATGCGGCTGAGGTCCAGTACTTTGACACCCTTCAGCGGTCCTTCAGATCCGGCCATCATAGCCTCCACGGTCGATTTCGGCGGCAATCACAGTGAATGTGCCAGCGTTCATGGCCTCATTCAGGGCCGCTCGCAGCTCCTCGCGGTTACGGACCGTGTGCCCGTTGCCGCCAAAGGCACGCCCCATGGCTGCAAAGTCATGACGGTCGAAGTCTACGCCCATATTACCCATCTGGCGTTGACGTTGTTTCAGCTCAATCAGCGCAAGGCTGGCATCGACAAAGACCAGAAAGATCGGGTTTCCGCCCATCTCGGCTGCGGTTGACAACTCTCCGGCGACCATCAGGAATCCTGCATCGCCCGAGAAGCTGATGACCGGACGGTCCCGTTCAGCCAGCTTCAGGCCAATTGCCATCGGTACGGCGCAGCCCATTGTGCAAAGGGCCGAGGACTGGATCAGCCCGCGTTCCTCGGAACATTCCCACATCTGGCTCAGCAGGATGCGATGCGCGCCGCTGTCGGCGGTGGCCAGCGTTTCAGCGGGCAGGGTGGCGCGGGTTTCGGCAATGATAGCGGCGGGCCCCCATTCATCGTTGGTCGGGAAGGCCTGCGCCAGCGCGGCTTTGGCTTGCGCGGGTTCGCCGCCCGGCCATGTCTCACGCGCGGGGTTGCCCTTGGCGATGGCTTCCAAAGTAGGACCCGTGTTCGCAACCATATTCAGCCCGGCCTGATGCATGTAATGGTCATTGACCACGGCCGAGATATCGATGACGCGCTTTTCCTCGGGGTCCCAGATCTCGCGCCATCCGGGGCGCATTTCGATGGGGTCATATCCCAGGCACAGAACCAGATCGGCCTGTTCTACCAATGGCAGCAGGTGCTTGTCGGCCAGAGGCGACAATCCGGCTCCGCCAAGGCACAGCGGATGATCTTCAGGAATAACGCCCTTTGACTTGTAGGTTGTGACGAAGGGGATGCCGAAGTGTTCCAGAAACGCCTGAACTATGTTGCGCGATCCGTCATACAGAACATCCAGCCCGACAATCGCGATAGGCCGCTCAGCGTCGGCGACCCAGCGGCGGGCTTTCTCGACGCAATTGCCTTCGGGGGCGACGGCAGCAATCGGAGATCTACGCCGCGTTTTGACGCCGGATACGCGCGTATCCGCAACAGAAATAGGAACGTCGATATGCACCGGGCCAGGGCGCGGTTGATTGGCCAGCGAGACGGCTTTGTCCGCGATGACATCCGCCCCCTGCGCGGTCAGCATGAACGTACCTTTGGTGATCGACCGATAGACTTGCGCGTGGTCCATCACCTGATGCGTATAGGTCAGCGCCTCATCGGCATCGACGCAGCCCGTCAGCACGATCATCGGCACACGGTCCTGCAACGCGTTGGCGACCACGTTGATCCCGTTCATCGCACCAGGGCCCAGCGTGGCAACCAGAATGGCAGGCGCTCCATCACGATGATGCACTGCCTCAGCCATGAAACCGGCAGCGTTTTCATGCTTGGCGAGATGAAAAGTAATCCCAGCCTGCTCCAGTGCATCCACCAGCGTCAGAACCTCGCCGCCTGGCATGCCAAAGGCGTGGCGGCATCCGGCCTCATACAATCTTTGCGCCAAAAGGTCCGCGGCGCGGGGCGAGACGTCCTGCATCAGTTATGCTCCGAAGTAATCACAACTCTGCAGATTGCGGAGGACGCGTCCGGACGCAAGCAGGTTCACGTCAGTGTGACTATTTGACGGCGGTTTCCGCCACTGCCTGAAACTTTGTGTCAAGTTCCTGGGCAATATCACGCAGTGGCTCACCGCCTTCGTACACATAGGGCGCGAAAACATAGCTGGGGGTTTTGTAGGACAGTGTGGCTGTTCCATCGTCGTTTTCGGTCACATAAAACCGGATTGGTGCTTCGATCATCGCGCTGACTGACGTTTCCAGAACGCGCACGGCGTAGTCGTTGTTGAAGGCTCCGATCACCAGATTTCCCGGAATGATGATGCCACGTGCTGCGGCGGCCTTGGTCGGTCCGGCCTGAGTGACCACGATCAGGCCGTTTTCTTTTACGGCTGACTTCGTGTCAGCGACCAACTCATCATAGCTTTTGTCCGTCGGATGAACGGCCCAACCCGAAAGCGGTTCTTGCGCAAGGGCGGGCAGGGCCAGCAAACACAATACGGTCGAAATGGCCTTCATCGCACGCTCCTGATCATAAGGGATGAGTGGTTGATGCCAGAAACCGGAGTGCAGCGCACTCACAATCGCGTGGGCCTTCAGGGCTGAAACCGCTGGGGAAAAGCGACGATTGGATCAGTTTGTGCGCTTTTTCAGCAAATAAATATCCATGATCCAGCCGTGATCCGCCCGCGCCTGCGCCCGCGTTTCCAGGATCTGGTCAGCCACATCGGTCAGAGAGCCTTTGATCAGGATCTCTTCCTTCATCCCAACATAGGCGCCCCACCAGATGTCGTAATCCGCCATCTCAAGGCTTTGAAAGGAACACTCGCCATCCAGCATTACCGCGACTTTTGACACGCCTTTTGGCCAGCCTTCATCGCGAATTCGCCGACCGGTCGTGACCACGTAAGGCGCGCCAAGATCATTGATCGGTATCGCATGCGCCGCCGTCAGTGCCTGCAGGGCGGTAATGCCGGGAATCACTCGGGTGGCTGGTTGTGGGTCCAGCCGCGACGCGATCCGCAGAGAGCTGTCATATAGGGACGGATCACCCCAGATCAGCAGAGCAAACTGGCGCGCATCAGGGTGGGCCGAGATCGCCTCGTGCCAACGCACGGCAATCGCGTCATGCCATTCGTCAACGCCCCGCAGGTACCCATCGTCAGCGCGCCGCTTGGGAATATCGAAATATGCGATCTTTGGCGGTGTGTCGGTGACCTGCGTGATGATCTCTTCGCGCAACCCGGCCAGATCGGCCTTGTTCTCACCCTTTCGCGGGATCAGGATCACGTCCGCATTCCGAATGGCCTGCGCACCTTGAAACGTCACATGGTCCGGGTTGCCGGTGCCAATACCGATCAGCGTCAGGTCATACATCATCGAACTCTGCCAGTGGCCCATAGAGGATCAGCGCCGGGGCCGTTCCGATTTCATCTGCCAGCTTCTCAGCCAGCCCGCCAACTGTGGATCGCTGCAAAGACTGATCCGGCGTCGAGACGGACTCGGCCATCAGTGCCGGTGTGTCCAAAGGCAGACCGTGTTCGTGCAAGGTGCTGGCCAATAGGGGGAATGTGCGTTTGCCCATGAAGACAACGGTTGTGGCATCCGGATCGGAGAGGGCAGCCAGATTCAGATCGTCGGGCAGCTTGCCGCTGACGTCGTGGCCTGTGACGAACTGCACGCGTCTTGCCGTCAGGCGCCGGGTTAGCGGAATGCCCGCCGCTGCGGCAGCTGCCACGGCCGAAGGGATCCCCGGGATGATCTCGTACTCGATTCCAGCCTCGCGCAGCGCCACCAGCTCTTCTTCCAGCCGTCCGAACAGCCCGCCGTCACCGGATTTCAAACGCACCACGCGGGCGCCGGTCTTGGCATAATCCACCAGCAATCGGCTCACGTGGTCCTGCTTGGGCGACGGGCGCCCGGCGCGTTTTCCAACGCCCACCAGATCGGCGTCCTCATGAGCATGGCTCAGGATCGGTCCGCTGCTGAGGTCGTCAAACAGCACAGCATCCGCCTTTTGCATCCGGTCAACAGCCTTGAGCGTCAGCAGTTCCGGATCACCCGGTCCAGATCCAATGAACGAAACAAAACCGCTCATGCCTGTGCCTCTGCGATCAGGTGAAAGAATGTTCCGGTTACATTGCCACGTACCGAACCTGTTTGTGGGCCTTCAACGCCTTCGGCATCAAATACACGGGCCAAAGGCGCATCCGGTTGTTCCACGATGGACGAATAGTGGAACTCGTGACCGCGCAATGTCATGTCAGTTGCGTAACCCGGCATGGGGGCCAGCAATTGCGCCTTTCGATACCCGAGGTTGAACTTGCGCTTTTCGTAGGACGTCACAAGCCCAAGCAGGCCCGCCATCTGATGCCGGACACCTTCCTTGTCGATCAGTGCCTCACCCAGCGCCATATATCCTCCGCACTCGCCATGTACGGGTTTTGTCTCCGCGTGCTTGCGCAGGCCGGTCAGGAAGGTATTGGCGGCAGCCAGAGTGCCAGCGTGCAGTTCGGGATAACCGCCCGGCAACCAAACAAGATCGGCATCTGCTGCTGGGGCTTCATCGGCCAGTGGTGAAAACGGCAAGATTGCCGCCCCAGCCGCATGCCAGCCCTCCAGCAAATGCGGATAGGTGAACGAAAAAGCGGCGTCCCGGGCCAGTGAGATCCGCTGGGCCGGAGGCCGCGGCAGCGCGGCTGACGATGGCTCCTTGGGGCCTGAGGAAGCCGCTGCCTTGATTGCGTCAAGATCCACATGCTCGCGCAGGAACGCGGCATATCCGGCAATCGCGCTTTCCAGATCGGGGTGCTCGACTGCTTGAATCAGGCCAAGATGCCGCTCGGGCAGGGTCAAATCTCCGCGCCGGGGCAACACGCCCAGAACGGGGAGGCCCGCGCGCTCCATCCCCAATCGGGTCAGGCGCTCGTGACGGGGGCTGGCACAACGGTTCAGGATCACCCCTGCAAAGGGCAGGTCGGGATTGTACATCCGGAACCCCAGTGCCGTCGCCGCCGCAGATTGCGCCTGACCGCCGACATCCAGCACCAGAACCACCGGCCAGCCCATGCGCTGGGCGGTTTCGGCGCTGGACCCATGGCCCAGTTCCCCCGGCTTGGCCACGCCGTCAAACAACCCCATCGAGCCTTCGGCCACCACAATGTCTGCGCCCTCAGCTTGCGAAGAAATCGCACCCAGCAAGGGTTCGGCCATTGCCCAGCTGTCCAGATTGAACGACGCCCGCCCGGCGGCGGCCCGATGAAAGGCCGGGTCGATATAGTCCGGTCCGCTTTTGAACGGTTGCACCTTAAGGCCGTCCTCGGCCAGTGCGCGCAGCAGGCCCAGCATCACGGTGGTTTTGCCGGTACCGGAGGACGGCGCAGAGATCAGAATTCCTGGTGGGTTAGTCATCCCCATGGCTCCAGCTTGACCATGGGCTCTCAGCACTTTGCGGGCGATAGCGGCGGTCGTAGTCTTTTGAATAGAGGCAGCTTTCGTCAAAGCCTTCTCCGGCAAGTGCGGGACCAACCATGATCAGGGCAGTGCGCGAGATGCTTTCGTCCAGCGCCTCTTTCAGAGTTGCCAGAGTGGCGCGAATGATCCGCTCGTCCGGCCAACTGGCGCGATACACCACGGCCACCGGGCATTCTGCACCATAGGCCGGGGTCAGATCGGTGATCACTTTGTCCAGATTGCCGATCGACAGGTGGATGGCCAGAGTCGCCCCGGTGCGGGCAAAATTCTCAAGCGTCTCACCTTCGGGCATCGATGACGCACGACCGGGTGTGCGGGTCAAAACCACAGATTGCGCCAGACCGGGCAGGGTCAGTTCCGTCCCAAGCGAGGCAGCGGCGGCGGCAAACGAGGGCACGCCGGGTGTCACACTGACCGGGATCCCCATTTCTTTCAGTCGCCGGATCTGCTCGCCCATCGCGGACCAGACCGAAAGGTCACCGGAATGCAGACGCGCCACGTCTTGGCCCGCCTTATGGGCAGCTTCAATCTCGGCCATGATCTGATCCAGATCCATCGGCGCGGTGTTCACGATCTTTGCGCCTTCGGGGCAATGACCCAGAATCTCTTCCGGTACCAGCGATCCGGCGTAGAGGCATACCGGGCAGGACGCGATGATGTCGCGTCCGCGCAGGGTCAGCAGGTCGGCGGCACCTGGTCCGGCGCCTATGAAATGAACGGTCATATCTGTCCTCCGATGGCGACGGCGCAGGTTGCAAGCCGGTCGTCCGAGATCTGTCTGGGAGAGGTCAGCCGCGCGCCGGGACCGGCGGCGGCAAGGGCGGATGCTTCGGCCACGCTGCCAGTGCCATATGTGGCGCGGCTGCGATTCGAGCAGGTGAGTGTGCGCTGTCCGGCAAGATCGGCAGGCGCGATGAAATGCAAGGGCAGGGCGGCGGTCAGGGCAAATTCGGCAAGTGCCGCGTGGCCTTCCTTGTCTGCGACCGTGGCTAGCGCGTCCACATTTTGACCGACGCTGGCCTGTTCAAACGCCGCACGCAGGCTGTCGACGGTAGCTGTCGACGAGAAACCAAGCCCCGCCACGATCATATGGTCACGCTCCACTGCACTACCGGATAGGCTGATTTCCAGCCACGCCGTGGACCCAATGCCGAGGCTTGCGCCAGCTCGATACGCAAAAGTTCTCCGCCCAGCTTGTCATGCCATTGCGCCAGCAAGGCCTCGCTTTCCAACGTCACGGCGTTGGCAACGAGACGTGTACCAGTGGGCAGAGACGTTTGCAGCCATTCCAGTAAGTCAACGCTCAGACCGCCCCCGATAAAGACCACATCCGGCAGCGGAAGGCCGTCCAGCGCGTCCGGAGCGGTGCCGTGCACCACGCTCAGCCGATCCTGCCCCAACGCATCCGCGTTGCGACGGATGCGTTCAGCACGGTCTGTAAGGGGCTCGATCGTAGTTGCGGTCAGGGTCGGGTCGCACATCAGCCATTCGATGCTGATCGAGCCGGTCCCACCGCCGATGTCCCACAGGTGTTCCCCGCGCTTGGGGGCCAGCGCCGACAGGGTCAGTGCGCGCACCGGGCGCTTGGTGATCTGTCCGTCGGTTTCGAATATCTCGTCTGGCTTGCCGGATGCTTTTGGCAGAGCCTGACCTTCGCCCGCAACCTCAAGCCCGACGCAGACCGGGTGGTCGAACCCGCCCAGCAATGCCTCGGTCAGGGTCACACTGCGCGACCGCTCGCGCGGACCGCCTAGCGCTTCCATGACGTGCAATTGCGTATCGGCAAAGCCGGTTTCGTTGAGGTACGTTGCAAGCTCAGCCACTGCGGCCCCGTTCCGAAGTAGCAGAATGGCGCGCAATCCCGGTGCAAGGTGCGGCCGCAGTCGCGTAAGCGGTGCTGCGTGCAGGCCAAATGTCTGCGTGCTTTCCAGCGGCCAGCCGAGACGGGCGGCTGCCAGCGAAAAGGTGGATTGACCGGGCAGGGCAACCCACTCTCCGACGTCGAAATTGCGGGCGATGACTGATCCCGCACCGAACCAGAACGGATCGCCTGAGGCGAGAACAACCGTCGGCCGCCCCCGAAATCCGGTCAGAATCGGCAGCCCGTCGGCAAAGGGCACCGGCCATTCAACACGCTGGGCACCTGCGTCTGGGATCAGAGACAGGTGGCGCTGCGGACCCATGATAATTTCGGCGCGCTCCAGCACTTGACGGCTTGCGGGCGGCAGTCCATCCAGTCCATCTTCGCCCAAGCCCAAAACGCTTAGCCACGGAGCCTCATGCATGACTCACCTCCTGATTCTTGGCGGCACGACCGAGGCCAATGCGCTGGCCAAAGATGTGGCCGAGCAGGGCATTCCGGCAACGTACTCTTACGCGGGACGCGTGGACAGCCCGCGCCCTCAGCCGCTGCCGGTGCGCGTTGGCGGGTTTGGTGGAGCTGATGGGCTGGCGGGTTACATTCGGGATCACTCGGTCACCCACGTCGTCGACGCGACGCATCCATTCGCGGCCCAGATGAGCAGCAATGCGGTTGCGGCATGCGACGAAACCAATGTGCCGCTGGCCGCGCTGACCAGACCGGCTTGGTCCGTTCAGCACGGCGACCGGTGGGACCATGTCCCCGACATAAATAGCGCAGTCGCGGCCCTTGCAGGGCCAGCTCAGCGCGTTTTTCTGGCTGTGGGGCGAATGCATCTGGATGATTTCGCTGCCCAGCCCCAACATCATTATCTGCTCCGCCTGGTGGATGAGCCGGACGCACTGCCCTTGCCGCATTGCGATGTGGTGGTGTCGCGTGGGCCGTTTACCGAAGCGGATGACCGGGTTCTGATGCAACGCCACGGTATCGAACTGGTTGTGTCCAAAAACGCGGGCGGCACCGGAGCACGCGCCAAGCTGGACGCCGCGCGGGCGTTGGGCTTGCCGGTGCTGATGATCGACCGTCCGGCCCTTCCGCAAAGGACTGAACTGTCGAGCGTGACGCAGGTTTTGGACTGGCTGGCTCATTCCGGTGTGAACCTCGGGGTGTAAACGATCGGAGCGCTGTCTCGTTCTATCACGCGGGTCAGAGATGAGCCTACAATGACCACCGTCTGCATGTCTGCCATGTCCGGTGTTGCCTCTGCGAGGGTCGAGATACGGATCGCCTGATCCGGACGTGACACCGCGCGGGCGAACAGGATCAGACGCCCGGGCTCGCATTCTTCGCGCAGGATTTCCAGCGTTTTGACAAAGCCTTCGGGGCGGGACTTTGATCGCGGATTGTAGAATGCCATGGCAAAATCGCCTTGCGCCGCCAGACGCAGTCGCTTTTCGATCAGGGCCCACGGTTTGAGATTGTCGCTGAGGTTGATCGCGCAGAAATCATGCCCCAACGGAGCACCGGCGCGCGCCGAAGCCGCAAGCATCGCGGTAATCCCCGGCAGGACGTCGATCGGAACATCGCGCCATTCAACCGGCCCGTTTTCCAGAGCTTCGAACACTGCAGCCGCCATGGCGAATACACCCGGATCGCCAGAGGACACCACGACCACACGTTTCCCTTCGGCGGCCATCTGCAAAGCGTGTTGCGAGCGGTCGATCTCAACCCGGTTGTCACTGGCGTGCAGCGTCAGGCCGGGGCGTTCCGCCACGCGCGCGACGTAGGGAATATAGCCGACCACATCCGTGGCCTCAGCCAACGCGGCCGAAACTTCGGGCGTCACCAAGTCTTCGTTGCCCGGCCCAAGGCCAGCGATCTTGATCCAACCGCTCATGGCCGCCGCCCTTGACCATGCACGATGATGATCGAGAAATAAGGGGTAACTTTTTCACAAGCCTCGGACAGTTTCGTTACCGTCTGGTTCGGCATTTGTGCAAATTCAACAATCCATGCGCGATCGTACAGGCCAGCGGTTTTCAGCGCCCGCTTCACCTTGTCGATGTTACGCCCGATCTTCATGACCACCAGCGCGTCAGTCTGCGCCATGCGCCGTGCCAAATCGTCCTCGGGTAGGGTGCCGACCAAAACGGTCAGAACATCGTCTCCCCAGGTGATCGGGTCTCCGGTCGCTGTCCAAGCACCGGACATGCCGGTGATGGCGGGAACGACTTCGACTTCAGCTTGATCGCGCAATCGGCTGTAAAGATGCATGAAAGACCCGTAGAAGAACGGATCGCCTTCGCACAGGACCACAACCTCTTCGCCCTGATCCGACAGCGATTTCAGATGTGCTGCGCATTCCTCGTAGAACGCTGACAGCAACTCGTTGTAGCGCGGGTCGGTCAGTGGGATTTCGGTGGTCACGGGGTATTCCATCGGGAACTCCACTGCATCTCCCGGAATCATGCCGTTGACGATTTTACGCGCCTGACCGCTGCGGCCCGGTTTGCGGAAAAACGCCACGTGACGCGCGTTTCGCAGCAGCCGGTCGGCCCGAACGCTCATCAAGTCCGGATCACCGGGGCCGAGGCCCAACCCGTATATCTTGCCCGCGCTCATTCCGCGCGGCTCGCGATGGCGTTGATGGCGGCGACAGTAATGGCGCTTCCGCCCAGACGACCTTTGACGATGCACGAAGGCACGGGTTGTGCTTCCCACAGTGCGTCTTTGGACTCTACCGCGCCGACAAATCCAACCGGGCAGCCAATGATGGCGGCGGGGCGTGGGCAGTCGGGGTCTTCAAGCATGTTCAGCAGGTGGAACAGGGCGGTCGGCGCGTTGCCAATGGCCACCACTGCCCCCTCCAGCTGGGGACGCCACAGCTCCAGCGCAGCGGCCGAACGGGTATTGCTCATTTCAGCGGCCAGAGGACGAACCCGCTCGTCATGCAGAGTGCAGATCACCTCGTTATCGGCGGGCAGGCGGAACCGGGTCACGCCTTCGCTGACCATACGCGCGTCGCATAAGATCGGCGCGCCGTTTTCCAGTGCCGCTCGGGCAGCCGTCACAAAGCCTGGCGAGAAATGCACGAACTCTTCCAGACCGACCATCCCGGCGGCGTGGATCATGCGCACTGCGACCTGTTCTTCGTCGGCGTCAAAACGGGCCAGATCAGCCTCGGACCGGATCGTGGCAAAGCTCTGTTTATAGATCGCTGCGCCATCGGTTTCGTATTCATAGGGCATCAGGTCAGGTCCATAGTCTTAAGTGTTTCGGGGCTTAGCCCACGCTGGAATGGCTCATCCCCTGCGCGGCCGTTTTTGACAAGATCAAATCGTCCGTGATTGCCGACCAGAGTGACATTTGCTGTGCCCATGCGGGCACATCCTTTGGAGCAACCCGAGACGTGCAGACTGCCTGCGACCCGAGCGGCCAATGCACGCGCAATAGTGCGGGTTTCCACCTGGGCCTGCGGGCAGAACGGTGCGCCGGGGCAGGCGTCGGTCGTCATCAGCGGGTCGGTGCCATTTGTGACAAAGTCTGGGGCAGGTATCGCCGCCCCGCCTTCCAGCAGGATCAGCCGCCACGGCGTGACCCGCAAGGCAGAGGCGCCGCTGTCTTCAATCAGGTCATGCAACTTTCGTGCCGGCAATTGCCCGAACGCGGCACCATATAAGGCACCTAGCGGGCAAAAAGACGGCTGCAGCGGGCCTGCTGTCGGCCCGGGTGCCTTGCCTTGCCATGCCGCCGGCAGGCCCGTGGCGGCAACAAGGCGCGCCATACGACGGGTGTCAGAGGTGTGATGTTCGGCAAACCACCGTGCCAATTCGATCAGTTGATTGACGGCTTCGGCTTCTTTGACAGCTCGACCTGTCGGCGCGCCGTCGGCTCGCAGCACCAGCCCGTCCACACCGGTTTCCAGCCGGATATCGGCCGAGTCGTCTGACAGCAGCCGCGCCGGGCCGGTGTCGATCGCGAAACCGAACTTGGCCGGCAGTGCAGGCAGTTCGCCCAAACGATCGATTAACTCCTGCGTCAGTCGCGCGGTCAGATCGCCCAATTGATACAGTGGCGAAACAAGGATGTTGCGGCGCACTTCAATTCCCGGCTCAGCGTCCAACAGATTGAGCGAAGCCAACTTCTTGAGCAATGGTTGGTGATCGTCTTCCTTGACCCCGCGCAACTGAAGGTTAGCCCGGTTGGTCAGGTCGATCGTGCCGTTGCCAAATCGCTCAGCCAGGTCACACAGGCCAAGCGCCTGCGCGGCGCTGAGACGGGCCAGCCGTGGCCGCACGCGCACGACAAGCCCATCGCCCGACATCATCGGTCGATGGGCACCCGGACACCAACCCTGGACAATGGGCGCACTCATCCCAGCCCCTCCAAATCGGCTCGGATCGAGTTGCGGCGTGTGTTCCATAGACCTGCCTCCAACAAGGCGCGGAACCGGTCCTGCATGGCCTGATGCGCCTGAGGGTTGGCCTCTTGCAGGAAGGCGTCGACCTCGGCGTCGCCGAGAGTGGCGTCGTGGTACAGGTCGAACAGATGCGGCGCGACCGTGCCGGACAGATGTGCAAACGAGGCCATGTGATCCAGTGTTGCCGCGATCTCGGCCGCACCCCGGAATCCGTGCCTTTGCATTCCTGCGATCCAGCCCGGATTGGCTGCACGGGCATGTACGACGCGACTGATTTCCTCGGGCAGGGTTCGGGCGCGCGGGTTTTCGGGGTTGGTATTGTCCAGGTGATACAGCTGCGCGGTACCACCAGTGATCTTCTTGGCGGCCGCAAATCCGGCCTCATGGGTGGCATAGTCGTTGGCCAGCAGAAGGTCGGTTTCAGTCAGGTCCTGCAGATGGACAAAGCTGTCCGCGTTGGCGACGCGTTGACTGATGCCGTCGACGTCCTGCGCGATATGCACACCTTCCAGCGCGAATGAGCTGGCGTCCAGCCAGGCCTGCCCGGCCTGTTCGCGCGCCTCGTCGGTGTAGGTTTCGGACAGATGAGTCATGTTCAGGCCATAGCTACCCGGCGCCGGGCCATAGACGCGAGCTGCCGGAACCTGCCCCGCATAGGGGTTCCAATCAGTCGCCTCATCACGTTCGCACAAGGCGCGAACCGCCTGACCATAAAGCGCCGAGAGCGTCGGAAACACGTCCCGGAACAGGCCCGAGACACGCAGCGTGACATCCAGACGTGGGCGGCTGAGGTCAGTGATCGGCAGCACTTCAATGCCGGACACCCGCTCGGACCCCTTGTCCCAGACCGGTTTCACACCCAGCAGGTGCAAGGCCATGGCGAATTCCTCGCCGGCTGTGCGCATTGTGGCAGAGCCCCAGAGGTCAACGATCAAACCCTTTGGATAGTCGCCTTCCTCTTGCAGGTGCCGCCGCACCAGTTCCTCGGCCAGTTTCACGCCCTGTGTGTAGGCCGCGCGAGTGGGCACTGAACGTGGATCGGTGGTGTAGAGGTTCCTCCCGGTTGGCAGCACGTCCGAACGGCCGCGATAGGGTGAGCCGGACGGCCCGGCCTCGATCCGTTTTCCGGCCAACGCGTCAATTAGGGCACTCCGCTCGGCATTGGCCGAGGGTGCGGGATCGAAATTGCCTGTCACCTCGGGTATGCGGCCAAAGATGTGCAGCCCGTCACCGAACTGGCTTTCCTTGATGTCACAGACAAAACGGTCGATGCGGGTGATCGCCTCGGCGGTGCAGGTCGCCTGATCGAGGCCCAGATCGCTTTCCAGCCCGATGGCATGCGCCTCGTCCCGGATATCCTCTTGCAGTCGGTCGCGGCGCTTAGGGTCCAGCCCGTCGGCGTTCGAGAACTCATCCAGCAGCGATTCCAACCGAACCATCCGATCCGGCGTGCCGCTTTCCTTCATTGGGGGCGGGATATGGCCCAGCGTGACGGCTCCGATCCGGCGCTTGGCCTGCGCGGCCTCGCCGGGGTCGTTGACGATGAATGGGTAGATAACCGGAAGATCGCGGATCAGAACCTCGGGCCAGCATTTGTCGGACAGGGCGACCGATTTGCCCGGCAGCCATTCCAGCGTGCCATGGGCGCCGATATGGATCAGCGCATCGGCACCAAGGCTTTTGCGCAGCCACAGATAAAACGCGACATAGCTGTGCCGCGGCGTGCGCGACAAGTCATGATAATCGTCATCGCGCAATTCAGGCGTGCCGCGTTCAGGCTGCAGCGCGACCAGCGCTTTGCCCCGGTGCAGAGCCGTGAACTGAAACGCGCCATCGGTGAAGGCTGGATCATCCTCGGGGTTCCCCCAGACGGTGTTCAGATCTGAACGCAATTGCTCTGGCAAATCGGCAAGTGTGGTGAGGTAATCCTGCAGCGGCCACGAAATTCGGGCGTCCAGCAAAACATCTGCAATCGGCTCTGCCGGTGCAGTGTCATAGCCCTCGTCCTGCAGATCGGCCAGCATCGCTTCGGCCGAAGCAAGTGCATCGAGGCCCACCGCATGGGCCATCTGCCAATCCTTGCCGGGATAGGTGGACAGCACCAAAGCAGGCACCTGATCCTCTTTAGGTCGGTCATTCAGGTTCAGCCAACCAGTTACACGGTCGATGATCGCTTCGATCCGTTCAGGTTCGGCCCGGTGGGCGAAGCGGGAATACTCAAGGTGCGGGTCGCGTTTGCCGGGCTCTTTGAAGGAGGCAATACCGGCCGAGATACGCCCATCCACTTCGGGCAGCACCACATGCATGGCAAGGTCGGCGGGGGACAGCCCTCGCTCCGCCTCGGCCCATGCTTTGCGGCGCGAGGTCGCCAGGGCGACCTGAAACACCGGCACATCTGCTGCATCCAAGGGGGATGTCCCCGACGCGCCTTTGCCCGAGAAGGAAGTGGCGTTGATGATCGCGGATGGGCTCAGGGCATCAACCTGTTCGCGCAACCAGTCGGCCGCAGCGGGGGCTTTCAGCGACGGCGCGAACAGCCCAACCGCGTCCAGGCCACGGTCTCGTAAGCTGCGGATCAAAGTTGCGACCGGAGCGGTGTCCGCCGCGGTCAGATAGGCCCGATAGAAGCTCACAAGGATGCGCTTCGTATCGCCCGAGAACGCCTTGTCCACGGGGATAACGCCGCGATCCGGACACCATGCACCGCATTCCGGCAGGGTCTTGGCTCCCATCACCGGCCCGGCATAAAGCCCCGCCGCCAGCGCCATTTGCGCCAAAGCAGCCTGTGCCGCGACTTCACCGCCAGTGTCACAAAGATGCGCCAGCCGCCGCAGGGTCGAGACGGGCAGGGTTGAGTAGTCGTCCAGCCGCGTATCCTCGCGCCCGTCGGCGGGCAGAACGGCCAATGCAATGCCCTTGGCCTGCGCCAGCGCCAAAACCTGCTGCAGGCCGTAGGACCAGTAGGGTACGCCGCCGATCAAGCGAATCAGAATACCCTTGGCCCCCTCAAGCGTCTGCTCGACATAGGTGTCGACGGAAAGCGGGTGCTTCAACGCCGTCAGATTGGCCAGCCGCATCGTTGGCATACGCCCTTCGGCCCCGCCACCGCGATGCCAGCCTGCCGCGAAAGCGCCAAGGTCGCTGTCCGAGAAGGACAGCACCACCAGATCCGCCGGGCTCTGGCCCAGATCGGTCGGGGTTTCGGTTTCTTCTAACCCGTGGCTTTCGCGGAAGACGACGTGCATGGCTTACTCGGCAGCCTCGGCTACACCTACGAGGATATCGCGGATTGCGGCCTCTTTGATGTCGTCATGCTCGGCGATCACGACCAAACGCGAGCGGCGCTCTTCACCGGGTTCCCACGGACGGTCGTACTGGTGACGCACGCGGGCACCAACAGCCTGAACCAGTAGGCGCATGGGCTTGCCCTGAACGGCTGCATAGCCTTTGACGCGCAAGATATTCAGCTCATTGGCCAAACGTTCGATATTGGCGACCAGTTGAGCCGGGTCTGTCTGTTCCGGCAACTCGACGATGATGCTTTCGAAATCGTCGTGCTCGTGATCGTGATGACCGTCGTGATGCGACGGGCGGGCGTCCATGTCATCCTCGGCAGCGGCCTCCAGACCCAGCACGACGCGGACGTCCACGGCACCTTCGGCAACTTCGACAACCGGCAGGGGACGCGGAGCCTCAGCCGCAATGATCTCTTTGGCCTTGGCAACCCCTTCCGGACCGGCCAGATCGGGCTTGGTCAGCAGGATGATGTCGGCGCAGGAGATCTGATCCTCGAACACCTCGGACAGAGGCGTTTCGTGGTCGATCGAGTCGTCAGCCAGGCGCTGGGCGTCCACGGCTTCGACATTCGGAGCAAAGCGTCCTGCGGCCACGGCCTCGGCATCTGCCAGAGCGATCACACCATCAACTGTGATTTTGGAGCGGATATCAGGCCAGTCGAATGCCTTCAGCAGCGGCTTTGGCAACGCGAGGCCAGAGGTTTCGATCAGGATGTGATCAGGGCGCGGCTCCAGCGCCATCAGCGCCTCGATGGTCGGGATGAAGTCATCTGCCACGGTGCAACAGATGCAGCCATTGGCCAGTTCCATGATGTTTTCCGCAGGGCAATCCGGGATCGCGCAGGATTTCAGGATGTCGCCATCGACACCCACATCGCCGAATTCATTGACCACAACAGCCAGACGTTTGCCCTGCGGGTTCTGCATCAGGTGCTTTACCAGCGTGGTCTTGCCCGAGCCCAGAAAGCCGGTGATCACAGTGACAGGGAGTTTTTCGAGATTGCTCATTTCAGGGCTCCAATCGGGGGAATGCGGGCCGCACAGTTTTTGCGGAAATGTTCGGGGCGCTCACGCCATTTTACCAGACCGTCTTCGGCGGCGAGATACTTGGTTGCACCGTCAACGATGGTTTCGACGTGGTCGGTCTCGTTGAGATTTTCATAAACGAAGGTCCAGCGGGATGGGCCACCGCGTAACACGATAGAACATCCCTGATCGCAGTTCGAAAGGCATTCCACTGGCTTCAGATCGACGCCGTCGGGCAGGCCAGCCTGTTCCAGCGCCTTGTGCAACAAGGTGCCGGGCCGTTGCGCATCATCCTCGACAGGCAGTCCACGGCGGCACGTGGTGCAGACCAGCAATTCGACTGGTGTGGTCGCGGTCATGTCTCTCATCCCCCCAAATCCTCTTCGTGGGGGACGGGGTTTCATGCGGGCCACGTATGCGACATGGACCCGACACCGGAACACCCCGCCCGGTTTCATCTACGGCTGCTGGCAGGTCTCCCGGCTTGCGGATGTCAGGGCCTTGGCCCTGTCGGATGTCCCGCCTTCCCGGCCTTGCGGCCAGTGGCTTTGGGCACCCTCTCCGGTCACGGTCGCGGGGGCGGCTGTGCTTGACGGAATTTCCGCTGGCACATTCCCTTTTCATCCATCCGAAGATGGACACCAACGCAAGGGACATGCGGCACGGGCAGGGGGCTTGTCAAGCGCGAGCAGGGTGCAGAAAACGCGCAGGTCGGAAAAGCGACAAGCCAGTGTCAGTCAGCGGCATCCGCAGCCAGGCGATCACGCAGCCAGGCACAGAATACGCCCGCTGCGGCGGATGAGTGCGTGCGCCCGGGCGCGGAGATCAGGTAGTGCGACTGCGCAAACGGAATCGCCGGGCCTGCAATTTCTATCGGCGCGCCCTGAGCAATGGCATTTTGAGCGAACCTTTCCACAATGGTCGCGCAGCCTGCACCGGCCATCACCAACTGCAATGCTGCGACGGATGTATCGACCGAATGAAGTGACGTTTGTTCGGGCGGCTCCATATCGTGTGCCTGAAAATAGCGCGCCCAGTTGTCCTCGTATCCGAGGATGTGAATCAGCGGCCCTTGTCGGAGGTCCAGCAAGCTTGGGTTAGCCGTACCGGCCCGACAAACCGGCACCAGGTTCTCATCGCTCAGCTTTTCAGAGATGACCGCCGGCCAATCGCCATAGCCCATCCGGATTTCGACATCCACATCGTTTGGCGCGATGCTGTCATTCCAGATGTGCGATACCAGCCGAACGGGAATGTCCGGGTATTGCGTGTTGAACTCGGGCAGTTCAGCGGCAATCCAATATGTCGCCGTGGAAATCGCGGCCCGAACCGTAAGCGTTTGTCGGGACGCAGGGCCAAACAAGCTGTTGGTGGACAGCGCGATGTCACCCAAGGCGCGCCGAACAGTCAAAGCATAAGATTGCCCCAGCTCGGTCAATTCAAGCCGTCGTGCATTTCTGGTGAACAGGTTTTGGCCAAGTTCCGCCTCAAGGGACCGAATATGCAGAGATACGGCTGTCTGGGTCAGCCCAAGTTCCCGTGCCGTGGTGGTGAAATTCAGGTGCCTTGCGGCGCATTCAAAGCTGCGCAGCCATGCCGGGTTTGGAAGTCGGTCCATCTATCACCAAAAATTTTTTGCCATAACGCGGCTTATTATTCGTTTCGCTTTTGGAATTGCAACGTGGATACTCGATCAACAGCATCGCAGACGTACACTTTCGGGAGGGAAACATGAAAGTCGGCTTTATCGGATTGGGAAACGTTGGCGCAAAACTGTCGGGTTCGCTGCTGCGCAACGGCGTGGACCTGACGGTTCATGACCTCAACGCGGATTTGGTGCAGAACTTCGTGGCCAAAGGTGCCAATGCAGCCGAAAGTCCGGCGCAGTTGATGCGTGATTGTGATGCCGTCATCACCTGTCTTCCATCCCCGGCCGCCTCTGACGCCGTGATGCAGGAAATGTTGCCTGAAGTTGGCCCCGGAAAAATTTGGATGGAAATGTCCACGACGGACGAGGCCGAAGTCAAGCGCCTGGGTACTATGGTGATTGAACGCGGTGGTGCTGCCGTCGATTGTCCGGTTTCCGGTGGCTGTCACCGGGCCGCCACGGGCAATATTTCGATCTTTGCCGGCTGTGATCGCGCGACTTTCGAAAAAATCCTGCCATTCCTGACGACGATGGGGCGACGCATCCTGCACACGGGCGAACTGGGATCTGCCTCAGTCCTGAAAGTTCTGACCAACTATCTGGCAACCGCAAACCTGATCACCTGCGCCGAGGCGCTGGTGACCGCCAAGGCTGCCGGCATGGACCTCAACACGACGTACGAGGCAATCAAGATCTCGTCGGGCACATCGTTCGTTCACGAGACGGAAAGCCAGGTAATCCTGAACGGCTCGCGTGATATCTCCTTCACGATGGACCTCGTGAAAAAGGACATCGGCCTGTTCCAGGAGGTCGCGGACCGCGCCGGAGTGCCGCTGGAAATAAATCCGGTGATGATCCGGATCTTCGAAGACGGAATTGCCCGGTACGGAGACCGCGAACTCTCGCCCAATATCATCAAGCGGCTTGAGGATGCGACGGGTCTGGATATCCGCGCCCCGGGTTTCCCGCCCGAAATGCTGGACGATGAGCCGGAAGAGGCCGGCTATGAGGTTGTCCCGCAAGGACGTGAGGCCGTGTGACGCACGCCATGTGCGACCGGAATATACCTTCTAATCAGAAGAGTGGAGGCGAGTACCTGTTTTGAAATTGAGCTGCGGCAAGATTCGTACCTATTGAAAACAAGTACTTATAACAAGACACCTCTCTCCAAGCCTAAAAATGTTGCGGGATTTGTTGCGGGACCGAAATCTGAAAATGCAGTGTCTTTCGTGTGAGGTCGTCTGCAGTTCAGCGGTTTTGATAGGCCAATTTTCAAACATTTGTGTGCAGCGTACTTTGACTACTGATCGTTGCATTGTGGCTTCAATTGAAGGGGTTTTCGCTAAGAGCGATCGTGGTAACTCCGATCGAAGTTTCCGAGATGCCGTAAACGTCTTTGGTCAAGCCGCCTCTCTTAAAAATTCTCAATACCTCTTGAGAGTTTTCAAAACTATCAGAGAGCGAAGTCACATAAATGCGCTCATCGTCCACTTTAATAAGGAAGCGTTTCCTTAGATTTTTGGCCCGAAAATCTTCGTCAGCGTCGAAACTAGTCATATCCACAACACCGCATTCATAGTCATCTCCTGCGGCCAATGCGCTTGTGGAAAGAAGTAGAGAAACAAGAATTGATGAAAGTAGCGGAATTGTCTGCATTAGTTGCCTCACTAGCCGCCATTCGTTCGCGGCGCAGCAAGGATTTGGGTGTCAAGGATCGGGTCGCGGGACTTTGTTGCCTTTTGTTTGCTAGCCAGTGAGTTCCGCTTTTCGACGTTCGGCTGGTATGCAGTAAGAATACTGCACTTGATATGCAGTATTCTTACTGCATATAGGGTGTATGACAGATGACCAACTCGACCTAATTTTCAAAGCTCTTTCAGACAGCACCCGTCGTCGCATCATCGGCCATCTGAGCAAAAGGCCCGCTCAATCGTTGTTCGAAGTGTGCGCGGCTTCGGTTGCAGAGGATGGGATTGCTTTGTCCCGACAAACGGTCTCCCAGCATCTCGCTGTCTTAGAGAAAGCGGGATTGATTGAGATTGAGTGGAGGGGGCGAACAAAGGCGCATTCATTGAGCGTCAGCGAAGACGACATCGCGGCGGCATCGTGGCTCACAAAGTTCAAACCGAAAGGAACCAAGACATGAAAATCTACGTCACAAGCGTCTTTGTTGACGATCAAGACAAGGCCGAAAAATTCTATACTGAAGTGCTCGGCTTCAAAGTGAAACACAACATTCCATTGGGCACCAACCGCTGGCTGACCGTTGTCTCAGAAGAAGACCCAGACGGTACAGAGTTGCTGCTTGAGCCAAGTGACCATCCAGCCACAAGAACCTTCAAGGAAGCTATCGTTGCCGATGGCATTGCAGCCCATTCGTTTCAGGTGCAAGACCTCGATGCAGAGTGGAAGAAGCTGACCGACCGAGGCGTAGAGTTCACCACCGAACCAATGGATGCGGGCGCAATTCACATGGCTGTTTTTGATGACACCTGTGGCAATCTGATCCAGTTGATCCAGATGAAAGACGCCTAAATGGCCACTTTGGCTGGCCGGACGGCAGCTTCCGCACCGTCCGGTCAGCATGCAGCAATTAGGAGTTTGGGCTCGCAGTCAGAATTCGCCGTCCGTTGCATGAGCGATAACTACCGAGGCACCAGTAACTGTCCGTTCAGCGACCTTGCACAAGATCAATAGCTTATCCACACCCGGTTCCACGGTGCCTGATCCCCGCCGCTTGCTGCACAGGCATTGGGCCGCGAAGAGCCCATACTTTCGAGTGCGTCAAGTCGACCGAATGGCCGTAAACTGAACTTAATTCGAGTAGAAGTTAGCGTACTCAATTCAGAATATCGGCGATTGCCCCAATCAGGTTCAGTACTTCATGCGTTTCACGGTTTACTTCGTAAACGTAATCTCCGGCTCGTACGTAGTATCCATTGCGCCGTAGTCCCCAACGGCTGGGATCATCGATGCGGACATACCCATCATAGATGTAATCACCACGGCGGTATTTCTTTGCCTGTCCAGGCGGTACGCACGGGATGGCCTTTTTCGCCAATCCCGGTGGACAATGCCCGGATTTGGATTTCACTTGTATTGGTGCGGTCGTTACTACAGCGATACCGTGCAATTTGTCTTGGTTCCACAGATTGTGATGTGCACGCGCCACAGACGCGCCCTGAACGGTCACGGCTATCGCCAAAATTCCAACAGATATCTTCATTCCTCACGCCTTTTTAGCTTCGTGGCTTAGATATGCCATTGAACCGGCATTGGCGAGTTGATCGGCAAAGAGTTGCTTTCCAGTGCGGAAATTAGCCCGTGCTTCGTGGAAACTGAGTGAGGAGCCTCTTTTCTCAGAGGTAGCCTAAAGCACCAGGACAGGATGTCCTTCGTCCACCTCATCGCCAATTCTCTCTTTCGTTTGTCTTTATTTCGCGAACAACATTAACAGAACGTGAACAATGTATTCTCAGAGTGTTCAACCAAGCTGAGGCATAGTGATCCTGTTGGATCGAACACGTGGTGTGTCGTTTGATCTCTAACAAGGGGAAACGCATGATCAAGTCTGCCTTTGTGACTGAAGAATCCAGCACAACAGCTGTGATGCAAACCTCCGGCAAAAGTGCCGTAGAACGTTTGTCAACCATGACCAAATCGAGCAGTGGTCGCTTCCCTCCTATCGAAAATGCACTAACAGAGATCGTTAAGAACAAGCGGCTTTTTGAGGCACATAACAACGTCTGAAGGCAGTTCAGCAGACCCCCAAACAATTCCCGATATTCGTCCTAAATTTCGGAATTGAAAACTTAATCCCGCTCCGTCTTGGGGCGGGGTTTCTTTATTGGGTATAGTGCGGATACTGTTTCAGGTTGAGACGCGGGTGTAAAAATGCGGGCCAGCCGCTTCCCATCTCCGTGAAGCATGTGGCTGGCCCGGCTTTCAGTACTTCCGTGAGTGGTCAGCACTGAAGGAATATTGACGCGAGGAGGCTGTGGACTTTTGTTACAGGCCCAACAGCGCCTTAACCTCTTCTTCAACAGCGTCAGTGACAGGTTTGTTGGCAGCAGCTTCCAGTGCTTCCCGCTCGGTTAATTCCTGTTCCTCAACCAAATCAGCGAGTTCCTGCACTTCTTCAGTCGCTTCCTCGTATTCGACAGCAGCCTGACGTTCATCGTTCAGGTCCTGCGCTTCTTCGACCGAATTATCTAAATCCGTACGTGCCTCTTCCAGTTGTTCCTCGATCTCGGGATCAGTTCCGCCGGCGTCTTCAAGTGCCTGTTCAAGGTCTTCGACCCGCTCTCGATTCTCTTGCACGTCGTCCAGTGTGGTACGCAGGTCTTCTTCGATCTCGGGCACTGTCCGCTCCGGAGGCTCCAATCCGGTGAGTTTTTCCAACTGTTCCGCAAGTTCCTCGCGCAGCGAATCCCCGGCCAGTACGGTATCTCGATAATTGGCAATTCGACCGACGCGGGAATTAGGTGCAGCGTTTGCCAATGCAGTTGCGCTGGCGTTGGCTGCGTTTAATGCACCCAGTTCAGATGGGTGAGCACCAAGAAGCGCAGCCATTCGGTTGCCCTTGGTCCGGACAGCTGGGCGAATGGATTCTTCGACAATCACAGATTTCGAAGGCGTCTTGTACGTCCTGGGCTTTTGTTTGCCACCACTGGTTGTCGAGCCTTTCTTTGAGGTGGCAGCTGTTCTCGACTTACCCTTGCCGCTGAAGAGGTCCTTCAAGGAAAAACGGCCGCCCTTGTCCGAAGCCGAGCGCGAGGACTTCGACTTCGAGTTACCGACAGAGGATTTCCCGGCTTTTCGGCCACCACGGCTTTTGTCGGCACCTTTCTTTCCGCCTTTGTTACCGGCGGAACTGTTGTCCCCACGGTCTCCTTTGGCAGAGTTCCCTTTGCCGCCGCTACCGTTTCCACCACCGTTTCCGTTGTCTCCGCCCTTGCCATTTCCTCCACCGTTACCTTTTCCGCCCCCATTGCCTTTACCTTCCTTTGCAAAGGCAGCATCTGGCGTAGCGATAGTGGCGACAATGGTTGCTGATCCCAACAACGCGATTGCCAGGGTGGTTGCTTTCAGCAGTCCCAAACTGGTGGTTTTCATTTCAACCTCCTCGGTGGAAATTAGCGGGCAACAATTCTTTCGATCGGTCCGCTGTGTTCAATCGTCTAGATTCCTGCACGAATCTTCAAAGCTCACTGCCATTTAACTTGAGGGTGCTTGAACGCAGGGCTAACTGATTGTTCATCATCGGTTCATGTCAAAAAACGTAATCTCTAGCCGCGAAACACGAGGATTTTCATGCGCGCGAAGGTGATCTTGGTTGTTGCGAGCTTGCTTGTTGCTTTGCCCTTTGGCGAAGCGACCGCCCAGACACGTGAGCTCAAGCAAGGTGAGCTGCGCAAGGCGACCCTGACTGGCGGCGCGATCCGATTGAAACGGGTGATCAAAGGGGTCGAGAAAGCCTATGGTGGCACTCCGGTCGATGCGCGGGCGTTTCAGGCTGATCAAATTTACTATCGCATTCTTGTCAAAAAGCCTGATGGAAAAATTGTCAGTGTCATTGTGAATGCCCAGACCGGTACAGTCGTTTCCAATCGATCCAGTGTTGGGCGCCAAATATCGAAAGCAGCCCGTTCGAACCCCGCCAGCGCCAGCAACAGCCGCAACACCAACAGCAACCGTGGTGCTTCTGCGAGCCGTGGAAACAACGGCAACAGCGGTGGCAATGCTGGTGGAAACGGCAACGGTGGCGGCAACGGCAACGGCGGCGGTAATGGCAACGGCAACGGCGGCGGTAATGGCAACGGCGGCGGCAATGGCAATGGAGGTGGAAATGGTGGTGGAAACGGCGGTGGTGATAGCGGTGGTAATGGTGGCGGAAACAGCGGTGGTAACGGTGGCGGCAATTCTGGCGGGAACGGCAAAGGCAACGGCAAAAAATAGGGCTTAAACCAAAGCTGTTGTGACTGTAGTTTTTGAATATGAGAGTACTTCTGGCCGAAGATGAGCCGCAGCTATGCGAGCAGATCAAGAAACTACTAAGTGCAGAGGGCCGCGTGGTGGACGTGGCTAGCAATGGAACTGACGCCCTGCACTTGGGCGCGACCGAACCTTACGACATGATCATCCTCGACATCGGGCTACCAGAACGCGACGGTATATCAGTCCTGCGTGAATGGCGAAGCGCGGGCGTCAAGACACCTGTGTTGATCCTGACGGCCCGCGATGGGTGGAGCGAGCGTGTGGATGGCCTTGATGCAGGCGCCGATGACTACATGACCAAGCCGTTTCACATGCCCGAGTTGGCGGCACGTGTGCGCGCAATCCTGCGCAGACAAAGCGGTCAGTTGAACCCGGTTATCGAGATGGGGGACGTCACTCTTGATACGCGAAACGGGCGTGTCAGTGTAGGCGGTATTCCTGTTGATCTGACCGCGCAAGAAATCGCAGTTCTGACATACCTTGCCCACAACATGGGACGCATGGTGTCTCGCACCGAGTTGTCGGAACACATCTACGAATACGACGGTGACCGGGACTCGAACACCATTGCTGTTTTCATAACCCGGCTGCGTAAAAAACTGGGCTCTGACCTCATCACTACGGTCAGAGGGCGCGGCTATATGATCGATACAGCCTGATGCTATCGCTGCGCCAACGCGCATTGCTTGGCGGCCTCGCGACCGGTGCGCTTTCTGTCGGTGTCGGAACGCTGGTTGTGTTTTCCTACATCAATACACGCGTTCTGGAGCAGTTCGACGAGACGCTGCGCGACCGGCATACGCAGCTCATTGTTGGCCTGAGTGCGACTACGGATGACCCAGAAGCATTGCGTGACCTGATGTTCGACCCGGCCTATGGCACGCCGTACTCAGGCAGATACTGGCAGGTAACAGATAGCGGCGGCGCTGCATTTACATCTGCCTCACTTTTTGACGAAACAATTTCCGAGCCTGCGCGCGTGAGGGAAGAGGCAGTCGTCTGGAACACATCCGGTCCGGACAATGAGGCCGTTCGCGGTGTCTATCAGAAAATCACGTTCGAAGACGGGACCGAGTGGGGCGTGACGGTCGCTGAAAGCAGATTTGAACTGATCAGCGAACGCCGGGCCGCCCAAAACAACTTGCTTCCGGTTTTTGGGTTGGTCGGCTTAATCGGAGTTGCTGGCTCGCTGTTATTGATGTCTGCAATCATCGGCCCCCTCAGGAAACTGCGGGCAGATGTGGCGCATCGTTGGGACAAGGATGACGATCTGAAGCCGGAAGACTATCCGGAAGAGGTTTCGCCGCTTGTTGAGGATCTCAATCAATTGCTGCACAGAAATCGCGAGATTGTATCTGGTTCTCGACGGCAAGCGGCGGATCTGGCGCACGCGCTCAAAACGCCGACAGCAATACTTCGAAACGAACTCGCAACCTTGTTGGATAAAGGGGCAGACACCGAACCTGCTGACGAGGCGCTGAACAGGATTGACGCTCAGTTGAAGCGGTCTCTGGCGCGCATGCGGGCGTCAAACACCGCTGAACTTACGCACTCACGAACTGATCTCACAATTTCCGTCAACAGGCTGTCCAGATTGTTTTCGATCATGGCAGAGCGCGAAGGAAAATCTCTGACGACAGATTGCGAGGGTGGCCTAAGGGTCCGAATGGACACCCAGGATATTGAAGAAGTGATTGGAAACCTCCTCGACAACGCCCTCAAGTGGTGTCGAACAACAGCACACATCGCCGCAAAGCGTGTTGAGGGCGGCATTGAGATTTGCATTGAGGATGACGGGTCGGGAATTCCGGAAGATGCGCGTGAAGAGCTGCTTCGATCTGGAGGTCGGCTGGACACCTCTGTCAGCGGCACGGGATTGGGTTTGGCCATTTCTGTTGATCTGCTGAACGCTTATGGCAGCAAGCTGAAACTCGGGACATCAGCGAACCTTGGAGGCTTGGCCTGTCATTTGCTGTTGTCAGCATAAATTTGACCGCATCTGGTTAAGAAACGGTCATTGAGCGCAAGTATTGAAGGGCGGCGTTTTTTACGCGTCGTGATGCTCAGATGTTGTGGCGCCGAAGATACATTTTGAATTCTGGCGAGGTTAGCACGGATGAACGACTGCTTCGGTGAAATTCTCTGCGCCGCCGAAAAGACCCCGCCGCACGTGCAAGTGATTGCTGCATGAGCTATGGCGGTGTCAGAAATAGGCGGGTCTGTCCGCGTCTCACCAGTTGATGCGGCAGGCAGCGAATGGTGCTGTTTTCTTGAACCGGCCACTCATGGTCGACGCGGCGAAGGTGTCGGGCGAGCCCGACTCGGTCATTGTTATTTCGTGCTGCACGCGCACGCAACGGATAATTCGCTGCATTGGCATCCACGCCGACGCTACCACGCCGCGGAAAAACCGGCCATTCATTTCCGGCGCAGCGATCACGGAGGCTCGAATTCACAAGTCGCGGTACAAAGCATGAGTAATCGGGCTGGCCTGATGGATGGGTTGGGTTCTCGATAGAGTTGCAGTGATTGCTGCAATCTTAGGAGAACGAGATGGATTACTTTGCTGGTTTGGATGTTTCACTTCGGTCTGTTGCCGTTTGTGTGATTGATGCAAATGGCCGGACGGCTTTTCAGCGTTTGGTTACGTGTGAGATCGAAGACATCAGCGGATGTCTTGCAGACTTCACGGCTTGTGATCTTCGGATCGGGTTCGAAGCTGGCGCGATGAGCCAGCATCTGTTCTTCGGCCTGCAGGCGAATGGTTTCGACGTTGTCGGCATGGAAGCGCGGCAAGTGAATGCCGCACTTTCGGCCATGGGCAACAAGACCGACAAGACAGATGCACGGGGGATCGCCAACATACTTCGTTCTGGCTGGTTCAACCCTGTCCATGTGAAGAGCCGAGAGGCACATGCCATCCGTGCGCTACTGAGCAGTCGAAAGGCAGTTCAGCAAAAGTGCATTGATCTGGCAAATGAGATGCGCGGGTTGTTCCGGATCTTTGGGTTGCGCCTGCCATCTCGTATCGATCAGGCGTCTTTTGATGAGAGGGTGCGTTCCATCATCGAAGCGGACCCAAACCTGTCTCATGCCTTATTGCCGCTGTTGGACGCTCGCGCGGCGCTCTTTGCCACATACCGGGAGCTTGATCGACGCCTCAAGCAAGCGGCCAGCCGTGATGAGACCTGTCTGCGCTTCATGGCAATCCCCGGAGTCGGGCCGATTGCAGCCCTGACTTTCAAGGCGGCAGTGGATGGCCCCAAACGCTTCACCAGTTCAAGGACCGTCGCCGCGCACTTTGGTCTGACACCGAGGCGCTACCAGTCAGGGGAGATGGACAACCCTGGCCGTATCTCGAAAGCAGGCGACGCCGATGTTCGATCCGCGCTCTACGCAGCGGCGAACGCGATGATGATGCGATCCGTCGCCAGCTCTGAAATCAAGAGCTGGGGTCTTCGGGTGATGCGCCGAAAAGGCCGCCGCAAAGCGGTCGTTGCCGTTGCCCGAAAGCTTGCTGTCGTTATGCACCGCGTGTGGGCAGACAATACCGAGTTCCGTCAGAGACCGTTGGAGGGCGCCGTATGAAACTGAACCTTCGAGCATCAATGACGGGATCGTCCCTCACCGGACGAGGCCTGCGGATGACGCCGAAAATGGCTGCTGCGCCATCCAAAGCGCGAGACTAAGCTGGGCGCTCCGCGACCGATCCGGCACATGCATGCAGCGGTCCAATCGAACCGCACCAAAAATGACTGCGAAGAGAAGCTTGACCCGGATGAGAGACCCGATCCCAAAGGACGGAAACAAAACGATGAAATGAACTTGACCCAAACGCCCGATTAGAGAAGCTGCCTTTCGCGTTATCCGCCGCAGTGTCCGCAGCCAGACCATTCTAGCCGTTCGCCCGTACGCCAACTAGCCTCTGTCGCTCTATCAAAGAGAGCGGAATGCCCTCCTTCGCCGCATCAGGTTCAATGGTCAGATTTACTCATTGAGAACTGCGTTTCGAATAGTTGAGCTTCTTTCGATCAGCTTAGCTTCAAGTCTTTCCGGTTGCGGTCTTTCTTGCGCAGAAATCCAGCGTGCCAACGCGATGGCTGCCCTTTCACCCATTCGGGAAACAGGGAGATGAACCGTTGTTAAAGACGGTACGGCAACGGCAGAGCTCGGCAGATCGTCCAAGCCCATCAACGAAACGTCCTCCGGAATACTTACTCCTTTGGACTGAAGGCCAAACAAAACTCCTAGAGCGACAACGTCCGAAAGGCATAGGATAGCGTCCGGTTTGCTTGAATTGCTTTCAATTCGCGCGGCGGCATCGGCGCCCCCGCGAAGACTGATCTCTGTCTCGAAGGTCGTTAGCTCACCTTCCCAACTTAATGAGTGCAGCCCGGATAGTCGGGCCTGTGTCCGATCATTATTGTGAATGGGGCCGTGCACCACGGCAATCCGCCGATGCCCGAGTTCAATAAGGTGCCGCAAAGCCAATTTCGCCGCGGCTTCATTGTCGTAACCGATCGTCGGCAACGGATTGGAATTGTCAAAGTAGGACGTGATAATCGTCGGCATCATTGTGCGTTCGATCAGTTCGTAAAACTCAGGACTGTGGGAGGCGCCGGTGATAATTAGCCCTTCTGCTCCTATGTCCACCAAACCTTTTGCTTTCGCGGCCTCGATATCAGGATCAGAGTCCGTTGTAGCCACGACCAGTGACAACCCATCGTCGGATAGCTTTCTCTCGAGTGCCGCAAGAAACCGGGCGAAAATCGCATTGTCCAAAGTAGGAATCAACGCGCCGACGAACCGGGTGCGACCAGAATTGATTGCCCTCGCGGCAGCGCTTGGAACGAATCGAAGTTCAGCAATTGCCTTTTGAACTTTTTCCAGAGTGTCCTTTTTGACCACTCCCGGTTCATTCAGCACCCGAGATACCGTTGCGACTGATACGCCCGCAGCTTTTGCGACATCCCTGAGATTTGAGCGTTTTTTCGGCGCTTGGGCTTTTTGTGTCACCTGATCTTGTGTCCGTATTCTGGGTTCCTCAGGAAAGAGTTGACATATGTAACTAGTTTCATCAACCTTTGTAACTAGTTTCATAACCGAGAATCTAACAACACCATGTATGGTTCGTCAGTCCTGCACGAGTTCACGAATTCCGGGTTTAACAGCCCGGGGCGCAGATTTCCGGGCTTCCCAAAAGTCTCTGGTACACGATCTCATATTCTGGCCCCGCGCGAAGCAAGCCGTGTGACAATGAACTCGGGCGACCTGCTTTCTATGGATGGGGTCACGCCAGCGTTGCCTCTGGAGCTTGTGGCTTTTTCGGATGCAGGGACCTGCAACCTTGCAAGCTTAGGGCTAAAGGCGAATGGGACAGTCAATCAGGCTGAGTTTAGTAACGATCAATTCAAAGGCTGGATCAGTTCGCAAGGCGGGGATCCTGGGCTACCGGTTTCAAGCTATGAATTGGTGACCGAGGCGGATCCCGTGATTTTTCGCGCGACCCAACCAGTGACGGTATGGTTGATAAGGCCGGCATCGATTGACGGCTTGATCGAAGGAAATGGTGCAGGTTGTGTTACGATCCTGCATAAACATGCAGCTGCGGATGAACCTCTATTACCACCGTTATTGGGGGATGCTCGGGACGAGTTTACAATTCCGCGTGGTACCGGGTTCGGCTATGAACTGAAAGCTGGCGAGTTTGTTCAAATCATAGATGTCGAAGGGCAGCAGTGTTCGGATTTTATGGCCCTTCGTTCCGATGGGTTAGATCGCGGAAACGAATGGATGATCGACTCGACCGCCACCCGGTCGATGGTACGTCGAGCCTATCCGGGCCCCGGACTCCTGGACAAGTTTTATGATCGGGAGATGCGCCCGCTCCTGAACGTGGTGCAGGATACATGTGGACGTCACGACACGTTCGGCCTGGCCTGCACTGCCAGAGGTTATGAAGAGCGCGGCTTTCCCGGTCATGTGAACTGTTCCGACAACATGTCGAACGTGCTGGCGCCTTATGGTGTTGCGCGTCGATCGGCCTGGCCTGCTATCAATTTCTTCTGGAATACGTGGATCGACCCGGCGACGCACCATATCCTGACCGAGGAATCCTATTCCCGCCCTGGTGACTATGTCGCCATGCGCGCAATGGAAGATCTGGTATGCGTCTCGACCGCATGCCCGGACGACATAGATCCAATAAATGGCTGGAATCCGACGGATATTCACGTGCGCATCTATCGCCCGGAAACGCCTATCCGGCGTGCTGTTGCCTACCGTGAAAAGGAAGATGCTCCCATGTCAATTAGTCAGGAGTCCGCATTTCATGACCGTCTCGCCCCCTTGACCCAACATTTCGCTCCGGCCCGCGATCTGTGGGCGCCAGTCAGCTTCCCTGCCCACGGCACGTTGGGTGAATACTGGGCATGCCGCGAGGCGGTGACGGTACAGGACATGAGCGGGTTGCGCAAATACGACATCGTCGGGCCGGATGCCGAAAAACTTCTACAGCAGGCAACGACACGAAACGTGGCTAAACTGCCGGTCTGGCGCGGGTCTTACACCATCATGTGTGACGAAAGTGGGTCGGTCATCGACGATGGTACACTGTTCAGGCTTGCGCCCGAGATCTTTCGCTGGTGCTGCGGATCCGAGGAAAGCGGTCGTACGTTGCAGGCACTGGCGACAGAACTGGACATGCAGGTTCGGGTGCACGCACTGCGGAACGCGATGCCGAACCTTGCCATTCAGGGGCCGAAATCGCGCGAGTTGCTACGCAAGATTGCCTTTACGCAGCCTCATGTGCCGTCTCTGGATAATCTCAAGTGGTTCGGTGTCACGATCGCTCGCCTGCATGGCCGGGAAGGGGCTCCTTTCATGTTGTCACGCTCGGGCTACACCGGCGAGTTAGGCTATGAAATATTCTGCTCCAATTCCGACGCGGTGGCGATTTGGGACGCGGTGATGGAAGCGGGTGAGGAGTTCGGGATCACACCTATGGGCTCTGCTGCGCTGGATATTGTCCGGATCGAGGCCGGGTTGGCCGCAGCAAATGCAGAGTTTGCGCCGGATGTCGATGCGTTCGAGGCCGGTCTGGGGTTCGCTGTTGATATGAACAAGACCAGTTTCACAGGCAAAGGCGCGCTTGAGCGAAACGCGCGAGACCCGCGCCGCGTGCTCAAAGGGTTGTTGATCGGGTGCGATGACGTGCCTGCCCATGGCACTCCGGTATTTGCCGGCGAGCGGCAGGTGGGCGTGGTCACTTCGGCCACCCGCTCACCAATGCTGGAACAGGCGGTCGCCATGGCGCGGCTGTCGGTCGAACACGCCGAGAACGGCACCCATCTGGAAATTGGGCAACTCGACGGGCGGATGAAACGCCTGGGGGCAACCGTCTCGGACATTCCATTCATAGACCCGCAGCGCAAGCGGGCGCGCGCCTGACGGCGCAGGCAACACCACGTAACGGGAGAGAAAGATATGAAGAAACTGGCAACATTGACCGCAACGTTCGCGTTGGCCGTGGGGGCCACAACGGTGATGGCACAGGAGAAGGTTATGGTAGGCGAGCCCAGTTGGCCCGGTGCCAAGATTATGAGCCGTGTGATCGGTCAGGTCATCGAAACCCGCCTCGGTGGCGAGGTAGGCTATGCGCCGGGTGCCAACGCCGTGATTTTTGCCGCGATGGACGGTGGGCGTGGTGACATTGATGTGCATCCGGATGTCTGGCTGCCAAACCAGTCCTCGTTCACCGATGAGTATGTCGATCAGAAGGGCACCGTGGCGCTTTCGTCCGGCAGTTACGAGGGCCGCGCGGGGATTTGTGTTCCGAACTACATGGTCGAAGATCACAACATCAAATCGATTTACGATCTGGCCACTCCGATAGCGCAGGAACTGTTCGACTCCGATGGCGATGGCATGGGCGAAGTTTGGGTCGGTGCATCTGGCTGGGCTTCGACCAACACCTTCAAGGTGCGGGTGCGTGATTATGGTATTGAGACCTTCCTGACGCCCACCACCGAGGACGAGACGGTTTTCTATTCGCGTCTCAAGGATCAGATTGATCAGCAAAAAGGTGCCGCGTTTTATTGTTATGCGCCGCATTACGTGCACGCGTTGTATGACGTGACCATTCTGGAAGAACCCGAACACGACGCCGCAACCTACAAGATGGTGCAACCGGATCAGGATGCGGATTGGTACAACAATTCGCATGTTAGCACCGGCGAGCCTGTCAAAACCGTGACTGTTGCGCATTCCAAGTCACTGGAACAGCGCAATCCGGCTGCTGCGTCTTTCCTGAGCAACATCAATATGAATGCCGATCAGCTCAGCGCTCTGACTTATGAAGTCGTCGTCAAAGGTCGCGAGACGGATGAGGTCGTGGCCGAATGGATCGCCGCCAATGACGAGACGGTCGACGGCTGGCTTGGTTTGAAGACCAACTGATACCAAAGCGCCCCCGGCCCGATCTTGCCGGGGGCGCAATCTGCAAGCTCAACCAAAGTGGGGCCAGTATGACGGCGGATATCGCAATTGATGCACGTGGCGTTTGGAAGGTGTTCGGGGCACGAGCGCAAGACGCATTGAAAGCCATTCACAGCGAAGGGCTGAGCAAGGCCGAAGTGCTGGACCGGTTCAATTGCGTTGTTGGTGTTGCCGACGCCAGCTTTGAGATTGAACGCGGTGAATTGTTCTGTGTCATGGGCCTGTCCGGCTCGGGCAAATCGACACTGGTCCGCCATGTGAACCGCCTGTTGGAACCAACTGACGGCCACATCTATCTGGACGGCGATGATGTCATGGGCCTCAACGACGACGGTTTGCGCGATCTGCGCAATCGTCGCGTTGCCATGGTTTTCCAAAACTTCGGCCTGCTGCCTCACCGAACCGTGCGCGACAACGTCGCCATGCCCCTGGAAATCCGGGGCACCGGCAAGGCGCGTCGGTGGGAAGAGGCCGACCGGGTTCTGGAACTGGTAGAACTGAACGGCTGGGAAGACAAATACGCGCATGAGCTGTCCGGGGGTATGCAGCAGCGTGTCGGTCTTGCCCGGGCCATCGCCGCGGACCCGGAGATCCTGCTGATGGACGAGCCGTTCTCGGCCCTTGATCCGCTGATCCGCAAGCAATTGCAGGATCAGTTCATGGAGTTGAGCCACAAGCTCAACAAAACAACAATGTTCATTACCCATGATCTTGATGAGGCCATTCGTATCGGCCATCGCATCGCGATCATGAAAGACGGTCGCATCGTGCAGATTGGCACTCCGGAGGAAATCATCCTGAACCCCGCCGATGACTATGTCGCAGACTTCGTTGCCGGAATTTCCAAGCTCAACATGATCTTCGCCCATGCGGTGATGAAGCCGGTGGATGAGTTCGAGGCACATCACGGTGAAATCCCGGATGACGCAAAAGAGGCGCATCCCAATATGGACCTGTCCGACCTGATGAACCTCTGCGTCGATGGGCATGGCGTGGTCGCGGTCACGCAAGACGGCAAGACCGTGGGTGTGATCAACCGCGCGGGACTCATCCGCGCCATTCAGGACAGCCAGGCATAAGGGAACGGTTATGAAACACGTTGACGCACAACAGGTCAAACCTGAAACCGCCGACCGTTTGGAAGGCCTGATCGGGGAATTCGTAGGTCAGAGTCAAGCTTATTATCAGAAAGCTTTTGCCTACATGATGCAGGCTCCGGGGTACCGGTTCACACTGAACAAGGCTGCAGCAATCCTCGGACCAATCTGGTTCGGTGCACGCGGGCTCTGGTCCTGGTTTCTGGGATTTTTGGTCCTCGAGACACTGGCATACATACAGATCGGTTTAGGGCTTTTCGGCGATCTGGGGCGTGAATTCCGTGAACGAGCCGCCCAGATTGAGCAAACGCTGGACCTACGCCGTCAGCAGATAGAAGCAGCGGAACAGTCCGGAGCGGCTTCCCTCGATTCACTGAAACGAGCGGCAGAGTCGCTGGAGGGCGCTTTGGCCGGGGCGCAGGAAGCTGCCCGAAGCGCGGACTCTACAGGCATCACGTATTTGGCAGTGGGAATAGTCCTGTTGCTGGCGGTGAAGTTTCTTTCGGCATCGTTGGCCAACTGGACTCTGGAAGGTCAGTTCGCACGTTGGCGGTCGGATACCAGCGTGGCGCATGGTTGGTCTGTTATACGGATGATCGTCGCCTCCGTTCTGACCGTGGTGGTCGTCGTACTTTCCGCAATCAAGTTTGCGCAACCTGACGCGCTGGCCGTTCTGAAGACCTTTCCGACCAATCGGGACTGGCGATTGAACGTCGGCGACGGAGTGCAGGCCGTTTTTGAATGGACCAAGACTGCGGGACGCGGGTTCTTTGACGGATTAACCTACGGAATGCGTACCCTGTTGGACTGGATCGAAGTGGTGTTGGTCGATACCCCCTGGCCCGTGGTTGCGCTGGTGATCATCATGCTGGCCTTTCTGTCCGCTGGCCCACGCGTGGCGATTTTCACCGGTGCGGCGCTGGCCTATCTGGGCCTGCTGGATTTCTGGGAAAAGGCGATGACCACCATCGCCTTGCTTGGGGCCGCCGCGCTGATCTCGATCACGTTGGGTATTCCGCTTGGTATTTACTGCGCGCGCCGTCCGCGTGCATTTGCCATCGTGCGACCAATTCTGGACTTCATGCAGTCGATGCCGTCATTCGTGTATCTAATTCCGGTGGTCGCTTTCATTGGGTCCGGCAAACCTGCCGGTGTGGTGGCGACTATGATCTTCGGCAGCCCACCGGTGATCCGCTTTACGGTACTGGGTCTTCAGCAGGTGCCTGAGACGGTGCGTGAGGCCGCAATGGCCTTTGGCGCAACGCCGCGCTACCTGCTTTGGCGTGTCGATCTTCCACTGGCACACAAGACTATTATGGCTGGAGTAAACCAGACCATTCTGATGTCTCTGGCCATGGTTGTTGTAGCGTCATTGATCGGTGCCAAAGGATTGGGTGAAGACGTCCTGGAAGCGCTGCAATACGCGGCGGCAGGGCAAGGTATCCTGGCTGGCCTCGCGATCCTTTTCTGCGCACTTATCTTGGACCGTATCGTAGCGGGAAAGAAGTGAACTTGGATGCACGGTAACATTGGTTAGGTCGGCCTGCGATCTGTAATCTGATGGTTCAGCGTTTACGGAAGGCGGCCGCGCCGGCCATTCAACCAAAGATTTTGTGTTTCCACAGCCCAATTGTCCTTAAAGGGAAAATGCTGAAGTTGTGGTCCAATGTCGGCTTAGACATGCTGAAACGCGGCGGCGGTTGAAATAGAAAGGCCGTCTTTGGGCTGTTCTCAACTCTGACGACAGGACGCTCACCACAGCCTTGCAAAGGTCACTATCCGACTGGATCGAGCCATCCTCGCCGAAGACAGGCGGACCGAGACGATAGAAGCGGAAGCCGCCACCGCCTTCCCAATTCTGCGCCTTGGTAATCCCGCCCTGTTCGCCGTCCGTGACCTTTTGCAGACGCGGCGCACAATGGGTGACGGCATGTTCGCCCATCTCGATCCCGATGTACTGACGACCCATCTTATGTGCCACGGCAGCCGTAGTGCCAGAGCCGAGGAAGCTATCGAGCACGAGGTCGCCGGGGTTGGTCGCGATGTTCAAAACGCGCTCCAAAAGTCTTTCGGGTTTAGGTGTATCGAAAGCATTGGTGGCCCCAAAAAGAGCATTGATCTCTTTTTTGGCTTCTTGATTGTGACCTACATCTTTGTTGGTCCACCAACTCCATGACTTCACGCCGTTGGCTTCTGAAAGATAGTTTTTGATCCTTGGCCGAGCCTTCCCGTTCTTGCCGAACCACATGCGGCCTTCAGCAAAGAAACGTTTGAAATTGTCCTCAATGTTGCCCCAACAACGCCCTTCTGGCGGGGTGTACTCAGCTCCGCCTGGAGTGACGATCGTATACATTTGGTTGGGCCGATATCCTTGCGCTGTAAAATCAGTTGAAACCCATGGGCCTTTGGGGTCGTCGTCGGGGTTTTTGTAAGCTTTCGCCTGATCTTCGTTTAAATTGAGCTCGTTGAATTTTGCTCGCGCAGTCTGAGAGCCGTAGACAAGAATGTGATCATGAGCGTCTCCCATGTGGATTCGACCATCTGGTGAAGTGCGCTTTTGCCAAAGCGCGTTCACAATGAAGTTCTTTCTCCCGAAAACTTCATCAAGCATGACCTTCATGTAGTGGGCTTCATCGTCATCAATGCTTACCCAGATCGAGCCATCCTCGGCGAGCAACTCCCGCAGCAGTTCCAGCCGGGGCCACATCATGGCCAGCCACTGCGAATGCTCCAGATTGTCGTCGTAATGCTCGAACGCTGACCCAGTATTGTAGGGTGGATCGATATAGATGCATTTCACTTGTCCGGCATAGTAGGGTAGCAGCGCCTTCAACGCCTCAAGGTTGTCGCCCTAGATCAGCATATTGCCCGCATCCTGGTCGCCATAGCCCAGTTCAGGCACTTCCTCTAACAGGCGGTAAGGCACCTTCTCCGCGGCTCTTACATCGTCATCTCTGGTCAACCAGAGTAGGGTGGGCATCTGCTCTTTTCTTTCTTATTGGGCGCAAATTGCGCCGGTCTCAAATCTCGTTAACGTGCAATCGGCTTAGGCGATGCATTTCACGCAGGACGTAAAACATCATGGGGTACCAAAGGAGGAAGGCCGTGGTGCCAGCCAGTCGCCAAGTGTCGGAAAAGGTTGCAACGGTCAGCGCGATGATCGCTATCCCACAAGAGGCAAGGCCGAGCTGGAACGGTCCGCGTAGCGCGCCTTTCCAATGCTCCTGCACCTTCCGTGCTTGAACGCTTAAAGGTTTCTCGCACCACACCGACTGACGTTCCTCGATCGACAGGAGCGGATCCATGAGCTGGTCGATTTCTTCGTCGGAGAGCCCCGGTGGGATTTGGAGCGCGCTTTTCATTGTGCCACCTCCAGCCAATTGTCGATTTCAGAGACGGCGACCTCTGGCACATCTTCGCTTTGCTTCGCAGCCATGACGCGCTCGACGCAAATCCGACAGGCTATCAGCCATCTTTTATCAAATTCGATGGAAAGGCCCCGTTCCTCAGCGCGATTGTCAACTGCTTGAAGTATGTGCTTCATCTCATCGAGAAGGGATGTTGTGCGGTTCGTAAGGCCCTCGTCACCCTCATGGAGCCATGCTGGGTGAGTGCCGTACTTCTCAAGGATCGCGGAAAACACATCAGATGGGATGGCCCGGTGCCCTCGGATGTACTTGAAATATGAGTTGCGGCTTATACCCAAAGTTTCTGCAAACGCTTCTTGTGAAAGACCGCTTTTGTTTCTGACCACTTCGATGCGTTCGCCGATGCTGCTCATACTCTTTGTTTACTTAGTTTACACATTGTATCGTATGGGATACAAATAACTCAGATGTTTAGATTCGTGTTGATTGTACTCGGATACATCATGTGAGCCAACAGTTGCAGGGAGTGCCCAAATGGAGACAGCGCGCAACCAAGAGTACGAAAGCCCAGCCGAGGTTGCTCTTCGCTTAGGTTGGCCGCTGGCCCGTGTGCGTCGGTTGATCCGAAGCAAAGAGGTCAGGCACATCAAAGTCGGTGGGCTTTATCTGTTACCGGCTGGTGCGATGGAGGAATACCTCAACGCGAACACGGTCGAACCGCTGCGGGACACGCCGGAAAAGCGCTGAGGGTAAAGTATGGCACGGTATGTTCCACTCGCGGCTAAGGAAAGTACGGCAGCTCAACTACTCGACATGTCCGTTCCTGAATTCAGAGCTGGTGTTGAATCGGGTCATTTGCCAGATGCCAGAATTATCGCTGGAGAGAAGCGGTGGGACACCAAGCTCTTGGAGTTGATTGTATCTGGTGAGCTCGTTGACGGACACGAGGAGATTTCTTGGTGAGCCGAAAGAAGTACCTTTGGCAACACCCAAGTGGCCGTTGGTATGTTCGCAAAGGCGGGCAGTACTACCGAATTCACGCGGATGCAGGCACACAAGCGTTCGACGACGAGTATTGGGAAATACTGCGCGGCAAACGCCATGTGTCGAAGCGGTCTTGGTCAGTACTGATCGAAGAATTTCGAAAGACGGACAAATGGGCAGGCTACGAGCAGCGTTACCGAGAGGACTTGGAGAAGTCCTTCATTTATCTGGATGAGAAAATTGGCAAGCGAGACGTTGCAAGGCTCTCGGCAGCCGACATCTATAATGCGATGGACAAGAATGCCCACCGAGTCAATTTCGCGAACTACATTCCTGTAGCGGTAACATTGCTGGCGAAACTAGCGAGGCGAAAAGGTTGGCTTCACGAAAACCCAGCTGCAGGAATCGAACGCTTGCGAGTTCCTGACGACAGGAAAAAACCACACATTCCGTGGACAGATGTGGCCGTGGAGACTTGGCGAAACAACGCAAGTGAATTGCCAATGCTCATTTTTGAGCTCGGGGTGGGTACTGTCCAACGACCAAGAGACTTAAACGGTTTCACTTGGTTACACTATAAAGACAAGAACCTCGATTTGACCCAGAATAAAACGGGAGTGGAACTTCAACTTCCCTGTACACCAAATCTTATAGCTCAACTTGATGCTTTGAAAGCTGCACTTGGCGAAAAAGCTAAGCCAGATCGTCCAATATTGGCCAATGAAGACGGTTCACCCATGAGTTATCACAAGATCGCTCGCATTATGCGCGCTGAGCGCAAGCGCCTCGGCGTTTTGGCGCATGATTTACATGCCATGCGCTATCGCGGTGTTATGGAACTGGCTTGGGCAGGCTGCGATGACGACGAGATCATGAGCTACAGCGGTCACAAAACTAAGAAAATGGTGATCAAATATGCTGGTTTTGCGCGTCAGATCATGCGCGCTAAAACCGCTGCAGAGAAAAGAATGCTGTGGGAGCAGCTATTGAACGAAACGAGCACAAAGCAAGAAACTGATACTAGAGGTGATACCCCATGACAGCAGAAATTCATAACCCATTGATTTTATTGGAGGCGAGTACCGGAATCGAACCGGTGTACACGGATTTGCAATCCGCTGCGTCACCACTCCGCCAACTCGCCTTTTCAAGTAAAATCAAATACTTGCCGTGGTGTGACAGGCGTTTTAGCAGCTTTCTGCAGGGGCGTCCAGAGGGGCAGGCGCAAATTTCGGGCTCAGGCGTCAACTTCGTCTTGGGTTGCGACGTTATAGCTTGCGATAATTGGAGAGTTTCGGTGTCGGAGCCGTTGCCGGTGTTCCAAGGATGTGGCAAAACTCGGTCACCCAAGGGAACAGAACGAGCGATCCAATGACAGATTTCGCAGCCCGGCGCCGGACGATGGTTGATACGCAGGTACGCCCCTCTGATGTTACGAAATTCCCCATCATAGATGCGATGCTGACCGTCAAGCGCGAGAATTTCGTGCCGGATGCGCAGCGCGAGGCGGCTTATGTCGAGGGGTTGATCGACCTGGGGGAGGGGCGCTGTATGCTGGAGCCTCGGACACTGGCCAAGATGTTGGATATTCTGAACATCTCCAACGACGAAGCGGTTTTGGATATCGCCCCCGCGATGGGGTACTCGACCGCCGTTGCCGCGCGAATGGCGCAGCTTGTCGTTGCCGTCGAGGAAGATGAAAACCTGGCCGCCGAATCTCAATCGATTCTGCTGGAAGCCGACGCCGACAACGCGATTGTCCACGTCGGTCCGTTTGAACAAGGTGCGCCCGAGCATGGCCCGTATGATGTCATCATGATTCAAGGTGGGGTTGAACAGGTGCCGGACACATTGCTCGCGCAACTCAAGGATCATGGTCGCATTGCGTGCCTTTTTGTCGAAGGAGAGCTGGGCACGGTTCGAATTGGGCACAAATCTGGTGATCGTGTGACCTGGCGGGACGCGTTCAACGCCAATGCGCCGATTTTACAGGCATTTTCAACGAACCGTGTATTTTCGCTATAGTTTGACGGCAGATTGTTCTGCCGCCTTGATTAGTTGAACACAAACGCGCAAACTGTGGTCAGGACAGCGTAATTTTGATTTGAGAGGATTTCGTTATGAGTTCTATGGCGGGAGGCAAGCTGGTCAAGGCGCTGGCGGTGACGGCTGGAGTCGCACTCAGCATGATACCAGGGCGAGCGGTCTGGGCTGATAACATAACGGACGCATTTATCGGCGCGTACAACACCAGCGGGTTGCTGGAACAGAACCGCGCGTTGCTGCGTGCGGCGGACGAAGACGTCGCGATCGCGTTGTCGGCGCTTCGACCGATCATCAACTGGACGGTGCGCGTCAGCAGTGACTATACGCGACGGAACATCGACAATGTCGTGACCAGAACCGAACCAAACAACTTTTTTACCGGACTGACGCTCGCCCAACTGCTCTACGATGGCGGTGCTGCTGTACTGGGCAAGCAATCGGCGCAGGAAACTGTTCTGTCCACACGGCAGACCCTTCTGGATATCGAACAGCAGGTCTTGTTCCGGGGAGCAAACGCTTATCTGGAGGTTCTTCTGCAGGAAGAAACGGTTCAGATTCGACTGAACAACGTCGATGTTTCGGCCGAGGAACTGCGCGCGTCGCAGGACCGGTTTGATGTTGGCGAAGTGACACGAACAGACGTTGCGCTGTCGCAAGCGCAGCTTGCAAGCTCGCAAGCCGATCTGGCGGTGGCGCGCGGTAATCTGGATACGGCGCAGGCAGAGTATGTGAACGCCGTTGGCAAATCGCCCGGACGGACCGCCGGTCAGCCGAGCCTGCCGAACCTGCCAAGCTCGGAAGGGCAGGCCGTCAGCCTGGCGCAGCGTAATCACCCGGCCATTCTTTCGGCACAGCACCAGGTGCGTGCCTTCGACCTGATCGTTGCGCAGCAGCGCGCCAACCTTGGTCCGAACGTCAGCCTGAACGCTCGGGGCGGAATCACTGAAAGCTATGACAACGACGACAGCATCGAAGACGCACAGGTTTCTCTGGATTTCACCCAGCCGATTTATGCCGGTGGCCGTCTGGCCGCAAACGTGCGCCGGGCAATGGCGACACGGGATGCATCGCGCGCAAACCTGCTGAACGTGCAGAAAGACATCACTCAGGGTGTTACCGAAGCCTATGCGCGCTTTCAGGCCGCAACAGCAAGTCTGCGGGCGTCGACCGAGCGGGTCCGCGCATCGCAGGTTGCGTTTGACGGTATCCGCGAAGAGGCAACCCTGGGCGCACGGACCACTCTGGACGTTCTGAACGCTCAGCAGGACCTTCTGGACGCGCAATTGGCCGAGGTCGCATCGCGGATTGAACGGTCGCGGGCAGCTTATCAGTTGCTGCAAGCGCAGGGTCTGCTGACCGCCGAGCGTCTTGGGCTGGCAGTGCAGATTTATGATCCGACGCTGTATTACAATCTTGTCAAGCGCGCACCGGCTCAGGTCAGCAAGCAAAGCAAGGACCTTGATCGCGTCCTCAAAGCATTGCGCCGCGACTAAGGGCCAATACTGCCTGTTGTTACGCCCGTTATGTTTGGCTACACTCAATCCTGAGGATAGAGCGGTAGAGAACCATGACGGATAAAGTCGCAAACAGCGGAGTAGAGGACGTGCTGTCCTCGATCAAACGGCTGGTTGGTGAAAAAGGTCAAAAAGCCTTGGATACGATGCCATCGTCAATCGCCCGCAAGCCCGGGCGATTGGTGCTTACAGATGCATTGCGGGTTGGCGGGACGTCCAGTGTTCAGGACGGTCCAGAAAACGAGCCTGAGGCCAAAGAGGGCTACACTGCCGACGCGTCGGTCAAGCCAATGCTCCTGCGTGCTTGTGATATCGTCGCTCGTGAGGACTCTGCCGACAATGTGCCCCTGAAGCCCGAACAACCTAAAGACGCCACGAACAGCCTGAGTGCGAAGATCGAAGCCCTGGAGGCAGCGATTGCCCGGACTGAAGATCAATGGGAGCCGGACGGCGATAGCGAGGATGCCTACTCCGGGACGCCTACAAGGTCGCTGGATTGGAGCAAAAAGGAAGATACTTCCAAACCTGACACTTTGGAAACAAGTGATGCAGCGTCTGAGACTGAGGTTGATAAGGAAAAATCGTCGCCCGACGTGATGGCGACGTTTATCCGGGATCCGGATGTGTTTTCGCTGACCAGCGCCGAGATTAAGCAAGAAGCGGAGTCGCCAAAAATCGATGAAGAGGCGCTGCGCAAACTCATCGCACAGGTGGTGCGCGAAGAGTTGCAGGGCGTGCTGGGCGAACGCATTACGCGGAATGTGCGCAAGATGGTACGGCGCGAGATCTACAAGGCGCTGGCTGAGCAGGAGTTGGAGTAACTCTCAGGCCCTTCGAGGCGTCTCGGCAAGCGCCAGCAGGCGGTCCAGATCCATGTTCTTTTCCAAGTGGTCTGCCAGCGCGTCCAGCGTGTCTTCGACACCGTCGTCATAAGCCAGGTCCGACACGACACCCAACTGTGACAGGTAACTGGCCCGAAACGCGTCCGAGGTGAATATACCGTGCAGGTAACTGCCGCGAATGCGACCAGATGCATTCGCCGCACCTTCAGGCCGCCCATCGACTTCCAGCCAGGCGCGGGCGCAATCGAGGCCTTCGGTCCGACCCATGTGGATTTCGTAGCCCGACACCGGCTCTCCACCCTCAAGGGCGCGGGCCGAGGTCAGAGTCACCTGTTTCTTCCCGGCCATAATGGTTTCAACATCCAGCAGGCCCAGTCCTTCAACAGTGCCCGGTCGTCCATCGACCCCATCGGGGTCCGCGATGGTCCTTCCCAACATCTGATAGCCGCCACACAGGCCCAACACATGGCCGCCCCGGCGGACATGCGCATACAGATCCACGTCCCAGCCTTGCGCGCGGAAGTATGCCAGATCTCCGATCGTGGACTTGCTGCCGGGCAGCAGAACCAAATCAGCGTCGCCGGGCAGGGCGCGGCCTGCCGGAACAATCTCAACCGTTACTCCCGGCTCGGTCGATAGCGGATCAAGATCGTCGAAATTGGCCATGCGTTCCAGTTGCGGCACTACGACCTTGCATGCACCGCCGCTGTGCGAGCGGATATCCATCATATCCTCGGCGGGCAGCTTCCACGCGTCGTTAAACCATGGCACGACGCCCAGACAGGGCCAGTTTGTGCGCGCGGCGATGTCGTCGCGCCCTTCGTCGAACAGGGAAACATCGCCTTTGAACCGATTGACGGCAAAGCCCCGGATCAACTCAAGATCACTCGTATCCAGAACCGCCTGAGTGCCCACGATCTGCGCAATCACGCCGCCCCTGTGAATGTCACCAACCAGAACAACAGGCACACCTGCAGCGCACGCGAATCCCATATTGGCGATGTCGCCCTTGCGCAGGTTGGTTTCCGCCGGGCTGCCCGCTCCTTCGATCAGGACCAAGTCAGCATCGCGGCAGAGTCGGTCAAAGCTTTCAAGCGCCGCACCCAACAGTTTAGATTTATCCTTGCGGTAATCGCCTGCTTTCATCGTGCCCGCCCGCTGGCCCTGTACGATGATCTGAGCGCCAGTGTCGGTTTCGGGCTTCAGCAGGATCGGATTCATGTCCGTATGTGTTGCACGCCGCGCCGCACGCGCCTGCAACGCCTGCGCGCGCCCAATCTCACCGCCATTTTCGGTGACGGCCGCATTGTTCGACATGTTCTGTGGTTTGAACGGTGCAACCCGCAAACCGCGCCGTGTATAAGCCCGGGCCAGACCGGCCACGAGAACCGATTTCCCGACATTGCTGCCGGTGCCCTGAATCATGATGGACCGAACCATGGCCTGTCTCCTATGTTGACGCGCAGATGACCTGATTTGCAGGCAAAGGAAAAGCCCAAGTTGAACACGCCAGCGCATCTTTTGATCGGGGCCGCTGCTTTTGCCCGCCCAGCCCATGGGCGAATCCTGTGGGCGGCGCTATTGGGATCGTTGCTGCCTGACCTTTCGCTTTACGTGATGGCGGGCACTTCGCTGTTCGTGCTTGGCATCCCCGAAAGAGTTGTTTTCAACCAGCTCTATTTTTCCCAAGGCTGGCAGACAGTGTTTGCGATCGACAATTCCTTTGTTCTCTGGGGGGTGGCGCTGTGTGTCGGGATTTGGCGAGGGTGGACCGTATTGACCGTCGGAGCGTCAGCCGGGTTTTTACATCTTTCGATGGATTTCCTGTTACACGCAGGGGACGGGCGGCCTCAGTTCTGGCCGCTCATCGACTGGGTGTTTCATAGCCCGGTCAGCTATTGGGACAGCAGCCACCACGCTTTATGGGTCGCGCCGCTATCCATGGCAGTTTGCGTTGCGTGCTATGTTGTCCTGTGGCGTCGCGGGATGTCTGTGTCGGCGAAAATGTCCTTCGCCGCACTGCTCGCTGCCGAGTTCTGGGTCGCGCGGCAGTGGCTTTTGTTCTTCTGAAACCTGACAAAAAGAAAAGCGCGCTCCCTTTTCAGGAGCGCGCTTTTTCCATCAGAAGTCGCCCTGGATCAGGCGGCTTCGGCTTGCTGTGCGGCGTTGCGACGTTCGCTTTCCTCGCGCGACAGCGCGACCGAGGTGCGAACACCACGTCCAACGAACTCCATCAGCCCGCCAACAACCCGCTCATTCGGGTCGATACCCGCGCAGGACAGTACCTCGCGACCATCACGAGAGCGCGCCCAGCGGGCGATCTGCTCCGGGCCATTGCCATATTTCTTGTCATCGGCAATAGCGTCATCCAGTGCAGCCAGTACAACGGCCGCGAAAAGTTTCCGAGCACGATTGCCTTGCTCATTGTTAAAGGCAGTGCCGTCAACGAAATCTCTCATCTCGTCTTCCTTGTTGTTCTTGCTCTTGCATTTTCGGCGTGACGGTTCTTATGACCGATTAAGTGCGATTCGGATACACTTAAAATGCATAGTTGCGTTGCGTCATTTGCATAGCTTGCTGCAAGTGCAGCACTAGGTCTCGTTGTCTTGTCAGGTGTGTTCCCGCCAGATATAGGGACGGGAACTGACGCATCAACCGTTTGTGAAGGATTTAAGTCATGCCCAAGATAAATGGGAACGAAATTCGCCCCGGAAATGTGCTTGAGCATAACGACGGGCTGTGGGCCGCAGTCAAGGTCGACCACGTAAAGCCCGGTAAAGGCGGCGCTTTTGCGCAAGTCGAACTGCGTAATCTTCGCAATGGGTCGAAGTTGAACGAGCGGTTTCGCTCGGCGGACAAAGTAGAACGTGTGCGTCTTGAGCAGAAAGATCAGCAGTTCCTGTACGAATCCGACGGCATGCTGGTGTTCATGGATTCCGAGACCTACGAGCAGATCGAACTGCCCGCAGAACTGCTGGGCGAACGCCGCCCGTTTCTGCAGGACGGCATGACAATTGTTGTCGAATTTTATGAAAGCGAGGCGCTGAACGCCACGCTGCCGCAGAAAGTGACGTGCAAAATCGTTGAAACCGAGCCGGTGGTCAAAGGTCAAACCGCAGCGAATTCGTTCAAACCGGCGATTCTGGACAATGGCGTCAAGGTCATGGTGCCACCGTTTATCGGTCAGGATGAAATGATCATCGTGAACACGGAAACTATGGAATACTCCGAACGCGCGTAAAGCGGCGCTTTCAGGGACAAGAGAAACCGCGTGGACCTGTACCGCGCGGTTTTTTGTTTTCAGCTTCTTTTTTCGATTTGCCGATAGCGTTCCGGGTGCGGGCCAAAAAGTTCGAGCATGAGTTCGTACTTGATGCGGTTTGCGCTGACCTGCCGGTAGAACGCGATCAGGAATGCCGTGGGGCCCTGAATTCGACCAAGCCCGCTTGTGGCGGCAACAACTGTCCCGACATCCGTTTTCCCGTTCAGCACCAGATAACCGCCCAGCATCAGGACGCCGACGGTTCCCGCCCCGTTGATGACGCTGAGAAGAAACTTGGCGGACAGCTTCCACAGGAACATCCTGCGCCGGGTCTCAAAAATATCGTCGAACAAGGCATCGACTTCTTTCGAGACCGCGTCGATGTCTTCAACCGTCAGCTTGTCGGTTGCGCCCCTAAGGATACGGACGCGTTCGGCAACAAAGACGTTCACCTTACGCTGCGAGATCAGCACGATGATGATTTGGGGGACGATCATCGAAAAGGCGATCATGCCCAGACCCGGTTGAGTTGAAGAGATATAGCCGATCACGCTGATCAGGGTTCCGATCTGGACCACTGGATCTGAAAATGCGCCGCCTGCGAATTTGCCCAGCTCTTCCGCTTCGGCCGAAATAGCGGTGCTCATCGTGCCTTTGCGAACGTCCTCGCCAGCCGCCTTTATATCTGACGCGCGCACCAACAATCGCTGTCGGATCAGTCGGATCACGTCCTCGCCCAGCGTTCCGGCGCGATATCCCAGAAGCCATTTCAAGGCGAGGCTGAGCAGAATGACGGATATCATTCCTGTGCCCAAATAGATCAACTTGTCCGTGCTGACATTGTCGGCGGTGAGGTGGTTGATGATATCGCGCTGAAATTCCAGCGGAACGGCCGCCAGACCCGCGATAGCAATCGACAAAACGATGAGAATGATCTGCCGGCCAGCGCTGGCGCGCCAGATCGCTCTGTATAGCTGGAACATAGGTGAATCCGGATTTCTGAGTTCAAGCCAGTGTGACAGCGCGCCGGGCTATATTCAAACCTGACGGCAGACACCGGTGGGACCGCCGTGCCGGTTCGGCAACATGTTAAGGATCTAACCGCAAGGTGGCACCATCGGCCTGCATCTCATCCCCGACGCGGTCCAGGCGCAGATAAGCGATCGCGTGGCCATTGGACTGGGTGAACAAGGTTCCGGCCGGTTTTCCGTTCAACGTAATAGCGGTTCCAACGGCGGCAGACCCGGTGATGCTGACACTGCGCAGGCCCTTGCGCAGCTCCGTCTTGTGCTTCATCCGAGCGGTGACCTCTTGCCCGACATAGCAGCCCTTTTTGAAGTCCACGCCGTTCAGCGCCTCGAACCCGGATTCCAGGATGTAACTGTCGGGGGTCAGTTCGATGCCCGTTTCAGGAATGCAGTGGCGCACGCGAATTGCATCCCAATCGGTGCCATCATCGCTTTCTGACTCAGTTGTGTAAGCCCGCCACCCCATTTCAGGGTGGCGCGGGTCGGGCAGGGCGCCTTCGGGAACTGGGCCGCTGCCTCGCTGCAGGTTCAGGCCGCTATCCTCGATGCGCACATCTGCGCGCAATTTGTACATGCCTAACCGTTTGGCCAACCCGTCTGCCAGATCCTCAGCCACGTCCAGCAGAACCGTTTCGCCATCGCGTTTGAGAAAGAAATCCGCCAGATACTTGCCCTGAGGGGTCAGCAAGGCCGCATAGACCAGCCCGTCTTTCAAGCCGTCGATATTATTGGTGACCAGACCCTGCAAAAAGCTGTCTGTGTCCGAGCCGCTGAGGCGCAGAATACGGCGATTGGGCATCTGAGTTGTCCTCGTCTTTTCCTCGGGCCTCGTGATATAGGAGTTTCCGCTGCCATGACCAGAGGGTTTCCGCCGTGCCTGCGCCGATTAGCATCGTAATCCCGACCCTGAATTCGGGTGAAACGCTTCCCGCGACCCTTGGCGCCTTGATGGAGGGGCTGCACGCCGGGCTGATCCGTGAATTGATCGTCACCGATGGCGGGTCCACGGATCAAACGCTGGAAATCGCTGATGAGGCAGGGGCTGAGATCGTAACAGGGCCCGCCTCGCGCGGCGGGCAGTTGCGCCGAGGGTGCGCTGCGGCCAAGGGTGAATGGCTGCTTGTTCTGCATGCCGACACCATTCTGCAGGAAGGGTGGAGCAAGGTCGTTGGCGACCACCTTAGATCCGGCGATCCGGCAACGTTTCGGCTGGCGTTTCGGTCCTCCGGCTTCGCGCCCACATGGGTCGCCGGTTGGGCCAACCTGCGCAGCCGTCTGTTTGGTCTGCCGTATGGAGATCAGGGTCTGCTGATCCCCCGCGCTATGTACCAGAAGGTCGGAGGGTACCGCGACCAACCTCTGATGGAGGACGTGGCACTGGCCCGCAGTTTGTCGGGTATCAAATTGCTGCCCTGTCGGGCCTTTACGAGTGCGGATCGGTATGAGCGGGCGGGCTGGATGCGTCGCGGGGCGCGGAATCTGTGGACGCTGACCCGGTATTATCTGGGGGTAGATCCCGAGCGGCTGGCGCAGGACTATCGGCGCTGAGCGAAGCGTGCAGCTCGACAATGGATTTCCCCAATCGGAAGGGTGCCGCAAAACTGACCAGACAGAGGGCGACGATCTGCAACACCAGAATATGCGCGTTGGCCTGCAGGTATTCCCATTCGTCCTTCAATTTGCCGACTTGTTCGACCAGATCGTCATAACTTTGGGCCAGGATCAGGTAATCTCCGGCAATCGCGGGCACCTTGCGGCGCATGTTGTCGATAGCGGCCTGAGTCATGTCATCCAGCGTGGTGAAGACAAGGAACTGGTCGATGTTGAACGCATCAGCCTTGGCGGCCATTGCGCGCATTTCATCCTGTTCGTCTTTTGCCTGACGGCCAAACAGAAAATGCAGCCCCTGCAGCGGAGCAACCTCGTTTGTGACGGCGATAAATAATGGCAGGTCCGCATTGCTGGCGGTAGAGGCGGACAGGAATTCGACCTTGTCGCACAGCACCGCAGTATCGGGGTCAAAAGCCGGATCGCAGAACCGGAGCCGAAATCGTGCCGCATCGCGGTCAAAGGCAAGCGTCGCGGCATAAGCGACGTCGATCTGCCGATCCAATCGTGAACTGTCCGAGGTGTAAAGCCCCGCCAGAACTGCCACTAGCGCACCCACGCCGCCCAGCACGACCCAGACCAGATCGGCAAGTTTCCATGCGCGATGCCCTGCGGGTTTACGGAACAGAAAGGCGGTGCCAATCGCCCCCAGCAGAAAGAAGAGGATCAGCAGAGGCAGCTGGTTGTCGGTCACGAAACTCATGACATCAAAGTGACGGCGCGCCATGCGACTGGCAACACTCCTCACGTTCAGTTGTTCCGTTTGGCTGGAAAAAGGTGTTATGAGCCCGAGCTTTGCCCGAACTTTCGGAACAGCTTGGTGCGGTCAAACGCCTGTTCAAGCTCGTCTGTACGTTCCTTGACCGAATCCCAAAGTCTTTCCTGCACTTCGGCAATGACGCATTCCATCAGGACCAGAATGGACGCCATCGAATCCCAGGCCGACGGCACAGCGATACGCGCGGCAAAGGTGTGTTTGGCCAGCCTGTGAATGGGCGAGCGCCATTGATCCGTGAACAACACGATCTCGGCTTCGCGTTCATGGCACAGTTGGCCGATCAACAAGGATGAGTTCTCGTAACGGCGGACGTCCAGCGCGACCAGCACATCATCTTTGCGCACATCCAGCAGGTCATGGGTCCATGACGCCGCAACGGGCAGTAGACGTACATCGGGACGGATCATCTGCAGGTGCAGATACAGGTACTGCGCCAGCGTGCCGGTGATGCGGCCGCCGGTAATGAAGATGCGCCGGTCGGGATCACATAACAGGTTGCAGAAACTGTCGAATTCGTCCGGGTCGACCTCATCAATGGTGCGTTTTTGATTGGCCAGTGTCTGCTGAGAATACCGGTTCAGAATGTGTTCTTCGGGCAGGTCATTCTGCCAGAGATCGCGTTTCGCGACCGGTCCCGAGATCATCTCTTTCACCTCGCCCCGTAAGGCGGCCTGAAACTGCGGATAGCCGTCAAATCCGGTTTTTTGCAGCATGCGCGCGACGGTCGTTGTTGAAACCGACGCGGCGCTGGCCAGTTCGGTGATGCTGCCAAGGCCCGCCATTGGGTAGTCGTCCAGCAGAACGCTGACCAACTGTCGTTCGGAGGGGGTCATTTTTTCTTTATGAGCCAGCAGCCTGTCCGTCACCCGCACTCAGCGTTCCTCCTGCATACGTTCGACCCTAGTGTGAATAATTTTTCAGCAGGATCAAGTGTGGTGGATTTTGTACAGGAAAATTATTGACAGGTTAAGGTCGTATGTGGAAATTTTTCCACACGCATCTTTAATGGAATCGCAGGGCGGTATTTTGGACTTCGGAACAGTTGTTCACACGGACATGGCGGATGGTCCTTTTTCAGTGGTGTTGGTTTGCGAACACGCGTCCAACCGCATTCCTGAATATTTGGGTGATATGGGTTTGTCTGCCGATGCCTTGCAGAGCCACATCGCTTGGGACCCGGGGGCCTTGGCTATTGCAAAGCTGATGGCCGAGCGCATGCAGGCACCATTGGTGCATGGTGGTGTATCGCGGCTGGTCTACGACTGTAATCGCCCACCCGAAGCTGCTGGGGCAATGCCCGTGCGCAGTGAGGACTATCAGATTCCGGCCAATGCCGACATGTCCGATCAAGAGCGCAAAAGCAGGATCGAAGGCATCTATAAGCCTTTTATCGCGGCATTGGCCGGTCTGATCGCCGACAACCGGACCGCGCTTGAGCTTATGGTGACGATCCACAGTTTCACTCCGGTCTACCATGGCCAAAGGCGCGAGGTTGAACTGGGCGTTCTGCACGGCGTGGATGACCGGTTTGCGCAGGCAATGATGGTGTCGACGCCTGATGATCCGCCCTTTGTGATCCGTTTGAACGAGCCGTATTCGGCCGCCGATGGGGTTGCGCACACGCTGGATGCCCAGGCTCTGCCGCATGGCTTGCTGAACGTCATGATCGAAATCCGGAACGACCTGATCCAAACGCCCGAGCAGCAAGAAGCGATGGCTGACTGCCTAGTGCCGTGGATCGTGCAGACCCTTGCGGAGTTGAAGAAAGGGGGAGCGGCGTGATCAAAGCGATGGTGTCATATGTGCGGATCGTTGATGCGATAAATTACCGGATCGGGCGTGTCATGATGTGGGGCCTGTTCGTGATGATGGGCATCCTGCTTTGGTCCTCGATCTCGAAGACGTTCTTCCTGCCATCGCTTTGGACGCTGGAAATGGCGCAGTTCGCGATGGTGACCTATTACATCATGGGTGGCCCTTATTCGATCCAGATGGGTTCGAACGTGCGGATGGACCTGTTCTACCACAACTGGAGCCCGCACCGGAAAGCCTGGTTCGATGCGATCACCGTTCTGCTGCTGATCTTCTACCTGGGTGTCTTGTTCTATGGCGGGCTTGGTTCCACGGCCTACAGCCTTGGCTACTGGGGCGATGAACCGGTTTTCTACTTTTTCGGTCTGCTAACCGGCAGTGAGGAAATCGGGCGGCTTGAACGCTCATCAACCGCGTGGCGCCCCTACATCTGGCCGATCAAAACCATCATGGTGTTCGGCTTCTTCCTGATGCTGCTGCAGGCGATATCGGAATTTTTCAAAGACATAGCCCGGATCAACGGGCAGGAAATCGGGGTCTCACGGGCATGAGCCAGGAATATATCGCCATCTTCATGTTCGCGCTGATGATGCTGATGCTGTTTACAGGTCAGCGCGTTTTTGGAGCGATTGGTGCAGTTGCAACAATCGCGGCACTGGCGCTGTGGGGCACAGGCGGGCAGGACATTACATTCTCGGCCGCGATGAAGCTGATGAAATGGTATCCGCTGCTGACGCTGCCGATGTTCATTTTCATGGGCTATGTGCTCAGCGAGAGCCGGCTGGCCGATGACCTTTATCGGATGTTCCACGTCTGGATGGGGCCGGTGAATGGTGGTCTGGCCATCGGCACGATCGGGTTGATGGTTTTGGTCTCTGCCATGAACGGCCTTAGCGTCGCGGGCATGGCCATCGGTGCAACCATCGCGCTGCCCGAGCTTTTGCGGCGCGGCTACGACAAGACGATGGTGACAGGGGTCATTCAGGCCGGGTCCAGTCTTGGTATTCTGGTGCCCCCATCGGTGGTTCTGGTTCTATACGCGATGATCGCGCGTCAGCCTGTCGGGCAGCTGTGGTTAGCGGGTATCGTTCCGGGTTTGCTGATGGCCGGGATGTTCATCCTGTACATCTGGATCCGCTGCCGCATTCAGCCAGAGCTCGGCCCTGCGATGCAAGACGCACATGAAGTGCCACGGGCCGAGAAAATCCGGCTGCTCGGGGCAGGGGCACTGCCGCTGATCATCTTCGCGGCGATGATGGTGCCATTTGTGAATGGCTGGACCTCACTGGTCGAAAGCTCGGCCATCGGCGCGCTGACCGCATTGGCCGTGTCCGTCATCAAACGTCGCATGACCTGGAAGATTTTCGAGGACTGCACCAAGCAGACGCTTGCCATTTCCTGCATGTTCATGTGGATCATTCTGGCCGCTCTGGGCTTTGGTGCGGTGTTTGATGGTCTGGGCGCGGTGAAAGCCATCGACAATCTGTTCACCGAACAACTTGGTCTGTCGCCGTGGATGATCCTGATTCTGATGCAGCTCAGCTTTATCGTCATGGGGACGTTCCTGGACGACACGGCCATGCTGGTGATTGTTGCGCCGCTCTATGTGCCGCTCGTCGGAGCGCTGGGCTTTGACCTGATCTGGTACGGGGTGCTTTACACCGTCACCACTCAGATCGCCTATATGACGCCGCCCTTCGGCTATAACCTTTTCCTGATGCGCGCGATGGCACCGCCCGAGATCGGGTTGAAGGACATCTATACCTCGATCTTCCCCTTTGTCGGGGTGATGGTCCTGGCCCTCACAATCATCATGATTTTCCCGGAAATCGCGCTTTGGCTGCCCGGATATGTTTATGGAAACTAATAAGAATGCCCGGCAAACGGGCACAGAAACTTTAACGGAGAGGAAATTGACATGACGACAAGACGTAAGTTTCTGAAAACAGCCGGTGTTGGCGTTGCAGCCGCACCGCTGGCGACGCCCGCGCTGGCGCAGAACACAATCACATGGCGGATGCAGACCTATGCCGGTCCCGCTCTGGCCGAGCACGTGATTGATCCGGCCATCAAGATGTTCAACCAGATTGCTGGTGATCGGATGCAGATCGAACTGTTCTACGCCGATCAGTTGGTTCCTACGGGCGAACTGTTCCGTGCGATGCAGAAGGGTACAATCGACGCGGTGCAGTCGGACGATGACTCGATGGCGTCGCCGACCGAAGTCACCGTGTTCGGCGGATACTTCCCCTTTGCGTCGCGCTATTCGCTCGACGTGCCGGTATTGTTCAACCAGTGGGGCCTGAACGAAATCTGGGACGAGGAATACTCCAAGGTCGGCGTCAAGCACATCAGCGCCGGTGCATGGGACCCGTGCCACTTTGCGACCAAGGACCCGATCAACTCGCTTGCAGACATGAAAGGCAAGCGCATTTTCACCTTCCCAACGGCGGGCCGGTTCCTGTCGCAGTTCGGCGTCGTGCCAGTGACCCTGCCATGGGAAGACATCGAAGTCGCGGTTCAGACCGGCGAGCTGGACGGCATCGCATGGTCGGGCATCACCGAAGACTACACAGTTGGCTGGGCCGACGTGACCAACTATTTCCTGACCAATAACGTGTCGGGCGCATGGGCGGGTCATTTCTTTGCCAATATGGACCGTTGGAACGAACTGCCCGAAGATCTGCAGACCTTGTTCAAGGTGTGCTGTGATCAGTCGCACTATTATCGCCAGTGGTGGTACTGGGGTGGCGAAGCCAACCTGCGTGTCAACGGCACCAAGATGCAGCTGACCTCCATCCCGGACGAAGAATGGGCAACCGTCGAGGAAGCCGCAGTGAAGTTCTGGGACGAAATCGCCGCGGAATCCGAGACTAAGGCGAAAGTTGTCGACATCTTCAAGCGCTACAACGCCGAAATGCTCAAGGCCGGTCGGCCTTATCGTTACGGCTGATAAGCGAAATCCCGACGCGAGGGGCACTCCTTGCGTCGGGATTAGACATCAGGAAGCAACATCATTTATGTTCACATCTGTTCCAGAAATAGAACGAATAAGCCGGATGCACACATGGGCGCATCGGTTGATAGAGGTGTGAAGATATGGCTATCGCGAGCTTTTTGATTGAGATTTTTGCGGCAACCATGTTGCTGCTGTTTGCCGTGCGTTTGGTGCGTACCGGTATTGAACGGCGCTTTGGTGCTCTGTTCCAGTCGATCCTGACGCGCCACTCCAACAGCTTCGTCGCGGGCGGGGCGGGGATGGTCCTGGCCACGATCCTGCAAAGTTCAGCTGCTGTGACGGTCTTGCTGACCGGCTTCGCCGCAGCGGGGATGGTGACGTTTGGGATGGCTCTGGCGGGTGTGCTGGGCGCCGATCTGGGCGCCGCACTCGTCATTCAGGTTCTGTCCTACGATCTGGGCTGGCTTCAGCCCGCATTGTTGGCGTTGGGCGGTTGGCTGTACCTCAAATCCGAAAGGTCGAATGTTCGGCTTATGGGACGGATCGTTCTGGGCGTCGCCTTCATTCTGATCTCGCTCCAATTCCTGCGCGAAGCGGTTGAGCCGATCCGTGAAAGCGCGTTTCTGCCTGCGATTGCAGGATATCTTGAAGCCGACTATTTCAGCGCCTTTATCGTCGGTGCGGTACTGGCTTTTGTCATGCACAGCTCGGTTGCGACGATCCTGATGTGCGTTGCCCTGGTTCAGATCGGCGCGATCCCGTTCGCCGCGGGATTGTCTCTGGTTTTGGGGGCAAACCTCGGTTCGGCCTTTATCCCGATCTGGCTGACGCGAGATATGACCGTCACAGCCCGACGTATTCCGCTGGCCAACTTGCTTCTGCGGGGCACCGCAGCCCTGGTGATGCTGATTGTCGTCAACGTCGCCGGTTTGCACGACGCGCTATTGGTGACAAGCGCAGCGCAGTCGCTGATCTTCGCGCATATCGGGTTTAATCTTGCAGTTTTCCTGGTAGCGACGGGATTTGTGAACCAGTTGGAACAGCCTATGGCCCTTCTGCTGGCAGAACCCAAAGTCGAGAAGAATGCGTTGGATCAGTTCTCTGATGCGCTTACGCCGCTGGGGGATCCCGGCGGTTCGAGGGCCAGCGTTGCCATGTCGTCCGTGCGCCACGAGCTGTTGCAGATGATCACGCAGGTCGAACGTATGTTCCGCCCAGTGCTGGATATCTACGAGCAGGATGACAGTGACGCGATTTCAGCGCTTTGGCAGCAGGACGAGCGGGTCAATACGCAATTGACCGAAATCCGCCGCTTTGTCGCGCGTATGCCCCGGCAGAACATGAGCAAAGCGCAGATAAAAACCGCGCGGGGACTGGTGGAATACGCCATCCGACTTGAGGCAGCGGGCGATGTCGTCTCAAACCGGATGACACGTACGGCGCAGATCAAGCACACGGAGCGTACCGAGTTTTCGGCGCAAGGTTGGAAAGAGCTGACGGATCTGCATTCGGCAATTCTGGAAAGCTTCTCTTTGGCGCGGCATGTGCTTTTGGTTGACGACATGGATTGTGCCCGTCGGCTGGTGCTGGACAAGGCCGAGGTCAAACGGATGTCGCGCGATAGCCGCAAGGCGCACCTGAAACGGCTGGAGCGCGGACAGACCGAGAGTTTTCAGTCCAGCGACCTGCATTTGGAAACCCTGCGGTCCATGCGCGATCTGCACGGGCACATCGCCGCCATCGCCTATCCGATCCTCTACAAAAGCGGTCAGGTTCTGGAGACGCGCCTGGTTATGGAAATGGACAAGGAAGCTGCCGATGACTGATGGCAGACAATCGAAATCGAGGTCTCTCTGAGTGACAAAGGATACTAAAGATGGGCAATGATGCGATTTTGGCCGATCTGAAAGCCAAATTCGAAGCAGGCGAGGTCGACACGGTTCTGGTCTGTATGGTGGACATGCAGGGCCGCCTGATGGGCAAACGTTTCCACGCCGGACACTTCGTGGCAGGCGCGTGGGAAGAGACGCATTGCTGCAACTATCTGCTGGCCACGGATCTTGAGATGGCCACACCGGACGGTTACTCCGCGACCAGTTGGGAGCGCGGTTATGGCGACTATGTCATGAAGCCCGACCTCAGCACCCTGCGCCCGGTGCCCTGGCTGGAGGGCACGGCGATGGTGATGTGCGATGTGCTGGATCATCACACGCATGAGGAGGTGCCGCACGCGCCGCGCTCGATCCTGAAAAAACAGGTCAATCGTCTCAAGGCCATGGGTTATGACGCGATGTGTGCCACCGAACTGGAGTTCTTCCTGTTCGAAAAGAGCTTTGACCAGATTCGTAAGGAAGGCTTCCGGAATCTGGAGCCGATCTCGGGCTATAACGAAGACTATCACATCCTCCAAACCACCAAGGAAGAGCATGTGATGCGCCCGATCCGCAACCATCTGTGGAATGCGGGGATACCGGTTGAGAACTCAAAGGGTGAGGCCGAGACCGGGCAGGAAGAGCTGAACATCAAATACGCGCCTGCCATGGACACGGCCGAGTATCACTCGATCGCCAAAAACGCGGTGAAAGAGATCGCGTGGCAGCACGGTCATGCGGCGACGTTTCTGCCGAAATGGCATCACGACAAGGTCGGCAGTTCGAGCCACGTGCACCAGTCGCTTTGGGCCGATGGCAAGCCTGCCTTCTATGATGCGGCGGATGAACTGGGCATGTCCGCGCTGATGAAAAGCTACATGGCAGGTCTGCTGAAATACGCAGGCGATTACACCTATTTCATGGCGCCCTACATCAACAGCTACAAACGGTTCATGAAGGGAACCTTTGCGCCCACGCGGATCATCTGGTCGGTCGACAACCGCACTGCCGGTTTCCGTCTGTGCGGGGATGGGACCAAGGCGGTTCGGGTTGAATGCCGGATACCGGGCTCGGACATGAACCCCTATCTGGCGATGGCCGGAATGCTGGCGGCCGGGATAGCAGGCATAGAAGAAAGTTTGGAGCTGCAGCCGCCGACTACGGGCGACGTGTATCAGGGCGAAACTGGCATGATCCCGGGCAACCTGCGCGCCGCGCGGGATGCGTTGCATGGATCGGCCATGTTGCGTGCAGCCATGGGTGATGAGGTTGTTGATCACTACACTCGCGCGGCTGAGGTCGAGATCGAAGAGTTCGAGCGTGTGGTGACCGATTGGGAAGTTGCGCGCGGATTCGAGCGTGCGTGAGACCGGGTTAGGCTGGGGGCTCTGCCCCCAGACCCCCGAGGTATTTTGGGCCAGATGAAGCAGGGGATCCTGTTTCTTTCGGAAATGGAGTGAATATGGGGCAGATGTTGCAATGTGTCTCGCCGATCGACGGATCGGTTTATGCGGAACGTGAGGTGCTGTCGCGTGGGGCTGCGTTTGAAGCCGCAGCTCGCGCAAGGGCCGCACAGGCCGAATGGGCTGCGCGTCCTCTGCAGGAGCGGATCGATCTTGTGATGGCGGGCGTGGCGGCCGTTGGCGCGATGAATGATGAGATCGTGCCCGAGCTGGCGCACATGATGGGCCGCCCGGTGCGTTACGGCGGAGAGTTTGGCGGCTTTAACGAGCGCGCCAGCCATATGGCAGAAATTGCCGAGGCGTCTCTGGCCGAAATCGCGGTCGGTGAGGATGAGACTTTTAAGCGTTACATTAAGCGCATCCCGCACGGCGTGGTTTTTGTGGTGGCGCCATGGAACTACCCTTACATGACGGCGATCAACACAGTGGCCCCGGCATTGATCGCGGGGAACACTGTGATCCTGAAACATGCCACACAGACGCTGCTGGTGGGTGAGCGTATGGCGCAGGCGTTTCATTCGGCGGGTGTGCCCGAGGATGTGTTCCAGAATGTGTTCCTGAGCCATGACGTGACCAATGACCTGATCGCGGGAAATGCGTTTGATTTCGTGAATTTCACCGGCTCGGTCGGTGGCGGTCAGGCGATGGAGCGTGCGGCGGCGGGTACGTTTACCGGTGTTGGCACCGAGCTGGGAGGTAAAGATCCCGGTTATGTCATGGATGACGCTGATCTGGATGCAGCCGTTGATACTCTGATCGACGGGGCAATGTTCAACTCGGGTCAGTGCTGTTGCGGGATCGAGCGGATTTACGTCCATGAAAGCCTATACGATGATTTCGTTGCCAAGGCGGTTGAGGTCGTAAAGGGTTACAAGCTGGGCAATCCGCTGGACACTGAGACGACAATTGGTCCGATGGCCAATGTCCGGTTTGCCGATGAGGTGCGCGCGCAGATTGCCGAGGCTGTCGAAGCCGGGGCAGTAGCCCATATCGACACCTTCCCTGAGGATGATGGTGGCGCTTACCTGACGCCGCAGATTCTGACCAACGTCTCTCATGACATGCGCGTGATGCGGGATGAGAGCTTTGGACCGGTGGTTGGCATCATGAAAGTGTCGTCAGATGAAGAAGCCATCGCTCTGATGAATGATAGTGAGTTCGGCCTGACCGCTAGCCTGTGGACCCGCGATTTGGACCGCGCGGCACGTGTGGGCGACGCCATCGAGACCGGCACCGTGTTCATGAACCGCGCGGACTATCTGGACCCCGGCCTCTGCTGGGCAGGCTGCAAGAACACTGGGCGCGGCGGCGGTTTGTCCGTCATCGGCTATCACAACCTGACACGTCCCAAATCCTACCACCTGAAAAAGGTTACAGGCTAAGGGCACCGGCCTGCTCTGGACAGCCCCCCTCGCCAGAGCAGGCCTCAAATCACAAAGGAAAACCTGACATGTCACTCGTTGGAAACTGGTCGTACCCGACCGCGATCAAATTCGGGGCAGGGCGCATCAAGGAACTGCCCGAAGCCTGCGCGGCTGCGGGCATGAAAAAGCCTCTGCTGGTCACTGACAAAGGGTTGGCCGACCTGCCGATCACAACGCAGACGTTGGACATAATGGAGGCCGCCGGTCTGGGCCGTGGACTGTTCAGCGATGTGGACCCGAACCCGAATGAAAAGAACCTGGAAGCCGGCGTGGAAGCCTACCGCGCGGGTGGCCATGACGGGGTGATCGCCTTTGGCGGTGGCTCGGGGCTGGATTTGGGCAAGATGGTCGCCTTCATGGCGGGGCAGACGCGTCCCGTCTGGGATTTTGAGGATATCGGCGACTGGTGGACCCGCGCAAATGCAGACGCCATTGCGCCGATCATCGCGGTGCCTACGACCGCGGGAACGGGTTCCGAGGTTGGCCGCGCCAGCGTCATCACCAATTCCGAGACGCACGCCAAGAAGATCATCTTTCACCCCAAGGTTCTGCCATCGGTGGTGATCTGTGACCCCGAGCTGACCGTCGGCATGCCCAAGTTCATCACCGCCGGTACCGGGCTGGATGCCTTCGCACACTGCGTCGAGGCGTTCTCCAGCCCGCACTACCACCCGATGAGCCAGGGCATTGCGCTGGAAGGCATGCGGCTGGTTAAGGAATATCTGCCGCGCGCCTACGCGGATGGTAGTGATATCGAAGCCCGCGCTCAGATGATGAGCGCCGCTGCGATGGGTGCAACCGCCTTCCAGAAAGGGCTGGGTGCAATCCACGCAATGAGCCACCCGGTTGGTGCTGTGTTCAACACGCATCACGGTACAACGAATGCCGTCTGTATGCCTGCGGTTCTGGAGTTCAATGCCCCGGCCATTGCAGACCGTTTCCAGTCGGCGGCTGCCTATCTGGGCATAGACGGTGGTTTCGACGGGGTCCGTGCTTTTGTGCAGTCATTCAATGACTCGCTGGGGATCCCGGTCAAACTGTCCGAACTCGGCGTGACCGAGGATGCGATCCCGGAACTGGTGCAGGGGGCGATCATTGACCCGTCCTGCGGCGGCAACCCGATCAAGCTCACTGAGGATAATCTGACCGACTTGTTCAAAGCCGCGTTGTGATCGGTTCACCGCTGTGCAAGTAACGTAACCGGCCCGTTTCTCGGGCTGGTTTTCTCTGTGCGAAAGGTTGGGACGTGACCCCGTTTGTCATAGCCATCATTTTGACGGCCGCGCTGTTGCACGCAGTGTGGAACGCGATTGTCAAAACCGCAGTCGATCGGACCACGACACTGGGGCTGGTCGCGCTGGGTCATGTCATCCCCGCGACAGCGATGATCTTGCTATTGCCGCTGCCCAGTGCCGAGAGCTTTCCGTACATCCTGATCTCAACCGTCGTTCATTTCGGATACTACTACATGCTGGGCAAAGCCTATCAGCATGGAGACCTGAGCGTCGTTTACCCGATAGCGCGTGGTATCGTGCCCGCGCTGGTCTCGCTATGGGCGATGTTGCTGGTGGGCGAGGTGCTGCCTTTGCAGGCTTGGGGTGGGATCGCGCTGATCGCGCTCGGTATCCAGCTCAGCAGTTGGAAGGCCTTGCGGTCCGGCGTCGGGCGCTGGGCCCTGGGGTTTGCGGTGGGCACTGGCTTTTGCATATCGGTTTATTCGGTCGTGGACGGTATAGGCGTGCGGCTGTCCGGCAACACGCTCAGCTACTGGGCCTGGGGCGCATTCCTGCACCTGTTCATCGCCGGGTTCGTCGGCATCAAAAAGCGCGACACCCTGGCCAGCCTTCCCGCCAAGACGTGGATGATCGGCATTTTGGGCGGGCTGGTGTCGATGACAGCCTATGGCCTTGTGCTTTATGCCAAAAACTTCGCCCCGCTGGGCGCGGTTTCGGCGCTGCGCGAGACTTCGGTCATTTTCGCCGCACTGATCGGGTTCGTTTTCCTGAAGGAAGGCAACTGGATGCGTCGGCTGGGGGCTGCTGTTCTGATGGCGTTTGGTGTCGCACTGATCGGCATGGCTGTCTGATCCGGACGGCCTTGCCGCTTGCGGCCTTCGTCTCGCATAGTGGGTGCGAGTGACGAGGGAGCGTTTTGATGACCAAAGAGATTGTTCTGATCCATGGGGCCTTTGCCGGTCCGTGGTGCATGCAAGACTACGCCGACTTCTTCCGCGCGCGCGGCTGGACGGTTCACACCCCCGCGCTGCGCTATCATGGCGGAGATCCCAAGGCCGAGCCCGATCCGGGGCTGACCGACACCAGCGTCCTGGATTACGCGGATGACATCGCGGCTTTTGTGCAGGGTTTGGGCAGCAAACCTGTGCTGCTGGGCCACGCCATTGCAGGCGTTGTGGCGCAGCAGGTGGCCTCACGCGGGCTGGCCAGCGCCATTGTCCTGATCAACCCCAACGCGCCGTGGGGGACGCTGCCCGAAACCGATGACGAACGCGCCATCCCGCGCGCGCTGATGGAGAGTGGGGCCTTCTGGAAACAGCCCATGCGGGTCGAGTTCGACCTGATGACCCCCTTCGCGCTGAACAAAATGCCCGAGGCGCAGCAGCATGAGGTCTTCGACCAACTGGGCGCAGAAAGCGGGCGTGTGATGTTCGAGATGTTCTTTTGGATGTTCGACGACCACCACGCGATGAAAGTGGATATCGACAAAGTCGACTGCCCGGTCTTGATCGTCTCAGGGACCGAGGATCGTGCGGTAAACCCCGATACCTGCCGTGCCTTGGCCAAGCTGTACGGAGACCGCGCGACCTTCATGCCGGTCAAAGACCACGCGCATTTCCTGTTCATGGAGCCGGGCTGGGAACAACCCGCTGGACAGATCGCGGACTGGCTGGACGAGAAGTTGGGCTAATTCGCCCATCCACTCAGTTCAGCGATTGACATGAATACCGCTCTCCGGTTTCCACTTCATGACGCCATCGCCGCCTTTGATACAACGCAACAGATGTTCTTCGCGCGTGCTGGACGTTTCGGTCACGGTGTTGTCGCCATGGAGCACAACAAAGGCGTCCACCGAATACGCCAAGCCGTTGTAGTAGCAGAACCGTAACTCTGCCCCGACCGGAATAGGCGATGCGCCGATCAGTGACTGCTGCGCGCTCGCCTGGCTGGCCAGCAAGGCAAAAGCCAGCCCGAGGGTTATTGATTTCATGTCGTCCTCCCGTTCGAAATTTATGTTCGTTCAAATTGGGTCTTGGACGCTCGGAACTTTGAGCGTCGGTCTTGGATGACGGATTGAGCGCAAGTGTGAACGGGATCAACGGGTTAGGCAAGGGGGGTGTTTGGGGGCGCTTGTGGGGGCGCCCCGAGCTATCCGTCTTATGCTTGCTGAAAAGTATTAAGAAAGCGCCTGATCAGTCCCTTGTGTGGATGCATCCTGCCTGTACCATGCAGGCGCAAATCTCGGGATGATTGTTAGTATAATTGGAAGGATGCATACGCCGTCATTCCAGAGCTCAATTAGTACTGACTGAGCGAATTCGGCTAATTTAGTTAATAAATTCCCGGTTTTTGTGTTAAATTCGGCCATATTTTTTGGAATTTTGTAGGAGAAAGTTATGTTTGTACTTTCCAGAAGTGGAAAAAATGTCCCGGCTGAAGTTCAACGCTGGCAGTATTTTCTGAGAAAACAAGGTTTTTCGCAGGTCGGTCCCATAGACGCTTCTTTTGGGGGTAATACTGAACTAGGGACAAAAATGTTTCAGGTTTCTATCGGTTTAAAACCCAACGGTAAAGCAGACAAGAAGACAATTTCGGCTGCAGAAGGATACGGCTATCGAGTTTTGAATAAGGACTATTACAAAGAAAGAGAAAGTTTGAGCTGGCCACCCAAGCCAAGTAGCTTGAAATCTCCATCCAATAAATGGAGAAATAAACTCTTTGATTGTTTTGAGTTTATTCAGAGGCCATTGAACATGCGCCCTGACAAAGAATCAATCGTAATCAAAGGAAACTGCTCTGATAGCGTTAATGACTGGGAAGACGAGTACATAATTAACTTGTCTGATGATAGGTTTCAGTTTGTCGACGGGTATAGGGGGTATATTCGTTGTCACAGATTTGCTGCATCTGCATTGACCGCGCTACTTGATAAATGGGAGGAAGAAAGCCTGTTGCATTTGGTACTTAACTACGCAGGATGCTTTGTTCCGAGGTACAAAAGAAATCAAGCGCCTAGCGGAACCAGCGGACACTCGAAGCGTAGAAGCAGGGACGTAGATGAGCTAAGCAACCATTCTTTCGGGTCGGCGATAGATATTAGTACAACGTGGAATTGGATAGGTGAAACCCCTGCGCGTTGTGGACGAAAAGGGTCTATACGTGAGCTTGTCGATTCAGCAAACAATATTGGGTTCTACTGGGGGGGGCACTACAATGGAACAAAGGATGGCATGCACTTTGAATTAACAAAGTTATAGTTTTAGAAGCTCTCAAACATCCAACTCCTCCACGAACCGCGCGTTCTCCTGAATGTACTGGAACCGCAGTTCGGGTTTCTTGCCCATCAGGCGCTCGACCAGATCGCCGGTCTCACCGGGTTCGTCCTCGTCGATGGTGACCCGGATCAATTTTCGGGAATTGGGGTCCATCGTAGTCTCTTTCAGGTCCTTGGCGTCCATTTCGCCCAGACCTTTGAAGCGCGAGACGTCGATCTTGCCTTTTCCGCCCAGACCCTTCTCAAGCCACTCGTCGCGTTCGGCTTCGTCAAGGCAATAGACGCGTTTCGCCCCTTGCGTCAGGCGGTACAAAGGCGGGCAGGCGAGGTACAGGTGGCCCGCGTCAATCATCGGGCGCATCTGGGTGAAGAAGAACGTCATCAGCAGCGAGGCGATATGCGCCCCGTCCACATCCGCGTCGGTCATGATGATGATCTTGTCATAGCGCAGGTCGTCGACGTTGAACTTGGTGCCAAGGCCCACACCCAGCGCCTGCGTCAGGTCGTTGATCTCGGCATTGGTGCCCAGCTTGGAACTGGCTGCGCCCAGCACGTTCAGGATCTTGCCGCGCAGGGGCAGCAGAGCCTGTGTCTTGCGGTCACGGCCCATTTTGGCGGACCCACCCGCAGAATCGCCCTCAACGATGAATAATTCCGTGCCGTCGCGTGTTGAACTAGAACAGTCCACCAGCTTGCCGGGGAGACGAAGTTTCTTAGTGGCGGACTTGCGTTGTGTTTCCTTCTCGGCCCGTCGGCGCAGACGCTCCTCAGCCCGCAGGATGAGGAAGTCCAGAATGGCGCCGGCGGATTTCGTGTCCGCGGCCAGCCAGTTATCGAAATGGTCGCGGACCGAATTTTCCACCAGTCGCTGAGCCTCGACCGTAGCAAGGCGATCCTTGGTCTGGCCCACGAATTCCGGCTCGCTGATGAAGCACGACACCAGCGCGCAGCCACCGGTGATCAGGTCATCACGCGTAATCTGACCGGCCTTCTTGTTGTTGATCAGTTCCCCATAGGCCTTGATCCCCTTGAGGACTGCGGCCCAGAACCCGGCCACATGGGTCCCACCTTCAGGCGTGGGGACGGTGTTACAGTAGGATTGGATGAATCCGTCGCGCGAAGGCGTCCAGTTGATCGCCCATTCGACCTTGCCGGGGGTGCCAAACTTTTCGTTGAAGTCCACGGTGCCGGCAAAGGGTTGCTCGGCATAGGTTGAGGAGCCGTTCATCGTCTCCTTCAGGTAGTCCGACAGGCCGCCGGGGAAGTGAAAGCTGGCCTCGGTTGGGGTCTCGCCGTCATCGATGGCGGATTTCCAACGGATTTCGACGCCCGAGAACAGATAGGCTTTGGAGCGGATGGATTTGAACAGTCGCGCGGGTTTGAACCGGTGATGGCCAAAGATTTCTTCGTCTGCGTGGAAGGTGACGGTGGTGCCGCGCCGGTTGGGCGCTGCGCCAACCTTTTCCACGGGGCCCAGAGGAATACCGCGTGAAAATCGCTGTTCGAACAGCTGCTTTTCGCGGGCCACCTGCACGACCATCGAATCTGACAGGGCGTTCACCACGGACGCACCCACGCCGTGCAGACCGCCCGAGGTCTGGTACGCTTTGCCCGAGAACTTACCACCCGCGTGCAAAGTGCACAGGATCACTTCAAGCGCTGATTTGTCGGGGAACTTTGGGTGCGGATCGATCGGAATGCCGCGCCCGTTGTCGCGCACGGTCAGGGCGTAGTCTGAGTGCAGTTCCACCTCGATCCGGTTGGCGTGGCCAGCGACCGCTTCGTCCATCGAGTTGTCGAGGATTTCGGCGACCATATGGTGCAAAGCGCGCTCATCGGTGCCGCCGATATACATACCGGGGCGTTTGCGGACCGGTTCCAGACCCTCAAGCACCTCAATGGAAGAGGCGTCATATGTAGCGGTGGCGCTGGGTGTCAACAGATCGTCGGGCATGGGTGCTGCTCTTGTTTTTCGGTTTGGTCCCATTATGGCAGGTGATGTGTCCGGGGGAAAGAGGGGCGCGAGGTGTTGTGGGTAAATGGGGTGATCGAAGGGGAGGCCGAAAATTTGGGTGTTCAATCAAGCTCTTTCAGGAATGCTACGACCATGTCCGCAAGGTTCCCTCCGGCCAGGTTCATGAAGATTTCGAACTGATTTGCGCCGGATTCAGCACCAGCCAGGTCAGACAGGGCTCGAAACGCCAGGAATGGCACGCTGTTCACGTCCGCAACCTGCGCTATAGCCGCCGTTTCCATGTCCATCACTCGGGCATTGAAGGTGGTATGCGCCCATTCACGAAATTTCGCGTTGTCGACAAAAGCTGTCCCTGAAACACCGCCGCCGCCGACGTAGATTTGCGGGACGCCTGTGAGTTGTCGACCATCCGCCGCGGTCGAAGAAAGTTCCAGTTTGCTGGCGGCTGCTTTCGCTGCGGCCAGGTAGGTTTCGTCGGCGGGAAACCAGAACCTGCTGGTTCCATGACCGGCGAGCTCTTCGAACACCCCCAGGTTTATGGTGTGCATCATTCCGAAATTCGCGAAGTCTGATGACAGAAAGGGCGGCAGGTCGTAGCCGGTGTCGGTTTCGCGCGCGAATGCCATTTCCATGTACTGTCCCCATTGAACCGGAACAGCGATATCTCCGATGGACAGGTCAGGATCGGCGCCACCTGCAACACCGGACACGACAATCCCCTTGATTGCAAAGTGATCGAGGGCAAGCTGGGTTGTCATGGCAGCATTCACCATAGACACCCCCGACGAAAACACGACCACCGGTTGCCCGGCCAACGTCCCAAGCACAAAGTCGGTTTTTGCGCGCTTAACAATCTCTGCGCCTTGGATTCTGCTGCGCAGGATTTCGATCTCGGGCTCGAAGGCTGAAATGAGGGCTACTCTGGGCGTCGCGTCGATAGGGGAACTCGGGGACGTGGGCTGGGTCATGATATTCCTTCGCTCCGGCGGTGATTTCTGAAACAAATTTGGCACCGGTAGTGTGTGCCGACAAGTGTGTTGCAAGTTCACGCGACATCTCTGGCGGTTCTGTCTCGCGGATTGTTAAACGTATGATTAAGGTGCCGGGACTTATCGCGAAAATGGCAGGAGGTTTCATGAGTTGGATAAAGACGGTTCCGTTCGAGCAGGCGACAGGCAAGCTTAGGAAGCTTTATGAACGGGTGACTGGGCCCGGCAATAACGTCGACAACATCATGATGGTCCATTCACTGCGGCCACATTCGATGGAAGGCCACATGGCGCTGTACAAGAACGTTCTGCACCATACTGCCAACACGATCCCCAAATGGTTCCTCGAGGTTTTGGGTGTCTGGGTCAGCGCGTTGAACAGATGCGGCTATTGCGTCGAGCATCATTACAGCGGGCTGCAACGGCTGTTGGGCGACCCGGACCGAAGCAAAGCCATTCGCGCAGCTATCGAGGCCAACTCGCCGGAATTGGCTCCGCTGGATGCAGCCCAGATCGCGGCGATGCGTTATGCGCGCAAGTTGACCGAGGCACCTGCAGATATGACCGAAAATGACGTTCTTGCCCTGCGTGAGGCCGGTTGGGACGATGGCGAGATACTCGAGATCAATCAGGTCTGCGCCTATTTTTCATATGCGAACCGAACCGTTCTGGGGCTGGGATGTTCCACGGACGGGGACATTCTGGGCCTGTCGCCGAACAATTCGGAAGATCCTTCGGACTGGGGCCACAGGTAGGAAGGTCAGCGTGCTATCCACTCGATGATCGCCGTTGCCACCGCTTCGGGTCGTTGGTGATGCAGCCAATGATCCGCGTTCGGAATGTCGATGCGCGAAAGCTGTGGTGCAAACTCTTCCAGCCCTTCGGTCGCCTCTGGCAACAACGCCTTGTCTTCGCGCCCCCACAACAGCAGGTGGGGGCAGCGAACGATCAACCGCTCCTTCGGCAAGTCTGGTAAATCTGTGCGCGGCACACCGGGTTTGGCCACCACCAGCGGGGACGCGCGATACCAGTTCAACATGGCCTCCAGCCGACCGGGCCGCGCCCATTCGGTGCGATATTCCTGCATTTGCGTGTCCGACAACCAGTCAGTGCCCATGCCAAAGCGAAAGAACTGTTCGAGCTTGGCGAAATTGTCCGCTGACAGACGTTCTGCGGCGTCCGGTGCACGCAGGGCATTGATGTATTGGGACGCCTCGGACTGCGCACCCCCTGCGGCCATCGCCCTTTGGAACGGCACTGGATGAACACCGTTCGCGATGATCAACCGGCTCACCAGATCTGGACGGAACATGGCCAGCCCATAGGCCACCGACGCACCCCAGTCGTGGCCCAACACGCAGACCGGATGACCCAGCCCTTCGATCAGCGCCGCCATGTCCGAGACCAGTTGCGATAAGGCGTAGTGGCTGACGCCGTCAGGAGCCCAGCTTTGCCCGTACCCGCGTTGATCCGGGGCGATGCAAAAGAAGTCGGAGGACAGATGAGGGGCCAGGTCCCGCCAGGCCCCACCGTATTCCGGAAATCCGTGCAACATCAGCAGCGGAGGGTGCGCGGCATCTCCCCAGTTGCGCAGGAAAAAACTTTGACCATTAAGCTCGATAAACCTGAAATCCATAACCTGAAACCTGTGTTGACCACGCAAGATGCGCCGGAAAAGGTGTGGCAGTTTGATACCAATCAAGGCGCGATTTTCCAACGTTTGTTAGACGTCCCTTCGGACAGTGAAACAAGGAGAGCCTGAATGGAAACAGCGACGCAGATCAAAAATGAGCAACCGCTTGTAAGTGTTGCGGTGACGCCCAAAACAAAGCCGGCCGAACCCAGCCCCGAGAAGATCCGTCAGGCCTTTGAAAGCGGCAGGTATCCTTACGGCCGCAAGATGGCGCGCAAAACATATGAGATGGAGAAGGCGCAGCTTCAGGCCGAGCTGCTGAAGGTACAGCTTTGGGCGCAAGACACCGGCCAGCGGTTTGTCTTGCTGTTCGAAGGTCGCGACGCAGCGGGCAAGGGCGGCACGATCAAACGGTTCATGGAGCACCTGAACCCCCGGCAAGCGCGTGTCGTCGCGCTTAACAAGCCGACCTGGGAAGAGAAGGGCCAGTGGTATTATCAGCGTTACGTTCAGGAACTGCCCACTGTCGGCGAAATGGTGTTCTATGACCGGTCCTGGTACAACCGCGCCGGGGTTGAACGGGTAATGGGGTTCTGCTCGCCCAACGAATACCTCGAGTTCATGCGTCAAACGCCCGAGCTGGAGCGGATGCTGGTGCGCTCGGGCATCCAGCTGTACAAATACTGGTTCTCGGTCACCCAAGCCGAACAGCAACGACGCTTCAAAAGCCGCGAGACCGATCCCCTGAAGCAGTGGAAGCTGTCGCCTATCGACAAGGCCAGCCTGGATAAGTGGGATGACTATACCGAGGCCAAAGAGGCGATGTTCTTCTATACCGACACAGCCGACGCCCCATGGACCATCGTGAAGTCGAACGACAAGAAGCGCGCCCGCCTGAACTGCATGCGCCACTTCCTGTCCACGTTGGACTATCCGGACAAGAACCATGACGTGATCGGTAACCCCGATCCACTGATCGTCGGACAGGCGCATCACGTGATCCAACGGTCCGAGCACATTCTGGGCAATTCACTGCATCCGGAAACGGTGTGACATCTGTCCGCTGGGCGTCGGGTCGGGTTTCTGAACCGGGGCGCTAGTATCAGTGTGAAATTTCGTCGTTCGCCTCTTGTCCCGGCCTCTGGCCGGGCATATGGCTGATGCGATGAACAAGGTGATGACATATGGTGGCCACTTCAAGGCCATTGCCGTGCTGGGCCTGCCGCTGATCGGCGGGCATCTGGCCCAATTCGCAATCGGGTTGACGGATACCGTCATGCTGGGCTGGTACGGCGTCGAAGCACTGGCTGCTGTGACGCTGGCCAGCAGCTATTTCTTTGTGCTGTTCCTCTTTGGAGCCGGCTTCGGACTGGCCGTCATGCCCATGGTGGCAACCGCTGCGGCCGAAGAGGACGAAACGAGTATTCGCCGTTCGACCCGCATGGGGCTATGGTTGTCGTTAATCTACGCAGCGGTGATGATGCCGATGCTGTGGTGGTCTTACCCCATTCTCATCGCGCTGAAACAGGACCCGCAGGTTGCTGAAACCGCGTCCCAATACCTCCGCGTCGCGGGGTGGGGGCTGTTTCCTGCGCTTTTGGTCATGGTCCTGAAATCCTATTTGGCCGCGTTGGAGCGGACACAGATTGTTTTGTGGATCACCGTCGCGGCCGCAATGGTCAATGCTGTCACCAACTATGCGCTGATCTTCGGCAACTGGGGCGCACCTGAACTGGGCGTGATGGGGGCCGCTATCGCCTCGGTCGTCACTCAGATCGTGTCTTTGGTCTTTGTGGTTTTCTATGCGGTTCGCGTGTTGCCCGAGCACAGCCTGTTCCAACGGTTTTGGCGCCCCGACTGGGAGATGTTTCTGAGTGTTTTGCGCCTTGGCGTGCCGATTGGCCTGACAACGCTGTCCGAGGTCAGCCTGTTCGCGATGTCTGCGATTATGATGGGCTGGCTGGGGCAAGTACCGTTGGCCGCACACGGGATTGCGCTGAACCTGGCATCCGCAACATTCATGGTTCATCTGGGGCTGTCGAACGCGGCCACGATCCGCGCCGGGAACGCGCTGGGCCGCAAGGATCGGCCGCATCTTGAAAGGGGCGCGATCGCGGTGACGGGGATGTCGCTGGCGATCTCGGTCCTGACAGTCACCCTTTTCCTGACCTGCGCTGAACCGTTGATTTCGTTGTTCATGGAGCCAGACGATCCGCAGCGTTCGGAAATTCTGGCTATCGGTACCGGCCTGTTGGCTATGGCGGCTTTGTTCCAACTGGTGGACGGCGCTCAGGTGATCGCGCTGGGACTGTTGCGCGGCTTGCAGGACGCGAAAATTCCTATGGTCATGGCTGCGCTCAGCTATTGGGGCGTGGGGATCACGTCCTCGTACTATTTCGGCTTCGTGCAAGGTATGGACGGAATCGGCGTCTGGCTTGGCCTCGTTCTGGGCCTGGCATGCGCTGCCGTAATGCTTATGGCACGCTTCTGGATGCGTTCAGTACGTGCGGTTGGGGTACCCGCCGAATAAACTGCGGCGGGTTAGTCTTTGCCGAACCGGTCTGCCTTTTTGCGTACCAGAACGGTACGCAGATCGTGCATCGCCAGCAGCAATCTGTCGGTCACATCCTCAAGCTGCTCATCCGTTGCCTTGGATTGCGCCCATTGCGTGGTCAGGTTCAGGTAATCGACTGCGCGGTGAATGTCGTCGATATCGCGCTGGGCTAAAAGCGCTTTGCGTTCCTCCATCCAGCGCGCGATTTCGGCCTTATCGGCCTCGGACAACGTGCGCTGACCCTGAGGTTTCACCTCGCCATTGCGAATGTTGATGACCGCTATCTGATCCATCTCGATCCGGCGCTGGCGGTTCTCGGTGTCGATCTTGAATACTGCTGCGCCGTTTTCGCGAACGCGGAAATAGTATTCGGGCAGCTCTGTGGTCATCGGGTTCTCCGGTCAGCGCAGAGAAGCGCAAAAGCGTTGGATGCGGGTGCAGGCTTCGGTCAATGCCTCATCCGAGGTCGCGTAGCTGACGCGGAAGTTTGGCGAAAGTCCAAAGGCCGCGCCGAACACGACGGCCACGTCTGCCTCTTCGAGCAGCGCAGTGGCAAAGGCTTCGTCCGAGTCGATGATGGTGCCCCCTGGCGTGGTCTTGCCGATCAACCCTGCAATGGAGGGATAGACGTAAAACGCACCCTCTGGGGTCGGACAGGTGATACCGTCGATCTCACTCAGCATCCGGACAACCAGATCGCGGCGCCGTTTGAACGTCTCATTGTTCGGGGCCAGAAAGGCTTGGGTTCCGTTCAGCGCTTCGACTGCCGCCCACTGGCTGACCGAGCAGGGATTCGAGGTCGACTGCGACTGAATTTTGCGCATCGCAGCAATGACTTCGACCGGACCGGCGGCATAGCCAATGCGCCAGCCCGTCATGGCATAAGCCTTGGAGACGCCGTTGCAGGTCAGCGTCCGGTCATAGAGGGCGGGCTCAACCTCGGCCGGGGTGCAGAACTCGAACCCATCATAGGCCAGGTGCTCATACATATCGTCGGACATGATCCAAACGTTCGGATGGCGCATCAGAACGTCGGTCAGCGCCTTCAGTTCCGCCCGGCTGTATCCAGCACCGGTCGGGTTCGACGGTGAATTGAAGATGAACCACTTGGTTTTCGGGGTGATCGCGGCCTCAAGCTGTTCGGAAGTCAATTTGAAGCTGTTGTCCAGCGCCGTTTCGACAACGACCGGGGTGCCGCCAGCCAACAAAACCATGTCCGGGTAGCTGACCCAATAAGGGGCGGGGATGATCACCTCATCCCCCTCGTTCATCGTTGCCATCAGAGCGTTGTACAGTGTCTGCTTGCCACCGGTGCCGACCGAGATCTGAGCCGATGTGTAATCGAGCCCATGGTCACGTTTCATTTTGGCGCACGCAGCCTGTTTGAGTTCGGGGATGCCGTCCGGCGCAGTGTATTTCGTCTTGCCAGCGGCAATGGCCGCAACGGCCGCGTCCTTGATGTTCTGCGGCGTGTCAAAATCCGGCTCTCCCGCGCTCAGCCCGATGACATCGCGACCGGCTGCCTTCAGCTCGGCCGCTTTCGCTGTCATTGCGATGGTGGGCGATGGCTTCACGCGTGACAGTGTCGCAGAAAGGAAACTCATGGGCGGCCTCGATTTGTATGTTCAGCCTGACTGTCATAGGGTGCGCTCGAATGACGATCAAGCGATATGAATTTAGGAATTGGAGAACCCGATGAACGACGAGAACGACTGGTATGGACCGGACTCAGCGACATTCGGGGACAGGCTGGCAGGCGCACGTGAGGCCGCCGGCATGACGCAGACGCAGATGGCCCGCCGTCTTGGCGTCAAAAAGGCAACAATCGCAGCCTGGGAAAATGACCTGTCCGAACCGCGCGCGAACCGCCTGTCGATGATGGCGGGCATGGTCAACGTGTCGATCATGTGGCTGCTGACCGGCGAAGGCGAAGGCATGGATGCCCCGGTCGAGGCTGACGAGGGTACACCCGAACTGGCGGATATCGTGGCCGAGCTACGCTCAATCCGGGGTGAGATGCGCGCCAGCGCCGAACGCGCCGCGAAGCTGGAGAAAAGGCTGCGACTGATGGTGGAGCAAGCCCGGTGACCGAACCTCGTGACATTCGCATCAAGCGTCTGAAATTGCGGTCCATGCGCCGCGGGATCAAGGAAATGGACCTGATCCTGTCTGCCTATGCCGAACGGAACCTGACGGCGATGGATCCGTCTGGTTTGGATACCTATGACGCGCTGCTGCACGAAAACGATCAGGATTTGTACCAATGGGTGACGGGGCAGGTTCTGCCACCTGAAGGTTACGCCGATCTGATATCCGACATTGCGCAGACCTTTCAAAAATAAAAGAAAAACCTGCTTAACCGATTTTTCGGGAATTCGATTCATTCTGCCTGAAACAGCGCGACTGAATCGGAGGGTCGGATGAGTATGGAAATGCAGGTCTCCGCGCCGGGAACCAAGGGGTTCATGACCAGCTATCTTGAGGCACTTGCCTTGGTTGAGCGGTTGCACCGTCTGCTTTTGGACGTCATCAAGGATGAGTTCGAGCGTGTCGGCGTATTGGAAATCAACGCCGTTCAAGCCTTGCTTTTGTTCAATATCGGCGACCACGAAGTCACCGCCGGTGAACTGAAAAGCCGCGGCTACTATCAGGGCAGCAACGTGAGCTACAACCTGAAAAAGCTGGTGGAAATGGGTTATATGCATCACCAGAGATGCGAAATCGACCGCCGCTCGGTCCGGGTTCGGCTGACGCCTCGCGGGCGCGAAATACGCGACATTGTTTCCGAACTGTTTTCGCGCCACGCCGAAGGTTTGCAAAACCGCGGTGTTTTGGGGTTGGAAGGTATCGACGACATCACAACATCACTGCGGTGGGTCGAACGTTACTGGACCGACCAGATCCGTTACATCTACTGATCAGCGACGGGCCTATTGGGCGTCCGAAAGAGTCAACCCTTTCAGTTCGCGGACCAGTTTTCGGGTCATGGCATCCTCGTAGGCTTCAAAGCCCAGGGCGACTTCGACAAACGCCCCGGGCCCGAGAATAACCCAGGCGTTGTAGTAGGCCGACAGTTCGCCCACCTGAACGTATCGCTTGTCTCCATGAGTGGGGTCGTCGGCCCCGATCACCAGCCCGTTTATCGTGATGCCGGACGTCTGCAGCATGCGTTTTGCTTCGCGCGGATGGGGGCCAAGATTGTGCTTGCCATCCCCGGACAGGTCCAGCGTCCGTTTCCAGCATCCCTGTTTTTGCGATAGCAACTCGGCTCCAAAAAGCATGGCAGAGCCGACCGCAGTGCCCCGAGGGGCGCTGCTGCGTTTCACGTTGTTCAAAAGGGTGCTAATCCGCGCCAGATCTTGCGTGGTGCGGATTTCAGTCCAGTGCAACAACATGCGTTGATGGTGGGGCTCGCTCCATTCAAAGATAGCCAACTGAACTGGCGCGCCAATGTCGGACAGGATCAGCCGGACGACCTCAGGTCGTTGCAATGCGGTGGCAAGCCCATCCACCTGTAACCGGTATTCCCGACTGTCGACAGAGCCGGAAACATCCAGCCCCAATGCCAGCGCCTGTCTGCACTCCGAAGCGGCGGAATTGGCCAAGATGATGAGAAGGAATGACAAAACACGGATCATTGGCGCGCAGTGTCCCGTAACGCGCCGATCTGAAGCCCCGACAATTCGCGTTCCAGTTTGCGACGCATAGCGCGTTCGAAATCTTCGAACCCTTGCGCGACTTCAAGAAAAGCACCCGGGCCATGCAGCACATTGTTTTCGAAGAACGGGATAAGGAAAAGTTCGCCTTCAAAGTCTGCAGCATTGATGACCAGCCCATTGACTACCGTGTTTTCAAACGGAAAGTGCCGGTACGCTGAGTCCGGCCCATATCCGTCATTGTTGGAGCCATCCCCGGACAAATCGATGGTTTGAAACAGGCAAGGTGGTGCCTGCTGCATCAAAGTTGCACCGAATGCCAAAGCATGACCCATCGCTGTGGCCGAGCCGCTGTCCGAGCGAACGGATTGTTGCACGGTGGATGCCGCCACCAACAAGTCAGCCTCTGACGTGATCATCGTCCAATCAAGAATGACACGCTGTGTCGTGCGGCCACTCCATTCATACACGGCCAACGCAACCGTCATGGGAGAGGAGAAAAAGGCCTCGACCACCTCAGGCGCGACCAATGCGGCTGCCAGCCCTTGCCGTTGCAGCATATCCTCGGTCTCATCGACTGAAGTTGAGATATCCATGGCCAAGGCCAGAGCAAGACGGCAGGCCTCGGCCCGAATAGGGCTGGCCGTAACGGCCAGACCCAGTGTTATCAACCAGCGGATCACCAGTGGCCGGTGCTTTCCATGCTGGCCCAGGGCTCAGCCGGTTCCAGCGCTTCGCCGTTTTGCAGCAACTCGACCGAGATATTGTCCGGCGAGCGGACAAACGCCATACGACCGTCACGAGGCGGGCGATTGATGACCACCCCATTGTCCTGCAAGTGCTGGCATACTTCGTAGATGTTATCGACCCCATAGGCGAGATGGCCGAAATGCCGGCTGTCGCTGGGCAAGGCATCATCTCCATCCCAGTTGTGGGTCAGTTCAATCGGTCGGTCCTCTTGACCTGGAGGGGCCATGAATATCAGCGAAAACCGTCCGGATTCGCTGTCGTACCGGCGGGTTTCCTTCAATCCCAGCAATTCATAAAACGCCATCGACTTCTCCAGATCCTTCACGCGGATCATGGTGTGAAGATATGTCAGCCCCATTGTGGCTTCCTTTCTATTCAGGTGATGCGCAGCAGCTTAGCGCGCGAGCATTGAGTGTCGAGGGGCAGTTCGGACACAATTTGGATTTTGGACAATTGCGCGCACATATCGCGGTTCCGGTAACCGAACTGGCGAGATATAGTGGTGGGCGACTCATTGCTGGAAAGGAAATTTCATGCCGCTCTCCTCTGACCAACTGGCCGAGATCGAAGCGCAACGGGCGCAATCGCATCCAACACGCCGCGTTGTGGCTGAGGGGATGGAAAACCATTTGTACACGGCGCATCAGGTGCTGGACCACGGTTTTGTACGCGTGATCGACTATATGGGGGATGACGCGGCGATCTGTCAGGCGGCGCGTGTGTCTTACGGTAAGGGCACTAAGTCGGTTCAGAATGATGAAGGGCTAATCCGTTACCTCATGCGTCACTGGCACTCGACCCCGTTTGAGATGTGCGAGATCAAGCTGCACGTCAAACTGCCGGTCTTTGTGGCGCGTCAGTGGATTCGTCACCGGACAGCAAATGTGAACGAGTATTCAGCGAGGTACTCGATCCTTGATCGCGAGTTCTACATTCCGGCGCCTGATCATGTTGCCGCCCAGTCTGAGGTGAACAATCAGGGTCGCGGCGACGCCTTGCAAGGCGAAGAGGCGGCGCGCGTTCTAGAGATGCTCAAGGCCGACAGCGCGCGGTGCTATGACAATTACGAAGCGATGATCAGCCAGGATGGTCAGCAGGGGTTGGCGCGCGAACTTGCGCGGATGAACCTGCCAGCCAACATCTATACTCAGTGGTACTGGAAGGTGGATTTGCACAACCTGTTCCACTTCTTGCGCCTGCGAGCCGATCCGCATGCCCAATACGAAATCCGTGTCTATGCAGACACCATGTGCAAGATCGTCGCCGATTGGGTGCCGTTCGCGTACAAAGCGTTCGAAGATTACCGGTTGGGCGCGGTCAATCTGTCGGCCCAGATGGTGGACAGCCTGCGTCGGATGCTGGCGGGTGAAACCGTGACACAGGAAAACTCTGGCATGACGGCGCGCGAGTGGCGCGAATTCGAGGCGGTCATCCGCGAGGGTTGATGTGCCTTAGGCATATCGTTTGTCTATACACGGTGTCATGAAGCTGTTACCTTCGCTTCATGACACCGGTCTCTTACATCAGTGGCGCATGTCTGGTGCTGGCAATCTCGGCCCAGTTGGGACAAGCCAAATCACCAATTGCCGAAGTGATTTGCGAACCGACCTCCAGAATGCATGACAAGCTTGAACGTCAGTTCGGATCGCAACGTGCAGCGACAGGGCTGCGCGGGCCAGAGCAACTGATGGAGGTCTGGACCAGCGACTCGGGCGATTGGACAATGGTGGTGACGTATTCCAGCGGAACGTCCTGCATCGTGGCGATGGGGCAAGATTGGTACACTCATGCCGATAAGAAGCCGGCGCGAGGATAAGGTTTCCAACCTTTAGAAATGGACAACGGCCGGAAATTGGCCGTTGGCCTGCTTTTAGTGCCCGCAGATGACGGGGTGTATTATAGCGGCTTCAAATCAGATGCCATTTGGCGGCCGTCGCGTCCGTCTTGCAACTCGTACGAGACTTTCTGATTGTCAGCGAGCCCGGTCAGACCGGATCGTTCTACGGCCGAGATATGAACAAAAACGTCCTTGCCACCTTCGTCGGGGGCAATAAACCCGTAGCCTTTAGTGGTATTAAACCATTTCACGGTGCCAGTTGGCATTTCCCGTGTCTCCTTCTACTTACACGTTGTCCCACAAAATTGGTGGGGGTAGTGGTTGACGCGACCACAACGCATCACCGCTTCGCCCACACGACGCGGCCCGAATTGTGTGTTTCGTCTTTTTCAACATTGCACGGTGAAGTAAAAAATCAAGAATTACCGAGTGAAGCGGGCAAAAATGCTAAAAATTCATACAAATACAGGAACAGCCTAAACATGCGTCTTTACGGCCTGAAAAACTGCGATACGTGCCGCAAGGCATTGAAAACACTCCCAGAAGTAGAGTTCATAGATGTCCGGGCGCAAGGCGTGCCTGAATCTTTGCTGACGCAGGCGTTAATCACCTTCGGCGAAGCTTTGCTCAACACCCGGTCGACAACATGGCGCGGATTGGATGCGGAACAGCGCAGTCGGCCTCCTTTGGAATTGCTTCGGGATCACCCGACATTGATGAAACGTCCCCTGATCGAAAACGACGGTGCGTTGCTGTTGGGCTGGACGGCAGAGACCAAGGCAAGCCTTGGCGTTGCCTGATCAGGTGCTTATGTGTCTGACGTGAAAATGAGGGTTTAAATGCGCAACGCATCCATGATTTTGGGCATCATTGCCGGGTTGATCGGAATGATCGTCGGCTTCTTCGGATATGGCTATATCGAATTCATAGACTACTACGGCGAGATCGAAGGCTTTGCCGAACAGGTAGACAATGCTCAGTTCATCCAGGGGGCGTCCATTATAGCGCCTCTGCTGGCGATCGCCGGGGGCGCAATGGCGCATGCTCGGGCTCTGATCGGTGGGGTATTGCTGCTGATCTCGGCCGTCGGGATGTACTTTGCGTTTGGTTTCAACGTGTTCACAATGTTCCCTGTGGCTTTTGCCGCAGTGGCGGGCATCCTTGGGCTGGCCGCGGGTAAACCGGACGAGCCCAAGGCACATTTCTAAATCACTTGATGCGCAGGATCCTGTCGAGCGAGAGCGGACCCGCGCCATTGATCACGATCACCAGCAGCAGGAATGTCCACATTACGCGCTGATCTACAAGTGTGATGGCGTTGTCGAACAAACTGCCCAACTTTACGCCATGGCCGGTGACGTCGGTTGCTGTCTGCACCCAGATGAAGCCGATCATCCCCACAGCGGCCAGACGCGTGAACAGACCTGCCAGCAGCAGCGCAGGCAGGACGAATTCGGCAATGGTGCCGAAGAAAATTACAATGCGCTGGAACAAGGTCATTTGTGTGACGTCATACAAAACCGCTTCGGCAGCTTTCGGAAAAATCTGACCAAATGCGCCCGCCGACGGCGAAAAAATCGAACCGTCGATTTTTGTCATTGCCGAATTCCAAAAGTAAAACAGCAGGACCGCGATAAAAACTACGCGCGCCAATGTTGGCGTCAACCAGCCAGAGGTCACTTCCAGCCTTCCCAGGGTGTTGTTGTGCAATGAGATCAGGGCAGTCATGTTGCCAGCCTTTCGATAGTCACAGAGGTTATTGCGCCGCCTTGCAATAGCAGCGCCAGAGTGGCCCCAAGGTCAAATTCGGGGAATTCAGCAGAGGTTTTTTCAAACGCTTCGCCAATGGTTTGTCCGGCTTGCACACGCGCGATCCATGCCGCGCCGCCTGTTGGCAGCAGTTGTGGTGTAGGGTCGTACTCGGGCCGGGTGATCAGAACATCCTCGGCTCCGGGGGAGGGTTTCGGGGCATCCTCCTCCGAATTGAAGCGCCAGATCGAGAGCAACGGCCATTCAGAGTTCAAAACCTGCATTGCAGGTGCAAACTCCAGTTGCGCCTGAACGATTTCTTCCGGTGGGATGGAAAGAGCATCAGCTGGGGCTGCCTCACCGTCAGCCGCATGGTACGAACGACGTAATGCCAGTTCCAACCTGGCGACATCCGGTAGATAGCCAATGTGCGAGAGCTGATCCATTCCAGCAAGGAAATCGGGAAATTCGTCGCCGTAGAACATCATCAGCGGGGAGGAGGGCGGATGCTTACGCAGGAAAATCCCCGCTAGCCCGTCCATGTTCTGAGGACCCAACAGGCGCGTGATAACAGGAAAGGCCTGATGCATGGCCTCGGTCAGCGAAACTGCGACGTTGTTGCGATACACGCTGAACCGTCTTCCCGCCGGTTGTTCTGCAGCATCCAGCAGACCGTCCGGAACACCCGCCGACGGATCCAGCAGCGCATCATGGAAAATTGTTTGCGAAACGCTCATGCCGGAATGCGGTCCAGAGCCGCTTGCGCGCGGTCCGCTTCAGCCCGCAAAATTGGCCAGTCTGGTACATCCGTATCCCACTCGATCAGAACGGGTTTGGGGCCAGAGCGCTCCAGCACATAGTCCAGCAAGGTCCACACAGGATCGACCACTTCGCGACCATGGCTGTCGATCAAAAGGGGGCGACCGTGGTCGTCCTCGTCTTCGTCATGGCCGCCAAGGTGTATTTCTCTGACTTTTTCAAGTGGGTAGGCGTCGATGTAACCTTGTGGCGAGAAGTCCAGATTGGTGGCTGACACAAAAACGTTGTTTACATCCAGCAGCAGACCGCAGCCTGTGCGGCGCGCGATTTCGCGCAGGAAGTCGGGCTCGGACCATGTGCTTTCTTCGAAAGCCAGATAGCTGGATGGGTTTTCCAGCAGCATCTGCCGTCCCACGGTTTCCTGAACCTCGTCGATATGCGCGCAAACTCGGGCGAGCGTGTCGTCGGTGTAGGGCAGGGGCAGAAGGTCGTTCAGAAAATGGCTGTCATGGGTCGACCACGCCAGATGCTCGGAAAAGCTGGCCGGGTTCAGCCATTCTACCAAGTGCTTCAGGCGTGCAAGATGATCGGAATCCAGAGGGCCCTCTCCACCGATAGAGAGGCCGACGCCATGGACCGAGATCGGAAACTGCTGAGAAAGATGGCGCAGCTGCGCAAGCGGCCTGCCGCCATCGCCCATGTAGTTTTCAGCATGAATTTCAAGCCATGCGACCGGTTGGGCGTGGTCCAGAATCTGTTCGAAGTGCTGAGGTTTATACCCGACACCCGGCGCGGCGGGCAGTCTGTTCGATCGAAGTGAACTATCCAGCATGTGCAAATCCTCCGGTCACGAAAAGAGGCGGGCGATAATGCCCGCCCCTTCGGTTCTCAGATGCTTGGCCTTATGCCGGCAGATCGCGTTCCAGCGGCTCCAGCGAACCTTTGCGGTTGTCCGGCAGTTCGATATCGGCGCAGGTGCCTGCGTCGACCAGTGTCCAGGCGTTGCCCTGATAATCAACGGTCGAAGTGCCCGCGCAGGTGGTGCCGGGACCAGCGGCGCAGTCGTTCTGACCGGCCAGCGAAACGCCATAGCATTTCTCTTTGGCTTGGGCGGAGGCAGTGGTTGCAACACCCGAAACGGCTGCGGCGACTGCGCTTGCGATAACCAGGGTTTTTGCGGTGTTCGACATCTCGGTAATCCCTTTTGATGACTGCGTATGTCTTCTTGTGACAATGACAAAGGTAGTAGCTTAATCGGGGCAGGTGAATTCACGAGCCCGTGTCTCACAACCCCGTCAAAGAGCGTAATGCCCTCTTGAAGGTTAACAAATTGTTTTTGAAATGAAAAATGGAAATTGTTTCAATCCGGCCCCGAATTTGAGGCCGGATTTCGGGCGATTTGCCGCCGAATGTTACAGAAGGTCAGGCGGGGTCGCGGCCTGAGCCAGTTCCTTTGTTACAGCCTCAAGCGATTGAACCTGCGTCTGTTTTTCTCCGAGGCGGCGTACAGTTACGGAGCGCTCGTCAACTTCGCGGTGACCGACGGCCAAAATGATTGGCACCTTGCCGACCGAGTGCTCGCGGACTTTGTAGTTGATCTTCTCGTTGCGGATATCCGCCTCGGCGCGGACGCCTGCAGCTTTGAGGGTGTCTACCACTTCCAGCACATAATCATCCGCCTCGGACGTGATCGAGGCGACAACCACCTGACGCGGGGCCAGCCAGAACGGCAGCTTACCGGCGTGTTCTTCAATCAGAATGCCGATGAAGCGTTCGAACGAGCCAAGCGTTGCCCGGTGCAACATGAACGGACGGTGCTTGGCACCATCGGCGCCGATAAAGCTGGCGTCCAGACGCTCGGGCAGGTTGGGGTCAACCTGCAGGGTACCGCACTGCCAGTCCCGCCCGATTGCGTCGGTCAGGGTAAACTCCAGCTTTGGACCGTAGAATGCGCCTTCACCTTCAAGAGTCTCGTAGTCATACCCAGCAGCTTTACAGGCATCCCCCAGAGCTTTTTCGACCAGATCCCAGCTATCGTCCGACCCGATGCGTTTTTCCGGGCGGGTGGAAAGCTTGATGGTCCAGTTGTGGAAACCCAGATCTGCATAGACCTTGGACAGGAACGCAATGAACTTGGCGGTCTCGGATTCGATCTGATCCTCTGCACAGAAGATGTGGCCATCGTCCTGGGTAAAGCCACGCACCCGCATGATCCCATGCAGGGCCCCCGAAGGTTCATAGCGGTTGCAAGAGCCGAATTCCGCCATGCGCAGGGGCAGGTCGCGATAAGACTTCAAGCCCTGATTGAACACCTGCACGTGGCAGGGACAGTTCATTGGCTTCAGCGCGTTGATCGCTTTTTCGCGGGCGTGTTCCTCGTCGACTTCAACGATGAACATGTTTTCCTGGTACTTGTCCCAGTGGCCCGAGGCTTCCCACAATTTGCGGTCGACGACCTGAGGGGTGTTGACCTCAACATAGCCGTCACGCTCCTGCATCCGGCGCATATAGTCTTGCAGCGTGGTGTAGATTCTCCAGCCGTTCGGATGCCAGAAGATTTGGCCGGGGGCCTCTTCCTGCATGTGGAACAGGTTCATCTCGCGGCCCAGCTTGCGGTGGTCGCGTTTGGCGGCCTCTTCAAGCATATGCAGGTGCGCTTTCAGCTTTTCTTTGCCGGTGAAAGCCACGCCGTAGATCCGCTGCAACATCGCGCGCGAACTGTCGCCACGCCAATAGGCGCCAGCAATGCTCATCAGCTTGAAGGCGTCACCCGGCAGTTGGCCGGTGTGCTGCAGGTGTGGGCCACGGCACAAATCCTGCCAGTGGCCGTGCCAGTACATGCGCAGCGGCTCATCACCCGGAATGGATTCGATCAGCTCGACCTTGTAGGGCTCGTTATTGGCCTTGTAGAATTCGATCGCGCGCTCGCGGTCCCAGACCTCGGTGGTGACGGGGTCCCGCTTGTTGATGATCTCTTTCATCTTTTTCTCGATGAGGCCGAGATCTTCGGGCGTGAACGGCTCTTCCCGGTCGAAGTCGTAATACCAGCCGTTGTCGATCACGGGGCCGATGGTGACCTTGGTTGCGGGCCAGATTTCCTGAACCGCTCGTGCCATCACGTGCGCCAGATCGTGGCGGATCAGCTCGTTGGCCTGTTCCTCATCCTTCATGGTGTGAATGGCGATGTCGGCATCCGCATCGATGGGCCATTGCAGGTCCCAGTGCTTGCCGTTCACCGTGGCCGAGATGGCTTTTTTAGCCAATGAAGTCGAGATATCGGCAGCCACTTGCGCGGGCGTTACGCCTGCGTCGTAGGATCGTGCATTGCCATCGGGAAAAGTAAGGGAGACTGACTGTGAGTCCAGGGCCATATCGGCTCTCCTCGTCGGTTTGGCGCCCACTGAACGCCCGGTTGCGGGTTATGGTGTTCGCCCCATGTGGCAGTTGCAGCATGACCTGTCAAGCACTCAACGGCGCCATGTTTGACGCAGCGGGAGGTTGGAAAACGGTAATTGCAGCCACGGGGCAGCCGTGCATGATGACCATCAAAGAGAAAGAGGGCGACATGGCAGCGACGGATTTTCTGAACACGGCGCAGGGGCGACGACTGGCGTATCACAAAAGCGAAGGGGCAGGGCCGACCATCGTGTTTCTGGGCGGGCTCAAATCCGACATGGAAGGCACCAAGGCGGTGCATCTTGAGGCCTGGGCCAGGGCGCGCGGTCAGTCGTTTTTGCGGTTTGATTACTCCGGTCACGGCGAAAGCTCGGGTCAGTTCGAGGACGGCTGCATCGGCGATTGGCATGAGGACACTGTGGCGGCCGTGACCGAGCTGACGGTTGGGCCGCTGGTCGTTGTCGGATCGTCGATGGGCGGCTGGCAGGCGCTTTTGCTGGCAAAGGCGATGCCTGAACGGATCGTGGGTATGGCAACGATCGCTGCCGCGCCGGATTTCACTGAGGATGGATATTGGGCGTCGTTCTCTGACACACAAAAACAGGTGTTGGAGACTGAGGGCTATGTCGAATTGCCTTCGGACTACATGGAGCCGTACATCATCACGAAGCGCATGATCGAGGATGGCAGGCAGCAACTGGTCCTGCGCGATGCGTTGGATCTGCCGTTTCCGGTCCGCTTCCTGCAAGGCACGGCGGACACTGCGGTTTCCACCGAGACAGCGGTTCGTTTGCTGGAGCATGCTACAGGGCCAGATATGCGTCTGTTCCTGGTCAAAGATGCGGATCACCGGTTTTCCGACGGGCCTTGCCTTGAGATAATCGAAAATGCCGTGCTGGAAGTGATGGGCCAGCAATGATCCGGCGTTTTGGCAGGGGACTTGGGCGCCTGTTGCTGGCGCTGGTTGCCTTAGGTGCGCTTATCTACTGGTTTGGTCCGCGTGAGGATGTGAACCTGAACCCGTCCTTTGAGCCGCGCAAATTCGGCGAGGGCGTGCAGGTCTATTTCGAAAGCACCGAGGCCGCCCATAACGACATCGTCCCGGGTGTCGAGAAACGAGTGATCTGGCAGGACGGGTTCAAAGAGCAACGAACGCCGGTTTCTATTCTGTACGTCCATGGGTTTTCCGCCTCGTCCGAGGAAATACGGCCGGTCCCCGATATGGTCGCCGGCGCGCTTGGGGCCAATCTGGTCTACACCCGACTGCAGGGTCACGGCCGGAGCGGGGAGGCGATGGCCGAAGGCACCGCCTCGGGTTGGATGCAGGACATGGCCGAAGGGTTGGCGTCCGCGCGCGCGGTCGGGGATCAGGTCGTCGTGATAACGACCTCAACCGGTGGAACGCTGGCCGCGGCGGCGGCGTTGGATGACGGGCTAATGGAAAACGTGGCGGGTCTGGTCTTTGTCTCTCCGAATTTCGGTGTGAACTCGCCGGGCGCGTGGATACCCGGCCTTCCGTGGGCGCGGACTTGGCTGCCGATGATCATGGGTGACGAGCGTGACGTTTCCGGGCCGGACCCGGAAAAGAACAAGTATTGGTCGTCGGTCTATCCATGGGAGGCCGTTGTTCCGATGACCGTTTTGGTCGAAACCGTCTATGCGCTGGATTTTTCACAGGCTAACGTACCGGCACTGTTTTGGTTTTCTGATGACGATCAGGTTGTGCGTCCGGACCTGACCCATAAAGTGGCAGAGGCTTGGGGCGGCCCGGCACAAGTGCGGACTGTGACGATGGGGCCGGGCGATGATCCGTCGTCCCACGTTATCGCGGGGCGTCTGATGTCGCCGGGACAGACCGATGACGCCGTTGCGGGTATTCTGGGCTGGTTGAAAGAGCAGGGGATTGAATGATGGAACAGCGTGTCAGCTTGATAACAGTCGGGGTCGAAGACCCGGAGGCTGCCGCCACATTTTATGAAAAGATCGGCTGGAGGCGTGTGGACAGCCCGGACGGTGTGATTGCTTTTGATCTGATCGGACAGACCCTTGGCCTGTACCCTTTGCCCGCGCTGGCCGATGAGATTGGCGTCGATGTCGGAACGTTGGGCCGTGGGGCGCTGACCCTCAGCTACAACTGCCGGTCAAAAGAAGAGGTTGCACAGGTGTTGAGCAAGGTCGAGGAGGCCGGTGCCGAAGTGCTGAAACCGGCGTCTGATGTGTTCTGGGGCGGACACCACGGCTATTTTCGTGCACCCGAAGGAACGATCTGGGAGGTCGCTTTCAACCCGTTCTCGCCGCTTGCACCCGATGGCGCGTTCCGCTGGAACGGGTACGGATAATGCGCAAGCCGGGCAGCATGTGGAGCCTTGAAACGCTTGGCCGCGTGCGCCTGTCCCGGCACTTCTTCATGCGGGATTTCCTGTATTCCGAAATCGGGAATTTCCATGAAAAACAAAATCTTCCCGAATGTCCCGACCTTGCCATCGAGACCGGTCAAGCATTTTGCCAGACCCTGCTGGACCCTTTAGAGGAAACCTTTGGTCGGATAGCCGTTCGGTCCGGCTATCGCTCTCGTTCGTTGAACCGGTTCGGGAATGAAAACAGGCTGAATTGCGCGCGAAACGATAATCCGCTGGAGTGCCATATCTGGGACTGGGGCACCGGCGATGACCGGGTTGCGGGCGCGTCCATCGTTGTTCCCTGGTTTGCAGACCGTTATGCAGAAGGGCGGGATTGGCGCGACCTTGCGTGGTGGATGCACGACCATCTGGATTATTCCGAAATCTGGTTTTTTCCCAAATTGTGCGCGTTTAATCTGGTCTGGCGTCCTAACCCTCAGAAGCGTATCGACAGCTATATCGCCCCGCGTGGATGCCTGTTGCGTGCCGGGGCCGAACCGAGAGAAGATCTGCAAACCCGACAGACGCGCTACGCGGACTTCCCTGCATTCCGGGGCATTGCTTACCCGTGAAGTTTGACTTGCCCGCGCCGGAAAAACCTCTCATCCTGAGAAAAAACGAAGCCGCCCGTGAGGTTGAGACGAAGGAGGCCGCGCTTGATCGAGCCGCTGGTTCTACTGCCCGGATTGATGTGCGATGCAAGGGTTTTTAGCCCTCAGATCGTCCACTTGTCTCGTCAGCGCGCCGTCACTGTTGCTCCGGTTTCATTAGGGGAGAGGATCGAAGAGATCGCCTCGGGCCTATTGGATCAGTTGCCACACCGATTTGCACTGGCCGGGCTGAGCATGGGGGGCGTGGTCGCACTGGAACTTGTCCGCCGCGCGCCTGACCGCATTTCGCGCCTTTGCCTGATGGCCACGGATGCGCAGGCGGATACCCCTCAGATCGCGGCAGCCAGAGAAGAGCATATGGTCGGCGCGAAGGCCGGGAGGCTTGAAGACGTTATGCGCAAGATCTTGGGGTCCGACACCTTGGCCCCTGGGCCAAAACGCGTTCCCATTCTGAATGAAGTAATTGCCATGGCGTCAGATCAGGGGGCGGACGTGTTCCAACGCCAGATGAGGGCTTTGCAGAGGCGCCCGGATCAGCAAGGGGCGCTGCGAATGATCAAGGTGCCTACGCTGGTTATTTGTGGGGCGCATGACTCGGTGATCCCTGTGCGCAAACATGCCTTCATGGCGGATCTAATACCGGATGCGAAACTCAAGGTTATTGACGATGCCGGGCATTTGCCAACGCTTGAAACCCCTCAGATCGTCAATGAGTTGCTGGAGAATTGGTTAAGCACACCCGCGCGGGCTTCTTACGGGTAGAGGGCCGCGCGTTCGGCCTTGCTGAGGATCACTGGTTTGGCAACGGGTTCAGCGGTTCCCGGATCGAAGAAGGGCGTGTTTTTCCAGCTGCCCGACAAGCGCGATTTCGCGACGCGTGTCAGTAAACCGTAGATGGCCGATCCAATTTTTTCGTGAGATTGCTTCCCATTCCCCTTGGGTACAAATCCGCGAGTTGTGATCGGCCCCAGCCCACTGGGGTCGGGAATGCGTTTCACGATAAAGCCGACAAATGGAAATTTCGGTGTTCGCGTCGTGGTGCCCAGCGGAGCATTGCAACACCCGGCATACCAACGCAGCATTCCATTGGGGCTGAGTTGCATCAGAGCAAGATGCTCGGCACCGCTGTCGAAAATGATATCTTCCGGAAGCGTCTGCAGGATTTCAATGGGCTCAGGAGCCGGATCGGGTTGTCCAAAGTACAATTGAGCGGCGCGGCAATCGTGGCAATAGCACGCGGTATGCGTACCATGTTTCACACCCGCCGCTGTGATCCGTCCGCGTAAGGAACCACATGAGCAGGAAAACGGGGTTTCTGTCGCCGTTTTCCTGCTCATTGATCTCAGGCTACTTTGTTCTTATTCGCCGCGCGGCGCTGTGGTTCGCGCGCGTTGGCGTTCATGAAGTCAATCACAAGAGGCCGGATATTGTCGCGCCAGCTGCGGCCCGCGAAGATACCGTAATGGCCAGCACCCGGTTCGACATGGCTTGCCTTTTTGGCGTCCGGCAATCCGGTGCACAGGTCAAGCGCGGCAATACACTGACCAGGTGCCGAGATGTCGTCATTTGCACCTTCGACCGTTTTGACCGCTACATCGGTGATTTTGCCGATATCTACCTTGTGACCTGCAACAATGAACTCATTGCGGGCGATCTCGCGGTTTTTGAAGACGCGTTCGACGGTCGACAGGTAGAATTCAGCGGTCATATCCATGACAGCCAGATATTCGTCATAGAATCTGTTGTGTGCATCGTGGTCCGAGGATTCGCCCCGCATCACGCGCTGAATCTGGTCCGAAAACGCCTTGGAGTGGCGGTCTGCATTCATCGACATAAAGGATGCCAGTTGCAGCAAGCCGGGATACACCATGCGACCGACGCCTTTGTATTTGAAGCCGACGCGCTGGATCATGGTTTCTTCCAACTGCCCCATGGTAACGCGGGCACCGAAATCGGTCACGTCCGTCGGGGTGGCATCGGGATCCACCGGGCCTCCGATCAGGGTCAGCGTGCTGGGCTGCGCTTTGGGGTCCACCTCGGCCAGATAGGCAGTCGCGGCCAAAGTCAGAGGTACGGGCTGGCAAACGGCGACAACATGTGTTTCGGGGCCGAGCTCTTTCATAAAATCGACAAGGTACAGCGTGTAATCCTCGACATCGAACTTGCCTTCGGAAACGGGAATATCACGCGCATTATGCCAGTCGGTAACATACACTTCGCAATTGACCAGAAGGCTTTTGACGGTCGAGCGCAACAAAGTCGCATAATGCCCGGACATTGGTGCGACCAACAGCACCTTACGGGGTTGTTCTTCGCGGCCATTGACGCGAATATGGATCAGGTCGCCAAATGGGCGCTCCATTACGGGAACAATATCAACAAGGTGGTCTTTGCCATCCTCACATGTAAACGTACGAATACCCCAGTCCGGCTTTGCGATCATGCGCTGAAAAGTGCGCTCGGTCACTTCGCCCCATGCCGCCATCATACTGAAAGCAGGGTTGGGTATCATGGAAAACAGAGGGTAAGACGCCATGGCGCTGGCCGTTGCCCCCATCCATTGGTTCGTGTTGCGCATGGTTTCCATAAGATCGTAGGTCATCATGTAGCGCATATAGGGGGCCTCCTGGCTGCCGGTGTGAGTGTCGGACCATTCGTCGCTTTGCTCCCCAGGCCCACGACGATTATTCTGCATAGCAGCGAGGTTAGGGTGGAATTGTTAAAATGACAACAAGTGAAAACCAGACACCGGATATGTCCCCGGAACACCTTGAACGACTTAAGGAAAATATGGACAAAGTCGAAGAGCTGTCAAAGCGGCTGGTCGAAGTTATGGCCGGAAAGAAAGGGCATAACCCGGCCTTAGACGGTCCGAATCAAGAACTTTATGCAAAAGCAGCATCGGCCTATTGGGCGGAAGCCATGCAAAACCCCGCCAAGCTGCTTGAGCAGCAGATCGAGTTCTGGGGAAAGTCCGTTCTGAACTTTGCAGAAGCTCAGCAGGCGCTGACCAAAGGCGAATCCGATGACGACAACTCCGGGCCTGTGGATAAGCGGTTTTCGAACCCATTATGGGAGACCAACCCCTATTTCCGGTTTATCCGCCAGCAGTACCAGACCAATGCCGAGGCGATCTCGCAAGCCGTGGCATCGGTTGAAGATCTCGACACCACAGATAAACAACGTCTGAAGTTCTTCTCGCAGCAGATCATAGACATGATGTCACCTACGAATTTTCTGGCGACAAATCCAGACGCGCTGGAAAAGGCGGTCGAGACGGAAGGGCAGTCGCTGATCAAGGGGCTGGAAAACCTTGTAGCGGATCTGGAGGCCAATGACGGCGAGATGGTCGTCAAGCTGGCAGACGACAGCGCATTCGAGGTCGGCGGCAATATCGCGACGACTCCGGGTGATGTGGTGTACCGAAACCGTCTGATGGAGCTGATCCAGTATAGTCCTGCGACCGAAACGGTTCACGAAACGCCGCTGATTCTGTTCCCGCCGTGGATCAACAAGTTTTACATTCTGGACCTCAAGGCGAAAAACAGCCTGATCAAATGGGTGACGGAACAAGGGTATACTCTGTTTGTCGTCAGTTGGGTGAATGCAAATGAAGCCCACGCCGATATCGGGATGGAAGATTACATCCAAGAAGGGCTCCTGACCGCAATTGAAGAGGTCAAATCCATCTGCAAGGTCAAGCAGGTCAACGCGGTCGGCTATTGCATCGCGGGAACGACGTTAAGCCTGACCCTGTCGCTGCTGAAACAGCGCGGCGACAAATCCATCAAGTCGGCGACGTTTTTCACGGCTCTAACCGATTTCGGAGATCAAGGAGAGTTCACGCCTTTCCTGCAGAACGATTTTGTGGACGGCATCGAAGATCAGATCTCGAAGGACGGCGTGCTGAAAGCTTGGGTCATCGGACGCACCATGTCGTTTCTTCGGTCCAAGGACCTTATCTATGGGCCGGCGATCCGCAGCTATATGATGGGCGAGACGCCTCCGGCGTTCGACCTATTGTTCTGGAACGGGGACGGGGCCAACTTGCCCGGGCGCATGGCCGTCCAATACCTGCGCGGGCTGTGTCAAAGAAATGACTTCGTCACAGATGGGTTTGAGCTGTTGGGGCACAAGTTGCATATCCGGGATGTCGATGTGCCTTTGATGGCGATCACCTGCGAAACGGATCACATCGCGGCGTGGAAGGCATGTTATCGCGGCGTGCAACAGATGGGGTCGCGCTCCAAGACATTCATCGTGTCGGAATCCGGGCACATCGCCGGGATTGTGAACCCGCCCAGCAAAAAGAAATACGGCCACTATACGAACTCCGATCTGAAAGTGGATGCCGACACCTGGCTTAAAGAGGCCGAGTTCCACGACGGCTCCTGGTGGCCAAGGTGGGAAGCCTGGCTCAAGAAGCGTTCCGGCAAACAAGTACCCGCGCGTGAGACCGGCGATTCGAGCCATCCGTCGCTGTCACCGGCACCCGGAACCTATGTGTTGGCCAAAGCAACCAATTGATTTTCATGCCGATTTGAAATTTTTTCTGCACCGCAGCAAGAAAAAACTTGCAATGCTGCGGTGCGGCAATCATATTGTCCTCAAGCTGATGAAAACCGGGGTGGGCTCGGTTCAGCAAAAGGATTTGGACAATGGCAAAGACTCAAGACTTTACCGCGACCCTGAAAGACATGATGGGCGCGTTTCCTGTTGACACCACCGCTCTGGAAGGTGCCTTCAAGTCGACCGCGACCCTGAACGAAAAACTGTCGGGCGTTGCTCTGGAAGCTGCTGAAAAGTCGGCTGAAATCTCGAACAAATGGACCAAGGATACCCTGGCCAAGCTGACCGAGATGTCGAAAGCAAAGGCAGAGCCTGCTGACTACGCAAAAGCCGCAACCGACTTCGCAAGCGCGTCGGCTGAAGTTGCTGCTGAAAACATGGCTGCTTTCGCTGAAATCGCGAAAAAAGTTCAGTCCGAAACCGTTGAGCTGCTGATGGCGGCCGGCAAAGACGCTGCAGAAGATGCAACCGCAGCCGTCAAAAAAGCCACCAACGACGTGACTGCAGCTGCCAAGAAAGCAACTGCTGCCAAGTAAGAAAATGCCGCGAGGCGCACCCACTCCTCCCATTTGGTGCAATCGCGTTGGGCAGGTCGTTCGACCTGCCCTTTCTTTTTGTTCTGCGCTCGCATAGTCTTTGCTGCAACGCATCATCCTTGGGGAGGGTAAACGGTGACAGAGCAAGAAAAACCACTGTTGATAAAACGTTATGCGAGCCGTCGGCTGTATAACACTGAGACTAGCGATTACGTCACGCTTGAAGACATCGCGTCGTTCATTCGGGACGGGCGCGAGGTGCAGATCATTGACCTGAAAACCGGCGATGACCTGACGCGGCAATACCTGCTGCAAATCATCGCCGAACATGAAAGTCGCGGTGAAAACGTGCTGCCGGTCAACGTGCTGAACGATCTGGTACGCAGCTACATGCTGCCGGGCGGGGGTGTGATGCCGCAATTCCTGCAGAGCTCGTTCGAGATGCTGCGCGAAAGTCAGAACAAGATGGTGGAAAACATGAACGCCATGAACCCGATGTCGCAGATGCCGGGGTTCGATGCGCTGCAGGCCCAGCAGCAAGCGTTCCTGAAAGCCATGACAGGCGGTCTGTCCAGCGGGTGGTCCGGACCGGACAAGGAAGACGACGCCAAGTCCGAACCGAAGGAAGATCTGGACGACATCAAAAAGCAGCTGGCGGAATTGCAGCAAAAGCTGTCCAAGCTGAACTGATTGCAAGCGGATGCGCTGCTTGTTCCTGAGTGCCGCTATACTCAGTGGAACATTCGCGTGGGCGCAGGGAGACTTTTCCGAGGTCTGGTCACCAATCTGCACAATTGGAACGACTGCGGAAGAAGGGTGCAAAGACATTCGGGCGCGCGAGATTCTGGACGCAACGGAGCCCGCCTGGCGCGCAATCGGACGCGTCAACTTCGCAAGCAGGGATCAACGGTCGCATTGCACCGGTGTTCTGGTCGCAGACGATTTGGTTCTGACTGCGGCCCATTGCCTTTACAATTCGTCGCGAAAAACCTGGATACCAGCCTCCAGTATTCGGTTCGCTGGGGGATATCAGCGCGGAGAAGCGGCCGCATTTTCAGTGGTAAAGTCATACCGGCTGCATCCTGACCAGGCCGCTGATTCAGGCTTCAATGATCGCGCTGAACTGGATTGGGCAGTGCTTGAACTGGCTGAACCTATTGGTCAATCACTGGGGCACTTTGGAATCGGAAATTCGGACGCGCAAGCCGGGACTGTCGCCGGATATGCGGGCCTGCGTCCTCACGTCCTGAGCCGCACGAACAACTGCCCGCTGCGTCGCTTGGCGGATGGATTGTTGCTCGCGATTTGCCCTGTGATGATGGGCGATTCCGGAGCGCCCTTGCTGGTGGATACGCCATCAGGGCCCAAGGTCGCCGGTATCCTCTCGCGCGTTGCCGCAACCCCTCAGGGGATTGCGGCGCTGTTTGTGTCAAGCGAGCGCTTTGCTGTGTTCGAGTAAAGCTCAGGTGCCGTAAACCGGGACAGGACCGGTTACTTCGCCTACAGCTGCCAGCAGAATGTCAGCGATCACATCCAGCTCTTCGCGCGTCAGGCGAACCGGAAGCCGCACATCGCAGGCTTTCATCAGCATCGCGCGGGTCTGTGGCAGTTCGACCTGCTCGGGCAGGAACTGCCAGTTCCAGAAAGCGCGGGCGTTATCCTCGCTCAGGCCAAAGACCTGAACCTTGACGCCGCGCGCTTCAGTTGCTGCGGCAAAGGCGCGGATATCATCGTCACTCATGTCCACAAGGTTGAACTGGATGGAATCCGGTGCCCGGCGCTCGGGCAGCAGAGGGGCAGGGACGTGGATAAAAGACGATGTGTTCAGGCGCTCGGCGACATAGTCGTGGTTGGTCAGGCCGTCCCGTACGCGGCGTGCAAGTTCCGGGATCTGCGGGCGGATCACGGCGGCGCTGAGGTTACTCATCCGCAGGTTATAAAGCGGCAACTGGTTCTGCCAGCGTGCAAACGCCTGTTCCAACTCGGGCGAGTTGTCGCCGTGTGGCCCTTTGTGCTTTTTCCAGTTGTGCTCGTATGCGCCGGACATGATGACGGCACGTGCCACCAAATCGGCGTCGTCGGTGATCAGGATCCCACCTTCACCCGCATTGATCATCTTGTAGGACTGGAACGAGAAGCAGCCGATCTTGCCGATCGTACCGATATTGCGCCTGTGCCATGTCGTTCCCAACGAGTGTGCCGCATCTTCGATCACAGGGATGTCACGTGCGTCGCATAGGGCCATGATGGCGTCCATATCCGAAGTGTGGCCGCGCATGTGGCTGATGATGACCGCCTGAACGCCGTCCAGCTTGGCCTCGAAATCAGCCATGTCGATGCGATAGTTCTCACCCACTTCGCACAGAACCGGAATGCAGTCCGCGTGCACGATCGAGGACGGCACGGCCGCAAAGGTGAAACCGGGGATCAGAACGCGTGCGTCACGTGGCAGTTCCAGAGCTTTGAGTGACAGGAACAATGCGGCCGAGCAGGACGACACTGCCAGCGCGTATTTGCTGCCCAGCAACTCGGCAAATTCGGCTTCGAGCAAGGCAACCGGTGCATCCTGCGGCGCGGTATAGCGAAACAGATCGCCTGACTGCATCAGGGCGTCGATGGCTTCTCGTGCTGCTGGGGGAATGGGTTCGGCGTCATGAACGTTTGGCGGAAGCGTCATATTTGATTTTCCCAAATTCTATCTTTGGGAAAGATAAAGCTAAACGAGGGGCGTTCCAACCCCTCTTTCGCCAACATGGCGAAATTTCACCAATCTGTCGCAATACTGATGACGTTAAAGGCCCAGACGATCCCGCAGCGCGAACCAGGTCATCGCCAGCACCAGCAGCGGGCTGCGCAAGGCAGGACCGCCGGGGAAGGGAAGGGCGGGCACGCGGGCCATCGTGTCGAATCCTTCGGCTTGCCCCTGAATGGCCAGCGCCATCAGTTGTCCGGCATGAGTGGCCGTGCCCACACCGTGACCGGAATAACCTGATGCCGACAGGATATTGGGCGCGACCCGAGCCAGATAGGGCATACGGCGCATAGTGATGGCCAGCGTGCCGCCCCAGGCGTAATCGATCTTAACATCCCGCAAATGAGGGAAAATCTCGGTCATTGGCTTACGCACCTTCGCTGCAATGTCGCTGGGGAAGCGGTAGCCATAGCTCTCGCCACCACCAAACAGCAGGCGGCCATCGGCGCTGAGGCGGAAGTAATTCACCACGAATTTGGTGTCGGCGACGGCGACGTCGAGGGTCAGAACCTTCGCGGTCTCAGCCCCCAAAGGTTCAGTGGCTGCGATGAAGTTGTTGATCGGCATGACCCTGGCCGCCACCTTGCGGTTCAGATCCCCGAGATATCCATTGCAGGCCAGAATGACATGGTCAGCCGTCACCGTTCCTTGCGCGGTTTTGACGACCGCCGGGTTGGTTTCTTCGACACCCAGCGCCTCGGTTCCTTCATAGACCCGCACACCAGCTTTCACCGCCGCCTGTGCTAATCCAAGCGCAAAGTTCAACGGGTGCAGATGTGCCGCGCCCGTATCCAGATAACCGCCGCGATAGGCGGGCGATGGGCACAGAGCATGGCCTACGCCTTCGTCCAGAACCTCCATCTGGTCATAGCCATAGCGGTCGGACAGATGCGCCGCGTGTTCATGAAGCTCTTGCTGCTCGCCCTTGCTGAGGCCCAGGACCGCCACGCCCGGTTTAAGGTCGCAGTCGATCTGATGCTTGGCGATCAATGATTTGACTAGATCTTTTGCGTCTTCAGCCAAATCCCAGAGCTTCGCCGCGTCGTCATCGCCGACCAGACGTTCAAGATCTTCCTGATCCATGCGCTGCGCGCTGCCCAGTTGTCCGCCATTACGTCCCGACGCCCCAAAACCTACGCGATGCGCTTCGAGCAGGACAACATCCAACCCGGCTTCGGCCAGATGCAAAGCGGCCGACAGCCCGGTGTATCCGCCGCCTACGACGCAAACGTCCGCCTTGATATCGCCGGACAGCGCCGGAAAATCATCCATCTGATTGGCGGTCGCAGCGTACCAACTGGCCGGATACTCCGACTTGCGGTCATTGGAATAGAGCAGGTTCATTGCGCGCCTCAGACGTTCAGCAGCAGATGCTCACGCTCCCACGGAGAGATGACCTGCAGGAATTCCTCGTACTCGGCCCGTTTGACGATGCCATAGACGCGGGCAAACTCAGGTCCCAGCACCTCGTGAAGAGCGGTGGCCTCGTCAAACAGGTCCAGCGCGTTGCCCATAACCTGCGGTATATCGCCTTCGCCTTCGTAGGCGTCACCGTAGAATTGGCGGCGCGGGCGTTCCTGCTGGGTCAGGCCCAGATAACCGCAGGCCAGCGACAGCGCGATGCCCAGATACGGGTTACAGTCCATGCCGGCGATGCGGTTCTCAACCCGGCGGGCCTCGGGGCCGGACAGAGGCACGCGAATGCCCGTCGTGCGGTTGTCACGCGCCCATTCCAGATTGATCGGAGCGGCATGGTCCTTCACGTAGCGACGATATGAGTTCACGTACGGCGCCATCACGGCCAGACCCGCGGGCAAGTGATTCTGCAGGCCGGCGATGAAGTTGTAGAATGCGTCCGTTTCACCGCCCTGTGGACCCGAGAAGATGTTCTGGCCTGTTTCCATGTCGATGATCGAGTGATGGATGTGCATGGCCGAACCGGGCTCATCCTCGATCGGTTTTGCCATGAAAGTGGCAAAGCAGTTGTGCCGCAGCGCGGCCTCGCGGATCAGACGTTTGAAGTAAAACACTTCGTCGGCCAGCTTGACCGGGTCGCCGTGACGGAGGTTGATCTCTAACTGACCCGCGCCGCCTTCCTGCGTGATGCCGTCGATCTCGAAGCCCTGATGTTCAGCGAAATCGTAAATGTCGTCGATCACCGGGCCGAATTCGTCCACCGCCGTCATCGAATAGGCCTGACGCGCCGCAGCGGGGCGACCCGAACGGCCCATCATCGGTTTGATCCCATGCGCCGGGTCGACGTTCGGGGCGACCAGAAAGAACTCCATTTCGGGGGCGACGATCGGTTTCCAACCTTTGTCGTGATACAGCTGCACCACGCGCTTCAACACGTTGCGCGGGCTGAAAGGGATCGGCTCGCCATCGCGGTCATAGGCGTCGTGGATCACCTGCAGCGTCCAGTCCCCGGTCCAGGGCGCGGCGGACGTTGTCGAGAAATCGGGCTTCAAAATCATGTCCCGTTCGATGAAACCGTCATCGCCCGCAGCCTCACCCCAGTCACCTGTGATGGTCTGGTAAAAGATGCTGTCGGGCAGGTGGAAGTAATCCTGTCGGGCGAATTTCGATGCCGGAACGGCCTTGCCTCGGGCAATGCCGGGCAGGTCCGAAATGATGCACTCGACCTCATCAAGTCTCTGGCCGTCGATATAGTCCCGTGCCGCTTGCGGTAGCTGATCTTTCCAGTCGGCCATCAGGCCCTCTCTTTCTTTAGAAACTCCGCTATGTGTTTTCCGATCAGCGGATTGTCATTTCGGGTCGGCAGGCGATTTGCGGCGGCTTCCAAAAGGGTATCCGGGACAACGCCTTTGCCGCGGGTTTCCATCAGGCCCTGAATGAAGGCGTCGCCGTATTCCGGGTGGGCCTGCACCGTCCAAACGTTGTCGCCATAGCTCACCATGGCATTGCGGCAGAAGTCGTTGGTGCCTGTCACGCGTGCGCCTTCGGGCAACTCGACCACCTGGTCCTGATGCCAAGCGTTCAAGGTTACCGTTCCGCCTTCAAAGTCATAGTCGGTTCGTCCTACGGACCATCCGCCTTTGAACTTTTCGACTTTGCCGCCCAAAGCTTGCGCGATGATCTGGTGGCCAAAGCACACACCAATGAGGGGGCGACCGCTTTGCTGAATGGCGCGGATCAGGTCCTCGAGCTGCGGTATCCACGCGTGATCCTCATAGGCTCCATGGCGCGAGCCGGTGATGATCCAGCCATCAGCCTGAAGTTCGTCCTTGGGGAACTGGCCGTCGACAACAGCGAAGGTTTCGTAAGTAAAGCCATTCCCGTCCAGCAGCGCGGCAAACATCGCGTCATATTCGCTGAATTGGCCCTGCAGTTCGTCCGGTGGATGGCCGGTCAGAAGGATACCGATTTTCATGGGTCACCAAATTTGATCAAATTTATTCTAGCCTACCGAATCCGGGCGGGCAAGGGGGCTCATACGGCTTCGATGTAACTCAGCCAATGGTTCTCGGGTGGACGATCGGCGAACCGCCTGATTTCCTGCCGCTTGGTCATCGCGAAGTAGCGGACCAACTCGGCAGGAAAAATGCGTGCGACGCTTGGGTCTGTCTCGAACGCTGCGATGGCCTGAGGCCAATCGCTGGCAAGCTGGGGCAGCCCGTCGATGTCATAGGCATTGCCAGAAATCGGGGCGGGCGGTTCGGTCTTGTCTTCGATGCCGTTCAGTGCCGCACCCAGAACGGCGGCCAGCATCAGATAGGGGTTGATATCGCCACCAGCGACCCGATTTTCGATCCGACGAGCGGCCGGGGCGCCGCCGGGAATGCGCAGGGCCGCGGTGCGGTTTTCATACGCCCAGCTTGCGCCAGTGGGGGCGTGCGCACCGGGAACTAGGCGAGTGTATGAGTTGCCATGCGGTGCAAAGATCAACGTGCAGCCCGGCATTGCGTCCAGGCATCCGGCAACTGCCCACCGCAACAGATCGGTGCCCTCAGGACCACCATTGTCAAAGACGTTACGGCCCTGTTGATCCACGACCGAGAAGTGCACATGCATCCCATTGCCCGCGTCATCCGCATAGGGCTTGGCCATAAACGTCGCCGTAAACCCATGTTTGCGCGCCAGACCGCGCGCCAAAGCCTTGAAAAGCCACGTATCGTCCGCGCAACGCATCGCTTCCTGATGGTTCAGGTTGATTTCGAACTGGCCGATGCCGGCTTCTGATATGGCGGTTTGGGCGGGAATGCCCATCGCAGCGCAACCATCGTACAGGTCGGTGAAAAAGGCATCAAAGGCGTCCAGTTCGGCCATGGACAGAACGGCCTCGTCCTCTAACCGCCGTTGGGTGTCGGGATTTACCGGCGGCTGCGGATGGGCACCCGAAGCATCGAGCAATGTGAACTCCAGCTCGGTGGCCGCAATGACGGACCAGCCGCGCTGGGCATAGCGTTCGAGGATCGAGGCAAGCGCATGCCTTGGGTCGCCGGGAAAGGGCGCGCCGTCGTCGTCATGCAAGCTCATCGGGACCAAGGCGGTCTCGGTTGCAAGCCAGGGCACAGGAACCGGACCGCGGTCTGTTGGCAACAACACGCCATCTGCATCGCCGGATTCGAACACAAGCGGGCTGCCGTCGATATCGGCCCCCCACAGGTCGACGTTCAGCGCGGAAAAGGGCATGCGCACTGCGCCTTTATCCAGTTTGCTGGCATAAGAGGGCGGCACACGCTTTCCGCGCATCTGACCGTTAAGATCACATGCAGCGACGCGAAAACTGTGCAGGGCGCTCAGGTCCATCGTAGTCTCCATTACTCTGGTTACCCGAGATGTAATCGAGACGCGCTCTGTTGTCACGAAATTTGATCAAATTGTTTTGTAGTAAGAGAAACCCCGCGCCGACCAATCAGGTGAGGCGCGGGGCAGGTGCTCAGACGAAGCTTACGCCGTTTTCTGCCATGGGCAGTTCCGCAACGTGAACGCCGGACAGGGCGTTGATCGCGTTTGCCAGAGCAGGGGCCGAGGGCGGCGTACCAGGCTCGCCCACACCAGTCGGAGCTTCGGCAGACGGGACGATGTGCACGTCGATGGCGGCGATATCGCCAATCCGCAGCGGCTCATAGTCCGGGAAGTTGAACTGGTCTACGGAACCACTGGTCAGGGTGATCTGGTCACGCATCACGTGACCGATGCCATAGCCGATGCCACCTTCCATCTGGGCACGCACGACGTCCGGATTAACAGCAATTCCGCAATCCACGGCACAGGTGACCTTTTCGATCTTTATGCCGTCTTCAGGATTGCCCGAAACTTCGACTACTTGTGCCGCGTAAGACCCAAATGACTTATGCACAGCGATGCCCTGTGCCCGACCGGCCGGAGCATTGCCCCAACCTGCCTTCTCTGCCGCCAGCTTCAGGACTCCGGCCTTGCGGGCCTGATCCGGATCGCTCGTATCGGTGAGATAGGCCAGTCGGAACTCCACCGGATCACGACCAGCAGCCTTTGCGGCCAGATCCATCATCACTTCCATCGCATAGGCCGTGTGGGTGTGTCCAACCGATCGCCACCACAGAACCGAGGTTGCTTTGGGTGTATCGGTCAGGCCGACGGCCATACCGGGGATAGCGTAGGGGCTGTCACCGATCCCCTCGACCGAGCTGTGATCGATTCCGTCTTGAACCGAGAAGGCTTCGAACGGTGTTCCTTTCATGATCGACTGCCCCGCAACCTGATGCTGCCAACCGACGATGTTTCCTTCGGCATCCAGTCCGACACGTGCTTTGTGGCCAAAGGCCGGGCGGTAATAGCCGCTGCGGATGTCATCCTCACGCGTCCAGACCAGCTTGACCGGGCGCGAGCGGTCGGTGACCACAAAGGCCAGCGCAGCCTCGACCTGATAATCCGCGTCAGGGGTTGCGCGGCGCCCGAACGAACCGCCCGCCAGCATCGTCTTGATCTGGATTTTCTCGGGCGGCAGCTGGAAGATCTGCTGATAGGCCATATGCGGGCCAGTCGGCATTTGCGCACCGTCATGCAGAACAATGGTGCCGTCCGCAGTCTGTTCGATAGTGCAGTTCAGTGGTTCCATTGGGGCATGTGCCAGCAGTGGGAAGTAGAAGGTCTTTTCGATGACCTTGTCCGCTCCATCGATGGCCGCTGACACCGCCGCCACGTCTGCCTTGTTCACGTTGTAGGTAGGCTCGGCATCCAGAGCGGCCATGATCTCGGCCTTGATCTGGTCCGAGTCGCGGGTTTCGGCAGCTGACATGTCCCACTCGACTTCAAGCACATCACGCGCCTGAATCGCGGCCCAGGTGCTTTCGGCATAAACCGCGACCCCTGCCTGATTGGGCAGCACGGCGGCGCTGATATAGCCTTTGACCTCTTTCGACGCGCTGTCGTCAAAGCCATTGGCGATTCCGCCCTTCGATTCAGGTCGCTTGATCATGGCGATCATCTGGTTGGGCAGGTGAACGTCCATGGCGTACATAGCCTGTCCGTTGCCCTTGATGGCCGAGTCTTTGCGGCGGACCGCTTCGTTGCCGATCAGACGAAATTCTGACGGGTCTTTCAGACGCGGCTCGGCGGGGGCCTCCAGTTGAGACGCGGCGGCCACGAATTCGGCGATCGGAGCCGTCTTGTCGCCCGCTTTGATGATGCCTTCTTCGATGGTGATGCCGGATGCGTCGACTCCCCAGCTTTGCGCGGCTGCGTTGATCAGCATTTCGCGCGCGGCGGCGCCAGCCTGACGGTATTGCATCCACGAGTTCGCCATCGCGGTCGACCCGCCAGTGCCCTGGAAGGGGCCGAACAACAGGTTGTTGTAGACCTGCGGGTTGGACGGGGCGAATTCGTACTCGATCTGGTCCATGGTCAGGCCGATTTCTTCGGCGATCAGCGTCGGCAGGCCGGTTGCAGGGCCTTGGCCCTTTTCAAAGTGTTTGACGATTGCTGTCACGGTCCCGTCGGCCTCAATCTTCACGAATGGATTGAACTGAGTGGTCTCGGACGAAGCAGCCGCCAGCGCGCCATCAGGGCGCGCGCCAACCAGCAGGACAGCACTGGCAGCAGCGGCACCTTTCAGAAATCCACGGCGGGAGGTGTTTATGGTCATGGATCAGGCCTCCAGAATTTCAGATGCGCGCTGGATACCGGCGCGGATACGTTGGTAAGTGGCGCAACGGCAGGCGTTGCCGGCCATGTAGTCGTCAATCTCTTCGACGCTGGGCTTAGGGTTCTCAGACAAAAGTCCGACCGCCGACATCACCTGACCCGACTGGCAATAGCCGCACTGGACCACATCCAGCTCGACCCAGGCCTGCTGTATGGCTGCGCCGATTTTGTCGTCTCCAACCGCCTCGATTGTGGTGATTTCGGCGTCTTCGACGTCTTCGATATAAGTCTGGCACGAGCGCACGGGCTCGCCATTCAGGTGCACGGTGCACGCGCCACAGGATGCGACGCCGCAGCCGAATTTGGTTCCAGTCAGCTTGAGTTCATCCCGGATCACCCAGAGCAGGGGCGTGCCGGGTTCGGCGTCCACCGCGTGGGTTTCGCCGTTCAGTTTCAAAGTCAAAGCCATGAGGGGACTCTCCGTGTTGGGCTGGTTACCTGAGTCGGTAAACTGGCGGGTTTACACTAGGCGAGAAATTCATGCGTGTAAACTGGTGAGTTTACGTAGTGTTTGACCTTGATCTGTCAATGGGTCTATAGCTTTGGATATGAACGAATGCACAGCGCCGAATGCGTCCAAACATGCCCAGATCATTGAGGCGGCCGTGGCGGAATTCCAGGAAAAGGGGTTCGCCGCCGCCAGTATGGACCGCATTTCAGCGCAGGCCGAAGTGTCCAAGCGGACGCTGTACAAATACTTTGAAAGCAAGGAAAACCTGTTTCGTTCCATCGTGATCGAATTGGCGAACCGCTTTGCCGGAGTGCTGGACATTCGGTACGAAAAGGGTCGTGATATTCGCGAGCAACTGACCGAACTGGCATGGGCCGAAGGGCGCATTCTGATGCTGCCCGAAGTGATGGCGATGGCGCGCATGGTGATCAGCGAAACCCTGCGCAACCCGGTTCTTGCGGCGGCGGCGCAGGGCAAGCTGGATAAAACGGCGATCTTTGTGCAGATGTTGAAAGATGCCGCTGCGGACGATCAGCTACGAATAGACGATCCGGAAAGCGCGGGGCAGGAGTTCATCGGTCTGATCAAGGCCAAAGCGTTCTGGCCCATGATCTTCACCGGCAGCGTCCTGAGTGAGGATGATATGACAGCCACTATCGAAAATAGCGTCGACATGATCCTCAGCCGCTACGGCGTTTAGTTGCAGGCGGTGCGAGGCGAGCTTAGCTATGCGCCCGCCCCAACCAACTTTGTTCAAACCGTGAGGTCGTGCTTCATGGCCTGCGGCAGGATGAAAGGCACCTGACCCTTGGGCAGCGTGTTGATTGGCAGGTCGATGCCATAGACCTGCTCCATCGTTTTGTCGTTCAGGATAGCCGTTGGTGTGCCCGAACCCCAAACATTGCCTTCCGACAGGACATAGACGTAGTCGGCAAATAGCGCGGTCAGGTTCAGATCGTGCATGACCACCACTACGCCGCCACCCTGCGCCGCGAAGTTTCTTGCAACGCCGAGCACGGTGAACTGATGCGCGATGTCGAGGCTTGCAACGGGTTCGTCCAGCAATAGCCATTTCGGCTTGTCGTGGTACTTCGCGGCCCAGACCTGAGTCAGAACGCGGGCAAGCTGAACCCGTTGCTGTTCGCCGCCAGAGAGGTTCTGATAGGACCGATGCTCAAACCCGGCAAGATCGACATGGGCCAATGCCTTCGATGGCAGGGTGTCATCCCCGGCAGCCAATCCATTTGCCAGCCCCAGCCTGACGATCTCCAGCACAGAGAAGGGGAAGGCGACGGTCGACGATTGTGGCAGCACGCCTCGCATTGCGGCCAATTGCCAAGGTTTCAGTTCGGAAATGTCGCGCCCGTTCAGCGCTACTTTGCCAGAAGATTCAATTTCGCCCGATAACGCCTTGAGTAAGGTCGACTTTCCTGAGCCGTTGGGTCCGATGATCGCCGTGACTTTTCCGGGCTCTGCATCAAAATCCACACCGTGCAGAATTTCTTTGCGGCCCAGACTGACGCGTATGTTCTCGCCTTTCATCACTTACATTCCCATTGTTCCGTGACGCCGCAGCAGAATCCACAGGAAGACCGGTGCGCCAAGAATTGCGGTTACGATGCCGATCGGCAATTCTGCCGGGGCAACGATCAGTCGGCTGATCATATCGGCGCCCAGCAACAGGCTTGCCCCCAACAAGGCAGAGTTTAAAAGCAGGCGATGATGGTCCGGCCCTGTTGCCAAACGCAACAGGTGAGGTACGACGATGCCGATGAAGCCAATTCCGCCAGACACCGCGACGGCCGCACCGGTTGCTCCGGCGACGGCCAGAATGGCGATGTTCTTGCTGCGCTGGACCGGAATGCCCATGTGGTGCGCCACGGCTTCGCCCATTGCCATACCGTTCAGGGCGCGGGCGAGGAACTGTGCCACTAAGACCGAGATCAGGATAATCGGTGCAGCCGATGCGGCCTTGGTCCACGTTGCTCCGGCCAATGAGCCCATGCCCCAGAAAGTCAGGTCGCGCAGTTGCTGGTCATCGGCGATGTAGACCAGAACACCTGATACCGCGCCTGACAGTGCCCCCAATGCGATGCCGGCCAGCAGCATGGTCGCCACAGATGTCTGCCCTCGCCGTGTGGAGACGCGATAGAGCAGAAGGACGGACGCCCATCCGCCCAGAAATGCAGCGATGGCGATCAGCCCATTGCCTGTCCACGCCAGTATAGACGCGGGCAGGTATGAGCCCAGGATGATCGCGGAAATCGCTCCAAGACCAGCACCAGCGCTGACACCGACGATCCCGGGGTCAGCCAGCGGGTTGCGGAAAAGCCCTTGCATAACGACACCGGACACCGCCAGCGCGGCACCTACAAGAACTCCCATGGCCAACCGGGGCAGGCGGATGTCCCAAAGGACGATCCGGTCGAGGTCTGAGATATCACGCCCAGCGATCAGGTCAGCCAAAGCTGCGCTGAGTGACGCATTCGATGCGCCGACCGAGACGCTGACCACGCTGGTGACGATAAGAAGAACGAAGAGGGCCAATGTGACCCGACGCGCCGTCACCCGACGGTCGCGTGGGGCCACATTCAGCCCATCGTGATCCATTGCCAGAGTCATGAGCCACTTATTCTCTGCAGTTCCGCTGACAAATCAGCAATCGCGTCGGCTGTGCGAGGGCCGAAGCCAAGAAGATACGCCCCTTGCATGCGGATCAGTCGCTTGTTCCGGCCCGCCGGTGTCAGTTGAAATGCAGGCAAGGCAAACAGTTCCTCGTTTCCAGTGATGTGATTGCCTCGACGATCCATCATCAGGATCACGTCTGGTGCGGTCGAGGCGATCGCTTCGGGTGTCATCGGTTTGAAGCCCGACACGCTGCCTGCTGCGTTCACGCCACCCGCCAACCGAATGATGCTGTCCGCCTGCGTGTCCGCCCCACCAACCAGAATCCGATTGTCTTGCGCTGACAGGACGAACAAGACCCGCGCCGATCCATTCAGCGCTGCATCAGCAGCGTTGGAATGTGCACCATCAATACGTGCGCCGGTCTGGACGGCCAGTTCTTCCGCTGCTTCTTCCACGCCAAGCGCTGTCCCGACCGCCCGGATCTTTTCGACGACACCGTCACGTGTGTAGTTTTCGCTGATCGAGACGTACTCCACACCTGCCTCTTTGAGCACTTCAACAGCTTCAGGCGGCCCGGCGCCTTCCAGTGCCACGATCAAATCCGGTCGAACCGACAGGACACCTTCGGGTGATAGGGCGCGCATGTAGCCGACGTCGGGCAACTCAAGCACCTCAGTCGGATAGGTCGACGTCTGATCGCGGCCGACAAGCCGATCCTGCTGGCCCAGTGCGTACACGATTTCGGTCACGGAACTACCGATTGCGATGATGCGATTGGGCTCGGCCTCATCTGCCGACATGGCCTGAGTACCGAAAACGCCAGCCGCGAGAACGGCAAAAGTTGAAGTAACTCTGGTAACGGTATTCATTATGCTACCTCGGCTTCTTTTTTGGATTGCAGCTTTGCCACCAATTCGTCCCAGGCCGGGCGGTGATCCTTCTCACCCGAGCGACGGCCAAAGACCTGCAGGATAAGGCCACCTTCGGAATCGAAGGCCTCGACCGAAACAGCGGGTCCACGTTGTGTGGGTTTGGAGACCGCCCATACTTCGGCGATGTGGTCCGTGCGCAGATGCAGGTTGAAACGCGGGTCAAGCACATTGAACCACGGGCCAATCTGTTTAAGCGACTCAACCGGGCCGCCGTGAATTTCGATGCAACCCCGGTTGCCGACGAAAACCATGACCTCAAGCCCCTGATCACGCACCTGTTCGAACATCTGGGAAACCGTATCGGTCGAAAGCTCACGAACGAACGGTTCGCCCGCGACGCGGTAAGCCCCCAAGCGGTTCATCTTCAGCTTTGAGGTCAGGCGCAGAAACTGGTGCGTGTCCGTCATCTTGGCCCATTCCGAGCGCAGGATGTCAACTTTGTCCGCGTTCACCTTGGCAGCTTCGGTCGGCTTGCGCGGCTCAACGGTCAACGTCTGTGATTGGTCTTCCGAAGCCAGCGAACTGACGAGTTCGTTCCAGTGGTTCAGGTCGGATCCGTCGCGCAGAAAGATCTTGTGGACCGCATCCCCGGCTGCATCAAAGATCTGAACAGATCGTTTGGTTCCGTTCTGTGTTTCACGCTCGATGGCAAAAGCATGGGCCCACTGGCTGGGGAACATGCGCAAGTCGATGTCTTCGGTCAGCACCATCGAAGCATGGGCGCCAGAATGGTAGTTGTCGTACTGCCCGACTTTTTCGATGATGCAGGACAGATTGCGCGTCAGCGCCATGACTTCGCCCAGCCCGTTCAGCTTTGGAAAGATGTCGTCAAGGTTCGCCGACAGCCTTGTCACGTCGATCCCCGTGTGCGCGGCGACAAGTTGCCCTTCGGTAATACCCAGCGATTCCGCCAAATCGCGGTCACGTTTTCCGGTGTTTTCAGCATAGGCTGCACGAATTTGATCCGGGGCCAGAAGCACCTGTTCCGTCATGGTTTTTCCATCTTCGAGTGTCATGAGTGTCAGGCTGGCATGGTCATCGGTGAGCGCGGCGACCTGCTGGCGGATGTCGTGCGAACGACTAAGAATTTATGTTGACTGTTTTAGTCAACTTTATTAACGAGCACAAGTCGCCAAACCGGCGATTCCGAAAATCAAAAAAAGACTGACCACAGCCAGCACGGAGCAAGCATTTCCGGTCCTCTTAAAGTTTCGAAGGGACAGAAATGCGTTCGCGGATTCAAAAGATGGGGTTGCTGGGCACGGTGTCATGCCTCAGCATGATCGCGGCTGGCGCTTCAGCGCAGGAACAAGATGACGGCTTTCTCGGTACACTCGAACTGGGTGAAAGCAAGCGGGAAATCCAGACGGATACCGCCGTACCGGTAACGAATATCGATCAGGAAGAAGTCAATGATCGTCAGGCCAACACGGTTGCTGAACTGATCGATACGGTGCCCGGTGTGACTTTGGTCAACGGCTCGACACCGCAAGGTTCGGGGATCAACATCCGTGGCTTTGGTGCCAACAGCACCTTCGGCACCGACCAGAAAGTGCTGATCCTTGTCGATGGGGCGACAACCGGCGCGGAAGAATTGTATCGGATCGGCAACCAGTTGTTCACCGACCCGCAGCTATACAAGAGCGTTTCGGTTATCCGCGGTACCGTGGGATCGTTCGAATACGGCTCGGGTGTTGTAGGCGGCGTGGTTCAGTTGGAAACCAAGGACGCGTCGGACTTCACTGGTGGCGAGCCCGGCTTCCGGTTCCGGCAAACGCTGGAAGGGTATTCCAACGGAAGCGGATTTGCGTCCTCGTCGATCCTGGCCTGGCAGCCCAACCGTCAGACCGAGTTCCTGTTCAACTACTCATATCGTGATCAGGATGATCAAAAGGACGGAAACGGCGACACCATTGGTAACAGTGCCTTCACACTGCCGTCGCTTCTGGCAAAGGGTAAGTACAGCTTTGGCGATGACCTCGAGCATTCGATCACTGCGTCCTACAACCAGTCCACCTCGGAAGAGCGCGATGTGCCTTATGACTCATTCGGCACGACATCGGATTCATTCGGTAACGTAGACCGCGATATCGAAACAAAAATCGGGATTTTGCGGTATCAATATCGTCCTGCAGGCAACGACCTGATCGATCTGGACGTGAACCTCAGCTACTCGGAACAGAAGATCGACAGCTCTTATGTGCCGGGATCATCAAGCCTGGAACGTTCGCCCTTCTTCCGCAGTATTCGTGGGTTGGCTGACGCAACTCACAACTACGAAACAACGAAGCTGACGATCAAGAACACGTCCTATTTCCAGACCGGAATTGCATCGCACGATCTGCGCGCCGGGATCGAGTTCATCAATCGCGAACGTCTGGACGCGCCTTCGGCCCCTGGTGGAACAGATCGCCGGATCGCCTTGTTTGCCGTTGATGATATCCAAATCGCCGAGCAACTGACGATCACGCCGGCAATTCGTTATGAAACGCAAGACATCGAAGGCGATAGCGACGCGCCAGCACCGCGCAACGAGAGCTATGACAACAACGCGTTGATGGGCGGCCTGTCTGCACGGTACGAATTCGCCAGCGGTTTTGCCGTTTTCGGCAGCGGCGCATACACGGAAAACCTGCCAATCATCGACGATCTGGGCACCCCCGCATACATGACGCAGCCTGAAAAGTCGCGCACATGGGAAGCAGGCTTCTCTTACAACCGTGGAGATGTCTTTACCGATGGCGACGTCGTTCGCGCCAAGGTCAATTTCTACAGAACAGACCTCTGGGACATCACGTCGTACGTATCCGGCAGCCCTTCGCGTCCGTTGAGTGAAGTTGAAACCAAAGGTGTGGAAATCGAGGCGTCCTACGCGAACGCTGCCGGCTACTATGTCGATTTCAACGCTAATATCGTCAAAGGCACTGAAACCAGCGCGCTTGGTGTGGACTCGCCGTGGCGCAATGAGCCGACCGACTCGGCCCGTGTGACTGTCGGCAAGCGCTTTGGCGAAACGCTGGACGTCAGCTGGGAGCTGTTCGGCGCCAAGTCCGGCACCGATTCCAGCGGCGATCCGGTTGCAGGCTACGGCGTGAACACGCTGCGCGCGACATACCTGCCGCAAGAGGGTGCGTTCCAGGGCTTCGAAGTCCGCGCCGGCATCGAGAATATCTTTGACAAGAACTATCTGCCAAACCTTTCGACCCGCAACTCTCCGGGCCGGAACTTCAAGCTGACCTTGGCGAAAACGTTCTGATCCACACGAAAGGACCAGTCATGCAAACAAGAACCAAAAGAAATGCTCGAGTGGTCCTGCTGACCCTGCTCCCAATATTGGGGGCAGGGTTTGTCAGTGCAGAGGAAACCAGTCAGTCCGGTGGTATATCCATCGAGCTGAGCTCGGCAGAGGCGAGGGGGCAAAACTGTCTGCTGAGTTTTGTCGCCGAAAACTCTTACGACTCTGACATCGACGGTGCCGTGTACGAAGCCGTACTTTTCGGGACTGAAGGGAAGGTGGCCCTGCTGACGTTACTGGATTTCGCAGAATTACCCGCAGGGCGCCTCCGAGTGCGTCAGTTCCAATTCAACGACATGGCCTGCAACGAGATCAGCCGAATTCTGATCAACGGAGTGCAGGAGTGTGAAACCCAAGGCGACATGGCGGATGCCTGCCTGACCGGGCTTGAACTCAAAAGCCGTCTTGAAACCGAGGTGATTGGATAAACTCATGAATGCGATACTTCAAAAGTTGATGGATATTCTGGCGCTGGGCGGGCCGGTTGTGGCCATCCTGATCCTGACGTCCATCGCGACACTCTCGTTGGTTTTGTACAAACTCTGGCAATTCCGAGCCGCCGGGGTCGGCCGCCATATCGAGCTTTCGCGTGCGATTCAGGCGTGGGATCGTCAGGATCACGCGGACACCCGGGCGCATCTCAACAAAAGCCGCAGCTATCTGGCACCGGTTATCGCGATGGCATTGTCTGGTGAGGACCGCACTTTGTCCGAACGAGTCGATGCCGAGGCCGAAGCACGTTTCGCGCAACTCGAGCAGGGGTTCAATGTGTTGGACATGGTGGCGCAGCTTGCCCCACTCTTGGGCCTCTTCGGTACTGTTCTGGGTATGATTGAGGCGTTTCAGACCCTTCAGGGCGCGGGCAATTCCGTTGATCCGTCGTTGTTGGCGGGCGGCATCTGGGTGGCCTTGCTGACCACGGCAGCCGGGCTTGCCGTTGCAATGCCGACATCAATGGTCCTGACGTGGTTCGAAGCACGAATGAGCCGCGAACGCACCTTTGCCAACCGCGCATTGCGGACGGTCTTTGCACCGGGGCATGCGGATGATGAAGTCGTGGCTGCAGGGCCCGCGCAAACAGCCTTTGCCCATGGCGCTTGACGTTCGCAAGAAACGGCGCAGACGCCTGTCGATGACGTCCCTGATCGACGTCATCTTTTTGCTGCTGCTGTTCTTCATGCTGACGTCGACTTTCTCGAAGTTTGGCGAGATCGAGTTCACCGCCGCTGCTGCCGGAGGACCGGAAACGGATCGGGCCATCCGGTTTGTCAAACTCGAGGCTAATCGAATTCTCGTCGATGGAACGCTTGTGTCCTTCGAAGACGTTGCCGCGCGGCTCACTGATAGCAAACCCCAGACAGCGCTGATCAGCCTCAGCCAGGACGCAACCTCTCAGCAGTTGATAGATCTACTTTCAGTCCTGAAGGGTATAGATCAGTTGCGCGCGCAGGTGATCGGATGAATCAGCTGAAACCTAAGGCAAAACAAGGCCGAGAGCCGACGATCGCCCTGATCAATGTCGTTTTCCTGATGCTCATCTTCTACATGATCGCGGGCACCCTTGCGCCGCCGCTCAGCAAATCGGTGAAGCTAGTCGAAACCAGCGATCTGGAGGGGCGCGAGCCGCCGGATGCCTTGGTCATCCGCAGCGATGGCACGCTGGAATACCGTAGTGCGGAACTCACGGGCGTCGAAGCGTATGTCGAACGCGCGTCCATCGATTTGCCGCTGGATGACGTTCGCGTTGTGCCTGACCGGGCCTTGCCTGCGGTCAAGTTGAAAGAAGTCAGCGATACGCTACGAAGCTTGGGCGCGAAGAAGGTCTATGTAGTCACCGAGAGGGGTTTGCAATGATACCCCGATCACGCGGCGTCGCCATAACCGCTTTGACATTGGCCGCAGCAACGCACGTCCTCGCACTGCATGATTTTTCCGCTGGCGAGACTGTGAATATAGAAGGGGGCGGTTCGGGCGAGGTTGCCGCCTTGGGGGATTCGTTCAAGGACTATGTCACCGGGGCTACTGCCTCTGCACCATCAGCCGCGCACCAACTACCCGTGACGCCCACACAACAGCAACCTACTGTCACTCCGACATCCCAGGCCGAGGCGATCGTTCCCCAGACGATCAGCCCCACAGCCCCAAACAGCGCGACAGCGGTCGCGGTGACAAGCCCTCAAAAACCGGTGGAGCCTGAGGCGGCAACAGCACCAGAGCCACAGCCCAAGAGAGCCGCAGTTTCGCAGCCTGAGGACGTAACACCACCGGAACCGGCTCAGCAAAAGGTCAATCAGATCGCATCAAAGAAGGGAAATTCCGAAAAGTCGGCCAAAAAGGGCAGCGCGTCCGGAAATACGAGCAAGGGTGCTGCGACGGCGAAAGAAACCAAATCCAAATCGGCGGGGCAGGGTAACGCCCAGGCCAGTAACTACGCAGGGCATGTGAAGCGGAAAATCACGCGTGCGAGGCGAAAAAGTGTCAACGTCCGGGGCGCGGCTCTGGTGAGCTTTCGGATCGGTGACAACGGTGGCCTGTTGAGTGTCAGCATCACGCGCAGCTCGGGGTCTAAACGACTGGATCAAGTGGCCCTTGCCCAGGTGCGCGCCGCCGCCCCGTTCCAGCCACCACCAGCTGCGGCAAGGCGCGACTACACAATCGAGATAGTCGGGAAGTAATGGGGCTACCTTTCAATCCGGGGAGCAGTGCCATTCCGCGATACTGATCTTTCAGATGTGGTTGGAAGGCCTGCGCTGGTTTCCGGGCCAGATCCCAGTGAATTGTTGAACCGACTTAAGAAACGTTTCTTTCATTCAGAAACTTCATTGTGTTTTCCAACCCTTGCCGCATGTGACCTTCAAGGTGAGCAAGCATGTCGTCCAAGCTGTCCCCATTGGCGAGCTCAATGTACTTGTCATGGGATTCCCGAAGTGGGCCGCCCCGCCCATGTGCCTTCTGATGCATAGCAAAGTAGAACTGCAGGTTGGGTTTCAGGCGTTCCCAGCTTTGCAATAGAAGGGTGTGTCCCGAAAGCTCGTAGCACCATGAATGAAGGTGCATTTCCGCCATGATCGCGCCGTAGGGATCGTTGTTCGAGATGCATTCGCAAAGCCTGTTGTTGCGCATTTTCAGGTCGGCGAGGCTGACCAAGTCGCGCTTGTCCCAACAGAATTGGAAAGCCATCTTCTCGAGCCCGGTTCGGAACGAATAGATTTCGTCCAGATCAACCGGGTCCAGTGTGCGAAGGAAGGATCCCCGGAAGGGGATGTAAACAAGAAGCCCAATCTCGCTCAGTTGGACCATCGCCTCGCGCAGAGTTGCCCGGCTGACATCCAGCTGTGCGGCGACTTGGGTCTCAAGCAGTTTTGCGCCTGGTTCCAGATCTCCGGTCAAAATCAGCTTCTGGAGTCGCTCCAGTGTCCTGTCTTTCAATGTGTCGCCGGATTTCTCCGTCGAGGGTACTTGTCGTGTCATGTCGATCCCGTTGATGGAACACCCAATGGGCGGAAGGCGAGATTACTTCGTGAGGCCAAGATAGCCAGAAAAATGACTGGGGCTGAACATTCAATTTCATTCATATCGTTTGCTGCAGCGGACTAGTTCAAGGTAGTTCGCCAACGGATAATTGTCGACAATAATAAGTATTGTCGACAATTTAAACTGCCTGCCGTATTGTCCTCACAGGTGGGGATTCGAAAAGCTCCGAACCTTGGCTGCGATTGCCCACTCCATCGGCAAGAAATGATCACCTGGTCTGGAACCGGGGTGACGCAACAGGTGAAAAGGGAGTTATTCATGTTGTCGACAGGCATCCTTAAACGGAAAATGCATACTGGTCTTGCAGCTCTTGGCGCAGCTGCACTGATAGCCGGCACATCTGCAAAAGCGGAAGAATTTTTGACAATCGGCACCGGCGGTGTGACAGGTATTTACTATGCTGTTGGCGGCGGTATCTGCCGCCTGGTCAACCAAAAGCGCAAGGAACACGGCATTCGATGCTCGGTCGAGAGCACGGGCGGATCGGTTTACAACCTGCGTACCATGCGCGAGGGCGAGCTTGAGATGGGTATTGTCCAGTCGGACTGGCAGTTCCACGCTCTGAACGGGACCAGCTTATTCGAAGAGGATGGCCCGGACGGTGAACTCCGCAGTCTGTTTTCGCTGCACCCGGATACAGTCATCATCGCCGCGCGCAAGGATACAGGTATTCAGTCTCTGGACGACCTCGGTGGTCGGACTATCAACTTGGGCAACCCCGGCTCTGGAACGCGTGGGACGGCTGAAGTTCTCGTGGATGCCATGGGCTGGGACATGGATCATTTCGGGCTGGTGACCGAGCTTAAATCCGCAGAACAGTCTTCGGCCCTGTGCGATAACACAATCGAGGCCTTCCTGATGGTCGCAGGAAACCCGGTGGCTAACGTGCTGGAGGCTGCCACAACCTGTGACATCAACATCATTCCTGTTGAGGGTGAGGCTGTACAGACGTTGGTGGAAAGCAAACCCTACTATGGCAACGTGACAATTCCGGGCGGTCTGTATCGCGGTGTGGATGGCGACGTTCCATCCTTTGGTCTTCCGTCCACCTTTGTGACATCCTCGAAAGTGCCAGATGAAACCGTCTACGTTATGGTCAAGGCGGTCTTTGACAACTTTGACGCCTTCAAGTCGTTCCACCCCGCCTTCGCCAACCTCAAGAAAGAGGAAATGGTGGTGAACGGATTGTCCGCTCCGATGCATCCGGGCGCCGAGCGCTATTTCCGCGAAGTCGGGTTGATAAACTAAGCACACTATTGAGGCGGCGGATGCCGCCGCCTCTGCACCCTTTCAACGCAACGCCCACCTATGAGTTTTAACATGAGCGAGCAAAGCCTGAGCCATTCCACTCATGACGCGCAGGAAGACGCGCGCAATCGAGACATCAAGATATTTCTCAACGGTAAGATCGTGCCGCGTAGCGAAGCAATGGTGTCCGTCTACGACTCAGGCTTCATGCTTGGGGATGGAATGTGGGAAGGGCTGCGGCTTTACAACGGCACATGGGCATTCTTCGATGAACACATGGACCGGTTTTTTAATAGCTGCAAGGCTGTCTCTATTGACGTTGGCATGACCAAGGACGAGGTGCTGCAGGCGCTGAACGACACTGCCAAGGCCAACGGAATGACAACTGATGCCCATTGCCGGTTCATGGTGACCCGCGGTCCAAAGGACAAACCGTTTCAGCATCCGGGGCTGTCACGTTCCGGGCCAACAGTGGTTGCTGTTGTGGAACACTCGAAACCCGCGGACAGCCTGATGAGCCAGGGCATCCGATTGGCCACCGTGCCGCAGGTCCGTGGTCTACCGATGAGCCAGGACGCCAAGTACAACAGTCACTCAAAGCTGAACTGCGTTATCGCGTGCCTGCAGGCGGAACAGGCAGGTGCAGACGAAGCCCTGATGCTGGACCCACATGGATTTGTGAACACGACGAATGCGTGCAACTTCTTCATCGTGCGTCGGGGCGAGGTTTGGACCTCCACTGGCGACTACTGCATGAACGGAGTGACGCGCCAAAAGGTCATAGACCTGTGCCGTGCCAACGACATCCCGGTATTCGAAAAGAACTACTCGCTATATGAAGCCTACGGGGCCGACGAGGCCTTTCTGACCGGCACGTTCGGCGCACAGACACCCGTCGCGTCGATAGATGGGAAGAAGATCGGAGAATATGAAGGTGCCGGTCCGATGACCCGTCGCCTGCGCGAGCTGTACAAAGAACTTGTGCAACGAAGCACCCTGAGGGTCGCGAGCTGACTGCATGTCACAGATCGCGGATTCAGAAGGTCGGAGCCGTTTGGATGTAGGCCACGGTGGTCTCTTACTTCTGGGTTGCGGCAAGATGGGCACCGCCTTGTTGAACGGATGGCTCAATGCCGGGTTGGACCCCAAAAAGATCATTGTTCTGGACCCGCGCCCATCTGAGTGGCTGCGGGGCCTTGCGCGACGCGGCCTGCGCCTGAACCAACAGCCAGAAGTTCCTCCTTCTGTTGCGGTGATCGCTACGAAGCCTCAGGTCATGGCTTCTGCTTTGTCGGACCTGATTTCGCTTGGGTCCGGGCAAACTCTTTTCGTATCGGTCGCCGCCGGGACTCTGATTTCGACCTATGAGGAATTGCTGGGTTCGCAGACGCCAGTTGTGCGCACAATGCCAAACACGCCCGCATCTGTTGGTTCAGGTATTACCGCTCTCGTCGGCAACGCTTGTACGACCGTCAGGGATTTGGATCTTGCAACAAAATTGATGCAGGCAGTTGGAGAGACCGTGGTCCTTGATGATGAGGACATGCTTCACGCTGTAACCGCGATTTCCGGGAGCGGCCCGGCCTATGTTTTTGCGATGACAGAGGCATTGACAGAGGCAGGGAGAGAATTGGGTTTGGCGCACGACGTTGCGGCAAAACTGGCTTCCGCAATGATCTCGGGGAGCGGCGATTTGATGCGATCCAGCCCACTGTCACCGGCGGATCTTCGGAAACAAGTGACATCACCAAACGGGACAACCCAAGCAGGTCTGAAGGAGCTTATGTCCCGTGGAAACGGTGTGCTTGACCTCATTCAAAAGACGACGCGGGCCGCGCACAGGCGCAGTGTCGAGCTGTCCCAAAACCCTGACTAGAATTGAAGTCCCAGTCAGGGCAGTGAAGCTCAGCTTGCCATTGGTGTTGTTGCGTTTTGTTATAATTCCCATTGGAGTTCCTTTTAGTCACGGGCTTTCGATGTCCGGGACGTGAGTTGGTTTGATTTTTCGGAAATTGTTTGGGTTAGGTTTGAACTCCAAAAAGAAGGCGATCGGGCCAAGCCGACGGAGAAGGGTGGCGCCTTGGCAATGCCTGGTCTGGTGCGCTGGAATTCGGGCGGGGAAAAGTGCTACACGGCCATTGTGGTGCTACGTTGTGTAGCACCGCGATCAAAATGGGGCTAAATCGAGCCGAAACGAGGAAACGATGAGTATGGTGGATCCGAAAAACCACGAAAAATCAGGGTTTTCCGACGTGCGGCGCTCTGCGCGGCTCTCCGTTGCCCCCATGATGGATTTGTGTCACTGATCGTATCTATTTGATTTTATGTTGTTTTTCATCGGCGATATTCTCGTGTAGCACATAAGTAGCAACAGTCCCTGCCTGATCGTGAAGCTGTACTTCATGTGTTTGGTGATGCAACATTTTCAGTGTTTCGACAACGAACGTGCCGAGGCGATGCAGCGTGCCTCGACGTGTCGTGTCGTTGACCGACCTTGAGGTATTCTTCTGCGGCATTGTGCCAAACTTTCAAGCGGGTTCTTTGCGGGGCAGGGTGTTTCTTCGGGGTTCACAAGGAGATCCAGAAGAAACACCTGCGGGCGCAATTGTTGGCCAAATTTGACCGTTGGCTTTCACGTTACTCCGCAATTGGGATTGGTACTCAACCTGCCAGCGGCTTCGCCCTTGTGCCGTTCCATACAAGGGAGAGGAGTGGAAAGTTGTCGTTACCGTAGGCGCGAGCGACGGTGGATACCCCACATCAAGCGGATATTCTTTTGCTCGCCTCTCGTTCGCTTCTGATCAGGCTGCCGCATGTATTACGTCGTTGAATACGAAATGAGTTAACCCAAGTAACGCATTTCCTGACAAACGGTGTCCTCCTTGAAAAGAAGAAAGTGAAATAAAATTCACTATTAGAAAAAAATACCAAAAATGTTGACGACTCTTTGGCGACGACCTTAAAAGGGGTTGTGCAAAAAAATTCGCATCAAGAAATTTCTTGCAACCGGCGCGCTGGAGGAGCAACGCGGCGCAGTAGCAAGAGCATTCCGCTGGGAGGAAATTCATGAACCTTAAAAAAGCAAACAGGATCCTTGCGTCCGCTGCATTGGTGGTTGCTGGAGTCTCGGCTACATCAGCGCAGGCCGATGGCATAATGTGCGAGCCGGGCGAGACTTATATTATGAACGTCATGGTCTCGGGCCACCCATATTGGGTCCCGGTCTATCAGGGCTTTAAACAGGCCGCTGAAGCCTTCGGCTGCGAAACTGTGTTTTCGGGCACGCCCGACTATGACATCACCAAGCAGATCGCTTCGTTTGAGCAGGATCTGGTGAAATCCCCTGCTGGTGTTCTGCTGCACCCCATGCAGTCCGACCCATTCATTGAGCCGATCGACCGCGCAATTGGCAACGGCACTGAGATCGTGACCTTTGCTGCCGACAGCCCAAATTCCAAGCGCACCGGTTATATTACCTCGGACAACCATGCCGAGGCTAAGTTTGCGGCGGAAGAGATCGTCAAGCAGGTGGGTGACAGCGCCGAATATGCGGTGCTGGAAAACCCGGGCCAGTCGAACCATGACCTGCGTGTGACTGCTCTGATCGCGTATATGGAAGATAATTATCCGGAAATGAAACTGGTCGGGCGTCAGGCCACGAACCAGGACAGCAACGCCGCTTACCGCGCGACAGCCTCGATCATTCAGGCCAACCCGAATGTGGCGGCAATCTGGATTCCTGAAGCAGGTTCCGCCGAAGGCGCTGTGGCGGCCAAGCTCGAAGCCAATTCGAACATCCTGATCATGCACGCGGATGTGACGCCCACCACGCTGGAACATATCCGGGCAGGCAACATTCATATGTCACTGAACCCAAATCAGGGCGTACAAGGTTTTATGGGTTTCATGGCGGTGCACCTGGCCAACCGGGCGGACATTTTCGATCCATTCAACGACTGGAAGACCAGCGGTTTCAACCCGGTTCAAATCCCGTTCATGGATAACGGCTTTGCAGTCATCACCAAGAACAATGCCGACAGCTTTGACCTGAACGTCTATATGGAAGGCCGCGATCCGGCCTGATCGAGAAACTCCCCAAGGAACTGCCCGCGCGCTCTCTCTGTTTCAGTGTGGGTGGTTCCAGTCTTCAACTTAAGCAACCGAAAAGACCCCCGAAAAGGTGGTGCCATGCAAGACGACGTGATCCTCCGGATATCGAATCTAAGCAAATCCTTTGGTCCGGTCAAAGCGTTGCGCGGGATCGACTTTGAACTCCGCAAGGGTGAAATCCACGCGATTGCAGGGGAAAATGGCGCAGGAAAATCCACCCTGATGAACGTGATCGACGGGATTTTGCAACCTGAAAGTGGCCAGATCGTTCTGGACGGCAAACCGGTCAAAATCTCGTCACCTACGATGGCGCAGCAATTGGGCATTGGCTTTGTTCATCAGGAAATCGCTTTGTGCCCGGATGTGTCGGTGGCCGAGAATATCTTCATGGCCAAGACAAATACCAGCCGGTCCTGGCTTATGGATTATAACAAACTGGAACGCGACGCGGTCGATGTGTTTCGGCAACTCAGTGATATCGACCCATCAATTCTGGTAAAGAACCTTTCGATTTCAAACCAACAACTGGTCGAAATTGCCAAGGCCCTAACGCTGGATTGCCGCATTCTGATCCTCGATGAACCCACAGCCGCACTCACGGAAACCGAGGCTCAGACCCTGTTCGGGATCATGCGCAAGCTGGCGGATCAGGGGATTTCGATCATTTATATCTCGCACCGAATGGTCGAGATCTTCGACAACTGCGACCGTGTCTCGGTATTCCGGGACGGCCAGCACATCGTCACGCAGAACGTTGCCGAAATTCAGCCCAGTGACGTGGTGAATGCGATGGTCGGGCGGGTAATCGACAACCTTTACCCAGAGAAGCAAGTCGCGTCATCGGACGGAGTGATCCTTAAGGTTAGCAACCTGACTGAGGCAACGCGCTTCCGGGATGTCTCGTTCAATCTAAAAAAAGGTGAAATTCTGGGGATTGCCGGCCTGATCGGCGCTGGCCGCAGCGAGATAGTCAAGGGCATTTGCCAGCTTGAAGGCGATGTCACCGGTGACGTCTGGCTGAACGGTGAAAAACTGAACCTGCGCAACTATCGGGACAGTATCGCCAAGGGCATGGTCTACCTGTCCGAGGACCGCAAGGGGGATGGTGTGTTCCTCGATTTGCCGATTGCCGCCAACGTTTCGGCCTTGAAACTGGAGCAGGTAGCTAACGGAGTTGGTCTGATCCAATCCGCGATGGAAGACACGCAGGCCGCGACGTTAGGGCGCAAGCTGAACCTGAAATGCGGGTCTCTGAGCGATCCGGTGTCGTCCCTGTCGGGGGGTAATCAGCAGAAGGTGGCGCTGGCGAAGATGCTTTCGGTCAACCCGCGCCTGATCTTTCTGGACGAACCAACCCGCGGAGTCGACGTGGGCGCGAAATCAGAGATCCACCGTATCTTGCGCGATCAGGCGAATGAAGGGGTCGGGATCGTTGTGATTTCCTCGGAACTGCCTGAATTGATTGGTGTCTGCGACCGGGTGCTCGTGGTGCGCGAAGGGCGCATCAGTGGGCAGGTCACTGGCGATGAGATGACAGAAGAAAACATCATGCATCTGGCCTCGGTCATGGACGCGCAGGCGTCTGTCGCATGAGCGGAGAGACGAAAATGGACAACACCGTGAATCTGGCCCAAGCGGGCGCAACTGACAGCACGCCGTTTCTGATGCGCCTGTTCCGAATGCGCGAAACTGGGCTGATTGTCATCATCCTGGCGCTGTTCTTGATCATGTCTTTCGCATCGCCTTATTTTCTGACCTGGGCCAACATGCGCGCGATGTCGATGGCCTTTGCAGTCGACGGCCTGCTGGTGATCGGGATGACGATCCTGCTGATTTCCGGCGGTATCGACCTGTCGGTCGGATCGGTCACGGCACTGGCAATGGTAATCGCGGGATGGTTGTTTCTAAGCGGCATTGATCCGTGGGTCGCATCTGCCATGGCAATTGCGCTGTGCACGGCCATTGGAGCCTTTATGGGGTTCTTTGTTACCCGCGTGGGTCTGCATCATTTCATCGTGTCACTGGCGATCATGGTGATTGCGCGGGGGGCCTGTCTGCTGTTCACCGGTGGCCGTCCGCTGGGCCTCTATACTCTGCCGCCCGAGTTCAAATTCATTGGGCAGGGCTCGATTGGGCCGATCCCGATCGTGATCATCATCTTTCTGGTCTTCGTGATCGCTTTTGATTTCATGCTGCGGCGCACAACCATGTTCCGCAAGGTGTTCTATACCGGCTCGAACGAAAAGGCTGCGGCATATTCGGGCATTCGAACCAAGAAGGTGATCTTTCTGACAACTACGCTGTGTTCGACCTTGTGCGGCATCGCTGGCATCATCTACATGGCACGGTTCGGCTCGGCACAACCTACATTCGGGCTGGGGCTGGAACTGACGATCATCGCCGCTGCCGTCATAGGCGGGGCCAGTCTGAACGGCGGTTCGGGTTCCATTCTCGGCGCGATCCTCGGTGTGATCCTTCTATCACTTGTATCCAGCTCATTGGCGCTTCTGGATGTGTCGGTCTACTGGCAGGACATCATTCGCGGCTCGATCCTGTTGGTGGCAGTGACCATCGACCACTACCTGAACAAAAGGCGCGGGTGATGGTGGATAAAAGGAACGACTTTGAACTGATCCGGCAGATTCACACCGTACTGGTCCTGCATTATCTGGAAGGGCAAAAGCAGGCCGATATCGCGCGAGCACTGAATTTGTCGAACTCGAAGGTCAACCGCCTGATCACTCAGGGCCGCAAGATGGGGATGGTTAAGATCGACATCGAAAGCCCGTTTGACACATTAATGGATATCGAGCGTGATCTTACCCGATCGACAAGTCTGACTGAGGCCATCGTGACTCCGTCGGTCGCGGGCAGTCCTGAGACGACGTTGCAACAAGTCGGGCGCGCCGCAGCAAATCACTTGCTCGAAACTCTGCGGGACGGAGACGTCATCGCGATTACGGGGGGTAAGGCCATAAGCGCAGCGGTCGAGGCGCTGGAGGCTGAACGCGTCTTCGATGTCACGGTGGTGCCGCTGACCGGTGGTATTCAAGGCAAGTATTACACAGATGTGAATCATCTGGCGACGCAAATGGCAGAGCGGCTTGGTGGCAAACCAATGCTTTTGCACGCGCCGCTCTTCGCGGAGAGCCGCGACCAGCGCGATATGCTGAAACAGGTTTCATCCATCCGAGAGGTTTTGGATATAGCCCGTCGCGCCAATGTCGCGCTGGTGGGGATTGGTTCTATCGAACCTGAAGGCTCCAGCTATTACGATCTTCATCCAGTACCCGAGGCCGACCGCAAGATGCTGGTTGGCATGGGCGTGATCGGAGAGTTTCTGGCTCACCTGATCCATATCGATGGGTCTGTGTCTAACTATGCCCTGAATTCGCGGCTGGTCTCGGTCGCGCCAACCGATCTGGCCCAATGCACAAGGGTGATCGGTGTCAGTGCCGGGGCGCAAAAGGTATTGCCGATCAAGGCTGTGCTGAATGGAAAGTTTCTCAATTCGCTGATCCTGGACGAAGATACAGCGACCTCAGTCATACAGGAAATGGAAGGAACACGAGATGTCGCATGAGATGCTGACACGGGAAATCGGAACGTCTGGGATCGAAGCTTCGGCCATCGGGCTGGGCACATGGGCCATTGGTGGCTGGATGTGGGGTGGCACGGATGAGGCCAAGTCCATTGCGGCAATTCAGGCGTCGGTCGATGCCGGCGTGACGTTGATCGACACTGCCCCGGCCTATGGGCAGGGCGTCGCCGAGGACATCGTGGGGAAGGCCTTGAAGGGGCGGCGTGACAAGGTTGTGCTGGCCACCAAATGTGGTTTGGTCTGGCATACCCAAAAGGGCAATCACTTCTTCGACTATGACGGCAAGCCGGTGCATCGCTATCTGGGCAAGGATGCGATCATCCATGAAGTCGAGCAAAGCCTGACCCGCCTGGGTACCGATTACATCGACCACTACATCACCCATTGGCAGGACCCGACCACCCCTGTCGCTGAGACGATGGAGGCTCTGGAGGCCCTGAAACAGCAGGGCAAGATCCGTTCGATCGGGGCCAGCAATACATCGGTGGATGACGTGAAAGCCTATGTCGCGGCCGGTCAGCTCGACGCCATCCAGGAAGAATACTCGATGGTCAAGCGCGATATCGAGAGCATTCTGCTGCCAGTGTGTCGCGAGAATGGCGTGTCTGTGCTCAGCTATTCCTCGCTGGCGCTGGGGCTGCTCAGCGGCAAGATCGGGCCGGATCGTGTGTTCACCGGAGATGATCAGCGCAAGGACAACCCGCGTTTTTCGATGGCAAACCGCCAGAAAGTGGCGGACCTGATGGCGACTATCGCACCGATTGCTGACGCGCACCGTGCGACCTTGGCGCAAACCGTGATCGCTTGGACCGTGCAGCAGCCCGGTATCACCTTTTCGCTGTGTGGTGCCCGGGATGCGACGCAGGCGGTCGAGAACGCCAAGGCAGGGCAGCTACGCCTGACCGACACCGAGATTGCCGAGATTAACACGCAGGCTCTCGCGCATCTGAGCGATCTTGACACCTAAGCCTCAACGCATCGCTACAAACAGGACCACCATGTCAGAACAAAGACAACAAAACCTGTCAAGATTGCGCGAAAATCCTGCGTTCGACGTGGTGGTGATCGGTGGAGGCGTGAACGGTATTGGAGTCTATCGCGAACTTGCCCTGCAGGGGCTGCGGGTACTGCTGGTCGAACGCAACGATTTCGCCTCGGGGTGCAGCGCGGCCCCTTCTCGGATGATCCATGGCGGTCTGCGCTATCTTGAAAACGGTGAGTTCGACCTGGTTCGAGAGTCTTTGCAAGAACGCGATGCGTTGCTGCTGAACGCGCCACATATGGTGCGGCCTTTGCCCACGGTCATTCCGATCACGTCGGTTTTTTCGGGCATGCTAAATGCGGCGGCGAGTTTTGTTGGATGGCAGGGTAAACCTTCCAGCCGCGGCGCAGCGCCGATCAAACTGGGCCTGTCACTCTATGACTGGGTCACGCGCAAGCGGCGTATTCTGCCGCGGCATCATTTCAACAGCGCGAACCGGACTCGCAAGGATTGGCCCGCGCTGACACCCAAGGCCACGCGGTCGGCAGTGTACTACGATGCACAGATAAACCATCCGGAACGGCTATGCGTTGAGATGATCAAAGACATGCAAACCGCGGCTCCGGATTGCATCGCTCTTAACTACTCGGAAATGACGAGGGACGGTGAAGCCTATACCGTCACCGATCGGCGCAGCGACGAGACCATGCGGGTTGAGCCCAGAGTGATAGTGAACGCAACTGGTGCGTGGCTCGATGAAACCGCACAGACCCTTGGGGGGTCCGCGAACGAACAAATGGTCTCAGGTACCAAGGGTTCGCACCTGATCATCAACAACGCCACACTGTTGCAGGCGCTTGGCGGGCACATGGTCTATTTTGAAAACACCGATGGGCGAGTCTGCATCGTGTTCCCGTATCAAGGCAAGGTTTTGGCCGGATCGACAGACATCCGTGTTGACAAAGCCGCGCGCGTTAAGTGCGAACCAGAGGAGTTCGACTATATCCTCGGTTCGCTTAGGCTGGTGTTCCCGAAAGTTGAGATTACCCCGGAACAGGTGGTGTTCAGCTATAGCGGTATCCGACCGTTGCCCCGCAGTGATCAGGATTTCACCGGTCGGATTTCGCGCGGTCACTACACGCGGCGGTTGGAAGGGGAAGTCCCACAGTTCTGCATGATCGGTGGCAAGTGGACCACCTTTCGTGCCTTTGGAGAGCAAACCGGAGATGAGGTTCTTGCCGAGCTGGGAAAAACGCGTCGGGCTTCAACCCTTGGGCTGGCCATTGGCGGTGGTGCGCAGTTCCCCGATGATCCGACCACCTTGCAAAACCGGTTGACGGATGAATTCCATGTCACGCCTGACCGGGCGCAGCATCTCATCGGGCACTATGGCAGCCAGTCTTACGACGTAGCACTGTTCTGCCAGTCGGCGCAGGACGTATCTCTGGCAGACGACTGCCCCTATACCGAAGCCGAAATCGTCTGGTTGCTGCGCACTGAATTTGTGGAATCCCTGACCGACATCGTACTGCGTCGCACCGCGCTGGCGATCACAGGACAGATTTCCGCGGCTTTGTTAGAGCGACTGGGCGGCATCATAGCTGATGAACGCGGACTCACCCCACAAGAGATCAACGATCAGACCCAAACTCTGATCCATGAATTGTCCGAGTTTTATGGCGTCACCGCCGAGACTCTGACCGCACGAAACAAGGAACGGAGAACAGAATGCGTGTAAGCACCAAAGCCCGAATGAACCGGATGTTTACCAACGGGGGATGTCTTGACGTGGCGATCGACCACGGGGTCTGCAACGAGCCCAGCTTTCTGGTTGGGCTCGAAGATATGGCCGGTGTCATGGACACACTGATCGGGGCCAAACCGGACGCGATCCAATGCGCCTATGGGCAGGCAGACCTGCTGCAATCGCGACCGGAAAAGGACAAGCCCGCGCTTGTAATGCGGATCGACATGGGCAACCCCTACAACGATCAGCGCCACCGGGTGATGTGGTCGATGCTGCAGAACGCCGACGCGCCGATTATTGGCGCGCTGGAAATGGACGCTGCCGCCGTGGTGGTAAACCTGTTTATGCTGCCCGACGAGCCTGAGTTGTTCCGCCAATGTGTCGAAAACATCAGCCGGGTGCGTGCGGCCTGTCACAAATACGGGATGCCGCTTATGATTGAGCCTCTGGTTATGCTGCCCAACGATGTTCGCGGCGGCTACCAGGTGGATGGCAACGCCGAGAAGATCGTGACGCTGGTGCGTCTGGCTTCGGAGATGGGGGCTGACATCATCAAGGCTGACCCCACCGAAAACCCCGAGGACTTTCACCGCGTGATCGAAGCCGCGCGCGTACCGGTACTGGTGCGCGGTGGCGGCAAGGAAGACCTTCAGAACGTGCTGATGAAATCGGCAGCCCTGATGGCGCAGGGTGCGCAGGGGATGGTCTACGGTCGAAATATTTACCAGCATGACAACCCCAAGGCAGTTGTGGCCGCGCTGATGGCGATGATCCACAATGGCGCCAGCGGTGAAGAAGCGTGGGATATCTACAACCGTGTTTGAAAACGGGTACATACTGGGGCTGGATGCAGGGAACACGGTTATCAAGGCCGTGCTCTTCGATCTGCAGGGGCAGCCCGTTGCGATGAAGGCGCAGGACGGGCAATCCTCGACCCCGCAGCCGGGCCATGTGGAACGCGACCTGAATGAGCTTTGGGCTAATGCCCGGCAGGTGATAGCGGGCTGTATCGACGAGGCCGGTATCGACGCTGCGGAAATAATAGGTGTCGGATGCGCGGGCCATGGCAACGGGCTGTACCTTCTGGACAAAGCAGGCGAACCGCTGATCGGCATCCAGTCTTTGGACACGCGCGCCGCAGGAATGGCCGAAGAAATTTCCAACGCCAAGGGGGATGCACTGCACAGTTTGTGCCTGCAAAAGCCCTGGCCGTCTCAGACGCCCGTCCTTTTGGCTTGGATCAAACGCCACCGGCCCGAAATTTATGCCAACACCGGTACGGCGATGCTGTGCAAGGACTTTATCACCTGCAAGCTGACCGGAGAGCGTGTCACCGATATCTCGGATATGTCGGGCTGTGGCCTCATCCGAATGCCGGACTGCGCCTATGATGACGATCTTTTGGCGCTTTATGGTCTGAGCGACGCAAAAGGAATGCTGCCCCGGCTGATCGATCCGGCAGAGGTTGCCGGAACCGTCAGCGCGGAAGCCGCGGCTGCAACAGGTCTGGCCGTGGGTACACCGGTAATCGGGGGCTATTTCGACGTGGTTTCCAGCGCCATGGGCTCAGGTGTCGTGTGCGCGGGTGAGGCTTCGATCATCGCCGGGACGTGGAGCATCAATCAGGTGTTTTCCGACGCGCCTGCTGTCAACGATGGCCTGTTCATGGTGTCGGGTTTCGGGCCGAAGCGTTTCGTGAATATCGAGGCCAGCGCCACATCGGCGGCCAATCTGGAATGGTATGTACGCGAATTCGTTGAACGCGGTGCACACCACGATGATCCGTTCGGATATTGCAACGCCAAAGTGGCCGAGGTTGCGCCCGCCGCTGATGATCCGTTCTTTCACCCTTACCTCTATGGCTCGGGGCAAGGGGCCGCGTTCCGGGGTGGGTTCTACGGCGTCGCCGGTTGGCATAGCGAAGGCCATATGCTGCGCGCCCTGTTCGAAGGCGTTTTGTTCGAGCACCGGCGCCATATCGAGGTTCTGAAGTCCGCGGGCGTCAGATTTGATCGGGCAGTTTTGTCCGGTGGAGGGTCGCGCAGCCCGGTCTGGCCGCAGATGTTCGCTGATTGCCTGGGCGTACCGATCTTTGTGGCTGAGGCGCAGGAAACCGGCGCTTTGGGTGCGGCCATTGGCGTATCGGTGGCGACTGACGTCTATGGTTCTTATGAAGAGGCGATTGGCCGGATGACCCGTCGCAAATCCGAGTTCCTGCCAAACGTGGCCATGCAATCGCACTACAACACCCGATATGCACAATACCTCGCGCTGATCGAAGCGATGCGCGGATTTTGGGACAGCGCTCAGACCTCCACCGAAAGGTAGTAAAAATGAAAGCCGTGGGATTTCTGAAGTCTCTGCCGATTGACGAGTTGGACAGCCTGATGGATGTCGATCTGCCCGAACCCGCTCTGTTGCCCACCGACCTTCTGGTCGAAATCGAGGCGATCTCGGTTAACCCTGCGGATGCCAAACGCCGCATCCGGACGGCCGCCGAACAGGATCACACCGAGCCGTTCATTCTGGGGTATGACGCGGTGGGTATCGTCCGCAACATGGGCGCCGAGGTTACCGGTTTTTCCATAGGCGACCGGGTCTGGTACGCGGGCGATGCCAATCGTCCGGGATCGTATGCCGAGTTGCAGGCGGTTGATCATCGCATCGCATCGGTGGCCCCATCATCGGTCAGTCCCGCAGCTGCCGCTTCACTTCCCTTGGTGTCACTGACGGCGTGGGAGATGCTGTTCGACCGGCTACAAGTCCCAACAAACGAAACGCCTTCAAGCCTGTTGGTCATTGGAGGAGCCGGAGGGGTCGGATCGATTACCCTTCAACTGGCTCGCAAGCTGACTGGGCTGCACTTAATCGCGACCGCCTCGCGGCTGGAAACGGTCGAGTGGTGCCGGAACATGGGCGCGCATCAGACGGTCAATCACCACAACCTGATCGCCGGAGTTCGGTCGGCTGGGCTCGAAACCGTAGACTATATCACCCAATACGCCGACACCGCGCAGCACTGGGATGCAATGTGCGAGCTCATAGCTCCGCAAGGTCGGATCGGCACTATTGTCGAAACAACTGAAAAACTGGACATCTCGGCCCTGCAAGGCAAATCCGCTGCGCTGATGTGGGAGCTGATGTTCACGCGCTCGCTGTATGGCACGGCAGATCTGGCACGCCAGGGGCAGATTCTGTCGCGTGTCGCTCGTCTGGTTGATGACGGTGCCATCCGAACAACTGAACAAAAGATGCTTCACGGCTTGTCGGCGACAACGCTGAAAGAGGCACATGCGATCATTGAAACAGGCCGGATGATCGGCAAACTTGTAGTTGCGTACTAATCGGAAAGACCAGTAAGCCATGACAGACGCCCGACAACTCGATGGAGACTACGACTATATCATCGTTGGCGCTGGTACGGCTGGATGCGTACTGGCCAATCGCCTGACCGAAGACCCTAAAACAAGAGTGTTGCTGCTCGAAGCGGGCGGGTCGGACAATTACCACTGGGTGCATATTCCGGTGGGATATCTCTATTGCATCGGCAATCCGCGCACTGACTGGATGATGAAAACCGCACCTGAACCGGGGCTTAATGGGCGCTCTCTGGTCTATCCGCGTGGTAAAGTGCTGGGGGGATGCAGTTCGGTCAACGGCATGATCTATATGCGCGGACAGGCGGCGGATTACGATCACTGGCGTCAGTTGGGCAATACTGGATGGGGCTGGGATGACGTGTTGCCCTTTTTCCTGAAATCCGAAGATCACCATGCCGGGCGTAACGATATGCACGGGCACGGTGGTGAGTGGAAGGTATCGAAACAGCGGCTGGAATGGGACATCCTGAAGGCAGTTCAGGATGGGGCCAAAGAATTCGGCATCCAACCCCGCGCTGATTTCAACGATGGCAGCAACGAAGGTACCGGCTTTTTTGAAGTCAATCAGCGCAATGGTTTGCGCTGGAACACGGCCAAAGGCTTTCTGCGCCCGGCCATGAAGCGCCCCAACTTGCGCGTGCTGATCCATGCTGAAACCGAGACCCTGCTGTTTGATGGTAAGCAGGTGACCGGGGTGCGTTATCAACACAAGGGCACACGATACGAAGCTCATGCCACTGCAGAAGTTCTGTTGGCGGCGGGCGCGATTAACTCGCCCAAAATCCTGGAACTGTCAGGCGTGGGTCGGAGTGATATTCTGGGTGAACACGGTATTGCACTGCATCACGAAAGCCCTGGCGTCGGAGAAAACCTTCAAGACCACCTGCAAATCCGGACGGTCTTCAAGGTCCAAAATGCAAAGACCCTTAACACGATGGCGAATTCACTGGTCGGGAAAGCGAAGATTGCATTGCAATACGGGCTTACTCAATCGGGCCCTATGTCGATGGCTCCCAGCCAATTCGGGATGTTCACAAAATCCAACCCCGATTTGGCTACGCCCGACCTGGAGTACCACGTGCAGCCGCTGTCTACCGACAAGTTGGGTGACCCGCTTCACCCGTTCCCTGCGATTACAGTCTCAGTCTGCAACCTGCGGCCTGAAAGTGTGGGCAACTGCCATATTCAGGCGGCGGATACAAAAACTCATCCGGACATTCGCCTGAACTACCTGTCGACCGAAAATGACAAACACGTCGCCGCGAAATCTGTGCGGCAGGCGCGGGCGATTATGACGGCGAGCGCTTTGAAACCCTATCGACCGGAAGAAATCCTGCCCGGGCCAGCGATTGAGACAGAAGAAGACCTTGTGAAGGGTGTAGGAGATATCGCCACGACGATCTTCCACCCTGTCGGCACATGCAAGATGGGTTCCGATGCCTCTTCCGTGGTGGGCGCGGACCTTAAGGTGCATGGCCTGATGGGGTTAAGGGTGGTGGACGCGTCGATCATGCCGAAAATCGTTTCGGGGAATACAGCCTCACCTGTTGTGATGATCGCGGAAAAAGCGGCGGATATGATCCGCAAAGGAGCCTAAGACATGAGTGAAATCGTGATCATCGCTCAGGTCGTGCCGGAAAGCGGTCAGTCAGATTTGTTGCGCAACGCGATCGAGGAACTGGCCTCTGCCAGTCGTGAAGAGGCAGGAAACAAAGGATACGATGTGTTCGTTTCACCCGACCAAACGACCGAATTTTTGATCCATGAGATTTGGGTTGATGCTGAGGCGATTACTAATCACGGGCGCATGCCGCACATGGCCAGGTTCAAGGAAATCGTAAAGGGAAAGGCCCGAGTTTCCGTTCAAAAGCTGGCGAAAATATAAGAGCTTCGGGATTCGTATTTCATTTTTCTGCCGAGTTTCGACGATATTTTCTTCCTCTGTCATGGCTATGGTCACCGCGAAGTCGTTTGTCCGCCATTGGCATGCGTTTTTCTGGGGAATTTAAGATTTAAAAACAGTTAGTTATGCGGATTTTAGATTATTCTTGGGCGCCAAGATTCTTTGCTGAATGACCCTCAAAAAAGTTGACTAATCGGACTAAAATGATAATAATACCAAATACTGCAAGAAATTTCAGTCCCGGTTCCTGAGGAGGGGCGCTGACTGGGATCGCGGCCCCGGTGTGTATCACTTCGGATCGGCCGTACTCTGGAGAAACCAAAAGGGAAGAGAGGAAAATGCAGCGGAGGAATGTACTCAAGGCGGGCCTGCTGGCGACGACACTGACATTTGTTGGTGGGGCTGGGGCTTTTGCTGATGACGGCAAACGGATCGCGTTCTTTGTATCTGACTTGTCGAACGTGTTTCACCAGTCTCAGGCAGCAGAAGCCGAACGCTATGCCAAGGAAAAATATGGTGCTGAGGTGGTGGTTTTTGACGGTCAGGCAGATTCTGCCGTGATGACGCAGAATGTCGATCAGGTCGTGGCGGGCGGTTTCGATGCCGCCACATTGCACATTTGGGATGCCGAAGCAGCAACGCCGGGCGTTGAAGACGCGCTGGCCGATGAAATCGTCATGACCTCGTTCTTCAGTCCAATCACCGATACAGGCATCCCAACCGCGCGCAGCGATGAGGCGGCTGTTTCTTTCGAGATGGGCGCACAGATGGCGAAAGCTTGGAAAGAGGCACATCCCGATAAACCAATTGTCATGGTACAACTCGGCTGGCCAAACCACACTGAAGTGAACTCGGGCCGGACTGCACCTTTTGCTGAAGGTGTGTTGTCGGTTGACCCCGATGCCGAAAATCTGGGCGCGCTGGATTCCAGCAAAGGCCAGGAAGCAGCCAAGCAGATTATCGTCGACCTGCTGACACAGCGACCTGAGGTGAACTTGATCTACTCCGAAGCATCCAACCTGACCGTGGGCACCATGGCCGGACTGGCACAGTTGGGTCGCGGTAAGTTCGACAATGGCAAGCCGCTGACAGAGATCGTAGCGAGCGTGGATTTTGACTCGGTCGAGTTCGAGCAGGTCTACGACCCGAACTCCAGCCTCAAGGCCTCGATGGGACTGCCGCCGGTTGAGACTGCGCAGGGTCGAATCGACCTGATCATGGATGTTCTGGACGGCAAGGTCGAACGGACCTCGGATACGGCTGAAGAGTTCTTCTACAAGGCCTACACCGTCTCCTACTGGTCCATGCCTAAGGAAGAGGCAGAGCAGTGGCTGAAAGATCAGTTCGGCGGTTAACACGCTGAACGACCCAGTCACCAGTACGGGACTTGCATATAGGTCCCGTACTGGTGGCAACACATCCAAACTCGGATAAGCTTGATCCAAGGGCGCGACCAGTTTGCGCGCATTGGAGGCTTGCGGACTAAAAAAGGGGATGATCGTGCAGACTGCCTTTGCCGAAAAAGCACAGGAAAAAGCACTGTCAGTCAGGGAGTTGACCAAGGACTATCCCGGTGTGCGTGCCGTGGACACGGTGTCGTTCGATATTGATCGTAACACGGTGCATTGTCTGGTCGGAGAGAACGGGGCCGGTAAGTCGACTATTGTGAAGATGTTGACCGGAGCGTTGACCCCCACCAGCGGTTCGATGGCCATTCTGGGCCGGGATTATGAGCCGGGCAGTACCCAGGATGCTCGTGAAAGCGGTGTTGGTACTCTGTTTCAGGAACTGCATGTGGTCGACCAGTTGACCGTTCTGGAAAACCTGACATTGGGGATGGAGGCCAGCAGGTTCGGCTTTCTTGTAAAGTCCGATCTTGAGAATCGAGTAGTCAAAACCCTCGCCGCCATTGAGCCGACGATTGATCCGAAAGCGCGTGTGTCGTCGCTAAGCGTGGCGCAGAAACAGATTGTCGAAATCGCTCGTGCCGCGTCCTCTGGCGCCAGTATCATCATCATGGACGAACCAACCGCCGCTTTGTCGGAACGCGAAGTGGAGCGCTTGTTCGGAGTCATTCGCCGTCTGCGGGATTCAGATGTGACGGTCATCTATATCTCGCACAAGCTGGATGAGATTTTTGAGCTGGGCGACAATGTCACCGTCATGCGCGACGGTAAGCACATCGCCACAAAACCTCTGGCCGAAGTGAACGGTCGACCCGAGTTGATCGAGATGATGGTAGGCCGTGCGATCACCCATGACTACGAACCGCGCGGCGAAATAGCGGGTAATCCGGTGCTGAACGTTAAAGGTTTGTCCAATCACCTGCTTAAAGACGTGTCTTTTCACGTGAATGAAGGCGAGATTGTCGGTTTCTACGGTCTGGTTGGCGCTGGCAAGACTGAGGTTGCACGCGCGATCTACGGGGCCGACAAGGCTGACGGGCAGATTGACTTCAAGGGCCGCAAACGCGCAGCCTCGCCTAAAGAAGCCATTGCGGCAGGGATTGCGCTGGTCCCCGAGGAGCGGCGTACGCAGGGCTTATTCACGGAACTCACGATCCGGCGCAACATTCCGATCATGAACATCCGCAAACTGGCCAGCTTCGGTATATTTCAGGATGAACGCGAAAAGGAGGTAGCCCGAGAATATGTGGGTATGCTGGGGATCGCAACAAACTCAATTGAGAAATACGCGGAGAAGCTCTCTGGCGGAAACCAGCAGAAGGTCGTCCTGTCGAAATGCCTGTTCGCGGATGCGGATATGCTGCTGCTGGACGAACCTACGCGCGGGGTCGATGTGGGTGCGAAATCGGAAATCTACGATCTGATCCGCGATCTCGCCAATAACGGCCGGGCGATTTGCATCTTCTCGTCGGAACTCGAAGAGGTGCTGGGCATCTGCGACCGGGTTTTTCTGATGTACGACGGCCAGGTTCAGGCCACGATTAAGAACGGAGCAGAGGTCGACATTCCGCATATCCTGAATGTTGTAACTGGCGGGGGCAGCGAAAACACATGACCGATCAGGCAGTCGAAGGCCGCAGGCTGGCCGCGCGGGATAACAGGCTGAGTGATGAGATGTTCATCACATCTCTGGTGGCCGGGGCCGCCGTGGCGTTGTTCCTGTTGGCGTCTATTCTGGTGCCGAATTTCTTTCAGTTTCAAAACGTTGTGAATCTGGTGACGAATAACTGGGCGGTGATCTCTCTGGGAATTGGCGTCACGTTCCTGCTGGTCTCAGGCAATTTCGATCTGTCAGTCGGTGGTGTCGTTGCACTGTCCGGTGTTTTGGCGGTGTGGTTCGCGCAGGCCGCAGATGGGGCGAATGCGCTGTCTTCGGGTTGGGGAATGCCGACATGGCTTGCGATGTTCTGTGCTTTGATCGGAGCGATGTTGATTGGAACGGTCAACGCGGTCTTTGTCGTCGCGCTGCGTGTGCCATCCATCATCGTCACGCTGGGCACGATGATGCTGGCGCGTGGGATTGCGCAGGTGATCACGCAAGGATCGCAACGCAACACCAATCTGCCCTCGGATTTCGGGATGTTGGGGAATATGGCCATGTTCGGCAGTTCGATCAAAATGCCAGTGGTGCTCATGGCGATCCTGATTCTTACGGCGGTATTCGTCGAGCGTAAGACGGTGTTCGGGCGTTTGACCTATCTCATTGGCGCGAATCCGGTGGCCTCGCGCCTGTCTGGGGTCGATAACGCGCGGCATGTGATCAAGCTGTATCTATTCAGTGCGGTGATGGCCGGTGTTGTTGGTATTCTCCTGGCATCAGAGTTCAAATCCGGCTTCTCCAACCGTGGAACGTTGATGGAGTTCGACGCTCTGGTCATCTCATTGCTGGGTGGTGTCGCGATTGCCGGAGGTTTTGGATCGGTCATCGGAATGTTCTTCGGAGCAATCATTTTGGCGACCGTGACCTCAGCGGCCACGGGGCTGGTGCTTTCACCGGACTGGCAATTCACTTTGAAAGCTCTCGCTGTGTTCATCGCGATCATGGCACAGTCATGGGCTCTGGCCCGGAGGCACACGGGATGATCGATCTGACCCAAAATCCCAGTTCCGGCGACCGAGTAAAGCGGTTCCTCAAAGACTACTATATCTATTTGGTACTGATCCTTGTCGTAGTGGTGCTCAGCACCGCCAATCTGGACAAGTTCCCTCTGTTCGAGCGCGGCAACTTCCTGAGTGAGCGCAATATAATAAATATCTTGCGCATCTCGGCACCGATCCTGACGCTGGCCGGAGCGTTCACCCTACTGATGATCTCTGGCTATATCGATCTGTCGGTGGGGAGTGCTATGAGCCTCAGTGCAGTGGTCTACGCCATGCTTGCCATAAACGGTGTGCCCTTTTTGCCGGCCTTTGCCCTGACGGTACTGTTGGGTGTTCTGTTGGGTGCGATCAACGGGTTCCTGGTGATTCGACTGAGGATCACTCCGGTCATCGCCACACTGATCACTCTGAGCCTCTATAAGGGCGTTGCGCTGCTTCTGGTCGAAGATGGCGTTTCGGCAATCAAATCCGGCGGCGGGCTGAAGATGCCGAGCTGGTTCAATGATTATGGTCGGGATGGCGTCTTACTGGGACTGCCTTGGGCCTTTTGGGTGGCCATTCTGGTAACCATTGCGATGATCGTCACGCAGGATCGGATGAAACTGGGCAAATACGCGGCTGCAACCGGCGGTAACCCGACTGCCGCTAAGCTTTCGGGCATCAACACCGCGCGCACAGTGATCACACTTTACATTCTGGTCGGCATCTGCGCCGCATTGGCTGGGATTGCACGGTCAAGCTTTATGTCGCTGGGCGACCCCTTGTCAGGCGATGGCATGGAATTAACCGCTATACTCGTGGTTCTGTTGGGTGGTACAGCCTTCAGCGGCGGCGAGGGGCGTGTTCTGAAATCCTTTATCGGGGCATTGATCATCATGTCACTTACCGTCGGAATGTTGACACTGGTGCCTGCATATTTCCAAACTCTGGTCGTGGGCACCGCGTTGCTTCTGGCGGCGGCGTCGAACCATTTGGTAAGCAGAAAGGACAGCGAGAGTTGAACGCAAGCGGACCCGATCCAGAAACCCTGCGCCAGATTGCCCGTGTCCTGACACTGCATTTTCAGGAAGGTCAACTGCAAGCCGAGATCGCAAAAAGCCTCAAGCTGTCCACTGCCAAGGTGAACCGGCTGATCAAACAAGGTCGTGAGATGGGAATGGTTGAGTTTCGCATCCACAGCCCATTCCAACGGTTGTTTGATCTGGAAAACCAGCTGAAGCAACGATGGTCCGGTGCCGATTTTCTGGTAGTCGACACTGTCACCGATAATGCCGGTACCACACTGGATCTTGTCGGCAAAGCCGCGGCCCAGCATCTTCAAAGCACCCTGGAAGACGATGACGTCATCGCCATCTCAGGTGGCAAGGCTCTGAGCGCAGTTGCAAATCACCTCCGACCGCGGGCTTCTACCTTAAACATCGTCATACCAATGACGGGCGGAGTTCAGGGGCAACACTACACCGATGTGAATCATATTGCGACGCGCATAGCAGACGGGCTTGGCGGTACGGCAACCCTTATCCACACTCCACTGCATGCGGATACCCAGAAAGAACGGGACATGCTCATGTCGGTCCGTGCGGTACGGGATGTGTTGGATCAGGCAGGCAACGCCGACGTCTCGCTTTTGGGGTTAGGCGCAGTAACCGGAGAGGATGCGACCTACTACAAAGCCCACCCATTGTCCGAGAGCGATCGGGTTCAGTTATACAACAGCGGCGTCAGGGCCGAATTGCTTGGCCATCTGGTCGATTCCGCAGGTGAGCTTTGCGATAGCGCGTTAAACTCGAAATTGGTCAGCCTGCCGCTTTCGGATGCCAAGTTAGTTCCAATCCGTATTGGCGTGGCAAGCGGTAAAGAAAAAGTTGAGCCGATATTAGCCGCATTAAACGGGCGACATATCAATACCTTGGTCGTTGATGATTTAACCGCACAGTCAGTATTGGACATCGCAGAAAACTGATGGCGTTTATGCTTGCGACGCTTTTTTACAGGCCCAACCAACAAGAATGATGAACCACCGTTGCGCGGATTGCCACATTCAAGAATTGGGACGCGAATTCATGCAACTTTGCGTACTGCCGACCTTGGGCCGAACAAATGCTGCGCCGCGTACCAATGTCCAGTTCGAGGATCTGGTAAATCAATAAGTTCAGCACAGCGAATGGTTGTAATGGGGGTTTCCGTCCAAACCTAATGATAAAGGTGGCTGAACTGGAGACCTCGCGGATGATGTGTTCTTAGACCCATAAAGATCCTTCGGGTCAACTCACCCAACGCAACGGGATGGGCCGTAAATTGACCTATCTGAGACGCGCTTTCGAAGCCGTCGACCTGTTTCGACGTAGATGTTTACTTCTTGCTCGCGTACAAATCGTCCAGGCGGTGGTACGGCGCGGTGTCCTGAAACTGTTTCACGAGTTCAGCGTAATTCAATCGATCCCGCCTACTTTCTATCGTGGTTCAACATGGCTTCGTCCAATGCATTTGACACCGTATCCTTCGCGAACCTGCATTCAGCAGTACCCATGGCCGCCGAACCCGCAGAGCTTGCCATGGTACGTGTGGATCAACAGTCTACTCCATCGCTCGAGTTCGAAGATTTTGGTGACCCAGTAATGCTCATGACCTGGTCGAGATCGTCAGCGAGCCCCATTGATTGATGTAAGCAATTCCATCTTCTCATGCGAAGAGGCGGGCTCATTCCCTAGCGGGACATCCTTCACGTCGCGGCCTTCCCATTTGACTTCGACGCCGATGCGTTTCAGCGCGCCCTTCACAAGAGCTTTGACCTCAGACCGAACGCTTTTTTCTGATTGAAAAACCGCGAATGACGAAACCGCGGTCAGATCTGCGGCGTAGTGCTGCTCAAAGACCACCTTCGCTTCAAACATGTCCTTGACGATATCATGCAATATACGCGGCTTCGTTGCCCGCCCCTCTACGAGCGATCTATCAAACTCAATCAACGCCAGTACTGCGGCCTCGTAGTCATCTTCTTGAGACGAATTCTGCGATGTGCTTTTCGATCGAGCGCGTGCACCTTCATCGCCGTCGCCATTTTTCAACAGATCGTTCTTTGTCATCTTTTGATCTCCAATTCGATTGCGGTCATCGTTAAAAACTTGGGACCTCGTGCCAGGGAACACCTGCCCCAATAGGCCCAAAGCTGGTCACCAATTGTCGCGCGCACTCCGACATTTGTCGTAACGCATTGAATCTGGTACACGATCAAGGAACGCTTCGACGTTACTGCGCAGCAATCCCTGTGAAATCCCAAGTGGAGCGGTCCAGCGTCAGAGGAATGAGACCTCGAGCGCCGATTGACGAATACCGGAACCTGTGGCTCCGAGCCCAACTTGCAACCGAAAGATCATGTCTCAGGGTGTCTCCCGAGGAAAGGGCATTCTATGACGCGTTGGCCAAGAACAACAGCGCCGTCGAAATCATGAGCAACGACGAACTGCGGGTCATTGCCGCCGAGCTTGTAGGTACCATCCGGAAGAATTCAGGTACGGACTGGTGGCGCCGTGAACCGCATTTCGCAGCCGATGCGCGAGAAGATCAAGGATCTGGCTCTGAAGGAAAGTGAGCTGTCTCCGCGTGAGTTGGCTGTCCGCTTCACTGACACCGAAAAGTATTTTGTGTCAGAGGCTTCG
>NZ_JAKRGB010000030.1 GCF_022347725.1 Ruegeria sp. Ofav3-42
TCGCTCAGCCCTAACAATCCGATATCACCGCCTCGAGGCATTTGACGCCTGGAATGCTGCCACTCGAGCCGCTTGAAATCCGAAAACTAGGATCTCTGTGTGAACCGCGGGTTAACGTGACAACACCGGAAATACCCTTGATTTCATGCTGTCTGAGCGGAGGAACCGTCCGGCAGCCACCAGGTTCTTTGCCAAATCGTTGTCTTCTAACGGAATTCCAGGTAAGAACGTAATCGACAAGAGCGGAGCCACCACGGCTGGTACTCCCGCGACAGAAGCGGTTCGTGATTATCGCCTGAAAATTCGCACAATTGTCAAAAATTTATAGATAGAGCTGTCGCCTCCTTATGGATGGTTCTAGCCCATCAAACGGAGCATATGTTAACGGACACGGCAATTCTTCAGGAGCATGCATGAGCACCAAGTACTTTGCGCCACACGGTGGGCATCCCGGGCAAGACCAACTGTTGACGGACCGCGCTGTATTTACTGACGCTTATGCCGTAATCCCGAAAGGCACAATGCGGGACATTGTGACCAGTTTTCTCCCGTTCTGGGACGACACGCGCCTGTGGGTAATCTCACGTCCGTTGAGCGGTTTTGCCGAGACATTTTCACAATACATCATGGAAGTTCAACCCGGCGGTGGCTCTGACCGGCCCGAGACGGACCCCGAAGCCGAAGGCGTATTGTTTGTGGTCGAAGGCACCGCAAAGTTGGCCGCCAACGGCACTACCTGTGATCTGACACCCGGAGGTTATGCCTATCTGCCCCCGGAAAGTGACTGGACCCTGCGAAACCAGGGGAACGAAATTCTGCGTTTCCATTGGATTCGAAAGGCCTATGAAGCTGTAGAAGGCCTTGATAGACCCGACATCCTTGTCCTCAACGAAAATGAGATCGCGCCAACGCCCATGCCCGGGACAGATGGAAAGTGGGCTACAACGCGATTTGTCGACCCAAGCGATCTGCGCCACGACATGCATGTAACCGTGGTGACATTTGAACCCGGCGCGGTCATCCCCTTCCTTGAAACCCATGTCATGGAGCACGGCCTCTATGTTCTGGAAGGAAAGGCAGTCTATCGGCTAAACAACGACTGGGTCGAAGTGGAAGCCGGTGACTATATGTGGTTACGGGCGTTCTGCCCCCAGGCTTGCTATGCAGGTGGCCCGGGTAAGTTCCGCTACCTGCTTTATAAGGACGTTAACCGGCATATGGCGCTGCGGCCGGGACCAGCCCCCTACCCGCAGCACCAGCGCCTCAGGCGTGCAGCGGAGTAACTGTTCCACCGATAGCCAGTGTTAGCTGATGTGCCGCCTCAATGACGGGGCGGCTTAACCTTTCAATCTCGGTCTCGCTGACCCGACTTGTCGGCCCGGACACCGAAATCCCTGCCACTGCCTCACGGTTGATATCGAAGACCGGCGCCGCAATACATCGCATACCCGCGTTCTTTTCTTCATTGTCCACAGAGAAGCCCTGCGCCCTGACGGCTGCCAGGTCCTTTTTCAACGCGTCCGGATTGGTAATCGACCGATCCGTGAATGCCTGAAGCTCGACGTTGGACAACAGCCGGTCCAACCTGTCTTCATCCATAAAGGCCAGCAGTGCTTTCCCGATCCCCGATGCGTGCATTGGGGACAACGTGCCAGGTGGAAAGAACGCACGGATATTGGCGTGTGTTTCCACTTGGCTCAGAAACAGCACTGCGCCTTCTTTCTCTACACCCAGATTGGCGGTCTCGCCGGTGGCTTCCATGAGCTTTCGCATGACTGGTCTGGCCCGGTCCACAAGGCTGGTGCGGCGCAAGAATCGTGAACCAATAACGAAGGCACGGGGCCCGATGTGCCACACCTGCTCGTCATGATCGAATTCCACGAGCCCTCTGCCTTCTAGCGTCACGAGAATACGATAAACAGTGGCCGGTGACTGGCCCATTTCGTCGGACAGAGCGGTTAACGCCTTGCCCTGCGCCTCGCTCAAATACTCAAAGACTTCCATCGCCCGGTCGAGGGATTTGATCGTATTTTGCGCTGTCTTGTCGTCCCATCCCCGTGGTCTTCCGCGGGCTTTTCGGCGGGCTCCGGGAGTATTTTCTTGAGAATTCATAAAAACCCTCCAATCATTTGTGAAAGACGAATTCACCATATGAAAAATATAAGCCACTGACAATTATAAATTAAATCTTCGTCTATGTGTTTTGAAAGTCATTTTCAAAAATATATCGGCCAGAGCTCCGGGAACTTATTGTGCGGTCAACGACGGAAGGAGACCATCCATGAGCTTTCAAAATCCCGTTTTCATCCCGGGCCCGACCAATATCCCTGAAAGCCTGCGCAAGGCTTGCGATATGCCCACGATCGACCACCGTTCGCCGCTGTTCGGGCAGATTCTGCATCCTGCGCGTGCGGGTGCGCAGAAAATTCTGAAAAGCGACAGCGCCGAAGTCTTCATCTTCCCATCAACCGGGACCGGAGGTTGGGAAACCGCACTGACCAACACGCTGTCCACGGGTGACAAGGTTCTGGCGGCGCGCAATGGCATGTTCAGCCACCGCTGGATCGACATGTGTCAACGCCATGGTTTGAACGTTGAGATTGTCGAAACTCCTTGGGGCGAAGGGTTACCAGCTGATCGTTACGAAGAGATTCTGACCGCCGACACAAGCCATGAAATCAAGGTTGTTCTTGCCACGCATAACGAAACAGCAACCGGCGTAAAGTCGGATATTGCTGCTGTGCGCAAGGCGCTCAATGCGGCCCAGCACCCGGCCCTCCTGTTTGTTGACGGCGTGTCGTCGATCGCATCCATGGATTTCCGTTTTGACGAATGGGGTGTCGACGTTGCCGTCACGGGCTCGCAAAAGGGTTTCATGCTACCCGCGGGTCTAGCCATTGTTGGCTTTAGCCATAAGGCCATGGAGGCGACCAAGACAGGAACCCTGCCCCGCACGTTCTTTGATGTGCACGACATGGCGAAGGGCTATGCCAATAATGCCTATCCTTACACGCCTGCAGTTGGCTTGATGAACGGCCTCAATCAGGCCTGTGATATGCTGCTGAGTGAAGGTCTGGAAAACGTCTTTGCCCGGCATAACCGCATTGCTGAAGGTGTTCGCGCGGCAGTAGGCGCCTGGGGATTGGAACTTTGTGCAGCCAACCCGTCGGTGTATTCTGATACCGTTAGCGCGATCCGCACGCCGAACGGCTTCAACGCAACGGACATCGTGACCCATGCCGCCGAAAAATACGGCGTTGCGTTCGGAGTTGGCCTTGGTGAGGTTGCGGGCAAGGTATTCCGCATCGGACACCTAGGCAGCCTGACTGACGTTATGGCTCTGTCCGGGATCGCCACCGCCGAAATGTGCATGGCCGATCTGGGCCTGAACATCCAACTGGGTTCCGGCGTGGCCGCGGCGCAAGAATATTATCGCGGTCATCCAGCGGCGGTTCAGAAGGACGCCGCATGATGAAGGATTGCAACATGTACATCCCAACTTATGAGGACATGCTCGCGGCGCATGATCGGATCAAACCTTTCATCCGCCGCACACCCGTCCGAACCTCGGACTATTTGAACGAACTGACCGGGGCGCAACTGTTCTTCAAATGTGAGAACTTTCAGGAACCAGGTGCCTTCAAAGTGCGCGGTGCCACAAACGCGGTGTTCGGCCTAAACGCAGAGCAGGCAAAGAAAGGTGTTGCGACGCATTCTTCGGGCAACCACGCCTCATGCCTGTCCTATGCAGCGATGAAGCGAGGAATCCCCTGCAACGTCGTGATGCCACGTACAGCGCCACAGGCAAAGAAAGATACGGTTCGTCGCTATGGCGGCAAGATCACCGAATGTGAGCCCTCAACCTCGTCGCGCGAAGCGACTTTTGCCAACGTCCAGGCAGCATCCGGTGGTGATTTTGTCCATCCCTATAATGATCCGCGTGTAATCGCAGGACAGGGCACATGTTCGCGTGAATTCATCGAACAGACGGATGGATTGGATGCGGTTGTAGCGCCCATTGGCGGCGGCGGCATGGTGTCGGGCACGTGCCTGACCTTGTCAAACCTTGCCCCTGAGACAGCGATAATCGCGGCTGAACCCGAACAGGCTGATGATGCCTATCGCAGCTTCAAGGCTGGCCACATTATCGCAGATGATGCACCAAAGACGGTTGCTGATGGTCTGCTGGTCCCACTGAAAGACCTCACGTGGCACTTCGTTTCGAACCACGTCTCCGAGATTTACACGGCCTCAGAGCAAGAGATCATCGACGCGATGAAACTGACATGGAAACACCTGCGGATCGTGATGGAACCATCCTCGGCCGTTCCGCTGGCCACGATCCTGAAGAACCCCGACGCGTTCAAAGGTAAACGTGTCGGCCTGATCATCACCGGGGGCAATGTCGATCTGGACAAGCTGCCGTGGCTGAATGCGTGACCGCAACCCAACAGACATCAATCCCGACATAGGAACACGGAAATGAAAGATATGACCAATCTCGACAATTTCGAAGTAGGCTATGACATTCCGGCCAAACCCGGAATGGATGAGGCAGATATCCAGACCCCCAGCCTGGTTCTGGATCTCGACGCGCTTGAGCGCAACATCAAGAAGATGGGCGATTATGCCAAGGATCATGGTATGCGTCACCGCGTGCATGGGAAAATGCACAAGTCGGTCGATGTGGCCAAACTGCAGGAGAAAATCGGCGGAGCTGTCGGAGTCTGCTGTCAGAAAGTCTCGGAGGCTGAAGTATTCGTGCGCGGCGGCATCAAGGACGTTCTGGTGTCGAACCAGGTGCGCGACCCCGCCAAAATCGATCGCCTTGCCAGCCTGCCTAAGCTGGGCAGCCGCATCATCGTTTGCGTTGATGATCTGGACAACGTCGCGGATCTTTCGGGCGCGGCGGTCGATCACGGAACTCAGCTGGAGGTATTCATCGAAATCGACTGCGGAGCTGGTCGGTGTGGTGTGACAACGACTCCGGCGGTGATCGAAATCGCCAAGGCGGTAGAAGCCGCCGACAACCTGAAATTCGCAGGCATCCAAGCTTATCAGGGCGCAATGCAGCACCTCGACACCTATGAGGCGCGCAAAGAGAAGCTCGACACCGCAATCGCGATGGTGAAAGACGCTGTAGAGGGCCTCAAGGCAGAAGGCATTGAGTGCGAACTGATCTCGGGCGGCGGCACTGGTTCCTACTACTTCGAGTCCAACTCGGGCGTATACAACGAGTTGCAGTGCGGGTCTTACGCATTCATGGATGCTGATTACGGCCGCATTCTGGACAAGGAAGGAAACCGGATCGACCAGGGCGAGTGGGAAAACGCTTTCTTCATTCTGACCAGCGTCATGAGCCATGCCAAGGCGGACAAAGCAATCGTCGATGCAGGCCTCAAGGCACAGTCGGTCGACAGCGGACTGCCGGTTGTCTTTGGCCGCGACGATGTCGAGTACATCAAGTGTTCGGACGAACATGGCGTCGTCATGGATCCGAATGGTGCGCTCAAGGTCAACGACAAGCTCAAACTGGTGCCTGGGCACTGCGACCCGACCGCAAACGTGCACGATTGGTATGTCGGCGTTCGCAACGGCAAGGTCGAAGCCGTCTGGCCTGTGTCTGCCCGCGGTCGTGCATATTGAGCCGAGCAATTTTAAGGCAAGAAAATCTGGCTCGAACGTAGCCTGATAGTCGCCCGTGTGCCTTCCCTCCCTTCGGGAAGTGCACGCGGGCGCACGAATTCTGAGTGGAGAAAAATATGCTGATCGTACCCGAGCGCGAGATCGCTGACCTGATGACCCGCCAAGCGGCCTTTGACGCCGTCGAAAAGGTCTTTGCTGCAATGGCGTCCGGCGACGCCTACAACTTCCCCGTCGTGCGCGAGGCCATTGGCCATGAAGACGCGCTATACGGCTTCAAGGGTGGGTTTGACCGCGCCGACCTGACACTTGGCTTGAAAGCGGGCGGCTACTGGCCAAATAATCTGGAAAAACGCGGGCTGATCAACCACCAGTCCACCGTGTTTCTTTTCGACCCCGACACGGGAAAACCCTCAGCGATGGTTGGCGGCAATCTTCTAACAGCCCTGCGCACTGCGGCGGCGTCTTCGGTGTCGATCAAACACCTCGCTCGTACGGACGCCAAGGTCATCGGCATGATCGGCGCTGGCCATCAGGCGGCCTTTCAGCTTCTCGCGGCACTGGAGCAGCGCGTTTTTGAAAAAGTTATCGGTTGGAACTACCACCCCGAGATGCTGCCGAATATCGAAAAGGTCGCCGATGAAGCCGGCGTTCCGTTTGAAGCGGTCGAGCTGGACGGGATGACTGAGGCGGATGTGATCATCTCGATTACGTCGGCATTTGCACCGTCGCTAATGGCAGACCATGTCAGCCCCGGCACACATGTCGCCTGCATGGGAACGGATACCAAAGGCAAGCAAGAGGTAGAGGCAGCTCTGTTGGTCAAAGCGTCGGTGTTTACCGACGAAGTCGCTCAATCTGTTACCATCGGTGAGGCACAGCACGCTGTTGCGCAGGGCCTGATCAAAGAAAGCGATGTTGCCCAGCTTGGCGCGGTCATCAACGGTACAAACCCGGGCCGGACATCGGACGATCAGATCACCCTGTTCGACGGTACGGGGGTAGGTCTTCAGGATCTCGCAGTCGCTGCATCTGTCGTTGATCTTGCAGTTCAAAAAGGGATCGCAATCAAGGTCGATTTCTAGTGGAGAACAGTGACAACCGAGCCTGTTTCGAACCGACACGTACGGCTGCAGATTAAATCCCGGCGAAAGAGTTCTTTAACAAAAAGAAGCGGCGCGCCTTTGCGCGCCGCTTTGAATTTTTTGCAGCGGCCCCTACGAGGAACCGGCCACGGTTCATCAGACGTGATCGTCTTTTCCAATGGAGCCTAGGCCATGCCCTGCCATACCGCCTGAAACCTCTTCCGTGGCTTCGTCAGAAAGCTCTTCGGGAAGCACCAAGTTCAGGATAATGGCGATGACTGCAGCAGGTAGAATACCCGAAGTCGCCAGGACCTTAAATGTACCGGGCAGATACTGAAGAGCACCGGGTTCCAGTTGCAATCCCAAACCAAGGCTCAGGGAAATAGCAAAGATCACCATATTACGGCGGTTCCAGTTTACGTCCGAAAGCATCGAGACACCCGCCGCGACCACCATTCCGAACATCACGATCACACCGCCACCAAGAACCTCGATCGGGATTGACGAGATAATCGCACCGATCTTCGGCACAAGGCCGCACACGATCAGAAAGAGCGCGCCGATGGTAACGACCATCCGGCTCATGACCCCGGTCATGGCGATCAAACCGACATTCTGACTGAACGAGGTGTTCGGCAATGCGCCAAAGAGTCCAGATATCGCGGTGCCGATACCATCGGCGTAGGTCGCACCCTGAATTTCCTTATCTGTTGCCTCGCGCCCGGCACCGCCTTTGGTAATACCCGATACGTCGCCGACGGTTTCAACCGCTGAGACAAAGGACATCGCACAGAAACCAATGATGGCAGCGACTGAAAATTCAATACCGAAATGCAACGGGTTCGGCAGCGCGAACGAGGCTGCTCGACCGACGTTGCCCAAGTTGACCTGACCAAGAGCAAAAGCCACCGCGTAACCAACTAAAAGGCCGATCAGAACAGCCGACACTGACAACATGCCCCGCGCAAAGAACTTCAGCCCAAGCGTTACGACAATCACAATGCCGGCCATAAACCAGTTGAGGCCCGAGCCATATTCCTCGGTACCAATGGCAGGTACACCCCCGGCTGCGTATTGTACGCCGACTTTCACCAGCGCCAAACCGATCATGGTCACCACAAGTCCTGTAACCAACGGCGGAAGCGCAAAGCGAATGCGCCCAATGAACAGTCCGAGGAAGGCATGAAACAAACCCCCGACGACAACGCCGCCCATCAGGACGGCAATGGCATCGACACCCTTTCCCACCACTAATGGGATCATGATCGGGATGAAAGCAAACGAGGTCCCCTGAACGATCGGCAACCGGGCACCAACAGGACCTACGCCGATAGACTGAAACAACGTGGCGACGCCCGCAAAGAACATCGACATCTGGATCATGTAGATCATCTGCGGAAAATCGGGGCTGTTCGAACCGAACCCAAACCCGGCTGCGCCACAAACGATAATGGCTGGCGTGACGTTGGACACGAACATCGCCAGCACATGCTGAATTCCCAGTGGCACCGCTTTTATGAGTGGCGGAGTGTAATTCGGATCGCGGAGCTGTTCCGGCGTTCCGATGGATGCATCTGACATTTGGTCTTTCCTCCCTTGAGGTTCATTAACCGGCTCCTCTTCCGGCCACGTCCCTCATTCCGTGATTGCAAAAGCCTCCTCGAACCAATGCTCTTCGAGGTTGGGCCCGGCTCCAATTCGGTCGACCACCGCAAAAAGTCCGGGCGCATGAAGCGGGGTCAGCACGCCATGCCAAGTGTTGCGATGATAGTTCACGCCCTGCCCGGGCCCTGTTTTGAATGCGATGGGCTGTCCCGGCGTGCCGTCTTGGTCCGGGGCCACAACCACAACAAAGGGTTTGTCCGACAGGGGCAGAAACGCTTGGCTTCCCTCCGGGTGACGTTCAACCATCTCCAGCTTGATCGGCAAGCTAAAGGCTTCGGACTGGAACACACTAATTCCGGCGCGCCCATTCTGGAAATCCAGCGCTGCGCGGTCGTGATACCGCGCGCACTTGCCCTGATTGATGTACTTGTCCACATCGCCAGCCACATCGATGACATCGCCATACGGAGCAAACGCATCGGCGGTCAGTGGCCGGAGCTTCAGAGCAGCCGTCATCCCGAAAACTTCTCAATCAGGCGCAATTCCGCGATCCGCTCGACCTGGCGACAGGCTTCGGCAAACTCGGTGTCACGGTCGCTGTCGATACGGCGATGAAAAGCATCCAGAATGCTGGCTTTCGTGTTGTCCTTGACGGCAATGATGAAGGGAAAGCCGAACTTGGTCGTGTAGGCCTCATTCAGCGCGGTGAAATTCGCGCGTTCTTCGTCCGTCAGCATATCCAAACCGGCCCCGGCCTGTTCAGCTGTGCTTTCCTTGGTCAGACGTCCAGCCGCGGCCAGCTTGCCCGCTAAATCCGGGTGGGCGGTCAGAACACCAAGGCGTTGTTCGTCAGAGGCCGTTCGGAATACTCGGGCCAACGCGTTGTGCACACCGGCGGCATTGTCATGGGTCGGCCCCAACTCAAGATCATACGCACCTTCGGCAATCCACGGGCTGTGTTCGAACACACCGCCGAATTCGGCAACAAAGGTGAGCTGGTCCATTTTGGACGGGGACAAGCGTTGCATCGGTGGGTGTTCCTTTGCCCAGTGGTCGGCAATCTGTTCGCGCGTCGCGAACCAGACACCGTCGTGTTTCTTGAAGTAGTCCAGCGCACGTTTCAGCGCCATGGCGCGACCTGGGCGGCCAATCAGCCGGCAATGCAGACCAATCGAGAGCATTTTCGGCGCGCCGGCCTCACCCTCGGCGTACAGCATGTCAAAGCTGTCCTTCAGATAGCTTTCGAATTGATCGCCGCTTGTGTAGCCAGCCTGGATCGCAAAACGCATATCATTGCAGTCCATTGTGTAAGGCATGACCAACTGATCCTTGCCCCCAGCTTTGGTCCAATACGGTAAATCGTCGGCATAGCTGTCGGCGATATAGGCAAAGTCACCTTCCTCAGCGGCCAGGTCGACAGTGTTCATTGAACAGCGGCCCGTATACCAACCGCGCGGTGGCTGACCTGTAACCTCGGTGTGCAGCCGAATTGCTTCACGGATATGGGCGCGCTCTTCTTCGGCGTCCATATCCTTGTGTTCAATCCATTTCAGACCGTGGCTGGCAATTTCCCATCCCGCATGTTTCATCGCCGCAACCTGCGCAGGTGCGCGGGCCAAAGCCGTGGCAACACCATAAACAGTAATAGGCAGATCCTGGAGGAGATGATGCACGCGCCAAAACCCGGCGCGGCTGCCATATTCGTAGATCGATTCCATATTCCAATGCCTCTGCCCCGGCCACGGGGCGGCGCCAGTGATCTCGGACAAGAACGCCTCAGACGTGGCATCGCCATGCAGTATGTTGTTTTCACCACCTTCTTCATAGTTCAGTACAATCTGAACCGCGATCTTGGCATCATTTGGCCAGTTGGCTTTGGGTACTTGTCCACCGTAGCCGGTCATATCTCGTGGATAAGGCTTCACATCAATTTCCTTCTTCTTGAATTGATCAATACCCCAGACAATCAACAATGTTTTTCAAAAAATTCGCGAAGCTGCCTTAGGACAGACACCCTTTGCCACTTGCACGGTTATCGGAATACTAATTTCAAAACTTGAGGAATGCTTCTAATGACCGGCTATCTTACGACACATATACTGGATACGGCTCGGGGATGCCCTGCCGAAGGCTTGAAAATAGATCTATTTCGGATTGAAGGTACAAACCGCGCACTACTGAAATCCCTGGTCACCAATGCAGACGGGCGCACCGACGAGCAGATTCTGCCCGCAGCCGAGTTTTCAACTGGCGAATACGAACTGGTTTTCTATGCCGGAGAATATCTTGATGCCTCAGGCACACCACACGAAGAACCACAGTTTTTGAACGTGATCCCGATCCGCTTCGGGATGTCCGAGCAATCGCACTACCATGTGCCACTACTTCTGTCGCCGTTCGGATATTCAACCTATCGCGGCAGCTGAGGCGCCTACCAGGACGTGTTTGCCGCTGCAATCGAAGAGCCAATGCGTTCTATTACAAACTCCATGAAAAGTCGCGTTTTGGGATCCTGCATGCGGCGATGCGTAAACAGACACGCCATTTGTATCGGTTCCGGTGGTGTCTTTTGCGCCACCGGAACCAAGTTTCCAGCCTTGAGGTGCTGAGCAATCTCAAATATCGGCTTCATTGCAATGCCATGACCGGCCAGCGCCCAGTCCGTCAGCACGTCGCCATCGTCTGACTCATAGCGCCCAGAGACGCGGAACCGTTTTGGACCGGTATCTGTTCTAAGCAGCCATTGAAATTCGGTCGCACCTGGAAAGCGAAGGTTTAGGCACTCATGCGAATCGGCGATAATATCCTCGCCACTTTCAGGCATACCATATTTTTTGATGTATTTCGGGGATGCACAAAGAACTCTTTCCACATCTGCAATCTTTCGGATGCGCAAATTGCTGTCCTCTGGCTGACCTAGAAAAAAGGCCAGGTCCAGGCCTTCGGTCGTCAGATCCACCTTTCGATCAGTCAATCGAAGCCTGACACTCACCTCAGGGTATTCAGCGAGAAACTTTGGCACCTGAGGCGCAATCAATCGCCGGCCGACACCCAATGGCGCCGCAACGTAGAGCGAACCTTTGAGGTTCTCAGTAATATTGACAATTTGTGCTTCCGCGCGATCGACCGCTTCAAGAATGTCTGCCGCCCCGCGATAAAACGATTTTCCTTGCTCAGTCGGCGTGAGGCTGCGTGTGGTACGTTGAAACAGACGTACGCCAAGGTGCTCTTCCAGTTGTGATATTCGCGCCGACGTTACTGCCGGTGAAACCCGCAAGTCACGGCCCGCAGCGGACATACTGCCCAGTTCGTAGACCCGGACAAAGGTTCTGATGTTATCAAGATATGACATTTTTTTGCATTTTTTGATACTGCTTGGTCTTTACCAGCAATACCAGAGCAAAACAGTCTCGCCTAGAGTGCCGGCAACGATAGAATCTTAGGAGCAAAGCCATGTATGATCTGGCCGTAATGTGGGAGTGGATCGCCTTTTCGGTCCGCTGGCTGCATGTGATCACCGCGATGGCGTGGATTGGCGCGTCATTCTACTTTATCGCGCTGGACCTCATGCTAAAGCCGAACCCAGCCCTGCCGGACGGGGCCTACGGCGAAGAATGGGAAGTGCATGGGGGCGGGTTCTACCACACCATCAAATACCTTGTGGCACCAGCCCGGATGCCTGAACACCTGACCTGGCATAAATGGCAGAGCTATACGACGTGGCTCTCCGGTGCGGCACTGCTCATGATTATCTACTGGGTCGGCGGCGAGCTGTTCCTGCTTGATCCAACCAAAGTGGACCTGGCGCTGTGGCAAGGAATTCTGATCTCTGGTGGATCCCTGACAATAGGCTGGCTGCTCTACGATCAGATGTGCAAATCCAAGCTGAGCGATCACCCGACAGTTCTGATGCTGCTGCTGTTCGTGATCCTCGTAATCATGTCCTGGGGTTACAATCAGATCTTCACGGGCCGGGCCGCGCTTTTGCATCTTGGTGCCTTCACCGCGACGATCATGACCGCCAACGTGTTCTTTCAGATCATGCCAAACCAGCGGATTGTAGTTGAAGATCTCAAAGCAGGTCGGACGCCTGATGCCAAATATGGCAAGATCGCCAAGGTACGGTCCACGCACAACAACTATCTGACTTTGCCAGTCGTGTTCCTGATGCTGTCAAATCACTATCCGTTGGCTTTCGGCACAGAGTATTCATGGATCATCGCCAGCCTGATCTTCCTGACTGGCGTCACCATCCGTCACTACTTCAACACGATGCACGCAACCGGAAAAGGTCCGCACTGGACCTGGGCTGTCACGGTTCTGCTGATGGTCGTGATCGCATGGTTGTCTTCGGTAAGGCCAACTGAGACATGGGAAGACGCCGAAGCACGCGATTTGACTCCATATGAGCAGAAATTTGCGTCGGCCGCGGGCTTCGAAGAAGCCTACGACACAGTCCTGGGCAATTGCTCTATGTGCCATGCGCGCGAACCGGTGTATGGCACGATGAAATGGGCCCCAAAGAAGATTTATCTTGAAACACCCGGTGATGTGGCGCGCCAAGCTGACCAGATCTATCTGCAGGCCGGCATCAGCCATGCGATGCCACCGCCATCGGCGGTTCAAATGGACGAAGAAGCGCGCCAGACAATCATCGCATGGGTGCGTGAAGTCAGAGACCAATAGCCGCCCCTCATCAGAGCTGTGGCACATGAACTGGGTTGGCGCGCCCAGTTTTTTGTCTCTGACGGCTACGCAAAAATCCGTCTACTGCGCCGCGCTATATGTTCGACGAACAGACGCACCTTGGGGTCCTGAAGCTTTTTGTGCGGGTAAAGGCACCCAAATATCGTTGGCAATGGGGGCGTATCCGGCAGGACCTCGATCAACCGGCCAGCCTCCAGATGCTCCCGCACATCGAAACGCGGTTTGTTGACGATCCCCTTGCCTGCCAACGCCCAGTCCGTCAGCACGTCGCCGTCATCCGCGTCGTACTTTCCGCGGACTTCAAGTTTTCGCGGCCCCATATCGGTCTGTAGCATCCAGAAATATTCAGGCGATCTGGGATAGCGCAACAGAAGGCAGTTATGCGGCGTATGCAACAAATCGTCCGGCGTCTTGGGCATACCAAAACTCGACAAGTAATCCGGCGAGGCGCACAACACGCGATCGCAATCCGCGAATTTCCGCAGCTTCATCGTGGAATCGCCAGGCTCTCCTATGAAGAACGCTATATCCAGACCGTCGGCCAGAATGTCGACCTTACGGTCGGACAGGCGCATGCGAATCTCGGTTTCCGGGTAGCGGTCTGAAAACTCAGGGACCAGCGGCGCAACGATTCTGCGCCCAACGCCCAGTGGCGCGGTGATACGGATTGCACCGCGCGGGGCATCTGAAAAGCTGGCTACTCGCGCTTCGGCATGGTCCAGCGCCAGCAAAACGGCCTTGGCCTCGTCATAAAAGACGCTTCCCACTTCGGTCGGCGTCATCGACCGGGTCGTTCTGTTAAAAAGACGCACGCCCAGATGGTTTTCCAGCTCTTTCAACCGTTTGCTGGCCACTGCGGGCGTTAACCGCAAATCACGCCCGCCGGACGTTATGCTGCCCAGCTCCATCACTCTGACAAAGACCCGCAGACTTTCAATGTAAGACATTCAATCCTCCCCGTGCGGAAAGACTGCGTTATGGAGTTTTCTTTTTCAACGTTCTGTTGAAAGTATTTGCTGTTTGCGGCGATTTTCCGACTCAATCTTTACTTTTATGGTCTCGCTGACCCCCACTGGAAGGCAGGGGCAGAGGGAGAATTTCATGACGCATCGCACCGACATCCAGTTTGTCCTGAATGGCAGGGATGTTTCCGTTCCAAATGTATCGGCTGACCAAACACTTCTGGACTTTCTGCGGCTGGAGCGCCGCTTGACAGGCACAAAAGAAGGCTGCGCCGAAGGTGACTGTGGCGCATGCACCGTACTCGTCGGACGGCTTGGCAACGCTGGCCTGACCTACGTCCCCGTGAATGCGTGTATCCGGTTTCTTGCCTCTGTCGATGGGTGTCATGTCGTAACCGTCGAACATCTGTCTGGCCCCGACGGTCGTCTGCACCCGGTGCAAAAGGCCATGATCGACCATCACGGCAGTCAATGTGGGTTCTGCACACCGGGGTTCGTGATGGCGCTATACGCCCTTTGGATGCAAACACCCGAACCGTCCGAGGCGCAGGTTGAAACCGCGCTGCAGGGCAATCTGTGCCGCTGCACGGGGTATGAACCAATCATCCGCGCCGCCGTCGCTGTCAGTCGCTATGGTACCCCGGCATCGGATCACCTGAATACTGAACGAGATGCCATGACCGCGCGTCTGGCGGTCCTCAAAGACGGACGGCGTGTTGTATCCGGGCCCGAGGACAGCCTGAGCATCCTCCCGTCCAGTGTCGATGATCTTGCCGAGTGTCTGGAAACCTATCCAAATGCCACGATCGTTGCTGGCGCCACGGATGTGGGTCTTTGGGTCACCAAGTTCCTGCGCAACATCGGGCCCGCTATTTTCACGGGTCACCTCGAAGACCTGAAAGCCGTCAAAAGACAGGGTTCTCTCCTCCTGATCGGTTCTGGCGCCAGCTACACCGATTGCCAGGAACTCCTGTCAGAGCACTTGCCACACCTGTCTTCCTATTGGGATCGCATCGCAGGGTGGCAGGTGCGGAATATGGGAACCGTCGGCGGGAACATCGCCAACGGGTCCCCCATCGGGGACACGCCGCCGGTTCTTATCGCGCTCGGCGCGGAAATCACGCTACGCCGCGGGTCTGAAATCCGGACGCTGCCTCTCGAGAAGTTCTTTATCGACTACGGCAAGCAGGACCGCCAAACTGACGAGTTTGTCGCAAGTATCCATGTCCCCCTACCCGGGCCGAACGACCTAGACGCGGCTTACAAGATTTCCAAGCGTCGTGACGAGGACATCTCTTCCGTGGCTGCCGGCATCCACATGACGGTCACAGACGGCACCATCAGCAACACGCGCATCGCATTCGGCGGCATGGCCGCCACGCCCAAGCGTGCCGCCGCTGCCGAGGCGGCCCTGAACGGTCAACCCTGGTCAGGCGATTGCTTTGAGGCTGCCGCTGTGGCGCTGACACAGGATTTTGCTCCTCTGACCGATTGGCGAGCATCATCTGACTACCGAATGCTGGCCGCGCAAAACTTACTGCGCCGGTTCTTCCTCGAAAACGACGGCAAAACTGACACCCCAGTTCAACTGGCTTGCGCCTAAATAGGAGACGACACAATGAAAGATAACGTTTCCATCATTGGGGCGGCCCACACCAACGTGAACCACGACAGTGCGATCAAGCACGTCACTGGGCAGGCCGATTACACCGACGACATTGCACTGCCCACAGGCGCACTGCACGCCTATCTTGGCGTTTCTGACGTCGCCCATGCCAGGCTTTTGGGCATGGATTTCACCGAAGTTCTGGCCACGCCCGGCGTTGTCGGTGTGCTTACCGCTGACGACGTGCCGGGGGCCAATGATATCAGCCCGACGCATCTGAACGACGAACCTGTGTTCCCGACGGAGTCCATCCAATTCCATGGCCAGCCATTGTTTGCCGTGATTGCTGAGACCCGCGACATCGCGCGCCGTGCCGCGGAACTGGCAAAGATTGAATACGAAACCCTGCCCCATGCGCTGGATCCTATTGCAGCGAAAGAAGCCGGGTATCCGCATGTCACAGCGCCCTTAAAACTGGAGCGTGGGGACATTGCCCCGGCGCAGGCTGCGGCACCGAACCGGATCAAGGGTCGAATGACCGTAGGCGGTCAGGACCATATGTACCTCGAAGGTCATATCGCATTTGCCATTCCCGGCGAGGACGATGATGTGATCGTGCAATGTTCCACGCAGCACCCGTCCGAGGCGCAGCACATGGTGGCGCATGTTCTTGGGGTGCCGTCCAATGCCGTTGTGGTCAATGTGCGCCGCATGGGCGGTGGGTTTGGCGGCAAGGAAAGCCAGATGAACCTCTTCTGTGCTGTTGCTGCAATGGCTGCAAAAAAGTGGAATCACGCCGTCAAAATCCGCCCCGATCGGGATCAGGACATGACGGCAACCGGAAAACGCCATGACTTCGTGATCGATTACGACGTCTCTTTTGATGACGCTGGGCGCATTCAGGCAGTCGAGAACAGCTTTGCCGCGCGGTGTGGGTTCTCGGCGGATTTGTCGGGACCCGTCACCGACCGGGCGCTTTTTCACGCTGACAACGCCTATTTCTATCCGAACGTGCGCCTAAACAGCCATCCGATGAAAACTAACACGGTGTCGAACACGGCGTTCCGGGGGTTTGGCGGACCGCAAGGTGTGATCGCGGCAGAGCGGATGATCGAAGAAATTGCTTATGCCACAGGGCAAGACCCGCTGGATGTGCGCAAGGTGAATTTCTACGGCACCGAAGAGCGCAACGTGACCCCCTATCATCAGGAGGTCGAAGACAGCATTCTCGACCGCTTGGTGGGAGAACTGGAAGAAACGTCCGAGTATCGCCAGCGCCGGCATGACATCATCGAATTCAACAATACATCGCCGATCCTGAAAAAAGGGATCGCTCTCACGCCGGTCAAATTCGGCATTTCCTTCACCGCGACCTGGTACAATCAGGCTGGCGCGCTGGTGCATGTCTACAATGACGGCTCAATCCACCTGAACCACGGCGGCACTGAAATGGGGCAAGGCCTCAACACAAAGGTTGCTCAGGTCGTGGCCGAGGCCTTTCAGGTTGATTTCAGCCGGATCAAGATCACTAAAACGACCACCGAAAAGGTGCCAAACACCTCGGCCACGGCGGCGTCAAGTGGCACCGACCTGAATGGCATGGCCGCATTGAACGCGGTCGAACAGATCAAAGAACGCCTGGTGAAATTCGCAGCTGAGAACTGGAATGTCGCTCCTGAGGAAGTGGCCTTCCACGCTAATCAGGTGTTTATCGGCGAGGAAGTTCTACCGTTTGATGCATTCATCAAGCAGGCCTATCTGGCGCGCGTGCAACTTTCCGCGGCCGGCTTCTACAAAACCCCGAAAATCCACTGGGATCGCGCCAAAGGTCAGGGACGTCCTTTCTACTACTTCGCCTACGGCGCATCTTGCTCGGAGGTGACGATTGATACGCTGACCGGCGAGTACCGTGTAGAACGCACGGATGTTCTGCACGACGTCGGGCGCTCGCTGAACCCCGTGCTCGACAAAGGTCAGGTCGAAGGCGCCTTTATTCAGGGCATGGGTTGGCTGACCACAGAAGAACTGTGGTGGGACGATGCCGGTCGTCTGCGCACACATGCTCCGTCGACATACAAAATCCCGCTCGCGTCGGACCGCCCGCGCATCTTCAATGTGAACCTTGCTGATTGGTCGGAGAACCGAGAACTGACCATCAAACGCTCCAAGGCTGTTGGAGAGCCACCGTTCATGCTGGGCATTTCGGTGTTCGAGGCCCTGTCGATGGCCGTGGCCTCTGTCGCCGATTACCGGGAATGCCCGCGCCTGGACGCTCCAGCAACCCCTGAGCGTGTCCTGATGGCCGTTGCGCGGTTGCAAGAGGGTTCCTGAGCAATGGCTGCCCCGGGTTCTCTGAGCGAATTTCTGTCCGCGCAGCATTGCGTGATCCGCGTTGCGCTTACCCGCGTTCGAGGTTCTTCGCCGCGCAACGAAGGGACTGAGATGTTCGTAGCACCCAAGGCGCTGTGGGGAACCATCGGCGGTGGGCAATTGGAGTTTATGGCCATCAACGCGGCGCGGAACATGCTGCGTGATGGGGTGCTGCATCAGGATCTGGATGTGCCCCTTGGCCCTGAAATCGGGCAATGCTGTGGTGGTCGTGTCGAGTTGCAACTGAGCCGTATGCGTGTGTCAGACAAATGGGCGGCGACAGAACGCGCGGCACAGCGCGAAGAGGCTTTGCCGCACGTCTACGTTATGGGCGCAGGCCACGTCGGTCGTGCTTTGGCCAATCAACTGCAGCACATGCCGGTGCGCTGCATCCTCATCGACACCCGGGCCGAGGAAATCGATCTTTGTAACGCAAATGTCGAAACCCGGGTAAGTGCGATCCCGGAAAGCGATGTCTGGAACGCGCCTGCGGGCAGCGCATTCATAGTTCTGACCCATGATCATGGGCTCGACTTCCTGCTGACGTCTGCATCGCTAGAACGTCAGGACGCCGCATATGTGGGGATGATCGGATCTGCCACAAAGCGGATAAAGCTCAGAAACTGGGCACACAAGAATTGTGACGGACAGTCTATCGAAAACTTGAATTGCCCCATTGGGGCAAGCGGTAGCCGCGACAAGCGGCCCAGCGTCATCGCCGCCTTCGTGGTGGCCGAAGTGATGGCTGAATTGACCTCTGAAACTACCGCGACCGCCCTGACCGGGGCAAACCAGGCGCCCGTCGAGGGCCACCATCGCGACCGGAAAGGGAGATCGGCCTGACATCTGTCGGGCTACTCCGGTCATATCAGAGGAGGAGACCGTCATGGACGGGAGGACCTACGAATACAAGCTGTTTACCCGCAGCGATTTCAGCGCTTTCTGGGCGCTTTTTACGGACAACCTTGTAAACTTGCTGATCCTGTCCGGGGTCTGTCAGTTCGTGTTCCAGATGCCAGCGCACATCGTCTTTGGCCGCATCGTCCCAGGTGCCGCCATTGCGATCTTGGCTGGTGTTGCGGTTTACACTTACCTCGCCAAATATGCGGCGAACAAACGGGGTGAAGATGTAACGGCCTTGCCCTACGGCATCTCGACGCCGGTCATGTTCGTCTACTTGTTTGGCGTGATCGGTCCCATCTACTGGGCCACCAACGACCCGATCCTAGCTTGGCAAGTGGGCATCGGTGCCGGGTTCATGGGCGGCATCGTTGCGGCTTTGGGCGCCATCGTTGGACCATACCTCAAGCGAATCACGCCCCGCGCCGGGATGTTGGGCACGCTTTGCGGCATCGCGTTGGTCTTCATCGGCTCGGTGCCTCTGGCGGAAATCTTTGAAAACCCCATCATCGGCTTTACATCGCTGCTGTTTATCCTTTGGGGTCTGATCGGTCGGTTCCGACTTCCGGGCAACGTCCCTGCCGGTCTGGTCGCGATTGCTGCCGGTACCGTGATTGCCCTTGTTCTTGGTGAAGCCAAAATTGACACAAGCGGCCTCGGCTTTTACCCGCCAATCCCCTACATTGGAGATCTCATCGCGGGTGTTCAGTACCTGTTTGCCAATCCCGAACTGTTTCTGGTTCTGATCCCGGTTCAAATCTACAACTTCATCGAAACGATGAACAACGTGGAATCGGCCGAGGCGGCAGGAGACCACTACCCGGTTGGCGTGTGTCAGGTGACGGATGGCGCGGGCACCATGTTGGGCGCTCTTTTTGGCTCGCCTTTTCCAACTACAGTCTACATCGGTCATCCCGCCTACAAACGGCTTGATGCACATGCCGGGTACATAGTCGGCGTGGCCGTCGTAATCGCTGCAGCTGCCTTCCTCGGCTTCCTGTCTTTTCTTGCCGGGCTGATCCCGATTGCCGCTGCTGCCCCGGTATTGGTCTTTGTCTCGGTAAGCCTGATCACCAATACCGCCTGGGCTGTGAAGCCGATGCACATGGCTGCGGTGTCTTTTGCGATCCTGCCCCATATCTCGGCTTTTCTGATGGTCAAATGGGGGTCACTGATGAACGCGCTGCGCAGTAGCGGTGTCGAAGGGCTGCCTTCGCTTGGTGACGAAGGCTTGACCGCGGCACTTCTCATGGAGGGCGCCCACTACGAAGGTCACCTTGCCCTGAGCCAGGGTGCGATCATCACAGGTCTGGTCTGGGGGGCGATTGTGGCCGACGTGATTGACGGTCGCTTCCGGATGGCAGGTTTGTTTGCTGTCGCAGGTGGGCTGATGTCGGCCGTGGGGATCATCCACTCCTACACCCTGCAGATGCCTCAGTTCGACGGGATCACCATCGGTTACTTGATCGTTGGCGCGTTCCTCTATGTCTATCCGATGTTCGCACCCAAAGAGGATCTTGAACATCGTGTCATCGTACCGGATGAACCGGATCTGATCGACGACGACTCGCCTGCGCAACAGGCCTGATCCATAGCGGGGCAGTCGCGGGACTGCCCCCGACTCTTTTCCTACCCTACAAACGAGACCTTTCATGACACAGAGATTGCTTCGCGGTCGTCTGCTGACCTTTCATCGCGAACCCCGGAACGGCGAAGATTCCGACGCCTACACCTATCTTGAGGACGGCGCCCTGTTGATCCAGGACGGGATCATCCAGGATACCGGCCTCTTCGCCGAGATCAGCGCGAAAGCAGGCGATGTGCCGGTGACTGACCATCGCCCGCACCTGATGATGGCCGGTTTCATTGATACACATATTCACTTCCCGCAGGTGCAGGTTATTGCCTCGTGGGGCGCGCAGCTTTTGGACTGGCTCAACAATTACACATTCCCCGAAGAAACCCGTTTTGTTTCGGACTCGCACAGCGCGAACATGGCGCGGGCGTTCTTCGATCAACTCGTCGCCCACGGCACCACGACCGCGGTTGCCTATTGCTCAGTCCACAAGACTTCGGCAGACGCTTTCTTTACCGAGGCGACCGGTCGGAACATGCGGATGCTTGGCGGCAAGGTCCTGATGGACCGTAATGCACCCGAAGGTCTGCAGGATACGCCGCAAACCGGGTACGATGACACCAAGGCGCTAATCGAGGACTGGCACAGCAAGGGCCGCAACGGCTATGTCATCACCCCTCGGTTCGCGATCACGTCAACGCCGGAACAGATGGCAATGGCACAGGCTTTGGCGCAAGAGCATCCGGATTGTCACATCCAGACACACCTGTCGGAAAACAAGGACGAGATTGCCTTTACCAAGCAGCTTTATCCGCAAGCGCGTGATTATCTGGACGTATACCAGTCTTATGGCCTGCTGGGCCACAAGACATTGCTTGGGCATTCCATCCACCTGGAACCGCGCGAGTTCGACGCGCTGACAGAAACAGGCGCGCATCCTGTATTTTGCCCGACCTCGAATCTGTTCCTTGGCAGTGGCTTCTTTGATCATGAGGAGCTGAGCGCACGCGGCATTTCAAATGGGATCGCCACAGACATTGGTGCAGGCACCAGTTACTCGATGCTGCAAACCCTCAACGAAGGTTACAAGATTCTACAGTTGCAAGGGTTGGCACTGCATCCCCTGCAAGCGTTTCACTGGGCAACACGCGGAAATGCCTGCGTTCTTGGTCTGGAAGATAAAATCGGCAATCTCGATCCCGGAACAGAGGCGGATGTCGTGGTGCTAAATGCCCGCAGTACAGCCGCCATGGCGCTGCGTATGGATCGCGTTGGAAGTCTCGCAGAAGAATTGTTTGTCTTGCAGATGATGGGTGATGATCGCGCGATTGAAGAAGTCTACGTTTCAGGAACACCGAGCAAGATTGCCCCAGAACAAACTACCTGGAATGATGGTGTTCAAATCGTTGCTTAGTCGGGCCGGTAACAAGGGCATCTGCTGTAACTTTTGGCCATTGATCTGCTTGTCGTTAGCGCTAGCTTGAAGGCCGGCAGTACGCATGATGCGGCAAACTTGAGGTGGTCGATGGTTGATGGCACAAGTTTTGGTTTCGCGTGTTCGGATCCTGTGCTGCCGTCAAGTTTGACCACCTGCAAGAGTACTCTTTCAGGTGTTGTCACGTTAACCGCCTGTGTAAAGAGAACTCGTGGTTCTCGGATTTCAAGCTGCTTGGGTGACGGCACCCCAAGCGCCAAACGCTTCGAGACGGTGATATCGTATTGTTAAGGCGGTGCGACGGCGTGCTGGA
>NZ_JAKRGB010000031.1 GCF_022347725.1 Ruegeria sp. Ofav3-42
CCCGCAACCAACTTCTAACAGCCCGTTCGATCTACAAACAGTCCACCGGACTGTCTGCTTAACGATCAAACATCGTCAGGCTCATAACCTGAAGGTCAGAGGTTCAAATCCTACTCCCGCAACCAACTTTAGCGAACAAAGTACCGAACAAGCCGCCCCTCGGCGGCTCTATTCGTTCTGAGATGCCCCTAACCGGCGCTGCCAGTGCACCTTCCAAATCAATCTGCACGCTATCCCGTTCATACTGGACCGTGACACGCTCAATCAGGGCAAGCGTAGCAAAAAACGCCAAACTTGGCCGCACCATGCCGATCCCGGATCGGATTCATGTTGACCAATGTCTATAGGTTTCTAACAAATCTCTATTGTGAATCCTATTCGGGGAAGACAATGGCAGAAGGTCCATTTCTTGATCTTCGACATCTCAAGATGATCCGGGCTATTGCGAGGCATGGGCGGGTGACCGATGCAGCAGAGGCGTTGGGTATTACGTCTTCCGCGCTGTCCCATCGCATCAGAGAAGCGGAACGACGGTTGGATCTGGTTCTGTTTACGCGCATGCACAAGCGATTGCGCATGACGCCGGCTGCTGAATATCTGGCCGAGATGGCGGATCGTGTGCTTGGTGAGATGGAACGCGCGGAACTTGATGTTCGACGTATGGATCGCGGCATTGCACATGTCGTGCGAATTTGCGTCGAAACCTACAGTTCGTATCATTGGCTGCCCGGCTTCAACACATATCTTCGGGATCACTTGCCGGATACCGAATTGCAGGTAACGGCGAATGTCGGGCGTGATCCTGTCCATGCCCTCATGAACCGCGATGTTGATCTGGTCATTGCGTCCGGGGATACCCAGCCAATCGGGACCTGCAATTTACCTCTTTTCTCTGACGAACTGCTGTTCGTCGTTGCGCCTGAACATCGCCTCGCAGGTAAGCCGTTTGTCGATGGTGTTGATATCGAAGGGGAAGAGTTCATTACCTATGCGTTGACGCCTGAGCCGGATCGCGAGTTCGCGCGCCTCTTTCGCCCGTCAGGCAGATATCCACGTTGGACGACGATGGTTGAACTTCCCGAAGCAATTGTGGAACTTGTTGCCGCCGGACAGGGAAGCAGCGTGTTGGCAGGTTGGGCTGTACGCCCGGCCATCAAGACCGGGCGACTTGTTGGTGCGCGCGTGGGCAAGAGCGGCATTGATGTTCCCTGGCAAGCCCTGATCCGCTTAGACGACCAACAAGTCGGTCCGATCCTGGAGGTTGCGAAGGCACTTGCCGATTGGTGCGCGGAGAACGGCGGGTTTGGCTAGGCCCTCAATCTGATGTTGTCGGGGTCATAGACGTGGTGGCTATGGCGTGTGGCGGTGCGCAACTCTCCGAAAGCCTGAATGTGACATGATTCTGTCATGGCCAATTTACCGTGCTCAACGTAACCAAGCGCCAAGAGCTTGCCGGTCCGATATCCCATTGAGACAGATGTAAGATAGCCAATGACCTTCCCGTCTTTGATTATCGGATCTGAGGGCATCGGCTCTGGTCCCGGGTCGTTGATCTCCAATCCAATGAACTCCCATTCGGCGTCGGTCTGCCCCTGTTGAAAAACGGCATCGCGGCCTAGAAATTCGCCCTTCGACAAGTTGGCAAACTTCGACAGACCGGCATCGTACAAGGTGTATTCGGTGCCGAAGTCAGCGCCCCAGCCGTGATAACCCTTTTCGATCCGCATCGCGTTTAGTGCATAGGAGCCAAAGTTGCAGATGCCATGTTCTGCACCGGCCTGCCAGATCGTGTTGTAGAGCGTCACCAGATCGTCTGATGCGACGTGCAATTCCCAGCCCAGCTCGCCGACGTAACTGACCCGCAGAGCTGTAACGGAGATACCCGCAATCTCGATTTCCGCGACGCTCATCCATGGCGCATTCAGATCGGCTGACGTCAGAGGCAGAAGCAAATCGCGGGACCGTGGCCCCATCACCAGCAACGCGCCGTCCCTGTCATAGCCCTGACTCAGAATTGCATTCGCCGAGCCGATGTATTGGGAAACCCAGTCAAAGTCCCGATCCACGGCCAGTGTCGGACCGCAGAGCAGAAACCTGTCTTCGGCCAGTCGCGCGATCGTTGCTTCGGACCAGATGCAGCCCTTTGGTGTCAGCATGTAGGACAGCCGGACTCGGCCAACAGGCGGCAGAGCACCACAAACCAGCCGGTTCAGAACATCGGCTGCATCCGGCCCTTCCAGTACGTACTTCGTGAAACCGCCGTGATCCATGATCCCGACGGCATCGCGTACAGTCTCACATTCCAGCCGGACGGCATCCTGCCAGGGTTCATGCCCGAAGCTGAGCTCGCCGGTGTCTTTGATGTCGTCCCGTTGGAACCAGAAGGCGCGCTCCCACCCGCCGATCTGTCCCATCACCGCGCCCTGATCCCGCAGGTGGTCGTAGAGAGGGGTTTGGTTGACGGCCCGCCCGGATGACATGATCCGGCGCGGGTAGGGAATGGCATATTGCAAATCGTAATGCTCGGACGCCCGGGCCGCGGCATAGTCCTGAGTGGCCCAGTTGCCAAAGCGGCGCGGGTCCCAGGCGGACAGATCCCACTCGGTTTCTCCTTCTGTCAGCCATTCGGCGATGGCTTTGCCGATCGCGGCAGAATGAGTGATCCCGATTTGAACGCCGGTCGCATGATAGAAGTTCCGTACCCCGCCCGCCGGTCCGACCAGCGGCAGCGCGTCGGGCGCGTAAGGGATGGGACCATTCACAAAGCGCTGCGCGCCCGCCTCGGCCAGTATCGGCACATGAGATGCGGCGGCTTCGAACACCTCCATCATCCCATCAATGTCATCGGCAAACAGCTGGTGGTCAAAATCCTCGGGCACACCATCCTGCCAAACCGGCCGCCCTTCATGCGCGTATGAGCCCAGCAACAAAGCGTTGCGTTCCCGGCGCAGATAGAACCGAATGTCCGGGTCGCGGATGAGGGGGAAGAGTTCAGTATCTTCCTCCAACTGCGGCAACGCAGTTGTCACCATGTACTGATGTTCGAGCGTGACCACGGGAAGGTGCAGACCCGCCATCGCAGCGACCTTCGCCCCGCTTGACCCGGCAGCGTTGATCACTGTTCCGGCAACAAGTACGCCAGCGGGCGTATGAACTTCCCATTCCCCATTTGGCCGCTGGCTCAGCCCGGTTACACGGGTAAATCTGCGCACTTCGGCCCCCAGAGCGCGGGCATGTTTGGCAAGCGCCTGCGTCAACTGGCTGGGATCAATGTCGCCTTCATACGGGTCCAGAATGCCGCCAAGTACAGAGTCGTCCGCGTGCCAATAGGGGTGCATCTGCTCGATCTCTGCGGGTGAGAGCATCGATAGTTCAAATCCCGCCGATCGCGAAACACCGCAGAGATGTTGGAATAGTTGCATACGTTCAGGCGTATGCGCAGGCCAGATTGCCGATGTGTGCCGATAGGTGATCGGTGCCTCAGGATCCTCTGCCATTTCCTTGTACAGGGACCACGCATAGTTGCCCGCCCGCATCCCAAGCCAGGAGTTCGCGTAGGTCGGAATATTGCCAGCGGCGTGCCAGGTAGACCCGGCGGTCAGTTCGTTCTTTTCAATCAGGACGGTATCGGTGATGCCTGCCTTTGCCAGATGAAACAGAATAGCGGTTCCTACGGCCCCGCCGCCAATGACGACGACCTCAGCATGTGTGCGCATTCAGTATTGCTCCAACAGCTTGCCATATCCGGTGATTGGGTCGGTGATCCCGATGGCGCGCAACGTTTGCCAGTAGACGGCGGTGTTACAGGCGACGATGGGTTTGCCGTGGGTCTGCTCAAGCTCGGCAATCAACGACACGACCGGCAACGCGGTTCCGACCTGAAGAATGACATCGCAGTCAGACGCGGCGACCTGCGCGAAAACCGCGCGAATATCGCTGAGTGATGTTTCGCAGATCTCAGGTAAGGTCGGTGCCTCGGTGCCCTTGATCGCCACAACTTCGAACCCGGCGGCTTCGGTGTTGGCCCTGACTACAGCGTCGACTTCGGCACTGAACGGAGTCACTATGCCAACTGTTTGCGCGCCCAAGGTTCTCAGGGCTTCGTAGTCCGCCCCCGATGCCCCTAACACCGGGACTCCGACGTGGTTCGACACATCCTGACAGCGCGCTTTCAGCTTGTCCGGACCGCCCGGACCTGCATCTGTGGTCAGACCAACGGCGATGGCCGCTGGTTTGCAATCCATCAGTTTTGCGGCCTCATCCGGCAAGTCGTCCGAGATATTGTCCCCGCCGAGACGAAACCGTTGCATCTGATTGGTCACGCCCTCGGGGCGCAACAGTTCCAGTTCGGGTTGGACGACGGTGTTCATCGCCGGTGTCATGACGCCGATCACGGCGCGGGGGGCAAGTGTATCGGCCACTTTCAGTCTCCTTTCAGGAACGCGTTCAAACCGGTCATGCCGCCGATGTAGATCGCATCACCGACGATCTTCTCCATCTCGGCGCGATCAGCCGGGGCGCAATCAAACCAGCTTTCCCAAACCCCGAGCGTCTGGCCGGTATGTGTGATGGGTAAGAACCGGTGCGTTGCGACGTAGTGGGAAACCGGCAGGGGGCATTCAAGAATGTCGTAAGTATAGAAATGCTCGGCGTCCGAATGCGCCAGCAGGGTTTCACGAAAGATGGACCCGTCCGGAATGAACAGAGATCGGATCGTCCCTGTGGCAGTCGGAGCACCATTTTCCAACTCAGCCCGATCCACGCCCGGATTCCAGGCTGCAACGCCATCAAATCTGCGAACTGCGGACCAGACTTGATCGATCACGGCCTCGATGATCATGCTGCGAAATACGTGCATCTGGGTTCCTTTCATTGTTCAAGGCGAATGGGAAATCGTTTACGAATGCGTGCTTCGGCGGTGGCGCTTACATGAGTGGGTGGCGGGCCTGCCAGAATTTCTGAGACCCGTTGCTGCGCTCGATCCCAGACTGTGGGCCTGCCCGCATCGATCCAATCATCTACGCTTTGCCGGTCGGCGAGTGTGGGGTAGTAATAGTCGGATTTCATCCGGTTTAACGTCTCGGCTTCGCCCAGATAGTGCCCGTCCTGAGTGACCACGCGTTCAACGGCTGCCAGATCAAGTGTGGCATCCGACACGTCTATTCCTTTGATCGATCGCAGGATGGCCCCGCACATGTCATCGTCGATGACCATTGCCTCGGGGCTGGCGACCATGATCGAACCCAGCATCCCGACAGAAAGGTTGATCATGTCCGCGCCTGCGTGCCCGGCCAGGGCGACTGTATAGCCCTTTTCATACCCGGCCTGTGCGTCCACCAGTTTGGAATCCGTCATGCCTGCGGATACCGTGGATGGCAGTCCGACATGCGCCAGCAACTGGGCCGCAGCCGCGTTGGCGATGGCTGCCTCGCCGCCACCGCCGCTCATTGCGCCTGTGCGCAAATCGGAGATGAATGGCATCAGAGCATAGATGCAGGGCGCACCCCGTTGAATTCCATCGACCACGACCAGCCCGGCAAGGCATTCCGCCAACCCCTGCGCCAGCGCCCCTGCCAGGGTAACGGGACTGGTCGCACCGGCCTGCCCGGCCGAGCAAATCTGCGGGATCATACCGGCCTCCAACGCCTTTTCGAGCATTTGGACGCCTTCCGCAGCAAAGGTCAGCGGGGGCACGACGTGCACGATGACCGCCATGCAAAATGGTCTTTCGCGAAATGCTTCGGGATGTCCAAGCGCCAGGTCGAACATCTCGACAATAGGGGCGATGTGTTCCGCGTCACAAAAGCTGATGCCGATTGGTTTGGACGTTGCTTTCATACAGGCAAAGGCCGAGTTGATGTCCAGTTCGAACGGGTCCGACAGGTTGCGGGCAACGACCGGGCGCAGCCCGTAATGGATGTTTGGCGATGCGTCCAGAACACGCATCAGATCGTAAAGGTCCTCTAAATGGCTGTCGCGGTATGTATGGCTTGTACCATCCAATACCTGTACGGCCGCACCGCCAGTGCCAATGTGTACGGTTCCGCCACCTATCCTCAGATCACGTCCGGTGAAAAACCCCGGCAAGTTCACATGTCTGGTTGCGTTGGCAAGGGCGCGCAGGACCATCTCTTTCGGGAAACATAGCCTGCCATCACCGCGCCGTTGTGCACCGCGGGCCAACGCCCTGTTAGCGGCTTGCTCTGGCAGCCCGGCCATGCCAACGGTTGCCAGGATGTCAAACGCATGGTCCACGATCCTGTTGACGTCCTGCTCTGACAGGGGGCGTAATTTGCCGCCAGCATAGAATTCCGTGGCACCTGAATGGTCGGTGCCGGATATCTGGTTCTGCCGCTTTGTCGAACGTCGCGCCATTCTCTCTCCCATGCCCGGATATTAGACGCGAAAACCGGGCGTTCGAAAATTCAATTATTCGGGGGAGATGGTGAATTGTTTTCACGCAAATGCCAGAACTCTCTCCGGTCGGTAGGAATTGCTGACCAGCGCGAACCCGTCGGCCGTCATCGCAGCGTATTCAGCTGCAGCCAACGAAGCCGGTTTCCGTCAGAGCTTCGCGTTTCAAGTCAAAAAACCGATCCAGAGGTGATCACTGACTGTTCAGCTTTCCGAACCTAGCCACACAGTGCCAGACCCGTTTCAGTAATTGTGGATCTGCCCCGCGATTCTTTCGGGCCAGTCCGATTTGCCGGGGCGCCAGACTATCGTTTTCGACAAGAGAGACGGCCATGTCAGCAGCACTCTGGCCACGAAACCCAATGCAATCGGTAATACAATCCGCGCTCAACCGATAACCGGAATGCCATTCGATCGGGCACTCTAGTTTCTGCGCTGCAACCTCGATTTCGGTATCTCTGTAACTTGGGTCCAATACGGCAGCCTCGACATCCTCAGCCAGGACCAGAGGGCCATGAACATGGGCTTCAATGTAGTCGTCCAGTTCGTCCAAAGACAGATCGTTATGCGCTGCCAGCGAAATCAAACTCATCCGGTCGGCCACACCGAAATTGGTCGGGTCGAAATAGCTGTCAGGATAGCAATAGGTTGAGCGTGACAGGACGTGGGGTCGCAATCGAAGATGACAGGACCCAAAGCGGGGTGAACCGCCTGTTTCAAACCCCAAATGGTTCAACGCGCCGTATTTGGGTCGCTGTGAGGGTTCGACATTATCGTATGCCGCTCCGAATATGCGGCTTTCCCAATCCCACCGATCCCCTCCGGGATGCGCTGTCAGACCGCCATTGCTGTTTCCGGTTTCGAACTGTGATCGATAAACGCATTCACGCGCGAGCACCTCAATCATCCACTCATTTCCATGCAACGCGTCCGGATGGAAGTTCAGTGTTACTTGAAAATGATCCGGAACTGGCGGACCACTAGATTTGCGGCGCACGTGATCAATCGCTTTTTGGGCGCTCGGTGGAAGCATGATGCTCTCGGTTGGATCAAAGAAAGTCTCGGTAATTGGATTTTACCTCGCCTGAAGTCTAAAGTTACAAACCCCACCAACTTAGGAATATCAAATTTGTCCCAGCAAGTGGTTTTGTTACGCACAGCGTCTTTGGCGGCAAGGCTTCGGTCGATTACAGATTGCTTGGCGCGCTCGGTCTATCTTGAGAGCAATGGATCGAACCGGTCGGATGTATCACCTCCCCATTTCGCCAGAACAGCCTCGGCCCAGTCACTTTGCGCCGTGGCCCGATCCTCAAGAACCCCGTGAACGCGACATAGGAACAGTTGCGAGTCGTCAAACCCGTTGGCCTGAGCAAACCAGTCCTGTACGGCGCTTTGCGCTGGCGGCAGCCCGGCAAGGCGTGTCGGCGCAGGTTCAGCAGGGGGCAGGTACGCCTCGTCATCGGTGATGTCTTCGATCAACGTCGGTCGTGCCCCGCCGCTATCGATGGCAAATGTGTTCAGCCATTGCTTGCGCGAAGCGGGTTCAAACTTGCCGGCGTCCTCGACCGGGAAACGGATTGCCTGCCCGGGAAAAACGTCCTTTTGAACGACGCTGTCCCGAACGACGATCTCTCCGTTCACCAATGCAAAAGGTATCCCGGTGGATGGCAGGCCATTGCTGCCATTCGAATAGGTTGCTTGTTCAGAGACAGTCTCGGGGTCGAAAATCGTGATATCAGCAACCATGCCTTCCTGCATCCGGCCACGCACTTTCATTGCCTGAAGACCGGTGTCGCCAAGGAATTTGGCGTGGTAATAGCTGAGTTGTGCCAGGGTGAAGATAAGCGGCACTTCGTTCTCGCGCGCCAAACGCAGGACGGTTGCATGAGTTCCGGCGGATCTTGGGTGCCCGGCATAGTCCTCGTACGGCGAGTCCCATGTTAACGGCTCACCTTTGGAATTGAGGCTTGGCATGCCATCCCCCGACACGGCAAAACCAGGTATCTTAATCCAGTCCAACAGCCATTGTTCCCGCGGTGGGCTGAAAGCGATCAGGGTGCGACCGGGTTCGGTCGCGGCAAATTCCTCGAACTCTTCACGGGTCACATAACGGTCGAGCTGAGGGTCGAAGATCGTTTCTTCGTACTTATAGCCCATATTGTCTTCCCAATTGGCCGGTGCGACGATCGAAGCGCCGTAATTCCCCGAACCTGCCGTCCAAGGGTAGTAGCTGGACCAGACGTTGTATCCCTTCGCGCGGGCCATCTGCATCTTTTCCTGATTTTCCCACCACCCATAGTCGTTGTCATGGTGGATATGCAGAGGCGCATCCAGCACCATCGCGTTTACCAGAAGTTCATTGACGCCGGTTTGCGATTCCGTTGGAGTCGACGCGCTGGGATGAAACCGGTGGTGTGCGGACGTCAGGCGGCCATACTTTGCAGCGATCTTTTGGGCTTCGAGCATTTCATAGGTCGTGATGCCCTCTCTGGCATACCCAATTGTTGAGCCAATGCCGATGGCGCCCTGCCGCAACCCTTCATCCAGAATCTGCGTGATCTGATTCATCTGATCCAGTGTGCTTTTGGTTGCAGACCAGCCATCGATGCCGTCCTCGGCGGCTTGCGCACGATGCACGGACAGTGTCAGGGGCATGGAAACGTCGGGGCCTTCAAGAGTCATCCCGTCATGGATACGCATGCGGGCATATTCCTGACCGACGACCGTGCCAAAGTTTGCCTGCGTTGTGCCCTTTCGCTTTGCGTACCATTCATCGATGTTCAGGGCGCCAAGTTCAAAATCCATCTGCGTGGTGACGCCATCGCGCAAGTTGACCTTGATACCCCAGGGATCAAGACCGTGTTGTTCAAGATCAATGAAACCCGGAGCAACGACATGCCCGGTCGCATCAATGGTTTCTTCACCTTCAATGAGTTCGTCTGTGATTTCGACGATCCAGCCGCCTGATATGCCAACATTGGCTATGGCGTCGAAACTTGTTTCAGGGTCCATGACCCGGCCATTGAGGATGACGACGTCGTAGGTTTGCGCATTTAACGCTGTTGCAAACACTGAGATCGTGATTGCCAGAAATTCCATCCGCATCGGGTGATCCTCCCTTTGCGGATACGATATTTAATATTCAAATTCATGCAACCGTGGCGGTTTTCAGAAGGTGCCGCTACCCAACTCTCACCCCCGCAGGAAGGGGGGCTCGCTTTAAGCCTGATAGTCTGGCCTCCAACTATCTTCGTACTCTCCCAAAACGCGGGACAGCTCCAACAATGAGGCAAATAGTCTGGCGTAGACATCCCGTGAGAGCATCGGTTTGTTGTCGTCCAGTACCTGCAACAGGTCAACCACGCCTGCGGAAAAGGTATCGTACACCTGTTTGTCCGCAGGTGTGGGGTCGAGGGTCCAGATGTCATGCTGGTTGTAGTACTTTACCGGCTGGGGTTCGTCGTCAATCATTTCGCGGCCTCTTCAGTATGAGGCTGACTTGGGAGGGAAGAAAACCCGTGCAAGGGCGATGGCGGGAATTCACAAGAGATTGGCGGCTGCGATAAAAGAATGCCCGGTCTGGAGCGAAAGCATGGATATATTGGGCACTGATCAATTCCCTGCCTTTGCGCCGCTTTTCGACAGCCAAAACACCGGAACAGACGCAAACCCTTCAGTGCAAGCCATTTATGCATGGCAACAAAGTCAGGCTGTTTCGCCAGACCAGTCAGCGCGCTTTGTCAGAAATTCATACGGCCGCCCCATGACCTGATCCACCGCGTGTGAACGCCAGGACAAGATCCCGCAGATCAACGAGGATAGTCTCTGGGCAGTCGCTGATGGCGTCCGAAGCAATTGAGAACGACGCGGCGGGTTTTGGTCAGTGTTATGTCTTTGAGTGTTCGCTCAGCAATACGTCCAGAAACAACTTCGTCACGCGCGTGGGCTCTGGCTGTTTTCTGGTGGCCGCGGCAAATCGGGTGCGATACTGGGTCTCGTTCGGCAGGACCTTCCGCATTTGTGCCTGGTTAACAAAGCTCTTTGCAAGGTGGTCTGGCAGATAGCCGAGGTAACGGCCCGACAGAATAAGAATAGCCAGCGCCTGTTCGTTCTGAACCTTGGCGGAACGGCGAAACCCCAGTTGTTGACCAACGATCAGATTGGGTGAGTTCACGCTGAGCCCAGCATAGTTGAACGCAAGCAGATCACTCGTCTTCAGTTCGTGATCAGGCATCTGGAACAAGGGGTGCTCCCGACCGCAATAAAGGAACATGTTTTCACCATACAAAGGCGCATAGTGAAGGCTCGTGGACGGGCGGTGCAATGCAATGATGCCGATGTCGAGCTGGCCGCTGATGACCATGGTCTCGATGACGTTCGGCGGCTCCAGCGACAATTCGATCTGAACCGACGGTGCGGCTTCGTTAAAACGATGAATGGCACGTGCAAGGCGAGAATCCGGGTTCGACGCACATTGGTCGAACAACGAGATGCGGATCGTTCCTCCCAGTTGTTCCTTGATCTCGCTCACTTCATTTCGGAACTGCGACACCGACACCAGCAGGTGATCTGCCGCCTGCAGAACTTTTGCTCCGTCTTCGGTCAGAGAAAATCCCGCAGGCCCTCGATTGCAGAGTTTCAGGCCCAGCCGCAGTTCCAGATCGGTAATGTGTTTTGAAATTGTTGATTTACCGATGTTCAGTTCAACTTCGGCCGCAGATAATCCGCCGCTTTCGACAACCGTTTTAAAAACCCTCAGCAATCGGATGTCGCTGTCGCCGATGCGTGATGCAACCATTTTCCCACCAGTTCATAAGGTTTGATATATATGAAACCTATCGCGCAAAGAATAGCAACATAGAAACACCCATCACGAGCTAGTCTCTTGGGGCCGAGGCAGAATCGGACCGTTCATCTCTCCCCAGAACGGCGCGCACCTCGAAACCTGATAAAACTGGGAGGACATCTATGTCATTCATCAAAAAGCTTGGCACCATGACTGCCGCCGTATCCGTGGCGGCCCTGATGGTTGCGGGCGCAGCAGACGCAAAGAACTTCAAGATCGCGGTTGGCGACAGTGCGGGCAGCCCGCAGGAAGCAACCGGCAAGTTCTTTGTCGAAGCACTCGAGGAGAAGTCCGGTGGCGCGCACACCGGTACGCTGTTCCTGAACGGTCAGCTGGGTTCCGAACAGGACACCGTGAACGAAGCGGCCATTGGCACGCTGGACATGTCGCTGCTGGCGATCAACAACGTCACGCCGTTCTCGCCTTCGGTTGGCGTGTTCACTCTGCCCTACGTCATCCTGTCGCTGGAAGACGCGGAAACGCTAACGCAAGGCCCGATCGGTCAGGAACTGACCGAAAACACCCTGCGTGACGCAGGTGTTCGCATCATCGCGTGGACCTATACCGGTTTCCGTCGCCTGACCAACTCGAAGAAGCCTGTAACTTCGGTTGCCGACCTGCAGGATCTGGTTATCCGCGTTCCCAAGAACGAGATCATGATCGAAACCTACAAGTCCTGGGGCATCAACCCGACGCCAATGGCCTGGTCGGAAACCTTCACCGGTCTGCAGACCAAAGTTGTTGACGGTCAGGACAACCCGTACATGACCATCAACGCGATGAAGTTCTACGAAGTACAGGACCACGTCACCAACCTGCGCTACATCTTCTCGATCGAGCCGCTGATCATCTCTGAAGCAGTGTTCCAGAGCCTGAGCGAAGAAGATCAGGCGCTCATCCTGGAAGCAGGTCAGGAAGCAACCGCCAAGTCCGCACAATTCCTGCGCGACTCGGAAGCTGCGATCAAGGAAGAGCTGATCGCAAAAGGTATGGAAATCGTCGATCCTGAGAACGACGAAGCCGAGTTCATCGAACTGGCAACCACTGCTGTTTGGCCTCAGTTCTACGAGTCCATCGGCGGTGTCGACAAGCTGAACGCAGTTCTCGAAGCCATCGGTCGCGACCCGGTCCAGCAATAATCGCCGCAGAGCGATAAAAGAAAAGAGCGCTTCGGCGCTCTTTTCATCTCAGGGAGGAGGGAATTCCGATATGTTCTGGAAATTTCTGGACAATATAGAAAGTGTCATCTGCCGGGTCCTATTATCCGGCTTCGTCTGTTTGCTGTTCGCACAAATCATCGCGCGCGAAGTCTTCGGCTTTTCGATCAGCTGGATCGAGGAACTCTCGGTCTACATGTTCGTATGGTTCGTATATTTCGGCGCCAGCTACGCCGCCCTGAAGGGTGCGCATAACCGGGTGACATTCCAGTTCAAGTTCCTGCCCGACCGCTACATCAAGTATATCGAGGCTTTTGCCGATCTCTTCTGGCTCTTTTTCAACGTCTACTTCCTGTATCTGGCGACCGACTTTGTCTTCAACAAGATGAACAAGTTCTGGAAATCCCAGACCCTGGGGATTGAGATGAAGTATGTCTACATGGTGCTGCCCATCGCCTTCGCGCTGATGACCGTCCGCATCATTCAGGTGAACTACCTGCGCCTGGTCAAGGGTGAAGACATCCACGATCCCGATCAGATTGACCTCGATGAAATCAAAGCTGCCACCGAAGCAGCCAAGCACGACTGAGGCAGGGAGGAAAAACCATGGAATCCGAAATCGTCACAATCCTGTTTGGATCGTTTCTTCTGCTGCTGCTCATAGGTGCACCGATCACGGTTGCTCTGGGCGTGGCTTCGCTGTTCTCGTTCCTGTATCTGGGCGATAACCCAATCAAATTCGTGCAGATCGCCTTTACCTCGGTGGGTGCGTTCCCGCTTATGGCGCTTCCTGCCTTTATCCTTGCCGGTGCCCTTATGGAGGCGGCCGGTATCTCAAAACGCCTGATCAATGTTGCGGAAAGTCTCGCCGGTCCGTTCACCGGCGGTATCTCGGCGGCGACGGTTATGGCCTGTCTGTTCTTCGGCGCTATTTCGGGCTCGGGCCCGGCAACAACCGCGGCCGTGGGGATGCTGATGATCCCAGCAATGATCGACCGTGGCTATGAGCGCGGCTATGCCTCTGCGATTACCGCTTCTTCCGGCGGCCTCGGGATTATTATTCCTCCCTCCATCCCGATGGTGATCTTCGGCATTGCCGCGCTCGGTATGGCACCGCCAATCGAAGCGGTCGAGAAATTCGGCACCTTCCAGTCGGTCTCGATCTCGAAACTGTTCATCGCGGGTTTTGTTCCGGCCTTCCTGATCGCCACCAGCTTGCTGATCCTGAACTTCTTCATGTCGAAAAAGCGTGGCTACAAAGGTGTGGCCGAAGGTTGGTCGATCCGCCACGTGGGTTGCGAGATGTACCGCGGGTTCTGGTCGCTGATGGCTCCGCTGGTGATCCTGGGCGGCATCTACACCGGCTTCTTCACACCGACCGAGGCTGCGATCGTTGCGATCTTCTACACGCTGTTCGTTGGCGTGGTCATCTACCGCGAACTGACATGGCAGTCGCTGTTCCAGTCGCTTGAAGCCACAACCTGGCTGACCGGCCGCGTTCTGCTGATCCTGTTCACCGCGACCGTGTTTGGCCGCCTTCTGGTGGAAAACCAGATACCGGCGATCATCGCGGACTCGATGCTCAGCTTTACCGACAACCTTTATGTGATCTGGGCCCTGATCATCTTCTTCCTGCTGTTCGTCGGCATGTTCATGGAGACGCTGGCAACCATCCTGATCCTGGTTCCGGTGATGTTGCCGGTGGCCTATTCGGTAGGCATCGACCCGATCCACTTTGGTGTGGTGATGGTCTGTACGCTGGGCATTGGCTTCCAGACACCGCCACTGGGTGAGAACCTGTTTATCGCATCGGGCATCTCAAACATAACTATCGAGCAGATCTCGCTGCGTGCACTGCCCTTCGCAGCGGCCAATACAATCGCGATCTTCATCATCGCGTTCTTCCCTGAGCTGTCGCTATGGCTGCCAAGGTTGTTAGGCTACTGACCTGAAAGGATGACGATATGAAACAAATGGTGACAAGTATCCTGTTCGCTACCGATCTGTCGGAAAACTCGGGTCACGCCATGCGCAATGCGGCCAGCATTGCGATGGCAACGGGGGCGGAGATTCACGTCCTGCATGTGAACGAACCCCTGTCCGAGGACGCCAAGATCACGATGGACATGTTCATCCTGAACGAGGAAACACGCAGAACCGCCTCCAAGCGCCGCCACGAAATGGTGCGCAAGGTCCTGGCCGAGCGACAAGCCAAGTTCTGGGCGCAGTTCGAAGGCGAAGACGCGAAGATCCGTGACCAGGTGACTTCGATTGAAGTCACCGACGGACACCCGGCTGAGGTGATCCTGAGGCGCTCGGTCGAGATGGGATGTGACCTGATCGTATTGGGCGCACATGACCACGGCTTTTCGCACACGTTCCTCGGCACGGTGGCCAAGCGCGTTCTGCGCCGGTCAAAAATCCCGACGCTGATCGTGCCGAACCCGGACAACGTCTAAAACCCCCTTGGGCCGCTGCACGACGCACTGTGTGGCGGCCCATTTCGTTTCACGGCGTTCAATGACATTGTAGACACGTGCTCCCTGTCTCGGACGCCGCCCCCATCCCGCATTTAAGTGCAGACCTTGATCCCGACGTCTGCAAGCTGACCAAACCCAGCCAGGGTTCAACGCGCCGATGGGCGTGTTAACAGACCTTAATGCTACGGTTTCCTCTCCTTAAGAACCGGTTCCTTTATTTGAGTTGTGACTGAAACCGCAATTCAAAATCAGGAGGAGAAGACAATGCAAGCCACACAGACCGTAAAACCGAACCGCAATGTATTTGCCACCATGTTTGCAGATTACGCGGAAGCAAGAACCGAGCAATTCCGCCGCAATATCTTCGCAAAAACCGTGCGCGAGCTCGAACAGTTGAGCGACCGTCAGTTGCGTGACATCGGCGTCCCTCGGGATGAAATCAAGCAGCGCGCATATCAGAGCGTTTATCACGGTGCCCCTTATCGGCAGTGATGATTTGCCTGCGAAAGGCAGCCGTGTAACTCATCCAGGAGGTAACAAGTAATGTTTGATGTCATCCCCCCAAGCAAGCAACCGGCCCCTTCGGAAAGTGCGCTGCTGTTGTTCGACCGGGCCATGCAAATACGTGCGATCAGCGCCGACATCGTCCGCGCTGCACAGTATCTGAACGGCTTTTCCGATCAGGAGCTGTCAGAGCTGGGCATAAACCGCAGCGACATCGAGGATACGATCCGCCGCTACATCTGAAGGCAATTGCCTATTTCAGACCGCAAAGGCCATTCCGACGCAGTTCGGTGTGGCCTTTTCCTTTCGTGCATCTATCCGCACACCAGAAGTGAAATTAGACACGCGAACCAAAATGCCACGTGCCGCAGAAATTGCAATGGGGTAGGAACGCGGGTGCCATGGACAACTCCAAAATTGTCATCCAAGGCTTTGGCAAATATACATCTGGTTGTTTGCATGAAATCGGATCCCATTTCCCAAGCCCCGAAACGCAGGTTTTCTTTCGTCAGAGTGCTAACCATTCTGGTCATATTGGCGACTGGCGCGCTGCTCTTCCTTGGAGAAAAACGCCGTGAACTGGTATCCGTTTACAGCCAAAGCTCCGGAGATCCGCAGACCGCGTTGGCGGCCTGTGATGACTTGTTGAACTGGAAAGATTGGGAACCCTCGAGCCGATCCCTTGTTTATCGGCACAAGATGCGTGTTTACCTCTCGCAGGGGGATCGCACAGCAGCGTTGGAGGAGGTCGAACTGGCAATAACTGCCGATCCGGAAAGCCAGGTGCCGTGGTAATGGAAAGCGTTGATTTATGCCCGCGCGAAGGACTATCCGCCGGCCTTGGTGGCCATAGACAAAGCGTTGGCTCTGGCGCCTGGTGATGATTATTCACTGGAAACAAAAGCCAAACTGTTGCGGAGTATGGGCCGTTGGGACGATCTGGAAGTTCTGGTTGATAATGCTGTCACCAATTTTGACGTAGGGGCCTGGGCCTGGAGATATTCAGGCTATTTCAAATTGCGTGCGAAAGAGTATCGAGAATCCGCCCTGGCATTCGCCCAGGCGGTAAGGCGTGATCCCGGTAATGCGTATCAACGCAGAAAGTTCTTCGAGGCGTGTCGAGAAGCCGGACCTGACTGCCCGCCACTGTTTCCGGAGCGGCGCGCCAGCTATCCTGTTTTGAGCTGCGACGAAGCAATACGGAAATGGGGTGAACAATATCCAAAGTTTGTCGAGACGATGGCTCGGGAATCAGGCTACGAAAACCTTGATGAGTACTTTGAGAAGGGTGGTGTGCACGCCAAGGTGACGCTGCAGGCGATTTTATTTGGGCCAGCAATGTCGGTTCTGACAGACTTCCCCTCAGATTCAGCGGCGCGGTTTGTCTTAGAAAATCGCGTGTTCGAATGTGTGAGTGGCGGTTTGTTTGTGCTTCCAGACGGTCATGCCGATGAGGCGCAGTTGAAGTTAATGAACGAATACATCTGGGGGCTAGAGCTGCGTAGAAATCTTGTTGATCTGGCGCAGGCTGCTTTGAATTGAAGGCACCACCCCGAATGTGGCCGGGGCGGTGCCAGCAGCAAATTATAGGTGATCCACAACTTGCAAATGCTGTGCCAGCTTATCGATCTCGGCCATCCAGTCGGCGACCAGTTTAGGATCGCTGGGCGCTGCGTGCACACCTACGGGGATTGCCCGGTTCAATACGGCTTCAACGGCCAGTGAAACCGGGATCGAGACCAGACGCGCCATAGCCGTGCCGCGCGCGTCGCCCCAGGCGTCCATCACATAGGTCTTGTGCCAGACAGGGATGCCGTCCTTTTCTGCCTTCAGTCCAACGCACAGAACTACGCGGTCCGGTTCACCTTCATCATAGGCGTTTTCGTCCCAGAACTGGTCGGACATCTCTTTCAGCCGGGCATCGCCTTCGGGGCCGGAGAGGGATTCGATCTCGGCAAATACATCCGACCATGCGTCGGCCCAGCCATTCAGGCGCAGGGTGCCGCGAACGAACTCCTTGACGGTCCAGTGATCCTCGAACTGGTACTCTGTCATGAACGGCAGAGAGTCGCGGTTCGGGTAGACCTCAAAGCTTTCGGGCGTCGGCAGGGGCGCGATATAGCTGCTGATTGCATCCCACGGGCGGGCGACATCCAGCGGGGCATAGTCGCGGATCGATTTGGACGGCGAGCGCAGCGCCTTGAGGACACCCAGCGGCGACCAACTGAACTTGTAGCGGAACGGGTTGGGGTTCTTCGGGATGCCGCCGCAATACGAGATGAAACTCAGGTGGTTCTGCGGATCAAACGCGTCCGAGGCACGGTAGTCTGCGACCAGCGCGTGCGCCATCAGGTGATCGATGCCCGGGTCCAGCCCAACCTCGTTGACCAGCGCCACGCCAGCTTCGCGCGCTTTGTCGTCCAGCGCGCGCATCTCGGGTGCGATGTAAGAGGATGAGACGAAATTGGCTTCTTTCGAAATCGCCAACTCGGCCAGAGGCACATGCCAATCGCCCGGCAGCATCGAGACGATGACGTCGCCCTTTTCCAGCACCGCAGCCAGAGCGTCGATGTCGAAGGCGCGGATGTCGTCGGTCAGGTCGCCGACCTCGGCCCTTGCCTTGTCGACAGTCCGGTTCCAGACGGTGACTTTTTGCCCGTTTTCGATCAGGCGACGCAGGCCGGGGATGGCCGACAGGCCGGTGCCACACCAGTGAATCGTCATCGTTCAGATCCCTTCGATATGAGTTTTGTAAGTCTCTGCCGCCCGGCCCCAGACGCCGCCGTCCAGATCGGTCAGGGTCAGCAAGGTGGGCAACAACTGTGCCGCGTAGTCTTCCGAGCTTTCGACCGGCAGCATCGACGGCAGGTTGTCGATCGCCATGACGTCCATCACCGGGTCGGTCGCCACGCGCAGGGCAGGTGCGTCCCACGTAGTGGCGCGGTCATAGACCGGCACCGGGTTGTAATCGCTGTCCGGGTCGCAGGCGACATCGCCAATGGCCGTCAGGCCACGCGGGGCGGCTAATGCTTCGCGCGGCACAAAGACCGGCGTGCCGGGACGGGCGAAGATGCAGTTCAGGAACAGGTCGTGATCCAGAATTTCGGGGAAAGGTCCGCCGCAGGCGGTTTCGGCCATGTCCCATTTGGTGACTGCGACGCCCATTGCTTCGCACAGATCGGCGGCACCTGTGCCGACGCGGCCCAAAGCGCCGATCACGATGGCGCGGGGGCGATCCGCACCGGTGGCGTCCAGTTCCGCCAGTAATTCCGCGTTCAGCGCGTCTTTGCCGGGGTACACACCCACGGGCGGACATTCCTCACCCCGTTGTTGCGCTGCCCATGTCTTCAGTGTCACCGCAGCGCCGGCGTAACCCGCCCAGTACCCAAAGGCCGCGACGCGGCGGCCATTTTCGTCGACGAGGTATTCCAAGTCATAGAGGGTACCGCCACCCGCCTTGAACCGTTCCAAAAGGGCGCGACCGGAGTGTTGTCCCTTGTAGGCATGCCCGAACATGATATGACGGTGGGGCAGGGGCGTGCCGTCTTCAGGCAGTTCCTTCAGACCGAAGATGATCGCATCCTGCGGTGCATCGGGCCAGGAATTCTCGGGCGCGACCTCGCATCCCACCGCCGTATATCCATCGATCGGGATAGCGCGAACATGGCTTTCCTCGACTGTTACACGAATGCCTGCTGCAATCAGAGCCGCAGCCCCGTCGGGCGTCAGTCCAACCCGTTCTTCGTTCGGGCGCTGTTCTGCCCGGACCCAGAGATGTGTCATGCGTCGTCCTTTAATCAGAGCATACCGGCGGCGCGGACCGCCTGAACCGAGGCGCGTGCTTCCATCGCCTCGCGGAAAGCGAGAATTTTGGGAAAGGCCGGGACATCCACGCCGTCACCTTCCAGCCAGCTGCACACCACGTACAGATACGCATCCGCCAGTGAAACCGTATCGCCCAGCACGAATGGCCCGCGCAGACCATTCGACACGATGTATTCACAGGACGCCGTCATTGTCTGCGCGACCTTGTCGGTCATGTCTTTCCAACTGGCTTTCTTGTCAGCCCAACGGTGACCCCGCAGCTTGTGCGCGTGGTTCACGTGCATGGTCGAGGCCAGATAGTACATGACTTCGCGCATCCGGGCGGCCATCACCGGGTCCTCGGGCACCAGACCCGCTGCCGGTGCTACCGCAGCGACGTATTCCAGCAATGCACCGGTTTCGGTCAGGATACCACCGTCAACGACCAAAGCCGGCACCCGGCCTTTTGGGTTGATCTGCTTGTATGCCGGTTTGGTCTGTTCCCCTTCGGCGAAATCCAGGCGAACCGGCTCATATTCAAGGCCGGCTTCCTCCAAAGCGATGGCAACGGCCACCGAAATGGTACGAGGGGCATAATAAAGCTGCATCAGTGGTCCTCCGAACTTGGTTTACAGATGCGTCTGCGCAAACTGCCTGTCGGGCGCTTCAAGATGCGGAACCGCATTGAACAGGACAGGACTCAGCTGCGCGCCAATCGGGTGCAGACGATGCATTGAGGTATTCATGATGGCAAGAGCCACCCTTGCCATTGCCGGTATGTCCAGTCCCATCGCCTGCCGCACGACCATCGAAATCAACCCGCCCGAGGTCACGACAATGGCTGGCCCTCCATCTGTTCCGATGTCGCGCAGTGCGTCCGAGACACGGGATTCGAATTCTTCGAACGTCTCTGGCGTATCCTCGATCTCGCCCCGGGCCCAGGCTGCGAACGTGCGGGGCAGGTGTTCTACAAACCCTTCACGGTCGGTTGGCACCGCGACGCCGTGCTGCTCTTCGTACAGCTTTGCAATGTTAAAGTATTCGATCTCGTTGAGGCGGGGGTCACGCGTCGGCTCGGGCAGACCCATGCTCGCCGCAGTTTCCACATGCCGTGAAAGGGTTCCGCAAAAGACGCGTGGATAAAACGATTGCGTGTCCTGCAGATGTGCGCCCAGCCAACGCGCCTGCTGATGACCCAGATCGCTGAGCTTGTCATAGTTTGCTTCGTCTCGCGCAGCGGTGTTTGCCTGCCCGTGACGCACCAGTGTTATATGTGCCATGGCGTCCCCTCTTGCGCGAAGTCTTAGGGCAGGTTCGGGTCAGGGACCAGAGCGGTTCGGCAGGACTTTGACAAAAATCAATTCCTTGGCTCGGATGTGTCGGTACGCCGCAGAATATCGCCCATGGATCAGTGTGCCCAATGTTGCCTAACGGAAAAAAGTTTCCTATAGGATACATGGCCCCCGTATGCGGCCGTATACACCTTTTTGCGACGCCAGCTTTTGGGGGCCGATTGATGGCTGACGGTTCAATCCTGTTGACTTGCTGCACAGTACTAGGAACCTTGGTGTCAAGTTACGGCAGCACAAACTTACGTTGCGATTAACGCGGCGATTTTATCAAGGTCTTTAGAAAGGTCTCTGCCATGTCTAACGCATTGAAACGCACGCCTCTTTACGATTTACACGTTGAGTTGGGCGGTAAGTTGGTTGATTTTGCTGGGTGGGAGATGCCTGTTCAGTATCCGTTGGGGATCATGGGGGAGCATAAGCAGTGTCGTGAGAA
>NZ_JAKRGB010000032.1 GCF_022347725.1 Ruegeria sp. Ofav3-42
CGAAGCCTCTGACACAAAATACTTTTCGGTGTCAGTGAAGCGGACAGCCAACTCACGCGGAGACAGCTCACTTTCCTTCAGAGCCAGATCCTTGATCTTCTCGCGCATCGGCTGCGAAATGCGGTTCCAGACCGGTGACGGCTTGGGACTACGATCCTCAAGCGCCTCAGGACCACCCGACAGATACCGGTCATACCAGCGATAGAAGGTGGCTCTGGGGATGCCCAACTTGTCCAACGTACGCCTGGTCGGGAGATGAGACCCTTCGACGAGGCGGATGATCTCAAGCTTTTCGGATGCGCCCTTTCATCGCTGCAAGCAGCGACTGCCGGGTAACAGATACCTCATTCGTCGTCGTCCCCATCCCCGAGCATGCTTTTTTGAGAAGCCGCAGTTCCAGGGTCTGCTCAGCGACAACCTCCTTTAGATCGCGTGCCTCACAGCGCAGATCTTTGACCTCGGTCGAGGTCGCTGCACGCGCGGTGTCACCGGCAAGGCGTTTCTTGCCAGCCTCAAGGAACTCCTTGGACCAGCTGTAATACAAACTCTGGGCAATGCCTTCACGGCGGCACAGCTCTGCAATGCTGTCCTCGCCCTTCAGGCCGTCCAGCACGATCCTGATCTTCTCTTCTGCTGAATACTGCTTGCGCGTGGCACGGCGGATGTCTTTTACTACCTTCTCGCCGTGGCTCCGCTTGGTTCCCGGTTTCTGTCTCATCTCCACTCCTTGGTGGCTACGATGTGCCAGAAACCCTCTCTTATCAAATCAACCTAAACTGTCCCATTGGCGCTGACGTCAGACACGTTGGGTTGGTTCATTTGGTTGATACCGACACCGAGGCAAAAAAAGAAATAGCCTCACGGCGTGAATGTCGGCGTTGCGCAAGTCAAACGGTGAAAGATGCTGCAAAATCGACTTGGTTCTGGTACCCCTAATTTGTTCGACACCGCCTTAGTTCCTGGTGGGCTAGCACCGCCGAAATCGTAGTGGGGAGAATTCTATGTCTGCAACTGCCCGACGCGCCAACGCAGCCGCGCGATCAATCCGGAAAGTCGAATCCTTCTTTACATCCTACCATGCAGCGGTGAGAGAAACGCCTGCGGTCGCTGATTTCACATTTGGCAACCCGCACGAAATGCCTCTACCCAAACTCATTGATGCGCTGAAGACACACGCCGAACCTCAGAGTGTGGACTGGTTCGCATACAAGACCAATGAAGCAGACCCTTGTGCGTTTCTGGCGGGCGCGTTGTCTGAGGAATTGGGTCTACCTTTCGAGGCTGAAGATATTGCGCTGACCAAAGGCGCCTTTGGGGCGATCAAGATGTGTTTCACCATGCTTCTTGAACCCGGTGACGAATGCATCGTGCCATTGCCGGGCTGGTTCTGTTATGGGCCGATGCTGGCCGCGGCCGACGTCAAAGAGGTACCGGTGCCTCTGGACCCAGAAAATTTTGACCTCGACCTGGAGGCCATTGCCGGTGCAATTACCCCGCGTACTAAGATCGTGGTTGTTAATACGCCTCACAATCCGACAGGTCGCATTTACTCGCGTTCTGATCTGCAAAAGCTCGCTGATCTGCTCGAGGCTAAGTCTGCCGAGATCGGTCATCGAATTTGGATTTTGTCTGACGAACCTTACCGCCGCATTCGGTTCGACGGCATTGGCTTTACGACCCCGGCTGCTGTCTATCCGCACACGCTGATCGACTACTCTTACGGGAAGATTCTCCTCGCACCTGGGCTGCGCCTTGGTTACCTTGCGATCTCTCCAACCTTACCTGCAGCGGAACGAAAAGAGCTTCAAGCTCTACGGTTTGCCGTACAGATGGCGGATGGTTGGAATGTTCCAGATGCTCCGTTGATCTACGCGCTGCCGGACCTTGAAAACGTCTCAATCGACATTGCTGCGTTAGCTCGTCGTCGTGAGCGAGTGCTTGGCGCATTGGGTCAGTGGGGGTACAACATGACGCAGCCAGAGGGTACCTTCTATCTATGGGGGCGAGCCCCGGGCGGAGACAGCGATGCTTTTGCCGAATTTCTTCAAAAATGTGGAATCTACGTGATGCCCGGAACAGTCTTTGATCGCCCAACGGATTTTCGTATTTGTCTTACCGCTACTGACGAAATGATAGAAAACGCATTGCCCGCATTTCAGACGGCCGTAAACCAAATGCAGGAATGAGAACCGGTGTTAGCTTGAGTTTTGGGTGTGTCCATTGAAGGACAGCCTATTGCGCATTGCTGTCGTTTGATAAGATCAACAATGCAATAGCGGCGAATGTCCTGTGTGGATGTATAGACAAGCTTGAGCGCGAGAAAATCCTGCTCACCGAGAGAGTTGACCAAATCGTGCTTCCGAAAGGCAGGCGAGAGAAGTCTATCGAACCGGCCTTGGAATTTCTGTCAAAGCCTTGGAATCTTTATGAAAACGGTAGCTTACTACTCAAGCGAACAGTGCTTAGATTGACCTTTTCGGAACCCCTTAGATACTCCCGAGAAAGGGGTTATCGAACCGTTAAAATCACCTTTCCATTCAAGGTGTTAGCGGATTTCTGTAACCAAAAATGTGAGATGGTGGAGCCTAGGGGAAACGCCGCCGAACGCCTAATGCACTGATAGTAAACACTATTGTAGTGTGTTGGTTTGCAGTGTGTCTCACACTGGTGTCACACCTTTGCTTAGGACCGTGCAGAAGCGTATCCTTCAGCAAGAAGGGGCTAAACTTTCCCTTTCACAAGTCGCTCATCGTTTGATCCACATGGGCGAGCAAACGATCGACCAGCCTAAAGATCGGCGGGGGGCAGGTCATGAAGCGACGTAAACGCATTCGCTGCAAAGCTGCCCGAAAGCGAAAGCTGCGCGGCGTCATCCGACTTAACTGGCATGATCGTTGGCTCTACGCTCGGTAAAGAACTGCTGGATGGAATGGGGTTGATGTCTCATCCGGCATAGCCTGGCCAATGGCCAGTTGGCGCTCTCGGGCATTCCGATCCTTCGCCCGAGAGCGCACTAAACAGCTTCAACTCGATTCGAAAACGCGGGTCCTTCCGGTGGGGGTGAGGCCTGTGGGTGGGATACGGCGCAGAAGACTATTTGTGCGAGCGCTCTGGAATCGTGGCCTACTACTATTACTTGGTGCGCGCCGAAGGGGTGAAAAAAGGGTGGGACGATATGAATAATTGGCTGAAAGGTGCCTGAAATTCAACAACTTGCATTGATTGTTTGGTGGAGCCTAGGGGAGTCGAACCCCTGACCTCTTGCATGCCATGCAAGCGCTCTCCCAACTGAGCTAAGGCCCCTTCCAGGTACCGCTGCTGCGGTGGACGGACGTTTATGAGACGGCGGCGGTGAGTGCAAGTCCAAAATTGGATTTTGACTAAAAGTTTCTGTTCCGCATCCGAGGGTGGTTTGAGGCGGCGTCAGGGCCGCCTCGGACCGCTTTTAGTTTTCGTCCTCCGACGACATGTCGGTGATATCGTCCAACGAGACGTTGTCGTTGTTGTCGTCGTCATCGTCCAGTAGATCATCGTCCAGTTCAACGTCGACATTGTCGTCATCATCCAGAACCAGATCCTCATCCGACGCGTTCTCGCGTGCTTTGGCCGATGCGGCATCTTCCGCGTCTGCGGCGATCATCCGGCTTTTGCCGGTTTCAAGCTCCACGATCTCGCCAGTGTAGGGGCTGATGATCGGGTCCTTGTTCAGGTCGTAAAAGCGCTTTCCGGTGGTCGGGCAAACACGCTTTACGCCCCATTCTTCCTTGGGCATGTCAAATCCCCTTGATATCAGGTGAGTCGTAATAATGATTCAGGTCACGTGCCACATGCAGCGGGCACTGTCAAAGCCTTTGAGCAGGAGAAACAGGCATATGGGGGATCACGCATTGCCCGGAAAACCGCCGGTGCCGCTGACGCTGCGCAAATCGGCCAGGGCGCGGCGCATCAGTCTGCGGATTTCCCAATTGGACGGGCGGGTTACGTTGACTTACCCGAAAGGCGTTCCCGAGTCAGAGGCGTTGAGTTTCGCCAAGGTTAAAGAGGACTGGATCCGTCAGCACCTGCAGGACCGGCCAGACCCTTCGGTCGTAGAGTTCGGTCAAACTGTACTTGTTGAAGGCAGGGACAGGCGAATCGTACCCGCCGAAGGTCGGCGTGTTATGCTTAGGGATGCCGAGATTGCTGTGCCAGAAGGGTCAGAAGCCCGGCGTTTGGCGCGGTTCCTGAAGGAGTTGGCGCGGGATCGTCTGACCGAGGCCTGCGACGATTATGCGGCGATGTTGGGTCGGCCCTATTCCAGCCTGACCTTGCGCGATACGCGTTCACGGTGGGGGTCTTGCAGTTCGACCGGTGGGTTGATGTTTTCGTGGCGTCTGATCCTCGCCCCCTCGGATATTCTGCACTACGTCGCCGCACATGAGGTCGCGCATCTGGCCGAAATGAACCATTCGCCCGCGTTTTGGGCGCAGGTTGAGCGGTTGTTTGGCCCGTGCAAAAACCAGAGACGCTGGCTGCGCGACAACGGGGCGCAGCTTCACCAGTACCGATTTGGTGCCGACGCGAGTTGACCCGGGGACAGTTTGTGATCACATGGGGGCATGTTAAGTACCCGTCCAACCGACTCTCAGCCCGCTGCCCATGATCAGGTCTATCGTGCCTTGCGTTCACGTATCATGCACGGTGAGATGGCGCCGGGGCAGGCTTTGACCCTGCGTGGGATCGGCAAGGAATTCGATGTCTCGATGACGCCCGCACGTGAGGCTGTTCGGCGGCTGGTTGCCGAAGGGGCGCTGTTCCTTTCTTCGTCCGGACGCGTTTCCACCCCGGAGCTGACGAACGACCGAATTGAAGAGCTCGCGGCACTGCGCGCGCTTTTAGAGGTGGAACTGGCCAGCCGCGCCTTGCCGCGCGCGCACATGGCGTTGATCGACCGGTTGCAAAGCATCAACATGACCGTCGCGGAAATGGTCACGAAACGGGATGCGGTCGGCTATATCCGGTCCAACCTCGAATTTCACAGGACGTTATATCTGCGGGCGCAGGCACCCGCGATGCTGGCCATTGTCGAAACCGTCTGGCTGCAAATGGGTCCCACGATGCGTGCGCTTTATGGGCGGCTGCGACGAACAGAGCCACCCCATTACCACAAGCTGATCATCGCCGCCTTGAAAGCTGGGGATGAGCCCGGGCTGCGTCTGGCGGTACGCTCGGATGTGACCCAGGGGCTTCGGATGCTGGTCAGCTGAGCGGCTTGTTGCCGAGGGGGACGGATTGCTTTTGCGGGCTGTCACCGCGCTGGCTTGCGCGTCTGGTCTGCGATACTCTGAACCAAATCACAACAAGAGCAGATTTCAATCATGATCAATCGACGCCTATTTTCGTTTGGACTCGGATCAACCCTGTTGGCCGCCTGCTCCGGCGGCACGCCTACCACCGCCCCGGCGACGCGGATGCGGGCTGTCCCCAACTCGGGCTGGGACGCCTGGGTTGCGGGTTTCAAATCTCGTGCTGCATCACAGGGCATATCGCAGGCGACCATGAACCGCGCATTTCAGGGGGCAGGGTACTTGCCTGACGTGATCGAGCGTGACCGCAATCAGGTCGAATTCAAACGCTCGTTAGAGGACTATCTGGCGATTGCGGCGTCAGATGAACGGATCAATACCGGTAAGCAGATGATGGTGCGCCATGCAGGCACCCTGTCGCAGATCGAGGCGCAATATGGCGTCGACAAAGAGGTCATCGTGGCCGTCTGGGGCCTGGAAAGCCGCTATGGAGCCCGCCGCGGAGATGTGCCGGTGGTGTCGGCCGTATCGACGCTGGCCTATGACGGTCGCCGAGGTGCGTTTTTCGACAAGCAACTGGTTGCCGCTCTGAAGATCATTCAGGAGGGCGACACTACACCTGCCAATATGACCGGGAGTTGGGCCGGGGCTATGGGGCACACACAGTTCATCCCCACGTCCTACCTGGCCTATGCGGTCGATTTTACGGGCGACGGACGCCGCGACATCTGGTCCGAAGACCCCACGGATTCGCTGGCCTCGACGGCGGCCTATCTGGCGCGTGCCGGATGGGTGCGCGGGCAGCCGTGGGGCGGAGAGGTCGGTACCGTGTCCGGCACTCCGGTTGCGGTGTTGCAGCCGCAGACACCCGGGCCCCGCATCGCGGTGTTCCGCAATTTTCAGGTGATCAAGCGCTATAACAACTCGGACAGCTATGCGATCGGCGTTGGACATCTGGCCGACCGGATTGCAGGTGGCGCGCCGTTCCAGGCGTCGTTCGGGCCGGACGCGACCGGTTTGACACTTGAGGACCGGAAGGAGCTTCAGCGACGCCTGACATCCGCAGGCTACGACACGCAGGGCGCGGACGGTGTCATCGGAAACAACACGAAATCCGCCATCAGCGCGTATCAACGCGCTAATGGACAGGCCGTGAGCGGAGAGCCTTCGGTGGCGCTGTTGCGCCAGCTTGGCGGCTGACGGTCTAAGCCGCCAGCCCTTTCGAACCGATATCCAGGAACTTCTGACGGCGGTCCTTGATCAGGGCCGCCGCATCTTTGCCATCCATCTCTTTGAGCATAGCATCGATGGCGTTCCGCACGGATTCGACAGTGGCTTCACGATCCCGATGCGCACCACCCTTGGGTTCCGGGATAATGTGATCGCAGACACCCAGCTTGTGCAGGTCCTGAGCCGTCAGACGCAGGGCTTCAGCGGCCTCGCGCATCTTTTCCGAGTCCTTCCAAAGGATCGAGGCGCAGCCCTCGGGCGAGATTACCGAGTAGACCGAATGCTCCAGCATCGCGACGCGGTTCGCAGTGGCAAAGGCCACCGCACCGCCGGAACCGCCTTCGCCGATGATGACCGAAACCAACGGTACACCGATCTTCAAGCACATCTCGGTCGACCGCGCGATGGCCTCGGATTGGCCACGCTCCTCAGCGCCCTTGCCGGGGTAGGCACCCGCTGTATCAATCAGGGTAATCACCGGCAGACCAAACCGGCCCGCCATTTCCATCAGGCGTACGGCCTTACGATAGCCTTCAGGGCGGGCCATACCGAAATTGCGCTCAATCCGCGACTTGGTGTCGGAACCTTTTTCGTGGCCGATCACCATAACGGGCTGGTCGTTGAGCCGGGCCAGACCGCCGATCACCGCCAGATCGTCAGCAAAGTTCCGGTCTCCCGCCAGCGGAGTGAATTCGGTGAACAGAGCCTCGACATAATCCTTGCAGTGTGGCCTCTCCGGATGGCGTGCTACCTGACATTTTCTCCACGGGGTGAGGTCACCATAAAGTTCATCCAATAGCTTGGCGGCCTTGGCGTCCAGCGCGGCGGCCTCTTCGGCCACGTCCATTTCTTCATTGGCGCGAGCCAGCGCGCGCAATTCCTCGGCCTTGCCTTCGATCTCGGCCAGGGGTTTTTCGAAATCCAGATACTGGGTCATGACGCCTCTCAACGCGGAAGTTCTTCGCTATATGAACTTGCTGTCGGAGGATTGCAACACAAGGTAAAGCAGCCCCTGATCGGGGGCTGTGCCGTTAAAGGTCACTTCGCCGGTACATAACTGGACGGCAATCCGTCCGCATCTGCGTTGACCATGTAATATTGGTTTTCGCCACTGTCCCAAACCAGAAATGCGTCAGCCCCTTCGGGTTTGGACTGTTCGCCCCATGGGGCCTGAATGGTCAAAGCTTCGCTTGTCGCATATCCCAGATCAGAAACACGCAGCATTTCAACGGGTGTTGTCTTGAGCGCGCCGACAATGCCGGGCGTTTGATCCTCGAACATCGTCTTGACCGCAGGGGCCATATCCAGCCGCTCAATCAGGCGCTTGTTCTTGGCGGCGACATCGTCCAGTGGAACAAGCTCGTAAGCCTCATCAAACGTGTTTTTGCCGATGATGTAGAAGTCCGGGCCATCCTTGCGAAACTGCAGGGCGATGATCGAGCCGGTGTTCTCGGCCAGATACGCCTGATCGTAGCTTGTGCCATCGACCGAACCGAGGTTGTCACGGATTGGTTCGGGAATGGCGTCGAAATCGTCGCTGTTCAGCTGCCAGCCAAGGATTGGCCGATCCTTTATATAGGCTTCGGTGGTTGGACTGTGCTGGCTGACGCGCTCGGCAATCATGGATTGGGTCTGAACGTCATCGGCCTGCGTAATTGCTGGCATTACGGTAATGAGTGCAGAAAATACGATGCGGCGAAGTGGCAAGGATGGAATGATCATGACAGTCCTCAGTTCACGTGTTGAATAGTGCTTTAGATTTGTGAGTTATGCGCCAAGTGTAACATTTTTTAGTGGGTATTCCGACGCGAGTTCAGCAAGATTTGTGGTTGGAAAACATTCATCTTAGTGCGGGCAAAGATGAGGAAGGAAGCCGATGGCAACCAGCTATGAAGACCGTGTTCTGCGGGTGTTGGCCTACATCCACGCCAATGCCGCTGGAGATCTGTCTTTGGACGCTCTGGCAGATGTCGCCGCGATGTCTCGTTTCCACTGGCACCGCGTGTTTCGCGCTATCACCGGCGAGACTTGCGCACAGGCCGTGCGTCGGGTTCGGCTGCACCGCGCCGCAAGCTGGTTGGTGATGACCGATAAGCCCGTGGCGCAGATCGCGGTCGACGTCGGCTATCCAAACCTGAAATCCTTTGCGCGGGCCTTTTCCGAGGTCTACGGCAGCAGCCCTGCCGCTTTCCGTCAAGCCGGACAGTTCCTTCCGGCCAACCCACGATTCAAAACCGAAGGCCATCCCATGCACCCCGTCGAAACCCGCACCGAACCAGCCCGCCGCGTTATCGCTTTGCCGCACAAGGGGGACTATTCACAAATCGGCAAAAGTTTTGAGGCCTTTGGCGCTCTGTGTGAATCCCGGCAGTTGTGGCCCAAGGTTGGCCCGGTTCTTGCTGTGTATCTGGATAGCCCGGACGACACGCCAGAGGATCAATTGCGCAGCTTTGCCGGTGCCGAGTATCATGGCGACGAAACGCCCGAAGGTATGGAAAATCTGGAAATCCCGGGCGGGAGAACCGCGGTTCTGACCTATAAGGGGCCATACTCTGGCATTCGCGCCGCTTACCACAGCCTGTTTGGCAACTGGTTGCCCGAGTCGGGGGAAGAGCCCGCGGATCAGTCGTGCTATGAAATCTACCTGAACAACCCCCGCGAAACCGCGCCCGAAGACTTGCTGACGGAAATCTGCCTGCCGTTGAAATAGCTCAGTTTGGCCACAGGACCGGGTACAGCGAGCCGACCAGCAGCGCCGCCATTGTCCAGTTGAACACAACCAACCGGCGCGGGTTTGTCAGAATACGCGCCATCTGTTGTCCCAGCACGGTCCATGTGCTGACCGAGGGAAGGTTGACCGCTCCGAACACCAGAGCGACGACGATGATGGCCTGCAACGTCTGATCCGGGGTGTAGGCTGTGGTTGCCGTCAGGGCCATGGCCCAGGCCTTGGGGTTTACCCACTGAAACGCCGCCGCCTGCAGAAACGTCATCGGAGTACCTGTGTCGCTAGCTCCTTTAGCCGGGGCGGCGTGTGCGATTTTCCACGCAAGAAACAACAGGTATGCCACCGAGGCGACCTTCAGCACCGTATGGCTGACCGGGTACCTGTCGAAAACCTGCACCAAACCTGTGCCGACCAAAAGCACCATGAATGTGAACCCCAGGCCGATCCCCAGCATGTGCGGGATGCTCCTGCGGAATCCGAAATTAGCGCCCGATGCCATCAGCATCAGGTTGTTTGGGCCCGGCGTAATGGACGAGACAAAAGCAAAGGCGATCAAAGCCAGAAGGATATCATAAGTCATGAGCGGGATAATTGCTTTAAACCTGGCAAATGAAATTGCGTTTTAGTGTGCTTTTTCGCTAAACTCGCAATTAATGACGAAAATCGACCACATAAATAAGCAAATATTGCGCGAACTCTCTCATGATGGTCGCATAAGCAATCTGGATCTGGCGGATCGTGTGGGGTTGTCGCCGTCTGCTTGCCTGCGCCGCGTTCAGGAACTGGAGCGTTCAGGCGTTATCTCGGGCTATCGCGCGGTTTTGAACCCGGCGGCGCTGGGCGTGGGGTTTGTAGCCTATATTGGCGTCGGACTCGGCGAACACACCAAAGCCGCGCAAGAGGGGTTCGAACGTGCCTTGCAGCGGTCCCCCGAAGTGGTCGAATGCCATAATATCACCGGTACGTTCGAATATCTGCTGCGGGTCGAGTGTGCAGACCTTCCATCCTACAAAACTTTTCATACAGAAGTGCTGGGAACCCTGCCTCATGTGACCAAGATTACATCTTACGTGGTGATCGACTCGCCGAAGGACTTAAGGGCCTGACGTCGGGATCGTGATCGTTAACCGACTTGCGAGGTGAATTTTCACGTCCTAGTGTCTTCTCAAGGGCCTGATCAAAGTGGGGAGCAACCCCAATGGGCCGTACACTGGGAGAAGACTATGAAACTCATTCGGATCGGGGCGCTGGCTACGGCTATGGTGTTGGTCGCAGGGGTGGCCATGTCCGCGCCGCTGAAGCTGCAGCCTGCCAACCCGCAGCCCAACCCCAAAGCGGGATTGAATGTAAAATACGTCGGAAATGGCACGCAACGTAAGATCCGCGACCTCAACCAGGCAAAGCAGTTATTGTCCAAAGCTCAGCCGGGGCAGCCACTACGCGGTTTGGACTACCGAGATACGAACAAGGGCGAAAAGGTGCTGACGTTCACTGACCCGTATAATGTCGCGGCAGAGATTACGGGCTACATGCACTTCGATTCATCCGGCGTTTATGAGCTGGAAACTTGGTCGAACGATGGGATTGAAGCTTGGGTTGGCGGTCAGAAAATCGGCAAGGTCAATGGTATTCAGGGCTGCGAGGCCAATCAACGGACCGAAGTTGAGGTCCCTCAGGCCGGTTGGTATCCGCTGAAGATATTCTATTTCCAGAAACTCGGTACGTCCTGCCTGATGATGAAGTCGGGAAAGAAAGGCGAGAGGTTTACCTGGACGCCCAACGACGTGTTTGGCCGCTAAAAAAAGGCGCCCCGGTGGGCGCCTTTTTTTGTGTTTAGCTTGCAGCGATCAACTCGGCCTGTGCCACGATCACCTCAGCCTGCTTGATCGAGGCGATGTCGACCAGACGGCCCTTGTAGACTGTCGCGCCTTCACCGTTGGCCTTGGCCTGTTCCATCGCAGCCAGAATTTCGCGCGCTTCGGACACGGCTTCGTCTGATGGGGTGAAGACCTGATTGGCCAGTGCGATCTGTTTGGGGTGGATCGCCCATTTGCCGACCATTCCCAGTGTGGCCGAGCGTTTTGCCTGCGCGATATAGCCTTCGTCATCCGAGAAGTCGCCAAACGGACCGTCCACCGGCAACACGCCGTGGGTGCGACAGGCCGCAACGATGGCTGCCTGTGCCCAATGCCACGGATCGGACCAGTGCTTTTCGCCTTCGCGTAGCATGTAGTAGTTTTCCTGTGTTCCGCCGATCCCCGTGGTCTGCATACCCATCGAGGCTGCAAAGTCCGCCGCACCCAGGCTCATCGCCTGCATACGCGGGGAAGAGGCCGCGATCTCTTCGACATGGGCGATACCTGCCGCGGATTCGATGATGACCTCGAAGCTGACGGGTTTAGTGCGGCCCTTGGCGCGCTCGATGGCCGTGACCAGAGCGTCTACGGCATAAACATCTCCTGCGCAGCCCACTTTGGGGATCATGATCTGATCCAATCGGTCGCCAGCCTGTTCCAGCAGGTCGACCACGTCGCGGTACCAATAAGGCGTGTCCAGCCCGTTGATGCGGACCGACATGTATTTGTTGCCCCAGTCGACGGTGTTCAGCGCTTCGATCACGTTCGCGCGCGCCAAGTCCTTGTCCGAAGGCGCGACCGAGTCTTCCAGATCAAGGTTGATCACGTCTGCGGCCGACGCAGCCATCTTCGGGAACAGCTTTGTGTTTGATCCCGGTCCGAACAACTGACAACGGTTGGGGCGCGCAGGGGCGGCGGGTTGAATGCGAAAGCTCATCTGGACCTCGTGCGAGAAAGGAAATTACGATTTTCTTGCCTCATGAGGTATTAAATTGCGCAAGTCATAGCAAGCATCTTTGTGCAGCTGCGGCAATGCAATCGCAGCAATTGCCGAAAAACAGGAGCAACACAGTGATTAAAGTTTAATCGCTTTGAAAACTTGGAAGATTGATGCGTAGAATCTGTAATCTGTGCAAAATTTTCCCGCGCGACGATGCGTCGATGGGCGAAAACGCGAAACACTCGTGGAATTCGTCCCCTAGGCTGCGTCGGAATCAAAGGAGTGAACCGCAATGATCGAGACACCGTACCTGCTGTTTTTGGGCGATGCGCCCGACCAATTGGCGGCCAAAGTGGCAGTCGGCATCAAGGACTGGCGTCCTGAAAATGCCGTAGGCCAGTACCGTATGGAAGGTTGCAAGGCTGATCTGGGCCTGACCGACATGAGTCTGACCGAAGCAAAAGAAGCTGGCGCAAAGACGCTGGTCATCGGCGTGGCCAACCGTGGCGGCGTGATCAGCCAGGAATGGAAGAAAGTTCTGGTGATGGCACTGGAGGAAGGTTTTGACCTGGCCTCGGGTCTGCACAACCTGCTGCGCGACGAGCCCGATCTGGTTGCCGTCGCCGAAGCCACCGGCCAAAAGCTGCACGACGTTCGCGTTCCCGAAGTCGAATATCCAATCGCAAACGGTATCAAGCGCAAGGGCAAGCGTTGCCTGGCCGTGGGTACCGATTGCTCGGTTGGCAAAATGTACACAGCCATGGCGATGGATGCCGAGATGCGCAAGCGCGGCATGAAGTCGACCTTCCGGGCCACTGGTCAGACCGGCATCCTGATTACCGGCGATGGCGTGCCACTGGACGCTGTTATCGCCGACTTCATGGCAGGTTCGGTCGAATGGCTTACACCTGACAATGATGAAGATCATTGGGATCTGATCGAAGGGCAGGGGTCGCTGTTCCATGTATCATATTCCGGCGTGACAATGGCGTTGATCCACGGCGGTCAACCGGATGCCCTGATCCTGTCGCACGAGCCGACCCGCGAGCATATGCGTGGTCTGCCGACCTATCAGTTGCCGACACTGGAAGCGCTGCGGGATACCGCGCTGGCGCTGGCCAAAGTCGCCAACCCGGACTGTCAGGTCGTGGGCATTTCGGTCAACACCCAACACATGAGTGAAGCGGACGCCACCGCCTATCTGGCAAAGGTCGAGACGGATATGGGTTTGCCTGCCACCGACCCATTCCGCTTTGGCCCGGGTAAACTGGTGGATGCATTGGCCGCAATGTGATCTAAGCGGCGTGCCGGAGGCGGAGTTGTCCGCCTCCGGCGGGAGTATTTTGAAAAAGATGAAGGAGCTGGCGCGTGCAGGTAGAAGTCTCTCGTGACGTGTTTCGGCTGGCGCAGGTGTTCACCATCTCGCGCGGGTCCCGGACCGAAGCAAAGGTGTTGACGGTACGGGTGTCTGACGGAATGCACCAGGGGTGGGGCGAATGTGTGCCCTATGCCCGATATGACGAAACGCTGGAATCGGTCGAGGCCGAAATCGCCGCTCTGCCTGCCGAGTTCACCCGCGACAGCTTGATGGACCTGCTGCCTGCAGGTGCTGCGCGGAATGCGGTGGACTGTGCGCTGTGGGATCTGGAGGCCAAACGGGCCGGAAAACGGTCTTGGGAATTGGCCGGATTGCCAGTGCCGGGGCCTGAAATCACCGCGTATACTCTGTCGCTCGACACGCCTGAGAAAATGCAGGCGCAAGCGGCCGAGAATGCGCATCGCCCCCTGTTGAAGATCAAGCTCGGCACGCCCGATGATATGCCACGGCTTGAGGCTGTGCGCGCAGGTGCGCCAAATGCCAAGATCATTGTGGACGCCAACGAGGGCTGGTCGGCCGAGGTTTATGCTGATCTGGCTCCGCACCTGGTGCGACTGGGCGTTGCATTGGTGGAACAACCTTTGCCCGCTGGAGAGGATGAGGCACTTATAGGGATGGATCGACCAGTGCCTGTTTGTGCGGACGAGTCCTGCCACGATCGTACCAGTCTGCCGAAGCTGAAAGGCAAATATGATGTGGTCAACATCAAGCTCGACAAAACCGGCGGCCTGACCGAGGCGCTGGCATTGCGTGAAGCTGCCTTGGCAGAAGGCTACAAAGTCATGGTCGGCTGCATGGTCGGCAGCTCTCTAGCTATGGCGCCTGCGACACTGTTGGCACAGGGTGCGATGGTCACAGACCTTGACGGCCCGCTTCTACTGGCCGAAGACCGCGACAACCCGCTGATTTTTGATGACGCCGGAGTGCACCCGCCTGTGGCGGCACTTTGGGGCTGAGGAGACAAGACATGACCCGCACTGTTTACGTAAATGGCGAATATCTGCCCGAGACCGAGGCCAAGGTATCCATCTTTGACCGTGGTTTTCTGTTTGCAGACGCCGTTTACGAAGTCACCAGCGTTCTTGACGGCAAGCTGATCGATTTCGAAGGCCACGCCGTGCGCCTCAAGCGGTCGCTGGATGAGCTTGAGATTGCCGAGCCCTGCACCAAGGAAGAGTTGCTGGAGATTCACCGCAAACTGGTAGAGCTGAACGGCATCGAAGAAGGTTTGGTCTATCTGCAGGTCAGCCGTGGCTCAGACGGCGACCGGGATTTTGTATTCCCGTCGGCGGATACCAAGCCCAGCCTCGTTCTGTTCACTCAGAACAAGCCGGGTCTGGCCGATAGCCCCGCAGCCAAGAAGGGTGCCAAGATCATCTCGATCGAGGATATTCGCTGGGGCCGTCGCGACATCAAGACCGTGCAGCTGCTGTACCCGTCGATGGGCAAGATGATGGCCAAAAAGGCAGGGTGTGACGATGCGTGGCTGGTTGAAGATGGTTATGTAACCGAAGGCACCAGCAACAACGCCTACTTCGTCAAGGACGGCAAGATTGTTACCCGCCCGCTGTCCACCGACATTCTGCACGGTATCACTCGCAAGGCGGTCCTGCGCATGGCGGCAGAGGCTCAGATGGAAATCGAAGAGCGTCTTTTCACCATTGAAGAGGCGAAAGAGGCGGATGAGGCCTTCACCACCTCGGCCAGCGCCTTTGTCATGCCGGTGGTCGAGATCGACGGCGTGACTTTGGGTGACGGATCGCCGGGCCCGATCGCGAAGCGCCTGCGCGAGATTTACCTGGACGAAAGCCGCAAAGCCGCAATCTAAAAGAAAAAGGCCCGCCAGATTTGGCAAGTTACTTCCCAGACGTGTTGCAAAGTAAAAAACACGTATGGTGCAGCTTGCTCTTGCAAATGAACACCCTCGCAGAAATCTGCGAGGGTGATTTGGTTTGAGGCGTTAGTTGTGCGGACAAAACCGACCTTGTGTTTAAAGAGGTTTGACCAACCGATGAAGCTCTTGTTGATTTTTTCCAACAACGCTCACCCCACTTAAGCCAGTCGCGGTAAAACCTTCTCGTTCCCAGAAAGCTCGCCCCTTTGGATTTATGGTCATTACAGCAAGGTACAGATTTTTGGCACCGCCAGTTCTTGCAAGTCCTTCCACATAAGAGAGGAAGTTCCTTCCCGTCCCCTGATTTCGCGCCCATGGGCCGAGCATCATAAGGCCGATGTAGGCGTCACCGCGCTCAGGAAATCCAAAGAACAAATCAGCGATGCCCGACAACTGCTCTCCTAAGAAAAGCCCCAATCGGTGCACCTGTTTCGGATCGCAGTTGGGCGGAATTTCTTCGAAAAACTCCTTTGCTTTATCGAAACCGGGTGGATAGCCTTCCGCTGCTTCCCAATAATCGGGTGCCGCAGCATAAAATGCTTCTACTTTGCTGAGGTCAGACACGACATCGAGATTTCGTATCGTGAAAGTCATTGTGAACCTCTTATGAGCTTTTCTCGAAGTACTGGCCTGACTTCGGGGTGTTGTCAATTTGGGCTCTGTGCTGCCGTTCTTTGCGGCAGGGTCGGACGGGTCGTTTCCGGACGCTCAGCGCCGAGTAGCGAATGGCAGGTGAGCGCAACTTTGCAGCCGTTCACTATATGCCGCTGTGTGATTATGCGGCGGATTTGCGGTGAATCAAGCGCCGGGTTTCGATGGTCTTCAGTTTGATCCTTTCTCGCTGTTTCAGAATGGTCTGGCCGCGCCCGAAGGAGACATCACCCGGTGCCCGATATCTGTGCTGACATAGATCGACTTGAAAATGCTCAACTCACCCCACGGGTACCAAAGCTTGGCGAACGCACCGGCAAAGACAAGAAACCCGTGCAGGTCCAGATGGAGTGACAGGTAGTTGCCCAGCAGGAAAATGGTAACAACGTGGATCAGGTCATAGAAAGTTCCTTCCAATGAACGTGGTCGTGCGCGTGATCCAGATCCTGATGATGCTGCGGTTTGCGCCACACCGGGTGTTCATGAAGGGCCATCGAGAAAGTTATTCCTGTCGAAATCGAAAACCTGCAAAAAGTGCGGGCCTTGGTGGTCAGAGCTTTAACACTCCGCGCACAACCCGGAGGCTACCTAGAAAGGCATTGCCGCCCAATTCTTTGGTGAGCATTCGCCGCACAGCATCAAACCCGAAAATTGGGATTGCCGCTTCGACCTGCGCCACTTGCTGCTTGGTCAGACGCTTTCGGACCATGCTGCCGGTGGCATCAATCCAGTCTCCTTTACGCACGGAATTGACAATATCTGCACCGTGGCCTGAATAGGCGGCGATGTTATGAGGCCAATGGATCGTGCCCGTCAGAATATCTGGATTGAGGCCTGGCGACAGGTCTTCGTTTTCCCGCAACGCGATCTCTTCGGACGGCCCAAGGTAGGCCAGATCATGTGCCGTCCACAGGCCGGTATCGTGGTAGACCAGCGCCGTCTCAACCATCTTGCGATGTTCTTCATCACCATTGAGAAAAAATGCATCGCGTAAGTGATCACTCGAAAGATATGCCCCCAATACGCATTGCAATCGTCACCCAATGCGTCGCGGAAGCGTTCCCGCGGACTGTCGACGTGATCACTGTGGTCGATAACTGAGATGGCGCTCAAAGTTCAGGCCTTCCGGACGTCGCTGGCGAACCGCGCTGCGTTTTCTTTGGTAAAGGCGCTGGCATCGGCCTCTGAGTCCCAGAAATGCGGGTTTGCCTTGGGAATGGTCAAAGCCTTCTGAACGGCTGGACGAGAGTCAATCCGGTCGAACCAGGCATGAAGATGCGGCAGGCCTTCGACACTGGCGCGGGCCCAGACGTATGCACGGGCCCATGGATAGACCATCATGTCCGCGATGGTGTATTCCCCGGCCGCGAGCCAGTCTTTGCCCTCAAGATGAGCATCCAGGACTTCAAGCAGACGGCGCGACTCATCGACATAGCGCTTAATCGAAAACGGCTCTTCATGGCCATTTGGGGCGGCGATATGTTGGAAATACATGGCCTGACCCATCATCGGGCCAACATGACCGACCTGAAAGAACATCCATTGCATGACCTCGGACCGTTTGACCGGATCGGTCGGCAGGAACTTTCCGTATTTCTCTGCCAGATGCCAAAGGATCGCGCCGCTTTCGAAAATCGCCCGCCCTTCGGCCCGATCCTCGATCGTCGGGATTTTGCCATTGGGGTTGAGCCTCAGATAGTCTGGCGTTTTCTGTTCCTGTTTCGAGAAATCGATAGCAGTGAGGTCGTAGGGAACGCCCGCTTCCTCGAGAAAGATAACCGGCTTATAGCCGTTCATGGTGGCTGCGGTGTAAAGGTGGATATCAGGCTGGGACATAGTCGGCCTCGGCAAAAACGGTGTCCAGATGAGCGTCAAGGCGTTTGAAGTCTGCCTCGATCTCGGGATTTTTCATAACATCAAACGCTGCAAAACTCGGCAATTGTTCCATGGCCAGGAATTTTGCGTTCAGGTGCACCGGTCGAAGCAGATCATCGACACTACTGCCTTCAAAGAACGGCTCTGAGGTGTCATCGAATGCTTCTTTTGGTGCGTTGAACGTCACGGATAGCATGTATTTCGTGCCCGTCAGCGTACCGCCCATGCCGTAATTGGCTTTTGGCGCTTCGGTCGTACGGCCATCTCCGGCGCTCAGGCGCCCATCCATTCCGGCGGTGTAGACTTCGTCCATGTATTTCTTGAAAATCCAGGGCGTTCCCATCCAGTTCACCGGAAACTGCATGATGATCACATTCGCCCAGACATGGGACTCAACCTCGGCGTTGATGTCATAACCATCGGCGATGGTTGTCAGGCGTACTGTGTGGCCTTTGGCGGTAAGTGCCTTCTGCGCATTTTGCGCCAGGCTGGCGTTCAGTCTGCCCGGGGCGAATTCATAGGGCTGTGTGCCGTTGATGATCAATATGTTGCTCATGTCGGGTTCCTTGTTCCTCAGAAACGGCGACCGCTTGACTTGTCGCCGCTTGGGGGTGAAATTGTGTACCCAAAGAGGAAAAGGCAACCAGTATACTTTAAGTAACCTACTATCACACCAAAGGAGGTTTAAAATGCGCGCCCGGATCGAGAACGATACCAAGGGACGGCGACGGGTTTACGAAGCCTGTGCAGAGCCTTGCGCGATTGAGCGCGGGATGCGGATCATCGGTGGGAAATGGACGGGATCCATCCTGTGGCACCTGAAGGATGGCCCTGTGCGGTTCAATGATCTCTCCCGCATGATCGGCGGTGCGAGCAAGAAGATGATCACCGAACGCTTGCGCCAGCTCGAAGCCCAGGGCTTGGTGCGGCGCGAGGTTTTGGATACAGCGCCAGTTTCGGTGCAGTATGAGATCACTGAATTTGGACGCACCGCCCTTGGATTTCTGGACGCGCTACGAGAGTGGACCGAAAGCCTGCCTCAAGACGTTTCAGTGACCTAATCGTTTGATCCATGAAGAAGTGCAAAGCAATCTCTTGGAGTAAGGGATCAATTTAAAGGCTTGGAATTGCAGCACTTGCAGACCGCAATCGCCACGAAAGTCCGCTATCTGCGGATTTTATCGAAAGACACCGTGTTGCTGGTGCTGAAAATGTCTACCAGAATACGGCGCGGTGGCCTTTCCTATCAGGCTTTTCGCGTTTGCTGCGGTGCGGGAGAGATATTTGCCAGTTTGCGGAGGTTCTGGGCGGTGGCGGCGAGCAGGAATTCGTCATTGGCACCACATGGGCCGCGTAATCGGAGCTGTCCGAGGCCCAGGATGCGTTTTAAGTGGGCAAAGAGCCTTTCGACCTTCTTCCTGAGCTTCATCGATATGTCGTACTGACGGGTCCTGGCGATGTCGCGCGCGACCCGGCGGGCGTCTTCGTGCTCCTCACGGGTGATCTTGCGGGCATCGGCGTTCGGGCAACA
>NZ_JAKRGB010000033.1 GCF_022347725.1 Ruegeria sp. Ofav3-42
CGCAACCAACTTCTAACAGCCCGTTCGATCTACAAACAGTCCACCGGACTGTCTGCTTAACGATCAAACATCGTCAGGCTCATAACCTGAAGGTCAGAGGTTCAAATCCTACTCCCGCAACCAACTTCTAACAGCCCGTTCGATCTACAAACAGTCCACCGGACTGTCTGCTTAACGATCAAACCTCGTCAGGCTCATAACCTGAAGGTCAGAGGTTCAAATCCTACTCCCGCAACCAGCTTCAGCGAACAGTCGTCGGAAACAATGCCCGCCTCATCGGCGGGCTTTGCTTTTTTGAGAATAGCGATAAAAAACTCCGCATTTCCAATAAGAGGGTAAGGACGACATGGAACTGATGTCGCTATGCGACTGCGTAGAAGACGAAGCCACCTTTACCCGTTTTGTAAAAGCACTGGCCGCTGACTTCGAAGACAGCCGAGTCAAAGAGAACGCTAATCCCTCCAGCCCATACTCCCCCGCTGCAAACGGATGGGAGAACACAACGATCAACGCATTCTTGGATGCAGCAACAGCGTGGGCACACGACTGTCAGACAGAAACATCAAATCCTTGGAAACGGGCAGCGCAAATGCTCATGGCCGGGAAAATCTACGAATGAGGCGTCCTCATCGGACGGATACATATGAGGCTTCAAAATCGCCGGTTAGCTCTCGCCCGGGTAAGTGCTGGCAATGTCTCATACATGTCTCTCTCCGACGATCGGAACACCGGGCTCGAATTTGCCTGCCAAGTTACAGGCGTTAAGATCGCGACCACTTTTTTGCAAAGAAGTGGGAAATTTGCTACTGTTGACCAATCCAATTCCTCGGAGGGCTTGGATACCTGCGCCCGTTTTCTATCGAGCTGTGATCTCGACCGCGCGCAATACACCGACCTGAACATCGACGACAGATTTATTGAATTTGTCTTTTATCAGTGATGAATTGTCGGCAGCCTAATACTGCTTGAAACAGACGCCCAGAACAAACAAATTTACAAAAAATATCGCTAACTTGTTGAAGTAAAACATATTTTCAACACGTCGAGCGCACATCCGAAGCATCACAGCTCTTTAGCCCTGATCCGGCCCGCAACTGGAATCGGAGGTTTAGTGATGCTGGATTTAAGAATGTTCTGTCAATCGTCGGGCACATCCGATGAAACGATTGCCAGGTCTCTGCGACGGGGCTTGGCTGGATTACTGTATTTTGCGCTATTGACGACAGTGCTCGCCTTGACCTCGCCCGTCAAAGCCGAGCAATCTTTTGTCGTTGGCAGTGACCGGGGCGGATTTCTACACGACCGGTTAATCGAACTGGACAACCTTCAGCGCAACGGTGTTCAGGTGGAAATACGGGGTCGCGTCTGCTATTCGACCTGCACGATGTTTCTGGGACTACCAGGAACGTGCGTCGATCCGGATACAGTTTTTGGTTTTCACGGACCATCGCGCAGCGGCCGTCGTCTAGCCCCTAAGGACTTTGACTATTTCAGCCAGGTTATGGCCGCATATTACCCCGAGCCTCTCAGGAAATGGTTCATGGACAAAGGACGCAACCGCATAAATGGCGTCCACAAAATTAAAGGCGCAGAAATCATACGAATGGGTATTCCGGCCTGCCGGAGGGCCTGAGCTGGGGCTTGCCCAGGTCGGTTCGCAACGGTATTACGCCTTGGTTCCTTTCGACGGCGGCAAAACCCTGTTTTGTGACCGGTCGCAGTAACCATGCAGGAGATCCTCTCAACATGCTGTCATCGCTTTTTCAACGCTTTGGGCGCCGTGCGGCTTTCACGACGCCGTCACCTGAAAGCCCGGTATGCGTAATTGGCGACGTGCATGGTTGCATAGTGCAGTTGGAAAAATTGTTGCGCGGGGTTCCACAGGATCACCGGGTCATTCTTGTCGGCGACTATGTTGATCGTGGCGAGGAAAGCGCAGCGGTATTGCGCCTGATAAAAGACCGCGCGGATTTCACCTGTCTGAGGGGAAACCACGAAGACATGATGCTGGACTTTCTGCGCGACCCCGAACAATACGGTTCACGTTGGCTGCGCTACGGCGGACTTCAAACTCTGGCCTCGTTCGGTGTCCGGGGTGTGCGCGCCGAGATGGGGGGCTCCGAGCTGCTCGACTGTCGCGATGATCTGCTGGAAGCAATGGGCCCTGATTTAGTCCAATGGATGGTTGAGATGCAAACATCTGACTACTCGGGCAATGTACTTGTTACACATGCTGGCGCAGATCCGAATGTTGCGGCAGATCAACAATCTGACAAAACGCTCATGTGGGGTCATCCAGAGTTTCGAACGGTGGATAGGCAGGATGGTGTATGGGTGGTCCACGGCCATACAATTGTCGAAACAGCTGCCGCGCGACGAGGCCGGATATCTGTGGATACCGGCGCATATGCGACTGGCGTTCTAAGTGCCGTTTGTCTGGATGGTAGCGAACCCACTTTCATCACCGAACGCGTTTAAAAACAGGCTGTTGAACGCCCACCAAGCACCTACAGTAGAGAAACGTCGCCGCATCGCCCTTGCCCCAGGTGCGCTTAAATCGTCGCATAGCCCGCGCTGCGGGCAGTAATCTGTGGGTTGTTCGGGCGTTTTGGCAAGGTTTAGTGGTTCGGACACACGAAGTTTCTTTCTCCGGTTCAATCTAACCCTAGCCTTGTCAGGTCGTGCTAACATAATTACGAGCACCTTAAACCGCGTCAAATATTGAGACTAATATGTTGATCAGCCCTGTCCTTCTATGTGGAGGCTCCGGCACACGCCTGTGGCCATTGTCCAGAAAAAGCTACCCCAAGCAATTCGTTCCGCTGGTTGGCGACGAGACCTTGTTTCAAGCGTCCGCCCGTCGGCTGTCGGGCACAAGCGGGGACTTGGAATTCACGGCTCCGGTTGTTCTGACCAATTCTGATTTTCGGTTTATTGTCGCCGAACAATTGCAGGCGGTTGGGATAGATCCCGGTACGATCATGATCGAGCCTGAGGGCCGGAATACAGCCCCAGCGGTCCTTGCGGCCGCATTGCATGCCTATGCTCAGGACGCAGAGGCCGTTTTGCTGGTCGCCCCATCTGATCACGTCGTCCCGGACACAGCAGCGTTCCACGCTGCGGTTGCGCGTGGATTGGCGGCAGTTAAGCAAGGCCAATTGGTGACGTTTGGCATCACGCCTACACATCCTGAAACGGCATATGGATATCTTGAGCTTAGCGCGGTGCCGGGAGTCGACGGTGCGCCTGTCCCGCTGAAGAACTTTGTCGAAAAGCCTGACCTCGACCGTGCAACCGAAATGTTGGCCGCCGGGAACTTTAAATGGAACGCAGGCATTTTTCTGTTCCGGGCCGCAGATATCATCGAATCCTTCAAGGCGCACGCACCTGCCCTTGTAGAGCCAGTTAAGGCTGCGGTGAAAAAAGCGATGCCGGATCTGGGGTTCTTGCGCCTGGACCCCGAAAGCTGGGCACAAGCCGAAGACATTTCCATCGATTACGCGGTCATGGAGAAAGCCACAAATCTTTCGGTCGTGCCTTTTGATGCCGCCTGGTCGGATCTGGGTGGCTGGGACGCGGTGTGGCGTGAAAGTGGGCCGGACGCGCAAGGTGTCGTGACCAGTGACGGGGCGACTGCGATTGACTGCCAGAACACGCTTTTGCGTTCCGACAGCGAGCAGTTGGAAATCGTTGGTATCGGGTTGGAGAACATCATCGCCGTGGCGATGAATGACGCGGTATTGGTAGCGGATACGTCTCGTGCGCAGGACGTCAAAAAGGCGGTGACCGAGCTCAAGAAAAAGGGCGCGTCACAGGCGACGACCTTCCCAAAAGACCACCGCCCGTGGGGATGGTTCGAAAGCCTTGTGGTCGGAGACCGTTTCCAGGTGAAGCGTATCCTTGTTCATCCCGGTGCATCGCTCAGCCTGCAAAGCCATTTCCATCGTTCGGAACACTGGATCGTTGTTGAGGGCACGGCGCGCGTGACAATTGATGATCGCGTGGAATTGGTGACCGAAAACCAGTCAGTCTATATTCCGCTCGGTGCCACGCACCGTATGGAAAACCCCGGCAAGGTCCCGATGGTTCTGATCGAGGTACAAACCGGCACCTATGTAGGCGAGGATGACATCGTTCGCTACGAAGACATGTATTCGCGCGGACAGGGTGCGAAGGGTTAGCGAAAGGCCGTTCAAGAAACTTTTGGTGTTGGATGCGCGGCGGGCAAACCTAGCCCCGCTCCGCAGATACAGAATTTGGAAGCTGGTCTGTCGCTGAAAAAAAAGCTCGCTGCCGGGGCAACGTACGGTGGGCTTTCGGATCGTTAAACGGAATTGCCTAACGTGCCGCTGACTGACACAGACAGTGAGACCAGTATCATGACGACCAATCCATTCACCAACCGAGCTTCCAGCCTTTCCGGCCCCGCGCGCGACATTGTTCCGGTTGTCACCTCAGACACCGCTGATCTGGCCGATGTGGCGATCGGCCTGTATGTCGAGACAGGTGGTTCGGTGGTTCTGACCACTGTCGGGGGCGAAACCCGTACCGTTCAGGTGGCCAGTTTCTCGATACTGCCTGTTGGTGCAACACGCGTACACGCAACCGGTACCACCGCTTCGGGGATCCATGCGATGGTACTGGCATAACGCGTTGGTCCAAGGCATTTCAGTGACCGCATGCCCAAATCGCAGGGTATTTTGCCCGGCACTGCCGCTCAGTTTCGGGCGGCAGGGTTTCCAAAGCTCCGGTGCGCCGATTAGGCGTTGATTGGTCGTGGCTCAATCCGCTCCGAACAGATCACGGGTGAACACTTTGTGTTCGACATCTTCCAGTTCTGGGCTGAACCGGTTGGCGACGATCAGGTCCGCTTGGGATTTGAAGGTTTCCAAATCCTCTATCACACGTGAACGAAAGAACTCCTCCTCCTCCAGCGCCGGTTCAAAAACAATGACTTCGACGCCTTTGGCTTTCAACCGCTTCATGATGCCCTGGATTGAAGATTGGCGGAAATTGTCGCTGCCGGCCTTCATGACCAGCCGGTGTATCCCAACAACGCGTGGGCCTTTCATCAGGATTTGATCCGCCAGAAAATCCTTGCGCGTCCGATTGGCATCCACGATGGCGCGAATGAGGTTTTGCGGTATGTGGCTGTAGTTGGCCAAAAGCTGCTTGGTGTCCTTGGGCAGACAATAGCCGCCGTAACCGAATGATGGGTTGTTGTAGTGCCCACCGATGCGGGGATCCAGCGAGACACCTTCGATAATCTGGCGCGTGTCCATTCCACCGGCCATCGCATAGCTGTCAAGTTCGTTGAAGAACGCCACCCGCATGGCCAGATACGTGTTGGCAAACAGCTTGATGGCTTCGGCCTCATCCGGATCGGTGAACAAGACCTGCACATCTTTTGTGACGGCACCTTCCAGCAGAAGGTTTGCAAACGTCCTTGCCCGTTCCGAACGCTCACCGACGATAATGCGGGACGGGTGCAGGTTGTCATATAGTGCGCGTCCTTCCCGCAGGAATTCCGGAGAGAATATGAACTGGTCGCTGCCCAACTCAGCGCGCAAAGAGTGGACATACCCTACTGGGATGGTCGACTTGATTATGATCGTGGCATTTGGATTGACCGCAGTCACCTGCTTGACCACAGCTTCGACGCTGGATGTGTCGAAATAGTTAGTTCTGGGGTCATAGTTCGTTGGCGTTGCGACGATGACGAATTCAGCATCTTCGTAGGCCGGTTTCGTAGTGGCTTTCAATGAAAGCATGCGGTTGCCCAGAAACTCTTCCATCTCTGCATCGACGATGGGGCATTGGCCGGAATTAACCATCTGCACGCGATCCTCCGAGATGTCGATCGCCGTGACATCGTGGTTTTGCGCCAAAAGCACCGCATTGGACAGACCGACATACCCCAGGCCCGCAACTGCAATCTTCATTACTCTACCCTCATATCCCCAAGATGGTCAGCATCTCACCTGATTTATTAGCTCGAGATTGTAAATGCGCATGTGTATCGCGAATACTATCTTCGTGAAAACGGGACTTGTTCCGACCTATCTGATGCAAATACGAGCCATTTGCCAACTTACTGACGTGCTGTCCAGTAGGATTGCGCCAAAAGCCTTTCCGACTACGCGACAGTCCTCATGTTGACCCTCAATCCACCCACATCCCTGCATATTCATGCGCAAGGTCCGAGTCTCGCAATGGGCCGGTGTTTCCATGGGGCTGCGCCTTCTGCCCTCTCGCGATATTGGCGATGTCATGGGAATTTGATGTTACAGAAGATTCGCCCTGGCGCGGGCCTTCGAACGAGACCGCCACGTAGGACTGAGAACCAAGATTTAAGCTTGTTTAGGATGAACCGGAGATGGTTCATATGAGGATCAAGTTAAACGTGAAACGCTCGCTAGGTACTGGACGGCGAGGCCGGAAATTTGTGCACACATTTGGACCCAAACAGAGGCAAGTTAAGAAATTTCCACAATTATTTTTGTATTTGCATTCTCAGGTTTAATTGTGTGTGGTAACGCTCGGGCCAGAGTTGGTTTAGGAGATACACGATGATCAGAGCGATGCTTCTGATGTTGGCTTTTTCAGCGACAAGCGTTTATGCGCAGGATGCCGGCACGGCAGGTGCGGCTCAGGGTGGCGCAGGCGGTGCCGGAGGCGGTGCTGCTGGTGGTGCCGGAGCCGGCGGCGGTGCTGCTGGCGGAGCGGCCGCAGGTGCGGCGGCAGCTGGCGTGACCGGTTTTGTGCCGCTTGTTGCCCCGGCGCTTGGCGTAGCTGCAGCCGCTGTCGGTGTGGCGGCCGCAGGTGGCGGTGGGTCGACCAACAGCACAACCAGCACGTCCGGCACCAACTGAGCCCCGGGCTTCAGTTCAAAAAGAAACAGCGCACCTCAACAGTGCGCTGTTTTTTTGTCTGCACAGGCTTTTGCCCTCAGTTGCTGTAATACTTGTTCGCGTAACTGCCGTAGGAATAGCCATAGTGTTTGGCGCTGCGGGCATTGATCTGTCCCAGCACAAGGCCGGTCAGGCGCTGATTGTCGGTGTGGAACAGGCGCATGGCCTCGGTGACGTCCTGTTCGGATGTGTCGTTCCATTTGATCGTCATCAGCACCGCATCGGCGTTACGCGCAATCAGGCGCGCATCGGACACCAACAGGGTGGGCGGCGTATCTATCAGGATGATGTCATACAGCTTGCGCATGTCGTCCAGAAACTGACGGAACCGGTCCGAGGCAAACAAATCCGCAGCATTGGCCGCGGTCTTCTCGCCGGCGAGAAGGTCACAGCCCAGCAGCGGATCCTGGAAGATTGCCTCCTGCGCGGTGGCGTCGCCTGCCAGAACCGACACGATCCCCTTCTGGGGCGCGCCCTTCAGCTGTGACGTCATGGTCAGGCGCCGGATATCGCCTTCGACCAGCAGGACCTTTTTCCCGATCCCGACAAAGTTCTGCGCCAGGGCCAGCGCGTTCGTCGTCTTGCCTTCCCCCGGCAGCGAAGACGTTATCACCACAACCTGCGGCGGGCGGTCAACATTGGACAGCATCAGCGAGGTGCGCAGATTGCGCACGGCCTCGGCTGTGGCCGACGACGGCTTGGCGGCGAGATATTCCAGAATCTTGCGGCGGCCACTGGCGGGGACGATCGGAATCTGCCCCAGAACGCTGTACCCGGTCTTGCGCTCCAGCTCGCGCGCGGACCGGTAGCCTTTGCGCCGGGCTTCGGCCAGCAGCACGAAGCCCACGCCCAGCATGAGGCCCAGAATGGCCGCAAGCGCCAGGACCAGCGCCTTACGCGGCAATGCCGGGGTGTCGGGGATCACCGCGCGTGACAGCTGTCGGCTGTCCGCTTTCTGGATCCCTTCCTGTACGGCGGTCTCTTTCAGTCGGGCCAGGAAATACTCATACAGCAGCCGGACCGCTTCGGCTTCGCGGACCAGTTGTTGCAGCGTGATCAGATCTGCATTCCGTTGTGCGATCTGCTGACCCAGCTCTTCAGATGATTGCGTCAGCGCCTGAACCTGCTGCGCCGCCCGCTGCGCCTCGAGCGCTGTTCGTGCGACCAGGCGCTGATAGGCGGTGTCGAACGCGGCTTCGCCGGTGTCGGAGTCTTCAATCTGCGCGTACAGGCGTTGCAACTGCGGATCCTGACCGGCTTCGGCCTGCGCCGCGCGGCTATCCGCGGCCTCCAGCAGGTCGTACCGGGTCTGAGCGGCAACACGGGTTGCCTCGGCCGACACGCTGCGCTCGCGCAGTTCTTTCAGCTGGACTTCCTGCAACTGCAAGGCCTCGGGCGAGATCAGGGCTGTTGTCGCGTTGAATTCGTTGACCTTCGCCTCTGCGGTTTCCAGCTCGACCTGCAGCTCGGCCACACGGTCGGTCAGCCATTCGGTCGCCTGTTCGGTGGCTTCGAACTTCACCTCAATCTGGTTCAGGACGTACAGCTCGACAATCGTGTCTGCGATCAGGGCGGATTTGCGCGCCGATTCCGTCTCGACCGTCACCTCGAAGACCAGACTTTGCCGCACGTTGCGTGTCGAGACCTTCCGGAGCAGGGCCGTAATCACGCTGTCCCGGGTGCGCTGCCTGGCCAGATCCTCCGGCTCCTGGGCGGGGCTGCCTCCGGTGCCCAGAGCGGACTTGAGAAACTCTTTCGCGCCGTCGAGCGCCGAGACCGGCTGAAGCGCGGCATTGAACTCGGGGTCCGACACCAGATCCAGCTTGTCCACAACCTTGCCCATCAGGCCCCGCGACTGCAGAACCTCAAGCTCTGAATTGACCTCGGCCGTATCTCCGGCCAGACCACCCACCACGCTTTGCAGATCGATCACGCTGGCCTGTTCGGTTTCCAGCATGACCACAGCCGTGGACCGGTATAGCGGCACCGCGGCAACAAACGCGTAATACACCCCAAGCAGGATCGCCGCCGCGGTCGTCAGGGCAATGATCCACTTGCCGCGCCACAACGTGCCCATCAAGACACTCAGGTCGATCGTGTCGTCCTCGGACGCATCACTCACTTGCGCGCGACCGGGGTTGAAAGGCCCGTCGTGTATCGGCGTTTGCTTCATGTCAGAAATACAATCCTAAATGACAATATACGCAATCCACGTGCGCGTGCGCTCTCTACACCGCTCAGGTTCATAAATAAAGATCCCTAAACAGCCCGACCGACCACAACCGAACACACGCACAAAGCGCCCGGACAGGCCCCGCAATACGCGCCTCAAAAACCGCGCAACGTCAGAGCAAAAACACCCATAACCACACGCACACTGCGGCGCACACCGATGCACCCGCAAAGCCAGCCCGGCAAACTACACGACAATCTAACGCAACAGGCTGTTTGTCCGCTCTTGGTGTTGCCTATCCTTGTTTGTCACACCGGACGGTTGCCTAACTTGAATTCAACGAACTTCGGGAATCTTCCTGGGTGGCGAGAAAACCAAATCCAGATCCGGAGTTGAACGGCCACGCCAGGACATCTGGTACGGCCAGGTATCAGCAAGCAGCAGAGTCCTGAGCTTCTCAACCCGAGAAGTCCGATGTCGGGGCGCAAGGCCATGTTGACGGATCGCGATATGCAACAAGATGGAGACGTATAAACATGTTCCGAACAGAAAGCACTTGCGAGGCCGGTCCGGGCGCTATCGATCAGTCCATTCCACAACCGGATAACGTAATGCAAAATGGTGGCAAGGCATGATTGATCTTGGTCTCAACATCACATCGGTAGCACTGCGCAACAGCCGCCGAGGAATTGAAAGCCTGAACCCGAAGGTTTGGCTCGATCCTTCCGATCTGCGTACACTGTTTCAGGACCCGGCGGGAACAATTCCAGTGACGGGTTCAGCTCAGCCGGTTGCTTATGTGACCGACAAGAGTCGGCACGGGCATCACGCGGTCCAAAACGTCAGCGATCAAAACCGACCTACACTGGCGCGTCACCCAGCAAGCGGGCTGCGTCAGAACCTGAATGGAACTTCTGATTTTTCTGGTTGGCAATTCGCCGGGTCAGGCGCAGGTAGTTGCGTTCTTGGCGTCGACGCGACGGTGGCTCCGGATGGTAGCCAAACTGCCGCCCGTCTGGCATTTTCGGCGGCCAATCAGATCTTCCGACATTCGTTGAACCCACTTCCGTCAGGAGATTACGTCGGAAGTGTCTGGATCAAGGGTGCTGCTGCAGAAACAATCCGATGCCGCCTGAGCGGTTCCACTGAATTTACGCACACTCTAAATGGCGATTGGCAAGAGGTGAGCGGTTCCGTTGTCGGTGGCTCGCCAACTTCGTTTAACGTCGGCACGTGGGCAGGTGTGACCGCGCGTGTCGTCGAAGTCTGGCACCCCCAACATGAGGCGGGGTTAGCAAAGACGCCTTATCAAAAGCGCGTCAATCAATTCGACGTAACCGAAGCGGGCGAACGCGATATCTGGTACATCTCGGGCGATCTGGTTGACGATGAACTGGTGGTCAGCCTGCCTGACTTTGGGGCGGGCGTCACGGAGTTTTGGGCGGATGAGAATGGCGTCACGATCAATGGCGCGCAGACTATCGGCGCGGGAGAAAAGGCGCTACCTGGGAGCGCGCGACTCTATTCGTATGGTATTTTCGACCGAGCGTTGTCCGAACCCGAAACCGCGCAATTGCGGAAATTTCTAGAGATGAGGTCAGGAACTTCGACATCAAGCACGTAACCCTCGTGGTCATAGGGGGCAGATGGCATTTTCGAAACAAAACAGGAGGCTGCTCGTCAAGTGCAGCCTCCTGTGCCTAGAAAATAGCCCCAGGTAAAGGCGTCCAATCTATATTAGGTGTGAAGTTAGTGGAGTAATGGGCGCTAATCAGGTGGCCCTGGTTTTCTAGAAAGCCTTAAGTGCCTGAAATATAGTACCTATGATAGCGTAGGCATTACCATCGTGAATGACGGCGGCATGGTGCGCGCGTGGCCATAGATCCAGAACAGCTGGAAGTGTCCATCGGAACTGGCTCCGGTAACTTCAGAGATCACTTGTTTTGTGGAAGGCGATCTGGCGCGGCAAATTCAGCAGACTTTTATTCAGTGTATCTAGAAACGCCCGTCATCTAAGGGCGCAGAAGTAGTCGTCGATGAACCGATGCCGGAGCAAGAGGAATTCCTCGGCTCGCACGTCGTGAGGAACCCGATGTGTTTAGAAGGCAACTGCAATTTCGTCGTTCCCAACCGCGACATAAAGAACTTGCGGATGCCAAAGATAAGGTGTTCACCCGCGACATGTTTGGCGGTAATGAAATCGCGAATTTAAGAAAGGCAAAAGACGTGAAAACTGTTTTCGTGACTGGATCAGCGGGCTTTATCGGATTTCATCTAAGCCGCCTGCTTCTGGCCCAGGGCTACCGCGTTGTAGGGTTGGATTGCTTAAGCGATTATTATGACGTCTCTCTGAAAAAAGATCGCCACGAGCTACTGGTGAAGGAGCCGAACGGCGAAAACTTTATACCTGTGATCGGCAAAATCGAAGAGCCCGGTCTGGTCATGGAATTGTTCCGTACGCATACGCCTGACTATGTGGTCCACCTCGCCGCTCAGGCTGGGGTACGGTATTCCATTGAAAACCCGCGTTCCTATTTGGAAAGCAACCTAATCGGAACATTTGAGATCCTGGAAGCGGCGCGTGCTTATCCGCCGCTTCATATGTTGCTGGCTTCGACTTCTTCGGCTTACGGCGCAAATACAGAGATGCCATACAGGGAAACTCAACGCGCCGATCACCAAATGTCATTCTACGCGGCGACCAAGAAATCGAACGAGAATATGGCCCATTCGTATTCGCATCTGTTTGATTTGCCGATTACCATGTTCCGTTTCTTTACGGTTTATGGCCCCTGGGGTCGTCCTGACATGGCGCTGTTCAAATTCGTCAAGGCGATCTTCGAAGGCAAGCCAATCGACGTCTACAATCACGGCGAAATGAAGCGCGACTTTACCTATGTGGAAGATCTGGTCGAAGCCATTCGCCTCTTGCTTGATGTGGCTCCGGAACGTCCCGCCAATGGCACCGACATCAAACAAGGAGATAGTTTGTCGCCTGTGGCGCCACACCGGGTTATCAATATTGGTAACTCGAAGTCCGAACAACTCACGGATTTCATCGACGCTATTGAATTGGCCGTCGGGCGGAAGGCTGTTCGTAACTACATGGACATGCAACCGGGGGACGTTCCGGCCACCTGGGCTGAGGCTACGCTTCTCAGGGATTTGACCGGCTATTCCCCCAAGACCGATATCAAAGACGGTGTTGCCCGTTTTGTTGACTGGTATTGCGAATATTATCAGGTGCCCAAAAATTGATTTCCCGCATCCTCAAGGCACGACGAGGACTGATTGTACTCGGCCTCAAGGGGCTGGAGGCGCTACTTGGTGCAACCATGACAATTGTGCTGGCCCGTATTCTGGGGCCCGCACAGTTCGGTGTATTTGCGTTTGGACTTGCGACGATCACTTTGCTTGTCATTCCAATCAAGAATGGTGCTTCGACCCTTGTTACCAAGCACGTGGCAAAAGCACGCCAAGACAGCGGTCCGCATCTGGCAGGTGGCCTGTTGGTGGCAGGCTTTCGGGTCTCGGCACTTTATTCGGGCCTTCTGATTACAGGCCTTTGGATCGCGGTTTGGCTGCAGTCAGGTACCGAAGCATTCCTTACAAGCGTTGCGTTGTTTTCGTTCGCACTGCCTTTTCTGTGCTTTACCGGTTTGGCCGAAGGTGTCTTGCGCGGCAGCTACAGGCCTAACTCTGCCATTTTCGTTGGCACTATTCTGATACCTGGTTTGGTGCTGGGGCTGACACTGGTCTTTATGCTGATTTCTCAGCTTCAGGACTGGCGCATCGCAACTGGGTTTTATGTAGCTTCGGCAGTGACCACCTGTCTTCTCAGCTTGTTACTGATCCGGAACGATCTTCGCCCGTTGGTAGCCACGGCAAGCAAGATGAGTAATACAGCATGGCTAAACCAGGTCGTTCCGTTTGCGCTTGTGACCGGGTTGTTGGTGTTCAACCGCCAAATCGATGTCATCCTGTTGGGCATTCTGGCGGGTGAGGCCGAAGCCGGCATCTATCGCATAGCAGCGCAGGCTGCGATTCTGGTGACCTTTGGCGTGCAGGCTATTGGCCATCTATATGCCCCCTATCTGGCTGCTGCGGATGGCAATTCCGCATCAGAAAAGGTTTCAGAGTATCTGCGTAAAAGTGCCCAGTTTTCCCTGGGCTTTGGCGGATTGGCTTTGGTGGCTCTGACATTGTGGGGCGATGACATCATCCGCACATTGGCCGGACCTGAATATCTGCCCGGTTATCCGATCATGTTGATCCTCTGTGCTGCCAATCTGGTCGTTGCGGCCAATGGGGCAACAATGCAGGCACTTTATATGCAGGGCCACCAACGCACGACGGCCTGGATATTCGCCGCAGCCGGCGTGTGTTCAGTGATTGCCAACCTCATCCTTATTCCTCTGATCGGCATGACCGGTGCCGCCCTTGCGACCTCAGGATCAATTGTTTTGTGGTCGCTTGGTCTGCGTCTTCTGGCTTGCCGAACTTGGAATTTGTCATTTTGGACTTTTTCAAACAGAACGCCGCAGGCCGCACCTGTAAGTGGTTGATCCTATGAAGCTACAAAATTACCTCCCGACTGGTCGTATCTGGGATAATGCGCTGTCCGTTCTGAACGCGCGTAAGCGTTTGGGGTATTTCCCAAAGGTCCGCCAGCCAAGAACCTTTAACGAGCATATTCTGGCGCAAAAATGGACATTCAGGGGCGATCTGAATCTGGCCCGTCGCATCACTGAAAAGGCGCAGGTCAAAGAGTGGCTGGCGGAAATGGAGATGCAGCCTCTCGTTGTTCCAACCATTGGTGTTTTCAACAGCGTTGAAGAGATCGAGGCGTTTCAATTCGAGGGTGAAGTCATCGCGAAGTCGACCCATGGCAGCGGCGAGGCCATCATTCGCACCGCCGAGGCGGGCGTGGCTTTCACTCCAGAGGATCTGCAGACCTTTCGCGAATGGCTTCAGGAAGACTACTATCAGCGCAGCCGCGAGCCGAACTACAAAGGCATCCCGAAACGGATCATCGTTGAACCGCTTCTGCGTGATGAAACCGGCAATCCACCAAAAGATTTCAAATTCTTTTGCGCTGACGGAGAGCCTTTTGCCATTCAGGTCGACCACGGGCGCTACACCGAACACACCCGTCAACTCTATTCGACGGACTGGCAGCTCATGGATTTCTCCATGTGCTATCCGCGCAAGCCCGAGGCGATGTCTCCGCCCGCTCAACTCACAGAGGCGCTGGAAACCGCGCGCAAACTGTCGAACGGTTTCGGCTTCGTACGCGTTGATTTCTACTTTATGCCAGAGGGCTTGAAGCTGGGAGAAATGACCTTCTTTCCAGGAAACGGCGCCGAAAAATTCCAGCCGGAACATGGAGATCAACAGCTCGGCGAAGTCATTCAATTGTTGCCGAGGGTTTGATGGCGCGTCGTTCCAATAGATTTGTTGTCCTTGCGGCTGGTATTGCGGCATTTGCTGCTGGCTTGACCCAAACTCTTGGCCCTGCGGGGCAGGGGGTAGCTGGGCGAATTGCTATTGGCGATCTTGCTCTCATGCTGTTGATCGGCATTTCTTTTGTGATTGTAATTCTCAGGGGCGGGAAGCTCAGATTTACAAAGCACTATAGCTACGCCTTGCCACTTTTGGCGGCGTTCTTCATCTCAGCGATTTTTGCAGACAACATTCCGAGCGCGATCGTGGAACTTGCAGTCCATGTGTTTGCGATCCTGTTTTCCCTCGCAATATTCAACCTGTTGCCATTGAACTATTCGCCGGAACTGGCCAGCAGGATTACAAGATCAATGCTGCTGGGATCTGGCGTCATCGCTGTATACGGGCTGGTTACGCTATTTGTGTTTCCCCACCTTAATCCAGTTGAAGGCGGTCTGGCGGGAAGTTTCCGAAACACTGGGCAGGCCGGCAACTATTTTTTGACGTTCACCACCATTGGTATTGCCGCGATCCTTTCGGGATTTATTCCCCGAACGTTTTTTAACTCTGCGCTCGTCTTCTGTATTTTGTTTGCTCTGATTCTGACCGGTAAGAGGGCATCTATGCTTGGTTTGGGCGTCGGTCTTATGTTGCTCGTCGGTACCTTGATGTTCTTTTCGGGCCGAAAGTCGGATGTACGAATGGGCAGCGTTTTCGTTGTTCTTTCATTTGTTATCGGAATCTGTGCCTTTGTGGTCGTCTCGTTCGCCCTGTCAAACGTAGAAGGGGCTCTTTGGCGATTTGAAGCAAAGTTCACCAAGGCTGGCCTGGATAATTTCTCAGACGGTTTTTACTTCAAAAATCTTATGGCCGGGGTCCATGCCTTCCAAGACCGGCCTGTTTTTGGAGTGGGCTTGGGTAACATTGTAGGGGTCTACGACGAATTTGAGATCCATAGCACCTACCTCGCTTTGCTGGCGACATCGGGACTTGTCGGTTTCATTGCGTACATATTTTTTCTCTGGTTCGTCCTCAAAAGTACGTTCGTTGCGAAGTGGACGAACAGTCTGGACCGGTTCTTGATGTTCTTTTTCCCGCTATTGGTCGGGCAGGCGATTACTTGGATGTACACATATTCAGTCAGGAAAAGGGAATTCTGGATCACCATTTTCTTACTCGCTGTACTCACAACAATACAAAAAAGGCTCCGTTCGCGTGAAAATTCTCCTTCTGGCCAATTCCAGTTTCAAGCTGATAAACTTCCGGGGAACCCTGATCCGCGAGTTGGTCGCACAGGGGCATGACCTGATCGCGGTGGCGCCCCGTGACGACTACACTCAGGATTTCGAGCAGATGGGCGTCAGGTTCGTGGACCTGAAAATGAGCGCCACGGGCACCTCAGTCCCTGCCGAACTGGCGCTATTGGCGCGGGTCTTCCGGATCGTCCGACAGCATCGTCCCGATGCCATTCTGGGCTATACGATTAAGCCCAATATCTACGGCGCTCTCTCGGCCCGGATGTTGGGTATTCCATTTCTGCCGAACGTGACCGGGCTTGGAAGTGTGTTTGACAAAGACACTCTGCTGTCCCGGGTGGTCAAATTCCTCTACCGCACAGCTTTCCGACGTTGCCCGCGCGTGTTTCTGCAAAACCCTGAGGATCTGGCCACCTTTGTCGATAACAAACTTATTGCGCGGGAACAGGCTTGTCTTCTGCCCGGGTCCGGCGTGGATTTGCAGAGGTTCCCGGCAACCCCTTTACCCGGTACCGGCAAAAACCGGTGTTTCACGCTTGTTGCACGGATGCTGCGGGAAAAAGGGATCATTGAATTCGTTGAGGCCGCGCGCGCCATTGCGCCAGAGTTTCCCGAGGCACGGTTTGTTCTTCTCGGCCCCTACGGAGGCGGTAAAGCCGGAGGATTGGATGAGGCTGAGATCAATGCCCTGACAAAAGACGGCATTGTCGAATACCACCCATCCGTTAAGGACGTTCGCCCGGTTGTTGCTTCTGCTGATTGCGTCGTGTTGCCCTCTTTCTATCGCGAAGGCACGCCACGCTCGTTGCTTGAAGCCGCTGCAATGGGACGACCGATCATTACAACGACCCAGCCTGGCTGCAAAGATGTTGTCGACCACGGAAGTAGCGGGTTTCTCTGCGCGCCCAAGTCAGTGGAGTCATTGGCAGACGCCATGAGGAATTTCCTGGAACTCGGGGACGTCGAGATGAACGGGATGGGTGCGCGGTCCCGAGAAATTGCGGAAACAGTTTTCGATGAAAAGATAGTCATCGCGAGTTACAACGATGCATTGCAGTCCGCCGCATCAGCCCGTTGAAACAGTTTTGACGACGTTTTCACCTAAGACTTGATCCCACTCGGTTTGCGACTGGACTTACGCTTGCGCAGATCCTTGATAAAGCTCTTCTGAACCGCACTTAGAGTTTGTCATTGTTTAGTTTACGGCAGCGTTTATGGGTGTTGTTATGAGCGATGGAGTGATTTGGCTGATTGTTCTGCCCCATCGTGTGACGGGGTTTTCGGCGATGAAGATGATGTCGTTGTTGCGCAGTTCGAA
>NZ_JAKRGB010000034.1 GCF_022347725.1 Ruegeria sp. Ofav3-42
TCACAGAACAGCGCCGCCTGTGCCTCTTGCCTTGGTCCCATCATGGCTGATCCTCCCCTCCATTACAGGAATTGAATCAGCAGTTCAGCCCTTGAGCAAGGAAGAGCTTTTCAACAAAATATGGCCACGCTGGTCTTCGATGCAGTAGGTAAGTTCGTCTGAGTAGGTCTCGAACCTGACATTAAGGTGTTGCTGATCGCGCAGCCGCTGGCACGTGATCAGCAACACTTTTGGTAAAAGGCTTGGTATTTGGAGGGCTTTTTCAGAGAGGTCTTAGCCTTTTTTGCCGACGTTCTCTTCGAAAGCGACCTTGAAAGCGGCCTGTTTTTCGGGGCTGGCGTCGGTCTGGTATTTGGTCTTCCACTCATCCATGGTCATGCCATAGAAAATCTCGCGGGCCTCGTCTTTGCCCATCTTAATGCCTTTTTCATTGGCGGCTTCCTGATACCAGCGCGACAGGCAGTTGCGGCAGAACCCGGCCAGATTCATCATGTCGATGTTCTGCACGTCCTTGCGGTCTTCCATCAGGTGCTTTTGCAACCGGCGGAACGCGGCGGCCTGAAGTTCGATTTCGGTTTGCTTGTCCATGGTCTGGCTCCGACTGGTTTTCTGGCGTCCTGAGCCTGATTTAACGATCCAAACGCGGTGTTACAATAAACACGAAGGGCCTTGCGGCCCTTCGCAGCCTTGGACATTGGTCCTATGCCAGTTTAAATGCCAGCCAGGGCATCAGGCAGAACACAATTGTCAGAATCTTATAGTTGGCAAGATATCTGAAATAGGCCCTTTTGACCTCTGCGCGTTCCATTTGGAACATTCTGCTGTGTATCCCGGCGATCCAGTCTCGAAAGCCAATGATCATCAGCGTGGTAAAGAGCAGAAGGGCGATGTTTAGGACCGTCATCCAGCCGAAGACGGTCGTCAGGAATTCCTGAGTCATGGTCGTCTCCTTTCCTCAAATATATGGGGTTCAGGAGATGCGCTCACAATGACGTGAGCACCGAAAACGGCCCGCATTGACCCAACGTCACAATACGCTTTCGTCCAGTGCATCCTGCAGGATCGGTGCCAGACGTTCCGCCCATTCCCGTTGCCCTGCATTATCTGCAATCAGGTCATTTCGGAGCTCGATCAACGCATTAGGGCGTCCAAAGCTGGTACAGTGCTTGTCAATCGCATCACCCGGCAAAACGCCGGTATACGGCTCATTGACGCCAACACGCAGATCGCCTTCGACCTCGAGCCGGTTGATAAGGGGGCGCGAGAACCGTTCGTCTGGGGTGTGCAAAATCCCGATGTGCCATGGACGCGGTTCACGCCCCCGCAGCTGCCGTGTGAATGAGTGCATGGAAACGACCACCGCATGGGGCAGCGCAGCCATCTGCGCCAGTGCATCATGATAGGGGCGGTAGCACATGTTCAGGCGTCGTTCACGCTCGGCCGCGTCAGCGTGGCGATTGCCGGGAATGATCGAGCCATCATACAGTTTCATCAACAGGGTCGGATCATCCTCACCCCGGTTCGGATCGATCACGAGCCGTGAGAAATTGGCGGCGATCACCGGCGCGCTCAGGATCTCTCCCAGTTGTTTCGATACCTCATAGGCGCCGACGTCATAGGCGATGTGACGCTCCATATCCTCGCGCGGCAAACCAAGGTCGCCCTCGTTGATTTCGGGTGGAACAGTGTTGGTTGCGTGGTCGCATGTGATCAGCCAACGCGAGGGGCGATCAGCACCGTGGATAAAAAACGGGGAATACGTCATAAGCCTGTCATCTAGTTTGTCGCACGTGTAGGGCAGTTGCTTTGAAAAGGGAATTGCGCAATAAGCGGCCTGAGCAATGTTTGCGGTAACATTTGTACGGACACAAGAGACGACGTTAGGAGAGCAAGACCAATGCGACGCCTGAGAAATGTAAAAATCGTGGCGACGCTGGGACCGGCGTCGAATGACTATGACACCATCCGCGCATTGCACGAAGCGGGCGCGGACGTTTTCCGCCTGAACATGAGCCACGGCAGCCACGATGAGATCCGTGAACGGCACCGCATTATCCGTCAGGTAGAAAAGGACTTGGAAAGCCCGATTGCCATTCTGGCTGACCTGCAAGGCCCGAAGCTGCGGGTTGGTGTCTTTGGCAATGATGCCGAGGATCTGGAAGTTGGGGCCGACTTCCGTCTGGACCTCGACCCCGCGCCTGGCGACATCAGCCGCGTTTGCCTGCCGCATCCCGAGATTTTTGCCGCACTGGAACCTGGCGCCCGTCTGTTGGTCAATGACGGCAAAATTCGCCTGATCGTGAAAGACTGCGGTCAGGATTTCGCCAATTGTACGGTTGAGGTCGGCGGCACGATTTCAAACCGCAAGGGCGTGAACGTTCCCGATGTGGTGCTGCCGCTGGCGGCCTTGTCCGCCAAGGACCGCGACGATCTGGAATTTGTCTGCCAATTGGGCGTGGACTGGCTGGCACTGAGCTTTGTGCAGCGTGCCAAGGACGTGTTTGAGGCGCGGGCACTTGCTGATGGTCGGGCGTCCATCCTGTCCAAGATCGAAAAGCCCGCCGCGGTTGAGGCGTTTGACGACATTCTGGACGCCTCGGACGGGATCATGGTCGCACGCGGTGATCTCGGTGTTGAGCTGCCGGTATCCGCGGTTCCGCCGATCCAGAAACGGCTGGTGCGGAAATGCCGTGGAGCGGCAAAGCCGGTCATCGTCGCCACCCAGATGCTGGAGAGCATGATCGAAAGCCCGATGCCCACCCGGGCCGAAGTGTCGGACGTCGCAACCGCGATTTATGAAGGTACAGATGCGATCATGCTCAGTGCTGAGTCGGCCGCCGGTTCCTATCCGATCGAGGCCGTGCAAACCATGAACAAGGTCGCCATCGAGGTCGAGGCCGACCCGACCTACACGCAGATCATCGCGGCATCCCGCACGGCCAAAGGGCACTCTGTCGCGGATGGCATTGTGGCCGCCGCGCGTGAGATTGCCGAAAAGACGGATATCAAAGCGATTTGCTGCTTCACCCAAAGCGGCACGACCGCGTTGCTGACTGCTCGGGAGCGTCCCGGCGTTCCAATCATCGCTATGACGCCGGCCACCGGAACCGCACGGCGCCTGTGCCTGAGCTGGGGATGCCATTGCGTGATGACCCCCGAGCTGGAGCGTTTTAAGGGCGCAGTCGTAAATGCCGCCCGCGCCGCGCGTGCTGGCGGGTTTGCGTCCGAGGCTGATCAGATCGTTGTGACTGCGGGCGTCCCATTCAACGTACCCGGAACCACCAATATTCTACGCATCGCACCCTGTGATGAACGTCTGATCTACAATACTGACCCCGGTTAAACCGAGAGAATTAAGGCGCGCCGCAAGCCTATGCTTCCGACGGTGCGCCTAATTTTTACGCAGAAAATATACAATTATTTCAATGATAAGCCGAATTTATGGTTGAGCTCGGAAGATAACCCTCTATTTTTCGGTGTTTTTCCGGGATACTTACCCACAGGGCGGTCTACTCATTAAGTTCCAGGTTCCGGCTGCCCTGCCGGGGGCACGGGTCCCGGACAACCAAAAATATATTGGAGGAACGACATGACAACAAAAATTGTCATTGGACTGGACGGGACAGAAACCGGAGAGCGTGCGGTTGCCTTTGCCAAAGATCTGGCAAAACGCATCGGAACGTGTGAACTGCTGGTTGTTTACGTCATCGAATGGTCCCCATTCACTTTTCAGACGCCGGAAGAAAACGCGCTTCGGCACAAGCGACGTGAAGAAGAGGTCGCCTTGGCCACTAACCGCATCGTCACTCCAGTTGTGGATGCACTGACCGCAGAAGGGTTTACGGCAAATGGCGTTGTGCGCCACGGCGACGTGGCTGAAACCCTGAACACAATCACTGTCGAAAACGGCGGCACGCAAATCATCGTCGGGCGCGCCTCGGCGGATGGGTTCAAGAAACGCCTGTTTGGCAGTTCGACCCAGAATCTGGTCATGCATGCCGATGTGCCGGTCACGGTCGTCAATTGAGGGGAGGGACAAGAATGAACATGTTTAAACATCCTGGTCTGGCCGCAGCGGCCGCCCTGTTCGCCAGCCCCGCATTTGCCCAGGAGGCTCCGGGTCTGGACGATAAGATCAATCAGGCATTCGCCGATTTCACCGGGCCGTTCGTCAGCTTCATCTTTGCCCCGTTTCCCGGCACCAGCGTGCCGTGGATCGTGTGTTGGCTGGTTATCGCCGCGACTGTTTTCACACTGTATTTTGCCTTTGTGCAGCTTAGGTTCTTTGGCCACGCGATCAGCCTTGTGAAGGGTGACTACTCCGATCCCAACGATGCGGGTGAGGTCAGCCACTTTCAGGCTCTGGCCACGGCGCTGTCGGGTACGGTTGGTCTGGGCAACATCGCCGGTGTGGCGGTGGCCGTCGGCATCGGCGGACCAGGTGCGACCTTCTGGATGATCGTTGCCGGTCTGCTGGGCATGGCGTCAAAGTTCACCGAATGTACTTTGGGTGTGAAGTACCGCAATGAATACGACGATGGCACCGTTTCAGGTGGCCCGATGTATTATATGTCCAAAGGGTTCAATGAACTGGGTCTGCCGGGCGGTAAGATTCTGGCGGTTCTGTTCTCGATCTTCTGTATCCTCGGCGCGCTGGGTGGGGGCAATATGTTCCAGGCCAATCAGGCACACCAGCAAATCGCGGGTATCACCGGAGACTATCCCGGCTGGATCACCGGCCTTGTCTTCGCAGGTATCGTGTTTGCGGTGATCGTCGGTGGCCTGAAGTCCATCGCCCGGGTCACCGAAAAGGTCGTGCCGTTCATGGGTGTCATGTACGTTCTAGCGGCTCTGGTTATCATCATCATGCATGCCGATCAAATCGGTTGGGCCTTTGGCCAGATCTTCGCAGGCGCCTTTACCGGCCTCGGCGTTGCTGGCGGCATGGTCGGTGCGCTGATTCAGGGTTTCCGCCGTGCGGCGTTTTCGAACGAAGCGGGGGTGGGTTCTGCGGCGATTGCGCACTCGGCTGTGCGGACCAGTGAGCCGATAACGGAAGGCTTTGTATCCCTGTTGGAACCGTTCATCGATACGGTCGTGATCTGTACCATGACCGCGCTGGTGATTATCATCACCCAGCAGTTGATCATCGACCCGGAAACCGGTCTCTACATGCTGACCGAAGATGGCAGTGCGATTGCAACTGTCGACGGTAACTCGGGCGTCAGCCTGACATCGGCGGCCTTCGCAAGTGCCTTCGGCTGGTTCCCATATGTGCTGGCCATCGCGGTGGTTCTGTTTGCCTTCTCGACCATGATCAGCTGGTCCTATTATGGCCTCAAGGCCTGGACCTATCTGTTCGGCGAAGGTCATACCAAGGAGCTGATCTTCAAGATCATCTTCTGCGTCTTCGTGGTGATTGGTGCGGCGGCCAACCTCGGGCCGGTCATCGACTTCTCGGATGCGGCGATCTTTGCGATGGCGGTGGTGAATGTCTTTGCGCTCTACTTCCTGATGAAAGTGGTACGGGAAGAGCTGGCCAGCTATGCGAGCCGACTGAAGACCGGCGAAATCCGCAAATTCGAACATTAATTCAAACCACTGGGGCGGCTATTGTCGCCCCGGTGCCTGACCAGGCTATGAAAACCGCAGTTTCTGGCCGAATCCCCCTTGCCAGTATGACCATTCTTGCGTAAACGGCGCTTCTGATCGCGTGACCGGCCGAGATGGCATGCCGAGTCGCGTCTGAAACCGAACCCCGAAAGGAGACGGAAATGCCTAAGATGAAGACAAAGTCGAGTGCCAAAAAGCGCTTTAAGGTGACTGCGACCGGTAAGGTCCTTGCTGGCCAGGCCGGCAAACGGCACGGCATGATCAAGCGGACCAAGAAATTCATCCGCGACGCCCGTGGTAACACCACCCTGTCCGCCCCCGACGCCAAGATCGTCAAGGGCTACATGCCCTACGACCGCTAAGAGGAGATTAAGAGATGTCCCGCGTTAAAGGTGGAACCGTAACTCACGCCCGTCACAAGAAGGTCATCAAGGCCGCCAAAGGTTACTATGGCCGCCGCAAGAGCACCTTCAAGGTTGCCCGTCAGGCCGTCGACAAGGCGAACCAGTATGCAACCCGCGACCGTAAGAACCGCAAGCGCAACTTCCGCGCGCTGTGGATCCAGCGCATCAACGCTGCTGTCCGTTCGCATGACGAAGCACTTACATATTCCCGCTTCATCAACGGCCTGAACCTGGCCGGTATCGAAGTGGACCGCAAAGTTCTGGCCGACCTGGCCGTGCACGAACCGGAAGCGTTCGGCGCGATTGTCGCCAAAGCTCAGGCCGCTCTGGCTGCCTGATCCTCTTTCGAGAGACAGTGAAAGAAGGGCCGTCCTGTTTGGGGCGGCCTTTTTTGATCAGCGATGGATCAACTGTCTATGTTCCGTCAGCAAATACGCTTCAAGTTGAAATTTTGTTTTGATAACCAGAAGATATGCTTGGTATCAATCTGACATACGATTTGACGCAAATCGACGTTGAGAAACTCTGTTCTTCCATTCAAGATGAATATTGGGGGAAGAATTTATCTAAAGATCAAATCCTTACATCTTTCCGCTACTCGTCCTGTGTCATTGCGTTGATGGAAGAACGGCAAGTCGGATTCGCAAGGGCCGTGTCCGACCGCGTAACCTGTTCGCATGTTAAGGATTTTCTGGTGTTCTCAGAGTGCCGAGGGCAAGGTGTCGGGCGACACTTAATGAATGGCCTGCTGGATCACCCTGAACTAAAAGACGTTAAGAGTTGGTATCTGGGAACCAAAGATGCCCACGATTTCTATCAGCCTTTCGGATTCAAGAGGTCACCAGACGGAATATATATGTTCATGCATCGAGATTGATCGCTGGAATCTACATTTGCGATCTGGGGAAGCTACTTTGAGGCTTCCTTCTTCACCAATTGCGCCGCGAAAGCCACGCCGGTCCCCGGTCCGGCATAGGTGACCATGATCACGTCATCCAGATAGACGCCGTTGAAAATCCCGGCTGAAACGTCCTCACCTGAAATCCCGGCTTCAGCCAGCACAAAGCGGGTCGGTTCGTCCAGGCTGAAAGTGCCCATGGCTTCTTCGACTATCCATTCGGTGTCTCCGATCCGACGCCAGCGGTTAGTTGCCGTAATCAGGTTGCCGTCCAGCTTGGTGATCTCCAGCTCCATTTCGGTCTTCAGCAGACCTTTCTCGTGGTTCGGGTTCGATTTGGCGAAGGCCACCAGGTAAGTGCCATGCCAAGTGCCGACGATCTGGGGGAAGCCACTACCGTCATCGGCGCTGGACGGGGTGGCGACCGCAAGAAGGGCAAGGGTGGCAAGGCTCCGGAGAAAGTTCAGTACCATTGGTCACGTCTCCTGCATGGGATGAGATAGCGGCAGGGTACGCGAGTCGGCCCGTTTGACAAACCCCCACAAGAAAACACAAAAAAACCGGCGCGGTGGGCGCGCCGGTTCAAGTTCATCTGCCGGAAGTGCGTGAGTGGTGGCAGATGTATTCAGTTAGGTTCAGCCGAACACGCGACCCAGCGCGCCGTCGACCGCGTCGGTGATTTGGTCGATGTCGTCTGCGGTTGCGATCAGCGCCGGCGAGAAGCACAGCGTGTTGTTGCGGCTGGGGATCGAGCGGTTGGTGGCCCCGATGATGACGCCCTGCGCCATACAGTCGGCAACGACCGCCTGAACCTTCTTCTCGTCCATGGGTTCCTTGGTGGCACGGTCAGAGACCAGTTCGGCACCAAGGAACAGACCCTTGCCGCGCACGTCGCCGATGACTTTGTGCTTTTCCATTAGCGCCTGCAGGTTGTCGAACATGCGGTTGCCCATGTCAGTGCAGTTCTGCAGCAGGTTTTCGTCTTCGATGATGCGCATGTTTTCAATCGCAGCAGCCGGACCGGCGGTGCAGCCACCAAAGGTCGAGATATCGCGGAAATAGCTCATCGGGTCCGACATGTCGTCTTTGAACATGTCAAAGACTTCTTCGGTGGTGACCATAACGGCGATCGCCGCATAGCCCGAGGCGACGCCTTTGGCCATGGTCACGAAGTCAGGCTTGATGCCGTACTGCTGGTAACCAAACCAGGTGCCGGTACGACCGACGCCGCAGACAACCTCGTCGATATGCAGCAGAATGTCGTACTTCTTGCAGATTTCCTGCACGCGTTCCCAATAGCCAGCGGGCGCTTCGATCACGCCGCCGCCTGCGGTCACCGGCTCAAGGCACAGCGCACCAACGGTCTCGGGACCTTCGCGCAGGATCACCTCTTCGATGGCGTCGGCGGCTGCTTTGCCGAATGCTTCACCGGACAGGTCTTCCATGCCCAGCTCGTGCTTGCGGTATTCCATGCAGTGCGGAACACGGATGAAGTCGGGTGCGAACGGGCCGTACTGGGCCGTACGCTCGTCCTGACCGCCCGCCGACATGGTCGCCAGGGTCGAGCCGTGATAATCGCGGTCACGGTACAGGATCTTGGTTTTCTTGCCGCCATAGCGCTTGTGCGCGATCTGGCGAACCATCTTGAACGCTTTCTCGTTCGCCTCAGAGCCGGAGTTGGTGTAGTAAACGCGGCTCATACCGGGCATTTTGTCGATCAGCTTTTCAGCAAAGATAGAACCGGGAATCGAACCTGCGGTATTGGCGAAATAGCACAGCTTCATCAGCTGGTCGTGAACCGCCTTACAGATCGATTCGCGGCCATAGCCGACGTTTACGGTCCAGACACCACCGGACACGGCATCCAGATGCTCTTTGCCGTTCTGGTCCCAGACACGCATGCCTTTACCTTCGACAATGATCTTCGGATCATTGGTTTCCAATGGCTTATGCTGCAGCAGGTGGTGCCAGATATGGGCGCGGTCTGCTTCGACTACGTGAGAAAGATCGTTTTCGTTGAACGTGCCGTCCATGACATGTCCTTTCAGAATGGCTGGTGCGCGGGGTGCCAAATATGGGCAGTCCCGGCCTTTTGTTTTCGATGGCTCAGATCACCGCGAAAGCTCTGTCGGAGATAGGGCCAGATTGCACCATCCCGTAATTCCAGTCCATGACCGCGCCGTATTTTTACGGGTTTGTCAGATGACCCACTTTGTGCTCAATTCGCCGGAATTGAAGAGGGAGGATCAGCAAATGACACAAGCCAACATCTATGAGCGTCATTTGGACAAATGCCGGGCAAATTACACGCCACTGTCGCCGCTGAGTTTTATCGAGCGGACCGCGCTGATCTACCCGGATTATCCTTCGGTGGTTTATGGCGAACGCCGTTTCACATGGGCTGAAACCTATGCCCGCTGCCGACGTATGGCCGGCGCATTGACTGCACGTGGTATCGGGGCGGGTGACACGGTTTCGATCATCGCTGCCAACATCCCCGAGATGTATGAGGCGCATTTTGGCGTACCCATGGCGGGTGCCGTCCTGAACACCATCAACACGCGGCTGGACGCGCCGATCATTGCCTTCATCCTGAATCACGCGGAATCCAGGATTCTGCTCGTCGACCCCGAGTTTTCGGGCATGGTGAAAGAGGCGCTGAAACAGGTCGATCACGACCTACTGGTTATCGATATCGAGGACCCAAGCTTTGACGGCGGCGAGAAGCTGGGCAGTCTGACCTATGACGCATTGCTGGCCGAAGGCGACCCGGAATTCGATTGGTCCCTGCCCAAAGATGAATGGGACGCGATCACGCTGAACTACACGTCCGGCACCACAGGCAATCCGAAAGGCGTCGTATACCACCACCGAGGGGCCGCGCTCAATGCGCAGTCGGACCTGTTGGATTGGAATATGCCAAAGCACTCGGTCTATCTGTGGACCCTGCCGATGTTCCACTGCAATGGTTGGTGTTTCCCGTGGGCGATGGCCGCGAATGCCGGCGTTTCGGTTTGTCTGCGGGCCGTTCGGGACGAGCCGATTTATGCGGCGTTCCGGGATGAGAAGGTGACCCATTTCTGCGGTGCACCGATCGTTCTGAACATGCTGGCAAATGCCCCCGATCACCTCAAGGATTTCGATCACGAGATCAAAGTGATGACTGCTGGTGCGCCGCCGCCCGCCGCCGTCATCGAAAGTATGGAAAAAATGGGGGTTGAAGTCACCCATGTTTACGGGCTGACCGAGACTTATGGTCCCTCCGTCGTCTGCGCCTGGAAATACGAATGGAACGACAAAGGGGCCGAAGAACGCGCGGCGCTCAAGGTCCGTCAGGGCGTTCGTTACTCGGCTTTGTCAGGGCTGATGGTTGCCGACCCGGATACGCTGGAACCTGTGCCCGCCGATGGCGAGACAATGGGCGAGATATTCATGCAGGGCAACGTTGTGATGAAGGGCTACCTGAAGAATGCCGAGGCCACGGACAAGGCATTCAGGGGCGGTTGGTTTGCGTCGGGCGACCTGGGTGTGATGCACCCAGACGGCTATATCGCGCTCAAGGATCGGTCCAAAGACATCATCATTTCGGGGGGCGAGAATATCTCGTCAGTCGAGGTCGAGGATATCCTTTATAAGCATCCCGCCGTGATGGAAGCCGCCGTGGTTGCGCGTCCGGATGACAAATGGGGCGAAACACCTTGTGCGTTCATCGAGCTAAAGCCAAATGCGCAGGCGACCGATGCTGAGATCATCGCGTTTTGCCGGGACAACATGGCCCATTTTAAGGCCCCCAAGACGGTGGTGTTCGGACCTTTGCCCAAGACCTCGACCGGAAAAATTCAAAAGTTCAAATTGCGGGATCAGGCGCGGGCGCTGACTTAAGCGCCCAACTTGTCAAAGATCGACAGATCAAGATCCAGCATTTCACCCATCCAGATGGACCGATCCCGGTGATCCGCAAGATGATCACCGGTTTCCGGGTGGGTGAAGATGGTCAGGCCCTGACGGTTCAGCATCAACCACGGAATCACCTGATCAAATGCGTCAGGGCCAAAGCCCAGCTGGCAACTCCACCGGGGATGGGGGCCGACGTTGCGGGTGTGCATCCGACCCACTTGAACGGGAAACAGGCGCGCCGCCTCTTCGCAGACCTGTTGGGCGATGTCCTGTGTTTCGGCGTCGAAATAGACGTGGGCATGATAACCGGTGATTTCAGGCATGTAGACCTCCCGCTTTGGTTTCGACGTATTTAGGTAGGTACCACATGCATTACCATTTGCGCCCACACACAGCCGTTGTGCGCAGTTCAAGATGGTGCATTGGCGTCAGGGTATGCTGCAACAAAGGCAGGATGCTCAACGCAGGCGCTTTCGACACTCAGGATGCGGGGCAGGCTGGTCAGGTCAACTTCCCATTGGCGTGCGTTGTGCATCTGCGGGACAAGGCACAGATCGGCCAGTCCGGGTTGGTTTCCGGTGCAGTATGGGGCCTGTTCAAAGTTCGACAGAAGCGTTTAGAACGCCAGCAAACCTGGGCGGATGAAATGGCGCATCCAGTCCCCGGGCATACCGACCGCCCCATCGCGGAGGTTGGTCGCATATTGCGCAACCGACAGATTGCAGACCGGTTGCACATCAACGGCAATGGATTGCGCGAGCGCCATCGCCTGCGCGCGACCCGCAGGATCGGACGGCAATAACCCCAGACCCCGCGCCTGATCCAGATAGTCGATGATGGCCAGCGATTGCGTCAGCCGTAGCCCATCAATTTCCAGTACTGGAACCAGCCCTTGCGGATTGCGCGCCAGATGGCTCATTGATTTCTGATCGCCGGTCCTCAGATCGACTGCGACGGCCTCATAGTCGATCCCGGCCAGGTTAAGCGCAATTCGGACCCTGTAACTGGCCGAAGACCGCCAGAAATCATACAGCACCACGCTTCTCATGCCGTTCTCCTTAATCCATCAGCTGTCTTTCAGCGTGGCGGCTTTCAGAGCTTGTGACAAGACGTCCTCGTTTCCGATGTGATTGGCCAGGATCAGCACCAGACGCGCATTCAGGGCGTCGCTGTCGGGCCTGCCCAGCCCGTCATGGGCGGTCACCAGATCGGCGTAGAATCCGTCGGCATTGTCCAGATTGGGGGTGAGGATCAGATCGGTCATGTCGCTTACTCCTTACCGGTTGCGCGGCGTATCGCCTGCCGGAATGCGTTTTCCTCGAACGTGTCACGCCGCGCGGCAACGTGTTGATCCGGGCGGATCAAATAAGCCGCGCTGGCAGCATCACCCAGATATCGGCGTTTCAGTTCCAGCGTCGGATCATCTTTGACCGACAGCGCCAGACGCGTGGCTTCGACGCCGCCTTCTTCGATACTGTCCGGAGCATCCGCATCGATTGTCAGCAGCGTGAATTTACCTGCCAGTTTCGGCAACAGGAACTCATCGCCCAACGGCGCGTCCGGACAGGCCGAACCGGGGCGCGTGATGTCCGGCCCGTTCAATGCATCCGCCGAGCTGAGCGACGATCCGCTATAGGCGCAGGGGGTGCTCAACCGGCCGGAGTTTACTAGCGGTCGCGCAAACTCATAATGTTCGCTGAGGTCCAGGACCGCATCGCGCAACAGACGGGACATATCGGATTTCGGCGTGATGAACTCGGTCGAGCGTGTGGACATTCGGATATTCTCATCGGCCGCCTCCACCCTTTCGCGGCTGTAACTGTCCAGCAAAAGTTCGGGTGCTTTTCCGTCGATCACCAACTTCAGTTTCCAGCACAGGTTGTCCGCGTCCTGCAGTCCGGAATTGGCACCTCGGGCCCCGAACGGGCTGACCTGATGGGCGCTGTCACCGGCGAACAGAACGCGTCCATAACGGAACCGTTCCATCCGGCGGCACTGGAAGGTGTAGATCGACACCCATTCCAGATCGAACTTGACGTCTTCGCCCAGCATCGCCTTGAGGCGAGGGATAACATTCTCGGGACGCTTTTCCTGCTCTTTGTCGATGTCCCAACCCAATTGCAGGTCAATGCGCCAGACATTGTCGGGCTGCTTGTGCAGCAAAGCGGATTGTCCTCGATTGAAAGGCGGATCGAACCAGAACCAGCGCTCGCTCGGGAAATCGGCCTCCATCACCACATCGGCGATCAGGAAATTGTCTTCGAACACGCGGCCTTCGAAATCCAGACCCAGCATGCGGCGGGTGGGCGAATTCGCTCCGTCGCAGGCGATCAACCAATCAGCTTCAACGTTATAGGGGCCTTCTGGCGTCTCGACCTCAAGCTTGACGTGGTCGTCGTGGGTGCCGATGGCTTCGACCTTGTTGCGTCCGCGAATTTCAACGGGCGCGCCATCGGCCTGCAATTCCCGAATACGTTCGACAAAGGCTTTTTCGAAGTAATATTGCTGCAAGTTAATAAAGGCTGGATTGGCGTAACCCGTGTCTGGTTGCAGGTTAAACTCATAGACCTGCCGGTCGTCAAAATAGACCTTGCCGGCATCCCAGAACACGCCTTTTTCTACCATCGGTTGGCCAGCGCCAAGACGGTCTGCGATGTCCAGCGTGCGTTGCGAGAAGCAGATCGCGCGGCTGCCGAAACTAACCTTGTCATTGTCATCCAGCACGACGACCTCGACCCCTTGCTGGGCCAGATCGATTGCGGTGGCCAGGCCAATTGGCCCCGCGCCGATCACGATCACTTTGTGCCGCACCGAGCTTGCCGCATCCTGATCCGGGCTGCGTTCATAGGCATAAAGCGGGACTTCGAAGATCTTGTTCATGGGTTCTTCCCCGATACTCTGGCGCCGACGGCGCACACGATCCTGTCCTGCGGCATGGTCATGCCGAGGGCTTCGGGTCATGATTCCACCTATTTCCGCGGCGCAAAACGATCTGGATCAAGTTTGCACGACTTCTTCAGTCTTGTTGGGCCTCGCAAATCTCGAGATCGCACTACGCGATAGGTGCTGTCTACGAAGTTGCGCGTGTTTTCGATTACCCCAATCGACGAACTGCCTGCTGCCGATTTCGAAAAAAGAAATTGTCTTTTCCTACATGTATCCGCCGCTGGGACGCACAGGCATTGGCCATGTAGTTTAATGTTTTATGCTGTAGTCGATTTGCAAAATGCCGCCTGGGTGATGCGAGACTTCGGTCAGATCCAGATATCGCTGATCTCCGGGTGCAAAGCAGGGAAGACCCCGACCCAATAGGGTGGGCATGATGAAAATGCGGAGCCTATCAAACATACCCGCGTCCAATGCTGCGCGTTGCGCTTCTCCGCCGCCCATAACCCAGACACACTGATGCCCAGCCTGTTCAATGGCATTTCGCAGCGCATCGATATTTCCGGCAGCAGCCACGTGATTACCCTGATACTCCGATTGCCGCGTCAGCACGTATCCAGCGCGGTCTTCGTATGGCCAGCCCCAGCCAAGCACTTGCTCATAGGTTGACCGCCCCATGATCAGTGCGTCAATCCCGCTGATGAAGTCACCATAGCCGCCGTCGCCCCCGTCGGCTGCCAGCTTCTCGTTGAAAGGGTTGAGCCAGTCGACGCTGCCGTTCTCATCCGCAATGAACCCGTCGAGGCTCATTGCGATGTAGCCGACATATGACACGCTCTGGCACATTTCGATCACCGTTTGAACGGGTTTTTGAGCGCCGCCAGCACTTGCCCTGTGCAGTCGCCGAAGCCGATCTGGTAGCCGTCGCCTTTGGCCGCGCCGCGCAGTGTCAGCGTGTCGCCGTCCTCGATAAAGCTGCGGGTCTCACCGGTGTTGAGGGTGAATGGTTCCTTGCCGCCCCAGCTGAGTTCCAGCAGCGAGCCGCGCTCGGGTTTGGTTGGGCCGGAGATGGTGCCCGATCCCAGCAGATCACCGGTGTTCATCGGGCAGCCGGATGTGGAATGGTGCGCCA
>NZ_JAKRGB010000035.1 GCF_022347725.1 Ruegeria sp. Ofav3-42
AGTGATGATGCGGAAATAAGTCAACCAAGAGCAAGGACACTCCGGGAATGGCAGCGACCCTCAGAGGTCGATAACCCGATTGGAACCTCGCTCGCGGAATTCATCAAGGCCAGTGGCGACAATGCCGACACACAAACAGGCCGGACAGACGAAGGTACTGACAAAATACCCGCAAACATCACCAGAAAACTCTTGCAATGCAGGAGCCACCCACAGAAGCCGTTCACCGCCACCTAGGACTTCGAATGTGCAGCAAGCGGCAAACCGCACATTCCGGACGTTCAAAACCAAGTTTCTGATGGCTGGGGAGCAGACAAAGCTGCCATTTTTTCAAGTTGCAGGTGGAGGGATTAACAAACTTCAGGGCGTCGCTGAGCCGTACAGATAATCCATATCCGGCTTCTCGGTCGCATAAAAATGCACCCAGATATAGGCATGACTAAAGGCCGCTACGGAGAGTGCCGCCGCCGAGTTTAACCCAATTGCAATAGCCCAAAACAACAGGAATGCATAAAGATACATTCCGTTGTCAGTGAAGCGGAAGATACCTTTGTTCACCAACGGCATGTCGCGAAAGCGATGGTCAAAATGGTCGCCCCCCGCAGCGCGCGCCATCCCGAAATACCTTCTCACGCTGTACATGGCATAAACTCCGGGCATTAGAAGAATGAGCGTGAGCAGGACATGGGAAACGAGAGTAAGCTTGAGACTGCCTCGGTCTAGGAAGGCTAACCAAGCAAGCGACAAGAAACGGCCGGAGAACAAAAGGAAAAAAGCAACAAGGTAGCCACCGAAACCAATCCACTTGCTAACAGTCGACGAATGCAGCTCATATCGCCATGCAAGCCATACCCAAACTTGGTGCATTACGGGAAAGCTGACAGCGATCCAAAATGCGACCGAATGAGGTTGACCAAGTGCGTTCCAAGCAAGCGTCAAAACAATCAATAGCGCCGTGAGGCAGGTGAAGTGGAGCAGCTGTCCGGCCCATAAACTTGGCGGTTCAGGTGCTTTAAGATTATTGCTCATTCGGCCATCCAACGGCTAGTCTTGGACTGTGCCAACTAATCTTTACACTAAATTCGCTTTCCCTTCTCGTTGGAAAGTTGAGTTCCGCATTGGGCTAGGTGGTACTTGTCCGCTTTGGGCTCAAACCGGACGCTCGGTGCCAGGTAATAAATGGTGGGTAAGCGGACAAAGCTGTCTTTCTCTGCGGGCGCAACATTTGGAGCAAGGCTGAGGATAAGGCCACAGAGTTGCCGTTCGCCGCAGGTGCGGCCCCAACCGACTCTAGCGGCAGCTTTGCGCAGCAAGCGAACATTTCAAAGTCGCTGGGACGGCGCCTAGCAACCTTCCGACGAGTGTCTCTGATGGTGTAGCGCTGCTGACTATCTGACTTTGAACGCAAAAAGCTCCAGTCGGGCAGCATATTCGTCGAGAAGAGGTCTATTGGTCATCAACTATGCCGGTCAGTCTCGCTTCCGAGGGAATTATGAACTGTTCCATCTGTTTGCGAGTAATGACGTAGCCGGGAACAGTTGGCTCCGTCGGAAAGGGAAATCCAGTACGCGCCGCAATCGCAACCGCCGTTGCCATAGCAGCATAGGTATGGTTTCCGTCAACAATTTCCGACGCCATCCCTCCGAAATCTTCGCATACAATTATTGGGCGTGGGTCTCGCGTCATTGTATGTTGCTGTAGGTGTTTCCGGTCGATTTTTTTGTTCGCGAACATATCCTCGACCTTTTTTATATCGAGGGGTATTCCCCTAAGCTCACAATTGGACTCCGCCCAACGCCTCAAGGGTTCGACCGCAAGCAACTGCTCATTTTCAAATTCGTCGGTATATTTATATACTTCTATAGTGGTAGTTGATGTTTTGTCCGACACCTAAACGTTCCCTTGCTATTATTATTGCTCCTCAGGCTGTTTTTCGGTCCACCTTTCAGAGCAAACAGGAACGGATTCTAAATCCAAACGGCCCGGTTTAGGGGGCTGGGTCACGTCACACGAACCTGACCCAACCGTCACAGTTGGACCAGAAACTAGGTGGACGCTCAACATCAGATGGCGCCGCAAGCCGAACATTCCTTTTGCAATGAAATTTGAACCAGAGCTGCGGTCTGCACGAATGATCGATTTATGCTAGGTGGTTCACCGGTAGGCCGGGATCAGTTTCGGCGAGACTTGCCCGCTGCGAGGACCATTCCCACCAATCGGACAGAGCGGCATAGTCACGCAGAGCCGTTTCCCCCTCTGGCGCTTGAATAAAGTACGCGATCATCGGTGCGAGGTGACAATCAGCGAGCGTGAAAGTCTTTCTGTCGAGGACATGCGCTTCCGAAGCCAGTGTATCGAGTGCCTGAAGAACGGGCCGCGATGCTGCCAACCCATTTTCGATCTTGGCCTCGTCGCTTTCTTCTCCGAGCGCGGGGCGGAAGACGCGATGTGCGAAGACCTCGCGAACCATCGGGCGGTAGCCGTAACTGTCCACGATAGAGACAATTTGCACCAAACGCGTAAGGCTTTCGACTTCCAGGGGGACGAGGCGAGGACCCTCGAAAGCCGCGTCAACATAACGAGCGATGGCCGCGGTCTCGTAAACATCGAACGTGCCATGGCTCAGGACCGGAACGCGGCCAAATGGTTGCCGTTGCATGTAGTGGTCGGGAATGTCATCCGCAAAAGGGTCGATTTCCTCAGTTTTGTACGAAACGCCTTTCTCATGCAACGCCACCCGCGCTATGCGGTTGTAAACACTGAATTGGTAGCCACGAAGTACGACAAGTTTGTTCATGCTCAAGAGGCTATCGCCGAGATGAATGCATGGAAAGGGTTACTCTGGGCGGTCAAAAAAGGTCTCACAGGTGAGAAGCCGACGTTGACAATGACCACCTCAACGGCAGCAAATCCCGCAGGGAGTGAGTACATGCGTCGCAAAGCGAGCGGCAGTGATGCTCCGATCCGGCCACTCGTGATCAACACGGCGAAGGTGCCCGAGAGAGCGCTTACCGGACCTCCGCTAGCATGACTGATTTTGCCAGCGCAGCACGTCGTGAACTCGCACATTCCGGACGTTCAAAGCCAGATGGCATATGACAAGTGGGCAGACGAAACTGCTGTTCGCTGTAACCGCACCAGCGATTTCGTTGACTTTAGTTGCACTCAGTCAATACCGTAGATCATTGCGGCATATAGCCATCGCAGGATCGCAGCATTGCTGAGAGAGGCTGGATGGTCTGTTGGCGACGGACGAATTGAACGGCTGTGGCGGCGAGAGGGGCTGAAAGTGCCAATGAAACAACCTAAGAAAGGGCGGCTCTGGCTGAACGATGGCTCATGCGTCCGGCTGCGACCCGAGCATCGCAACCATGTGTGGTCCTATGACTTCGTCCATTGCCGAACCGATGATGGCAAAGCCTTCCGGACGCTGAACATCCTAGATGAGTACAGTCGGGAATGTTTGGCTTTCAGGGTCGAGCGGAAGCTGAACTCGACCGATGTAATCGACGTCCTGACAGACCTGTTCATACTTCGTGGCGCACCCGGTTTCATACGTTCTGACAATGGGCCGGAATTTGTCGCCCAGGCTGTCCGAGACTGGATCGGCGCCCCCTCTCGGCAGATTGCTTCGCAATCGCCTGCCGGGCAATGGTTGGCGCCAAGACGGCCTACATCGAACCCGGGAGCCCTTGGGAGAACGGATACTGTGAGAGCTTCAATGGCCGGTTCAGGGATGAACTTCTAAACGGCGAAATCTTCTACAGCCTGCGCGAGGCACACATCCTGATCGAACAATGGAGGAAACACTACAACACTAAACGCCCCCACAGTGCTCCGGGCTATCGCCCACCAGCGCCCGAAACCATCATCTCGATGGATCACAGGCCGATGATCCACTAACAATCAACTTGGACCAGTCAGATGAGGCTGCTCAGTCTGACATTTCGTGTTGACGACGGTAAGGCATCTTCAATGCACAATCAGACATATGATGCGCGGCAACCGGCGTTGGGATCGCTGACCATGTAAATCCGGGAGGATTTAGCTGAGTTTCAACTCAAGGTCGCATGGCGATGTTGCTCGGCCGTCGAGGTACCCGGCATTAGGCGGTTTTTTGCGTCTGGGCCGCATGTGGGTTGGAGAGTGGTTCGTCAGTACCTACATGTCTGGAAACAAAAGGCCGTGACATACGCGTGATCGTAAGGAATCCAACATGAAGAAGACTACAATCGCTTGCCTGCTTGGTGGCACCTTGCTGCTGGCAGCATGTGGAGCACCGACAACGCCAACTCAGGCTCAAGCACAAAGCGACGCTCGGTGTGCCGCTGGCATTCTGGGCGGTGCAGCTCTTGGCGGTGTTTTAGGCAACCAGGTTGGTGGCGGCACAGGCAAGACCCTTGCAACGGCGGCGGGCGCCGGACTTGGGATGTATGCAGGCCAATCGGCTTGCAACTGACGAACAGATACACAAGCAGCATACGGAGGGTCGGCTGAAAGGCTGACCTGTTGCCTTGCTTTTGCGTAATTGTGCTCTGAATTTCGGCATCGGAGCGTGGAATGGAAATTCGCTCCGGGCTGGTTTCGTTGAAAAACTCACTGATTTCATCGCTCCTGTTCAAGCTATCGCTTTGATTTCTTTTGGATGTGCGGGCCTTGCCCGCCTTTCATCCTGTTGCTGGCATCATCGGCTTGCGCTTGGCTGGTTTCCTGAGGTTCTGGGCGATGGCTGCGAGAGTGAATTCGTCCCGGACGCCACATGGGCCACGCAATCGGAGCCGACCAAGACCGAGGATGCGCTTGAGGTGGCGAAGAGCATTTCGGCCTTCTTCCGTCGCGCTTGAGCCTTCGAACTGAAATCTGAGGTGGTGCACTGGCGGGCGAAATCTCTGACGATCTCATGTTTTTCGCGATGGATGGCGCGGGTGTCGGAGTTGGGACAGCATTTGGCGTTCAGAGCGCATCCCGTGCAGTCAGACTTCCGCGCCCGATATTTGCGAGCTTTCCAACTCGGCGCATTCCGCGCAGGATCGGAATAGGTCCGCCAGGTGCGGCGCATCTCCTTGACGCCCGGACAGATGTATCGGTCATCCTCATCTTCCCATGTGAAGTCTGATCTTGAGAAGGTTCCGACGGTTCGTTCGCCCTTGTCGAAGACCGGGGTGAAGGGAAGGATTTGGCGCTTCAATGCGAGCCAGACCAGATTGTCGGACGACCCGTAGGCGGTGTCAGCGGCGATCCAATCTGGCTTCACGCCAAACCGGTCTTCGGTGCGTTCGAGCATCTTGCGCATGGCGCCAACCTCTGCGGTCTTGTTCGACCGGCTGGCATCGACATCCATGATGATGCCATGATCTGTGTCGATCAATTAATTGTCGGAACAGGCAAAGAACGCGAGACCTTTGCGCGCTGCCGTCCATTGGCTGGCCGGGCTGACATGGGCGGTAAACTTCGGCTTTGCCGTTGTCGCTGCACCAAAAGCCTCGTCGTCCAATGTGTCGAGATACTCACGTACGGCACGGGGTGCATCAGCGGGATCAATCTCGCGTGCCGCCCAGTCCTCGGGGTTGCCAGAGTTCTGTTTCTGGACGTCGGCGCTGATTAAGCTGGCGTCGACCGCAAAGCCCTGGCCACCAACCAAGCCTTCCTTCATGCAGTGGCGACCGTCGTCTCGAACACGTGCCGCAAGAGGTCGCTCTCGCGGAACCGTCCATGTCGGTTCTTGGAAAAGGTCGAGTGGTCTGGAATGCGGTCGTTCAGATCAAGTCGGCAGAACCATCGGTATGCCAAGTTCAGATGCACTTCTTCACAGAGCCGCTCTGACCTGATGCCGAAGCAGTATCCTACCGACAGCATCCGGATCAGCAGCTCCAGATCAATGGAGGGGCGCCCAGTGTGGCTATAGAAATCTGCCAAATGTCCCCGGATGCTGCTCAGATCGAGATGCCGGTCAATCGATCGCAAAAGGTGGTCCCGCGGGACATGCTCCTCCAGCGAAAACTCGTAAAACAGTGCCGCCTGTGCTTCCTGTCTCGGCCCCATCATCGTAAATTCTACCGCCTAATGGTGGAATTGAATCAGCCAAATAGGCGTCGATCAAGCGCGAGTTATTCAACAACATCAGCTCGATCCCGTCGTCCGCTCATGCCGCGAGTCGTGATTCCTTGCAAACCGTGCGTTCCCTGCCCGGCTTGCAGGTGGCAGTGAAGCGGACAAAGTCTCCCGCAACAAGTACCACGCAATCCTTATTGCCAGCTTCGCGACGACAAGGGACTAACCGCATAAGTCGGAACGAAAAAAAGCGCCCGCTCAATAGGAGAGGGCGCTTGTGTTTTAGTTTCGTATTCCATCCCGAGGAACGCCGCAGACTTTTGAAGAAGATGGGCAAAGACCTTTGGGTTGGCACGAAAGGCAGGGCAGATTTGTCCGTGCGTTATTTCAAACCTAGGGCCTGCCCGTTGTCGTCAAAGAAGTGCAGTTTGTCCGCTGGGAAGTGCAGACCGATCTGCTCCGCTGGCTTCAGATCCGTATCCCCATTCAGTCGAACTGTTACTTTTTCTTCGCCACCACAATCGACGATCAGGAAAGTGTCTGCACCCAAATATTCGATTACCTCAATGACGCCGTCACATTGACCTTCACCAGCCGCGACCACCTCAATATGCTCGGGCCGCACGCCAAGTCTGGTGGCGATACCGGACCGGTCGAAATTGCCGCTGCGACCGTGTTCCAGTGCGTAACTGCCGCCCTCGGTAGTGCAGGGCAGGATGTTCATTTTCGGGCTGCCGATGAACTGAGCCACGAACAGGTTGGCGGGGTGTTCGTACAATTCTCGCGGAGTGCCAACCTGAGCGATCTTCCCGTATTCCAGAACGACAATCCGGTCGGCGAGTGTCATCGCCTCGACCTGATCGTGGGTCACATAGATCATTGTCCGTTTCAGGCTTTGGTGCAGTTTGGCGATCTCATACCGCATCTCGACCCGCAACGCGGCATCTAGGTTGGACAGCGGCTCGTCAAACAGGAACGCCGTGGGGTCGCGGACGATGGACCGCCCGATGGCCACTCGCTGGCGCTGACCGCCGGACAGGTCTTTTGGCCTGCGTTCCAGGAATGGTCCCAGCTTGAGAACCTCGGCGGCCTGGTCGACCTGTTCGGCTATCTCTGCCTTAGGAATCCCCGCAACTTTCAGAGAAAACCCCATGTTTTCAGCAACCGTCAGGTGCGGATAAAGAGCGTAGGATTGGAACACCATCGTCAGCCCGCGTTTTGAGGGCGGATGATCGGTTACATCGCCGTCATTGATCAACAGTGACCCGCGCGAGATGTCCTCGAGACCGCCAATCATGCGCAACAGGGTGGACTTTCCGCAGCCGGACGGTCCGACGAAGACGACGAACTCACCTTCTTCGATTTTGAGGTCAACGCCCTTAATGACCTGTGCCGAGCCGAACCATTTTTCGACGGACTTCAGTTCGATGCTACCCATCAGGCCCTCCCTGCCCAGTGAAGCCAGACAGCGGCCGTCCAGGTGAATGCCTGGCCACCTGCTGGGCTGCCGGTTTTTGGGTCGAAGTATTCTGCGAACCCAAAGCCCGAGATCAGGTCGGCGGTTTTCTGGCGCAACTCTTCTGCCTGTTGCTTATGTCCCATATCCGCCAGTCCAAACCCGATCATCATGTTCATGAAAGCCCAGGTTGGGCCGCGCCAATATCGGCGCGCATCGAATTTCGGCATATTCGGGTCATAGCTTGGAACGGGGTAGGGTACGGTTTCCAGCGTCGACTTTAACCGCTCAAACATTTGGTCAGACTCGATTCCGGCGTACCAACACAGGTAGGATGCGTTCGAAACACTGTCGGCCATCTCTCCAGTATGCGCGTCGCGCGAGTCGAAACTACCCAGATCTTCGTTCCAAAGCGAACGCGAGCCGGTTTCCAGCTTTTCGATATCTGCACTCAGGCATTCGGCCGGCAGCCCAAGCTTCTCGCTGATTGCCAGCAGGTCCCGTGCAGCGCGCAGAGTGGTGAAAGTCATAGTGGGATCGGCGACTCGGAACGGGTTCAGGGACAACAGGGCTTGCTGGTCCCATCCCGCTTCTCTGCCGATCTGAACCAGTTTGATATACCGGTCATAATCAAACTTGGTGGGCCGGTCATCGCTGTTCACGTGGCTTGTGTCGCGGCGCTGGTACTCCCCCACATCCGACGCATCCATGCGCGCCATTGAACTGTCCCAGTCAGGAGCGTTGTCGCGGCCGGCTTCCCACGGATGGGTGGTGCAAACAGCACCGAAATCATCGAGGCGCCATTTCATGATCCAACGATGCCATGCCAGTAGTTTGGGGAACAACGCCTTCAGGCGCGTATCGCCGAATGCGGTATCCTGTTCCCAGATTTTGCGAGCCATAGTCGCGGCAATTGGGGGCTGAATGATGCCTGAGGACGGTATCGGTCCACTGCACCCCCAAACATCGGGGCCGGGGAAGTACCCGTCATCCTGCTGGTGGAATAGGATATGCGGGACCATGCCGTCTTCCCATTGCCCGGTGAACAGTGTTTCGATCTCGGTCCAGGCGCGGTCGAGGTCGAATTGGGCAAAACCAAGCGCGGCAATCGCGCTGTCCCAGTTCCACTGGTATGGGTACAGCCCCTCGGTCGGGATGGTGTAGCCTCCGCGATCATTGGCAATCAGGATATTGCGCGCTTCGCGGTCTGGGTTCGTATGTTGGTTCATCTGTGTCATCCTTTGACGGACCCAGCTGTGAGGCCTTTGGTCATGAAACGTTCAAGCCCCAGGAACAGCGCCATGATCGGAACGGTGGCGATCACCGCACCGGCCATCAGGTGCTGACGGGGAATTTCTGAGGAGTTCAGCATCGTGACCCCGCGGGTCAGAGTGAATTTCGACGGGTCGTCCAGCAGCATGAAGGCCAAGAGGAATTCGTTCCAAGCGATCATGAAGACATAGAGCGAGACCGAGGCCAGCGCGGGCAGGCTGAGGGGCAGGGTGATCTTCCAGATCACCGCCAGGCGCGACAGACCGTCCATCAGCCCGGCCTCTTCCACCTCGGTCGGTAGACCCCGAAAATATCCCTGCAGCATGTACAGTGCGACCGGGATCGTGGTGACCGGATAGATCATGACAATCCCGAGGATCGAGTTGCGCAAGCCGGTCAGCGAGAAAGCGATATAGATCGGCAGCGCCAGAACGATCATCGGCACCATGTAGATCAACAGGATCGAACGCGAGAACGCCTTTTGCCCCTGAAACCGGAACCGCGCCACCGCGTAAGCTCCGGGCACGCTGAACAGTAGCGTGATGAATACGGTCAGGACCGAGACATAAAGCGAGGTCCATAGGTATGTACCGAAATTGAAGTCTCGGAACAGCTCGGTGTAGCTGCGGAACAGTTCGGTGCCCTGGGACAGGTCGACCGAGAAGTCCAACGGGTTCTGCAATAGCGCCTGCTGGGATTTCAGGCTGGTCATCACCATCACGTAGAAGGGGATCACGACGATTGCCGTGAAAAAGATATAGCCGAACCCTGTGCAGAAGCGGATCACCGCCTCTTCGTATTCATGGCGCGTGAGCTCCCCGAATGGTGTTTCTTTCAGGATCGCCGCCAAGGAAAGGTGCATGACGACGGCCATGGCGATAACCGTGACCACAACAGCCTGCAGAGATGTGTCTGAGCCGATCAGAACCGGACCAAATCCGGTCAACCCAGACAGCCCCAGCAACGCCGATATCCCCAGACGGGCCGGAGCACGCTGCGCGGGAAAGCGGACATAGACTAAACCGGCGACTGCACCCCAGATCAGACTGAGCAGAACTTGCGGGCGAAAAGCGGCCCCGGTTGAGAACGACATGGTGATGGCAATGGTGGTGGCAACCACGACAAGCCAGAGCGCGCCCAGAACCGGGGCAGTAAGATACCCTTTGCGCATCACAGACCCTCCTCACGGCTGATGAAGCGGAAGAAGACAAAGCTGAAGGCGATCAGGCACACGAGGATCACGACGGCCACCGCCGCACCGGCACCGATGTTCGAGATTGCAAAGGCTTGCTCATAGACGTTCACGGTCAGCGTTCGGGTGCCCGCATTGCCGCCGGTCAGCAGGAAGATGTCGTCGAACTTGTTGAACGTCCAAATGAAGCGCAGCAGGAACAAGACCGACAGGATGCCCAACAGTTGCGGGATGCTCAGCAGCCAGAACTTCTGGAACGGAGAAGCCCCATCCATATCGGCGGCCTCGTACATGCTGGAGTCGATGGACTGCATCCGGGCCAGAATGAACAAGAAGGACAACGGGAAGTAGCGCCAGATCTCGAATACTGTGACCATGATCAGCGCCAGCGGACGTTCACCGAAGAAATTGATCGGTTCGCTACTCAGCCCCATCTGCACCAGCAAAGCGTTGGCCGATCCCGAGAAGGGGTCGAAAAGCGTGACCCAGGTGAAAGCGACGGCGATGACGGGGGCGACGTATGGGAACAGGTAAAGGCCGCGGATGAAGCCTTGCCCTCGAAAGCTTTTGTTCAGCAACAAGGCGGCGAATAAACCCATGACCAATGCGCCGATGGTGCCGAAAACCGTATAGAACAGCGTGACCCAGAGCACGCCCCAGAATTCCGAACCGTCAAAGACGTGGGCAAAATTCTCGAGGCTGAATTCAAAGTTGGTCAGAATGTTCGGTCCGCTGCCGGTGAGGCGCGGTTCGGAGTCTTCGACGGTTTCTTCGAATGCATCGGGGTCGCCGTCGACGGTGACCGGGATGCGGACACGTTCACGCTGGCCGCCGTCCAAGGTTCCGAAATCGCAGAACAAATCCTTCCCGTCCAGAACACAGGGTGCGGTGACCTCGCCCACAGCGACGCCGTCGGGCAGCACATCGCTCAGGGTCACGCCGTCGACGGCGATTTCCTGGCTGGAGTTACGCAGGCGGTATTCGATCCGCAGATCGTCACCCGATCCGCGCAGGCTTTCACGAACGACCGGGGCAGGCGGGCGCAGGTCGGACAGGGTAAACGGTTTGAAGCTGATCCAGATGATCGCCAGCAAGGGCAGGATCACCACAAGCGACACGCTGATCACGGTCGGAGCCAGCAGCGCCCAGGCCAGACGCGCCTCGCGTTTGGCAAGAGCCCCGGTTCCGGTCGGTGGGGTGGCCGAAGACATGGGATACCTCGAAGGTTTGTGCGCAGCGGCGCGGACGCCGCTGCCGGTGCTGGTTGATTACTGAACCTTGGCCAGCTCTTCGTTCATGGCTGTAACCGCAGCGGCGGCATCAATTTCGTCGTCGATATACTCACGGACGATGCGGTTGATGGCCTGACTGTTGATCATTTTCGACGCTAGTGCCAGCTGACCCTCGGCCACTCCCCAGCGCTGCGCAACGTCCAGACCGCCTACGATCTCGTCGATCATCGCTTGGTCGTAAAGGTCACCCAGTGGTGCCTTGCGGTCAACGCCTACAGGCAGCTCGGCCCATGCTTCGGCAAAGGCTGTCGGATTGTCGGCGTTGCCGCGACGAACAGGGAACTTGCCCTCGGGCGCAATCGCCAGAGTTTGTGTGTACCCGTCGTCCATCGCGAATTTCACGAACTCCATCGCGGCATCCGTATCCGCGTCGTTGGTAATGCCGAAATACCGCACATCACCCCAGGCTGCGCCATCCGGGTTGGACGGGCCAGCGAAATTGGTCACGATACCGGTCTTGCCCGCCAATTCGTTTGAGGTCGGATCGTCTGTAATTGTCGGCGGCGCACTGTCACGCAAGCCGGCCAATTCATCCAGAATGAAGGGCGACCATATGATCATCGCGGCCTTGCCGTCGAAATACAGCTCGCGCGATTGCTTCCAGTACAACTCACCCGGAGGCGACGCTTTCGAGATTGCTTTGTAGAAGTCCAGAACCTCGGTTGTCTTGGCCTCATCCAGTGGCTGGAAACCATCCGCGCCAACTGGCGAGACGCCATTGGCCAGAAACACATGCTCCAGCACCTGGCTCATGAAGTTTTCATCGACTTTGGTCGCGGCAACAAAGCCGTACATCTCGGGCGGGTTGTGCAGTTTTTCCAGCGCAGCCAAAACGTTGTCGAAAGAACTCGGCGCTTCCAATCCCGCATCGTCAAACAGGTCTTTGCGGTAAACAACCATCTGGGTCCAACCATCTACCGGAACCGAGGCCGTTTCGCCATTAAAGGCCGCCATCCCCAGCGCGCCGGGTGCAAATGTGTCCGCGCCCAGCTCCTCGATCACCTCGGTTGCGGCTTCGGTGTCAAGGATACCTGCTTCGGCCCACGGCAGGGCGTATTGCAGCGGGTGATACACCACGTCAGGCAGGTCTCCGGCAGCGAAAGCAGCGGTGGCCCGGGTGCCCAGATCGGTTTCGGTGACCGGGATTACCTCAACTGTGGTGCCCGTTTCCGCCCTGAACTGGTCCGCCATTTCCTGCTGCTTTGCGAGACGCTCTGGCTGTTCTTCGGTTGTCCAGAAGCGAATTGTATCAGCCTGTGCGGACATTGCTGCCAAAGTCAGTGCCAGCGATGTGCCCAGCATCAGACGAGATGCTTTGGGTGTGGGTTTCATGGTCGGTTTCCTCCCCGGTTACCATTTTTGAATTGAGTTATTTTTTGCGCCAGCTCCTCGGATGTCAGGCGCATTGGTCCATCAGATGCCCTTTCCAAAAGAACGGCTTCGCCGAGCTCACGCAGGCTTTCGGGTGCTTCACCACGAGTCTGCCGTATGAGCATTTCCGCAAGACGCTCGCCGGCCCGCTGTGAGTCGACACTGAATGTCGTAAGCCCCGGGCTGACATACTGGCATTCAGGTATGCCATCATACCCGAGGATCGAAACATCCTGTCCGATCTGCAGACCAAATTCGGCGCAAACAGAATAGGACCCCAACGCTGCCAGATCTGTCGCGAAGACGATTCCGGTAGGCGGGTTCTCAAGCTCCAGCAGAGCCCACGCTTGGGTTGCCCCTTCATCACGGGTCCGCGCGCCTTCACGGATCAGATCAGGGTCGATAGGCAAACCAGCGGCCCTCAGGCCGTCGAGATATCCATCGCGGCGCAGGTGGCTGTAGTTGAATTTGGGATCGCTACCGACAAAGCCAATGCGACGATGGCCAAACCCGCTTAAACGGCTGACCGCACTGCGGATTGCCGTTTCACCTGAGATATCAAACCATGATGTGTCCCCGTGAGGGTCGGTTTGCCCGTACCCTGTTCGACCGTAGAGAATGAAAGGAACCTGCAACGCCCTTAGATACTCGATACGGGCGTCATCGACTTCGGTTCTGGGCAGGATAAACCCATCCGCCTTGCGCTCTTCCACGAGTCGCCCCAGCACTGTGAGCATATCCTTTTCGGACTTGGCCGTTGATATGGTCATCGTCCAATCAAATGCGCTGGCGGCTTCGCAAGCGCCTGCCAGAAAGTCCTGAAGAAACGGATTGTGCCGGTCCGGTTCTCCGCTGTTGATGACCATTGCGATAGCACGCACCTTTCCTGTCCGGATCGCCTGCGCGTGGCTGAGCGGGCGATAGCCCATCTTTCGTGCAGCGGCTTCAACCCTCTTCCTAGTGGTCTCAGAGATATCGGAATACCCGTTCAAAGCGCGTGACACGGTGCTCTTTGAAAGACCGAGATGATCAGCCAGTTCGTCCAGCTTCACCCGACCGGACGCCGACTGGTGCCGGAGCGGAGATTGAGGCTTTGAGAGATCGGGATTCGGTATCATCTTGCCAATTGTTCGTTCCGAAACCGGTTTCGGCAACGAAAAATTTGAATACTCGACATTCCGGTTTCTGCAAACAGGGTGATCGGAGTGGCTCGGTTTTCAGAAACGCGGCACGAAAACTCCAAAGCCCGCTATTTGCGCATCGCTGCCGCTTGAGTCGCCTAATGCCCCTAATCGTTGTTGCGGTGCAGTATGCGCCGACGGTACGTCCGGCATTTAATAGCCGATTCTATTGAATAACCCCGTGTTGTTGGTGCGGAAAATGTCTACCAGAATACGGCGCGGTTGCCTTTCCTATCAGGCTTTTTGCGTTTGCTGCGGTGCGGGAAAGATCTTTGCCAGTTTGCGGAGGTTCTGGGCGGTGGCGGCGAGCAGGAATTCGTCATTGGCACCACATGGGCCGCATAATCGGAGCTGTCCGAGGCCCAGGATGCGTTTTAAGTGGGCAAAGAGCCTTTCGACCTTCTTCCTGAGCTTCATCGATATGTCGTACTGACGGGTCCTGGCGATGTCGCGCGCGACCCGGCGGGCG
>NZ_JAKRGB010000036.1 GCF_022347725.1 Ruegeria sp. Ofav3-42
ACGCCACCGCCCGCGCATAGCTGTCGGTGCCGCCACCGGCCTTATAGGGCAGAATGATGTTCACAGGGCGCCGCGGCTTCCATTCCGCAAAAGCGGCGGTGCCCGAAAGCGCCAATCCCGCTGTGGCCATAGTGGCAAGCTGTACAAATCGTCTACGTTCCATAGTGTCCTCCCGGTGATTGTGGCCCCGTTTGTGTTTTGTGGACCTCCAGATAAATTGCCAATCGGCACAACATGTTTCGTATCAGGGCGGCACAATAAGGTTGCTGCAATGTTGACAACACCTGCTGCAAATTTGGACGGACCTGCAAAACAAAGACCACGCCAGCCTGTCAAAACTTTTGGTACAGGACTTCGTCAACTGGGCCGGATCACTACGCTGATTTGTGCAATAGCTTGGGCTCAAAGGTTTCGCCTGACTTTCGGGTCACGCAACTTGCTAGGTGCTAACTCCGCTCTTCGGTTCGTCTATTTTTCCATATTGGTCCGAACAAATGTCACGAAGAAGATCGAGGAATGCACCCCGCGCTTTGTGAGGCCGGCGAAAATCAGGGAGGAAATAGGCGAGACTGATGTCGGCCTCCAACGAGAACCTTACAAGGGACACTTCGCTGGCAAGTTCAGGAGCAACCGCCGCCGGGTCAGCAAAGGTAAAGCCCATACCATTGCGAACAAATACGTGTGCAACTTCGGAACTTGATACTTCGTGCGTGATTTCCAGTACCGTGTTGGCGCCGTTCAGCGCTCGATCGACGGTTTGCCGAATAACCGTGTAGTCATCCAGAGAAATGTATCTTTCGTTTCTCAAGTCCTCTGGTGTCAGAACATCGCGCGTTGTCAGGGGATGTGCCTTGGGTAGCATGACTTGAAGCGGCGCGTTGGCCAGAAAGTGAACGTCCAAGTTCTCCACAGGTATAGGGATTGAACACACACCAACGTCAAACTTGCCGTGCAAAAGTCGCCGCCCGAATTCTCGGCGTGGGCAGGTTTCGACAATGAATTTCTGGGTCCTGTCCAACGCATCCATTTGCGCGAGCGCAGGAGCGACAAGACCGGTGTCGATGCGCGGCAGACACAAGATGCGCAGAGGGGGTTCCATGTCGGCCCGCGCCTGCGCGAAGGCTTCGGGTATGTTATCGATTGCGTTAATGATGCGCGAGGCTTCGGGCAGGAATATTTCTGCCTCATGAGTTGGTCGCAGGCGTTTGCGGGTCCGATGGAACAGGGTCTCCCCCACCTCTTCTTCCAGCAGGCGGATGAGTCGGCTGGCAGCGGGTTGGCTGACGTTGAGCATTTGTGCCGCGCGCGCCAATGTCGCATGTTCCATGATCAAAATAAACAGGCGCAATGATTTGATATTCATAACATTAAATCGGTATCATGATTTTTTTGGAAATACTAATCCATTAATTCAAATTTTTTTATCAACCTGGATGTCCTATCCAGGGTTCTATTGAACCGCTGGGGACGCTTGATGCCATTCAACACCTACCGCCCGGAACTCATGGGCAGCGCCACGCTCGATAAACCTGGCCCCTTTGTCTGCGGGTCGTGGACCTCTCTGACTCTGACATATACGGCGGGGCATTTCGGAATTGACGATCTAGGTGGGATCAAGGTCTCTATCCGTTCCGCGTCCGATCAGACGCCTCCGCAGTTCGATGATCCTAACGCCCCCGGCTATACGACAATTGCCGCCTCGAACGGGGCGAAGCTGAAGTATTGGTATCGCAAGAACAGCAATATCCGGCCGTGGGGCAACACCCTTTACATTCAATGTCTGAGTTTTCTGGCGGAGGGCGACACCATCACGGTGACAATGGGCGATACGTCGCAAGGCTCCCCGGGCATTCGGATGCAAACCTTTGTCGAACACGCCTATCAGTACCGCGTCCATGTGGATGCGTTTTCGACCTATGACTACGCGGTCTTGCCCGATGATCAGCAACCCAAGCTGCAATTGATACCTGGTCCGGCGGCTGTGCACCGCGCCGTGCTGCCATCGCTGCGCAAATCGAGCGATACCTTTGGCCTCGGGCTCAAGGCTGAAGACCGCTGGGGCAATCCGACGCCAGACGATAAGGGCACTTATTTCTTGCGCGCGTCGCGGCCGGTACAGGGTTTGCCCGATTCCGTAGACATGAGTGCGAGTAACGGCGGCGCACTGCGGCTAGACGGGCTAAAAGTCGCTAGTCCCGGTGATCTGTTCGTCGAGATGATCAATGACGCAGGCGAGGTTGTTGCCAAATCCAACACGCTGCGCTCATCAGAAGAGACCCCCTTCCGCCATTTCTGGTCAGACATGCACGGCCAGAGCGGAGAGACTATCGGAACCAATACCGCACGACAGTATTTCGAGTTCGGACGCGACAAGGCTTTCATCGACATTTGCGGGCATCAGGGCAACGACTTCCAGATCACCGATACATTCTGGCAGGAGCTGAACGAGCTGACAGCCGAGCTGAACGATCCCGGTCACTATCTGACTATTCCTGGATATGAATGGTCTGGTAATACCTCAGTCGGTGGTGATCATAACGTCTGGTATCGCAGCGAAGGTCGCCCGATTTATCGTGCACAGCGCTCGCTTGTGATGGACGCATCCACTGACGAGAACACCTGTATCGACGCGCATGAATTGTTTGGCCGACTCAAGGACGAAGACGCGCTTATCGTAGCCCATGTGGGCGGCCGTTATGCGGATGTATCCTTCGCCCATGACGCCAATCTGGAGCCATCGGTCGAAGTGCATTCGTCGTGGGGAACGTTCGACTGGATTTTCGAAGACGCCTATCAGGCCGGTTATCGGGTTGGGATCGTTGCAGCTTCGGACGGGCACAAGGGTCGTATTGGGGCCAGCTATCCCGGTTCCGGCAAGTTCGGCTCACTGGGCGGGTTGACCTGCCACCTAATGCCAGAGCTGGAACGCGACGACCTGTTCGAGGCCTTTCGTCATCGCCGCCATTACGCCACCACCGGATGCCGACCCTATATCGACGTTCGCATTGAAGGGCTAAAGGCCGGTCGGAGGCGGCTGCATTCTGGCGGCACTGAAGCGGTCGAGACCGCCGTTATCGGTGACATCCTGACCTGCTCCAATTCCGAGGTGACCCTGGATATCGACATCTCCGCCCACGCGGGCATCGAACGGATTGAAGTAAAAGATGGCCTGGACGTTCTGGCTCATATTCGTACCGACCTGGACAAACGGCAGTCGGGCAACCGCGTACGCGTTCAATGCGAGGGCGCTGAGTACCGTGGGCGAAGCCGGCGGGTGGACTGGGATGTTTCTCTGAAATTGGACGGGGTTGAACCCCGTGGAACGCAAGCCGTCAACTTCTGGAATGCCGATTGCGAGGTTGTTACCGAAAGCAACACCATCAATTGGAGCTATGTCACGACGGGTGGTGCTCATGCTGTCGATATCTGGCTGGATGACGCATCCAAAGGAAAGATTGCGTTCATTAGCAACGTCACCGATTTCGAAATCGAACTGGCCGCCCTGGGTTCAGAAGACTTGCTCCAAGAATGCGGCGGCTTGGGCAAAGCCGTGCGGGTTACCCGTTTGCCTGACGACAGCATGCCACGGAGCCTAACCGAACAGATCTTTGTGCCACTCACCCCCGAAACCGAACGCTGCCTGTTCATTCGGGTCGTCTTCGAGGACGGCCACATCGCATGGACAAGTCCTATTTATGTGACCGCAACCAAAAGGAGTGGCCTCGGTCCAACGCCGTAACACGAGGTGTGATGACGACACTGTGAATGGCCCTAGTGTCTGCAGATCTGCAAACCCATGTGGCTACAACCGAAGATGCCATGACAGCGATGAGAGCTACCACTCGGGCTGATGTCTCCATCGATGTACTTTCATGAGTGACCGCTTGAGCAAAACAACTAGCAGCCCCTAGCTTGCGGCGAGTAATTGCTTCCTGCTTGATGGTTCCTCGCTTTCAAATGGTCGAGAGTTTAGCGACCTGAAGGTCCGCTTATCTGCCGGTGCCAAGCCTTGTTGGCATCCGCAGGGAATGTCCGGAAAACCGCCATTCTTCATGGCTTTCACAATTTGTTGTGCCTTGAAGAGACTTCCAAAGGGTCATTTATTTGCTGAAGAGCTGTTTGAATCAGATTTTCAACATCTGCCAAGCTCATCCCATGCTGAAGCGTCAGGACACGAATGATTTCTCCTTTTTTTGTTTTTGGGACCGTAAAGTCCACATCCATCAAATTCACTAGAATCAGGACGCGACTTCGAGTTCTCCAGTTGAGCCAAGGCCTCCCTTAAGACCCCGTCAGATCTCCCACCATCAAGAGAAATCTCGCGTTTCGATCTTTGCGGTTTGGCATTTCGGTTCCCGACAGGTACACCATTTGCTTTCAAAATTTTTGATATCTTGCTGTCACCAATACCATGGGTTTTTCTGAGCTAGCGATAATTCATATCCCGTTCAGTGTATTGGTCGCAAACCAAACGATCGAAAGTGTCCGTCCGGTGAAGCTGACCTAACGCGTTTGATAGAGGGTGTCTAAGTGTCCACCATCGATAGCGGACACCAAGGGGCACTCTATGAACAAGCGGAAGAAGCGGTTTTGGTCGGATGATGAGAAGCGGGAGATTTGTCAGCAGGCGTCGCTGCCGGAATTGATCGACGTTTCGGCAGAGCCGATCTTTTTTCCGGTGGAAGTTGGCTCTGAGTTTCCTGACACCCCTGCCCCGATGTCTGGTGCTTTGGAACCGGCGCTCGCGCCTATCTCTTCCGGCCGGATCGAGATTGAGCTTGCCGGGGGCCATAAGATCAGCGCCGAGGCCGGGTTTGATCCCGATGTTCTGGCGCGACTGCTCAAAGGTATCATCCATTGATCCCGGTCCCGAGCAACACGCGGATGTGGCTGGCATCAGGTGTTACGGACATGCGGCGGGGCTTCAATACGCTGGCATCGCAGGGCGAGAAGGTTCTGGAGGAAGATCCATATTCCGGGCATCTGTTTGTGTTCAGAGGCCGCCGCGATGATCTGTTGAAGATCATCTGGTGGGATCGGCAAGGAGCGTATCTGTACTCCAAGCGTTTGGAGAAAGGCCGGTTCCTCTGGCCCGCAGCAAAGGATGGTAAGATCTGCGTGACGCCTGCGCAGTTATCGATGTTGCTGGAGGGAATCGACTGGCGGACGCGGCAAAAGACCTGGCGACCTCTGAGCACGGGATAGATCAATAAACACAGGTGTTTGATCTCCTTGGGGATTCACCTGACCCAGCTGATCCGGTATAGGATCGGCGATGCTGAATGGCCTCAATACTGGGTCCGATGACCTTTCTGAGCCGCGCCGCGCCAACACCCCTCTCAGCTTTGCTGACGACGTCGTTCTGATTACTGATCGCTCTTTAAGCCCTGCCGATGTCCGCAACGCTCATAAGCTGCATGAGTTTCGCAGGCACCCAGACCCGGAGGCCGACGCGTCAATATCGGTGCTACTCGAAACGCTTGGTTTCGAAACAACTGTTGCGAATTTGGTAGCGGTCAGCGGTCTCGAGGGGCGTGGGTTTCGCGCGGTCTTTCGCGTCGTTTACGATGGCCAGGCTCGTGATCGGCCCCGCTCTAGATGTCCAGTTTGATTGTTAGTGCATGACTGGCCTTTGGTCCATTGGGACGACGGTTTCCGGGGCTGGTGGTCGATGACCCAGAGCACTATGTGGTCGTTTGGGGTTGTAGTGTTTTCTCCATTGTTCGATCAGGATTTGTGCCTCGCGCAGGTTGTAGAAGACCTCTCCGTTTAAGAGCTCGCCGCGGAACCAGGCGTTGAAGCTTTCGCAGTATCCGTTCTCCCAAGGGCTTCCTGGCTGGATGTAAGCCGTCTTGGCACCGACAGCCGCGATCCAGTCCTGAACGGCCTTGGCAATGAACTCCGGGCCGTTGTCAGACCGGATGTATGCAGGCACGCCGTGAAGGATGAACAGGTCGCTCAAGGCTTCAATGACATCGCCGGAGTTCAGTTTTGGCTTCACCTTGATCGTCCCGCTGCCCGGCAGGCGCATGCATAGCGTGCTGCCGAAAGGGGGCATTCCCGGCTGTGTACGTCGAGGATGTTAAAGGTGCGAAGCACCTTCCCGTCATCGGTCCTGCAATGCACAAAGTCGTAGCTTCAGACATGGTTTCGACGTTCTGGGCGCAGCCGGACACAGGATCCGTCATTTAGGTGAGCCTGCGAACGCCGCCCCTTCTTCGGTTGTTTCATTGGGACTTTCACGTAGATTGTCGACGTGTTCGCCGTCAGCCAGATGGACCGGGCGTCCATCAGCGTCTCGGTCATGGCGATTTGATTGACCTCAAGCCCCGTGCTGCGAAATCCGTTCAAAAAACCCTGAATTGCCGCAACTGGAATCCCATCCAGAAAGGCCGTCGTCGCCCGGATCAGGTCGAGATTGTCATAGAGTTTCTGCACCGTGTCATCGCTGGGCATACCCTCGAAGAATTCGAGCGCTCCCAGCGAACAGGTCTCAACCTCATCCGGCGTTGTGACACTGTCGGGAATGGCGGCGGAGTATTTCGGTGATTGAGTGAAGCTCACCGAAGCCATAGTGCAAAATGCCGCAACAAAAAAGATCGGCTCTCATGTCTCTCTCCTCAAAATGAAGATCAGTCAGAAATCTTTTCCATGTCAGGAAGGATCCAACCGCTTTGCAGCCAGCCGTCTTCCGGGCCGTAAAGGCGGAAGAGTAGGAAGTATGGTTCTGTTGTCGGGATCCAGTTGCTTTCTTTTCCTTCCGGTGCAGTAGGGCCAAAATAGATGTCGTATGAACCATCGTCGTTCACCTGCATTGTGTCTGCGTCTCGTGACGAGAGGCCAACAGGATCAACGTTGCGGATGAAGCTTTTGGTCTCCATCGAATAGACGATGACCGACCAGAAATCCCGCGCGGGCGTGTCGGCGGGTACGTTAAGCTTGTATGTCGCGTTGTGGTCATACATGTCACCGGCACTGTCGCGCAGACCAGTCAGGTAAAAGGTCCCGCCGCCAAGGTTCTTGGGCAGGTACGTGATCCAGAAATAACTGCCGCCTGCACGGTCATCCACCAGCACTTCGGTGTCGGTTTCATACGGGAATCCGGCCTCTGGCTGACCTTCGGCAAAATCCCAGACCAGCCACTGGTTTTTCAGATCTCCATTCTCATCGACCCAAAGCGGCACGGTTGCCAGCCCCGGTTCGACAAAGTACCGCTGCATCGCGGCATACGCCAGAACGAGGCCTTCGTTCATAGCTTGGATTTGCCGCTCATTCGGTTCAAATGGTTGACCTTTTTCGATCCCGAGATCTTTCAGAAAGTTCACCATGATCTTGTCCTGGGGACGGATCGGGTTGTTCTGAACATAATCGTTCAGGTCCTGAAAATAGGTGTGATTGTAGTAAGGAAGCGAGTCGTACGGCACCTCTGAGGCTTCGTGATACGTGTTGGGCGGGGGATTATCCGCCTCGGATAGGTAATAGATCTTGATTGTCTGGGCATACTCGGCGGCGTCGAGATCCGTTGCGCCATTGTACAGACGAGGCCGGAATGAAAATCCGTACTCATAGGTGTCTGTTTCAAAGGGCATGTATCCGGCAGCGGAAAGCTCTTCCAAACTCTGGTCGTCGTAGCCCGGCGGAAGCATCAGGTATTTGCCACCTTCGCCCTTGTCGAAACCGTCCGGGCCGACATCGGCGATCGGTGTATCCCAGGCATTCACGATCGATCCGAAATAGCTGACCTTATCGGTCGCCGCAGGCACTTCAATCACAAGCGGCCCGGGCTCCGAAGTCATTGAAGACCATGCGTAGGCAGTAACGTCATTGGCAGTGAGCATTCCGTGCTTGGAATCCATCGGCGCGTTGAGATAAGCGATATCGTTGTAGTCGCCGCCAAAATCCCGCCGAATACCCTTGAGAAAGTCGATCATGCCCGCCGCTGGCATGCCCCAGATGGCAGCCTGTGTCGCGCGCTGAACCATCATTTGATACTCGATATCCTCAACCTGCGCCGAACGGGCCAGGATGTCTCCTGTATCGTTGAAGGTTTGGGCATAGGCGGTTGGGCTGGCAATCGCCACAGCAGCAATCACGGCAAAGGATGCGAGAACAGGTTTCATGGCAATTTCCTTGGCAAACAGATGGATAGCATTCGCTGAAGTCTAGCCAAGATTATTAAACTCGGCGTATCATTTCACGACAATCCCTGCGTTGGAGAATTCTTGATGTCTCTTCCTTCGATGATTTCAGCAAAAGCTTTGGGCGCAATGCCACAGTTCACGCTGGAGCAAATTGGGGAAAAAGCACTGGACCGCGCCCTCGTAAAGGCGGGATTGCCACACAAATTCATTGAAGCCAGGGATGGCTATATTCCAAAAAACGCGCTTGCAATCTTCATCGACCAAGTTGCTCGTGAACTGGGTGAGGGCAATATAGGCTTGGTTTGGGCACCGGCGTTGACCGTTGCAGATTACGGTGCTTGGGGTGGATACGTTCTGGGTGCACCTACGCTTGGCGCTGCCTTGATCCGCGCCCAAAGCGTAATGCCCTACCATTCCTCAATGGACAAAACCAACTTCAGAATACACAACGATCTCGTTGGATACGAATATCAGTTCGGCCTAAAAGAACACGCCGCATATCCAAACATCGCATTTTCCGCGGTTGGCGCTGTTCTCAGCATTTTTTACCATTTTCTCGGTAAGTCATGGCGGCCGCGTCAGATCTTTTGTGACTTGCCGCGCTTGCAGGCTCGCGAAGAAGTAGAATCCACATTCGGTTGCCCCGTTTTGTGGAACAAGGATCGGTTAGAGATATGGTTCGAAAGGTCCGCTCTGTCAGTTGTTTCACCGCACCAAATGACCAAAAGGACAACCCTCGAAGACATAAAGCGCGAACGCGTGGTTGGACCGCCGTCAAGTTTTCCCGAGATCGTGTCACGTGTATTGCAACTACAAATCGCGTCGGGAGGGATAGACCTCAATGCGGCCGCACGCTCGTTGGACATCGGCCCTCGATCCCTGCAACGGCGGCTTCAATCCGAAGGTGCCAGTTTCCGCGCGCTTGCAAACCGCGCCAAAACTGCGCGAGCCATTGAGCTTCTGAACGAGGGTTTTTTGTCTGTACAAGAGATCGCAACGGATTTGGGATATGAGAATTCCCAGAACTTCAGTCGCGCATTTCGACGAAATTTGGGAGTACCGCCTTCAGCGTACGTTTCGCGCTGACTGCCCTTTTCCTCGTGGCTGCGAGTCTGCCTCGTGTTTCGAAGCACGCTAATGTGAAACTTGGGGGAACGGCAGCTAAGTGGGCTGCAACTGTGGCATCTCGGTTGGTTGCTGGATGTCGGCTGTCGGTCGCGAGTAATGGCGATCCTGATGACCCGGCGCATAGATGCTGCGCTGCCTCTGAGGTCAGCTGAGAACCCCATCGCCGACTTTGCCGCGTGAGGAACAACAGAATGGTTTTGAGTACTCCCGAAGCGGTTGGGTTAGAAGTTGGTTTCAACTCTCGCCCAATACGCAAGATGGGTGCGCAACAGTTTTTTTGAAAAATTCAGAATAATTCAATAAATGCTATGTATATATGAATCGCTTGGTATGGTGGCGTTATGAACTCACTAACCAGAATAACGCGAGGTGTACGAGTCGCCTTTAGAGATGGCAGGGTGAAGGGCCTTCTTGCTTTCACAACTGGTATGATCCTATGGGCGTCGGTGTTTTACCATTATGTCGAAGGATGGAGTTGGCTCGATTCCATCTACTTTTCCGTCGTGACAATTTCGACTGTGGGGTTTGGCGATTTTTCCCCTGAAACCGCGGCAGGGAAAATCTTTACGATGTTCTATATCATCGTGGGTCTTGGGGTCTTTGTGACTGCAGCGACCACGGTGGCAGACACAATCCTTTCTCAGGATGACAAAAAAGAGGACAATTAGGTTTTGGCCCAATGGGCCAATGCGAGTTTGTTCGCAAGCATTACTTCGGCCGAACGGCCCTGCCGCAAGCGGGATTCACGAGAGTCTTCAAGTTGCTGCAAGATTCTCCATGATTTAAAAATATACATATTACGTTTTTTGAGTGTAATATTCAGAAAACAAATGTGGAGGGATAGGATGGAAAAGACCCAGGACGCGAAGATTGTAGATCTCGCGATACGCTTGCTGTTTCTCGGACTTTTCCTTTACAGCGCTTTGGTAATGGTCGCTCCGCTGGCAAGCGTAGTCATATGGGCAACGATCCTGTGCGTCGCACTCTATCCGGCATTCGATTGGCTGCAGTCCAAGTTAGGCGGGCGGAAGAAACTTGCCACGACGATACTGGTTTTGCTGGGCCTCGTACTGACGTTGGGGCCGGTCGCAACAGCGGTATCCGGAGCTGCCGAACTTGGGTCTGAATTTGCGGAACAAGCTGACAAGGGCGAGCTAAGAATCCCACCTGCCCCTGAGGGCCTCAAGGAACTGCCGCTGGTCGGAAACAAGATTGCTGAAGCCTGGGGCTTGTTCGAGCGAAACCTGGATGGCGCACTCGCCAAATACGGTGCGCAGATTCTTGAGATCACAAAATCGCTGTTCGGAAAGGTGTTGGGCATCGGTATCGGGCTTCTTGGCTTAGCTTTGTCCGTGTTGATTATGGGAGCGTTGTTCAGCCCCGGGCCAAATTTGGTCCAGGGTCTTCAACGCTTTGCGAACCGTGTCTTCGCACCACGCGGCGGTGAATTCGTAACACTGGCAGGCGCAACGATTCGGAATGTGACAAAAGGCGTGATTGGCGTAGCAGCCATTCAGGCAGTCTTCGTTTGGATACTGTTGGCTTTGTTTGGGATTTCTTCGGCCGCCACGCTGGCATTTATCTGCCTGATCCTCTCGATTATTCAAATCGGGCCCGGATTAGTTCTTATACCGGTTATTATCTACGCATGGAGTTCCATGTCTGGCGGAACTGCTTTGATCTTCACCATACTGGCCGTCCCCGTCATGATAATGGACAGTTTCCTAAGACCTGTGTTCATCTCAAAAGGCCTCGAGACTCCCATGTTGGTTATACTCATCGGTGTTCTCGGAGGTATGATGGCGTACGGTTTGGTCGGCGTATTTATGGGGCCGGTACTGTTCGCTGTCTTTTACGAACTGTTCAAGGTCTGGATTGACGCGCCCGCAGAAGCCGAAAGCGCCGCTGAAGGAGCGGCGAAATGAGAAAGACTATATGGACCACTCTGGCCGTCATTCTTGTTTTTCTGGTCTGGTACCTTGTCGCTGACCGAAAAACGCCGTTTACCGGGAACGCCAGAGTAAAAGCCATTGCGACCCAGATCGTGCCGCAGGTCACCGGAACAGTGACCGAGGTTCTTGTCGAAAACGGTCAAATTGTCTCGGCCGGTGATGTTCTGGTTCGGATTGACTCCAGGCCTTACGAAATTGAACGCGACAAGGCGGAAGCTGATCTTGAAGCAGCCACGCAGGAGGTGGGTGCGTCCTCGGCTGAGGTGCGGGCCGCACAAGCCAAGCTGGCGCGGGCCCAGAGTGATCTGGACACGATGCGCGTTCAAACCGAGCGTGTTTTTGCGCTGGAAAAGAAGGGATTGATCGCCGTCTCAAAGGCCGATGATGCCCGAGGTCAACTGGCAGAGTCCGAGGCGAATTATGAGAACGCCAAAGCGGATCTGGAAAAAGCAAAGCAGAGGCTGGGTGACGACGGGATTGAAAATCCGAAAATCCAGCGCGCACTGGCTGCCTTGGCGGATGCAGAACTAAACCTTGAATGGACTGAACTGCGTGCTCCGGCGACGGGCGTCATATCCAATCTGTTGATCGCCCCCGGGACCTATGCGCGATCCGGTCAGGATCTTTTGACGTTTCTGGATGCAACAGACGTTTGGATCGAGGCGTATTTCACCGAAAACAACCTCGGCCGGGCTGCGGTGGGGTCTCCCGTAGATGTCGTGCTGGATATGCACCCGGGCCAGATTGTTCCGGGCGTGATCGAAAGTTTCAGCGCGGCTGTGTCCTTGAGCGGCGGAGATGAACCGGGTCAGTTAGCGAGCCCGCCTAGTACCAAAGGGTTTCTGCGAGAACCAGAACGGTTCCCGGTCCGGATTGTGCTGCCGGGGTATGAGGCCGGAAGTGCCGAAGATGATCTGCGCTTCCAGCTCAACGGGCAGGCCGATGTGATCATGTATTTGAGCGACAATTCCCTGCTGAACGTGGTCGGTCGGACCTATATCCGTTTGGTTTCAATTCTGTCCTATGCCTACTGAGGACCGAAAATCCGTTTTTCGGCTAGCGCTGGGTGTGACCGGCTTTTTCGCCTTGGGCTTGTTTCTAGGCTGGCCATTGGCAGTTGTCGGGGCAGTTTTTGCCGCGCTGTTCCTACAAGCGCCCGCCGCCCTGCCGTTGGCGGCTTTCGCAAAGCTGTTTGTTTTCTCAATCGGGTTGATGTTCATCTCATTCCTGTTGTCGTCAGTCTTTGCGCCCTACCCCGTGGTATTCCTTATTCTGGTGGCCATCGGAATAATCCTGTCCTTCATGTGGTCGGTTTCGGGGGCTGGTGTTTTACCTGGCGTCATAGCCCTCATGGGGGCATTGATGATCCCGAACCTTGTTTTGCAATCGCAAGATCTGGCTTTGGTGCTCGTGTTTTGGATACCGATGAACCTGCTATTTGCTGGGTTCGTATCGACGCTGATGTTTGTGTTGATACCAGCCGAACCTCAAACAGCCGCTCAAAACAAGGCCGACGCGCCACCAGACTTTGACCCGTATCGCCGGATCGTCAGAATGTCGCTTGTGACGGTACCATTTGCCATGGCATTTTTTGTGTCCGGCGCGTCAGCCTTATTGGTTCTGTTTTTTGTCGCCCTACTGAGCCAACAACTGGCAGCCATGCCGTCAATGGGAAAAGCCGTCGCCAAAGCCATGCTAACGGCAAACCTGCTTGGGGCAGCGGTGTCGATCATTTGCTATGAGGTAAACGTGATCGCACCGGTTATTCTGACGCCCATCATGTTGTGTCTGTTCTTCTGCTTCGCCCTCGGAGCGCTTGGAAAATCTCAGGTCCCGCTCGCAGCCGCCGCCGGCTCGGCGTTGACAACGGTTCTGATCGTGTACGGCGGGTCGATTGCCCCGTTTTCAGATGAGGCCGACGTCAAAAGTATCACTCGCGTTTTGCAAGTCGCGGGGGCCGCCTTCTTCGTGATTATCGCTTATGTCATAGTAGACGGGTTCTGGCCGGAGAGAAAAAAGCAGGTTTCATGAGGTGCCTGAAGTAAAGTGTTCAGCCGTCCACTCCAGCAACAAGCAAGATGCCCTTCGAAATCAGCGTTGCTATCTTTGCAAAAGGCAGCGCCGAACGCAGCAGGATCACCTTTCAGGTCGTCACCGATGACCGCCAGCTTGACCCCGTACGCGCAATCAAAAAGGTCTGCACGCTACACGGCGTCCCCGCCTGGGCGCGCGAAGCGCTTGTTCATGGCCCCGCCCTGGAAAGAGATTCTTGTTGACGACGCTGAGCGCCGCCATGACCTTGAAACCGTAGTTCAGGAACATCGTCGAATTACAGACGCTTTGGATGCCTTTGGATACCACATCGAAGTGTTCGCGGCACTGTGTTTTGAGCCTGCGCCGCCAAGCGTGGTTTGGCTGTAGGCACCACAAGTCGGGTATGATACCGCCCAGAGCGGTCTACGAGGTGACGAACTTTGCCTGCCATGGAGACACCTTTTGTAACCAAAGTTGTAACTTTCAAACGGACAAACGTCCTTACTTGCAAAGGTTTTCTTTGATATCAAAAGGTTAGAATGGTGCGGGTGGAGGGACTTGAACCCCCACGACTTGCGTCGCCAGAACCTAAATCTGGTGCGTCTACCAATTTCGCCACACCCGCAACCTTGACACGCTGTGCCAGAATGAGGGGGTGAATAGCAAAGCTTTCGGCGGAGTGCGAGAGGAAAAATTGCGCCGCGAGCAAGATTATTGACAGCGGATGCGCAACAATCTTCGCGGCCTCTCGCGGAGTGCTTGAAAAGTTTGGGAGGTTTAGGGTCAGGATCTGTAATTTGTGGAGCTCGGCGGTGTTTCCCTTGAGGGTTTCAAGGATCTGTCCGCACTGATTGCTGTGAGGCGACCGTGCTGTATCGGGTTTCACAAGGCCGAACGTTGCATT
>NZ_JAKRGB010000037.1 GCF_022347725.1 Ruegeria sp. Ofav3-42
GGATCATATTCGAGGTGCTCCGTACCACCCGCAAACTCAGGGAAAGATCGAGCGCTGGCACCAGACTCTCAAGAACCGCATCTTATTGGAAAACTACTATCTGCCCGGTGACCTTCAGCAGCAGATCTATGCTTTCGTCGATCACTACAATCACCGGCGCTACCACGAGAGCCTACAAAACCTCACGCCCGCTGATGTCTACTTCGGACGCGGGCAGACCATTCTAAAACAACGAGAACGGATCAAACGAAAGACCGTCGAAACCCGGCGCTTGCTTCACCGCAAAACCGCCGCATAATCAACCCAACCAGATGCGCCAAACCCTCTCTTAGCTCAGGCCGCCATCTGTCCCATTGGCGCTGACGTCAGACAGGCTGCTGCGGATGCATTAGGCCGCTTACAACACATTGCGGACCCTTGGACCCCAAGTGCCCGTCAATTGTCTGAGTAAAATGATCGGTTGTCTGCAGTGAGCCCTTCTTTGACCGATGCTGCATCCCGTAGGAAAGTCCGAACATTGGAATTGTCAGACGATTGAAAATCGTCAATCAACTAGCATTCGTCGAAATGCAAAAATGCACCGACGCTTAGGCCGAACTCTTGCATCCGCCTCCATAAGGCACCGGATACAAAATCGCCGCGTGGCGAACGCATGTCGCGCCATCCGCCAAACCCTGCAATTCGGTCCGCATAGACGGAAACCTCAGAATGACGCTTGATGCTCAACATCGAAAGATCCCCGCGCGGGTCATCTTCCATCACCAATCTCACATGCTTGCTGCCTTCGACCCGAATGGCATTAATCGGCCGCAAAAAACGGCAGAAGTAATGCGTCCCGAGCGACTCCCCATCGTGGCTCACAACTTCGACAGGACAGAAATCATGAACGCCGGGATCAAACTCTTCGACCAAATCCCGAAAGCGGCTGCTGACAAACAAACCTGAATCACAGGCGCCATCATAATCAAGCAATCGCAGCCCCTTACCCAGGATCAGTTGACTAGGGTAAAGGTCAGACGGCACACGGGTTCGTAAATTACCCCAGGTGTCTGTTTCAAATGTGTTGACTTTGGTGCCGTTTTTTTGGGCCTCATCGATCAACCGAAACAGGCTTTCGCTGTTGAACTTGCTCTTTTCATCTTCCAGAAATTTCAAGCGTTTCTTGGTGTATTCTTCCCCATGCCCATCCGCAGCAGTCAGTCGGGCGTAGTCAATCGCGCCTTCTTCCGATGTCTCAATGATTACCCCCATATCACTCCCCCTGAGCAGCGCGTTGCGCACCCATGTGCTCCAAAACTCAGCATCTATCTACCGCGCAATCGTTAGATGCGCCGGCAGATCAAAGGCATTTTGGATGGACTATCCTCGCCTTCAGTCAGCCCGACAAGCATCAATTGAATCTATTATTCACACCGAAAGCAGCTTTTCGCAAAATCTATCTTTACGGTAACTTCGTCCCGCATTGCCGACCTCGGGTGCACGCCACCGTGGGGAATGCCTGACAGAAGTCGTCAGATGACGGCTCCGAGCCCAAAATGACCTGTTGCTGCAAGCGGCAATTATCGCCTCAAGGCAGCCGCTGTCCACAGTTATGTTGAACGGATTCGGGTAATCAACATCGTCGGTATCTGCATCAAATGGGTTCTCTTCGCGCCGTAAGGGTGATTTGATCAAGTGGCAGAGGGTGATGAATCTCAACAATATCCGGTTTTAACGTTGTTGATAAGCAAAGAAGTATTTGAAAACGGAGGCAAACAAAGTGGACTATGAGTACGAGTATTTCCCCGTATCGCTGAATGCATCACCACACCCGAACGCAAGTGGGCGAGATATCGTGGTGCGTAATCCTCGGACAAAAAGTTGGTGTCAAGAAGTCGATGGTTATCCCGTCGATCAGATTGCATTATTTAAGTTCGGGATATTTTTGCCCTACAACCAGACCCCATTGGAAGGAGTATTCTGGAGTGAATTTAAGGCGCTAAAACACAACTGGAGCGCCAGCGATCCAGATCGGTTGGATTGTGACGATCCAGCAAAGTTTTTCAGGAAAGACGGTTATGCCACATCAGTCATAAAAATGGATATACCCTGGGCATCTTTATCGGAGAGTGAAGTATCACTCGTTCGAAAAGAAGTGGTGTTTTTTTATAATGCTTTTTATCTTGCGAGAAAAGACCATAACAATCAACGCGCCCAGGTTCTAATGAACGCTGAACAATACAAAATTCGGCAAGCTCGTAGCAAAAACAATGTTTCGAAACATGATCCGCGCTATTTGATTTTCAAACCCCACGATCTCCCTGAGTATCAATGGCGCACTTATTTTATGAACGCTGACGATTACGTTTATGTTTGGAGCGAATAGCCACTTTGGAGCCGTAACTTGCAAGCTGATCTTGAGGCGACGGTGGCGAAAGTCCGCTTCGTCCGCGTTGCGGAAGTTTAGGTAACGAGTTGCGTATGTCGGATTCGCACCTAAACCTGACATTTCAATTGCGTTCGGCAACGGTGGTTGCGCCCTCCCGCAACCAACTTCAGCGAACAAAACCGAACAAGCCGCCCCTCGGCGGCTCTATTCGTTCTGGGACAGAACAAACCGGCGCTGCCAGTGCACCTTCCAACTCGATCTGCGCGCTATCCCGTTCATGCGTGTACGTCCGGTGAACCCGACCTAACGTTTTCGATAGAGGGTGACGCCGGTCCCTTACACATTTCTGACTGGAGTTCTGCTCGATGGCGAGAGTTCCATCGTCATCTATGACCGGGATCGCTCTCAGGAAGCGTGGCGCAAGATCGAAGGTGAAGACGATGGTGCCCGTTTCGTCGTGGACGGGCTCGACGCGATTTCGGATGCGCCGGAAGTCATTTTGGCGATCACCTTTTCCTATCCAGTCATTGATGAGGACTTGGCAACGACCTTTGGTAAGCGTTGCATGCAGCCCCGCTGTGCCCCTAAACAGGTATATTCACTCAATATATGGTGCCACCAAAAGGACTGAGCATCATGGAAACGCATTCATTCCAAGCATATGGTTTTACAATCGAAGTCCACGCCGGCGGCCGACGCGTCTGGCCACCCAGTTTCAAAGACTTTGTAAAGCAGAAACTCGATTCCGGTGAATTCACCGTCGAGCAAGTCATGGCCGATTGCAACGTCTCAAAGTCTCTTGTTTACAAATGGCGAGCAGATGTACGGCGGGCAAACCTTGGGCGAACTGAAGTGCGAGAAGAACGCGTGTTCTCGGAAATTGTTGTGGCGGATTTTGATGATACGGACGTCGCAACGTCGACCATTTCGCACATCGAACTTCGTGCTGGTTCGGTCGAACTTATCCTGCCAGAGACGTTCCCGATCGACGATCCGATCAAAATTGTTTTAGCGGTGGAGCTCAGGACGTGATCTCTCCGGCGGGCAACTTCAAACTATATCTGGCATCGAATCCCGTAGATTTCCGCAAGGGCATGGATGGTTTGGCAGCGATCGTTCTGAATGAATTCGATCTCGATCCATTCAGCGGCGCGATCTTCATTTTTCGCTCCAAACGAACGGACAGAATGAAACTGATCGTCTGGGACGGCACCGGACTGATTCTGATTTACAAACGGTTGGAAGATAAGGGATTTGAGTGGCCAAGGCTGCGGGATGGTGTAATTTCCATCAGCAAAGCTCAGTTCGAAGCTCTCTTTGAGGGTCTTGACTGGAGACGTGTTGCGTCACGAAGGATCAACCGGCCAGCTCTGGCTTGACCTTTCCCTCCATATCAATTGGACGTTCGTTGCGCGTTCATCGAACTGGTAAGAAGCGGACAAAGCCTCCGTTTGGCTTTTGATCTCCAATGGCTGCTTCCATAGAAGCTTTGGTGTAGTCTGAGCTGCTATCCTTTGGCCAAAAACGTCCTTTTCTTGGATTGATTGCCACAACGGGCCATACTGCACCATCGCCGCTTCCCAGGTCGAGAATAGTCAACGAAGTACACCGAACAGTCTTCCGCTGCACAGGATTTGATCTTTGCAATGTCGCGGCCTGTAACGAGATCAATGGCATCACGCGCAATTTGCCCTAGCAACACCGAGGCATTGGCGGGTTCTTGGTGTTCCAGCTGCGTACCCTTGCGATCCAGACGCAATTCCATTGGGGGCACGGATGCAAATTCGTTGATTGTGTTGATATCACTAGGCTTCGGATCCTTGTGGCTAGTCAGAGCATCCATCAAGCCCGTGATGCAACTACGGAGGCGTTTGGCTTCGACCAGATCATCTTCTCCAAGTTTGAACGTTATAGTCTGGCCAGCAACATCCACCAGCCAACCCTTCAAGTCTTCAACTGTGAGAATCCGTTCTATGGGAGCACCGTTGCGGTCACCCAAAGTGGCGATCCAATTCAGAGACAGTCGCCCGGTCTCTGTGTGAAATTCCAAATCCTTGGATGGCATATCCACACTCCTTCAAGCTGGAACTTGTATAACTGGTTCCAGCTTGATATGCAAAGAACCAGTATAAGTGGTTCCTTTGGTTACGCAAAGCGAACCTGCCGGATAGAAGGACTTTGAATCGATGATTGGAAGCAGACCTACCGATAAGGTTCGATTTTCTGGGCGAAGTCTCGATGATCCAAAAGCCGGGATCGGTTTGGTACTGCTTGCGGCGGTTTTCATCGCTGTTACACCGAGCACGGCGAAGCTGGCCTATCAAGCAGACGCTAACACCTTGGCTGTTGTGACATTCCGATGTGTGTCGGCCGTCTTAGGTATCGGCGCGTTCATGCTGGTCACTGGTCAAAAATTCACATTTGTATTTCGAGATTTCCCATTCGGTCCATTGACCGGCACTGCCCAAGCGTTTGGGTCGTTTGGGTTGCTATTGGCGGTTGGCTATATCGACGCCGGATTGGCATTTCTGATTGTCTTCTTTCACCCTTTTCTGGTTGCCATCGTGGAACAATTCCGTGGCAACACTCGCCTTAGACTTATCCAAATGGCCCTGATTGTGTGCGCTTTGTCAGGACTTGCATTGGCTGTGTCCGCCGGTCTTGGGGTGGCAAGCTATTTCGGGGTTGGTGCAGCGATTTTAGGGGCGCTTGGATCGACCGTGATGGTGGTCACCATGTCGGACGCATCACGGAAGACTAATGTGATATCTGCATCATTCAGCATGATGTTTTGGGCGTCCATCTATTTCATTGCTGCCTCCGTAATCGGGCCGTCTTTGCATTTGCTGGATGCGATGATCTGGCCCAACAGCGTCACAGGTTGGATTGGTATGGCAGGAACCGGTTTTTGTTTCACTGTTGGGTATCTTCTCTTTTTCGCCGGTGCGAAAATAATAGGCATAACGCGAGCCTCTGTACTGAGCATCATCGAGCCGGTGTTGGCCATTCTGTTCGCCATGGTACTACTGAGTGAGTGGATCACGCTAACCCAGTGGCTGGGCGTTGCTCTGGTTGTTGGCAGCTTGGTAATTTTTGAAAAATTTCAGGCCTCAACCGGAAAGCCGACATTCCAGTGACGTGCAGCATCGGTCGATTTGGGCTCGCTGCTGACGTTCTCTGCGTCGTGGCCGAACTGGTATAATCAAGCCCTTACCAGCCTTTCACGGCCACTTGAGGTTTTGCTTGTGCAGCAAGTCTCAAACCAGCGCAATTCGGACATTCCCTGAGTTGTTCACAGATGGCGGGGACGCGGACAAAACCGACCTTCGGATAGTCTCGGCACTATCTCGGGTTAGTCCCGCAATAATTGTTCATTTCTTCGTCGCATTGCCCTATCCTGCCGGTCCAACACTGTTTTTCAGAGCTCCAGTTACTTCGATGGAAATCCAACCCCCATCGACGCCCGAACCTTGAGCCAATCAAGGGAACTTCCGACGAACCCATTTCTGAAATCGTTGTCGTGGATTTAAGCAAGCGCTCGTCAATGCTCACAATTCTAGGATAACTCACCCATGCGGCGTCAGTTTGAAAGAACTTTTCGCTTAGCCGATTGGGAAGTTTAAAGGAGCAATACAGCTTAAGTTCGGGAGCAACGACGAACATATCGCTAAATTCAAGCTTTATCGGCATCTTCGGCGTTTCTGTTCGAAATGCCTCAACGCAAAGGTTGTACAAATCTATGTCCAACGTTGCGCCAGTTGGAAAATCCACTTGTAGGCTCTCAAACCCGACACTTGTTGGAGTTACTCCAGTCCTTGGCGCACCATTTTTTAATGTCCATGGCCGTGCAAAGTGACCTTGATAGCAAATTATGTCCGTCTCTAGCTCCTCAATGCCACTCGTTGTGCGAAGTTCGGCCTCCACAGTCACAACACGCGCAGTACCTTCCTCCCAAACCCGCTCGTTCTTCGCATCCATTCGGTAAACGTTCAAAGCATGCTTCGCAGGATAAAATACAAAAAGCATGAATGCACCGAACGCAACAACCAGAGCTGGAACACCAATGGCAATGCCGATTATCCAAAGAATGACTTTCCGCATTAACCTATGGTGGAGTCGGCACATATTTGGTTCAAGACGGGAAAACCGTACTGTGCACTCGGTGAACGTCGCTTTGGGTTCAAACCAGTCATCTGACGGTTTCAGTAGGTCATCGGGTCGGTTCAGACGGTATGAAGGCCTGCTATGCGGACGGAGCAGACGTACGAGGACCTGAAGCGAAGGTCCGATCCGCAATATACCGAAACCTCGTTGATCTTCATTGTCATAGAGGGAATTGCGATGCTCTTTCGACCCGGTCACTGACGGCGCACAACATATAGGCATTTACATATAGGCATTGACTTTCGATCGATCATCCTTAGGCTCAAACGAGTGCTATTTAGAGGGGGGGGAACCGTAATGCGAGCTATTATAACGGCGGTTGCATTGGCGTTTTTTTCTTCGGCGGCAAATGCGGTAACCGTAAGCTACGATGGCCATGATTGGGAAGTATCCGTATTAGTTGGAACATATGAATCCAACGATACTTTGCTGCAAAGTCAGATTTGGTGGGGAAATTCAACGATAGCCGAAACGTTTGCTTCCGCTGTTGCGGACTGGTTTGGGTATCCTAACACAAACTTTAGCCCTGATATTGGCCCACTTTTCGCTACGTCCATAGGACCAACCCAATCGCCTACTCAAAATGCAGTTTTCGGTAAGTATTTTGGTCAGTTTCAAAACGTTTCGAATTTTTTTACGTATGATAACTTCACTCAGACCTACGCCCGTGCTGAAAAGATAAGTGCGGTCCCAATCCCCGCCTCTCTGACCTTTTTGTTCGCGGGTCTGGTCGGATTGGGTTTGTTGGCGCGTCGGCGCGATCATTCGGATCTATAGCCTGCGCACCTGATAACTTATATCCGTTTTGGCATTGCGGACATTCACGCATTGCGAAGAGTTCGGTACTTTGGGCTCACTGCAGACAACCGATCATTTCACTCAGACAATTGACGGGCACTTGGGGCCCAAGGTCCGCAATGTGTTGTAAGCGGCCTAATGCATCCGCAGCAGCCAAGTTACGGAGTGACGGCGGCTTGGGGCTCCTTGAACCAATTTCTTGCGAGGTGCGAAGGTCCACTTTCGGGCACGACTTTGATTTTGCGAAGCACGCTTTCTGCGCAAAGCTGACGGGAACACCAATTTCTCCAATTGACGGTTCCATTATCACTGAAGGCGATCTGGGGCCAATTCGGAAACAGCCGCAATAACCGCATCAGAATCAACCTGTAATGCCTTCAATATGACTATCGCCTCAACGACGTCCAAACGACGTTCTGCCAGTTCATATTTTCCGACATAAGATGGTGGCTTACCTAACAGCACGGCCAACCCGGCCTGCGAAAGCCCGGTTTCTTGCCTGAGCCTGATCAGTTCGCTCAGCAGGAATTGATAGGCCTCTGTTCTTACGGCGCCTGCCACTGCTCATGACCTCAAACGTGTGGACACAAGCAACTACCCCCGTTATGGGGTTAACCCCAAATTGGGGGTGAAAATTTCCTACTACACCCATGATTATTCGCAATTATTTTGCGATGTCGCACGAACGGAGACTGATATGACTTTTGACCCACGCGCACCCAATCCGCCTTTCGATTTTATGCCACGCAAGCGAACCCCACCGGTGGACAAGCCCCAACTCTACGGGCGGTTTTTTGTGGATTTGACCAATTGTCAAAAGCTACGCGATGACATTCAAGACCGGGCTGCGTACCTGCACTGTGTTGGTCACCTGCCATCGCACTTACGACCACGGGCGAACCAAATCTTGCTTCAGATATCAGAGTATTTCCGTCGCCCCACCAGCATGGATGGTCGATTAGGTGAACGTCGGTCGAAGGACGACGCAATCCGCGATTTGAAGATCAATGACCACGACATGGTAAGAGAGGTCCGCAAACGTGTCAGCCATGGCTATCGTATCCAGCACAGTCGGGGCCTTGGTACACGGTGCGGTTTTAGCAAGATTTTCATGTTTAAACGCAATCCCGATCAAACGATAGGGGAGAAGATCACCGTCACCCTCTCGGGCGCAGTCAAGCGAGGTTGGGACTGAACCTGTTGTCAGATGTGCTGAAGAGATCGGGTGCCGGGTTGACACATTTCGGCGTTTGCCGACTGGAGTGGCCTCGTCGCTTGTCAGAGAGAGGAGGTATCCGGGCACTCACCCGGCACCCTTGTGCTTGAGACTATCAAGTCCGGATAACCACGCAAAGTCAAAACATATAAAATTTCAACAATTTCATTTAGTTACAAATGTAGAAGTCAGGCCTGATCACAGTGTTGGTAACCGTGAGGTAACCACACCGTGCGTCCTTGACAGGCAAGCAACTGCCCTTACGCTTCAAGGACTTTCAACCTACCAGCCGTGATGGCTGGGCCGCCAATATTGGGATTGGACAGAACGGCTCTACGTTCTCGACGCACTCGATGGCAATGATCCTGATCTCTTTTGAGGTCAGTGTTTTGTCGTCTGGACTGCACTCCTAAGCCAGAACACCGAGATTATTGTCTCGAGCGGTTCCTTAAAAAGGAACGTATCGATGACGTGTTCGTCTTCTGCTCCCACGGGCAACCTGCCCAAACTCGAGATCCCTGAACCTCTGGTCAGCCTTGTTCACCTTTTGGCGCGCGAGGCTGCGCGGTCCAATTTTGCAACCCGTTGCAACGGCAAAGACCCGGAGGTGGATCATGGTTGATCTGCCGATTTCGGAGGAGTCTGCCTATCTCAGCGTGCGTGATGTCGCAGCGCTGCTTCGCATTAGCACCAAGACCGTTCGCCGCTGGATCAAATCCGGTGATCTGCCTGCAACCCGACTGGGTCGCGATTGGCGTGTTGCCCGTAGTGATTTGCATGCCCTTGCCAAGCAACGCGGTAATCAGGTAGCGGCCCATGTTCTCTAAGGCTTTCACAAAACTCGGCTTTTTCGGCATTCGGGAAAGCGGGGTCATGGATTTCGGCTATAAATTCATCCCCTTTGTTTCCCGAATGTCCGCAAGAGGGCCACCATGGGTCTGCATGTCCTCGTTTGTCCCCTTTTGTACCCAATCTCAAAACCAAAGAGGTTTATCATGACACATCACCAAGAGATCCAGCTACCAACAACGCTGGCCGAGGTCCTGGACGTTTTGAAGTCCAATCCAGACCCCGACAAGAAACGTCAACAGTCCAAGCTGTCCGCGATCTCGCGCATCAGTACATACATGAATCGTCCTCCGTCGGATATTCCGACAGACATCCCGCAATTGCGCAAACAGCCGGCATCGTTGCATCCCGCCGACTGCGGGGTGAAGCCCAACACCCTCAGTACCACCAAAAGCGATCTGGCAAGCGCGTTGCGGGCGGTCGGGGTGTTGCAGGATTTTGAAGCCAAATCTGAACTGACCCCGGAGTGGGACGCATTTTTGACGACTGTGCAGTCCACCCATCAGGTTTGGGGCCTGATGCGGCTTGCACGCTATTGCAGTGCCCGGACGATCTCGCCCAAGGATATTGGTGGCGAAGTGGTTCAGGCGTTTCGGACGGTCCTCGACGCTGTGCTGCTGAAGAACGAACCGGCCAAGTACATTCAGTCCATGATCGATACATGGAACCACGTGATTGACAAACACGGTCTCGATCTTCCCCGGCTGGAGCGCTTGTCGTCGGACCGCTATGTGGCCCGCCCGCTGACGGAGTACCCGGAAAGCCTGCAAGCAGAGATAAAAGCCTATCTCGACTGCTTGGCGCAACGTGATCTGTTCAGCGAAGACGGTCCTGACAAACCGCTGCGCGAGACCAGTCTACGCAACACTGAAGCCCATCTGCGGCAGATGCTGGACGCGCTGGTAACTTCCGGGCAACGCCCGGAAGAATTCACCAGCCTGTCTGTGGTGGTTACGGCGAACAATCTCAAAACAGCCTTCCGGACGATCATAGACCGGCGTGGGAACGACGGTCTGCCGACCGGGCTGAGCAATGTTGCAGCAACGTGTATCACCATTGCACGGCACCACCTGAACGCACCGGAAGACGCCATCAAGGCGCTCAAAGACATTCACAAGAAAGTTGCAGCGACCCCTCGTGGTATGAGCAACAAGAATGCGGAACGCCTTGCGCAGTTCAATGATTGGGAGAACGTGGCCTTGTTGTTGAGCCTTCCAGATACGCTGATGGTACGGGCGGACGACAAACCGACCCGCCGTGACAGCGCATTGGCGGCGATGCATGCGGCGGCACTGACGATCCTCCTGAGCTGTCCCATGCGCGTCAAAAACCTCGCGAACCTTGATTTGGACAAGCATTTGATCCCTGCCCGCTCGGGGACACACACCTATTATTCCATCCGTATCGAAGGGATCGAGGTTAAGAATGGGGAGCCGATTGAGGTCAAACTGAACACCCGCAGTTCCAATCTTCTGCACCGCTATATCATGCAATTCCGTCCGCAGGTGTCGCAAGCGGGTGGGCGCGCTCTGTTCCCACGCAGTAGCGATGGAAAGCCTCGTGCGCCCAGCAAATTTGGTGGTGAACTCACCCAGCGGGTCTATCGAGAGACCGGCCTAAAGGTTAACCCGCATCTGTTCCGCCACATCGCGGCGAAGCTGTATCTCGAAGAGCGCCCCGGTGATTTCGAGACCGTGCGCCGCCTGCTCAAGCACAAGCGGCTCCAGACGACGATGGATTTCTACGCATCGCTCAGCAACCAGTGGGCACACGACCACTATGATGAGGTGGTTCTTTCGAAGTTCCGGGGGACGTCCGATGACTAATCCCATTCCTCTTGTTCTTCTTTATCAAGATTGGCCCCAGGCGGATAAAACCGCCTGGGAGGCCCTGTTCGCGGAAGGTGACATCTTTGACGGTACAGGCCCCTGTGCGAGCTGGTCCGAAGGCAGCCGCACCAAACGTCGCCAGAGCTACGGATACTGGCTGTCATGGATAAAGCGTCATCAGCCTGCCCTTTTGGATCAATCCCCGACGGGTCGCATTACCAAAGATGCCGTGCGGGGGTTTCTGGGAGAGGCAGAAGCCCGCGTTAACGCAGTAACCCTCAAAAACATGATCTGTGATCTGTATGTGCTTGCAAAGGCCATGCACCCGGCAGGAGATTGGGACTGGTTGAACAAACTGTCCAACCGCCTGATACATTTGGCGGACCGCAAAAGCCTGCCAAAGCCGATTCCGGTGTCAGCAAGTGAAGTCTTGACCAAGAGCCTGCATTGGCTCGATGCAACGGAAGGCGATCCGTCCCACAGCGATCTGAAGCGCGCAATCCACTTTCGGGCAGGTTTGATGATCGCCTTTCTGATCTCGCGTCCCGTACGTCGTCGCACGTTGCTGGCATTGACAACCGACCAGCATCTGCTCAAAACCTCCGAAGGGTTCGAGGTTTACCTTTCGGCGGAAGACACCAAAGACAAAAAAGAGCGCTGGTTTCCATTACCCAAGGTTCTGGTACAGCCGATGGTGTCTTATTTGGACATCCATCGTCCGGCCCTCCTTGGCTCTAAGACATCCAAGGCGCTCTGGATCAGCCAGTATGGAGACCCGATTACACCAGATGGCCTGTCGCGGGAACTGCCAAAAGTAGCAACGCGCCTGCTGGGCGTTGAGTTGCGCACACACAAGTTTCGGCACCTTGCGGCGACCACCATTGCCGAGACAGACCCGGAACATGTCAACATCATCCGGGATATCCTCGGGCACGCAACGCTGGACATGTCTCAGAAGCACTATAATCGCGCCACTGGGCTGTCGGCCTGTTCTGACTACCAATCTATGTTGCAGACAAAGATGAAGAACTTGGGTCGCAAACGGTAGGCTATCGCGCTCAAAAACCGCTCGCCGGTTCGGTTAAATACCTATGACCGAAGCATTTTTCATTGCAACGGGTTGCAATCGAAAGTGGAAGACAAGGCCCAATCCATGCCTATAATGGGTTGGGCCAACCAGTTTCTCAGCTCGAAAGGCCCGACCCATGCGCGCCGCCATCTACGCCCGCTACTCCACCGACCTTCAAAGTGGCGCCTCTATCGAGGACCAGCATCGGCTGTGTCTACGTTTGATCAACGGCAATGACTGGCAAGAGGCAGAGACCTATTCCGACCGAGGGCTCAGCGGCGCGTCTCATCTCCGCCCCGGCTACCAACGGTTGCTGGAAGAAGCGCGAAGCAATGTCTTCGATGTTGTCGTGGCCGAAGGGCTGGACCGGATCAGCCGAGATCAGGAGCATATCGCAGCGTTCTTCAAACAGATGCGGTTTCAGAGCATCCCGATTGTCACCGTCGCTGAAGGAGAGATTTCCGAACTGCATATCGGCCTCAAGGGGACCATGAGCAGCCTTTTCCTGAAAGACCTGGCTCAAAAGACCCATCGCGGACTTGAGGGACGTGTACGCAAAGATAAATCAGCCGGTGGTATCACCTACGGCTACGATGTCGTGCACAATTTCAACCCAGACGGGCAGATGTCCACTGGCGAACGAGCCATCAATGAAGAGGAAGCTACCATTGTTCGCCGCGTATTTGCGGAGTATGCGAATGGTAGCAGCCCTCGCGCCATTGCAGGAGCGTTGAACAATGAGGGTGTTTCTGGCCCTCGGAGTGCAGGCTGGGGCGCGTCCACAATCTATGAGAACTGGCGTCGGGGCACCGGCTTACTCAATAACGAACTCTACATTGGTCGCCTCGTCTGGAACCGCCAACGCTTTGTGAAGGACCCAAACACCGGTAAGCGACAAGCGCGACCAAACCCTCCCGAAGAATGGGTCATTGAAGAAGTACCTGATCTTCGCATTGTCTCGGACAACCTTTGGTCCCAAGTCAAAGACCGTCAAACAGCCACCCGCAGTGCTGTCATCAGCAGCGGCGTCAACCGCCCAGAACGCGCACACCGCGCCAAACATCTGTTTTCAGGGCTCTTGAAGTGTGGTGAGTGCGGCGGGGGCTACACCATTGTTGGCAAATCCCATTTTGGTTGCGCCAACTCTCGCAACAAAGGCACTTGCGACAACCGGCTGACCATAAAGCGGGAAGTTTTGGAGACCCGTGTGCTCACGGGTCTCAAGGACCAACTGCTGCATCCGGACCTCATCTCCGAGTTTGTGTCAGCGTACCAAACAGAGTTCAATCGTCTGACTGTCGAGATTTCCAAGAGCAAAACCAAAACCGAACAACAACTGGCCACTACCACCAAGCAAATCAAAAAGATCGTTGATGCTATCGCGGAAGGTATGTTCCATCCCAGTTTGAAGGCGAAGATGGACGAACTCGAAGCCCGCAAGGAAGAGTTGGAAGCAGAACTGTCCGCTTCGTCTCATGAGCGACCCGTTCTTTTGCATCCCGGTCTCGCTGGCATCTATAAAGAAAAGGTGGAGGACTTGAGCGGTGCGTTGAGCAACCCCGCAACGAAGACTGAAGCGACATCCATCATTCGAGGATTGTTATCCGAGATTCGACTGCTGCCCAATGACGGACAGCTTACCATAGAACTCGTTGGGGAGTTGGCCGGTCTTTTGGCGCTTGGCACAAAGCAGAACGCCTGCAGCGTTGGTGCTACGGGCGGTTCTGTGACGTTGGTTGCGGGAGTAGGATTTGAACCTCTGACCTTCAGGTTATGAGCCTGACGATGTTTGATCGTTAAGCAGACAGTCCGGTGGACTGTTTGTAGATCGAACGGGCTGTTAGAAGTTGGTTGCGGG
>NZ_JAKRGB010000038.1 GCF_022347725.1 Ruegeria sp. Ofav3-42
TCCAGCACGCCGTCGCACCGCCTTAACAATACGATATCACCGTCTCGAAGCGTTTGGCGCTTGGGGTGCCGTCACCCAAGCAGCTTGAAATCCGAGAACCACGAGTTCTCTTTACACAGGCGGTTAAAGTGACAACACCGATCGAGGACTGCATGGGCTCTGATGATGTGACCGCCGAATACTGTTCTATTGAGAATTACATAAGAATTGGGAGTCTAATGCCAATAATTGTTGTCGCTCGCCGATGCGCGGACGACTGGCTGCGCAGAAAGCTTGGCGCTTCGGCCGAAATCGGTTATTTATCGGCCATATAATCCAGCTGCTCGTCACCATTCTTCGACACCAGAGCGAAATTTCGTCGCGATCGACAACAGCTATTTTGTGACACGGCGACGGGTTCAATTTGACGAAAAGACTTTAGAAACGAGGACTGCAATGACCGGACCTTTGGACAACCCCGATCACCCGCTCGCAAAAATCATCGCTGAGGCCGAGGCCGCAACCGAGAGGGAAGAACTGGAGGCCGCGCAGGCAAGGCTCCGCGCTTTGCTGACTGAAGGGTTTGTGAAAACCGAAAGCACTGATCAGCCCTATTCCGCCGCCGTAGAAATGACCGATGCCTTTCGGGCCGAATATTTCCCGCAAGCCGAAGGTGGCGCCGAGGCCGGGTTTGGAGAATTCATTGGTGGCTTTGCGGTAGACGCTGCCAATGCGCTGGCCACGTCGGAACGGCGCATCGCCTTCCGCTTGAAAACGCTCTTCGGGTTCCGGGGGCTACGCATGGTCGAAGAGGGTGACAGTTGGACCCAATACCCGATCCTGCTTGAGGATATTATCGACCAACTCGACGGCAATTCCGATTTCGCGATCTATTCTGTCGGCGCGGCCGGCGACCTTGTGGCCGATATGGCTCAGAACAAGGAGTATCTTCAGGCGATCAAAGTCAGCAAGGCGACGGCGATGCTGTTGTCGGGCGGCGGCAACGACCTTTTCGGCAACCTCAAGGATGTGCTTTATGATTACACGCCCGGTGCAACGCCAGCCGCGTTGATCAACGACGCGGCCTTTGGCCCGGTTTTTCGATCCGTCATGGCGGGGTACCGGACGATCATCTCTGATGTGGTGTCGGAGTACCCGCATGTGGTGATCTTTGGCCATGGTTATGACCTGCCGTTCCCGCTGGAGGACGGCAAGTGGATCGGCCCGGCCTTGCAGTTCCGCGGCATTCCCTTTGACGTGGGCCGCGAGGTCTTGCGCGTGCTCATGGATCGGTTCAACGCGGCATTGGCGGAGCTAGCGGTGGCTGAGTTGAACTTTGTCTATTGCGACCTGAGAGGGCAGGTAGATCGCGGGCCAAACAGCTGGTTCGACGAATTGCATCCCAAGAATGCAGGCTATGCGCGGGCGGCAGAGGTCATCGAAGGCGAGATTCGCAAACGCATGGTGGGCGGTACCGAGAGCGCCAGCATGACCAGTGCCAAAAGCAGTACAACTGGTGGCACCGACGGCGGCGCGGAACACGCGACCACGGCCACAAAAACCATCGTTCTGGATCCGGGTCACGGCGGCAATACCAAGGTGGGCGGCTCCAGCGCAAACAACGCGAAAGGACCAAACGGCACGCTGGAAAAGCATGTGACGCTCGACGTGGCGCAGCGCGCGCGAAGCATTCTCGAGGATCGCGGCTTTGACGTGCTGCTGACCCGCGAGACGGATGTGAATTCCAGCCTCGCGGCGCGGGCCGGGGTGGCCAAAGCTGCCCATGCCGCAGCCTTTGTCTCGATCCATTTCAACGGGTTCAACAACAGTACACAAGGGACTGAGACCTTTGTGCACTCTTCGCTGTCGGCAGGGGGCGGGCAGGCGTCGCAGGCGCTCTGCCGCGCGGTGCAGTCCGAAATGATCGCCGCGCTGGGTCACAATGACCGCAACAAAGGGCATCCAAACGGCGTCAAGTTTGGTGGGTTCGGCGTGCTCAACCCGGCGAGCCACGCCAGCGGCACCGCTGCGGTGCTGCATGAGGTCAGTTTCATGGACACAGCTGCAGAGGAGGCGCGGCTTGGCACCGTATCCTACCGACGCAAGATCGCGACGGCACTGGCCGACGGGATCGAAACATATATGGCGGGCACCATGGGGGCGGAATTCGCCACTTTCGCGTCCACCGAGTTGGAAGACGGGTTCGAATTGGTTGCGACCCATCCTGGCGTAGCATCGGCCAGCACGCCTTTGCCCGGAATGGGGGTTGAGTTCGCGACAGAAATCTCCAACGGGCACATGATCGCCGAAAGCGCGCCCGACTTCCTGCGCAGCCTAGCCGCCGCCGAGGCGCGCTTTGCCGCGCGGGGTGCCAGCCTGCCCAGCGACGACGAAGGCAATGAGCCCGACGATTTCGACCCGGCCCTGCCCGCAATCTTTTCGGGGATGACCACCGACGCGGACTCCAATATCGACTTACTAAGCGGGGTGTTTGGCGGGGTGGAATCCGGCGGGTTCGACCATGCGGCGTTCGAGGCCTTCATCGGTGGGTTGAACTTGCGCTATTTCAGCGCCAGTGAATTCCTGTTCCTAGGAAATTCGAACAATTCGGGCGGCTGCAAAGGCAAGAACAGCCTGCCGCCGCAATCGTTGTGGCCGCGTTTGACCAACACCGCGCTGATGATCGACGAGATTCGGCACCGGCTGGGCGCATCGGTCACGATCAGTTCGGCCTTTCGGGCAAAGCCTTACAACAGCTGCATCGGTGGTGCGACCAAATCCCAGCACATGAATTTCAACGCGCTGGACTGGCGCTGTTCCAGTGGAACGCCGTCGGACTGGTTTAAGGTGGTCACCGATCTGCGCGATGAAAACCCATCCAAATTCAACGGGTTCATCCAGCAATACAACACGTTTGTGCATATCGACACGCGCCACGTTTAGACGCGGGTACAAGGTGTTTTAAAAAAGGAGAACTCCGATGGCTGATACACCTCCCGGGTTTGATCCGGAAATTGATTTTGTCGCCGATTGGAGCGATCAGACCGTGTTCAGCGATCTGGTGCGCGCGGCCAAAGTGGACAATCTACCCAAGATGCTGGAGCAGTGGCGGGCCAAACCCATAGCGCCGGGCACCGGTGGTGCCGAAGCGACGGTAGGCCAGCTTGATATGGTCAACGCCGCACTGCTGACGCTTCTGGCCGAGCACAGCAGGTCAGTCTGCCGTCTGGTTGTTCCGGGCGGTCCATACACCAACTATCTGGGCCAGCCCGCCATTCAGGGCTGGTTCGGCACCGGGTTTCTGGTCTCGCCCAACATCCTTTTGACCAACCACCACGTGCTGAACAGTGTCGAGGTCGCCCAGGCGGCAACAGCTGAGTTTGACTACCAGATTATCCAGACCGATCTGGTGGACGGCCCGCCTGACAGCGCGCCATCGGCTGTGACGTTCAAGCTGAACCCGGACCGGCTTTTTCTGACCAGCCAGATGGGGGATTTCGACTATAGCTTTGTCTGGATCGATCCCGCTGCCGCCCAGAAATTCGGGTCGATCACCATGACACGCGGGTCCTTCACGGTGCGCCAGACGGAACCCACTTATATCATCCACCATCCCGGCGGTGCGCCGAAACAGGCCTCACTGGACGATACCGAGGTGCTGTCGATCAATTCGAGTGCGGTGCTCTATGCCGCCGATACCGCAGGCGGGTCGTCGGGGGCGCCGGTCTTTTGCAAACGTGGTCGGCTGGTGGCGCTGCACCATGCGTGGCGGTCCACGTCGGCGGTGCGGATCATGTTCCCGACGCTCACCGGCAAGCTGAACGATGGCGGTTATACCAATGTAGTGAACGAAGGCATCAAACTGTCCGCCATCGCCATCGATCTCGAAGGCAAAGTGGCCGAAGGTGGCGACGATGCCTCGGCCGCCGCCACCGTTCTGTCGGCCTTTCGCGGGTCGGACACGTTGACCGGCCTTTTTGGCAGTTTGGGTCGCCATCGGACCGGCAGGAGCAACGAATCCACCGGGCCATCGGCCTATGAACAGGTGGTGCAGGTTTATCAGGGCAGCGAGATGGACATCGACATCGGTGCCTGGAATATAGAGTGGTTTAACCGCGAGTTCACAGACGACCGCAAGCTGGACCGCGTCGCCACCATTATCACCGATCTGAACCTGGACATCTGGGCGCTGGTCGAAGTGTCCCCCGATGCTATGGACGCGCTGGTGGAGCGGCTGAAAAAGAAGTTCCGGCAGGAATACATGGCTGCCTATTCCGAACCCGATGCCAAGACCGGCAAACAGACTACTGCCGTGTTGTGGCGGCCCAATGTGGTCGACGGCGCGCGAGTGGAATGGCCCGCTGAACTGGATGCGCTTTTTGCCCTCGACAGCCGGGACGACCTGCCGTTCGAGGCGGTGCATGGCAAGATCTTCAACCGCTACCCGGGCCTCTTCCGGTTCAAACTGAAAAGCGATGAAAAGGCCTTTGAATTCTACCTTGTTCCTTTGCATCTCAAGGCCATGAGCGAGGGCAGCCTGCGGCGGCGTCTGGCCTCCAAGGCGCTGTCCTATGCGGTGACGCAGATGGTTGAGACCCATGGCAAGGATGCCGATTGGGTGCTCTTGGGCGATGTAAACGCGACGCTGGCCAGTCAGGATTTTGACCCGCTGGTGACGGGTGGTTTCACGCCACTTTCGGCGAAGGACGAGGCCAATGGCGCATTCACCTATCTCAAGTCGCCTTATAAGAGTTTGATCGACAATATTTTTGTTTCGGCCAATATGTCCAAGGTGGTGGACGAGGATGATTTCTACATCGTCGCTACCGACCGCGCGGTGAGCCGGTTTGTCAAGGACACTAGCGATCACCGCCCCATCGCAATGCGCATTTCCCTGAAGGATTTGCAGGATGCCAAGGGGCATCTGGTTCAGCCCGCCTCGACCGATGTGGACGAAGCGTTTGATCAAGTTCTTTCCAGCGCTGGATTGCGCGCCGCCAGCATGCTGGCACCCGCGCCTGCCAGCGCGGAAACCGGCGAGGCGCAAAGCTGGCTGGTGGGCAACCGCGACAAGATCGCCTTTTTCAACGACAACAAGTCGGCTCTGCAAAACACCATTGGGGCGGTCAACGCTGATCTCCCGAACCGTTTTGGTGCGGGTGCGCTGCCCCTGACGTTGGAGGATGTGGCGGTGGTCTACATGGCCGAGGCCGGGTTCACCGATGGTAAGATCGACCCGGGCTTTGTCCATTCCAATGGCGAATTCGGCCTCTTCCCGCTGCCCGACAATATCAATTTCTGGGTCGGCGGCGGCGCGCCTGCCTTCAACCTGCCTATGACGCTGGATGACAATATTCGTTTCTATCTGGCCTATCTGGCGGCGCTCAAAAACAAACCGGTCAAGTCCTTGGCGAACCGGACACTTTATCCTGATCTTTTTGCCGAACCGGGGATTGCGGGGTGTCCTGTGCGGCAGGCCAAGATGCTGGCAGGTGTGGTGCACGGTTACTTCTTCAGTGGCAATTTCTCTGACGGGGAGGTGCCGACCGACGCGATTCTGCAGGGCTATGTGGCTGACACGCCGTTGGGTCCTCTGATGCAGGGCACGACATATGTGCATGCTGGCAAATCGCTGATGGATGGACGGCAGACCAATATCGAAGACGCGCTGCGGTTGCTGGTCTAGGCCGTGGTGATAATACTCTTCCCTTGATTTGTTTTACGTGATTCACGCCGCTCGACTTTAGTTGGGCGGGGTGAAGCATGGCACGGAGTTTGATGTTGGGCGCGGACTGGGTGTTCTTCGAGCCGGTTTTCCGGGACTTGCGGGCTCGCAACGGGCGGCAGGGGCCGATGATTGCCGAAGGTCGAGCGTCTACAAACAGTTCCGCTGTTGGACGCTCCCACGCCTGTTGGGGGCGATCCTGCAGGCGCTGAACGAAGGGGCCGCCGAGGGTTGTGTCGCAAACTTTGGGCCTAGATTGACGAGCATGCAGGATTGCTGCGTTCATACGGTCCAAGCTAGTGGAAATGCTCCTTCGGCCCTCTGTTTAGGTATAATCCTCAGGGCCGACGTATTCCAGAGAACCCAGAATGCCAAGCTTGGATTGTTCGCTGCCACCATTGCCATTGGCCACTGGTGTTCTTCCCCCTTCATCTGAACAGTCATTGTATTGAGTTTATTGGCACCGGACTCTTGTGTGAATGCGCCTTAATCGCCTGGTTTTTCACATCCTAGGATGAAAACAGACTATGCCTTGAAACTTTGAGCGCCAAGTGTCATACATTTCATGTCACGTGTCGCAAGGGGAAATCTGATGGCACAGGTATCTGAAGTCGAAAACGATGCAGTCCGAACATACAGGTTGCTTGGCGGCAAAAAGGTCTTCCGGACCCCTATCAAGAATGCTTTGGATGCCCACGACGTCCTTGAGCGCGGGTTGCCGTCAGCATCACTGCTCTTCCTTGTTGAGAAGATCGACCTCTTAAGGGAAGAGGGCGTACTTGGAAATGCGGTTGGCATCAGTGTGCGAACACTGCAAAGGCGCAAGTCGGACAAAAAAACGAAGCTTCTCAGTGTCGACCAGAGCAATCGCGCATGGCGGTTCGCTGAGATCCTCGGCCATGCGATTGAGGTCATGGGGTCCAGGGAAGAAGCCGAGGCGTGGATGAGTCGTCCTGCGATTGGTCTCTCATATCGCAAGCCCGTTGATTTGCTGGCAACAGCCGCAGGGTCCGAGGCTGTCGAAGAGTACCTGACACGACTCGAATACGGGGTTTATGCGTGACACCACTCCCGCCGCCACTTGGTTCTGGTGAGCTGCGCTTCTGGCGCATTGATCAAGAACGACACTACAAGACCTGGCGCTCTGGAGAGGGTGCGTTTCGGGTTGGTGGTCGTTGGAACTCCCGTGGCGTACGCGCCGTGTATACGTCGTTGGACCCCGCAGCAGCTTGCCTTGAGGTCGCAGTGCACAAAGGCTTCCATGTGCTAGATGTTGCTCCACATTACTTAACTTCAGGTCGGGTAATCGACCTGTCATTTGTCCACACTGTATTTCCAAAGGATGTCCCGAATCCAAACTGGTTGACACCTGCGCCTCCCAGCAGGAACCAACAGGTTTTTGGAGACGAACTTCTGGAAAGGCACAAGTTCGTATTGATCCCGTCTGCGGTTTCCAATCATAGTTGGAATCTGATTTTCGATGCTGATCAAGTGCGCGGGCTATATGATGATGTCACCCAGGAACGGTTTGCGCTGGACCCGAGAATCCATCCTTCATGATGAATGTTGGGCGCAAATATAGGTCATTAACGCTGACTTAATTGCCATAGCGTTCATTACGGAGATGGAATAGGTCTCTCTGGAGTGCTATGTGCAAGGGAAGGTCTTTTCAAATGCTGCAAGCAAAATCAGTGAGGCTGGTCGGTCTTCTGCAAATGGGAACTCTGTCACGTAATCTTCCAGAATTGAGACGATCTGCTCAACATGAAGAACAAGGCCACCTAGTTGGCAGTTAAACTGTGTATCGCCTCTCTTTTTTAACGTCGCGTTCGCAAATATGAGCGCCTCTTCAACGCCCCTGAGATACCCAAGTATGGTATTGCGAACTTGGGTATTTGAGGAGTTATAGTGTTTGATTATTCGAAGCGTGAAATGAGATAGAAATCATTTGCTAGCGGTGAAGCCGGAAAGCTGATCCAAAGGCGGTGTCCCGAGAGGGGACGCAGGGACGAACGATCTGCGAAGGTTACCGGATGGGCCTAGGAGCCCACTTCGACTCAATGCAACGTTCGGCCTTGTGAAACCCGATACAGCACGGTCGCCTCACAGCTATCAGTGCGGACAGATCCTTGAAACCCTCAAGGGAAACACCGCCGAGCTCCACAAATTACAGATCCAGAGCCTAAGCATCTCTGACGTCAGCAGAAGTTTTGAGCAAGAGAAGGGACAAAGGGGTAGTATTGGTGTAGAGATTTACTCATTGGGTTAAACAAACGTCACAGAAAAATCAAACGCCCTTTTGTCCATCACAACTCCAGCGTGTTTTCTTACACGGGTTGAAGCCGAAACGGAATTTGGGTTCTCCAGGTCTCCCCAAGTCTGGGAAAAAAACTCCTTCCATAGTGCTCTCATCCGACTTCGGACTCGACGTTTTTTTATCGTATAGAATTGCCATGCGACCAAAGATTTCCAATCCTGTAGGAGATCCTGTTCGCTCACACCGGAGGCAGAATCCGGCTTCGCTTCGTCCGGCACAGTTGTAAGAGACCATTTCCGAGAAACGCTACCACCGGATGCACTGGCATTGGTATCGCTGGCTCTATACATGGTGGCCCCTAGTCCGCTACTCTTCGCAGAAATTACGCATGCTATGCCGCCTCGTGTGCATATACCCCTAGCGTCGGCTGCGTTAGCACCAGATTTAAGCACAGACTCGCTCCAAAACTCGACCTGCTTCTTGGCAATTGGCTCTGCGCGGGAAACAGACTTCCAACCTGCGGTAAACCAATGGCCCTCGTCGTTGAACCGCGTTCTGATCGCGTCGGCCCAAGGTTCAAGGGTGTTTCTCACGCAACTTGAGCTCGGGTTCCCGATACACAGAACTTTTGTCAGTGCCTTGTCCAAAGTGTCAGTAGCCGTACCGCCCTCGCCAGTTTCGGCGTCAACCTGTTGCCAGTGTTTTGCCGTCATTGCCGAACCCCAATGTTCCAACAGAAACTCCCAAACGTCCGGCTGGTTCTTGAATTCGGCAAAAAGCTTTGAGATATTGCTTCGGATCCAGTGCCCCATGCCTATCGTTAAGTCAGGGTCGGCAGGATCGTAGTAGTGGACCTCAGAGAACACTCTCCGAGATGAACTTGATGCGTTAAACAGCTTGTGCATCAAATGGACATCTGACGCGGGTTCGAGCGCGTGAATTGGGTCGTCATCAACGTAGTTCATTGAATCCCTCCTAAAAAACTATTTTTGAAAGTCTGCCTTGGAGCAAGTAAGATGCCGTGAGGGGTAAATCAGACGCTTGAAATCATAATTCTACAATATTAGTCGAAAAAGGAATTTCCGATGTCCCACATCATACTCGTTCACGGTCTCGGTGCAACTGACAAGAGTTGGTTTGATGTCCCGAGCTTACTGGAGGCCGCTGGTCACACCGTTGACGCGGTACTTCTTCCTGGGTCGATCCTAAGCGGATTGAACGACTTTACTGCAAAAATTTCTTCAACTCTTCGACCAGGAAACCCGTCTGTGCTGATCGGACATTCTATGGGAGGGGTATCGATTTCTCAGGCTGCCGCAGAAAATCCGGATCGCGTTTCAAAATTAATCTACGTAACTGCCCTCGTTCCGAAAGATGGTGAATCCGCTGGCGGAATAATTGGGGGTTTGGGGACTAGCTTTGACAAAGTCGGGAATGAATTCGACCGAGTAGGTGTCGACCGTGATCATCCTGCTCGACGCTTCCCGGTATTCGGAGCCCTCATGGGTGAATTTAGGTCCAGCGCCAACTTTGCTGATATCCCTAAGCACTACGTAAGATGTACCGCGGATACTGTTGTAACGCCCCTAAAGCAGGCAGAAATGATTAACAAATGGCCTGGCACTACAGAGTCGGCCGTTCCGGCAGGCCATATTCCTCAGAAAGAGGTTCCCGACGAACTTAGCCGTTGCTTGCTCGAAGCAATACTATAGTTACATCTAAAATGGTCATGGTCGTGGCCCTAAAGTCCAAAAACCATTATCTTCAAGTCAAACTCACAAATGGCCTGCGATGGCAAGCGGTCTGAGTAAATCTCTTTGGTACTGGGAGCTTCTCTGCGCCAGGGAACTACAGTTTGTTAAATGAACTACTTGTTGAACTCGTCTCTAGGGATGGGGACTGTTTTCGAGTTGGCCCGCTCGTTTTTGATACTGTTGAGCGAATATGGCTCATGAATAGAATGTTGGTTAGCAGACGTGTTGGTTGCGCTTGACAGAAGCCAGCCAAAGAGTGGAACCTCGAGTCATTTAGTGGAGTTTACTTTATGACGGTCGCACTTTCTGCTTCGAGTTGTTTTCAAACAATGAAGCTAAGACGGATATTCTCTCTCTTTATCTTCTTTATTCTGTCCTCATGCACTCTAAATTCCGGGGCGGCTGAGTTTATCGCATACAGGCAAGCGTTCGAAGAGTCGCGAACGGCGAGTGAAGCACTTTTCGACCTTTTGGCGAATGCAGAACGAAAGCAGCAGCGTATTGTTGCTGATCGAACGTTAAAAGGTGAGTTTAATCCTAATTCTACATTTCTTTATACAGACTTATCTGATCCACCGCTGGCTAGTGAGTACAAACGTAGCTTCGACACTATAACGCGATACAATCAACTCATGGTCGCTTTGGTTACCGGTGAAAAGGCACGGGTTTTGAACGATGACCTGGAATCTTTGGCGACATCAATCGTATCGCTTCCTGGAAGTGTGACTGGTTCATCTAAGCTTGGTGCAGTGGAGGCCTTTATCCCCGTTCTTGGCACCATCTCAGAATTCTCCATTGGGATTCACAATAGAAGAATCTTTGCTGAAGAGCTGGCAGGAGATTCAGAAGCTGTGATTTCTCTAATGAATGAGATGCGCAACGGCGCAGGTACGATTGTTAAGTTTATCCGTGCGTCGTCAAGCAAGAGCAAGAGCGAAGTCGAAAAGTTGGTTGCCGATTGGGTAGTCTTGATGGATCAGAATATTTCAGCATTGCGGCTAGCGCAGAATGCAGCTCGTAACCCGCAGTTCGGTGCCGCAGATGTTCAAGCACTTCAGGAAAGGATTCAAGAGATTCGCGATGCAGCCAAAGAGGTGAAAGAAGGTTTAGCGCAGCTTTAATAGTAGCGATTTCTAGACACTGATTGGAGGGAACTGTTATGTCTATGACATTTTCAGAAATGAGCGAACTCATTTCAACGTTAGAGACTGAGTTGACCGAGGCGACAACAGAGGGCAATGCAACTCGCGCCAATGACATTAAGACTGCCATAGACGATGTAACCTTCCTGCGCGCGCAGTCTTTGGTTGCCGAAGGCAACGCGCTGGCTGCTCAAATTGCGGCGGCTCGAATCAGCGTAGAGCAAGTAATCGCGCGCCTTGAGAGCCGCACAGACATTACCAGAATCGTCAATTTGGCATCTGGCCTAGGTGTGTCTACTTCGGCGAATGGGCAGGTGACTGGCAACAGCGAAATTATTGAGAGTATGCGCAATGAGCCTCCTGTCGCTGGTATGGACAGTTCAGCAGTTCTGCCGCCAGGTGGGCCATCAACCTTTATTGCCGCCCACAAGACAGCGACAAAGACAGTTTTGCTTGTGGATGATCAAGGACGTGAGTTTCTCCGAGTTGGTGGCTCCCGTTCATGGCGAAACTTCAATCCTGGGAATATTCGTAAAGGAAACTTTTCTACAAATAACGGTGCTATCGGCGACGACGGGAGTTTCGCCATCTTTCCCGACAAAAAGACTGGCCAGAAAGCTATTGAAGTTCTACTCCGTGGAAGAAGCTATGGTCCCCTAACGATTAAAGCTGCGATCAATCGGTACGCCCCTCCTTCAGAAAACGATACCGATTCTTATGTTAACTTTGTGGTTCAGAAAACAAGCCTGAATCGTGGCGACATTCTTGATGACTTAAGGATCGCCGACATCCGCAAGATAGTATCCGCAATCGAAATGATGGAGGGCTGGGCACGCGGCGAACAGCGCCCTCACATACCCTTTAGTGGCTTCGATGGGGTTAACCCTTTGGGCGGGGGAGCCGCTTCAGGAGTAAGCGCAGCAATTGGCGCTGCATCGGACTGGATGGAGATCGCAAAACGAGAGGCGGCTCTGCCGGTGGACAAGCGAAGCGAGATAGCTGGACCGCAGAGTAACCCACGGATTCTAAAGTACTTCGAAGTCGGTTCCACTTGGTTTGATCCGGATAATGGCGATGAGACCGAATGGTGTGCTGTGTTTGTCAACTATTGTTTGGAAACAAGCGGCTATGTAGGAACAAACCATCCCGGTGCACGATCTTTCTTTTGGAACAAAAAGCGACAGTTTATCAAATTGGATGCGCCGCGAAAGTTCTGCATCGCAGTCAGAAGATACGCGCCATTCGCGGACGTAAATTGGGATACAGGCGCTGGTCATGTTGGGTTCGTCGTAGACTACTCCGATACTCACGTGACACTTTTGGGCGGAAATCAAGGCAATACTGTTAAAGAGAAGACATTCCCAAGAAGAGTGCAAGCCGCTGATGGAACTCTGAAATCAGAGTTTGTTGCGTTTATGATGCCTGTGATGAACTAGGATGGGCTGGCACTCGTCTAATCGGGTGCCTTCGTTATCGTTTTGAGGAAAAAGGCGCGTGGCTTTCGGCTATCTTTAAGTCTCTTTGGTTAAGCCAAGGTGTCCGGTCGAATTTGAGGCCAGTTCAGTTAGAAGCTAGAGCAATTCACCCAAAACCTGAAACGGCGAGATTTCACTTTGGGCTTGAACTGCGATTCATCCTTTCCATGAAGGCGGATCACATCAACTCCATTGCCGGATGCGTTTCGGGCGTTGGCTATTTGGTGCAGGGGTCGTGCCCGACGCTTCTCAAGCATCAACGTCGCTCTTCCCTCAACGTCCGACGAATTGGAGAAGCCCAATGACCTGAGCCCCAAGTTTCCTCCAACCTTCGGAGAGTCCTTGGGTTCGGTTTGATGGCCTTACGCGGCCAGTTTGTCCATGTTCATTTTCTCTGCAAATTCCATTGGCGTTAGGTTGCCCAACGCC
>NZ_JAKRGB010000039.1 GCF_022347725.1 Ruegeria sp. Ofav3-42
CTCGCCTGCTTCCTGTTCCTTGATCATCTGGATGATCTGTTCGTCGGTGAATCTCGTCTTCATTTGTCCGTCCTTAAGTTGGGCGGACTCTACACAAAACTGGAGGAGATTCAGGGGCTCAGGTCACGACATCGCGCCTCCGTGCGTCGAGCGGCGAAAGGGCCGGGAGAGCCCAATTTTCCAAATGCTGCACGCTGCGCGAATGTCGGCTTTTCACGAACCCTCAGGGTTTCTCACCGGAATGTATCTCGCGGCCAAGATGGAGAAGAGCTCGACGGCTTTCGACCGAACGTCGTCCGCGACAATTAAGCCGCCTACGTCAGTCAACACCGTTTGGTCAGGCATTCGCCGGTTTCTTCTGACTCAATGGCGTTACGATCACTGGCGCCTTTGGGCATTGGCACTCCGCGACGCAACAAGAACTTTGGCCTTGGGCCAAGTCCGGCGGGCAAACGCGCGATGGGTTCTTCGATGGCGTATGTCTCGCGCCCGATCATACGCAACGCACCGGCATCGACCAACTGCTTGATCCCGGCCCAGCTTGGCAGAACATCATAAGCCTCTGCTGATCCGGCGAGCGTAACGACATCCTCGGGCATCGAAGAAAAGATGCCCGCAGGGAAAGCCTGAAACAGCAAGTCAACGGGATCTTCTTGGATGACACCCAGATCCACCAATCCGTTTTCGGTCATCTGCACGCGCCTATTCCCGGTTATGATTGTGACGCCCTTGCGCTTGACCGGTTGTTTTGTATTGCTGACACCGGACGGAAGCGCCGTGGTGTCCAGTCGCTGTTCGTTGATGTGTTGATCGGGGGCACGTCCCAGATAAGCGCTCAGTTGCGCATCCGCCTGCGTCTGTGCATCGACGCTATTCCAACGCCGTGCATCCAGATAGCAGGCCAATCGTGGCACGAAACTCACGTGCTCAGCCGGTACGCCTACGACCCCCAATCCATTTTCACTGGCAATGACGACATGTTCGAGCCGTTCCTTTGCACCGATGATTTTTAGGATCAACGGTGATCGGCTTGTGGCGATCAAATAGATTGGGCGCGTACCGGCTTCGATGCGGATACTGCCTGCCCGTGTCTCTTGATCAAGCCCCGAGACTGCAACCGTGGACACAGCTTCGGCGCGGTTAACGTTGAAAAGTATGATTTCCGCATTATCGGAGGCAGTTGGCATACCGCAACCTTCGTGCTCTAGGGCAGACAGCTGAGCCTCCGGTGTCTTGGAAATGGCTTCAAATGTCGCAATGATGTCTTCGGTTGTAACAATGCCGTCGTTGTTGGAATCCATAGCCAGAAGATCATCAAACACATGCGGTCGTTGTTGCGCAAATTGTCTAGCGCTTTCGGTATCCATTTCCTCTAGTGTCAGCATGCCGTCTGAATTCAAATCGAATTTGCGCAGGCGTGTTTCAATATGCCTCGCAGTATCCGGACGCAGGATCGGGCGCAGCCGGTGTATTTCGTCAACACTCAGGCTCAGGTCTGCGTTTAGATCACGAACCAGCCATTCGCCACGCGTTTTGTGGCGCAGCCGCGCGATCATTTCTTCTTCGTGCAACTGGATGAGCTCGGGCGTAAGTCGGCCGTCGGGTGCCATCGAAAAGAGCCGTTTAATAAACTGACTTCGGTTTCGGTCAGGCGCCTTGGCATACTCGCGCACCTTTTCGGGCGGCAGCGCAAGAGGTTCGGCAGGAGCCGTTACCGGCAAGAATAGGAGGCTAAGCGCGAGGGCAGGGAAACGCATGATAAATTTTATTCCAAACAATGTGTTGGCTTAGGATATTCGTTTGGGAAGGCAAAACTATGACGATACCGTCTTCACCCGAGAGCGGGTTGGTATCTCCGGTCTGGCCAAGATTGCTGGAACTTATCGATTAAGCCGCGCTCGGCGGACGAAGAGTATGTCAAACACAAATACAACCGTTTCTGGACTAAAGCACTCTCTCAAAGCGGCCATTCGTTCAACCGCAGCGAAATGACGCTTCGTCCGCACTTTATCAGTTCAGACAGCTCGCAGCGAACGTCAAGTCTGGTGCCGGTTGAGAGTTCTGTAGACCGTAGGCCGAGACACGGAAAACACTTCGGCGAGATCGCTGATCGAATACTCTCCGGTTCCATGCATGCGGCAAAGCTCTTTCTGCTGTTTGTCAGACAGCTTTGGTTGTTTTCCACGCAGTTTGCCCTTGGCACGGGCGATTGCCATGCCTTCGCGGGTGCGCATCCGGATCAGGTCCGCTTCGAACTCGGCAAAGGTGGCCAGAATGTTGAAAAACATCCTCCCTACCGGGTCGGCCGGGTCATAGACGCTGCTACCCAGGGCCAGCTTGACTCCCCGTTCCTCCAATTCATTGGCGATGGCGCGAGCATCGGGAACGGAGCGGGCGAGCCGATCAAGTTTCGATACGACGAATGTGTCGCCCTCTCCAACGGCTGCCAGAGCCTGTGCCAAACCTGGCCTTTCTCGTCTGGTGCCGGTCAGGCCATGATCTGTGTAGATGCGCCCGTCTGAGACCCCAAGGTCACGCAATGCCGCCTGTTGAGCCGCGAGATCCTGATTGTCTGTGGAACAGCGTGCATAGCCGATACGGGTTTCTGTCATGATCCTGCCTTTGAGCCGGAAATGTCTAGGTTCTGTTGCAGACGTCAAGGGTTGTAACGTATGACGTCCCCTAAATGAGAATATCATCGTACCAGTCAAATGAGAATCGTTTTCCGCAAGGAATGCAGGAATGATTAGTACGGACAGAACTGTACGATAACCGATCCTTTTACGGACATCAGATTTAAATGTATCCAAGCTCAGAAAGCAGGGCGTCAGCTCCCATGATAGCGTTTTGCAGGGCAATCGTCTTGGGCCGATCAACCCAATGGTGCATATTCGACGCAGCATCCCGCTGAGCCGAAGCCATCAAAGCAAGCCGATATCTGTGAGCCAAGTGGTTAGGACCATTACAGCCAATGTGAATGCTGAACCCAGCAACATTGGCAGTAGCGCTGCTCGCCAAGCGGGCACTTTCGCCTGCTCTATCGATTGGGCCAGAAACTTACGAACCATAGCGGAGAGCTCTGCATCCGAAGGACTATTTGATCTTGTCATCACAGTTGTACCCCGATCCCCCTTTCAAACATCACCCAGTGTATTTCGTAGGCGTAGAAAAAAGTGGCTCATGAATTGAATGCATCAGGCTCGTATTTTTGTGCATCAAATTCTAAGAGTTGACCACTTTCAGCTTCCACAACAGCGCGTTCAAGGTCGGCTTTCAGGTTGTAGAACTGCCGCGCACCTTCTTTTCCCATCAAAAGCCCAATTCCAGCTCGCACAACTTCACTCAAGTTGGCGTATGCTCCTGACCTAATCTGCTTCTGAACAAAATCCTTCATTGGCTCTGTAAGATGTACGTTCGGCATAGATGCGCCTTTCGAAACTCAGATCCAAATTAGTGTGTTTCACGGCCAACAGCTATAGGGCGACCACATTACCCCGCCGAACTATCTTCGTCCGATCTGCTCAGATCATAGCGACCCTGCTTTTTCATACGGCGGATGAGCGCAATGTAGTCCATAACCCGGTCGATCTCATCCGCCCTTCCTGTGGCAAAAGCGACCGCAATCATCTGGAACTGAAGTGCAGGATCTTCCGCAAGGTCTTCATCCCTCCAATCCGGATTGTTTTCGGTCTTCGAGACGATAGCATCTGTTTCATTTTCCTCGCCCCACATCTCGTCGAGAAAAGCCTTCAGATCAGAACCGGAGCCTTTCACCCCCAATTTGTCCACGGCCTCCCATAAAGGCTTGAGACGTTCGAGAATATCACTGCGACTGTCAGTCATTGGAATTCCACCTCTCAATTAAGCCATTCCTGCTAATCGCTCGAGCGCATTCGTATGACATTCTAGAGGAAATGTAGAAAGTTGCGAATTCTTGACTCTCGATGCGGGGTTTTCGGAATCATATCAACACAACCATTCGGGCATTGATGTCTCAAACAACAAGTATTTCTGACCCAATGGCGAGTTCGCAGACGAAGCGCAAGTTCCCCGCGATTGCGCCAGTAGCCGCCTTTCCGAGCGATCTCCCTTCCCCCATTTGTCTTAAACGGAATTAGGACGAGGATGCACTAACGGCCGGTCTGGTATAGATCGTCCTTCGGTGCACGCCGCATGGATTGGCAAAACGCGGGACAAAACTGCCGTTGGAAGCTGCGTCTGCAATGGCTGTTTTCGGCTTACCTTCAATGCCGCTGGCATACTTGCTGAGATCAAGGGGGAATGTGAAACTGAAACACTGTCATCGAGTTTCTTCCTCCAGAGAACGGTTGAAGCTCCCCTGATGTATCTGTCGCTCGTGCAATGGCGGAATATGATCCCGCCGTCAGCCTCGGGAGCGGTGCTGTGAATTTCTGCCAGGAATGATGTTTCCGTTTCGAAACTGTGGCTGGCAGCCACGAATGACCGCTATCCAAGCTGACTTCGACGGTATCAATCTCGATTTCCCCCCAACACCAACCAGCCAGAATACCGTTGTCTGAGACAGACGTAATGACAGAGTCGGGTTTCACACCCCACACCGGCACAATTCGCTCTTGTCCGTTCTCCGTTGGCAATGTGTCGTTGTAGTATTTGGTGGCAAAGATGCTGGTTGATCGCCCTGCTTGAAGCTGGATTGATGTGAGCCATTTGACGGAATTGGTCGCGTAGTAACCCGGAACAATCAACCGAACTGGTCCGCCACGCGTCTTTGTCAAAGGTTTGTGGTTCATCTCGGTGGCGACGATGACTTCATCGGACATCGCTTTGGATAGCGGCAAGTCTTTCGAGAAATATTGAGGAGATGTGCCGCGATATGAGCCATGATCAGCGCCAGTCATCCAGACATGTGAAGCCCCTTGCTCCACGTGGCATTGTTCAATCAGATGCCTCAAAGCAACACCTTTCCAGACGACATTGCCAACTTCATGCGGTGTCGGCCTATCTGGGTTGATGGGGCTGCCTGCGCACTTGTGAAATCCCATCAACTCTGTTTGGGGGAAATTCCTCAGATCAAGCAGCGAAAAGCTGTGCGCCTTTGTAACTAGCCCGGAGATTTCCAAGCGCCAATCGACGACCGAAGAGGCAGGTTCGCCAAGGTGGTCCTTAACAAACAGCTCTGAGTCCTGCGTGATGAAATTCTGAAGCCAGCGATCAACCATCATGGTTTCCCGGTACAAGCGGATGCAATCCGCAAAAGACGCGCGTCAGACGCCATGACTGCGACCGCTAAATGAGAGCAAGAATGGCAGCCAGCACAATGGCTCCAGCGAGGACGTAGTTCATCACTTGTTCTGATCTGACTGACAGGTTCAGTTGTCCTATTTTGTGCCCGGCAAGTAACCAGATTGCATCCACGACAATCATTACTGCAACCACGCCCAGCCATTTGGCCATGCCATCCCAATTCTGATTGCTTCCAAAGATCTGAAAAGACGCGAACAAGGATGCGAAAGCCGCATATGCTTTGGGGTTTGACACTCCAAGCAAGCCGCCAGCGAAAGGCGTGGGCGATTGCTTAATCTCATTCTCTGCATCACCAACCGGAGAGGTTGCGATTTTGAAAGCCAAGTAGAGCAGATAAGTTGTTGCTGCGACTGACATCGCGGTCATCCTATGGCTGCGTTCCTTAAGCCAATCGCAACGGCACTGAGCCTGACCTTTGCTGCATCGGCTCTGCCGGTACTTGCTGAAACCCCAATGATCAAAACAGTGGATGGTGTCGCAACATACCCGGAAGGGTATCAGGGCACACCGGTTCGGGCCGCCGATGAAGACCCGTTTTTGTCGCCAAGCAATTCCGCGTTGATCCTTATCGATTACCAGCCGCCGATTTTGGCCGGGGTCCGGAACATTGACCACGAGGAGCTGATCAACAACACGACAGGCCTGATCAAAACTGCGGTCATCTATGACATCCCGATCATATTCAGCCATGTTGCTGTGGGACTGGGCGACTATGACCCCATGATCGAGGAACTGCGCGAACTGGCCCCGAACGCGGTCTTTGTTGACAGAACCAACGTCAACGCCTGGGAAGAACCTGAATTTGTCGCAGCGGTCGAAGCAACCGGCCGAAACAAACTGATCATGGGCGGTTTGTGGACGGACGTCTGCCTGGCTTACCCCGCAATCGAGGCCGAGCTCGCCGGTTATGACGTCTATGTGCCTGAGGATACCGTTGGCTCTATCACACAGCTCAGCCACGAAAACGGCATGCGCCGCATGATCGAGGCGGGGGTTGAGCCGATCACATGGAACGTCGTGCCGGCCGAACTGCAACGCGACCACGCGCGCACTGACAAGCTGAAGGCCGTAACCCGCGTCTTCATGGAACATCTCTTCAAAGTCGACCCGGATACAACCTGGTAAATAGGACGTCTGTCAGGGGCTAAGCGGGCTGGCTGCCAAAGGCATGGATGGCAAAGTCTAAGACGTGGTCCGGGGCCTTCCGCTTCCAAATTCACGTTTGGTCGACGGCATTGCATCTCCGACTGTTGAGTGACCGCAACGCGCAACAACTTAGACGTACTGGCCACCAGAAACTGAAACTTTAAATTGACGAAGCCGCTCAGTTCCCGGCGGGAAAGACTCCGTCTGCTTCGACGTAGCTGGCCCATTCGTTAGTCAAACTCTGCAGGAGATCAGGCATGCTGACGGAAAGGTCATTCACTGCATCGGGACCCTCCTCGACATTGAAGAGCCGCCACCTACCGTCACCGTAGGGTGCGGGTATCGCGACAGCCTTGAAGTCACCTTGCCTCATCCACTTCCCGCTGCCCATTTCACCACCGATGAATTCTTCGCGTCCAACATTCCGGCATAGATCTCCATGCCGCGCGCCTCGATCTCCCGAATGTGCAAAGTTCCTTCTGTGCCCTTCATAAGCTACGGTCTCTGGACGCAGCTTTGCAAATTTGAATGATTGCGTTGGGCACCTTGGGGCCATGGGGTGTACCGCTACATCAGCGAAATTCCCTCCCCGGTGGTGTGTCGAAGGCGGCCCATAACTGCCACATACCCAAGGCAAACTTTGCTACGGTGCGCCCGTTAGAACCGCCGTTCGTTGCAGACGCAAAGTCACCGCTTGGTCAAAGGTCTAAGTCGCTATAAATCCAGACTGTGGGCATTCGACGATCTACGCCCGTAGCCTGCGCTTACCAGACATTTACTCGCGGGCTTTGCAATTTTCGAGTAACAGCACAATCCAATTACTTGCCGCTGACCTTTTAGATCAACCAGACGCGCGACAATTGTGTTCTTTGTGGTCTCGGGCACCAGGGCGGCATTCGGCAATGTCCGATTATCCTACGAAATAGCCAGCAGTTAAGCAGGAACGCTTTCGCAGAACAGAAAGCTCCTTTTGGCATTGCAAAAGGCTTCACCGGAATGTTGGCAATGAATGAGCGGGGCGGCTCACGGTTTTCTGGCTATAAGCCAGTACGTTACGCCCAACGCGAGGCCGATCGCTGCGTAACCAAGAAAGTACTGTGGCTCCAAGTTTTTGTCGTCTAGCGTGATGATCTTTCGAGCTACCGCCATCAGTGCTGTTGCGACAACAAGCTTGATGTGGATGACGTCGTCGGTCAGGTAGAGGGTTATATTTGTATAAATCTCTATCGCGATTAGAACGACCAACACAGCACTGAAAACCGTGAGAAGGTCACTGACTTCCAGGATATAAACAGGTGGCTCCATCAACTTCAGATATGTTGTGAAGCCGGCGTCAATAATTGCCAGCAGAATTATACCGAGCATGAGCACCGACAATGCTCTGACACCGTGGCGGATCATGCGGTTACACCATCGAACGACGGCATCTTCGTGGTGGGGGTCTAGTTCCACATGTACCGGGATGGGTTTGTGCTCTTCACCACTCACTGTAGCCTCCAGTTCCGATCAGATCGCCAGCGTGAGAGATTTCAACCAGATGCATCCCCCCGCTTCGGCGTTAACAGAACCCTCTCACAAAATGGGTGTCGTTTACTAGACCGATCTATAGGTCGTTAAAACTACCTGATGGACTCAAAGCCAGCTTTCTCAGCGACTTGCACGGGCTGGTGGTTTGAGCCCCTTGTGGGCATTGAACGTTGTCGAAGACGGAGCAGTTTTTGATAGTCGAAACCTGCACGCGAGCGGGAGCACCCAACCAAGTGGTCAAGTTGACACAGGTAGACTTGCAAGCAATGCTAACTCGTAACCGAACATATTCGAATAGGTTTAAACAATGGGTATGGTCTCAGCACGGGCAATTCTTTCCGCTGCACTTACGGTCTTTTTGGCTTTCGGAGCGTTCGCGCAAGAAGACCTGCCGCAAACCCTGTTTGTCAACGTCGACGTTTTTGATAGTGAAAATGCCGTGGTGATCGAGAACGCTAATGTCCTTGTCGAGGGCAATTTGATTGTCGAGGTTTCGACCGATCCAATCGAACCGAATGGTGCAGTTGTTATTGACGGCCAAGGGCGGACTTTGATCCCAGGTCTCATCGACGGGCACAACCACATTATGCTGCCGACCTCACCCTTGAACGTGACATATAACCTCCACTGGTCATACACTGGTGCTCTGGTCACGCGGGAAGCGGAACGCATGCTGATGCGGGGCTTCACCACTTTGCGAGACGCGGGTGGCCCCTCCTACGGCATAGCTCAGGCCATCGACGATGGTATCGTTCCCGGACCGCGAATTTTCAGTTCTGGACACTGGATCGGTCAGACATCCGGTCACTTCGATTTCCGCCTATATAATGACACACATCATCGGCAGCGCGCTGATCGAACTGCTTTTGAGCGAGAATGGGCGTTCATCGCCGACGGAGTTTCTGAAGTGCGTGCAGCCACCCGCGAGGTGCTGCGCCTTGGGGCCACTCAGATCAAAATCAGTCTGGGCGGAGGCACCTCAACCCCATATGATCCACTGGACACAACCCACTACAGTCCCGAAGAAATCCGCGCTGCTGTGGAAGCCGCTGAGGATTGGAACACCTACGTCATCGTTCACGCATACACGGATGAATCTGTCATCAGGTCACTTGCAGGCGGTGTAAAAAGCATCGATCACGGCAACATGATATTCGAGGAGGAGACCATTCGCGCCATTCGCGATGCGGGGGCCATCCTCAATCCACAGTTTCTTATTTTCACGCCGGATGAGGAGATGTTGGCCATAGGGGATCCCGCGTCCATCGAAAAGGGCGCTCCGCTGCGCGACAATGTTGAGCACTATGTTGCGTTGATCAAAAAATACGACCTTCCGATTGCTTTTGGCGTGGACCTGTTCGGAGCACCTGAGCTAATGGCAATGCAGAACCTGGAGTTCGAACGCCGTGGTCGTTGGTGGTCTGGAGCAGAAGTCTTGCAACAGGCTACGTATAATACCGCAAAGCTTGTAGAGATGTCTGGGCCACGAAACCCCTACCAGCAAGGCCCGCTTGGTGTGATTAAGGCGGGGGCATATGCGGATTTGGTCCTCGTTGACGGCGACCCGGTTGAGGATATCAACCTGTTGGTCGACCCGGAAGCCAACTTTCTGATTATCATGAAAGATGGTGTTGTTTACAAAAACACGCTTGGAAACTGATTGGTGTCACCATGCGGATGCTTGTCACAGGACTATTGAGCGTTCTTTTGGCTGCGTCAGTGAACGCCAACCCACGTGTCGTCAGTTGGAGTGATCTGGTTGACACGTCTGCCCAATCTTATGAGGACCCATTCAAGGATCTCGGCGCAAGTGATCTTGTAAATCTGAAGGTTGTAGTGCGCGTTCGACAGCTATTGAAGAACGGCTTAGCCGACCAAGAAGAACTGGAAAGAGCCAAGTCACGTTTGGAGGATGCGGAGTCAGCCCTCATCATGGCAGGTGTAGATATCGATTGGTATGTTTCTCAACGTTTTGTCGTAGCTGAAAGACGCGAGCGCGCCGCAAAATCGGGCAATCCAGAAGTAAATGGGCAGCAGGTGACGATAAGCGGATTTGCGATACCAGCGCCACCAAACTCAGATGGCACCAAAATGGCTTACCTGGTGCCACAACTTGGTATGTGTAGTCACCTACCGCCGCCACCACCGAACCAACTCGTGCGCCTGCGATTGTCGGAAGGTGAAAGCGCCGTTCGCCTTTATGAACGGATGCAGGTGACGGGCCAAATACAGATTGAGCAGAGTTCAGAAACTGTCTTCGTGGTGGATGGACTGCAAAAGATGGAAGCCACGTGGTCGCTAGAAGTGGCGTCTTCGGAACGTCTGTCGACTCTACAAAGTAACCCACACAGTGGGCTACGGCCACTGCTCCTTAGGAATCGCAAATCAGCGTCAGGGAAGTACCGGTTAAAGCCCAAAGCTGACCTCAATTGAGGTGAATGCCGCCATGCATGACCACTGTTTGCTCCGTAACCGATGGGCTCCTGCAAAAGGTTAAAACCTGCGGATGGCAGACATCCGTACGAAGCACAGCCTCGGTCGAGAGGAGCTCACGACAGACCTTGGATGCAACGCAACATGTCGTGATACCATCATTCATCAACGTCGGGTTGTCGAAGTGGGACGCATGGCGGATCGGAGCATCAGTCATGGAAACACCATACTGACCTGCTATTCGCGCGCTTCGCCCAGCCTGGAACAAGGGACGTATCGTCGGTCAGAAGCGGCCGCTAATACCAAAGCATGTCTGGGCGATCCGAGTTCGACTAAAACTGGCCGATAAGATATTATTCAGCAAGCTCGACGACTGACCCGTCCCATGAAACTGTTGATCCTGCTCAGCCTCATCCGCCAGTTCTTGCGTGACTTCACCTACCTCGGTCAGACCAAGCATGCGGCCAGCCCCTGTTGGGTCGATCCCGTAATCAGCAGATAACACGACGGCGACAAGTATCGCCACTGCGCTGACAGCCGCGAAGATCGTGGATCGAAGAAGCCGGGCTGAACTGGGCAATTCTTCGAGGCTTGGTTATTTGGAATTAAACACCTGTGGCGTTCCTTATCCCCGACTTTGAATTGGCCACAAAATGCTCAATCCCCACCGTTTCTTGCCAGAGACGCTTAGCCATTGTTGTTGTCCGAACAGAGCATTGCGTCACCCGGCCGAGTGGCTGCATCGCCCGTTCCAGAATAGCGCACTTCCGGTCCGGAAGACGCCGAAAATGACGAGCGCCGCCAAGATCGCAACAGTCAGAATGGGGAGTTGCCACTTTGACAGACCACGCATCATCTTCTTCCCTCGCGTTGTGAAGCCCCCCCACCTTGGACGCGGCGGCTGCACGACGTTCTGCGGATTTCAGGCCTCGGTCTCACTTTGGAAATACGCTGTCATCACGTCGATGAAGGGCTGACGGTCGACTTCGGCGAATGTCACACCGTTGTCCGCCATGATCTTCATGCCTTCCTCGGCCTTGGCGAGGTTGATG
>NZ_JAKRGB010000003.1 GCF_022347725.1 Ruegeria sp. Ofav3-42
TCAAAGTGGACATCCGACGGCATTGGTTAGATGGTTGGCTTGTGATTGCGAGCTGTCATTGAGATCGCTCACAGGGTTGGTCCGACATCGACCATTCTGTTTACAGCGAAAAAGGCAGTTTGAATTCTGGCAATATTGGCCATCATGATTGACTGCTTCCGTGGTGCTGCAAGACAAGTTTGAAACTGTCTTGCCAAGGGCAGAGAATACTTTCTTGAAAGGTCGCTAATCCGCTCAAAGGTTCAGGGCATCCACATCGAACGGCACGAGATACTCCTCATTCTCAGTGCTTCGGATCAGAAGTTGGTTTTCCAGAGTTTCGACGGTTTTTACCCTAGCTCCACTACGCCAACGGAGCGCACCGATGACGTGGGTAATCTCAACTTGGCGATGAGGATCCAGTTGAATGGCACCGCGCCCTTCCGGAAAACCGTCTTCGTCTGTTCCCAGAATGGGCAAGGCGGCGCCCTCTTCGATCCCTAGGCAGGCGAAGTGCCGGCTCGACCAAGGAGCATAATATCGACCACCGTTCGAATGCCACAACATTGTCATCGGCAAAGCTTGAGCCGATTTCAGTGACAGGAATACGTCACCTTCTACAGGACGAATGACTGCGGTCCATCCCAATTGCTCGTCAGGTGAATCCAATCCAACGACAAAATCTTCACTCTGTGGAGACCATGGGTAGATGGACAAGTTCACATCGCCCTCTTTACCGGGAAATGATGTCAACATTCGGCTTTCAGCCGGATATCGAAGTGCTGAATAGCCCAATGCCGGATCAACTTCCTGCGCAACCTTGGGTGTCCTCCAACACTGCTTTCGAGAGGTTTGAATGATCCCGCCATTGGGCAAAGATACATTGGCATGATTTGCAACCGGCACTAACCCCTCGCCACCAATGAACGTGTGGCGCTGGTAAACGAATGGGTGCCCCGGGTGCAACGTAATCTCTTTCCGAAGCTTTGCCCCAAAGACCGTTTTTTCGAGCTCAGCACGCAGATAACTGCCCGTCTTTTCCTTAAGTATCCAACGTGAGTTAGGCGGCCACCCATGCAGCGGCGATGCTCCCTCGGTGGATCCGAATGGAGCGCAGAAAAAATCACCGCCGAGCTTTTCCAGATGAGGCGCTATTCCCTTGGGCATAATTTCGTCTGTACCGACCCAGGGTGCGCGATGCAGCGGCGAAATCTCTGCGCCGCCCTCGCTCACACAGAAACTCTCGATCAACCCCAACTGCAAATCGAAGGAAAGCCGAATACCCGTTGCGGACAGCTCGATCACAAACCACTCCCAACCAAGAAAATCATTCCACCAATACCATCACACGACCATCTCCTACTTTGGTTTCGTAGGAGCGAAGATCTTCACATACTGGCGCTCTCAGAGCTTTTCCCGAGCGATAGTCGAATAGACCATTGTGCTTGGGGCACTCTATCTCATAGTCTATCACAAGACCGCCCGATAAATGCACTTGCTCGTGCGTACAGAGACCATCGGTGCAATAGAACTCATTGTCCGAACTACGATAAATTGCATATGTCCGATCCTCGTGATCCCAACGGATAACGTCTTCTTCGTCAACATCGTCTACGGCGCATGCGTCAACCCAAGGCATCATGTTCCTCCCGTATCACAGATTTCCAATCCTGTGTTTCGTTCGGGCACTGCCCTGTGCAGATGCTCCCGATAAGGACGGGCCGTCGGCGGGAGCGTTTTTCGAATGGCATGGTTCGGGTCAACGCGCTGCTTCATGACGGAACCCATCATTTCCTTATAGCCGTCCCAAATCGAAGTGTTCGGCGGTGGTAGGTCGTCTTTGATAAGTTCATGAAGCTCCGGGAGAGCATAATACGGAACCATCGGGAACATATGATGCTCAATGTGGTAGTTCATGTTCCAGTAAATCCAACGGCTGATCGGGTTCATATATAGCGTTCGGGAATTCAACCGGTGATCAAGAACATTCTCCGCAAACCCTCCATGCTGAAGCAGCCCCGTCATTACAAAATGCCAGCACCCATAGATCCGAGGACCTCCGATCAAGAGTATTGGGATCAGAGATTTCCATCCGGCCCCAAAGGCAAACAATACAAATGAAACCACCAAAACAGCGGCGTAGATTACAATGTGAACTCGCGCCCAAAAGACCGCTTTGGGCCACTGGTTTTCCGGAATGTAATCCTGCTCTTCTTGCGACAAGTTTCCCATCGCATTTCGCATCAGAACTTTGAGCGAAGTCCACGTTTCAACAATCCCCACAAACGCAAGCGCTTTCAGGACGAGGCTGATCGGGTGCATCCACGCTATTTCCGGATCGCGGCCAACGATAAGCGTATCGGTGTGATGTCGTGCGTGGCTCCAGCGCCAATTGACCGGGTTCCGCATGATCTGAAAGGATGCGATGTGATACACGACGTCGTTCATCCAGCGGGTTCGAAACGCTGTTCCGTGTCCGCATTCGTGCCAACGGCTGTCGCAGGCCGAACCATACACGACACCGTATGCAAACCAGAAAGGCACGCAAAGCCAGCTGCCCCAGAAGTACAGGCCACCAGCCGCAAAACCAAAGTGCAAGGCGATCCATATCACGGTGTCACGTATGGCCGGGGCATCCCGGCGTTTCATAAGCGATTTCAGCTTCTTTCGTGGAACCTCGCTATGGTACCACTCTGCCGCCGACAGACCGGTTTCTATCGCTTGACGCGTGCTATCACCGGTCAGGGAATAGTCCCGAACGGCAAATTCAGAGCCAATGGGTGCGGTCGACTTGCTCATTTCCCCTTTCTCCATAGCTCACAGCATTACCCGCGCGTCCTCCTTGACTATAGCAAAGGCACCTGAATTTTGGCTTCGCTAATTGGGCGGCGCAGAACTTGCTCGTGTTACAAGCTCAACAGGAAGCGCTGATTTCGTTGGAAGAGCTTTGCCCGTGTTCGCTAACTTGCCCAGCAATACCTCTGCCGCTCGGCGTCCCAGTTGATGCCGGTCTTGTCGGATCGTTGTCAGCGCGGGAACGTACGATCCCGACATTTCGATATCGTCGAAACCCACAACCGAAATATCGCCGGGCACCTTCAATCCACCTGCCACCAGTCCGGAAATCAACCCAAAGGCAACCATATCCGCAGCGCAGAAAACCGCCGTTGGGCGCTCATCCATCGCAAGTATTCTTCTGGCAGCTTCATGTCCGGACTCCAGCGAGAAGTCGCCTCTGATGATCCACTCGGGCCGCGCTGGTAGACCCAAGCGAGTCCGTTCTTCGACCACACCCTCACGCCGAGCGGTCGTCAGTACATTCCCGTCAGGCCCAGTGACATGCGCGATTTTCTTGTGGCCCAAATCATGCAGGTGCCTGATCGCCAATCGCGCACCCTCGGCGTTGTCGCTGGAGATTACCGGAAAGGCCTCGCCTTCCACCCATTCACATAAGAATACGATGCGGTCGCCCGCTCCGTATGTGACGCATTGCTGAAGCGCAGCCGACGATATTCCGCCATCCAATGAGATTGCGCCATCAATACGACCGTCCCGAAAGTACCCAGCGAGAGTTTCCTCCTGCAGCGGATTGCTTTCGGTGTCGGTGATCAAAACTGCGTAATCCGACCCGGCGAACCCCTCGCTGATACCAGCGAGAATGCCCGAATAAAATGGTTTCCCGAGGTTGGGAACAAGGATCAGCACTGCCCCTGCCCGCTGCATCCGCAGGTTTCGGGCGGCCTGATTGACGCGGTAACCCGTTTCGCGAATAGCTTCAAGGACGGCGACCCGCGTTGATTTTGACACCAGGTTGGGATTGGACAAAACACGGCTGACAGTGGCTGTCGACACCCGCGCTGCACGTGCGACGTCCTGTATCGTGGCGGGCTTGGGTTTCTTGCTCATGGCCTGTCAGATGATTTCCAGCTTGACTCGAATCTGTTGTGATGCCGATTATGTAATCGATTACACAAATATGAAAGCTGCTTTTTCACAATATGTAATCGATTGCAGAAGCAATTTCGCCAAGTGAGGGACCAGATGGCATCCGAACCCCAACGCAAAAAAAGCCGGGCTCTTTGTTGACTTCAAAAGCCTCATTCGACTTTGCCGGGGCGAAGGTCCTGGTGATAGGCGCCAGCCGGGCCGGCATTGGCGCTGCTATCGCCAGAGCATTTCAGGACTCAGGTGCCGCGGTGGAAATTACCGGCGTGGAACCGGAATGCGCCGAAGTGGACGCGGCCCGCTTTACCTACAATCAACTGGATGTAACCGACACCGACGAAGTCTACGAATTCGCGGGCATGCGCGGCCATATAGACGTTCTGATCAATTGCGCAGCAATCACTCGACGCGGCGCGGAAATGGCGCCGGAGTTCTTTTCCCACGTGTTGAACGTAAACCTGACCGGGTCGTTTCGATGCGCCGAAGCGTTGCACCCTGCCCTTTCGGCCGCAAAGGGGCGCGTCATTAATGTGGCCTCAATGTATGCGCGCTTTGGTTCACCGCAAAACCCGGCCTACGGCGCGTCAAAAGCCGGTGTGGAACAACTGACAAAATCACTGGCTATTGCGTGGGCCAAAGACGGCATTCGCGTGAATGCCATCGCACCGGGTTTCATCGTGACCGAGCAATCGGCACGCGCCCGGGAAGATACCAGTTTCACATCAGCCGTCGAAGCGCGCACACCCTTGGCACGCTGGGGTCACCCGGAAGATATCGCCGGAACAGCCATGTTTCTCGCATCCGACGCTGCGGCTTTTGTGACTGGCACATGCCTGATCGTGGACGGAGGGTATTCGGTTGTTTGACAGGAGCACATCATGAGTGACTTCGCGAAAATCCGCGCAGCAGTTATCGGGACCGGCTTCATAGGAACGGTCCATGTTCAGGCTCTTCGGCGCCTTGGCGTGGACGTAAGAGGTGTTCTTGGATCATCGCCGGAACGCGGTCGGGACCGGGCACAAGCGATGAGCGTGGCACGCGCCTATGTCTCTCTGGAAGATCTCTTGGCGGATGAAAACATCGATGTTGTGCACGTAACGACCCCAAACCACGCACACTATCCGCAAGTGAAGTCGATCCTGGGCGCTGGCAAACACGTCATCTGCGAGAAACCACTAGCCATGACATCCCTCGAAAGCGCCGAGATGGTCGACCATGCCAATGCGTCAGGAAAGGTTGCAGCGGTTTGCTATAACATTCGGTTTTATCCACTGAATCAACAGGCCTACGGAATGGTTCAGGCCGGGGATTTAGGTAATATCCGTTTCGTTACAGGGCATTACCATCAGGACTGGCTTGCCAAACCTAGCGACTGGAACTGGCGGCTGGAAAGCGAAATGGGGGGTGCGCTGCGATCGGTCGGTGACATTGGAACGCACTGGGTTGACCTGACCAGCTTTGTTACCGGTTTGAAAGCTGCATCGGTCATGGCGGAGCTGGCGACCTTTATCCCGAAACGCCGGAAACCTCTTGGCTCGGTAGAAACCTTCACCAGCGGGACCGGCGAAACTGAGAGTGTGCCAATCGATACCGACGATGCCGCCATGATCCTTATCCGGTATGAGAACGGAGCACGCGGCGTAATGAGCACATCTCAGGTGAACATGGGCCGAAAGAACTCGTTGCAATGGGATATCGCCGGAGCGAAGGCCAGTGCTGCGTGGGACAGCGAAACCCCTGACCATCTGTTCATTGGGCACCGCGACGCGCCCAACCAGACGCTGATGCGCGACTTTACTTTGATGAACGGCCCAGGAGTCGCTGCCGCCACATTACCTCCGGGGCATGTGGAGGGGTTCGCGGATTCCTTCTTCAACTTTTTTCGGGCGGTTTATGCCGACGTCCTCGCGGGTGGACGCCAGCCGGCCAGCACGTGGGCCACGTTTGAAGATGGTCATTACGAGATGCGTTTCTGTGATGCCGTCGTGAAATCGGCACGTGAAGGCCGCTGGGTAGATTTGAGCGAGATTTGAGGGTGATGATATGAAATTGGGCTTGCTGACTGCACCATTCGAAGACTCTCAGTTGACAGAGGTGGCGGCCTGGGCCGGCGCCAATGGGTTTTCGGCCATGGAGGTTGCCTGCTGGCCAGCGACCGGTGGCGAGCAACGGCGTTATGCCGGAACCAGCCACATCAATGTGGACGGCCTTTCCGCGGATCAGGGCAATGAAATTGCCGGGCAGCTCGGCGATCAGGGGATCGAGATTTCGGGTCTCGGGTACTACCCCAACCCGCTCCATGCCGATGCAGAGCATCGGGCTGAGGTCATTGGGCATCTGAAAAAGGTGATCACCGCTGCCGGGGTGATGGGCATCAAGATCGTCAACACCTTCGTTGGCGGAGACCGCACTCTGCACCTCGACGCGAACTGGGAGCGCGCCACCGAGATTTTCGACCCAATCGTCAAGCATGCACAAAACTCAGGTGTGCGCCTGTGCTTTGAGAACTGCCCGATGATCTTCAGCTATGACGAATGGCCCGGGGGTCACAATATCGCCTACTCACCAAGAATCTGGCGACGGATTTTCGAGAAATGGGGTGATGCGGTTGGTATGAATTTCGACCCCTCACATTTGATTTGGCAATTCATCGATCAAACACGTTTTATCAAGGAGTTTGGTCCTCACATGGCTCATGTCCATGCCAAGGACGTGATGGTCGATCAGGACGGGCTTTATGAAAACGGGGTGATGTCGACTGGAATGGGGTGGCAGATCCCGCGGCTCTGCGGGCTGGGCGATGTGGACTGGTCCGATTTCTTTTCCGGCCTGTACCGCGTCGGATACGACGGTCCGATCATCATCGAGCATGAAGACAGGTTGTTCGAAGGGACAGACGAGAAGGTCAAGCGGGGCTTCCTGCTGGCCCGGGATGTCCTGTCGCCATTCATCAAGTGAAACAACATCAAAAGTGAAACGACTGAAAACTGGGAGGAAACTGAAATGAAAAACCTACTCTACGGCGTTGCTGCAATAGCAGTTTCTGCTTCTCTTTCAACGGTGGCGATTGCGGACGGGCACAAGCAATACACCATCGGCGTGTCCAACACTGTTCAAGGTAACGGGTGGCGCGAGCAGATGATCTGCGCCATGCGTGCGCAGGCCTTGGTTGAGCCCGATGTCACAAACCTGATCGTTGCACACCGCAACACGGATTCAGCGGGGCAGCTAGAAGACATCAACAATCTGATCGAAGCGGGTGTGGACGCAATCGTCCTGAACCCATCTAACCCGGACGCGTTAAACTCGGCGCTGGAAAAGGCGATGGCGCAAGACATCGTCGTCGTTGCCGTGGATGCCGGCGTTTCGGCTGACGGCGCATACATTCTTTCAAACAACCAAGAAGAATATGCCTACCTTGGCGCCAAGTGGCTGTTTGAACAGCTCGGTGGCAAAGGTGACGTTGTTTATATGCGCGGAATCGCTGGTGTGTCCGCCGATACAGACCGCGACAACGGATTTAAACGCGCGCTTGCTGAACACCCCGATGTCAACGTAGTGCACGAAGTTTTCACCGGATGGCAGCAGGACCAGGGCAAACAACAGATCTTTGATTTCCTTGCCACCGGCATCCCGTTTGACGGCGTCTGGACCAGCGGCATCGACAATGTAATCGTCGACGCGTTCACTGAATCCGGCGCGCCTTTGGTACCGATCGTCGGTGCAGACAATGCGGGCTTCGTTCAATACCTGACCGAAGTTGAGGGGTTGAATGGTGCAGCGGTGACAAACCCCGGCTCAGTTGGCGGCGCGGGCATCGCTTTGGCCGTCGACATCCTGAACGGTGAGGCCCCTGACAGTAATACAGTACTGGTCGACCCCGTGCTTTGGGAAAACGCGACAGATGCGGGCCGCGAAACGATCAAGGCGGCTCAGAACCCCAATCTTGATCCTGAATGGCCCGTTTCCGTGACGGTTCCCGGATGGACCGACTACACGATGGAACAGATCATCGACTGCAAAGGACCCGGCGAAAGCTGATCCCGTCTGAAGGGCCTTCCGCTCTTTATTGGGCGGAGGGCACACTCAACGCACCTCCAATACTCAAGGACCTTCATGAGCCGCACAGCACTACTCGACGCGTCTGACGTGGCCAAAAGCTTTGGCGCCGTACAAGCCCTGACCAAAGCCCACCTCACGGTTGCTGAAGGTGAAATCGTTGCCTTAATGGGGGCAAATGGTGCGGGAAAATCCACATTCGTCAAAATCATAACGGGTGCCTTAAGACCTGATGCAGGCCAGGTACTTATTCGGGGAAATCAGGCGCATGTCGGAAACCCAGCCGAAGCGCGCCGTTCAGGCTTGGTGCCAGTTTACCAGGAACCGTCGCTCATTCCTGATCTCGACGTGTCCGATAATCTCAGGCTGACCGACACACCGGTTGATCAGTTCCGAGGCTGGGTTTCAGAGCTTGGCATCGAAGACCTGAAGCTGTCTGCGATGATTGGCGACCTGCCTCTCGCCACACTTCGCATCCTTGATTTGGCACGCGCCCTGGCGCTTGAACCTGACGTTCTTTTGCTGGACGAAATGACGGCTGCACTGCCAACGGATCTGGTTGAACGTGTTTTGAAGACCGTACGACGCAAAGCAGATGACGGCATGGGTGTGATCTATGTTTCCCACCGCTTCACTGAAATCTCGGAACTGTGCGACCGAGCCACGGTGCTACGAGATGGTATGTCCGTTGGGGATCTCGAAATCGAACCCGGCGTAGAAGAACGCGTCGTCGAATTGATGTTGGGACAGAAGATAGACATCGGAAAGCGCCGGATACTTCAAGCAAATGGACCGCAATCACAAATGCCTCGCCTCCGCGTGCAGTCGCTGGCGTTCGAGCCCAGTTTCTCGGACGTTTCGTTCGACTTGTTCCCCGGCGAAGTTCTGGGAGTCGTCGCGCTTGAAGGTCAGGGACAGGATGAGCTTTTCGAGGTTTTGGCGGGATTTGACCGTCCAACGTCAGGATCGATAGAAGTGGACGGGCAGCCGGTTAGTTTTTCCCATCCCGCCGACGCCATTGCCGCCGGGCTGACCTTTGTACCGGGCGATCGTTCAGATGCCCTGTTGGCGCAGCGGTCAGTGAAAGAAAATATCGCTTTACCGTTCTCAGCCCGCCTCAAAAACTGGGGGCCGATAAAACTCCGTCACGAGCGGGATCGCGTCGCCTATGCGGTCGAAAAACTGCAGATCGACACACGCGCCCAAGGCGAAGTGCAGCGACTTTCCGGAGGAAACCAGCAGAAAGTTACCATTGGCCGCTGGCTGGCGACCGGCGTTGAAACCTTGCTGTTGTTCGACCCAACCCGCGGCATCGATGTGCGCACGAAACGTCAAATATACCCCTTGGTGCGAGAGTTGGCGGATCAGGGCGCAGCGATTTTATTCTACACATCTGAGTTGGAGGAAATCCCGCTGGCCTGTGACCGCGTGGTCGTAATCTTCAACGGGCGTGTTGTCGACGTGATAGACGCAGCCGACGCCGATGAACAAACACTGATGCGGGCGGCTTATGGCCTGACCGAAACGGAGGGCGCAGCGTGAGCGGGGCCATCCGAAAACACGCGTGGGTCACGGGACTTGTGGTCCTTCTTGTTCTCCTTCTGACCATCACGAAGTTGATACAACCCACTTTCGGTGCGTCCGGGCTGGAGAGTATCGCTCGTGCCGCCCTGCCCTTTGCTTTCGCAACCGCCGGTATGGCTGTCGTCGTAATCGCCGGAGGCATCGATTTGTCCGTCGCATCTATGATGGCCGTATGCGCTGTGACTGCTGCCGTATTGATGGAACGTATGGCCGGTGTACCAGCCCTGTTTATCGTTCTGGGTGTCGGGCTTTTGATGGGGCTGATTAATGGCCTTCTGATCGTTGTGACGCGTGTACCCGACATCGTGGTTACACTCGCCATGCTTTTTGTGTGGGAAGGGGTTGCGTTGTTGATCCTTGAGACACCCGGCGGCGCGACGGCAGACTGGCTGGAGCAGGCAATCCGCGGTCATTTTGTGTTCGACGGGTTGCCAAAGGCGCTTGTCGTCATCGCCTTGGGAATTGCGGTGATCTGGGTGCCGATCCGGCGTTCCAAACTTGGCCTTTCGATCTACGCAACCGGGTCGGACGAACTTGCCGCCTTCCGATCAGGCGTTGCGGTCGGAAGAACGAAGATTGCTGCCTACGCGCTTTGCGGTCTGTTTTGTGCCATGGGCGGATTAAGTCTGGCCGCCCTGACCGGAATTGGCGAGCCGGTACCGGGCCCATATCTCATGGCCTCGGTCGCGGCGGTGGTTCTTGGCGGAGTCGTGCTGGGTGGTGGCAAAGGCGGGCTGCTTGGACCCATTATCGCCGTTTTCATTCTGCGGATCATCCGAACGATCCTGACATTGCTGGCCGTCGATCCAAATGTGACCACCATTATTGAAGGCACGATTATGGTTCTCGTCGTTATGCTGGGCACGGCGGCTTCACTAAAGGGGGCCCGCCGATGAGTATGGACGCCACAGACCCGCCGATGGCCCGCTTTGGGCGGTATCTGCGGGACAACCCGATCATCCCTCTCTTGGTCTTCCTGTTCTTGATGATCGCTGTGCTCGAGGTCTTGCGGCCGGGCATCGTCACCCCGATCCGGGCCGGTCGAGATGGGCTGATTTCAACCTTTTGGGTAGGCAACCTGATCAAGTTCGCAATTCCGTTGGCGATGCTGGCGGCATGTCAGGTGCTGACGATGCTAACCGCAGGAATAGACCTGTCGGTCGGAGTGGTCGCTACTGTTTCAGCCTTTGTCTGCGCTACACTGAGCGCGATATGGGGCGTTGCACCCGCGGTCCTGATTGCGTTGTCCGCTGGTCTCGTTGTTGGCGTTGTGAATGGCATCGGAGTTGGGCTGGTTCGGGTTCATCCGTTGATCATGACCTTGGGAACAGGGCTAATCGCGACGGGATGCCTACAGGTCTATCAACGCCTCGTCATAAATGCAGGTACTGAGATCCCTGCCTTCCTTGCCTGGCTTGGGACTGGCCGCACGGCAGGAATGCCCAACGGCCTTTTTGTATTCATCCCGTTCGCGCTCTTTATTCTGTGGCTCATGCGATATACCGGATTTGGCCGATTGCTGTTCGCACTGGGCTCCAACGAACAAGCTGCCAAACTGTCCGGGGTACGAGCCTGGCAGGTCTACCTGGCGCTCTACGTGCTTTCCAGTTTTATCGCCGCGCTGGCTGGTTTGCTGTATCTCGGCATGATCCGTCAAACCTCGCTGAGCCTCGCCAATCCGTTGTTATTACCTTCGGTCGCTGCAGCAGTGATTGGCGGCACATCGATTTTTGGAGGTCGTGGTAGTTTCGCAGGTGCGATTGTGGGCGCACTAATTCTGCGCGTGCTGGATACTATGCTAACTTTAATGCAGATGCCGGAAGGTGCACGTACAGCCCTGTTTGGGCTGATCATCCTCGCGGTTACCGCACTTTACGTCAGGATCACCGGCACACGCTAAAGGAGGTTTCCAATGGCAAAATTCCGGATCGTCGGCATCAGTTTTGATCACATGCATATGGGTGATTTGCTGCGGACGGTGCACGATCATCCTGACGCTGAAATCACCGCAGTCTTCGATCCGGCTCGGGATAAAATGCAGGCGGCAGTGACGGCATTCGACATTCCCGAAGATCGGGTGTTTACGGACTTCGACACATGCATGGCGGCGGGTCCCTACGACATGGCTCTTCTGGGTGCTGTCAGACGAATTCGAACCAGTCTCAGTTTGCCACGGAAACCGCGAACCTATCCGGAACAAAGTTGACGCCACTCGGCGAGAGCGGCGGTGCGGGTCAGCTTAAAGGTGTCGCGGCTTGCTATCGATCTTTCCTGGTTGAAGTGGTTGTAGACAGAGGAGTGGACGGCGGCGAACTTCTGCAAACTTCGCATCCGCCTGAAACGTTGCATGGCGCGTTCACGCCGTCGGAAAGGAAGGTGCGAATTCTCGACGCGGTTATTGAGCCACCTGCCCGTCTGCTGTTTTTCGGTAGCGCCGAGCACTCTGAGAGCAACCCGATAAGACGCGAAGCGATCCTTGACGACGGTTTTCGCTTTACCGTGTCGCTTCATTAACTTCTTGAGGAATTTCAGTGCTGCCGCTTTGCTTCGGTGCTTGGTGATAACGGCTTCCAGCACCTCACCTTCGTGATCGACGGCACGCCAGAGATAGTGGCGTTTGCCGTTCACCTTCACGAATACTTCGTCTACGTGCCACTTCCATTTCGAGAATGCGCGCAGCTGCTGAACACGCTTTCTTCGGATCTCAGCGGCAAACACCGGCCCAAACCTGTTCCACCAATACCGGACAGTTTCGTGACTCACGTCGATGCCTCGCTCGTGCAGCAGATCTTCGACATTCCGAAGCGAAAGAGGAAAACGGATGTACAGCATCACCGCAAGGCGGATGATCTCGGGGCTGGTTTTGAAGTACTTGAAAGAGGCAGGTTTGGTCATATGCAAAAGCTACGCAACCGCCCTGCCTCGCTCAAGCAGAGTTCTTCTGACAAGACCCTTGGCATTGCTGCGGATTACCTGCACCCGGATCTTGTACACATCACCAGCCACTTCGATCCGCCGCCGCGGCGTCGAGGCCAAGGTCATCGCCGGAGAAATGGCTCCCCAACCCGATCCCCACCTCCGGTCCATGCTGATCCGCGCCCATGGCTGGGCCCGCGATCTGAAAGCCGGAGTTCAGCTGATGGAAATTGCGCGCCGCGAAAGCGTCCCTGGCGCTTTCATCCGCACCCGCGCCCAGCTCGCCTTTCTCTCACCAAAGATTTAAGCCGCGATTCTCGACGGCACCCAGCCGACCGATCTCACACTCAAGCGTCTGGTCAGCGTGACCCACCCACTAGACTGGTCCGAACAGGAACGCCAGTTCGGCTTCTGACACCTCCAGATCCTGCGTCCCTGATACGGGGTTCGCCCTCCCTGATCCGGCGGCACAATTCCCTGTTCGTGCGAGAGAATTCCCTGTTCCACCTTTTAGGGGATTTGCAACATAAGCTATTGGAAAATATAGAGTTCTGGCACGTGAATATCTGGTTTCTAGACCCATCTAACGAAAATTCCCTGTAAATTGCCGGGTATCAGGGAAATCCCGCCCAAAGCGACCCCGCCAAAATGCGCCACTGAGACTAGGGCCTGAATGGTCCTCTGAATGTACGGTCTGCTCCGTCTCTGATTGAAAGCGCATGCGCCAACGCGCGGGAATTGCGACACAATTCCGGGTCAGAAAACACAACTGAAGTGAGACAGGTATGAGTGGCGGGGAGACAGGGATTCGAACCCTGGGGACGCTCTCACGCCCAACGGTTTTCAAGACCGCCGCATTCGACCACTCTGCCACCTCCCCGCGTGAGGCCGGGTCTAAGGCCAACGCGAACCGGTGGCAAGCCCAAATAGGGAATTCTTGCCGAAGCTCCTGCTGCGGTCTTTCCATGACACATTGGCCGCGTTATGATCTGCAGGAAAGACCGGAGCAGGCTGGCAATACAGAACCAGTAATCGGCGGCGGGTCTCGGGAAACGGGACTCATTCAGGCAAGGGATGACAAAATGAAGCGAGCGACTGAGACACGCGCAAATCCGCGAGCGTTGGCAGTACTGGCGATGATTTCCGTAGGTTTGGCTGGTTGCGATGAGGTGCTGTCTCAGGACAACGTCTCGGCGGATGCCCAAAGTTCCGAAACCGAGGCTGACGGCCCTGTTGAGCTTTTTCCCGAACTGTCCGGTAGCCCGAAGGATGATGTCGAAGCACCGGACGTGTTTCAGGTGACGGAAGCAGGGTTGTGGGACGGCCGCCCGTCATTGGGTGGCATCTGGGTGGCCCATCCTGATGTGACCCAACCCGAGCGTGTGCGCATCAAAAACGCGAAGAACAACAAGTCTGTAACCGGTGCCCTGTTCCGCCGCGAAAGAAACCTGCCGGGCCCGGCACTGCAGCTTTCATCAGCGGCGGCGGAAAAGCTGGGCATTCTTGCGGGCGCACCGACCAAAGTTGAAGTCGTCGCATTGCGCCGCAAAGAACCCGAGCCTGAACCGGTTGTGGAAGAAGAACAGGTAGCTGAAGAAGCCCCCGAAAAAGTGACTGAAACGGAAACAGCTGCAGCAAGTGAGGATCAGCCACAGGCTGACATCGCAGAGGCTGAGGCGACCGAGACTGAAAAGCCGGCCAAACGTAAATGGTGGCAGAGAAAGAAACCAGCCGCTGCGGCAGGCGCTGCTACGGCGGCCGTAGTCGCGACGGATGCCGCAGCAGACGCGACTACGGAAGCGGCAACCGAAGCCACCGAAACCGTTGCCGAAGCCGCAGCGACTCCGGTCTTGGTTGACCCAGAAGTTGCGGCACCAGTTGAAAAGCCCGCCAAGCGGAAATGGTGGCAAAAGAAAAAAGCGGATGAGATCACCGAAACTCCGCTTGACCCGATTGCAGGCGCGGCTGCGGCGATTGAAGCGTCCGAACCCACACCCGCTGCTAGCGCCGCGGCGACCACAACCACATCGAGATCATCGCTATCGAAACCATTTGTTCAGGTCGGCACTTTCGGGGTCGAGGCCAACGCCAACAGCGCCGCCGCCAAGATACGCCGCAACGGGTTGCCTGCCGAGGTGCGCGAACTGAAGTCAGATGGTAAATCCGTCTGGAGAGTTGTGGTTGGCCCCGCCTCGACCCGCTCTGAACGCAACGCGATCCAAAGCGATGTCAAGGATCTGGGTTTTTCCGACGCGTTCACCGTCAAAAACTGAAACAAAGGAGGCCCCCGTGCTATCCTCACTGCGATCATCTGTTTTGACCCTTGGGCTGGCGCTGCTCGCCCTGCCCGCCCACGCATTCGACACGACGGCCCGCGCGGCCTATGTGATGGATCAGACAACCGGAACGGTGCTGTTGTCCAAGGAAGCTGATCAGCCCTTGCCGCCTGCGTCGATGTCGAAGCTGATGACGCTCTATGTAGCGTTTGAAGCACTGCGCGATGGACGTCTGACACTGGATGAAACCTTGCCGGTTTCGGAACACGCCATGAGCTATGGCGGCTCGACCATGTTCCTGAACACGCAGGACCGGGTTCGCGTCGAAGACCTGTTGCGCGGCATCATCGTTCTGTCAGGCAATGATGCCTGCGTGGTGATCGCCGAGGCGCTCAGCCCCGATGGAACCGAGGCCGGGTTTGCCCGCTACATGACGCAACGTGCCAAGCAGCTGGGAATGGACAACTCGAACTTCGCCAATTCAAACGGTTGGCCTGCCGCTGGCCATATGATGTCCGTTCACGATCTGGCCATTCTGGCCGACCGGTTGATATCGGATTTCCCCGAGTATTACCCCCTGTTCGCGGAAGAAGAGTTTGAATTCGATGGCCGTGCGCCCTCAAACAAACGCAACCGCAACCCACTGTTGAAGCTGGGTATCGGGGCGGACGGGTTGAAAACCGGTCACACGCAAGAGGCGGGCTACGGCCTTGTCGGATCGGCCAAGCAAGGCGACCGCCGCGTTGTTTTCGTCCTTTCAGGTCTCGACAGCACCGCACGCCGCGCAGAGGAGGCTGAGGCCGTGGTTAACTGGTCGTTTCGCAATTTTGTCGAGAGGACAGTTGCCAACGCCGACACGCCGATAGCCGAAGCCCAGATCTGGATGGGTGCCGAGAGAACCGTTGGTCTGGTGCCCGAAGGCGACCTGAATCTGCTGTTCCCAGTTCTGAATGACAAGAATATCGAGGCCGAGGTCGTCTATGACGGACCGATCAACGCTCCGGTCGAAAAGGGTCAGAAATTGGCTGAACTGGTTATAAAGCCCGAAGGGCTGCCGGAAATCCGCCGCCCCCTGGTGGCGGTCAAGGAAGTTCCGGTCGGCGGATTTGTTGTGCGCATGAAAACTGTAGGCGGTATTGTTGTGAATGACGTGATCGGTAATCCGCTGGGGGCAATGTGACGAAGGCCGGGTTGTTTCTGACCTTCGAAGGCATTGACGGGTCTGGAAAGTCTTCGCAAGCACGCATGCTTGCGGAACGTTTGCGCAGCCTCGGTTACGATGTCGTTTTGACCCGCGAGCCCGGAGGCTCCGCAGGCGCGGAAGAGATCCGTAGCCTGGTTCTGGAAGGAGACCCGGACCGGTGGTCTGCGGAAACGGAAATTCTGTTGTTCACTGCTGCACGCCGGGATCATCTGGAACGCACGATCCTGCCCGCTCTGGCCGAGGGCAAAGTGGTGATCTGCGACCGGTTTGCCGACAGCACGCGAATGTATCAGGGCCTGTCGCGGGGCGATCTGCGGGGGTTGGTGGACCAGTTGCACAGTCTGATGATCGGTCGGGAACCCGATCTGACTGTCTTGATCGACATGGACCCCGAAACCGGGCTGTCCCGAGCCAAGGGGCGTCAGGGAACTGAAGAACGGTTCGAGGATTTCGGGCTCGATCTGCAACAGCAGATGCGCGCAGGGTTTCTGGCCCTTGCGGATGAGTTTTCTGACCGTTTCCGCGTAGTCGATGGCAACCGGGACATGGACAGCGTTGCACAGGATGTGACAGATATCGTTCTACAAGCTTTGCGATAGACGATAGATGAGCGACGACACCCCGACCCCGGATCAGGCACCCGGTGCCCCGCACCCGCGTGAAACCCAGCGCCTGTTTGGGCAGGACTCGGCGGAACAGGCATTTATGAGTGCCTACACTTCGGAACGTCTGCACCACGGCTGGCTGATCACTGGTCCGCGCGGCGTGGGTAAGGCCACACTCGCCTGGCGGATCGCCCGGTTCCTTCTGGCGACACCGCCAATTGAAGACGACGGGTTGTTCGGCGCCCCGCCTCCACCGGATAGTCTTGAGATCGATCCGGACCATCCCGTTGCTCACCGTATTCAAGCCGGGGCGGAGCCGGGGTTGGCCTCGATCACCCGCTCGTTGAACGATCAGGGGCGGTTGCGCAACGAGATCGTCGTCGATGATATCCGCAAACTCGGAAAGTTCTTTGGTCTGTCTTCGACTGACGGCGGTCGCAGGGTCGTCATTGTAGACTCGGCGGATGAGATGAATGTCAGCGCGGCCAACGCCCTGTTGAAGATGCTGGAAGAACCACCGGCCCGCACCACGTTGCTGTTGATCTCACACCAACCATCGCGCTTGTTGCCGACAATCCGGTCACGGTGCAGGACGCTGCGCCTGTCGCCGCTGGGGCCCGAAGACATGCAGGCCGCACTAATGCAGACCGGCGCACAAATGCCCGAAAAAACAGACCACTTGGCCGCGCTTGCGGCGGGTTCCGTTGGTGACGCCGTGCGACTGATCAATTTGGGCGGGCTAGAGATTTACGCCGAGCTGATCGCGATTCTAGGCACCCTGCCCCGAATGGATCGCCAGCGCGCTTTGGCGTTGGCCGAGGCCGCCGCCCAGCGCGGCGCAGCCGAGCGGTTTGAGCTATTGTTGACCCTGATCGACGTCGCCCTGTCTCGCCTTGCCCTGACCGGCGCAACTGGTAGCGCCCCGATGCCCGAAGCCGCCCCAAACGAGGCCGAAACACTGACCCGCCTGTCGGCAACACCACACCAGGCCCGCAAATGGGCCGAGGTCGCAGCGGTGATCACAGCCCGTGCGCGCCACGGGCAGTCGGTGAACCTTGACCCTGCGGCTCTGGTCCTAGATACGGTATTCAAGATACAGGAAACCGCCGGTCAGAGCAGATGAGCAATACCCCCGAAATCACCGACAGCCATTGCCATCTGGACTTCCCCGATTTCGAAGGTCAGCTGGACCAGATTATCGCCAATGCCGCCGAAGCTGGCGTAACCCGCATGGTGACAATCTGCACCCGTCTTCGGAACGAACCAAACGTCCGCTCCATTGCCGAGGCACATGCCCCGGTATTCTACGCCGCCGGCACACACCCCATGAGCGCAGCTGATGAACCTATGGCAACGGTTGATGAGCTGGTCGCCCTGTCTCAGCATCCCAAATTTGTGGGCATTGGTGAATCCGGGCTGGATTATCATTACACGGCCGACAGTGCCGAAGTGCAGAAGCAGTCGCTGCGCATCCATATCGAAGCTGCTCAGCGCACTGGCTTGCCGCTGATCATCCACGCCCGCGCGGCCGACGACGACATGGCCCGCATTCTGGCAGAGGAATACCGAAACGCACCCTATTCGTGCGTCATGCACTGCTTTTCGTCTACCGCCGAACTGGCCAAAGCCGCTTTGGACCTGGGGTTTTACCTGTCCATGTCCGGTATCGCCGCTTTCCCCAAGAGCCAGGAACTGCGCGATATTTTCGCCGCAGCGTCGGTCGACCGTATCCTTGTGGAAACAGACGCGCCTTACCTGGCCCCGCCGCCCTATCGCGGCAAACGCAACGAGCCCGCTTATACCGCACATACGGCGCGCAAGGGGGCCGAGGTGTTCGGGATGGGTTACTCTGAATTTGCCGCGCAGACACAGGCCAATTTCGACCGGCTGTTCACCAAAGCCGCGACTTATAAGGCGGCTGCATGACCGAATTGCGTTGCACAATCCTTGGCTGCGGATCTTCCGGCGGCGTACCCCGGCTGGGCGGGCAATGGGGTGAGTGCGACCCGAAAAACCCTAGGAACATCCGCCGCCGCTGTTCGATGCTGGTGGAACGCGATGGCCCCAACGGCACGACCTCGGTTCTGATCGACACCACGCCGGATATGCGCAGCCAGTTGCTCGACACGGGGACCGGGCGTCTGGATGGGGTGATATATACCCATTCGCACGCGGACCACGTTCACGGGATCGACGACCTGCGCATGATCGTGTTCAACATGCGCGAACGGGTGCCCGTCTGGGCGGATGGTGATACGCAGAACGACCTTCTGGGTCGGTTCGGGTATGCCTTCGTTCAGCCGGAAACCTCGCCCTACCCGCCGATCCTTGATTTGAAGACCATCGACGGCCCGTTCGAGGTTGACGGCCCCGGCGGCCCCATCCCCTTCCATCCATTCAAGGTCAACCACGGGTCAATCGACTCGCTGGGCTTCCGCATGGGCAAACTGGCCTACTTGCCTGACGTCGCTGAGATCTACGACGATGCCTGGCCGATGATGGAGGGATTGGACTGCCTGGTAATCGACGCGCTGCGACGAAAGCCACACCCTACTCATGCCCATCTGGAAAAAACGTTGGGCTGGATCGAACAGTTGGAACCAAAACGCGCGATCCTGACCAATATGCATATCGATCTGGACTATGCCACGGTCGATGCGGAAACCGCAGACTACATTACCCCGGCCTATGACGGAATGGTGATCCATCAGGCGCTTTAAGACCCCGTTCAACCAACTTAACTTGCGGCGGCCTTGCGTCGGCACAGCTTGCAAAGTGGTGAGATGCTCCAAAGCCTGATTAACGTCATTCTACCGGTTTTCCTTGTGATCGGAGCAGGTTATGCCTCGACCCGGTTGGGGTACTTCAAAGAAATCCATATTGACGGGTTGATGAAGTTTACACAGGGCTTTGCGATACCCTGCCTACTGTTCCTTGCAATCTCACATCTGGACCTGAGCGCCAGCTTTGACCCCCGACTTCTGGCCAGCTTCTATACCGCTGCAGGCCTGTGTTTCACAGCTGGCCTGTTCGGCGCGCGCTTTATCTTTGGTCGGGATTGGGAAGACTGTGTGGCCATCGGGTTTTGCTGCCTGTTCTCGAACTCCGTTTTGTTGGGTCTGCCGATCACGGAACGCGCATATGGCCCAGAAAACCTGACCGGCAACTACGCGATCATCGCCTTCCACTCGCCCTTCTGTTACGGCGTTGGCATCACAGTTATGGAGGTAATCCGAAACCGGGGCCACGGTGGCCCGCGTATGGTCAAATCCATTCTTTCCGCCATGTTTCGCAACGCATTGATCCTGGGCATCGCGTTGGGGTTTGTCGTCAACCTGTCGGGCGTGGGCGTGCCTGCGGTTGTGGACGAAGCCCTCGGCCTTGTGACCCGCGCCGCGTTGCCGGGGGCGCTGTTCGCACTGGGCGGAGTGCTGGTAAAGTACAAACCCGAAGGAGACCTGCGTACCATTGCTTTTGTCTGCGCTGTTTCGCTGATGCTCCATCCCGGTCTGGTTTGGCTGTTCGGCTCAACGGCCGGTCTGCCACAGGATTTGTTCCGGTCGGGCGTTCTGAACGCTGCGATGGCACCCGGCTTCAACGCTTACATCTTTGCCAATATGTATGGGCGGGCGAAAAGGGTTGCGGCCTCATCGGTTCTGGTCGGAACTGCCGTCTCGATCCTTACCGTCTGGCTATGGCTGACATTGTTGGGCTAGCGTTAATGGCCATGGCTTGACTTTGTTACATCCCAAAACACCTATCGGAAAACCAGACAGGACACGCCTAAATGCCGCACGCTCTTATCGTCGCCCACGGTCAACCCTCTGACCCCGATCCAGCCGAGGCGGCACTGGCAGCTTATGCTGCTGAGGTCGACGGGTATTGCGATGGGGTCAGCGTTCACTCGGCCACGCTTGCGGCACCGGGAATGCTGGAGGCCCGGCTGAACGAACTTCCGGAAGACACTGTAATCTATCCCCTTTTCATGGCCAAGGGATGGTTCGTGACCAGCGCTCTGCCAAAACGACTGGGCGACCGTGATATCGGCATTCTGAACCCGTTGGGCGTCGATCCTGACTTGCCAGCATTGGTTGCGACAGCATTGCGCGATACCCTGTCAGACCGACACTGGGACCCTGCCGCGACTGATCTTGTTCTGGCCGCACACGGTTCGGGCCGCAGTCGCAACCCATCCGCGGTAGCCGACGCGTTTTCTAAGGAACTGGCAGAGTTTATCTCCTTCCGCTCCATCCATCTTGGCTTTGTTGAGGAAGCTCCATCTATCTCAGAGGCGGCGTCGGGCACCGGCGATCAGGCCTTGTGCCTGCCCTTCTTTGCCTGCACAGGCGGGCATGTTCAGGACGATGTTCCGCAAGAACTGGATCGCGCCGATTTCAGCGGGTACGTGATGCCCGTGGTTGGAGAACTGCCCGCGATCAAACGGCATATCGCAAACTCTCTGGTCAAAGCATTTCAGCAGGATTGAGCGAGTGTACGTCCTGTGCGTTCTTCTCTGATGAAAACTGGTTGCGAAATCACTTGGTTCATTCCGACTCAACAAGCGTCGAGTACGGGCAGTGCCGCGACCTTCCCTGGCGCTTCGCCTCATACAGCGCCTGATCCGCAGCGTTCAGCAATTCCGCGGCATTGGGCGAACTGAACTGCGTGGACAGCGCCGTTCCGATGCTGGCTGAAATCTGGCACGGAGTGTTTTCGAACATCATAGGCTGGCGCAAACGTTTGATCAGGCGCGACGCAACATCAGACAGAACACTTTCGTCGACCAGACCCTTAAAAATAATAACAAACTCATCGCCACCGATGCGGGCAACCGTATCCTCATTTCGCGTTTCCTCCTCCATGATCCGGGCGGCCTGTTGCAACACAAAGTCACCAGCTGCATGACCCAAGTGGTCATTGACGCTTTTGAAGAAATCCAGGTCCAAATGCATGAGCGCAAAAGCGGAATTGCCAGAGATCAGGTGCCTCAGAACCACATCCATAGCCCGACGGTTTTTTAATCCGGTCAACATGTCCGTGACTGCCTGCTCTTCGGCAGCCAGCATGGCACCTTGCAATCGCAGGTTTAAAGACCGCGAAGCCTCCATTGCGGCTGATTTTGCTTCAACCAGATACAGTAGTTCAATCGCCAGATCTGTCCCCGAGAAATCCGCGCTGGTCAGAGCGTAGTCCCGTACCGCATCCAGTATCGAAATCCCGAAGGACAGGTTGATGATGGCCCCGTTCCCCTTGGGCATTGGCGCTATCAACCCCTTTAGTGCCGTGCGAGGTTCGTCGTGAAACTTCAGATGTACCTTACCTCCGGCCAATGACAGCAGCGCAGGGGTTGTGGTCACGGTTCGTGGTCGAACCAGTTCGAACACATCCAAAAAGTCTTTGCCCTGCATCGGCTCATCCGGGCGCAGTTTTTGCAACGTCGGCCCGGCATTTACAATCTTTCCCCGCTCATCCACCAACACGAACATCGGGCACAGGGTGTCCAACAGCGCAGACAGTTCGGCGGTATCCATCATGATTTTCGCGCCCCCAGATCGAAATGGCGCCCTTCGGTAAAGGCACTTTCCACCAAAACAATCGAGATGACCTCGGCATCGCCATGCTGCCCGTCATGTGACAACATGGCCAGCGCGCCATAGTCATCCGCAACCGCTCGCAGCACCCCAACCATCACGCTGGAATAGCCAGGCAAGCCCGGATAACAGAACAGCTGATACTCTGCCGGAGACACCTCCCGAAGTTCCAGCATCGGCAGGCGCAGATCCGAAACAGCAAGCCTCGCCCGGTCTGACAAGTCATCCAGAGAATGCAAAAATTCAACGTAAGTGACACCGCCGAAACGCAGAAGTCGGCGCAGGTCTTCCATGTTGGGGTGCGAAACCAGATAGGTTCCCAGGTCTTCCAGAATTTCCGCACGTGGGCGGTTCAGGTCCGCACAAAGCGCATCCAATACCCGCTTTGTCATTTCGTCTTCGTAGACCAGCATCGCCTCGAATTCGGTAAAGCCCAGCCCCGCCGCCTCAGTCACCCGCAGCCAGCAGGGTTGCCCATAGGTCGCGCATACAAAGGATTGTATCGCCCGATTGATCAGACCATGCATGAGATGCCCCAGATTGGTTTCCCCCCAATCTGGTCAGACAATCCTTAACAAATAGCCAAAATTCGCACTGCGGTAGTGACAATCTGGCAGAGTCTCAATGTAGAAGTCCTTGCGCTTAAACTAGAAATCCGTCGGAGCCCCGCCTTCGGCCTTACGGCGCGCAACAAAGTCAGCCAGTTCTTCCCGGATGCCCTCGTCCATCGCCGGAGGTTCAAAGCTGGTGATGATTTCCTTGAAAATGTGATGGGCGCGCTCAGCGGTCCAGATGCCACCGGCGACGTCCCAGCCTTCGTAGTTTTTCCAATCGCTCAGGAACGGCTGATAGAACGCAGTGGTGTATCGATCTTGCGTGTGCTGAATGCCGAAGAAATGACCGTCGTTTCCAACCGCCTTGATCGCATCCAGTGCAATTTCATCCGGGCCCGTCGCTGTGATTTCCGGCTGCATGTATCTTTGAATTTGCTGGAGTATCTCGCAGTCCATAATGAACTTCTCGGGGCTGGCGATTAGACCGCCCTCCAGCCATCCGGCCGCATGGTACACCATGTTGGTGCCCGACTGCACCGCAGCCCATAGCGAGTTCGATGTCTCCCATACGGACTGACCATCGGGCACGTTCGCCGCGCAGACGCCCGAAGACCGCATCGGCAGACCGTAGTAACGGGCCATCTGACCGGTCATCTGGGTCGAGCGCATGTACTCCGGTGTACCAAACGCAGGCGCGCCCGACTTCATATCAACGTTGGACGTGAACGTCCCGATAACACAGGGAATTCCGGGCCGGACATACTGGAACAAAGCAATCGCGCACAGCGCCTCGGCCAGCGACTGTGCAACCGCGCCAGCCATCGTCACAGGGGCCATCGCCCCCGCCAGCGTGAACGGAGTCACGACGATCGCCTGCCCGCGCCGCGCAAGGCGAAGACAGCCATCAATCATCGGGTGATCGTGTTTCAACGGCGAGGTCGAGTTGATGTTGGTGTACATGCGTGGAGTCGCTTCGAACTCCTCATGGCTGAGGCCACCTGCGATCCGGACCATCTCCATCACATCTTCGACGCGCTCCTTGCCCAGCGAATAGGCATGCATCGCCTTGTCGGTCAGCGTCAGCTTGTCATAAAGGACGTCCAGATGGCGTATGCTGGCGTGAATATCGACCGGCTCAACCGGATAACCGCCCGCAAAATGGATGCAGTTAAAATACTGCGTCAGTTTCAAAAGGTTCCGGCACATTTCGCGGTTACCGGATACCTTAGTGCCGATCTCCAAGTCCCAGTAATTCGGCGGGGAGGACACATTGCCAAACAGAAGGGTTTTACCGCCGACCTCAATGGTTTTGTCGGGGTTTCGCGGGGTGATCGTGAATGTCGACGGAGCCTTTGCCACCATCTCCATCACAAAGTCACGCCCCATGCGCACGTTGTCGCCATTGATCGTGCAGCCGGCCTCTTTCAGGATGGCAATGGCTTCTTCGTTGTAGAACTCGATCCCGATCTCTTCGAGGATGCGCATTGCACCGTCATGGATCGCTTCGATCCCGGCCTGGTCCAGCGGTTCGGTGGGTTTGTCGATATTGATCGGCGGATTCCACGGCATCTGGTCGATCACCGCGCTGCCCCTGCGCGCCGCCGCACCGGCCCGTCCTCCACCCCGGCGTTTACGAGTCTGTGTGTCAGCCATTGGAAACCTCCGGAACTTGCTTTCTACCAGCAAGCCCGGAAGTCGGGGCAATCGCCGCTCTGTCTGCGACAAACTCTGTCGGTTTTTTATCCCGGACCGTCGAAATCGGCCCCAAGCCGGTCAGTTTGCGGCCAACCAAGCGGGAATGTGACCGATATCCGGCAACACCACATCCGCCATCGGCGCCAACGCCTCGGCCGGTGCCATCCCGGTCAGAACGCCAATTGTGGTCATCCCGGCGGCGCGCCCGGCCTGCAGATCATGCAGACTGTCCCCCACCATGGCCACGCGCGATGGATCGACGCCGACATGGGTGGCAAAGGCAATCAACTGACCGGGACCGGGTTTGAACCCGTGACCGCTGTCGTAACCGGCGACAAAATCGAAGTGATCGCGAATTCCCACAGACGCCAGGTGCTGCAGCGCGGGCACTTCTCCGTCATTCGTGGCCACGCCCAACTTGAGACCAGCCTGCCTGAGACCTTCCAGAAATGGAACCAACGGTACGGCCGGTGCTTGAGTTGCCGTCGCCGATTCCGTGTTCAGGACATCAATCAACTCATCGAGCGACATGTCCGGAAAATGCGGGGCAAGCGCCTCCGCGATTTCTCCCACAGTTCCAGCGATGACAATGCTGTCTTCGGAGTATTCCTCAGTGACCGGATCGAACCCGATGGCCTGGCCCAGTTCGGCGGCACGCTCGGGATCACCGCCTGACAGTCTCTCCATCAAACTGCGCCCGAAGCCGCCCCATGTGTTTGCAAAATCAAACAGAGTTCCGTCCTTGTCGAACAAGATCGCGTCGATGGGCATTGCATGCTCCTGTCAGAAGTTTGGATCAGGTCCAGTGAACGTCGCTGCCACCGGACAAAACCATCCGCGCCTGACCCGGCAGGTCGTAGGGCACAGAGTTGGCGTCACAAAAGGCGATCACCCACGAATCGTCAAGCATCAAGAATTCAAGAACGGAACTCAGGAACTCCGGCTCTGCCGCCCTTTCCCGCAGGTCATCGGTGGATGCACCCGTCGACCCCAGAAAAACGGGCAACAACTCATCGTTCCCGACCAGCCAACCCAGGACATTCAGGGCCAGCGTTTCTGCAGATTGGGCGGTGATCGGCATAAAGAGGCCTCGGATGTGTGCTTGGAAAGGGTTTGTTAACCAGACTCATAAACACTTTGGCAACGCATGCAATCAACGGTGACTGATATGTCCGTGCAGGGAACCATCCTTGTCCTCGACGGGACTTCGACCAATCGCATTATGCTGAAGGTTCAGCTGACCGCGGCCTGGTATCACGTCGTTCAGGCGGAAAAACTGCACGGTCTGGCCGGGCTGCTGCGGCGTACTCGCCCCGATCTGGTCCTTGTTGCGCAGACGTTGCCAGATGGCACAGCCGCTGATGTCAAAAGGTTGGTGATGGCAAATCCGGATCTGGCCGATGTGCCGGTGGTGGCAATTGCACCGCAAAATGACAAGGCGGCCAGATTGAAGGCGCTCGCCGATGGTTTGGATGATGTTCTGGCACATCCGTTCAAGGACACGTTGTTGTTGGCGCGGGTGCGCAGTCTGCTGCGGTCTCGCGCGGAAACTCAGGACCTAAAGCTGGGCAACGGATCGCATCCGATAGGTTTCGCCGAGCCAGCCACCGCCCTGATTGCCGCGCCAAAATCGGCCCGGGTGGCCATTCTGGCGCACACCTGCCGTACCGGAGCTTTGTGGAAAAAGGCATTGTCTGGCCGGTTGCGTCACAGCCTTTCCACACATGTTTCTTCGAACATGCATGCACTTTTGTCTGGCCCGATTCCGGATGCCGTCGTGGTCGAAATCGGCAGAACCACCCCCGGTCTGAGTACGTTGGCCGATCTGAAATCACGCGGAGCCACCCGGCACACGGTGTTGATCGCTGTTCTGGCTGGGGACGACGCCTCTCTGGCATCTGAGGCGCTGGATCGTGGGGCCGACGCCGTTTGCATGGGCGGGTTTTGTACCGACGAAGTCCTGCTGCGATTGGAGAACCAAATCGCCCGAAAAACCCTTACGGATCAGATGCGCGCCTCGCTGCGCCGCGGGATAGCTGAAAGTTGGGTCGACCCTCTGACCGGACTGCATAACCGCCGATACGCGATGCGGGCCATAGATCAGATGGCCCGTCAGCCATCCCAAGATGGGCACGGTTTCGTCGTCATGCTGGCCGATCTGGACCACTTTAAAACCATCAATGACCGCTTTGGGCATATTGGCGGTGACCTTGTATTGGCCGAGGCCGCTAAGCGCATGAAAAGCACCCTTGGATCCGCAGGGTTCGTTGCGCGGATTGGGGGCGAAGAGTTTATGATTGGCTTGCCCAACAGCTCTCCGGCAAAAGCAATGGAGTTGGCCAGGACGTTGCGCGACTGCATCAGCGAGACGCCATTCACTCTGCCGGATGCGTCTGCCCCGGTCCCGGTCACCATCAGTATCGGAATGACGGCACCCAACCCGCCTTTGCCCAGCAACGAACCCTTGGAACGAGTGATCAAATCCGCCGACATCGCGCTTTACGCGGCAAAGAAGGCTGGGCGCAACCAAGTCAGAATCAGGCAGAACGCAGCCTGACCCATTCAGTCCTTTTTCTTGTGACCATGGGGGCCGCGTTTCACGACGTCTTCCAGTCGCTCCGCATAAATCAGGCGCTCTTCATCACTCATGGCCACGACGCGGGATAGCCATTGCGCTTGCAGGGCATCCTGCAACTCCGCCATGAATTGCGCTTGTTGATCCAGCAATGCCTGAACCGCTGCCGGGTCAAACGGGTCTGACCGCAAGGCCGCGCTGAGTTGGGCAAAGTCCTGGGATCGGTTTTTTGCACCCTTTCTGTGACGGTCGAACAGCTCGCCCCGCATGGCTTTTCGCTCGTCCTTCGGCAAAGCGCGATAGAGCGCCGAGCCGAACCCCGGCGGTGCTTTCGCATGATCGCCGCCTTTGACCCGCAGCACGGTCCCCAACGCAACGCCGACAACCAGCAGGTTCAAAGCCAGCGAGATGACCAGCAGAACGGACATCCAGCGACTTTTGGGTTTGGGATTATCGCTCATTCCGCGTCCTCCAGAAAACTCGTATCCAGGCTAAGATCAGCGACCACAAAACTGACATCCTGTGCGTAAATGTAATTGGCGGGATCGGGTAGAAACGCCGGGGCCGAAAATCCGATCCACACGCCTGCCATACTGGCGGCAACCAGACCGCCCATGCCCTGCCAGCCGCCAAGCCCGGCGAGCACACGCGTCCACAGCGGGTTCGTCTTCGTCTCATCTGGTTTCCTGCGCTCCAGCCGAACGGTTTCCGCATCCGTCAGAATGCGCACGGCAAGGTCATCCGGCAGTTCCGGGCGTTTCTCCCGGGCTTGGGCGAACAACAGATCCAGATTGTCTTTGTCTTCAGTCATCGTCGTACCCCAGTTCATCACGTCGTCCGGCCAAAATCGCAGTCAGAGATCTTTTTCCACGTGCAGTCAGACTTTCCACCGCTTCCACTGAAATGCCCATGATTCCCGCGATTTCCGGGTTGGGCAATTCTTCTATATGCCGCAATACAACGGCTTGTCTCTGACGCTCGGGCAGCTGCGACAGCGCTGTTTGCAGCGCATCCTTGCGGGCAGCGTCCTGCAATCGTTCAGCGGCGCTCGCCTCTTCATCTTCGGGCTCGGGCACGTCAGCTAACCTGTCCGGCGTCTTTTTGCGTCGCAGATCAACACACAGGTTCAGCGTCACACGATAGAGCCATGTAGACACCTTGGCCTGCCCCGGAACCCAATCCGGTGCCATCTGCCACAGGCGCATCATCGCCTCTTGCGTGACATCTTCCGCCTCGGCCCGATTGCCCAGAAACCGCAGCGCCACAGACAAGCTGCGTGGCGCAAGGCGATCTGTGAGCACCCGCGCTGCTGCAGCGTCCCCATCGGCGAACTGCTTCAGCAACGCATCGTCGCCAATTGCGTCCGCGGCGCAAGGCGCGCCGCGAACGACCTGTGGTAAAGAGGTCAGATCCTCCATCCCGCATCAGCTGTCGTCAGAGTCCGCCTTGCCACCTTTCCTGTGGCGCTTGCCCATTTTTTCTTTTGCATCGGCAAATTCCTGTTCCGAGATCGCGCCATCGTTATTCGCGTCGATACGGTCAAACATCTTGCCAGCACGGCGTGGTTTGGGCAACTCGTCCTCGCTCAGAAACCCGTCCTTGTTGGCGTCATGGCGTTCAAACATCTTGGCGACACGGTCATTGACCTTTTTTTGACCTGCGGCCTGCATCTCTTCAAGGCTCAACTGACCATCGCCATCGGTGTCGGCATTGGTGAAACGCTGATTCCGGTGAGCCTGCATTTCTTCCTGTGTCACCTGACCGTCGCCGTTGGCGTCCAACTCCTGAAAGGTCACAGGTTCGCGATCTTTAGAGCCTGCAGCCAAAACGGATGTGCCGGTGATTGCCATGGCTGACACAACAACTGCCGGAATGAACTTGGCGCTTTTCATAACGTTTTTCCCTTGTTTTCGCGGCATCATTGCCGCTGCTTACATAGGTTCAAACGGGTCAGGCATCACATTCCGTCGCTGAAGGGGAAACTTTTTTGAAAACCCCATGGCGATGCAAAGCGACGCACCCCCCTTTCCCGGTGGATCAAACAAGCGTTATACACTCATCATTGGAACGCGCGAGTATCAACATGACAGATCAGACGATCGACACCACCGACCTGGAAGACCGCCCAACAAAGCCTGCACTGGTCAAAGGTTTCCGCTGCCGTTGCCCGAATTGCGGCGAGGGGAAGTTGCTGCACAGCTACCTCAAGGTTAACGACACATGCTCGAACTGTGGGGAAGAACTGTTTCACCACCGCGCAGATGACGGACCGGCTTACCTGACCATCCTTCTGGTGGGTCACCTACTGGCACCCGCATTGCATGTATCATACGTCCATTGGCGCCCCGAGCCGCTAACGATGTTCCTGATCTTTGCCTTTGGCTGCACGGCCCTGTCGCTGTTCCTGCTGCCGCGATTGAAGGGCGCAGTTGTGGCCTATCAATGGGCGCGCCGCATGCACGGCTTTGGACAGTCCAAGTGAACCGGGATCGCATGTTGAGCAACGGATGACGCTGGACAAAACGGCCATACGGAACGCAGCAACGGTCATTGTCCTACGCGACCGTCTTACCAATCCATCTATCCTGATGGGGCAACGCGGTGCAAAGGCTGCGTTCATGCCCAACAAATTCGTCTTCCCGGGCGGTGCTGTCGATGCATCTGACGCGAAAGTCGCGCTGGCTACTGATCTGCCCGACGTTTGCCACGAACGACTTGCCGAGCGATCTGAGACTGGGCTTCAGAATGCGCTTGCCGCTGCTGCAATCCGGGAGCTTTGGGAAGAAACAGGGCTGATCCTGGGGCAACCTGATAGCTGGGTTGGGCCTCTTGCCGATGATTGGGCCGCCTTTGCGCAAATGGGGTATCGCCCATCCGCGCAGGCGCTTCAGTTCGTGTTTCGCGCAGTCACTCCGCCGGGACGGCCGCGCCGTTTCGACGCGCGTTTTTTCCTTGTCGACGCCGGTGCGATCCAAGGCGATTTGGACGATTTCAGCCACGCTTCGGACGAGCTTTCGCATCTGCAATGGATCCCGCTGGATCGGGCGCGCGAATTCGACTTGCCGTTTATTACCGAGGTCGTTCTGGCCGAAATCGCAGCGCGGGTCACTGACCCAACGCCACCGGATTCCGTACCTTTCTTTCTGAATAATGAGGAAGAAAGCCTGTTCCTCAAACTTCGCGGCTATCCCATGCCCGAAGCGGACTGAGGGCCTAAGGCCCTCAGATACACCTATTTCATTCGGCTGATTACGGTCGTCACTTCCGGCTTTTTGCCAATCTCGGCTTTCGCAGTCTGGCGAACGATCCGGCGCAAGGCCTCTTCCAGCTTGTCATCATCACGCAGGGTTTTAGCGTCGGCCCGCATGAGGAATTGGTTCAGGTCCTCTTCCAGAACCTCAACCAGCGCAGCGCGGGACGATCCAAGTTCGGGCAAGCCCATCGTATCGCACCATGGCTCGCCCAGCGGTTCGTCTTCTTCGTCCAGAATGACCGTGACCGTAACGTGGCCGTTCAGCGCCATGCGAATCCGGTCTCGCACGACACCGTCCAGAGCACCAATCTTAACAGTCCCGTCCAGATAGGTCCGCCCGGTCTCGATATAGTCGACAACTTGCGGCGCGTTGCCGGTCAGGTCGACCATAGTCCCGTTCACCGCCAGAATGCCCGCGCGGCCGCCGGCCTCGGCCAGTTTGGCATGTTCACGCAAGTGACGGTGTTCTCCGTGCATCGGGATAACCATCTGCGGGTCGATCAGCGAGTGTACCTTCTCAAGGTCTGGGCGGTTGGCATGACCTGAAACGTGATACAGCCCCGAGCTGTCATCCACCACGTCCACGCCCTTTTCGCTGAGCTGGTTCATGATGAAAATCACGCCCCGCTCATTGCCCGGGATCGTTTTCGACGAGAAGAGGAACAGGTCGCCCTCTTTCAATTCCAGCCCGCGATACTTACCCCGCGCAAGTTGCGCGCTGGCAGCGCGGCGTTCACCCTGGCTACCAGTTACGATCAGCATCAGGTTCTGGCGCGGCAGATCAACGGCCTCTTCGGCGCTGACGACACGAGGAAAGCTGGTCAGAATACCTGTTTCCGTCGCAGCCTCGATCATCCGGCGCATCGCGCGGCCCAGCAAAACGACCGAGCGCCCTGCCCTCTCACCGGCTTCCGCCAGAGTCTTCACCCGCGCAACGTTTGACGCAAATGTGGTCGCCACGACCATGCCATTGGCCTCTTCGACCAACTTGGTGATCTCGGGGCCCACTTCGGATTCCGAACGGCCAGCATGAGGCGAAAACACGTTGGTACTGTCGCATACCAGTGCTTTGACACCGGGCTTGGCAACCTCGGCCCAGAGGTCAGGATCAAACGGCTCGCCCACCACGGGGTTTTCATCCAGCTTGAAGTCACCGGAATGCACGATCCGCCCCTCGGGGGTGTCGATCACCAGTGCTGCACTTTCGGGAATCGAGTGAGAGACAGGCAGGAATCCCACCTTGAACGGACCAACCTCAACCTGTTCCGGCCACGCGGATACGGTCCGCACAGCGTCCTCGGGGTGGCCGTGCTCTTCCATTTTGCGACGGGCAATATTTGCTGTGAAAGCGCGCGCATAGACAGGCGCACCCAGCGCCTCATAACAATGCGCCACTGCACCAACGTGATCCTCGTGCGCGTGGGTCACGAAAACAGCCTCCAACTGGTCGGCGCGTTCCCTCAACCACGTGATGTCGGCATGGATCAGGTCCACACCCGGTGTCGTGTCCATATCCGGGAATGTGACGCCCAGATCCACCAGGATCAGCCTCTCCTGCCCGGGCTTGCCATAACCATAGACATAGGCGTTCATGCCGATTTCGCCGGCCCCGCCCAACGGCAGGTAGATCAATCGTTCGCTGCTCATACCGAGCCATTTTCCTTGTTATAGCGATGAATCACGGTCAGCCCGTGCATCGTCAGATCGTCTTCGATTGCGTCGAACCCCACGTCGGCCTGATCGAACAGAGGCGCGAGCCCACCGGTTCCAACGACTTTCATCGGCATTCCGTATTCCGCCTTGATCCGGGAAATCAGCCCCTCGATCAATCCGGAATAGCCCCAATACACGCCGGACTGGATACAGCCAACCGTATTCGTGCCAATCACTTTTTCCGGACGGGTGATATCGATATGCGGCAGGGCCGCAGCCCCCTGATGCAGGGCCTCAAGGCTCAGGTTTACACCCGGCGCGATAATCCCGCCAACATAGGCCCCATCCGCCGCGACCACATCAAAGTTTGTCGCCGTACCAAAGTCCACCACAACGACGTTGCCACCGTGACGATCAAACGCGGCCGCCGCATTGGCCAGTCGATCCGGGCCGGGCACGGTACCTTCATCAACGCGCGGGTTCATCGGCAACAGGCATTCGGGCTTGCCCACGACCAAAGGACGGCACCCAAAGAACCGGTCCGCGAAGACCCGAAGGTTGAATACAACACGCGGCACGGTCGACGCTATGATTACATCGGTGATTTCCGCTTCGATCCCATAGTGCTTCACAAGCGTCGAGTACCATGTGAAATAGGCATCCGCGGTACGCGCATGGTGGGTCGAGGTGCGCAAAGTGCACAAAAAACTCTCGCCGTCCCAGATTGAGAAGACAGTGTTCGTGTTACCGCAGTCGATAGCCAGAAGCATCTGAGCCTCCTTCAGAAAAACACATCCGCCGCAGGAATGCTGACACGGCCTTTGGCGGTGTTTAGGACAAGGTTACCCCCTGCGTCCACCGTTTCGAAGGTGCCAACCGTTTCCGACGCTGCGGTACGGGCGGTGATAACCTCACCCAAACGGGCGGCCCGCGCCAGCCACGCGGTTCGGATCGGTTCGAACCCATAGGTCGTGAATTGGTTCTCGTACCCGGCATAGGCGGCGGCAAGTTCGGTCAGGAAATCCTCGGGCGTCACATGGGCACCGGTCTCGGACAGCAGCGACACCGGGCGAACTGCGCCGGGTTCCACCACATCCGCTCCGGGCGCTTCGGACAAGTTTACGCCGATACCGATGGACAGATGCGAAACACCACGCCCCTGCCCGGTGCTTTCCAACAAGATACCGGCCAGTTTGCCACCGTTCAGCAAAACGTCATTTGGCCATTTGAGCGACAGCCCGGCCGCCCGCCCCGTGACCGCCACACAGGCATCAAACAGGGCCAGAGCCGCCACAAAGCTGCGCAGCGCGGCCTGTTCCGGGTTCCCTGCGGGACGCATCAATAGCGTCGCGGCCAGATTGCCCTTCGGGTTTTCCCAGGCGCGACCACGCCGACCACGCGCAGCGGTCTGGTGATGTGCCATGATCCACACCGGGCCTGCGGCGGTTGGCGCAATCCTTGCTGCTTCGTTTAAAGTACTGTCGACTTCCTGCAGAACGTGCAGTCCATATCCCTGTGGCCAGTCTGTCATGCCAAAAAGGCTCGGTCCGTGGACCGAGCCCGTCTCGTTGAGAAGTTACGTAGATCAGTTGACAAGTGTCGCCGCCGCAGCTGCCGCTGCGCCTTCGATACCGAACTGATAGAACACACCGACCAGCATCAAGGCGGCTGAGCCCATCAGGGCGACCCAAAGAACCGGCGAGGAATGCGTCTCGATCGGATCTTCGTTCTCTGCCCCGAAATACATGTAGAACACGATCCGCAGGTAATAGAACGCACCGATGACCGAGGCGATTGCCGACACGATGACCAACCCGGTCAGCCCAGCATCGACACCGGCTTGCCAAACGCCAAACTTGGCGAAGAACCCCAGCATTGGCGGGACGCCCGCTAGGCTGAACATCAGGATCAACACGGCCAACGCCTTGCCCGGTTCCCGCTTTGAGTACTGGCGCAGCGCATCGATATCAGTCACCGGTTTGCCGTCCCGCTCCATCATCAGGATGAACGCGAAAGTACCGATATTCATCGTCACATAGATGGCCAGATACATCAGCATCGCCTTGATGCCCATCTCGGTCCCGGCCGCCAGACCGATCAGCGCATACCCCATATGGGCAATCGACGAAAACGCCATCAGTCGCTTGATGTCACGCTGACCAATCGCGGCAACCGCGCCCAGCAGCATCGACAGAACCGACAGTAGCACAAGGACCTGTTGCCAGTCCTTGATGATACCACCAAAGGCATCGTGCATCAGGCGCGCGAACAGCGCCATCGCGGCCACTTTTGGCGCGGTCGCGAAGAAAGCTGTGATCGGCGTAGGTGCGCCTTCGTAGACATCCGGCGTCCACATGTGGAACGGCACGGCAGACACCTTAAACGCAAGACCCGAAATCAGGAAGATCAGACCGAACAATAGGCCGACTGAGACGTCTCCGTGGTGGACGGTCTGGATGATACCCGAGAACAGCGTGGTGCCGGTAAAGCCATAGACCAGCGACGCACCGTACAGCAGCAGGCCCGAGCTGAGCGCGCCCAGTACGAAATACTTCAGACCAGCCTCGGTCGATTTGGCGCTATCCCGGCGCAGCGCCGCAACGACGTACAGCGACAGAGACTGCAGCTCCAGCCCCATGTACAGCGACATCAGATCGCCCGCGCTGACCATCATCATCATGCCAACAGCGGCCAGAGCGACCAGCAAAGGGAATTCGAATCGCAGCAGGTTACGACGCGCCATATACTCCTGGCTCATTACCAGAACGGCTGCGGCTGACAACAGCACCGCCACTTTCGAGAACCTTGCGAACCCGTCATCCACGAACATACCGTTGAACGCCACGCGGGTGCCGTCGCTGTTCGTTGCAATCCAGATCGCCAGCAACGCCATTAGGCCCGCTGTTGTCCAGACCAGCAAAGGTGCCAGTTCGTCTTTCGTCGTGTAGACAGCCCCAATCAGCGCCGCCATCGCATACACAGCCAGAACGATTTCCGGCAGGATTATTGTCAGATCAGCCTGGATCATGTCTCCAAAGCCCCCTTAGTGCGAAGCGGCCGTCTGGGATGCGGCCTCAGCCGCGGCCAGAGCCATGTCATAGTTCAAAATCAGCGCGGCGGTTGAATTGCCGATCACATCGGTCACCAGCGACGGATAGACACCCAGCAGGATGGTCATCACGATGAGCGGGGCAAATATCAGCCGCTCGCGCGAGCTCATGTCGGTCATCGCCTTAAGGCTTTCCTTGATCAGATCACCAAACACCACGCGACGGTACAGCCACAGCGCATAAGCGGCCGAGAAGATCACACCGGTCGCGGCCACAGCCGTTACCCAGGTGTTGACCTGGAAGGCCCCCATCAGCGTCAAGAATTCACCGATGAACCCAGAAGTGCCCGGCAGGCCCACATTGGCCATAGTGAACAGCATGAAGACAAGCGCATAGGCGGGCATCCGAATCACCAGGCCACCGTAAGCCTCGATATCGCGGGTATGCATCCGGTCATAGATCACGCCCACACAGAGGAAGAGCGCGGCCGAGATGAACCCATGGCTGAGCATCTGGAAGATGGCACCGTCGATCCCCTGCTGGTTCGCAGCAAAGATGCCCATGGTCACGAACCCCATATGCGCGACCGAGGAGTATGCAATCAGCTTCTTCATATCCTCCTGCACCAGCGCAACAAGCGAGGTGTAGACCACGGCAATCGCCGACATCCACAGCACCAGATCGGTCATCACCGCCGAGCCCACCGGGAACATCGGCAGGCTGAACCGCAGAAAGCCATAGCCGCCCATCTTCAGCAGGATCGCCGCCAGCACGACCGAACCAGCCGTCGGCGCCTGAACGTGCGCATCCGGCAACCACGTGTGTACCGGCCACATCGGCATCTTCACCGCAAACGATGCAAAGAACGCCAGGAACATCAGCGTCTGCAGTCCGCCGACGACATAGATGCCCAACACGCTGAACCCCTCGGATGAGAAATGGTGGCTCATCAACGCTTCGATATCGGTGGTGCCTGCATCAGAGTACATTGCCACCATTGCCACGAGCATCAGTACCGAGCCGAGGAAGGTATATAGGAAGAACTTGAAGCTGGCGTAGATACGTTCCTTGCCGCCCCAGATGCCGATGATCAGGAACATCGGGATCAGACCCGCTTCGAAGAACAAGTAGAACAGCACCAGATCCAGCGCCATGAACACGCCCAGCATCAGCGTTTCCAGCAGCAGGAAGGCGATCATGTATTCTTTGACGCGGTCGGTGACCTGCCAACTGGCCAGAATGGTCAACGGCATGATGAACGTGGTCAGCAACACGAACAGAACGCTGATCCCGTCCACGCCCATCTTGTATTTCAAGCCCATCAACCACTCACCTTCTTCCACCATCTGGAAGCCGGTGTTGGAGGGATCAAAGCCGGTATAGATGCCGATTGAGACCAGGAATGTCACCGTGGTCGCTACCAACGCAACCCATTTCGCGTTGCGCTGTGCAGCCGCATCCTCGCCATGCAGGAACAGGGCCAGAATACCTGCTGCCACGGCGGGGATGAAGGTGACGATGGAGAGGATGTTATCCATTATTGTGCGCCTCCGCCGATCGACATCCAGGTGACAAGGGCTGCGATGCCCAGAACCATCCAGAAGGCGTAAGTAAAGATGTAGCCCGTCTGCGCCTTGCCTGCGAGGCGGGTGAAGAAGGGAACAACACCCATGGCCACTCCGTTCAGGAAGCCGTCAATTGTGTTGCCATCGCCCCGCTTCCACAGGAACCGGCCGAGCGCAATCGTGGGTTTGACGAAGACCGCGTCATAGATCTCGTCAAAGTACCACTTGTTCAGCAGGAACAGGTAGAGCGGACGCTGGTTCTGTGCCAGCCGCGCAGGAAGCGTGGTGTTCACGATGTAGAACCAGTAGGCCACGACAAAGCCCAGAACCATCGCGACGAACGGTGAAACCTTCACCCATTTTGGTGCCGCGTGCGCGTCGTCCAAAACATGGTTGTCCGGCGCAATATAGATCGCCCCCTCACCCGGTTCGCCAGCAAAGACATAGTGGTGATCGCCACCATGAGCTGCCTTGTCGTCGTGCGCGCCCTCTTCGGCGTGGCTATCGTCCGTATGCCCCTCATCCGCGTGGGCAGTTTCCTCACCATGCGCGTCAGCCGTTCCGTGATCACCGGCTTCGGCGTGTTCTGAAGCCTCGGCCACGGGAATGCCATAGAACTTACCGACCTTGTCCGCATGGCCGAAGAAGTTGCCATACCAGATCATCCCGGCGAAGACGGCTCCCAAGGATAGCACTCCAAGCGGAACCAGCATGGTCATCGGGCTTTCATGCGCGTGGTCATGGGTATGTTTGTCGCCGCGCGGCTCGCCATAGAAAGTCAGGAAGATCAAGCGCCAGCTGTAGAACGAGGTGAACGCTGCCGCGATCACCAGCATCCAGAAGCCGTAGCCGGAACCGCCCGCATAGGCGCTTTCGATGATGGCGTCTTTGGATAGGAACCCGGCAAAACCAATCGTCGTCAGCGGAATGCCCACGCCGGTAATGGCCAGCGTCCCGATCATCATGGCCCAGAAGGTATACGGGATCTTTTTCCGCAACCCGCCGTATTCGGTCATCTCCTGCTCATGGTGCATCGCATGTATCACCGAACCGGCACCAAGGAACAGCAGTGCCTTGAAGAAAGCGTGCGTGAACAGGTGGAACATCGCCGCCGAGTACATGCCTACACCAGCCGCCACAAACATGTAACCAAGCTGCGAACAGGTCGAATACGCAATGACGCGCTTGATATCGGTCTGCACCAGACCCACGGTCGCTGCAAAGAACGCGGTCGAGGCCCCCAGCACCGTGATGAACCCTGTCGCCCCCGGCGCAAACTCCATCAGCGGTGACATGCGGCAGACCAGAAAGACACCCGCGGTCACCATGGTTGCAGCGTGGATCAGGGCGGACACAGGCGTCGGGCCTTCCATCGCGTCTGGCAACCAGGTGTGCAGGATCAGCTGGGCCGACTTACCCATCGCTCCGATGAACAGAAGCACACAGATCACTTCGATGGCGTTCCACTCACCCCAAAGGAAACTCAGTTGCGTCTCGGCCAAAGTCGGAGCCGACGCGAAAACGTCCGAGAAGTTGATGCTGTCTGTCAGGAAGAACAGCGCGAAAATCCCCAGCGCAAAGCCGAAATCACCCACGCGGTTCACCACGAACGCTTTGATCGCCGCAGCGTTTGCGGACGGTTTGCGATAGTAGAAACCGATCAGCAGGTAGGACGCAACGCCCACACCTTCCCAGCCAAAGAACATCTGTACCAGGTTGTCTGCCGTCACCAGCGACAGCATCGCGAAGGTAAAGAAGGACAGGTAGGCGAAGAACCGTGGCTTATAGCTTTCGCCTTCGCGCCATTGTGGATCGTGGTCCATGTACCCGAAGGAATAGAGGTGCACGAAGGCCGAAACCGTTGTCACCACAATCAGCATGACCGCGGTCAGCCGGTCCAGTCGGATCGCCCATTCGGTCGAAAGCGAACCGCTTTCGATGAACCGCAGAACTGGTACCGAGTAGGAGCCACCGGGATAAGCCGACGGATCGAAGCTGAAAAAGATGATCCAGCTGAGCAGACAGGCCAGAAACAGCAGGCCAGTTGCGGTCCACATGGCCGCTTTCTCGCCAATGAATTTCCAGCCGAACCCGCAGATTAGCGCGCCCACAAGCGGGGCAAAGAGGATGGTGGTTTCCATGTTCTCTTACCCCTTCATCATATTTACGTCTTCAACCGCGATGGTGCCGCGGTTGCGGAAGAAGCAGACCAGAATGGCCAGACCAATCGCCGCCTCAGCCGCCGCAACGGTAAGGACGAACAGCGTGAACACCTGCCCGACCAGATCGCCGAGGAAACTGGAAAACGCCACGAGGTTGATATTCACCGCCAGCAGCATCAGTTCGATGCTCATCAGCAGGATGATGACGTTCTTGCGGTTCAGGAAGAGACCGAAGATGCCGATGACGAACAGCGTCGCCGCGACCGTAAGATAGTGTTCAAGTCCGATCATCGTCTTAAAGCCCCTGCCCCGGTTTTACGTCCTTCAACTCCATCGCTTTGGCCGGGTCGCGCATCATCTGACCGACAATGTCCTGACGCTTGATGTCCTTACGGTGGCGCAGAGTCAAAACAATGGCGCCGATCATGGCCACCAGCAGGATCAGGCCAGCCAGCTGGAAGAGAAGGAAGTATTGATCGTAAAGGATAACACCGAGCGCCTCGGTGTTGTGACGGTCCGTCGGGATCGGCTGGGCCAGATTCGCTGCCGCGCCCTGCGCGCTGTCCCAAGCGCCAAACGCCATGACGAACTGCATCAGGATAATCAGACCGATCAGCAAGGCCAGCGGCATATAGCGCGCCATCTCGGCCTTCAACTCGGCAAAGTCCACGTCCAGCATCATCACCACGAAGAGGAACAGAACCGCGACCGCGCCCACGTAGACGATGATCAGCAGCATCGCCACAAACTCGGCCCCCAGCAGCACGAACAGCCCTGCCGCTGACAAGAAGGACAGGATCAGCCACAGAACCGAGTGCACCGGCTGGCGGCTGATCACCGTGAACAGCCCGCCGGTGATGGCGCTGATGGCAAACAGATAGAAGGCAAAGACGGTCATTGATCCTCATCCTCGTTATCGCCCATGACCTCCTGCGCCAGATCCAGCGCGCGGGTCATGGCCGGGATGCCGGCAAATACCGACATCTGGCCGATCGTTTCCACGATCTCTTGTTTCTTCGCGCCCGCTTCCAATGCATGGCGCACGGTTTGACGCACCGCCGAGTCCGCCTGCGCGCCCTGACAGGTCAGCCCGGCCAAAGTCAGCAGCAGGCGGGTTTTGGCGTCCAGCCCGTCTTTGTTGACGGTATTTCCGAACATCATTTCCATGACCTCTTTGGGCATGGTCGGCCACAGCGCCTCGAACCCCTTGGGCGAGAAGTTCTCCATCGCCGGGTTCATCGCCTTGGCCATGTCCTGCGCCTGCTTCATCATCAGTTCGAACGGATTTGTCGGCGAGTCATTCATCGGTACGGCGCGTCCATTTCCAGGTTGCGGGCGATCTCGGCTTCCCAGCGTTCGCCGTTATCCAGCAGTTTTTGCTTGTCGTAGAACAACTCTTCCCGGGTTTCGGTGGCGAATTCGAAATTTGGCCCTTCGACGATGGCATCGACCGGGCAGGCTTCCTGACAGAAGCCACAATAGATGCACTTGGTCATGTCGATGTCGTAACGCGTGGTGCGGCGGCTGCCGTCTTCTCGTGGTTCGGCATCGATGGTGATGGCTTGGGCCGGGCAAACCGCTTCGCACAGCTTGCAGGCGATGCAGCGTTCCTCGCCGTTCGGATAGCGCCGCAGGGCATGTTCACCGCGGAAACGCGGGGAGAGAGGGCCTTTTTCGTGCGGATAGTTCACAGTGGCTTTGGGGGCGAAGAAATACTTCAGCCCCAGCTTCATGCCGACCCAGAAGTCTTGCAGCAGGAAGTATTTGGCAGCCCGGGTGTAGTCGATTTGGGTCATCAAAGTAACTCCTCAGACTTCGCATTTGAAACGAAATTCAGGGACATCTCTGAGAGTCCATTTGCATAGTCATACCAAGCGAGGCCTTCTTTCGTTGCAGAAGCTTGTCTTTGGAGCTTCGCCAGTAGGTGCAATAGACCATCTGTAAAGTCTATGAGCTCGGTAGCGCTGGATTCAGCGATCGCTTTGTGAATCCGGTTAACCATAGTCACCCTCCCACCGACCAACGGGCGAACGCGCCCCAGAACCAGTCAAATTTCGCCGCAAAGGCCACGAACACCACCCAGGCCAGCGAGAATGGCAGGAAGACTTTCCAGCCCAACCGCATCAACTGGTCATAGCGGTAGCGGGGTGTGATCGCCTTGACCATCGCGAAGAGGAAGAAGAAGAACGCCATCTTGGCGACCATCCACAGCACTCCATCCGGCAGGCCGGGGATCGGGGACAGCCAGCCGCCGAAGAACAGCAGCGTGGTCAGCGCGCACATCAAGAAGATTGCGATGTATTCGCCGGCCATGAACAGCAGGAAGGGCGTGGCCGAATATTCGACCTGATAACCGGCGACCAGTTCCGATTCCGCCTCGGGCAGGTCGAACGGCGGGCGGTTGGTTTCGGCCAGTGCCGAGATGAAGAACAGGAAGACCATCGGGAAATGTGGCAGCCAATACCAGCTGAAGAAACCGAAGCGGCCATCCTGCGCTTCGACAATGTGACCGAAATTCATGGAACCGGTCGAGATGATGATGCCGATGATGATAAGGCCAATGGAGACTTCATAGGAAATCATCTGCGCGGCCGAACGCAACGAACCGAGGAACGGGTACTTTGAGTTCGACGCCCAACCGCCCATAATCACGCCATAAACTTCCAGAGAAGAGACGGCAAAAACATAGAGGATGGCGACGTTGATATCCGACAATACCCAGCCATCGTTGAACGGGATCACGGCCCAGGCGATCATCGCCAGAACGAACGACGTAAGCGGAGCGAGGATAAAGACGGTGCGGTCGGCCCCGGCGGGGATGACCACCTCTTTCACCACATATTTCAGCGCGTCCGCTACCGACTGCAGCAAGCCATAGGCACCCACAACGTTCGGGCCGCGGCGCATTTGAACCGCCGCCCAGATTTTGCGGTCGCCATACACGAGGAACAACAGCGAGATCATCACAAACGCAACGACTGCAATCACTTGCGCCAGAATGATGATGGCTATTCCGCCTGGGGTGTTAAAGAAATCAGCCATTGGTCCTCACACCGTGGGTATTCCGTTTACCGCGAGCGAAGCTGAGGCCATGTGCCTGCGCAAACTGCGGCTGGGTCGGCACGCAGGTGTAAACAGCATCTGCCGCCCACGCGCCACCTTTTTCGTTGAGTCTCATGCGCATTCCCTTGTCCCCCACGCCGCGGATTGCAGCGCCGGTTTCAAACAGCGATATGAAACGGGTCTGGTTCATTCGGCCGCGATCTTTCCGGTGTTTCGGGCCTGAGCCTGTGCGGAAAGCTCGGCCATCAGCTGCGATGCCCGCGCAATCGGGTTTGTCAGATAGAAATCCTTGATCGCGTTCCGGAACGTGGCCGAGCCCAGCGGGGCTGCTTCCAGAGATTGTGCCTCATTCTCGATCACCTGGTCGATACGCGCCAGATGTGGCACGGCTTCGACCAACGCGGTGCGCAGTTGCGCCAGCGAGTCAAATGGCAACGTGGCGTCCAGTTCAGCGGACAGCGCCCGCAGGATGGCCCAGTTCTCTTTCGCCTCACCTGGCGCAAAACCGGCACGCATGGCCAGTTGCGGGCGGCCTTCGGTGTTGACGAACAAGCCGTTTTCCTCGGTGTAGGCAGCTCCCGGCAGGATCACGTCAGCGCGATGCGCGCCCCGGTCGCCATGGCTGCCCTGATAGATCACAAAGGCACCGTCGCCGATTTCGACCTCATCCGCGCCGAGGTTATAGATCACGTCCGCTGCGCTGACCGCGTCCATGCCGCCTTCATTGGTGGCATCCACATCCATGGCACCCACGCGCGATGCCGCGGTGTGCAGGATCAAAAGCCCACTTTCGGTATTGGCAGCAATGGTTTGCGCGGCAGCCAGAACGGCTGCGCCGTCGGCCTCTTGCAACGCGCCCTGCCCGACAATGACCAGCGAGGCTTTGCCCTTGATTTCATCATCGCCGCCCATATCAATTACATTCTGCAAAGCGGCCCGGTCGTCGCCCACATGGTGATACTCATAAGTCAGATCGACCCGAGGGCCGACCAGAGCCACCTCAGCCCCATGCGCCCAGGTCCTGCGGATACGCGCGTTCAGAACCGGAGCCTCATCACGCGGATTCGTACCGATCAGTAGGATACGTTCAGCCGTGTCGATATCCTCAATCGCGGCTGTCCCGGCATAGGCCCCGCGATTGCTGGACGGCAGCTTTGCACCGTCGGTACGGCATTCAACAACACCGCCCTGCCCCTCGATCATCTGTTTCAGCGCATATACTGCTTCGACCGGTGCCAGATCACCCACGATCCCTGCTGGTTTTTCGGCCCCTTTTAAGGCTTCCGCCGCCTTCGTCAGCGCCTCGGTCCAACTCGCGGGGCGCAATTTGCCGTTCTCGCGTACATAAGGCCTGTCCAAACGCTGACGGCGCAGACCGTCCCAAACAAACCGGGTCTTGTCGCTAATCCACTCTTCGTTCACGCCGTCATGGTTGCGCGGCAGGAAGCGCATCACTTCGCGGCCTTTCGTATCCACGCGGATGTTCGATCCCAGAGCATCCATCACGTCGATGGATTCAGTCTTGGTCAGTTCCCACGGGCGCGCGGTAAAGGCATAGGGCTTCGACGTCAGCGCTCCAACCGGACAGAGGTCGATGATGTTGCCCTGAAGGTTCGAGTCCAGCGTCTGGTTCAAATACGAGGTGATCTCGGCATCTTCGCCACGCCCCGTCTGACCCATCTGGGTGATCCCGGCGACCTCGGTGGTAAACCGTACGCAACGGGTGCAACTGATGCAGCGCGTCATGGCGGTGCCGACCAGCGGCCCCAGATCCAGATCATCCACGGCGCGCTTGGCTTCCTTGAAGCGCGAACCAGACATGCCGTAAGCCATCGCCTGATCCTGCAGATCGCACTCGCCGCCCTGATCGCAGATCGGGCAGTCCAGCGGGTGGTTGATGAGCAGGAACTCCATCACCCCTTCGCGCGCTTTCTTGACCATGGGCGAGTTGGTCTTGACCTCGGGCGCCTGACCTTCCGGCCCCGGGCGCAGATCGCGTACCTGCATCGCGCAGGAGGCCGCAGGTTTGGGCGGGCCGCCCACAACCTCGACCAGACACATCCGGCAGTTCCCGGCAATCGACAGACGCTCGTGATAACAGAAGCGCGGCACCTCGACCCCGGCCTCCTCACAAGCCTGGATCAGCGTCATCGCACCATCGACTTCGATTTCCTGCCCGTCGATATTGACTTTACGGAGGTCAGACATCGTCTAGTTCGCCCTCAAATACACGCCGATGGCGCTGTTTCTTTCGATTTCCGCCTGCCCAAGTGCGCAGAAGGAACTGGGGTTGTCATAGGACACACCGTGCCGGGCCAGATAAGCCTCGCCCTTGGCCCGCATCCGGTCCTTTTCGGCATCCGATTCCACATAGGCCCGGATTTCGCTGTCCGAGTATCCCAGATTGTTCGCCGTGGACTTCAGTCCCCACATCACTCCGATCGCCTTCAGCCGACGCCCGCTGATCGACGGGCAGTAATCCGAAATCTCGTTTGCAATCGCGATGTAATAGAGTTCGTCGTCAATCTCCTTGACTTCGCGCAAGGGCGGCTTTGCTTCGGCAACGGCCGGAAGCGTCAGCACCGACAGCAGAGCAAGCAGTTTCATACCAGACATGACAGTTCCTTTCGTCTTGGAACGTCCAAAACGATCTGCGCTTGGGGTGCTATTCAATAACGTCCCCGATGCCGCTGGCTGATATGTAGAAAACCGCTTCATGGCCGCTGGCAGGTTCCGGCAAAGGTCATTTTATCGTCGGCGATGCGCAGATTCTGCGGTTCGGTCTCGGGCCCGACTTTCCAGTCGATTTTGGAGGTACCGAAGGCTGCGATACAGAACTTTGTTCCCTCATAGCGCCCGGCTTCGCGCGCGCCATCCAGGGAAGCCGACACTCCGTTCACGACCACAGTGAAATCCGTCGGCGCCTTTTTCTTATCAACAGCCTTCGCTTTAGCCCTGAATGGCTTACCATCAAAGAGAATTCGGTCGTCGGACGGCGTCACTAGTCCACAGGCTGTTACGATAGTCAGCACGCCCAACGCGCCAGCCAATGCCGCGCGTCCTTTCCAGAAATTTCTACCTGCCAACGAAGGGATACCTTTCTTATTCATCAAATTGCCGCCACCAATGCCATGACGCCCATCAGGACCATGCAGGCCCATCCGATAACATAAAACACCGATCGCAGACCGCTGTGAGGTTTGCCAATACCACGCATGTGAATGACCAACATGACGATGCGCGAAACCAGGGCCACCGAAGCAAGCAAGTTCACCCAGAACGGGCTGGCACCCAACAGGATGGCCGCGACCGTGACTGTCAGATAGGCGGGCAGCGTTTCGGTTCCGTTCAGATAGGCCCGGTTCAGTCGATAGGCCTTGTCCGAATAATCCTGATCCGGCGTAGCGCCCGGGGCCAGACCCTTACCAGCCTTGGCTAGCGCCGAAAACGGCGACAAGAACAGAATGATCACAGTGAAGATCACCAGAGACGCAATAGCGTGTGAATAGGCTGAAAAGACTTCCATGAGCTTTACTCCTTCACCAGAAAGCGGCTTGAGATTGGTTCAATGTTACGCAATCTTGTCACTCCGCCGCCATCGCACCCATGCGCCCAGATTTTTGCGCTTTGATGCGGTCCTCGATCTCTTCCCGGAAATTGCGGATCAGACCTTGGATCGGCCAGGCCGCCGCATCGCCCAAGGCGCAGATTGTGTGGCCCTCGACTTGCTTGGTCACGTCAAACAACATGTCGATCTCTTCCAGCTCGGCCTCGCCCCGTACCAGACGATCCATCACGCGCATCATCCAGCCCGTGCCTTCACGGCAGGGCGTGCACTGACCGCAGCTTTCGTGCTTGTAGAATTTCGACAGTCGCCAGATCGCCTTGATGATGTCGGTGGACTTGTCCATCACGATCACCGCCGCTGTTCCAAGCCCCGACCCCAGGTCGTTGCGCAGATGGTCGAAATCCATGATCGCATCGCGCATGTGCTCGCCACGCACGCATGGCACGGACGACCCACCCGGAATAACGGCCAGCAGATTGTCCCAGCCACCGCGAATACCGCCGCAATGGGTCTCGATCAGTTGCTCAAAGGGGATCGACATCGCCTCTTCAACCACGCAGGGATTGTTCACATGGCCCGAGATGGCAAACAGTTTGGTGCCTGCGTTGTTCTGACGGCCAAAGCCCGCAAACCAGTCGGCGCCGCGGCGCAGGATAGTCGGCACAACCGCGATGGATTCCACGTTATTCACCGTAGTCGGACAGCCGTACAAGCCCGCACCCGCCGGGAACGGAGGTTTCATCCGCGGCATACCCTTCTTGCCCTCAAGGCTTTCGATCAGGGCGGTTTCCTCACCGCAGATATACGCGCCTGCCCCGTGATGCAGGAACAGGTCGAAATCCCAGCCCGAACCGGCCGCGTTCTTGCCCAGCAGACCAGCATCGTAGGCCTCATCAATCGCGGCCTGCAGCGCTTCACGCTCGCGGATGTATTCGCCACGCAGGTAGATGTAGCAAGTATGCGCGTTCATCGCGAAGGATGCGATCAGACAGCCCTCGATCAGCGTATGCGGATCATGGCGCATGATCTCACGGTCCTTGCAGGTTCCGGGTTCGGATTCGTCTGCGTTCACAACCAGATAGGCAGGGCGTCCGTCACTTTCCTTGGGCATGAACGACCATTTCAGACCGGTCGGAAAGCCTGCGCCTCCACGACCACGCAGGCCCGAGTCCTTCATCGTCTGGATGATCCAGTCACGCCCGTTTCCGATCAGGCCAGCGGTGCCGTCCCAATGCCCGCGGGCCTGCGCGCCCTTCAACGTGCGCTCATGCATCCCGTAGATGTTGGTAAAGATCCTGTCCTGATCCTTCAGCATCGTGTCTAACCTTCAGCTGTCCTGACGCATGCGCCAGAGTTGAAAAATGTTCACGCCCGCATAAATGAAACCCGCCAAGGCGGCGAAATCAAACAGCAGCGCAAATCGCCCGGGCAATCCAAGCGCGGGACCGATGAACAGGGTCATGGCAAGCCACAACAGCATGGTCACGGCGATGACCATCCCGATATGTCGGCCCTTGCGGGCTATAGCCTGTTCTTTTTCCTTGTCCATCTCACCCTGATGCCCCGGATGGGCACCGCAATTTTAGTCTTCGTAAGTGCCGTCTTCCTTGGCACGTTTGGCGAATTCGGTTTCCTCACCCGCCGCTAGTTTACCGGCCTGTTCGATCCAACCATCACGTTCGATCCGGCCCTTGAACTTCAGGCGGGCATCAACCCAGGCCACCTGTTCCGGTGTCCATTTCGCGATCTGGTCATAGTGATAAAAACCCAGTTCGTTCAGCGTCTCTTCCAGCTTCGGCCCGACACCTTTGAGCAGCTTGAGGTCATCCGGTTGGCCACCCCGAGCCTCGCTTAGCGTTTCGGGCTGTTCTTCCTTAGCCTTAGCCTCTTCCGCCTGTTTTACGGCGGGTTTCGCAGGATTGGGGGCTTTTGGCGGTTTCGGAGCCGCCTTGGACGCCTCCGCCTTACCGTCCTTACCCAGCCACGGGGTCAGGATTGGCACTTCGGTGCCGTCGATGCGCTTGACCGTATCGCCCAGATCAGTCGCCAGTTCGACACTGGCGTTATACTGAGGCTTACCGGCTTCATATCCGTTCAGGCTGCTGAGCCCTTTCAATGGCTCTGCCGCATAACGTCCGTTCTGCGGACCCGGAACCGGCACCTTTCCCGCCACCAGATCATCAAGAATCCTGCCAAAACTCTCAGCCGTCAGATCTTCGTAGTAATCCTTGCCGATCTGCGCCATCGGCGCGTTGGTGCAGGACCCAAGGCATTCAACCTCTTCCCAGCTCAGCTTGCCATCGGCGGACAGCTCATGCGGCTTGACCGCGATCTTTTCCTTGCAAACCGTAATCAAGTCCTCGGCGCCGCAGATCATACAGGAGGTCGTGCCACACACCTGAATGTGAGCGACCGAGCCAACCGGTTGCAGCTGAAACATGAAGTAGAACGATGCAACCTCAAGCACGCGGATATAAGCCATGCCCAGCATGTCGGCGACGGATTCGATTGCCGGACGGCTCAGCCAGCCCTCTTGCTCTTGCGCGCGCCACAGCAGCGGGATAACCGCACTGGCCTGACGGCCCTCAGGGTACTTGGTGATCTGCGCTTCGGCCCACTGCTGATTGGCAGCCGTAAAGGCAAAGCTATCGGGTTGTTCGGGGTGCAGACGGCGCAGCATTAGCAGGCATCTCCAATCACGATTATGTAAGGATCTTCCTGTTGCGCGCGGCCGTCAGCGATAAGCCGGTCGATCAGGATCGGGGTTTCGGTCTTGGTGAAACCGGCAGGCCGCAGTTTAATCTCGGCCTCTTCTTTCCCCATGCGGCACCCGTTCAGGCGAACGAATTCATAAAGCGCATCAGCACGGCCTTTGGCATCCTCTGCCGCCAGACCGTGTGCGCCGCAAATTGCCGGGGCGATCTCAAAAAACGAACCATCCAGCCCGGCCAGCCCCTGTTCGGCCCAGCTGTTGATCACAGAGCTGACATCCTCTGGGGTCAATCCGCGCGAAGAGAACGCGTTTTCAGCATCCGCAGTATTCAGGCGACACCCGTTATCCCGCATCACCTCCAATACCTGAGCCGTGGGGTGCGGCGTGGCTGCGGCGGTTGTCGCTGCCATCACCACAACATATCCAATTGGCAGAGCGTAACGTATCAATGAACCACCTCCCAACCCACGATGTCGATCGAGCCGGTAATCACGACGTGATCAACCGATCTGCCTCCAAAAGTAGCAAAAGCATAGATCTCTGGTTGTTCGGGGTGAAGGCGGCGAAGCATTTTAATTTCCTTTTCTAACCCAACGCCCGTCCTCTTGGCGTTCGACTAGGTGGCGTGAAGTTAACTCCTGCATGGAGATTTCGAAGTCAGACACCTTGATGTCACGTTGCTCAATTCTCTCTAACAGTTCTTCAGTCGAAAGCGGACCTTTAGCGAAGCAAAGAAGATCGTAGACGTCGTGTAGCAAGTCTCTGGCTCTCAGGGTTGCGAACGCATTGTCCATTACGAAATCCCTACTAGATATTCCGTAAGTGTCACCGTGAAGTTGCTGAAAATAGCCTTTTTCGATGCCTTCGAGAAGCACTGCTCGAAGCTCACGCTCGGTCAACTCCTTTTTGTTTATCTTGAAGTCTTCGTCGAAAGAAGACGATTTGAGTTTGTCCAGAATGTCTGACACTGGGAGAAAATGTGGCGATGTGTGAAGAATCTTATGAACGCTTACACGACGCCACTTGGCAGATTGTGCTGCACGTTCATCTTCCGCTTTGCGACGATAACCTTTTACAAATTCGAAAGCAGACCAAATCGCACCGATCAACGCCGCGATAGTCAGCAAGCTCTCAAAGTAGGCTATGGCGTCGAACCAAAACACTAGCGGTCGATCTCCCCGAACACGACGTCCATGGTGCCGATGATGGCGGCGACGTCAGCCAGTTGGTGGCCTCCGGCGACGTGATCCATGGCTTGCAGGTGCAGGAAGCCCGGTGCGCGCAATTTGGCACGGTAGGGTTTGTTGGTACCGTCGGCGACAAGATAAACGCCGAACTCACCCTTGGGGGCTTCGACGGCGGCGTAAACCTCGCCTGCGGGCACGTGGAAGCCTTCGGTGTACAGCTTGAAGTGATGGATCAGGCTTTCCATCGAGGTCTTCATGTCGGTGCGTTTCGGCGGGGTGATCTTGCCGCGCGCCAATACGTCACCGGGGCACTCGCGGATTTTGGCGATGGCTTGACGGATGATGTGCAGCGATTGGCGCATCTCTTCCATCCGAACGAGATAGCGGTCGTAGCAGTCGCCGTTCTTGCCGACGGGAATCTGGAACTCGAACTCGTCATAGCATTCATAAGGTTGCGCGCGACGCAGGTCCCATGCAAGGCCCGATCCGCGCACCATTACGCCCGAGAAGCCGTATTTCTGGATATCTTCCTCGGTCACGACACCGATATCGGCGTTGCGCTGCTTGAAGATACGGTTTTCGGTCAGCAATCCGTCGATGTCATCCAGAACAGCGGGGAATTCATGGCTCCATGCCTCGATATCGTCCAGCAGTTCGGGCGGCAGGTCCTGATGCACACCACCGGGGCGGAAATAGGCGGCGTGCAGGCGGGCACCACAGGCGCGCTCATAGAACACCATCAGCTTTTCGCGTTCTTCAAAGCCCCACAGCGGCGGGGTCAGAGCACCCACGTCCATCGCCTGCGTGGTCACGTTCAGCAGGTGGTTCAAAATGCGCCCGATCTCGGAATACAGAACCCGGATCAGAGAGCCACGGCGCGGCACTTCGACCCCGGTCAGCTTTTCGATGGCCAGACACCAGGCATGTTCCTGGTTCATCGGCGCAACATAGTCGAGACGGTCGAAATACGGCAGGTTCTGCAGATACGTCCGGCTTTCCATCAGCTTTTCGGTACCACGGTGCAGCAGACCAATATGCGGATCGCAACGCTCGACGATCTCGCCGTCCAGCTCAAGCACGAGACGCAGAACCCCGTGCGCCGCAGGGTGTTGCGGGCCGAAGTTAATGTTAAAGTTGCGGATCTTCTGTTCACCGCTCAGCGCGTCCGTGCTGCCGTCATCGTATCTTGAGCCGTCCATCAACGCCCCCGTTTGTTCTTTTTCGCATTGGCCCGCACCCGGACCTTTTCCGCCTCAGCCGCCTTTGCCGCGGCCCCTGCCAGCAGCACCCCCAGCGCGCCTAAAACGATCAATTCGCCCATCATGTCAGCGGCGCTCCATCTCTTGCAGCTTCATCGCCATCATCCACAGCAGGACAATCACGACCGGCGAGATGATGCATGCAAACGCCCAGTTCTTGTTGATCCCGAAATGCGGCAGTAACTTGATCATCGGAACGACCGTTGCCACCACCAAAACTATCCAGATCAGGAACTCGAACATGATTAGGTCTCCTGTTTCTCATCCCCGGGCAGAATGTAGTTCGCGCCTTCCCACGGGGACATGAAATCAAACTGACGGTACTCTTGAACAAGGCTGACGGGCTCGTAGACCACACGCTTTTGCGCCTCGTCATATCGCACTTCGGTATAACCTGTGGTCGGGAAATCCTTGCGCAGCGGATAGCCGCGGAAGCCATAGTCCGTCAGGATGCGCCGCAGATCCGGGTGGCCGGAAAACAGAATGCCGAACATGTCGAACACCTCACGCTCGAACCAGTTGGCCGAGGGGTGAACGTCGGTGATCGAGGGCACCATGTCCTCTTCACGGATCGAGACCCGCAGGCGGATGCGCTGGTTCTGGTACATCGACAGGAAGTGATAGACCACGTCGAACCGCTTGGCGCGTTCGGGGTAATCGACACCGGTTATGTCGACGAGGGTCGTGAACTTACAGTTTTGGTCGGATTTCAGAAATTCGACGAATTCAACAAGGTTTGAAAGGGCAACATCCACGTTCAGCTCACCGTGGGTTACATCCCATGACAACACGCAGTCCGCCCGCTTTAGCTCCAACTGCGCGCCGAGTTCCTTGAGTGCTTCGCTCATCAGCTCTCTCCTCAGCGTACGATGGTGCCGGTGCGGCGGATTTTGCGCTGCAACTGCATTAGGCCATATAGCAGCGCTTCAGCAGTCGGAGGGCAGCCCGGGACGTAAATGTCCACCGGAACGATGCGGTCGCAACCGCGCACAACCGAGTAGGAATAGTGATAATAACCGCCGCCATTCGCACATGACCCCATCGAGACCACATAGCGCGGCTCGGGCATCTGATCGTAAACCTTGCGCAGCGCCGGGGCCATTTTGTTGGTCAGTGTACCCGCGACGATCATCACATCCGACTGACGCGGAGATGCACGCGGGGCGATGCCAAACCGTTCCGCATCATAACGCGGCATCGATGTGTGCATCATCTCAACCGCGCAGCAGGCCAGACCAAAGGTCATCCAGTGCAGCGAACCTGTACGGGCCCAGTTAATGATGTCTTCCGTCGAGGTCAGCAGGAACCCTTTGTCCTGCAGCTCGGCATTCAGGGCCTGGGTGGCGACTTCCTTGTCGACGCCAGCGGTGTTTGCACCCGTCATCACTCCCATTCCAGGGCCCCCTTCTTCCATTCGTAGGCAAAGCCGATGGTCAGAACGCCCAGGAAGACCATCATGGACCAGAAACCCACGTCGCTGATGTCCTTGAAGCCGACGGCCCAGGGGAACAGGAAGGCAATTTCCAAGTCGAAGATGATAAAGAGGATCGAGACCAGATAGAACCGGACATCGAATTTCATCCGTGCATCATCGAACGCGTTGAAACCACATTCATATGCGCTGACTTTTTCGGGATCGGGGTTACGGACGGCCAGAACGACAGCCGCCAGAATCAGGACGATTCCAAGGCCCACAGCTACGGCCAGAAACACCAGAATCGGGAGGTACTCCCGCAATAGGTCTTCCACGTACAGCTCCTTTCCTGCGCATACCCTAAAGGGGAGCGCCGTCAATTGGCGTGTTGACTGGACATTCTCTATCCGCGCGGGGTCAGAGGGTCAACCGAACAGAAACGCGCAGGGGGCTAATATTCGTCTTCGCGCAACCCTTGGCAGACGCATTGCTTATCCAGTCGCAATCGCTTCGCAAGTAGCGCCTAAACCTAACTAATCCATGCAGGTTTTCGTTTTTCGAAGAATGCGCCGATTCCCTCTTTGGCCTCGTCGGTTTCCCACCTCTCGACCAGCTGACGGATCGTGTGATCGATCACGGCATCGTCAATGCGTGGTCCTAACTGCCGAACCAGTTGTTTTGCAGATGCAACGGCCCCCGGCGCGCAGGAAAGGTAGGGCAAGACCTCCGCCTCAATCGCATCGCCAAGACCTTCGGCGGGCACAATTTTGGCCAGCAGTCCGAGTTCCACAGCTTCCGCCGCATCGAACAGCCGAGCAGACATGAACACGCGCCGCGCGCGGGCTTCGCCCATGCGAGCGATGACATAGGGACCAATCGTCGCGGGGATCAAACCGAGCTTGGTTTCCGTCAGGCCCATTTTGACCGTATCGACACCGATTGCCATATCACAGACCGATGCCATCCCGACGCCGCCACCGAATGCATTGCCCTGAATAGCGCCGATCAGAGGTTTTGGCAGAGAGTTCAGAGCCTGCAGCATTTCAGCCAGCTTGCGCGCCTCAACAAATCGCGTTTCAGGGTCCGCTGCCATTTGCGCCTGCATCCAGCCCAGATCGCCTCCGGCGCAAAAGCTCTTGCCTGCGCCGGTCAGCACCACAACCCGCACCGAGTCATCCTCGCCAAGCTGGTCAGTCGCCTGTGTCAACTCGGTAATCATTTGCGCCGACATGGCGTTATGCTTTTCGGCACGATCCAGTGTCAGAGTGGCCACGCCGCGGGCGTCCGTGGTCACCGAAATGGTTTCAAACATGAATGCTCCTTACTCCGACCGCATGGCGCGCGCCATCTGCGCGGCCTCTTCGATGACGTCCTCGTCAATCCCGGTCTGATATCCAAGCCGCTCCAAGTGGGCGACAACCGCCTCGGTGGCCACGTTCCCTGCAGCTCCGGGCGCGTAAGGGCAGCCGCCCAACCCACCGACAGCACTGTCAAAAACCCGAACACCCAGCGCCAGCGCGGCGTCGATATTGTCAATCGCCCGCCCGTTGGTGTCGTGGAAATGACCTGCCAGACGAGTCATCGGCACACGCTCACGAACCGCCAGCAGCATATGGGCGATGGTGTCGGGGGTTCCCTGCCCGATCGTGTCCCCTAGCGAGACCTCATAACATCCCAGCGAGAACAGCCGGTCCGCAACCTCGGCCACTTTCTCAGGCGGAGTCGGGCCGTCATAGGGGCAATCGGTGACGCAGGACACATACCCACGCACGGGCAGGTCAATATGGCGCGCAGCTTCCAGGATAGGCGCAAAGCGTTCGATGGATTCTTCGATGGTCGCGTTGATATTGGCTTTCGAGAACCCCTCGGAGGCCGAAGCAAACACCGCTATCTCATCTGCCTTAGCCGCCAGCGCGTCTTCATAGCCCCGCATGTTTGGCGTCAGCGCAGCATAGCGCACCCCATCGGCCCGCTTAATCCCGGCCAACACATCCGCACTGCCCGCCATTTGCGGCACCCACTTGGGCGAGACAAAGCTGGCTACTTCGATACGATTGAAACCGGCCCGGCTGAGGCAATCGACCAGAGCCACTTTTTCGGAGACCGGTATCTCTCGCTTTTCATTCTGCAACCCGTCGCGCGGACCCACCTCAAAGATTTCGACCCGATCACCCATGGCTGTGCCCTTTTCTGATTGCGGTATTCAAACCGACTGTGCCACGTTGCGCGGAAACGGGACAGATCATTCCTCCTCCAACCGGACCAGCGCGGCTCCGGCTTCGACCTGCGCACCCGCGTCCGTCAGCACCTCGGCAACGACGCCATCGCGCGCGGCCAATAGGGAATGTTCCATCTTCATCGCTTCCAGAATTGCCAGCCGGTCTCCTTCCTGAACCGCTTGACCCACTTCGGCAAAGACTGCTTTGACCAGACCGGGCATGGGGGCTTCGATTACGTTTGTATCGCCGGAAGAACTGGAATCGCGGTCCAGAGGGTCAACGATATCAAGAGCTTGCCCATAGTTTTGGAATACCGTGATCCGAGAACCCGAGGTGGCAACGCGCGGCATCGCTTCGCCGTTGATGCTCCATCCCCCCGCACCACGCTCCGCCAAGATGGTCTCGCGGCCCACTTGCCACAGCTGTCGGTTCGGACCTTCGACCTGCACACCCAGATCGATGACGTCCTCAGACCGCAACTGAACGGCCCGATGCAGCGGAGCCCAAAGAGAAAATCCCGTTTCCTCACCTGTATTGACCAGATTCAATGCCGTCATCGCGGCAGCGACAATCGATTTAGCCGGGATTGGCGCCTCCTGAACCAGAGCGTCCAGATCGCGCCCGATCAAACCAGTATCCACATCACCAGCGGCGAATCCCTGATGTCTGGTCAACGCGCCAAGAAAGCTGAGGTTCGTCACAGTTCCTGCAACTTCGGTCCCTTGCAGGGCGCGGTGCAACTGCTCCAGCGCAACGGCACGCGTGGGGCCGTGGACGATCACCTTGGCGATCATCGGGTCGTACCACGGGCTGATCGTATCGCCCGAGCGCACGCCACTGTCGGCACGACAAGCCGCCGGGAACTGCAGATGCGTCAGCGTACCAGTCGCCGGCAGAAAGCCTTTCGGCACATCCTCGGCGTATAGGCGCGCCTCGAACGCATGGCCCGAAATCGACAGGTCCTCCTGACGCTTCGGCAGCGTCTCGCCTGATGCGACACGTAATTGCCATTCCACCAGATCAACGCCGGTAATTGCCTCAGTCACCGGATGCTCCACCTGAAGACGCGTGTTCATCTCCATGAACCAGAACCGATCCGGGCGCAGGCCGTCCGAGGCATCCACGATGAACTCAACCGTCCCCGCGCCCTTGTAACCGATCGCCTCAGCGGCGCGCACGCCCGCCTGCCCCATCGCTTCGCGCATCTCAGCCGTCATGCCGGGGGCAGGAGCTTCTTCGATCACCTTCTGGTGGCGACGCTGCAGCGAGCAATCCCGTTCGAACAGATGTACGGCATGAGTACCGTCGCCAAACACCTGCACCTCGATATGGCGCGGCTTGGCGACAAACTTTTCGACCAGTACCGCATCATTGCCAAACGCGGTCCGCGCCTCTCCACGGGCGCTGTCCAGCGCCGAGGCAAAATCCTCCGGACGCTCGACCAACCGCATGCCCTTGCCGCCTCCGCCAGCAACGGCCTTGATCAAAACCGGGTATCCGATGGTGTCAGCAGCCCCCGCCAGATGTTCAGGGTCCTGATTGTCACCGTGATAGCCCGGCACAACAGGTACGCCCGCTTTCTCCATCAAAACCTTGGCCGCGTCCTTGAGGCCCATCTTGCGGATCGCGTCCGCCGATGGCCCGATGAAGGTCAGCCCCGCAGCCTCGACCGCATCCACGAAATCGGGGTTTTCGGACAGAAACCCATAGCCTGGGTGGATCGCTTGCGCGCCTGAATCCAGCGCCGCCTGAATGATCACATCGCCCTTAAGATAGCTCTCCGCAGGGGCCGCGCTGCCGATATGAACCGCCTCATCCGCCATCTGCACATGTTTTGCCGAGGCATCAGCGTCTGAATACACGGCAACGCAGGCGACTCCCATCTTCTGAGCCGTTTCCATGACCCGGCAGGCGATCTCGCCCCGATTGGCAATCAGGATTTTGTTGACCATCTCTTACCCCTCAACCGCCAGATCTTCGATTAGGCGGAACCGTTCGCACAACAATTCCATCTCTGGATCGAAACCACCATTACGCTCAAAGTATCGGCGATGATCCTCGCGCCATCCCCCTAGCGTTTCGTTTTCGCCCTCGGCCAACGCGAAATCCTCGCTCATATCACAGAAACGGCAGACCGAGACATTGACGGTCTCGATAACCAGCGCAGGACGTCCATCCCATTCCAAAGCGATGTCGCGCCGCCCAACGACCGGTGTCTCGGGGCTGCCATCCGGATAGTCCCTCAGCGCGCCGCAGGTTGCCGTTTTCCGGCCTGCACGCACCAGTGAAAGCAACTCGGCGCTCATCATTGCGCTGTCGCCGAATTTGAAGGTTTGTGCGCTGGGATACCGGGCCAATACATCTTGCAGTGCCATGTTCATCACATCCTGAACACGCCGAAACGTGTCTCCTCAATTGGGGCGTTCAATGCGGCACTCAACGACAGAGCCAGTACATCGCGGCTTTTGCGTGGGTCGATGATGCCGTCATCCCATAGCCGCGCCGAAGCATAAAGCGGATGCGACTGCTCCTCGAACATCTCCAGTGTCGGGCGTTTGAACTCGGCCTCTTCTTCGGCCGACCACGTGCCGCCCTGCCGCTCGATCCCGTCGCGTTTGACAGTGGCGAGAACGCCCGCAGCCTGCTCACCGCCCATCACGGAAATCCGCGAGTTGGGCCATGTCCATAGGAACCGAGGCTGATAAGCGCGGCCTGCCATTCCGTAATTCCCCGCGCCAAACGATCCGCCGACCAACATTGTGATCTTTGGCACATTCGTCGTAGCCACCGCCGTCACCATCTTGGCCCCGTGCCGCGCGATGCCCTCGTTTTCGTATTTCCGACCGACCATGAACCCAGTGATGTTCTGCAAGAAGACCAAAGGGATTTTGCGCTGCGAGCACAGTTCAACAAAATGCGCGCCCTTCTGCGCGGCCTCAGAAAACAGCACGCCATTGTTGGCAATGATCCCGACCGGGCAGCCTTTGACATGGGCAAATCCGGTCACAAGTGTCTCACCGAACCGAGGCTTGAACTCATCGAACCGAGAACCATCGACCAGCCGTGCGATCACCTCGCGGATGTCGTAAGGCGTGCGCAGGTCGCCGGGAACGACACCGAGAATTTCCTCTGGGTCATAGGCGGGATCTTCGGGGCTGGCCCAATCCACGGTCTGCGGTTTGCGCCGGTTCAGCGATCCGACCGCACGACGCGCCAAGGCGAGCGCGTGGGCGTCATCCTCGGCCAGATAATCCGCCACGCCAGACAGGCGCGTGTGAACGTCGCCCCCACCTAAGTCTTCGGCACTGACGATTTCTCCGGTCGCGGCCTTGACCAAGGGCGGGCCGGCCAGAAAGATCGTGCCCTGCTCTTTCACAATGATCGTCACATCCGACATCGCAGGCACATAGGCCCCGCCCGCCGTGCACGAGCCCATTACCACGGCGATCTGAGGGATACCCTTCGCGCTCATCCGCGCCTGATTGTAGAAGATGCGGCCAAAGTGGTCGCGGTCGGGAAAGACCTCATCCTGATTGGGCAGATTCGCGCCGCCGCTGTCGACCAGATAGATACAGGGCAGATGGTTTTCCTCGGCGATCTCCTGTGCGCGCAGGTGCTTCTTGACCGACATCGGGTAATAGGTGCCGCCCTTCACGGTGGCGTCGTTGCACACCACCATGACCTCTTGCCCCTGCACCCGGCCAATGCCTGCCACAACACCGGCACTCGGCGCGGCATCGCCATACATTCCATGCGCGGCCGTCGCGCCAATTTCCAGGAACGGAGACCCCGGGTCCAACAAGTTCGCCACCCGGCGCCGAGGCAACATCTTGCCGCGCGATTCATGCCGCGCGCGGGATTTCTCTCCTCCGCCCATGCGGGCCGCTTCAGCAGCGGCAGAGATTTGCGCCAGTGCGTCCAGATGAGCCGCGCGGTTTGCCTTGAAGCCCTCGGAGGCGGGCATGGTTTTGGAAGTGAGTTTCATTGCTTAACCTCCAAGGTAAGTCGCTGTAGATAACGCCATTGCACCCAATCTCCCGAGTTCAAATAGATGTCGCACCACATATCTAAGGGGATTCCTTCAATGGGAGACGCATCGCAAACATCAAAAACGTCTTCATCCAATTCTGAGTACTTACGTTCATAATTTCGTGCAGCCCAACTTGATCCTTCGATTTTTTTAGGCAAATCGTTTTTGATAGCTGTCGAAAGAAAAACGATGTGCTCGGAAAGATCAGCTAGGCATTGCAAACGTTTACCTTCAACTCGACCAGTAGTGCAGTATTCAATAGCAAGGTCCGCACAGTTGATATCCATGACCATACCGTTCGAGGCCTGAGTTAGCTGGGCACAACCGTCGAACCACTCCAAGACATTTATCGGCATGGGAGCGGTTTCAGCGACTGCCTCGCCTGCGTCAGCCATGCACAACGGAATGATAATCAGCAGGTGTTTCATACAGCCCTCTCCGCCGCTGCACGCACCTTCAATTCTTTTCGGATCACCTTCCCCGTTACCGTCATCGGTAATTCCTCCAGAAACGCCACCTCGCGCGGGTAAGAGTAATGCGCAAGGCGGTCCTTGACCCATTCCTGCAACTCTCGTTCCTCAGCTTCGGCTTCGGGCTTCAGCACGACGTAGGCTTTCACGATCTCGGTCCGCAGCGGATCAGGCTTGCCGACCACGCCCACCGTCGCCACCGCCGGGTGGGTCAGCAGGCAATCCTCGATCTCGGCCGGACCGATGCGGTAGCCAGCCGAAGTAATCACATCATCGTCGCGGCCCACAAAACGCAGGTAGTCGCCGTCCCACACGCCGCGATCTCCGGTGATCAGCCAATCACCCCGGAACTTCTCAACCGTCGCCACGGGCCGGTTCCAATAATCCAACAGCATTGAAGCCGAGCCGCGCCGGATGGCCACGTCGCCCTCTTCGTCGGTCGGAGTGCCGTCTTCATCAATCACCGCAACCTCATGCCCCGGCACCGGCTTGCCGATGCAACCAGGCCGCACCGGGAATTCCTCCGAGCAGGAGGATACGACCATGTTGCATTCGGTCTGGCCATAGAACTCGTTGATGGTCAGGCCAAACGTCTGTTGCCCCCAGGCAAGCATCTCGGCCCCCAGCGGCTCACCGCCCGAAGCAACGGACCGCAGCCCCGGAATGGATTGACCCGCAGCTTTCAACATGCGCAATGCAGTCGGAGGGAAAAATACGTTCCGCACCCCGCCCCGCTCAATCACGTCTGCGCAGGCCTCGGGAGAGAATTTGTCCAGGCGCGCCGCAACAACCGGAATGCCCAGCGCCAAACCCGGCATAAGGATGTCGAACAGCCCGCCGATCCAGGCCCAGTCGGCCGGTGTCCACAGGCAATCTCCATCACGCAGGTTGTTGTGGCTGATCGAGACGCCGGGCAGGTGCCCCGTCAGAACCCGGTGGCCATGCAACGCGCCCTTTGGGCTGCCCGTCGTGCCTGAGGTGTAGATCAGAACCGCCGGATCCTCGGGGCCGGTGTCTGCAAAGGGTACCGGATCGCCACCCTCATCAATCTGATCCACCATCAACGGCTCAGCCAAATCGCCCAACAGAGCGGCACCGTCCGGGTCGGTCAGCACAACCCGCGCTCCGGCATCGCCCACACGAGAACGCAAGGCATCCTGCTTGAACAATTTGAACAAAGGCACCGAGATCGCGCCCATCTTCCAGATCGCCAGATGCGCCGCCGCGCACCAGGGCGACTGGCTGAGCAAGACGCCCACGCGGTCACCCGGCTGCACCTTTTTTAACAACGCGCGCGCAAGCCCGTCCGTCATTTCAGCGAGCTGCCGATAGGCTACGCGCCGCTCACCTGCCCCGGTCAGATCAATCAACGCGACCTGCTCTGGCGCCTGGGCCAGACACTGACGCGCCATGTTCAGACGTGGCGGAATATCCCAGCCACCCGCTGGGTGCAAACCCGGTATGCGATTAGCGTCTACCATACCGGAAACTCCTTATTTTTTGGGGCTTTGACGCTGAAACTTCCCCTGAATCCGTCACACAGATTTGATGCAGATCAGAGTGCAGACACATTGCGGCTGTCAAAGCGGTTTCATCAACAAAACCAAAGGCAAGACCATGCAAAAGAAACTCGCCGCTTTGACCCTTTCCACCGCGTTGGTGGCGCTTGCCGCCCCCGCACTCGCCCAGTCGCAGGGAGACTGGACCGTCGGTGTCGGTGTCGGTTACCTCGACCCCAAATCCGACAACGGCACCTTGGCCGGACAAAAGGCCGAGATCGACTCGGACACCCGCCCGATCTTCACCGCCGAATACTTCATCCGCGACAACCTGGGTATCGAACTGCTGGCCGCAACGCCGTTCAAACACAACGTGACCCTGGGTGGAAGCGTCGACGCGGGCAGCGTCAAGCACCTGCCGCCCACCCTGTCGCTGAACTATCACTTCCCGACCAACAGCGCGTGGAAGCCCTATGTCGGCGCCGGCCTGAACTACACGATCTTCTTCGACGAGAAATCCCCGCTGGGCGACCTGAAAGTCGACAACTCCTTTGGTGTCTCGCTGCAGGCCGGTCTGGATTACATGGTCTCTGATAACGGCGCCGTTCGTCTGAACGTCCGCTGGTTTGACATTGACTCGGATGTCAAGCTCAACGGAACGAAAATCGGCAAAACCGAAATCGATCCCTTCCTTGTTGGCGTATCCTACGTCCATAAGTTCTGATCCTTTACGGGAAAGCGCCCCGCAGTTACCTCGTCTGCGGGGCGTTTTTTATCTCAGAGCATCTCGTTCATGAGTTCGCGCCCGATCAGCATCCGGCGGATTTCGCTAGTGCCCGCGCCGATTTCCATCAGCTTTGCATCGCGGAAAATTCGGCTGACCGCCGAGTCCGCCAGGAACCCTGCCCCGCCCATCGCCTGCACGGCCTGATGCGCCTGCGACATCGCCTGCTCCGAGGCGTAGAGGCAGCACGCCGCCGCATCCTGACGGGTTACATCGCCCCGGTCACACGCCTTGGCAACCTCATATACATAAGCACGAGCAGAGTTCATCGCGGTGTACATATCCGCGATCTTGCCCTGCATCAGCTGGAAGCTGCCGATGGGTTTGCCGAACTGCTTGCGCTCGGCCAGATACGGCATGATTTCGTCCAGGCAGGCAGCCATGATCCCGGTTCCGATCCCGGCCAAAACAACGCGTTCATAGTCCAGCCCGGACATCAGAACAGCGACGCCTTTGCCCTCTTCGCCCAGCACGTTTTCGAAGGGCACTTCGACGTCCTCAAAGATCAGTTCGGCCGTGTTCGACCCCCGCATGCCCAGCTTGTCGAAATGGGGCGAGGTCGAGAAACCCTTCATTTCTTTTTCGATTAGAAAGGCCGTAATGCCCTTTGAACCGGCCTCCGGATCGGTCTTGGCATAGACGACCAGAGTATCGGCGTCCGGTCCATTGGTAATCCAGTATTTGTTGCCATTCAAACGATAGTGGTCGTTTCGCTTTTCCGCGCGCAGCTTCATCGACACAACGTCGGATCCCGCCGAGGCTTCGGACATGGCCAGCGCGCCGACATGTTCGCCTGAGACCAGACGCGGCAAATACTTCGCCTTCTGCTCGTCATTGCCATTCAGCTTGATCTGATTGACGCACAGGTTTGAATGCGCTCCGTAGGACAAAGAAACCGAGGCCGAGGCCCGCGCAACCTCTTCCACCGCGACGGTGTGGGCCAGATATGACATGCCTGCCCCGCCGTATTCCTCGGACACTGTGATGCCCAGCATGCCCAGATCGCCCATTTCTTTCCAAAGCTCATTTGGAAAGGCGTTCGAGGAATCGACTTCGCCCGCCATTGGCTTGACCCGCTCCTGCGCCCAACGGTGCACCATTTCGCGCAGGGCGTTCACGTCCTCACCCAAATCAAATTGCATGGTCGCCGTGAACATAAGCGATCTCCTCTTTCGCATTAATGAACAGTTGTTCAATAAATAGCAGCGAATCTGAAAGGGGTCAACGACAGCATCCCAAAAACAAACCGCCGCCCGGATCGGGGCGGCGGTTTCCAAGAAATAAGCGTGCGCGTCACGCGCACTCGATTGGGCTACGACTGATAGACGGCGCTGACCTCTGCCCGGATGATCCGGGCAATCAGGTCGCAGTCCTCCAGCGAAAAGGTCAGCGGGACGCGCATATCCACGATCCCGGCAAGGATACGGTCACTTTTGGGCATTGGCGAACTGTCGGCATATCGCCAGCTGTCATAGCGCGACGTGAACCCCGACGGTTCGGCACCGCCAAACCACTTGAGCTCGACCCCGCGCGCAGCACAGCGCTTGATCACTTCGTTTACCCGCTCCGGCGACCAATCCAGCAACAAGAACTGGATTGAAGACCCCACGAATGTCTCGGCCTCGGGGCGTTCGACTATGGTTAGGCCAGGCGTTCCGCGCAGGCCTTTTTCGATCTCGAAATAGCGTTCATTCCAGCGCTCAACCTGCCGGTTCAGATCCCGCAATTGCGGGCGCAGGATTGCCGCGCGCAAGTTGTCCATCCGGCCCGAAACATTGGGCGTGTTGTATTTGATCCGCTCAAACACGTCAGGCCCCGGCGCAGCAAGGTGCCGCTCATACAGCATGTACGACCCCGACAACATCGTTGCCTTTGCCGCCAGCTCCTCGTCATCGGTAATCAGCAGCCCGCCCTCACCCGAATTGACGTGTTTGTAGGTCTGACACGAATAACAGCCGATCGCTCCCTGTCGGCCCGACAGCTGCCCGCGCCACGCGGCACCCATCGTGTGGGCGCAATCCTCGATCACGATCACACCAGCGGCGTCACACATTTTCATCAGCCGGTCCATGTCACAAAGATGCCCGCGCATATGGCTGAGCATCAGAACGCGCGCCTGATCCAGCTTGGCCTCAAGATCATCCAGATCGATCGTCAAGTCTTCGGTCACGCCCACAAAAACCGGGCGCGCGTTGACCGAGGCGATTGACCCCGGCACAGGTGCCAAAGTGAATGCATTGGTCAGAACCTGATCGCCCGGCTTTATACCTACAGCCCGCAATGCAGTGGCCAGCGCATACCCGCCCGACGACACGGCCAGACAGTATTTCGCCCCCATTTGGGCGGCAAATTCCTGTTCCAAAAGCGCCGTTTCACCCAGTTCTCCGGGAACAACGTTGTAGCGGTGCAAACGCCCGTGCCGCAAAACGGCCAGGGCGGCCTCAACCGCCTCTTCGGGGATGGGTTCCTGTTGGGTAAAACTGCCGGTGAATGTCTCTGTCATGGGATTGTTCTGGTCCTGCAAGACGTTTGGGTCAAGGGATTGCGCGGCCACGCCAATCAACTCTGCCACCAATCCCGGCAGATCATCGAAATGGTGGAGCAATGCTTCGGGTTCCAGCTCAGCCATATCGGCGCCCGACGGGCCAAACGTGACCAGTACCGAAGGCACGCCTGCAGCACGGGCCGTGTTCCGATCCGTGTCAGAATCGCCGATCAGCACACATAGATCAGGGTGCCCACCTGCCCGGCGGGCGGCCTCGCGCAAAGGTTCCGGGTCAGGCTTGCGTACTGGCAAAGTGTCTGCCCCCACCAGCGAAGCAAACTGATCCCGCACGCCCATCTGAGTGAGCAACTGATGCGCCAAAGCCTCGGGTTTATTTGTACAGATGCCAACACCGTAGCCCGCAGCTCTCAACCCCTCAACCGCATCAAGCGCACCGGGATAGAACTGCGTATGCGTATCGATATCTTCAGAATAAGCGTTCAGCAGCATCGGATAGTAGGCCTGAACGGTCGCATCATCGTACGCACCAACCCTTTTCAGGCCATGCGTCAGCATCATTCGCCCCCCACGCAAGGCAATCGCCGCGTCCTCTCCATGAACCAGTACGTCGCCGTGACCCATATGGCGGAAACAGTGGTTGGCTGCGGCCAGAAGATCGCCCGATGTATCGGCCAAAGTCCCGTCCAGATCAAAGATTACCGTACGCATATTGCCTCCTAATTCGGCGGGTCTTCGCCGTAAGTGTTGCAAACGGCAATCTTGTTTGATGCCCGTACCGCTTGCGCCTTTGAACTCAGCGGATAAAACGGGCGGCGAAAAAACACAAAGAGAAATCGATTTCATGAGTATTGCCCTTGTCATCCTTGCCGCCGGAAAAGGCACCAGGATGAATTCGGATACCCCAAAAGTTCTACACCCGATTGCCCAAACCCCGATGTTGGTCCACGCAATGCGCGCAGGTGCCGTTCTGTCGCCCGAGCGGACTGTTATTGTCACCGGTCACGGTTCAGAGGCCGTCGCCGAGGTCGCCAATGCCGAGGATGAAACAGCTCAGATCGTTGTGCAGGAAGAACAATTGGGAACGGCGCATGCCGTTGCTCAGGCGCGCGATGCGCTTGAAGGTTTCGAAGGCGATGTCATTGTCCTTTATGGCGACACTCCGTTTATCGACCCAAGAACGTTGGAACGCATGATCGAGGCGCGCGCCTCATTCGACCTGGTCATGCTTGGTTTTGATATTGCCGAAGTTCAACCGCGTTATGGCCGATTGATCATGGATGGCGACCGGTTGACGAAAGTAGTCGAATATAAAGAAGCAACCGAGGAGCAGCGTGCAATCCGCTTTACTAATAGCGGGCTTCTGACCTGCAACGCAAAACTGCTGTTCGAACTGATTGACCAGATCGGCAATGACAATGCCACGGGTGAGTATTACCTGACGGAAGTCGTATCTCTGGCCAATGCACGCGGGCTTTCAGCCACTGCTATCAAATGCGACGAGGCAGAAACTTTGGGTGTGGACTCTCGCGCTGATCTTGCTGCGGCAGACGCGGAATTCCAGGCACGTGCTCGCGGCGAACTCCTGGCGCTGGGCGTAACGTTGATGGCACCGGAAACTGTGTACTTGGCCGCCGACACGATTATTGGACGAGACACTGTTATCGAACCCAATGTCGTTTTCGGACCGGGCGTCACTGTTGAAAGCGGCGCAACAATCCGGTCGTTTTCACACCTTGAAGGCTGCCACATAAGCAGAGGTTCAATCGTTGGGCCGCATGCCCGATTGCGCCCAGGTACGGAATTGGCAGAAAACACGCGTATCGGCAATTTCGTCGAACTGAAGAACACTGAAATCGCCGAAGGTGCGAAAGTTAACCATTTGAGTTACATCGGCGACTCTATTGTTGGAGCAAAATCCAATATCGGCGCAGGCACGATCACCTGCAACTATGACGGCTTTAACAAACACCGTACAACGATTGGTGAAAACGTCTTTGTTGGCTCGAACACAATGCTGGTGGCACCGGTGAATGTGGGTGACGGTGCGATGACAGCCGCTGGCACGGTTGTTACACGCGATGTCGAACCCGACGCTCTGGCCATGGCACGGGCCAAGCAGGAAAATAAGCCCGGTTATGCAAAGAAATTATTTGATATGTTGAAGGCGAAGAAAGCACGCCGAAACAAAGGAGCCTAATTTATGTGTGGTATTGTTGGTGTACTGGGCGAGCACGAGGCCGCGCCCACCCTGGTGGAGGCACTAAAGCGACTGGAGTATCGCGGCTACGACAGTGCCGGGATCGCTACTGTCAATGACGGCAAACTTCAACGGCGCAGGGCGGTGGGCAAGCTGGTCAACCTCAGCGATTTGCTGGTTCATAATCCCCTGCCCGGAAAATCTGGTATTGGTCACACACGTTGGGCCACACACGGAGCGCCTTCAGTCACCAACGCACACCCACACAAAGCCGGACCAGTGGCCGTTGTGCATAACGGTATTGTCGAAAACTATCGAGAGCTGCGTGAGGAACTAGCTGAGCATGGGATTGATTTCACGACTGAAACCGATACCGAAACCGTCGCTCTGTTGACCGAACACTACCTGGAGACTGGCCTTTCTCCCGTTCAAGCCGCGTTCAAGACCATCGACCGACTGGAAGGTGCGTTTGCTTTGGCCTTCCTTTTCGATGGGCAGGACGACCTGATTATCGCTGCACGTAAAGGATCACCACTAGCCGTCGGGCACGGAGATGGCGAGATGTATGTAGGTTCAGACGCCATCGCGCTGGCTCCACTGACCGATCGCATAACCTATCTTGAGGAAGGCGACCGTGCGGTACTGACCCGAAACTCTCTGGAAATTCGCAACGAAGAGGGTGAACTGGCGAACCGTGAAACGCGTCGGATCAAGCTGGATCATACGCGTACCGGCAAGAACGGCCACAAGCACTACATGTCTAAGGAAATTGCGGAACAGCCCGTGGTGATTGCCGACGCGATCCGGTCCTACCTGCCCAGCGGCGGCGATCAAGTGGTTCTGCCGGACACCGATCTGGATTTCGCCAAGCTGGATCGTTTGACCATGGTGGCCTGCGGCACGGCATTTTACGCATGCCTGACCGCGAAATACTGGTTCGAGCAACTGGCGCAAATGCCGGTCGAGGTCGATATCGCCAGCGAATTCCGCTATCGTGAGCCGCCTATCAGTGATCGCACAGCCGCGCTGTTCGTCAGTCAATCGGGTGAGACCGCCGACACTCTGGCGGCACTCCGGTACTGCGAGGGCAAGGCGGACAAGATCGTTTCGGTCGTCAACGTCCCCGAAAGCTCGATTGCGCGCGAAAGCGATATTGCCCTTCCTATCCATGCTGGCGTTGAGATCGGCGTGGCTTCGACCAAGGCGTTCACATGTCAGCTGAGCGTTCTTTTGATGCTGGCGCTCAAGGCGGCTGCGGATCGCGGCACGCTGACCGACGAGAAACTGGCCGACCACTATGCCGCGTTGCGCGGACTGCCAACGGTGTTGAATGCAGCGTTGGATCAGAACCCGGCCATCAAGACGTCCGCTCAGCGCCTGTCTGAGGCCCGAGATGTTCTGTTCCTGGGGCGTGGGCTGATGTATCCGCTGGCGATGGAAGGGGCATTGAAACTCAAGGAAATCAGCTACATCCATGCCGAAGGTTATGCATCGGGTGAACTGAAGCATGGACCCATCGCTCTGATCGACAAGAATATGCCAGTGGTCGTCATGGCCCCGCGCGACACGTTGTTTGATAAGACCGTGTCGAACATGCAAGAGGTGATGGCGCGCAAGGGTAAGGTCATCCTCGTCTCAGACGACGATGGCATTGCCGAGGCTGAAGATGGCGTCTGGAGCGTGATCCGGATGCCGTATGTTCACCCAAGCCTTGCGCCGATCCTGTACTCGGTACCAGCTCAACTGCTGGCCTATCACACAGCGGTGGCCAAGGGCACCGATGTGGACCAGCCACGCAATCTGGCGAAATCCGTTACGGTGGAGTGAATCATGGCCAAGCAATTCGCGGAACTGGATGATGCAAAGCGCAAGTTCATCGAAGAACAGCATCTGTTCTTCGTTGGCACAGCGGCGCCGGATGGGCGGGTCAATATCTCGCCCAAAGGCATGGATTCTCTGCGTGTTCTTGGCCCGAACCGGATTGCTTGGATGAACCTGACCGGCAGCGGTAACGAAACCGCAGGGCATCTGCTCGAGGTCAATCGAATGACGCTGATGTGGTGCTCGTTCACGACGCGGCCAATGATCCTGCGCACCTACGGGACCGCACATACTCTGCATGTCGGTGACGAAGACTGGGACAAATTGGCCGATCTGTTCCCGACCCACCGCAGCGCCCGGCAAATCTATGATCTGGACATCGATCTGGTTCAGACCTCGTGCGGCTATGCCGTTCCTTTCATGGAGTACCAATCCGAACGGGACACGATGCAAAAGTGGGTCGATGGCAAGTCTGACGAGCAGATCCAATCCTATTGGGTTGAAAAAAACCATCAGACCATAGATGGCAAACCTACGCGTTCCTTGACCTGAGCTGTTTGATGCTTGAAACCTATCTGGACCAGATAAAGGCTCACTCCGATCCAGAGCGCAGTGAACAGATGGCCGCGTATCACAAGGTCGAGCGCCCCTATTTGGGCGTGGCCAATCCTATCCTGAATGACCTCACCAAAGCATGGCGACAGGAATTGGATGTCGCCGCGCGCGTGGGCCTTGCGGATTCGCTGTGGCAGACGAATATCCACGAAGGCCGCCTCGCCGCTGCGAAACTGCTGACGCAGGCCCGCATCCGACCGGACGACGCAGTGTGGGACCTGTTGCAAAGCTGGCTACCCGATTTTGATGCTTGGGCCGTTGCGGACCACGCCTGCATGGCGATGCAAAAGCGTTTGTCGGCCGAGCCGACGCGGTTGGATCAGGTAGAAGCGTGGACAACCTCGGACCACATGTGGTCACGGCGCGCAGTGCTGGTGGCCACCCTGCCCTGGACCAAGCAAAACCACCCAAAGCCTGATGACCTGACACGCCGCGACCGAATTCTCGGCTGGGCCGCAGGATTTGTGTCTGACCGGGATTGGTTTATTCAGAAATCTATCGCCTGGTGGCTGCGCGAGCTGTCCAAGCACGATCCGGACCGCGTGATTGTCTTTCTCGATACGCACGGAGAGGCGATGAAACCCTTTGCGCGAAAGGAGGCCGGTAAATATCTGAAGGGTTAGTTGGAATAGATTTCCAACTCGACCAGCTCATCAAACGGCAGCAACAACGCCCGCATCGCATCCAGTGAAAGACGGCTTCCGCCCCCAGCCGGGCCAGAGGCTGGAACCAGAGTAATGTATGCCTGCGCGCCAGTTCTGGGCACGACGACCCGACCCGTGATTTCGGTCTCGACCAGCGGCGTTTCCAGCCAACGACCCGGCGTTGTTGGGTCGCCCAACCCCGCGATTGTGGTCTTTGGCCCGACCCATCCGTCCGCTGTGACTGCGACGGGCTGTGGCTCTACCACCTCTTCCACAGCGGCGGATTCTGCTTCTTCGGGTGTCTTCTCACCACCAAAGACACGGTCAGTTGTCGACCGCACGGTGTCACATCCCGCCACCAGAACAATAAAAGCCAAAAACGCATACCTCATGACGCAAGCCTACCGTCCTGCGCTCATCTGTACCAGCGCAAAGCACAGTTCGCCCTTGCCGCAGGGCGGTTGCAGCTTTACCTATGTCGCATGACTGCTCCGCTCATCGACCCGTTTGCACGTGCTATCACCTATCTCCGCGTATCCGTAACGGATCGCTGCGATTTCCGCTGTGTCTATTGCATGTCCGAGGACATGACCTTTCTGCCCAAGAAAGACTTGCTGACTCTGGAAGAGCTGGACCGCATGTGCTCGACCTTCGTGAACATGGGCGTCGAAAAGCTGCGCATCACCGGTGGCGAGCCTCTGGTGCGTCGCAACATAATGACGTTTTTCAACTCGATGACCCGTCACCTGGAAAGCGGGGCGCTGAAAGAGCTGACGCTGACCACCAACGGTTCGCAGCTGCATCGCTTTGCCGATGATCTGTACGCTGCCGGTGTGCGTCGGGTTAATGTCTCGCTGGACACGCTGGACGAGGATAAGTTTTCCAAAGTCACGCGCTGGGGCCGACTGAAGCAGGTGCTGACCGGTATCGATGCCGCCCAAAAGGCTGGTCTGCGGATCAAGATAAATGCCGTGGCCCTGAAGGGCTTCAACGAACCGGAACTGCCCAAGATCACAGAATGGTGCGCCGAGCGTGACATGGACCTGACCTGGATCGAGGTCATGCCGATGGGTGATATCGGCAACGAGGATCGCCTGGACCAGTACTGGTCGCTAAAGGACGTGCGCAAGGAATACGAAAACCACTATGCAGTGACAGATCTTGCGGAACGCACCGGCGGCCCTGCACGCTATGTACGGCTAGAGGATACGGGCCAAAAGATTGGCTTCATCACGCCTTTGTCCCATAACTTCTGCGAAAGCTGCAACAGGGTGCGCCTGACCTGCACGGGTGAGCTGTACATGTGCCTTGGACAAGAGGATATGGCCGATCTGCGCGGTGCATTGCGGGATCACCCCGATACGGACCAACCGCTTGAGGACGCTATCCGTTCGGCGATCAACCTCAAACCCAAAGGGCACGATTTCGACTATTCGCGCCAGGCGGTCGACGGCCAGATGAGCCGCCACATGAGCCACACAGGCGGCTGACGTGCCAGCCCGATCTGACCGGCCAACGCTGCTGTACCAATTGTATTGCGGCCTGACTTCTGTTGCGGGTCCCCTGGTCTGGCGCACGGTTCGCAAAAAACTACAAGCCGCAGACGTCCCAGACACCCGGCAACAGGAGCGCTTAGGCCATGCCAGTCTACCCCGCCCGGATGGGCGGCTGATCTGGTTCCATGCAGCCAGCGTGGGCGAGACACTGTCGGTCATAAGCCTGATCAAACGTCTGGGCGAGCGCTCGCCTGATGCAGAGTTTCTAATCACCTCCGGCACTCCCACCTCTGCCGCGCTGATCGAAAAACGGATGCCGCCACGCACGCGCCACCAATACCCGCCACTGGATACCGCTGGCCCGGTGCAGCGTTTTCTGGACCACTGGCGTCCGGACGCAGGCATCTTTGTCGAAAGCGAAATCTGGCCCCGTCTAATCGTTAAAGCGTCCAATCGGGGCGTTCCGCTGGCTCTGCTCAATGCGCGTCTATCGAAAAAGTCAGTCGAGGGTTGGAAGAAACGCCCCCAAACCGCCCGGTTCATTCTGGACCACTTCACGCTGTTCCTGACCCAAAATGACCAAACAGCGAAAAACCTGATCGACATGGGCGCGAACGCTGAGCGGGTACAGCCGGGCACCAATCTCAAGGCGATGTCGGACCCTCTTCCGATAGATCAGGCCACGGTGGACGATATCCGCGCGCAAATCGCCGGTCGCCCGATCTGGATCGCCAGTTCTACGCATGTTGGTGAGGAAGAAACCGTTCTGGCGGCCCATGCCGAACTGCTCAACCGCCGGCCCGACCTGTTGCTGCTGCTCATCCCCCGCCACCCCGAGCGACGGGGGGAAGTTACCGATCTGCTTAACTCTGCTGGGCAATCAGCTGCATTCCGCTCCAAGAGTGAAAAGATCAACGCACAAACGCAGGTCTACGTTGCTGACACTCTGGGCGAGACGGGAACCTGGTACGCTCTGTGCCCGATCGTTTTCCTGGGCGGGTCACTCCGGGAAATCGGCGGTCACAATCCGTTTGAACCCGCACAGGCCGGCGCTGCCGTGATTACAGGCCCCGGCTATTTCAACTTCGCGGAAACCTTCGCACCGCTGATTGACAGCGGGGGCGCGACCGAGGTCAACTCTGCAACTCAGCTATCCGGGGCCGTCGCCAACTGGCTGTCCGACGACGCCGCTTTGCACAAAGCCCGGGCAGCGGCAAAGTCCTGCGTGAACACTCAGAAATCCGCGCTGGACGGCGTGATCGACGCTTTGTGCAATAACCTCAACCTTACCTGACCGATCGAAGATCCCTCTTCATCTGGCTGGAAATACCTCGGGGGTGTGGGGTCAGAGCCCCCATCTGTCCGAACCATCAGGCCGCGGGCATCCGCTGCTCGACGATTTCCGCCCACCAACTGCACCCGGCCGGAATAGCCTCGTCATTGAAGTTGTACTCCGGATGATGCACGGCGGCCGTGTCACCATTGCCGACAAGGATGTAGGCTCCCGGGCGTTCTTCAAGCATAAAGGCAAAATCCTCGCCTCCCATGATCAACGGAGCCTCATCGCAGCTGCCTGAAACCGAACGCGCAACGTCAGCGGCAAAGTCGGTCTGTTCATCGCTGTTCACCATCACCGGATAACCCCGGTAATAGGTCACATCGACTGCGCCTTCGAACGTCGTGGCGATACCGTTACAGATCGCGTGAATGCGCTTTTCGGCCAGATCGCGCATTTCCTTGCTCATGGTGCGGACAGTCCCTTTGATCTTCACCGTCTGCGGGATCACGTTGAACGCGTTTGAAGACGTTTCGAATGACGTTACAGAAACCACAATGCGATCAATCGGGTCTGCGTTCCGCGACGCAATGGTCTGCAAAGCCAAAACAGCCTGCGCGGCCATCACGGTGGTGTCGACGGTTTCATGGGGTTTGGCGGCGTGCCCACCTTTACCTTCGAAGGTAATATCGAATTGGTCCGTTGCCGCGAAAAAGGCGCCGGGCCGAATTGCGAAGCTGCCCACCGGGCGCCCCGGCCAGTTGTGCATGCCATAGACCTCCTGAATGCCCCAGCGGTCCATCATGCCGTCCTCGCACATTTCACGTCCACCGCCACCGCCTTCTTCGGCAGGCTGGAAGATAACGATGACGGTTCCGTCAAAATTCCGCGTTTCGGACAAGTATTTCGTCGCACCAAGCAGCATCGCAGTATGCCCATCATGCCCGCAGGCATGCATCGCCCCGTCGGTTTTCGAGGCATAGTCCAGACCCGTCGCCTCGTGAATCGGCAACGCATCCATATCCGCCCGCAGGCCGATCACTTTGCCGCTTGTATCGGTCTTGCCTTTGATCACACCAACGACGCCGGTACGTCCAATACCCGTCACGACCTCATCACAACCGAACTCTCGCAGCTTGTCGGCGACCAGCGCACTGGTGCGGTGCGTTTCGAACAGAATCTCGGGGTTCTCGTGAATGTCGCGCCGCCATTCTGTAATTTCGCCCTGCAATTCGGCGAAGCGGTTTTTGATCGGCATGCTCTTCTCCCAGCTTTGGTTTTTTCCGGCTCTCTGCCTCGTTACAGGAGCGACCGCATTCAATCCAAATCGGCGGGCCGCAGCGCGCCGGATAACAGGACAATGAATACAGCCAGTGGCAGCAGAACCATGAATGCTAAGCGCAATGTAAGCATCTCTGCCAGAAACCCAATAAGCGGCGGGCCAATCAGCAACCCTCCGTATCCCAAAGTGGCTACACTGGCGATGGCCTGCCCAGGAGGCACGTTGGGATCGCTCGCTGCCCTACTGAAAGCCAGCGGCATGATCACCGCGTACCCGATCCCCATCAAAGCAAAACCTGTCAGCGCCAGCCCAGCCTCGGCGGCAGACACAACGCAGAATACACCCAACGCCGCAGACACTCCGCCAAAGCGGGCGACTGCAACCGGCCCGAGTCGGGCGATTGCGAAACCGCCTGCCAACCGGAACACAACCATCGCGACCGAGAACACCGCATATCCCAAAGCCGCGATGCTTTCCGTCGCGCCGGTCGCGTCTCTCAGGAAAATAGCGCTCCAATCAGCTACGGCGCCTTCGCCTAAGGCGCCACACAGGGCCGTGAACCCGACAAGGATCAATGCACCCGATGGCAACGCAAAAACCTTACCAGTGGGTGATACCGCCCGGCGAGATGTCCACGACACCCATGACAATATCAGCGCGAGACCGACGACAACGCCGCCGGCCAAAAGAAAATGTTGTATCACACTCAGGCCCATCTGCACAGCCCCGAACCCGCTGAGTGCGCCCAGTCCGGCCCCGAGGCTCCACATCGCGTGAAACGACGACATGACTGGTTTTTTGTAGGTTTGTTCGACCTCAGCAGCCCAGGCGTTCATTGCGACGTCCATCGAACCGTGAAACGCGCCAAACACAAACAGGAATATCGCCAGCGACCAGAACCCACCGGCCAAGGCCAGAAAAATCAGCGAAAACGTGTACAGAACGGCGATGACCCGCGTCAACGCCACAGCTCCGAACCGGTCGGTCAGACGCCCCGTGATCGGAAACGAACACACAGCGCCTGCAGCCATGAACAGCAGACCATAACCTAGCGCTTCATGTGTCAGGTCCAACCGATCCCGCACTGCTGGAATGCGAGAAGCCCAGATGCCAAACAGCGCACCATTCAGAATAAACATGGCGGCCACGGCCCGCCACGCTGCCACGATTCCGATCACGGGAAATCCTTAGATGTAAGCGTCAAATGCGGTCGTTCTACAGGCTGAATGCCCTCAGGCAAACATGGATTATTCCAGCCTTTTGCGAATTTGCCGGATGGCGAACCAAACACCCAAAACCACCGGGACCGTCACCGCTGCTGTCAGCATCCCCTTGCTGATCCCGGCCTTGGTGAGCGGATAAAGAAGGTAGCTGACCAGAGACACTGCGTAATAGCTGATAGCGACCACCGACAGCCCCTCGACCGTATGCTGCAGACGCAGGGCCAGATCGGCGCGTCGGTCCATGCTTTCCAACAGCGCCTGATTCTGGGCGCTACGCTCAACGTCCACACGGGTTCGCAACAACTCTCCCGCACGAATGGCCCGGTCGGACAGCGCCTGCAGACGGCGTTCCGTCGACTTCACCGTGCGGATCGCGGGATCATAGCGGCGCATCATGAAGTCGGCAAAGTTCTGTCCCCCCTGGAACCGTTCCTCGCGCAAGACCTCGATCCGTTGGTTCACGATTGCCTCATAAGCCCCGGTCGCACCAAAACGGAACGAACACTGAGCCGACAGCGTTTCAAGCTCGATCGAGGTCGAAAGCAAGTCCTGCAACAGATTGTCAGGTTGCGCCGAGTTGTCGGTCATTTGCCCCATTAGCCGGGTAAGCTGTCCATCCAATTCCCCGATACGCGGCATAAGCTGTTTGACGCGTGCAAATCCAAGCATGGACATTGCCTTGTAAGTTTCGATCTCGCACAGGCGCTGGACGATCCGCCCCGTCCTGCGCCGCCCGGTACCTTCCGTCACAAACATCGCAAAGCGCATATGCCCCGCCGGATCTATCCGGAAATCGCTGGCGCAGATGGCAGCATCGTCCAACACGCGGGCCACGGCAAGGCTTTCGGGCTCAAACCAGTCCAACAGTTTGGATTTGACAACCTCATCGCTCTGCCGTTCGACGACGCGCACCATCGCCGATGTCACCCTTTGGCCGGGACTGGCCATCAGCCAATCCGGTGGGAAAACCTCAAAGTCGGCAGGGTTGAACGCCCGGTCACTGACATTCTGAGAGATCGCGGTGTAGGTCACGAACTCGGTATGTTGTTCCCATTTCAACCAATGGCGGCCGATCTGACCTGCGTAATGCGTGGCGTCCGGTTGCGGGTGTTGCGCCCCGTGACGATCCAGCAGGTCAATCAAATGAGCCAGATCTTCGCGACGATCTCGCGCAACGGCGGCTTCAGATTTCTTGATCGCCAGAAAGACCACCGTGCAGGGCATCGCTGCCACTGGGAACGGACGGGCGTGCAGTTCATTTGCCAACGCATAGCGCAGCGGGTGGTCATCTATCGGCGTCATTTAGGGCTCCGTTTCGTCCGAGGCACTATACGACACCTTCAAAATACATCAATTATCTTTTTATTTCATATACTTACGAGGATACGATAGTATACAATCCATCTATCTCATTGATTTGGCTGCCACAGCTCGATTGGATTCCCTTCGGGATCGTGAACGCGGGCGAACTTGCCCACCTCGCTATCCCATTCGGCGCGCGTCTCTACGGCGATCCCGGCGGATTCCAGCTGTGCAATCATGGCCGCCAGATCATCGACCCGAAAGTTTATCATCCACTGCTGCTCGGCCCGCCCAAAATACTCGGTATCCTGCGCGAACGGAGCAAACACCGTGTACCCTTCGCGCTGTTTCCATGGCACAGGATCGAAGTGATTGACGCCCAGATGCTTTTCATACCACGCACTCAAAGCTTCGGGATCACGGGCACGGAAGAACACCCCCCCAATACCGTTTACTTTCTGCATCACCAAACTCCTGCCTATAATAACCACAAACCAACGTACCACACTCCAGCAGCTTCATCTGGCTGCAAATACCTTGGGGGTAAGGGGGCAAAGCCCCCTTCATGACAAAAAAGAAAAGGGCGCCCGCAGGCGCCCTTTGCAATTTGGTTGATCCCTTTGATCAGTCGATCATCGGCAACAGCTTGTCCAGCGACTCTTTGGCGTCGCCGTAGAACATGCGGGTGTTCTCCTTGAAGAACAGCGGGTTTTCGATGCCCGAATAGCCGGTGCCCTGACCACGCTTGGACACGAAGACCTGCTTGGCCTTCCAGCATTCCAGAACCGGCATACCGGCGATGGGACTGTTGGGATCTTCCTGCGCCGCTGGGTTCACGATGTCGTTCGAACCGATAACGATGGCCACATCCGTTTCCGGGAAGTCATCATTGATCTCGTCCATCTCCAGAACGATGTCATACGGCACCTTCGCCTCGGCCAGCAGCACGTTCATGTGGCCAGGCAGACGACCGGCAACGGGGTGGATCGCGAAACGCACCTCTTTGCCCTTTGCGCGCAGTTTGCGGACCAGTTCGGACACCGATTGCTGCGCCTGCGCCACGGCCATGCCATAGCCCGGGATGATGATAACGCTGTCGGCATCGTTCAGAGCTGCCGCAACACCATCCGCGTCGATCGCTACCTGCTCACCCTCGACAGCCATCTGCTCACCCTGCGGGCCACCAAAGCCGCCCAGGATCACACTGACAAAGTGACGGTTCATCGCCTTACACATGATGTAGGACAGGATCGCACCGGACGAACCCACCAGCGCGCCGACCACGATCAGCAGGTCGTTGCCCAGTGAGAAACCAATCGCCGCGGCCGCCCAGCCCGAGTAGCTGTTCAGCATCGAGACAACCACCGGCATGTCGGCGCCGCCGATGCCCATGATCAGGTGGTAGCCGATGAACAGTGCGGCCAGGGTCATCAGGATCAGCGGGAACAGTCCACCGGTTGAGGTGTACCAGATCAGGCAGATCAGCGAGAGACCGGCTGCCGCTGCGTTCAACGCATGACCGCCGGGCAGCTTGGTTGCCGCAGAGGTCACTTTACCCGCCAGCTTGCCGTAGGCCACGACTGAGCCGGTAAAGGTGATCGCACCGATGAAGATGCCGAGGAACAGTTCGACATGCAGGATCGCAAGCTCGGCCGAGGTCTTCTTGGCGATGAGCTTGGCGAAAGCGCCCAGATCGGACAGATCCGCCTCTTTCGCGCTGTCGGCAATCGCCATGACCTGCGCCACATTGCCGATCTCAAAATGCGCGTTGAAGCCGACGAACACAGCCGCCAGACCAACCAGAGAGTGCATCGCAGCAACAAGCTGTGGCATCTCGGTCATCTGCACGCGCTGCGCAACGTATTGGCCGATGAAACCACCGCCCGCGATCAGCAGCAGCGACAGCAACCAAAAGCCCGAGCCGGGGCCAACTAGCGTGGCAAAAACCGCCAGCGCCATACCGACGATGCCGTACCACACAGCGCGCTTGGCGCTTTCCTGGTTCGACAGACCGCCGAGCGAAAGGATGAACAGAACAGCCGCAACGACATAGGCGGCAGTAGTGAAGCCAAATTCCATGTGCCCGGCCTCCTTAAGATTTCTGGAACATGGCGAGCATGCGCCGGGTTACGAGGAAGCCGCCGAAGATGTTGATCCCGGCCATGAAGACGGACAGTGCCGCCAGCAGAATGACAAGGAACGACCCCGATCCGATCTGCATCAGGGCCCCGACGATGATGATCGACGAGATCGCGTTGGTGATCGCCATCAGCGGTGTGTGGAGCGAGTGTGCAACATTCCAGATCACCTGGAAGCCGACAAAGATGGCCAACACGAAGACGATGAAATGCTGCATGAAGCTGGCCGGAGCGATCAGCCCCACCAACAACATCAGCGCACCACCGACACCCAAAAGGGTAAACTGCTGCTTGGTCTGCGCCTTGAAGGCTGCGATTTCCTGCGCCTTTTTCTCTTCCGGGGTCAGTTCTTTGACCTCGGGCTTTTTCTGTGCCGCGATCGCCTGCACTTTGGGCGGTGGCGGTGGGAAGGTGATCTCGCCCTCATAGGTCACGGTCGAACCGCGGATCACATCGTCTTCCATGTCGTGATTGACCTGACCGTCCTTTTCGGGCGTCAGGTCCGACATCATGTGGCGGATATTGGTCGCATAGAGAGACGAGGATTGCGCCGCCATCCGGCTGGGGAAGTCGGTATAACCGATGATGGTCACGCCATTGTCGGTCACGATCTTCTCATCCGGTACGGTCAGCTTGCAGTTGCCGCCTTTTTCCGCCGCCAAATCAACGATGACCGAGCCGGGCTTCATGCTTTCGACCATGTCCCTGGTCCAAAGCTCAGGCGCTTCACGGTTCGGGATCAACGCCGTGGTGATGACGATGTCCATTTCCGGCGCAAGCTCACGGAACTTGGCCAGCTGCGCGTTGCGGAACTCTTCCGACTGAACCGAGGCATAGCCGCCGGTGGAGGCGCCGTCCTGCTGGTCGTCTTCAAAGTCCAGATAGACGAATTCAGCACCCATGGATTCGACCTGTTCCGCCACTTCAGGGCGCACGTCGAACGCGTAGGTGATCGCACCCAGCGAGGTCGAGGTTCCGATGGCGGCCAGACCGGCCACACCGGCACCGACGATCAGAACCTTGGCAGGTGGAACTTTACCAGCGGCCGTTACCTGACCAGTGAAGAAACGGCCAAAGTTGTTGCCCGCCTCGATCACCGCGCGATAACCGGCGATATTGGCCATCGACGACAGCGCGTCCATTTTCTGCGCGCGCGAGATTCGCGGGACCATCTCCATGGCGATCACGTTCGCGCCCTTGGATTTAGCCAGTTCCATCCCCTCTTCGTTCCCGGCTGGATTGAAGAATGAGATCAGCGTTTTGCCCTTTGTCAGGCGCTTCAGCTCGGTCTCGGTGGGTTGACGCACCTTGGCAACAATATCCGCCGTCTTCCACAGCGAGGCGGCGGTTTTGACGATCTCAACGCCCGCGGCCTCATAGGCTGCATCGGAAAAGCCAGCGGCCTCACCAGCGCCTTTCTCGATCAGGCATTCATAGCCCAGTTTCTGCAACTGCACGGCAGAGTCAGGCGTCATCGCGACACGGTTCTCTCCGTCCAGTATCTCTTTTGGTGTGCCTATCTTCACTGGCAGTCCCCCTAATTTTCACTCTGACCGAGCGGGTGGTCGGTATTGTTTGTTAAGCAAACATGTATCCTGCGCAACATTATTTCGCAAGCGCAGCATATTTACGTTGTGTCATTGCAACATCGCGTCATATCCATCGGCGGGTTTGTCGTTCGTATCTGGCAAAATCTGCGCGAAAAGTTCTGCGCAAACGGTCCTCCTCGGGCAGAATAAAACGTCGTTCCAAGATCCAGACGAAAACCGGAACCAAGACCAGAGAAAGGACAGCATCAAATCGCAGGATCAGCCCTGCAAGGATCAGCACATCGCCAACGTAGATCGGGTTTCGGCTGCGTTTGAATATCCCCGACTGAACAAGCGAAGTCGGTGTTTCATGCGGAATGATTGTCGTGCGATGACGACGAAACTCGGTGATGGCCAACGCGATCAAAATCACTCCGCCACCAATCAGGAATCCGCTGAGAAGATCGGTAAACCCACTGTCCAGTGACAATCTCATCGGCATATGCCGCGCCTGCAGCCACGCCAGCACGGCAAAGCCCAGCAACCAAACCGGAGGGATGTCGATTTTACGCATGTCGGGCTGTCTTTCGTTCCGGCAGTGGTAAAAAATGTCGCTTTTGCCCGATGACCTACCGCTTTTCCGCAGCAATAGCAAAACCACAGTTGGTCGCAGCAGAAAAACCTTTTCTCTACCCACCGCGGTTGCCATCAAATTCGTCGAACATGGACAGACGCTTTTGGATCAGTTAGCCATTTAACCCGAAAAGTGCCCACCACATTCACAGGATTATGATGACCGACTTTGCCGCGACCAAAGCCATGTTCGACCTGCCTGAAGGTGTCATTTACCTCGACGGCAACTCACTCGGGCCGCTGCCCCGCGCTGCCGGAGATCGGGTGAATGAAATGATGGTTCAGGAATGGGGGCAGATGTTGATCACCGGCTGGAACAAGGCCGGGTGGATGGGGTTGCCGACGGGCTTGGGTGATCGCATCGGCCAGCTGATCGGGGCCGAGCCCGGCAGCGTTGTCATCGGCGACACACTCTCCATTAAGGTCTATCAGGCTGTGGCCTCGGCGCTGGAACTGTGCCCTGACCGCAAGGTCGTGCTGTCGGACAGCGGGAACTTTCCGTCAGATCTTTATATGGTGGACGGTCTGCTGCGCTCTCTGGGTTCGGATTACGAGCTGCGTGTCGTCGCCCCCGAGGACATCGCCAAAAACGTCACCGAGAATGTGGCAGTTCTGATGCTGACCGAAGTGGATTATCGCTCGGGCCGCATGCATGACATGAAAGCCTTGACCGAATTGGCCCATGCGAACGGTACGATCACAGTTTGGGATCTGGCTCATTCTGCCGGCGCGATTCCCGTCGATCTGGCCGGGTGCAACGCTGATTTCGCCGTCGGCTGCACATACAAATACCTGAATGGTGGCCCCGGAGCGCCCGCGTTTATCTATGTCGCGCCGCGCCTGGCGAACCGGGTGCGTCCCGCGCTCTCCGGCTGGCTGGGCCACGAATCCCCATTTGCCTTTGATCTGGATTACCGCCCCGGAAACGGCATTGAGCGGATGCGTGTTGGCACACCTCCGGTCATTCAAATGACCGCTCTGTCCTCTGCGATGGATGTCTGGGACATGGCCAATATGCAGGACGTGCGCACCAAATCAATCGATCTGACCGAGCTGTTCATCGAACGGGTCGAAGCCACCTGCCCTGATCTGCACCTGGCCAGCCCGCGCGATCCCGAGCGGCGCGGCAGTCAAGTGTCTTTCCGTTTTGCAGATGGTTACGCTGCAATGCAGGCTCTGATCGCGCGTGGCGTAATCGGAGATTTCCGCGCGCCGGACATCATGCGCTTCGGCTTCACGCCGCTATACGTTGACGAACATGACGTTGAGCGCGCCGTGGAAATCCTTGCAGATATCATGCAGAACCGCCTGTGGGATACTCCGGAAAACAAGGTACGGCAACGCGTTACCTGACCTCAAGCGCTGCGCCGATCAGTTTGGAAAACTGCGTGACAAGGTTTTCGTACTCCTCGGCACCACCGGCGCTTACCTTCAACCCCTTGAGAGCGGCCGTAATGGTCTTGGCCATCTCCCCGGCCTCAGCGGTCAGGCGGACCCGCCCGGCTTTTTCTTCACGCAAAAGCCACTCGGCATATAGTCCGGCCAGGTCCGCCTCGCCCTGCGACAGGATATCAGAGGCCAGTGATTTGGTGCTATCCAGGACTTCCAGCCCGTGAGGAGAGGCAAGAATGGCGGCTATCCCCTCGGTCTGAGCCTGAACCGCACGTGCAAAAACATCCGGTATGGAACCGGGTGTTTTCAACGCTTTGGCGACTGCCTCGCTTTTCTCAACATAGTAAAGCTCGGTCAGTTTACTGACGATCGCCTCTTTATTCTTGAAATGCAGATACACGGCAGGACGGGACATCCCGGCGCCCCGCGCTATGTCGTCCATTGAAGTTTTCCGGAACCCATAAGTCGCAAAGGCCTGAAAGGCCGAGGTCAGAATCGCCTGCTGGCGTGTATCGTCTTTTATTTCTGCCATACCTGAACTCGTGACACTTTCTGTTTATTTTGTCAATTGACACACTGACACTTTTCACCAATTATGTCAGAAACCAGCCACAGCTACGAGAGGTGCGCCATGGCGACCGACTTGAAGATCAACGGAAAGCAACATCAGGTTGACCTGCCAGATGATGTACCCCTGCTTTGGGTTCTGCGGGATGAGATCGGCCTGACCGGAACCAAATTCGGCTGTGGCGTCGCCGCCTGCGGGGCATGCACGGTACACATCGATGGCGAAGCGGTACGTTCGTGCCAAGTGGCGCTGTCGGATGTCTGGGGCGATGTCACCACGATCGAAGGGGTCGGAACACCGGATTCTATGGCTGCGATCCAGCAAGCCTGGGTCGATCATCAGGTGGCTCAATGCGGATACTGCCAGTCGGGCCAGATTATGCAGGCGGCCGCGTTGCTGGCCGAAAACCCCGCGCCTTCGGACGAAGACATCGACGATGCGATGCAAGGCAACCTGTGCCGCTGCGGGACCTATCCCCGTATCCGCGCCGCAATCCATGACGCAGCATCCAAGTTGAAGGAGGCATAACCGATGGCATCTGTTGGAAAAATCCTCCGCCGCACTTTCCTGATCGGCTCGGCCGCCATTGTGGGCGGAGTAGCTTTTGGTGCGTATTACGTCAGCCGCCCGGCCGCCAACCCACTGAAGCCGGGTGAAGGAGAAACCGCACTCAGCCCCTTTGTTCTGATTGATCAACAAGGCGTCACCCTGTTCGCCCCGCGCGCTGAAATGGGACAGGGCGTGATGACCACATGGGCCGCTCTGATCGCCGAAGAACTGGACGTGGAACTGGATCAGATCCGGGTTCTGCACGGACCAGCGGCGGCGGCCTATTACAACTCAGCCCTGATCGGTGAGGGGTTGCCGAACAAAGGCTATGACATCTCGGACTTCCAACACAATCTGGGTGAGGCTCTGGGCGTTCTTGGCCGAACACTCAGCCTTCAGGTTACTGGCGGGTCGACGTCGATGCGCGACGGGTTCGAACGCATGCGCGAGGCAGGTGCAACTGCACGAGAAACGCTGAAACAAGCCGCGGCTGACCGTCTGGGCGTTGATCGTTCGCAATTGAAGACCGAAAACGGTGCCGTAATTGCACCGGATGGGACGCGCATACCTTATACCGAGCTTGCCGAAGCCGCGGGTCAGATTGAGCCGCCCGAAGTCGAGCTGCGCGATCCGACCAACTGGCGTTTGCTGGGGCAGAACCTGCCGCGCGTGGACGTGGTCGGCAAATCCACAGGCACTGCTGAGTTCGGAATCGATGTTCGTCCCGAGGGTCTGAAATTCGCCTCGGTCCGCATCAACCCCAAGCTGGGCGGCGAGATGAAGGGCTTTGACGCCAGCGAGGCCGAACAAATGCCCGGTGTCGAAAAGGTCGTTGATCTGGGCAACGGCGTGGCCGTGATTGCCAGCAACACCTGGCTTGCCATTCAGGCCGTCGAGGCGATCGACGTAGACTGGGGAGACGCCCCCTACCCACCGGAAACCGACGCCATTTTTGCCGAAATCGCGAAAGCGTTCGATGCCTCACCCAACTCGACCATGCGGGATGACGGGGATGTGGACACTCTGCCCGAAGGTGCCTCGGAAATCACCGCTGAGTATACGGTACCCTACCTGGCCCACGCCACAATGGAGCCTATGAACGCCACTGCGCTGTTCACAGGCTCGGCGCTGGAACTATGGTGCGGCAATCAGGCCCCAACGCTGGTTCAGATACGGGCGGCCAGCACCGCCAATCTGGACAAAGAGGCTGTACAGATCCACACCACCTATCTGGGCGGCGGCTTTGGTCGCCGGGGTGAGCTGGACTTTGGCGAGATCGCCACAAAGGTCGCAATGGCTATGCCCGGTGTTCCTGTTCAGACCACCTGGAGCCGCGAAGAAGACATGCGCCACGACTACTACCGCCCCGGCGCGATGGCCCGGATGCGTGGTGCAGTCAAAGATGGTCAGGCTGTTCTGATCGACGGCAAGGTCGCGTCTCAGTCGTGTACGCAACAAGCGGTTCAGCGCTATACCGGTATGCCCGGCGGAGGCCCCGACAAGGTTCTGGTCGAAGGATTCTTTAACCAGCCCTATGCGGTAACCAACTATCGCATGAGCGGGCACATTGCAGATCTGGACATTCCCGTCGGCTTTTGGCGCTCAGTCGGCAACAGCCATAACGGTTTCTTCCACGAGACTTTCATGGATGAGATGGCCCACGCCGCAGGCCGCGACCCGCTGGAATTCCGGCTGGAACTGGCCAAGGCCGAGCACGCCCCCTCCGCAGGTTGTCTGCAAGCCGTTAAGGAAATGTCTGGCTGGACCGGAGAAACCCCCGAAGGCGTTGGACGCGGCGTTGCCATGACCTACAGCTTTGGCACACCGGTTGCCCAGGTGATCGAAGTGATCGACGAGGATGGCACCACCCGCATCGCAAAGGCCTGGATCGCCTGCGATGTCGGCCTGGCGCTAGACCCCGGCACGGTCGAGGCCCAGATGTATGGCGGCATGATCTATGGCCTGTCGGCGGCAGTGATGGGCGAGATCACGTTCGCGGATGGTGAAGTCGAACAATACAACTTTCCCGACTATGACGCCCTGCGGATGCACAACGCGCCCGTGACCGAGGTGAAAATTCTGGAAACCAACCGCCACATGGGTGGTGTGGGCGAACCGGGAACTCCTCCGTCCATGCCTGCCTTGGGCAATGCCTTGTTCGACCTTACGGGTGAGCGCGCGCGCACCCTGCCTTTGATCAATCAGTTCAATCTGCTGATTTGATCGCGGTGCGCCGGTCTGGTCCTTCTCTCCCGGACCGGCGCATGAATTACGCGGACTGTTGGACCAATGGGGCGTCCGATCCTGCCGCCCAAGCATGGACAGCTGCGCCGAATGCCTTGAACAACGGGCGCGATACGGGGTCATTTTCGGCATCCCACTCGGGGTGCCATTGCACCGAAAGCGTGAAACCCGGCGCATCCTGAACGTAGATCGCCTCGGGTGTTCCATCGGGCGCTTGACCGTCTATCACCACGCGGTGTCCGACGGTCTTGATACCCTGCCCGTGCAGCGTGTTCGTCATCACTTCGGTCGCTCCCATCAGTCGATGGAAAACACCACCTTCGTTCAGAGACACGATATGGCGTAGGGCAAACTTCTCTTCCAACGTGCCATCGGGGGGCATCCGATGATTCAAGCGGCCCGGCAAATCCCGGATCTCAGGATAGAGGGTTCCACCCATCGCCACGTTGACTTCCTGAAACCCGCGACAGATGCCGAAGAATGGCTGGCCACGCTCAACGCAGGCGCGCACCAGTGGCAGAGTGACGGCATCGCGGGCCCGATCAAACTCTCCATGCGCTTCAGTTGCAGGCTCGCCGTATTCCTCGGGATGAACGTTCGGACGCCCGCCGGTCAGCAGGAAGCCATCGCAAACCTCAAGCAGCTCATTGACACAGACATAGCGCGGATCGGCGGGGATCAGCAGCGGCAAACAGTCCGACACATTCGCAACCGCGTCCGAGTTCATCGTCCCACCGGCATGGGTTGGATATTGATCATTCATCAAATACGAATTGCCGATGATACCGACGACGGGTCGAGACATTCTGCGTTCCTGTGTTGTTTCCTTTGCTTTCAAAAACCTATCGGCAGCGTGATAAGCGCGCAATAGCACAAGCCCTGCGTGGTAGCGCAAGCTCTTGTTCAACCATGCACATGTTAGAAGATGTCCGGTCTTCGCTGTACTTATCGACCGCTGCCGGATCTTGCGGCATCGCGGGAACGCCCGCGAGGATCGGAGAGCCTTGCAGGCCCTCCGCCCTTCAATAGTTCAGATCTCGCCGGTCAGGCCAGCGGCTTCTATCCCGGCCAATGCCGCTGCGGCATCATTATCGGACGTGTCGCCGGTCACCCCAACGGCTCCGATCACAGCACCCTTCTTGTCACGCAGCAAAACGCCGCCCGGAACAGGCACCACTTGCCCGCCGTAGACTCCGTTCACGGCGGCCATGAAATAGGCTTGCCCTTCTGCCCGCTGCATCTGAGCAGTGCCAGCCATGCCCAGCATGACCGAACCATAAGCCTTGCCGTGCGCAATCGCGAACCGACCGGGTGCAGCGCCATCTTCGCGTTCGAACGCGATCACGTGCCCACCTGCGTCCAGCACGGCAATCGAAAGTGGTTTCAGCTCCATCTCATGCCCTTTCTCAAGGGATTTGCGGATGATGGTGCGGGCTTTGCGTAGTGAAACTGCCATATCGTATCCTGTTATTCTTCAAACGTTAGAGGCTGGCTTTCAGTTCCAACCGACGGGCATGCAGAACAGGCTCGGTATAGCCCGATGGCTGCACACGCCCCTTGAAGACCAGATCACAGGCCGCTTGGAAAGCAATTCCGTCGAAACCGGGTGCCAACGGGCGATAATCTGGGTCATCCGCATTCTGGCGGTCCACCACGGCGGCCATCTTTTGCATCGCGGCCATGACCTGCTCTTCCGAGACGACATCGTGATGCAACCAGTTGGCCAGCGCCTGAGACGAAATCCGGCAGGTAGCGCGGTCTTCCATCAAGCCGATATCGTTGATGTCCGGCACCTTCGAACAACCTACACCCTGATCGACCCATCGCACTACGTAGCCAAGAATGCCCTGCGCGTTGTTCTCGATCTCACGCGTGATCTCGTCCTCGCTGAGGTTGCGCCCGCCCAGCAGCGGAATGGTCAGCAGGTCGTCCAGCGTACCGCGTGCACCGCCCGCGGCCAGTTCGTCCTGACGGGCCAGCACGTCCACCTTATGATAATGCGTTGCGTGCAGGGTCGCAGCCGTCGGGGACGGCACCCAGGCGCAGGTCGCGCCGGATTTCGGGTGGCCGATCTTCTGCTCCAGCATGTCACCCATCCGGTCGGGCATGGCCCACATACCCTTGCCGATCTGCGCCTTACCCTTCAGGCCGCAGGCCAGACCGATATCGACATTGCGATCCTCGTAGGAGGCAATCCACGGCGTATTTTTGATGTCGCCTTTCGGCAGCATCGGACCCGCTTCGATCGAGGTGTGAATCTCATCGCCGGTCCGGTCCAGAAAGCCCGTGTTGATAAAGGCCACACGCGATTTCGCGGCTCGGATACATTCCTTGAGGTTGGCCGAGGTCCGGCGTTCCTCATCCATGATACCCAGCTTCACAGTGTTGCGCGGCAGTCCAAGAATGTCCTCGACCATATCGAAAATCTCGACCGAGAAAGCGACTTCCGCAGGCCCGTGCATTTTGGGCTTCACCACATAGACCGAACCTTTGACCGAATTTCCACCCTCGCGCTGTAGGTCATGCATAGCGATCAGCGTGGTGCATAGCGCATCCATTAAACCTTCGCCGATCTCGTTGCCCTCGGCGTCCAGAACAGCCGGGTTGGTCATCAGGTGACCCACGTTGCGGACCAGCATCAGTGAACGGCCTTTGAGCACATCCCATGCACCATTGGCAGTCGTATAGGTCAGATCCTCGGCCAATTTACGCGTGAAGGTGCCGCCGCCTTTAGTGACCTCTTCGGTCAGGTCACCTTTCATCAGGCCCAGCCAGTTGCCATAGGCCACAACCTTGTCTTCGGCATCGACACAAGCCACCGAGTCTTCGCAGTCCATGATCGTGGAGAGCGCGGATTCCAGATAAACGTCCGCGATCCCCGCCGGATCGGACGCGCCGATGTTGCTGGACGGGTCGATCACGATCCGGATGTGCAGGCCGTTGTTCTTCAGCAGGACGAAATCTGGATTCTCGGCCGAACCGCCGTAGCCGACAAAACGCAAGGCATCCGCCAATGCAGGCACCAGCGCGCCTTCTTCGACGCGCAGTTCAGATACATCCGCCCACGAACCGTTTGCCAAAGGCACCGCGTCATCCAGAAAACCTTTTGCCCAGGCAATCACCCGCGCGCCGCGTGCCGCGTCGTAGCCGCCTGCTTCGGGCAAGTCACCCATGGCATCCGTGCCGTAAAGCGCGTCATACAGGCTGCCCCAGCGCGCATTGGCAGCGTTCAGCGCGAAACGGGCATTTGTGATCGGAACAACAAGCTGCGGTCCTGGGATCGAGGCGATCTCGGGGTCGACATTGGCGGTTTCGATCTGAAAATCCGCACCTTCTTCGACCAGATAGCCGATCTCGCGCAGGAACGCCTGATAGGCCTCGGCGTCATGCTCCCTCGCCAGGCGCTCAAGATGCCATGCATCGACCTTGCCCTGAATCTCCTGCCGCCTGGCCAGAAACGCGCGGTTCTTGGGGCCCAACTCAGCAACCATGCGCGCAAGACCGTCCCAGAAGGCATCCGCTGTGACACCTGTACCCGGCAGGGCCTGACCCTCAATAAACTCGGCCAGAACCGTATCCACCTGCAGTCCGCTGCGCGACTGTCTGCTGCTCATGTTGTCTCTCCCGCGAATGTGCACGACTGTATGCCGTCAGCATTTAGGGCGAAAGTTTCCGATAGGCAACTTGCGTCGCAGCGTCGCGGTCAAAAAGACTTACCAAAATCCGGTTCGGTGCATACACAGGCAGGGCCAGCACCGCTTGCAGCCAATCGCCACAGCCCATACGTTCGCGCAAACACGAAATGATGCGAGGCCCCTGATGCGCGACGCTGCCCCAACGACGATCTATCTGAAAGACTACACGCCCTTTGGGTATCTGGTGGACAGCGTGCATCTGACGTTCGATCTTGCCGCCCACGCGACCCGTGTAACCTCACGCATTTGCTTCCGCCCGAACCCCGACGCCAGCGACAAGCCATTCTTTCTGCATGGTGAAGACCTGACGCTGATCCGTGCATCGATCGACGGCAAAGCAATTTCTCCCGAGGTAACTGACAAGGGTCTGACCGCTGCCGTGCCCGACGAACCATTTGTCTGGGAGGCAGAGGTCGAAATCGATCCCGGCAACAACACTGCCCTTGAAGGGCTTTATATGTCTAACGGCATGTACTGCACCCAGTGCGAGGCTGAAGGCTTCCGCAAGATTACCTATTACCCCGACCGTCCCGATGTGATGTCCACCTTTACCGTGCGCATCAAAGGCGACCTCCCTGTAATGCTGTCCAACGGCAACCCGTCAGGCGAAGGTGAAGGCTGGGCAGAATGGACCGACCCGTGGCCCAAACCCGCTTACCTGTTCGCGCTGGTCGCGGGCGAGCTGATCGCCCATCCCGGCCGGTTCATCACCATGTCGGGCCGGGATGTCGAATTGAACCTGTGGGTCCGCCCCGGCGATGAGGGTAAGTGCGATTTCGGCATGGAAGCGTTGAAGAAGTCCATGAAATGGGACGAGGATGTCTATGGCCGCGAATACGATCTGGACGTGTTCAACATCGTGGCCGTGGATGACTTCAACATGGGCGCAATGGAGAACAAGGGGCTGAACATCTTTAACTCTTCGGCTGTTTTAGCCAGCCCCGAAACCTCGACCGATGCTAATTTCGAACGGATCGAAGCGATCATCGCGCATGAGTACTTCCACAACTGGACCGGCAACCGGATCACCTGCCGCGACTGGTTCCAGCTGTGTCTGAAGGAAGGCCTAACAGTTTTCCGCGATGCGCAGTTCACCTCCGACATGCGTTCGGCCCCTGTGAAACGCATCCACGACGCCATCGACTTGCGCGCGCGGCAATTCCCCGAGGACAATGGGCCTCTATCGCACCCCGTGCGCCCGGAAAGTTTTCAGGAAATCAACAACTTCTACACCGCGACCGTTTACGAAAAAGGCGCCGAGGTCATCGGTATGCTGAAACGGCTGGTTGGCGACGAAGCCTATGCCAAGGCGCTTGATCTGTATTTCGACCGCCATGACGGTCAGGCCTGCACCATCGAAGACTGGATCAAAGTGTTCGAGGACACGACAGGCCGCGACCTGAGTCAGTTCAAGCGCTGGTACAGCCAATCCGGCACGCCGCGCGTGACCGTGAGCGAAGACTGGAATGACGGTACCTATACCCTGACTTTGGCCCAGCGCACCGAAGCCACGCCCGGCCAAACGGAAAAACTGCCGCAGGTGATCCCCGTTGCAGTCGGCCTGCTTGGCCCCAACGGAGACGAAGTACGCGCGACTGAAGTTCTGGAACTGACCGAGGCCGAACAGAGCTTCTCTTTCACCGGGTTGGCGGCCAAGCCTGTCGCCTCGATCCTGCGGGACTTCTCTGCCCCCGTGATCCTCGAGCACGACCACACCGATGCCGAACGTGCATTCCTGCTGGCTCACGACACCGATCCGTTTAACCGTTGGCAGGCGGGACGGTCGCTGGCTCAGGACACGCTGCTGCGCATGGTCCTCGAAGACGCTGCACCGGGCGCTGATTATTTGGACGGGATTTTGGCCGTACTGCGCGACGGTGAACTGGACCCTGCCTATCGTGCCTTGATGCTGGGGCTTCCCACACAATCCGAGCTGGCTGCTTCTTTGCACGATCGCGGCGAAACACCCGATCCGATGGCAATCTGGACTGCCGTTGAAACGCTGCGGCAGGCGACTGCGCAGCATGTTCAGGACCTGCTGCCCCGTCTGCACAGTGAGACCTTGATCGAAACCGCATACAGCCCTGATGCCGAGCAAGCCGGGAAACGCTCGCTTGGAAGCGCCGCACTGGCTCTGACCTCGCGGCTGGATGGCGGTGTACGAGCGACCGAGGAATACAACGCGGCGGGCAACATGACGCTGCAACTGAACGCCCTGTCCTGCCTCCTGCGCGCTGGAAAAGGCGAAACCGAGCTGGCTGCATTCTATGACCAGTGGCAGCATGACCGTCTGGTCATGGACAAGTGGTTTGGCCTTCAGGTCGCAATGGCGTCCCCTGCGGCCACAGCTGACATCGCGCGCGCGCTAACAGAGCACGCTGATTTCAATTGGAAAAACCCCAATAGGTTCCGGGCTGTTATGGGGGCGCTGGCAATGAATCATGCTGGGTTCCACCGGGAAGACGGAGCTGGTTATGAGCTGTTGGCGGACTGGCTCATAAAACTGGACCCGGTGAACCCGCAAACCACCGCACGGATGTGTTCGGCATTCCAAACCTGGAAACGCTATGACGCGGACCGGCAGGACCTGATCCGCGCACAACTGACGCGCATCGCCGAAACGCCGGACCTGTCACGTGACACGACCGAGATGGTTTCTCGTATCCTCAACGCATGATGGATTTCACGTTTACCCGTCAGAACAGGGCGCCGCGCACCGTCGGTGTCCTGATCTGTGTCTATGCAGCGCTTCTTGCCCTTGTGATCCTGTTTGACGCGGCGTGGTGGCTGGTCGGTCTTCTGAGCCTGGCCACTTTGCCGGCTCTGTGGGACATTGCGCAGAACACCAGCGCCGGGTTGAGCCTGGATCCGGACAAACTGCGTTGGTTTACCGGAACCCGCGATGCCGAGGTCGATTGCTCGGACATAGATTACATCCGCTTCGATACGCGGTGGGATTTCTCAGTTCGCGTCTCGCTGGTTCTGGTTTCGGGGAAACGCATTCGATTGCCGGACGAGTCGACTCCACACCACCGCGAATTCGAACAGGTTCTGCAGCAAGCGGGCTTTCGTGTCGAGCGTCACCACTTCACTGCATTTTGAAACAATTCAATCAAAAGCCGCAAATTATCCATTAACCCTCAACGGTCAGACCCAAAAAACTTGAACTCGGCGTTATTTCCGGCAAAGCTTGCCGCTAGGTTACCTGTTTTTTTTGTTTCGAGTGTTACCATGTTCTGGTTTTTTAGGGACCGTCAGTCTCGTTCCCGATCATCTTCTCGCCCCACCGCGTCGGATGCGCGCTGTGCCGATCCGTCGATTTCTGCTGTGTTGCCCGATCAGGGGCAGCTGAACATCCCATTGGCCGACATTCAGGCGCAGGATGAGATTGGGCGGACATCCATTGAGCAAGGACGCTATCTGGCCAGACAGGACCGGTGGACGGAATTGTCCGACCTGATGCGCGCCGCGGACGATGCCCGCGACACGGCACCGGACGGGATGCCAATCGCGGAACTGTTGGCCTTTGGCGCACGGGCCGATGTCGTTCTGGCCGTCGAGCACGCCCTTTCCGACGCCAAGGCACTGTCGGAAATTGATGTGCTGAGCGGGATTTCAGAATTGGAAGACGAAATGCGCGCGCATTCCGGTGATCCGATGATCGCACTGGTGGTGGCACTGGCTCATATTGACCTCGCCTGGGCGTGGCGGGGCACGACAACGGAAGCAACCCTGCCTTCGCTACACCGATCCAGATGTGCCGCGCATTTCGACCGAGCGGCAACAATTTTTCCTACTTGCCGTACGGCCGCGCCAGACAGCCCGATCATCGCTGCGGCAGGCTGCGCCCTGCTTGCAGGCCAGCGCAAGGCCAATACGCGTGTGGCATATGAATACGAACGGCTGATCGAATTGGATCCGCACAACCAGCGGCATATGCGCGCGATGGGCACCCATCTGCTACCGCGCTGGTTCGGCAGTTATGACGAACTTGAGGTTCAGGCCCTGCGCATGGCGGCCCGCACGCAAGAGCTCTGGGGTGCCGGCGGCTATACTTGGGTACAGTTCGACGCGATTACGCTGGACGAAGAGGCCTGCGCGCGCTTGGATGTCGACTACTTCGTAGAAGGTTTGCACGACATTCTGCGCCAGCGTCCGGATCAGCAGACCGTCAATTTACTTTCGGCCTATTGCTCCATCACGATCCAGAAGGGTTCTGGCCAAAACGCCAAGGCAGATCAGGTGCGCGGCCAGATTCGTGAGGCCGCAAACTGGCTGATCCGCGATCACCTGACCGAGTTGCACCCGCTGATCTGGGCGCATGCAGCGAACGGGTTCAATAACAGCGTCCGCATCAGTTCGCCCGAGCGCTTTGCAGCTCGTGGCCAACGTGACGCTTTGCGCGCAATAGCCGATCTGTTCCGTGATGAACTGCGCAGCGGATTGGACGTGACCTTCACACCGAAGGGTCTGCGCCTGTCCGGGCACTGATTCCCCCTTGCCCCTAGGCCGTGCCGGGCCTAATACGCAGGCTTAGACTTCTGCGGAAATGAGGCGCGCCATGCTCGACCTGACATACGAAATGCCCAAACCCAAAACCATTGCCGGGGCCAAGCACGATTGGGAACTGGTAATTGGGATGGAGGTGCATGCGCAGGTCTCTTCCAATGCCAAGCTGTTCTCGGGCGCATCGACCCAATTCGGGGCTGAGCCGAACTCGAACGTGGCCTTCGTGGACGCGGCGATGCCGGGGATGTTGCCTGTCATAAACGAATACTGCGTGGAACAGGCTGTCCGCACCGGGCTGGGGCTGAAAGCGGATATCAACCTGAAATCAGCTTTTGACCGCAAGAACTACTTCTACCCCGACCTGCCGCAGGGCTATCAGATTTCCCAGCTCTACCACCCCATCGTGGGCGAAGGTGAAGTACTGGTCGAGATGGGCGATGGCACCGCGCGCATGGTCCGCATCGAACGCATCCACATGGAACAGGACGCGGGCAAATCGATCCACGACATGGATCCACATATGTCCTTCGTCGACCTGAACCGGACCGGTGTCTGTCTGATGGAAATCGTCTCGCGCCCCGATATCCGTGGCCCGGAAGAAGCCGCCGCATACATCGCCAAGCTGCGCCAAATCATGCGCTATCTGGGCACCTGCGACGGCAACATGCAGAACGGCAACCTGCGCGCGGACGTGAACGTCTCAATCTGTTTGCCGGGCGCGTATGAGAAGTATCAGGAAACGCAGGATTTCTCGCATCTGGGCACGCGTTGCGAGATCAAGAACATGAACTCGATGCGCTTTATCCAGCAGGCGATCGAGGTCGAAGCCCGCCGCCAGATCGCCATCGTTGAAGCGGGTGGCAAGATCGATCAGGAGACCCGTCTGTATGATCCGGACAAGGGCGAGACCCGTTCGATGCGGTCGAAGGAAGAAGCGCATGACTACCGCTACTTCCCCGACCCTGACCTGCTGCCTCTGGAGATTGAGCAGGCGTGGGTAGACGACATCGCCGCCAAGCTGCCCGAACTGCCCGACGACAAAAAGGCGCGCTTTATCGCCGAATTCAGCCTGACCGACTATGACGCATCAGTGCTGACCGCCGAGGTGGAATCGGCCGCGTATTTCGAAGAAGTGGCTAAGGGCCGCAACGGCAAGCTGGCTGCGAACTGGGTCATCAACGAACTGTTTGGCCGTCTGAAGAAAGAAGATCACGATATCACGGAGTCTCCGGTTTCGCCTGCACAACTGGGCGGAATCATTGACCTGATTTCGTCGGACGCCATCTCGGGCAAGATCGCCAAGGACCTGTTCGAGATCGTCTATACCGAAGGCGGTGACCCGGTCCAGATCGTCGAAGAACGCGGCATGAAGCAGGTCACCGATACCGGCGCTATTGAGGCTGCTCTGGACGAGATCATTATCGCCAATCCGGCGCAGGTCGAAAAAGCCAAGGTCAATCCGAAACTGGCGGGCTGGTTCGTCGGTCAGGTCATGAAAGCGACCGGCGGCAAGGCGAACCCAAAGGCCGTCAACGAGTTGGTTAGCAAGAAACTGGGATCGTAAGCCTTTCAGTTCAAACGACCTTTATGGAGGTGTTCGGGCGTGCTGCCCGGGCCTTTCCGATCCCCGCGCAGGGTACGCGCAACAGATGACACAGAATTTGCCCAACGGGCGAAGATGACTTTTCGAAACCCGGCAACATGTTAGATTGCTTGGGATCGGCAACCAGGAAGATCTGATGCAGCGCTACGAATACAAAGTTGTCCCCGCCCCACAAAAAGGCACCAAGGCCAAGGGTGTCAAAACCGCCGAAGGGCGGTTTGCTGTGTCAATCGAGCAGATTCTGAACCAAATGGGTCAGGATGGTTGGGAATACCAGCGCGCGGAACTTTTACCCAGCGAGGAACGCTCGGGCTTGACCACGTCGACCGTGAACTGGCGCAATGTTCTGGTGTTTCGGCGCGAAATCGAAGTCACTTTCACCTCAACGCGCGCGTCGGATGAAACCGTTGAGGAGGTTGTCGAGGCACAGCCAATTCCTGGCCCCGAAGAGGTGCAAGCGCCCGCGCCGATTTCCGAAGAGGTCAAGGACCCGCCACTGACCTTGAAAGCGGCGGACCTGTCTGACAAGGCCAAAGACTAACCATAACCAGCCCCCAAAAGCTGGTCCGTAGGTCTTTGCGCTTTCAGACCCTCAATCAGAGTTACTCTGCCGCGTTCGCTGCCTGGCTCAGGTCTTGCGCCAGCATCAGCGCATTGCCATCAGGGTCGTAAAAGGTCGCGGTGCTGACCATGCCTTCGATGGTTTCCGTTTCACCATCGAACCTGACGCCCGAAGCTTCCAAAGCCTTCCGGGCCACCGTGATATCAGACACCCCAAACACTGGCACCGTATTGCCCGGCGCGGGCTCTGCCTGTTCGCCCAGACCCAATGTCACGCCTTCGGTTTTAGTCTTCATCTCGCTCCACCCGGCTTCATCGATGTGGTGGATCAGCTCAAAACCCAGCTTGGCCTGATACCATTTAGCACTGACGTGTCTATCCTTGACGGACATGGCCAGAGTTATCGTGTTTTCCAATGAGACAAGCGGCATAGAACTTTCCTTTGGTTTAAAAATAAAGTAACTATACTTTATGGACATAACGATTCTTGTCAAGCTCACGTCCCGCGCTTGGTCCCTGAACATTCTGGCGTTGATGCACGCGGGCATTCCGGGGCGTCAGGCACCCTTGCTGGCTGCGACAACGGCCAGTCGAACGTCTTTTGCCCAAAGCCTTGATCACTTGATTCAGCTTGGACTTCTGGAACGGAATCCCGGCCACGGGCACCCGCTAAGACCCGAATTCCGGCTGACGCAAATTGGTGTGCCGACGGCCGAAACGGCCAGCCGGATCGTAAATGCGGTGCCGAATGAAAAAGAATTCGCTCTGCTGCGCCGCAGTTGGACCGCGCCCATTCTGGCGCTGACGGACGGACCGCAACGTTTCTCGGCACTCAAATCCGGTCTGATCACAATCTCGGATCGGGCATTGTCGACGTCGCTCCACCGGCTGGAAGAACAGGAATGGATACAGCGGGAAATCGATGCAACGCACAGGCAGCCCTTCCCCACCTATCGCGCGATAAACCGGGGATTCGCAGTTAATCAGGCAATTGCGCTGGCCGCCTGACCAAAGCGCCAAGCGTGATTAGGAATCAATATCCAGCGCCAGCGCGTGAATGCGGGGAACGATATCGCCCAGGGCCTTGTGAACGGCACGGTGGCGGGCAACGCGGGACTGCCCTTCGAATGCACTGGCACGGATGCGGACGTTGAAGTGGCTTTCACCACCCTCTTGATACCCGGCATGACCGCGATGGCTTTCGCTGTCATCCACAACTTCCAGCTCACGCGGGTCGAACGCGGCCTGCAGGCAGGATCGGATCTCGTCGGTCACAGTCATTTTTTCGCTCAGCGGTAAAAAATTTACCGCCCCCCTCTTCTACTTTCGGCTGCTTAGACTAAACTGCTGCCTCCGAGTCGAAAAGATGTGTTCGTAAGGATCAGAGCATGACGAAATCAGACCCCTTCGGATTCGATATGTCCGTTTCCAGCGCCAAGAAAAAGAACCCGCGCGGGCGTCGGGGCATGTCGGGCGCGTCTGAAACCTCGACGCGTATTTGCGATCACGAAGGCTGCAATGAACCGGGCAAGTTCCGCGCGCCCAAGGCCCCTGATGTGTTGGATGACTTCTTCTGGTTCTGCCAGCAGCACGTTCGCGAATACAACAACAAGTGGAATTTCTTCGACGGAACCACCGAAGCCGAGCTGAACGCGCAGCGGTCCAAGGACAAAGTGTGGGAGCGAGAGACCAAGCCGATGGGCGACCCTGAGGCGCGCGCCTGGGCCCGACTGGGCATCGAGGACCCACACCAGGTACTTGGCGCGAACAGCACCCAGAACAAGGGACGCACCTCTGGCGGCGGCGGTCGTCGCCTACCCCCCACCGAGCGCCGCGCGATTGAGATTCTGGAAGCCAACGACAGCTGGACAAAGGCCGAGGTCCGCAAGGCGTACAAAAAACTGATCAAAGTGCTGCACCCGGACATGAACGGCGGCGACCGCTCGCAGGAAGAGCAGTTGCAAGAGGTCGTCTGGGCCTGGGATCAGATCAAGGACAGCCGGAACTTCAAGTAACGTCTCCAACGCACATTCTTGCACAGCGTAAGAAACAGCTCAGCCCTGAAAATTCGGAGGTTTCGTAGAGTTTGCCCACTCAGCTTGCAAGACCTGTGCCTCATAAGCCTTGAGCGAGCGTCGTGCGAGAGACGGAAATCCTTGGGAAGCGCTGTCAAGCTTTGACCCGAATATTTCACGAAGTTCTTGTATACCTTCAGAACTCATCGCAACCAAAGCTTCGTCTCCAAGGTAGAGGCTTTCAGACGGCGCTCCTTCGGCGAACAAAACCTCGTGCCGATCCAACAGGACGTGGACATAAGTCACCCCGTCCGCTGGCTTGGCGACTTGCACCCCGGGGAGCCCGACCAAATGTCTGGCGGCGACCAGGGCCTGTGCTTCGCCGAACAACAGTTCGACAAACGGTCCGGTCACAAGCATTCGATGTTGCGGCGAAACACGCAAATCCCGCTTGGGGCAATTCGGACCAAGCGCGTTCCTCGAAATCTCAATCGGGTATAGATCCGGGTTTTCTTCAAGCTGTTCAGGCGAAAGGAATGCCGACTCTGCCCACCGAATTGGCTGCGCCCCGTGGTCCATTGTGGAAACAAGGTCATCCGGGCTAAGATGTTCGATCGGCACGTTTCCGTCAGGAGTGCGGATCAGCGTACCCAACAAGTGGCAGACGACTTCAATTTGTATGGAGACCGTTTGAAAAGCCTCGCCGCTGACAAACTGATCAGCCGGATTGAGGGCGACCCCGACGACACGGGCTTGGAATGTATCCGTTACGATGTCGCCCGGATCGAGACTGTCGTAGTAATCGGGATCGACTTGATAGGTCCATTCTCCGGTGAAGAGGTTGATCGATGCCGTTCCGTTGTCAGGCTGATCAGAGATTTCAAAAAAATCTCCAATGACGGTCCAATTATCGTTCGGAACTGAGACATTGCCATCCAGGTCACCCATCGCAGGAAGTGGAGGGTCACCGGTTACAGTCCCCGTTGTGTCCCCGGACACAGTAACGGTAACTCCCTTTAAGGGATCAATCGGCGTAGAAACCATACCCGTTACCCTCACTCGACGCGACCGCATCCTCGCCAGCAAAATCCTGACTGAACCTGCGCCCACATGGTCAAAACAAATACACACATTCTGTTCTTTGATTGAAGGTTAGAGTCGCTGGCGAAAATTGCAAATTTGCACCGGGCCCGCGGGATCTGAGTGTAGTTGAAATGCCGTAGGCGGTTTTACTCAACTTGTTACATACCCTTGTTACGGCCTGTCGCATGGCCCGTAGCAAGGGCCCATATCCGAACTGAGACTTGTGCCAATTGGAAAGCGATATGGAACACTTCATCAATCCCTTACACTCGATTGCCCTGCTGGTTGCCCTTGGTTCAGCAATGTTACTCAGCGCATACCTCGCGCTGAACTTGCACCTTCCCAAATTGGGTCTCTGGCCCAGCGCCAGCGGTTGGCGGCACCATGCGGCCTTTGGATTGTTCCGCCTGTATTGCGGAGCGACGGTGGTTTTTGCCCTGTCCGAGGTCTGGGTGAACGGCTGGGGCCATTGGGTGCGTTATGTGATCGGCATTCCCATCATGGTGCTGTCCTTCGGGATCACCCTCTGGGGTTATCGTTTTCTGGGCCTCGACAACACCTATTGCGAGAGCGACGGGCTGGTGACCGGCGGTATGTACGCCTATTCGCGCAACCCGCAGTATGTGACGTCGGTTCTGGCCACGGTGGGTCTGGGTATAACCAGCGGGTCCTGGGTGACGCTGGGATTGGCTGCGACACTGTTCGTGATCTACTTCTTATTCGTTCTGAACGAAGAACGCTGGCTGCTGCAGGGATACGGCCGCGCGTTTCAGGAATATATGCACACTACGCCCCGTTTCGTCGATGAACGCAGCCTGATCCGGGTCCGTAACGCGATCCTCGATTGACCAACTCCTCGCGTCGATAAGGCCAGTTTCAAAGAAACATCCGCCTAAGTCCCGACGCGGGCGGCTTTCCCTTGCCCTTGCCCGCAATATGTTGCACCACACACAGGTTCAAACCCGGCAATGCGGGCCAAAGGATAAGGACAAGGCGAATGGCTGACGGATCGATCGATATCAACGCAAAACCCACCGAGGATATTTCGGTCCGTGACGTGTTCGGCATTGAAACCGACATGGCGATCAAGGGCTTTGCTGACCGCAGCGACCGTGTGCCTGCCATCGACCCGACCTACAAGTTCGACCCGGAAACCACTCTGGCAATTCTGGCAGGATTTTCGCACAACCGCCGCGTTATGATCCAAGGCTACCACGGCACGGGCAAATCAACCCATATCGAACAGGTCGCCGCCCGCCTGAACTGGCCTGCCGTTCGCGTAAACCTCGACAGTCATATCAGCCGGATCGACCTGATCGGTAAGGACGCGATCAAACTGCGCGACGGCAAGCAGGTCACCGAATTCCACGAAGGCATCCTTCCTTGGGCCCTGCGCAACCCCGTTGCCATCGTGTTCGACGAATACGACGCAGGCCGCGCGGATGTGATGTTTGTCATCCAGCGCGTGCTGGAGCATGACGGTAAACTGACCCTGCTGGATCAGAACGAAATCATCACCCCGAACCCGAACTTCCGTCTGTTTGCCACTGCGAACACCGTCGGTCTGGGCGACACTACCGGCCTGTACCACGGTACGCAACAGATCAACCAGGCGCAGATGGACCGCTGGTCTCTGGTCTCGACCCTGAACTACCTCAGCCACGATGCCGAGACGATGATCGTTCTGTCCAAGGCACCGCACTACAACACCGAGAAGGGCCGCAAGACCGTCAGCCAGATGGTCACCGTTGCAGACCTGACCCGGACCGCCTTCATGAACGGTGACCTGTCCACCGTCATGAGCCCCCGGACCGTGATCAACTGGGCACAAAACGCTGAGATCTTCCGCGACGTAGGCTATGCCTTCCGCCTGTCCTTCCTGAACAAGTGTGACGAGCTGGAACGCCAGACCGTGGCCGAGTTCTATCAGCGCTGCTTCGATGAAGAACTGCCGGAAAGCGCAGCAAGCGTGAGCCTGGGGTGATGAACGGCGCACATTATTCTTTGTCGCTGACGCGGGATAGCGTCGCAGCAGGGGATGATGTGTCTGCACCTCATCGTTCTGTTCTTACCGTTCCTGCACCTGTCACGGGCTTTGATCTATGCAAAGCCATTCTGTCGCGAGACTATTTGGCTCGTATTTCAGGAGGCAAGGCAACTTGGGTGGTTGAACTGGATGAAGTACCCGTCGGCATCATTGCACAGCAATGGGAAACGCCGAAATCCGTTGTCTCGGACCTGAATCCAAGCCAGAATTCTCAGGTGCACTGCAGATATCTGCTGCAACAGGACCCAGATACTGTCTTCGCCCAATACTCCGATCCGGACTCGGGAAAACCAAAATGAGCAAACCAAACGACAACCCCGCCGATCCGTTCAAAAAGGCTCTGGCCGAAGCCACCAAGGTTATGGCCGACGATCCTGAGCTATCGGTGAGCTATACCGTCGACCCGTCCGGTCTGTCGGGTGAATCAATGCGTCTGCCGCAGGTCTCTCGCCGTATGACCCGCGAAGAGGTCCTGCTGGCACGCGGAACGGCTGATGCTCTGGCCTTGCAGCGCAAATACCATGACGACGCGACCCACGCGCGCTATGCCCCTCCGGGCGATATGGCGCGGGATTTGTATGAGGCGATGGAGGTTGCCCGGTGTGAGGCGATGGGCGCGCGGGATATGCCCGGCACCGCCTCCAACATCGACGTCAAGATCGGGCACGAGGCGCTGCGGCGCGGGTACGACCAGTGCAAGCAGCCTGCAGACGCGCCGCTATCGGTCGCTGCCGGGTATCTGATCCGGCACCTTGCCACCGGGCGGGGCTTGCCGCCTGCGGCTGAGAACATCATGAACCTCTGGCGCGGTTTCATCGAAGAACAGGCCGGAGGCACCTTAGACAACTTGCAAGAGATCCTCTCGGATCAGGCGGAATTCGCCAAATTCGCACGGCAGGTGATTAAGGATCTGGGATACGGCGACCAGTTGGGCGAAGACCCGGATGAGCTGGACGACGACCAGGAAGATCAGGCCGAGGACGACGCCGAGGAACAGCCCGATCCCGACAGCACCGGTCAGGATGATCAGGACGAGCAAGAGTCCGACGCGACCCCTGAGCAGACACAGGAAGAGCAGCAGGATCAATCTCAGGCTCAGGTCTCGATGGACGAGATGGCCGAGGATGAGATGGGCGATGAGGCTGAGATGCCGGAAGGCGAGGCCCCACTGGAGCCACCTGCCCCACCGCCGGCGTCCGAGGCCGATCCGGATTACAAGGTGTACCTGGGCACCTATGACGAAGAGATCGCGGCCGAGGACTTGGCAGAGCCCGCCGAACTGGAACGACTGCGCGCCTATCTGGACCAGCAGCTTGAGCCGCTGAAGGGTGCGGTCAGCCGTCTGGCCAACAAGCTGCAACGCCGGTTGCAGGCACAACAGAACCGTTCTTGGGAGTTCGACCGCGAAGAAGGCATCCTCGATGCCGGTCGTCTGGCGCGTGTGGTGGCGAACCCAACCACTCCGCTGAGCTTCAAGGTCGAAAAAGACACCGAGTTCCGCGACACGGTGGTTACGCTGCTGCTGGATAACTCTGGCTCCATGCGCGGCCGTCCGATTTCGATCGCCGCTATTTGTGCTGATGTTCTGGCCCGAACGCTGGAGCGTTGCAACGTGAAGGTCGAAATTCTGGGCTTTACGACGCGGGCATGGAAAGGCGGACAGGCGCGAGAGGCGTGGCTGAACGATGGCCGTCCACAGCAGCCGGGACGTTTGAACGATCTTCGCCACATCATCTACAAGGGTGCGGATGCCCCATGGCGCCGCGCGCGGCCCAATCTGGGGTTGATGATGAAAGAAGGCCTGCTGAAGGAAAACATCGACGGTGAGGCGCTGGAATGGGCGCATCGCCGGATGCTGGCCCGCCGCGAGGCGCGCAAGATCCTTATGGTGATTTCGGATGGTGCGCCGGTCGATGATTCAACTTTGAGTGTCAACCCCGCGAATTATCTGGAAAAACACCTGCGCGACGTGATCTCCATGGTCGAAAAGCGCAAGATGGTCGAACTGCTGGCCATCGGCATCGGCCACGACGTGACCCGCTATTACGACCGCGCAGTGACCATCACGGATGTCGAGCAATTGGCGGGCGCGATGACCGAACAACTTGCGGCGCTGTTCGACAGCGATCCCCGCGCGCGGGCCCGGGTGATGGGGATGAGAAAGGCCAGCTGACGCTGGCTGTGCCTCCGGCGGGAGTATTTCTAAAAAGATGAAGGGGTAAGCCCCATCCGAGAGAGGTATGAGATGTTTCAGTCCTTTGCCGTAACAGCGCGTCCGGAACAGGGACCACCCCGGTTGGCCGACTTGCGAGGCGAGATGGGGAAAGAAGGGTTGGATGGTTTTCTGATCCCCCGTGCAGATGCGCATCAAGGTGAGTACGTGGCACCGCGGGATGAGCGGCTGTCCTGGCTGACCGGTTTCACCGGATCAGCAGGGTTTTGTGCGGCGTTGAGGGATACTGCGGGTGTATTCATCGACGGTCGCTATCGCACGCAGGTCAAAGCACAGGTCGCGGCCGAGTTCACGCCGGTGCCATGGCCCGAAACCGGCCTGAGTGCTTGGCTGAAAGAACAACTGCCCGACGGAGGCAAGGTTGGCTTTGATCCATGGCTGCATGCGGCGGGTCAGATTTCCAGCGCACAAAAAGAGTTGAACGGAAGCGGCATCGAACTGTTGCGCAGTGACAATCTTGTGGATCGGGTCTGGCCGGATCAGCCGGACCCTCCGATGAACCCGGTCAAGGCGCATCCGATTGAGTTTGCCGGCGAAGCAGCCGCAAGCAAAATCACGCGGCTGGCCGACGACCTGCGGCAAAGTGGATGCACTGCGGCGGTCATTACTCTGCCAGATTCGATCATGTGGCTTTTGAATATTCGGGGGTCGGATATCGGATACAACCCGGTGGCGCATGGGTTCGCCATTCTGCATGCGGATGGACGGGTCGACCTTTTCATGGAAGCGCAAAAACTGGCTGGGCTGGACGATCACCTCGGAAATCAGGTGCAGGTCCATAAACCTCAGGCCTTTCTGGACGCAGTCGCTGAACTGGAAGGAACCGTTCAGGTCGATCTGGGGACGCTGCCGCAGGCCGTCGCGGACGTGTTGGGTGACAAGATGCTGGACCAGGGCGATCCTTGCGCCTTGCCAAAAGCGCGCAAGAACCCGGCTGAAATCGCAGGCAGTGCCGAGGCGCATCTGCGCGACGCCGTGGCCGTCATTGAGACTCTGTGCTGGCTGGACGCACAGGTTCCTGGCACTCTGAGCGAAGTGCAAGTGGTCACGCGGCTTGAAGAGCACCGCCGCCGGGACAACGCTTTGCAGGACATCTCGTTCGACACGATTGCGGGCACCGGGCCCAACGGCGCCATCATGCATTACCGGGTGACCGAAGAAACTGACAGTCGGCTGGAGAACGGGCATCTGCTGGTCCTGGACAGCGGCGGGCAATATCTGGATGGCACAACGGACATCACCCGCACCATCGCGATCGGGGACGTGGGCGATGAGGAAAAAGCTTGCTTTACCCGCGTACTCAAGGGAATGATCGGTATGTCCATGCTGCGCTGGCCCGTTGGGCTGGCCGGGCGAGACATCGAGTGTATTGCCCGGGCGCCTTTGTGGGCCGCTGGTCAGGATTTCAATCACGGTGTCGGCCACGGGGTCGGCGCATATCTAAGCGTCCACGAAGGACCGCAGCGCCTGTCGAAGGTCAGCCATGTGCCGCTGGAACCGGGCATGATCCTGTCAAACGAACCCGGATACTATCGCGAAGGTGCCTTTGGCATTCGGATCGAAAACCTGGTTGTGGTGCAAGAGGCCCCGGCCCTGCCCGGCGGGGACGACGAGCGCGCAATGCTGAATTGGCGAACCCTGACCTACGTTCCGATTGACCGGCGGCTGATTGTAGTCGATATGCTTACGCAGGAAGAACGAGCGTGGCTGAACGCCTATCACCGCGACGTTGCGGAAAAAGTCCGTCCAAGACTGGGCGGTGACGCTCAACTGTGGTTGGATGCCGCAACTGCACCGATCTGACACTGAACTGTCACATAAAGCGGGCAGAGGAGTGATCCGAAGAAAAAGACGAGGGAAGAAGCAGAGATGACTGAGATAACAATCCGTAAAGCACCTGGTAAATGGAGTGTTCGTTCCGGCGGCGCGGTTCTCGGAGAGAGCATGAACGCACTGGAACTGTTGGAAGGTGATCTGGAACCAGTGATCTACTTCCCTCGCGCCGATATCGGGATGGCCTTTCTGGACCGTACGGACAAGGTCACGCATTGCCCGCATAAAGGGGATGCGACGCATTTCTCAATCGTCAACAAGTCTTCTGTGACTGAAAACGCAGCCTGGAGCTATGAAGACCCGGTTCCCGCAATGGCCGAGATCAAGGGCCACGTCGCGTTCTATCGCGTCGATTCTGTGAAGGTTGAGCAGATTTAAGGATAGATGGGGCCTCAGATGGCCTCTCTTACCCGTTCGGTGCTGGCCACGTCATGGCGCACATGCCCGTAGGCCTGCGCTATGGATGTCAGGGTGTGCAGTGGGCAGCCGATTTTGGTCAGGCAAGAGGCATCGATAACCCGCGCCCTGCCCTGAAAGGCGGATTCAACCGCCTGATCCACAGGCTCGTTTTGGGTGCCCAGCTTCAGGTTGTGGTAGTGGACAACCTGCCCCGGGCGCGGTAACCACCAGTTTATAGCGCACCCTGTGTGATGCGAGCCAGTCCAGAAAAAACTGTAGACCGTCATCCTGTTCGGGTGCGGGGACATGGGTTACATTAATGCGGCCTTGTTGTGGCTGGTGGCGAATCTTCACATATGTATTGGGTATCCAGATCCGGACGGGCTGCACGAAATCAACAAACGACCCATGCGCCACCCGCGCAAGCGCGGCCCAAGGCCCAACATCGTCGCCACAAGGCTGACCGGCGCTTGTGACACGGCGTAGACAGATGCAATGAGATTGCATCGACCAGCTTTTTGCGCTTGAGTGTCAGCGCATTGAAGCTTCCCCGGTTTGCATAGTTTTGCGGCGATCCCAGAGCCCGCCCCAGCCCGAGACAATTGATGCTATAGGGCGCGTGATCCTGAAAGCCGATATCGGCAATCTGCGGCAGACTGCGTGCCAGCAGAGTCGCAAGAGTCGCAGTTCCCAGAACCCCTGCCGCCAGAAACACACGGCGTGCCCGAGTTCGCGTGCCGTCATTTAGCTCCAAGCTCAAAAAGTTCTTTTCGTTATCGAGGCGGTGAAAGCGACCTGCGCACAATTCGACATCGCCCATATCACTCAAGCGAATTTCGACGGTCCGTGCAATCGCCCCTAAACCGACGTCGGGGGCATCTTTCGTTCCAGTCAAAAGACGAGGCGCGCTTCCCCCCCGCCCAAACGCTAGCGTCTGACGCCGCCAATAATCTGGAGGTCGGCCTGAACCGCCTCGCATTCGTCAAATACGCGCACAAAACGGACCTTTGTTCGACGACTCTCACCGACCAGACCGGGGCGGCCTGGGTTGTCTGCATACGCGTTCTGGGATGGTCGAAAATAGACAGGATAGAAAACGTCTAGATTGAAAAAACTTACTTGCGCAGCCCGGCACCGCAACGCCAGCAAGGTGTCGGATCACCTCTGGAACATGACGCTGATCATTTTGGACAGGAAACAAATTCCCAACGAGTAGGAGGATTTCTTCGGGCTGGGTCACTCCATATCTCCGGGTCCAAGATCAGGCGACAGGTCCATGCCATAAGGCCGCAATGGAACCAACTGCGTTTGAAACAGGGGGTGCAATGCGAGTTGCAGAAAAAGTACTTAAACGTGACCCCGCAACCTGAGATCTTGTTCAAGTTTAATTCAATGCAGTTATGACGCCCAAGTTTCTGAAACTGGGCAGGCCTCGCCTCCCACATGGGAACAATTAAATTCGTAATGTACTTGTGAAGATATCGTGGCAGACTTTACCGGTAATACCGATTTTCTGGGTTCGGATTAAAAAAACAGGAACAACAGCACAATTTTGGCCCGCGCTGTGCACGTAGTGGACCAACAATAGACTGCCCAAAACCCCAGCCTTCGACGGTTCGACAGTTTCAGTTGCACCCTACGACATGGTCCAGCGCGACAGGATGCAGGTATGATCACGGCGCGTTCACGAGGCTGTTGCATGCATTTGAAGCGCCAAACGTGCACAATGTTTCCGAACATCACCAGAGGATGCCATGCCGATTACCCGTCGCAGTTTCGCCGGATCGCTTAGCGTCGGGATCATACTTCCCGGTGCGCTGTCCGCTCAGCAGGATCGTGTGCTGGAGGCCGTGCGATCTACCTTGTTCGGAAGCGCCTCAGAATTCGAACAAGGCATGGCCTTTCTGACAGAGCGCGGCAATCCGGACGTTGTCCCGGCCCTGCTGACCGGTATGCGATACGGCAGGCGTCGCAGTAACGAGATCGCGCGCGTCATGCGCTCTTTGACCGGAGAGGACATCGGCGCAGACTGGTTCGACTGGATGTTATGGCAGGAAAGGAATCCGCAAATTGTTCCCCACCCGTCTCTTATTCCGTTCAAGCGCGAAGTGCTGCTTGGAATCGACGGGAACTTCGACGATTTTCTACGCCTAAAATACCTGCAGCCCGACAAGATGAAAATCCGTCTGGAGGAAATCGCCTGGGGCGGCGTACGCAAAGACGGCATCCCCTCGCTGGACAATCCGGTACTGATCCCTGCCGCGCGTGCGGACTACCTCAAGGGCGATGACCTGGTCTTCGGCGTATCGATTAATGGGGACGAGCGGGCCTATCCGCTAAGGATCATGGGCTGGCACGAGATGTTCAACGAGGTGATCGGTGGCGTTCCGGTGGCGCTGGCCTATTGTACGCTGTGCGGATCCGGAATTTTGTTTGAGACGCAGGTGCCGGGTCGCGGGAAGCCGTTGATCTTTGGGTCATCCGGGTTCCTGTACCGATCTAACAAGCTGATGTTCGACCGCCAGACGAATTCTTTGTGGAACCAGTACACCGGCAGGCCGGTTGTTGGCCCCCTGGTCGATAGTGGTATTGAGCTGAAGCAGCGGCCGGTGGTCATCACCACCTGGGAAAGCTGGAAAACGTCACACCCTAAGACACAGGTACTGTCGTTGAAAACCGGGCACCGGCGGAATTATGGGTCCGGCGTGGTTTATCGCGAATACTTCGCCTCACCAGAGTTGATGTTCCCTGCGCTGGTTGATCAGTCCCGGCATCAACAGAAGGACTATGTCTTCACCATTCGCCAGTTTGGCGCAGCGCGGGCATGGCCACTGGATACGTTCAGCAAGGCGCGAGTCATCAATGACGCCATTGCCAACCGACCGCTGGTTTTGATCGGGAACTCGGACAAACGCGCCGTGCGGGCGTATGAGCGTGCGTCCCACAAGTTTACGGCGTCCGATGGCGGTTTGGTGGATGAAACAGGCCGGAAATGGACCATGACCGAGGAAGCATTGATCGGGCCAGACGGCGCACAGCTGCCCAGGGTCGCGGGCCATATCTCATACTGGTTTGCGTGGAACAATTACCTTGGCGATACTGCGACGGTATATCGGCGTTAGGAGTGCTCCTCGGCTGCTGTGGCAGCCAGCGCCCGGTTATAGGCCTTCAGGGCGTCGACGTGAAAGAGCGCACCGACAGGAGTTTCAATGCCATCGTCCTCAACGATAACGACTGGAATACAAGGGATGTCATCACGGTCGAAATAAGGCATCGCGGCCTCAAGAGTATCTCCGGCCTGCACGCAGAGGCCCTGCTCTATCAGTTCCTGCGCTTGGTCCTTCGTGATCGAGCGTGGATCACCAATAGGGCGCATCACCGCCCCGGCGCGCAGCATGGCTAGTAGGTAGGCTTGCGGTCCGGCGGCCAGATGCACATTGCGACGCTCAAGCTGGGTCAGGAAGAACGACCGATCCACAAGGCGCGAGGCCAGTGCGGTCGACATCGAGACCGAAACCATCACCGCGATCCCGATCTGCCAGTCTCCGGTCAGCTCAAAGACGATCATCGTCGTTGAAATTGGTGCCCCAAGAACGGCAGCCGCCACAGCCCCCATACCTGCAAAAGCATACAGAGTGTGGGTGCCTGACACATCCGGCAACAAACCAGTTGCAATCAACCCGAAGGCCAGCCCGGTCAACGCACCGATCATAAGCGAGGGTGAGAACACACCGCCCCCCATGCGCCCTCCCATGGTAATGGCCAAAGCAACAGTTTTGATCACCGCGAACAGGATGGCGACCGTCAGAGTCAAATCACCGGTCAGGGCGCGGATCGTGGTTTCATACCCCACGCCGATGATATGCGGAAACCAGATCGCCAGCAGGCCCAGCATTGCCCCGGACACAGCCGGGCGCAGCCACCGCGGCAGGGAAAGACGGCTTTGGATATGATTGCCGATATCTTCGGCAAAGAAGATCGAACGCATCAGCAGCAAGGACACCAGACCGCAGATCAGGCCGAGGATCAGAAAGGCGGGCAGTTCCACGTAGAATTGCAGAGAACCGGGCGTCTCGAGAACAAACTCGGTCACGTCGCCATATTCCAACCGGTTGATCACCGTCCCCGCCACTGAGGCGATCACGATCGGCGCGAAGGCATGCACTGCGAAGTGGCGCAAGACAACCTCAAGCGCGAACAAAGCGCCCGCGATGGGAGAGTTAAAGCTGGCCGACACGGCAGCAGCCACAGCACACCCCAGAAGGTCACGCCCCGTAATGCCATCGGCATGAATACGGTTGCTGACCCAGGTCGAGATCACGCCAGCCATATGCACGACCGGCCCCTCTCGCCCCGTGGAGCCCCCGGTGCTGAGCGTGATGAGCGAGGCAAAGAACGACGCAAGGCCCGCCTTGCCTTCGACCCGGCCATCAGTCACCGCTGCCCCTTCGATCACATCCGCAACTGAACGTACACGACCATCGTCGGTGAACTTATGCAGGATCACGCCCACAATCAGTCCGCCGATAATCGGTATAATCAGAATCAGAACCCACGGCAGCTTTTCGACATGGCTGTGCAGCATCAGGATATCATCCGTATCGTAGATGTAAGCCTGCAGCGCCCGGATCGCCTTGCGGAACCCCAACGCCATGAATCCCGCCGCGATCCCGATGGCCAGTGCGATGAACCAGAACTGGATTTGGCTGGGACCGCGTCGCAGCATCACCCGCCAAGCGTCCTTGATCGCGGCCAGAGCCTGATTGAGCTGGTTGCGCAGAACGGTGCGGGTTGATTGGGTCATTGGCCCTCGGGGATCACGTCTTTCCCCTTAGTAAGCCACGGAGCGCCCTTATAAAAGTGGGATCGCGACGGTTTGATTACAGGAAAGCGGCAGAATGGCGTCAGGCGTCCAGCAGCGCACGTGCAGCGGCGCGCGCCTCGTCAGTGATGGTGTCGCCTGCGACCATGCGGGCGATCTCGTCCACGCGGTCGGGCTCGGCCAACGGCACGACGGTGGACAGCGTTTGCCCGTTTGTGACCTGTTTCTGAACCCGCCAATGATGCGCCGCACGGGCCGCCACCTGAGGCGAGTGCGTCACGACCAGCACCTGCCCGCCCTGTGCCAGCGAGGCCAGTCGGCGTCCCACCGCATCGGCGGTCGCACCACCGACACCCCGGTCGATTTCATCGAAAATCATCGTGCGGGCACCGTCGTCACCGGTCAGGCAAACCTTGAGCGCCAGCAGAAACCGGCTGAGTTCGCCGCCCGACGCGATCTTGTTCAACGGACCAGATGGCGCGCCCGGGTTGGTAGCAACGGTAAACGCCACAGCATCGGTGCCTTCGGGGCCGGGGTCGGCAGCAGTGATTTCGGTCTGAAACACCGCGCGCTCCATCTTCAGCGGTGCAAGTTCGGTCATGACGGCCGAATCCAATTGCCCTGCCGCCTTTTGACGAAGGGCGCTAAGGTCAGCCGCCGCGTGATTATAGGCTGTTTGCGCGGCTTCGACGGCAACGCGTTGGTCCGCCAGATCCGCATCCCCAGCCTCAAGCCGGTTCAACCGGTCCCGCAAAGTGTCGCCAAATGCACCCAGATCGTCGGGGGCAACATCGTGCTTGCGGGCCAGCGCACGGATCGCGAACAGGCGCTCTTCGGCGGCCTCCAATTCTGCCGGATTGAAATCCAGAGCCTGAAGGCAGGCATTCACACCGTCCTGCGCCTCACCCAACTCGATCAGCGCGCGCCCCAACGCAGCAATGGGGTCCTCAAGCTGACCACCCGCGTTGTCCGAGACCCCTTCGAGCCAGCGCACGGCGTCCGCCATTGCGCCCTCGGCCCCGTCACCACCCAACAAGGCGAATGCCCGGGCGACATCGTCGCGGATACGTTCGGCCCCCTGCATCATGCGACGGCGGGCGTCGAGTTCAGCATCCTCGCCCGGTTGCGGGTCCAGTTGGTCCAGTTCAGAGACAGAGTGGCGCAGAAACTCTTCTTCGGCGCGCATAGCGGCAAGGGCCGCTTCGGTCTCGGCCAGTGCCTTCCGTGCACGGGACATGTCGGACCAGGCCGATCTTACCCTGGCAAGGTGATCCCCTGCCCCGGCGTAGTCGTCCAACATTGCCCGGTGACCGCGCGGGTTCAACAGGCCACGGTCATCGTGCTGCCCGTGCAGCTCGATTAATGTTTCGGACAATGCGCGAAGCACCTCACCCGAACAGCGGCGGTCATTGACCCACGCCGTCTTACGCCCTTCAGCCGTATTGACGCGGCGTAGGATCAGTTCCTCGCCCCCGGGCAATCCTGCCTCGGCCAGAATGCCGTGCGCCGGATGGCCTTCGTGTAGCTCGAACTCGGCCACGACTTCACCCTGTGCAGCGCCCTGCCGGACCAATTCGGCCCGTCCGCGCCAACCCAGCACAAACCCCAACGAATCCAGCAGGATCGATTTGCCGGCCCCGGTTTCACCGGTCAACGCGTTCAGACCCGGCTGAAACGTCAGTTCCAGCCGGTCGATGATCAGCATGTCGCGGATATCGAGGGCGCGCAGCATCGGGTCTTAGCGTCCCAACCCTTTGGCCATGGCGATTACAACCACTGACCCTTGAGGGTCTGGCGATAAATCGTGCTGAGCCAGTTGTTCCCGCGGCTCTTGAGATCCAATCCGCGCGACGTCAACAGCTTGTAGCCCGCATCATACCATTCGGACGACTGATAGTTGTAACCCAGAATCGCGCCAGCCGACTGGGCCTCGTCAACCAGACCCAACGCCAGATATGCCTCGATCAGACGATAGAGCGCTTCGGCCGTGTGCGATGTGGTCTGGAAATCCTCGACCACGACCCGGAACCGGTTGATCGCTGCGGAGTAGTGATCCTGACGCAGATAATAGCGCCCGATCTCCATCTCCTTGCCCGCCAGATGGTCAAAGGCCAAGTCGAATTTCAGCACCGCCGAGGTTGCGTATTCACTATCCGGGTAGACCTCGATCACCGTGCGCAGCGATTGCAACGCCTGGAAGGTCAGGCCCTGATCGCGCCCGACCTCGTCAATCTGATCATAATAGCTAAGTGCCAGAAGATACTGCGCATAGGCCGCATCTTCGTCGGTGGGATAGAAGTCGATGTACCGCTGTGCGGCAGCCCGGCTTTCCTCGTAATTCTTGTCCGCATGGTACGAGAACGCCTGCATGATCAGCGCGCGCTTGGCCCAGTCGGAATAGGGATACAGACGTTCGACTTCCGAGAAGTACCACGCCGCATCGTCCGAACGATTCTGCGACAGCTCAAACTCGCCACGCGTGAAAATCTGTTCGGGAGTGAACCCTTCCAGGTTCTGATCGCGGTCTGCGCCTTTTCCAGCGCACGCCGTCAAAACTGCTGTCAGAAGAATCGCGCTCGCGAACCTGACTGCCGCTTTGGTGCCAACCATTCCGCCTATCCTTGTCGTATTACTTGACGGGGTTTTGCCCCGGTTTGGGCCATGGTCTAGCACATATAATTCCGGTGCAAAACGCCTTATACGCCCGCTGGCGGAATTGTCGTCAGAGTTGATCCAATCAGGCGACTTCCGGGATTTCGTTCCAGACCAGCCCTTGCCCCGGAAGGCGCGCCGCCTGTTCGGGGGTGCACAGGATTGGGCGAACCGCACCTGGCGTTTCAAACAGCTTGCGCAGCAATGTGTTGGTCATCGCGTGACCCGACTTGTCGCCGGTGAAGTGACCCAGAATCGGGCCTCCTGCCAGATACAGGTCGCCCAATGCGTCCAACATCTTGTGGCGCACAGCTTCATCCGCATGACGGAAACCACCCGGTGTCAGAACCTCGTCACCCTGAACAACCACTGCGTTTTCCAGCGTACCGCCCAGTGCCAGACCATTTTCGCGCATCGCTTCGACATCGGTTCGACGGCAGAAGGTCCGGCAATCGCTGAGTTCACGCGCGAACGATCCGTTGCGCATGTCCAGACGCTTGGTCTGGCTGCCAATCGCGCCGTCTTCAAAGTCGATGTGGAAGTCGATGATCAGCCCATCCGCAGGCGCGATCGATGCGCTGGCACCTTCACGCACAGCAGTCACCGGCTTAAGAACTTCGTAAGCCAAAACGGGGCTGGCCTGACGGCGAACGCCTTTTGCCATGATACCGCGCACGAAATCGATCGACGAACCGTCCATGATCGGAACTTCGGGACCATCGATCTCGATCAGGGCGTTGTGAACACCACAACCAGCCAGAGCTGCCATGATATGCTCGACAGTTGAAACAGAGACACCCGCATCGTTGATCAGACGGGTGCAGAGCGGGGTACGCTCCACCACATCATAGATCGCAGGGATGAGGGCATTGCCCAGCTCAATATCCGTCCGCTTGAACCAGATGCCGTGACCGGCAGCTGCCGGTTTCAGGACCATCGTCGCAGGCTTGCCGCTGTGCAGCCCGACGCCTGTAAACGTGACCGGAGATTTGAGCGTATGTTGCAAGTTGAACCTCGAAGAGTGGTGTCCGACCTGGTTCGGCCGTGTTGGACACTCAGTTAAGGAAGGCAGCGTCAAGGCTCAACTCACTCTTTGTAACCGAATGAAACATGTATGTAACAGATCGGCAAATCCCTGCTTACACCCCTTTAAATCCCTGTAAAACAAAAGAAAAGGGCCGCCATTTGGCGACCCTTTGCAATCATTTTGTTACCGCGATCAGTTGGCCTGACGGCGCAAAAAGGCGGGGATTTCGATCCGATCCTGCTCGGGGTCTGCTTCTTCCCTCGCAGGTGCCGTAGCGTCAGCTTGGCGCATTACGGGCTGCTGACGCGGCGGTTGGGCCGGTGTATCGGCCGCATGGCCGGTCATCCGGTCGATCAACCGATTGAAGCCAAAACGGGGCCGGTCATGCGCCTCTTCCTGCGGCGCAGGGGACGGTTGAGGGGCCGCAGGGCGAACCATCGAGGGGCTCCGCTCGGACGGCGGGACGTTCTGAACGGCGGCCTGCAGTCGCTGCAGTGCCTCGGGCGAAGGTGTACCCGCTGCCGGTTGAGGCTGCGGAGCGACAAAGCTCTCGGGCGCAGGCTCAACCGGTTCGGGGGTCGGCTCGAATTCGGCGACGCGCGGCTGGTATGCCGGGGGCGGCAGACCGTCATCGTCCCGCTCTGCACGCGGCTGGAACTGCGGCTGCGCGGGCTCTTCCGGTGTTTCAAACAGCGAAGGTTCGCGGTTCACTTCAGGCAGCGGCGCTTGTTCAACTGTCTCAGCGGCAACCGGAGCTTCTTCCTGCGCCGGCTCTTCAGCCGAAACCGTGCGGGTCAGCGGGGCCGACATCGAACGGCGCGCAACCGGAACGTCCTCACTTTTTTCGCTGGCATCGATACCAGTTGCGACGACCGACACACGCATGCCGCCTTCCATCACGGTATCCAGGGTCGAACCGACGATGATGTTGGCTTCGGGGTCCACTTCCTCGCGGATGCGGTTGGCGGCTTCGTCCAGTTCGAACAGGGTCAGGTCGTGCGAGCCGGTGATGTTGATCAACACGCCCTTCGCACCTTTGAGGCTGATCTCGTCCAGCAGCGGGTTGGCGATGGCCTTCTCGGCCGCCTGAACCGCGCGATCTTCGCCGGTTGCTTCGCCGGTGCCCATCATCGCTTTGCCCATCTCGTCCATCACCGCACGTACGTCGGCAAAGTCGAGGTTGATCAGACCCGGGCGCACCATCAGGTCGGTTACACCCTTAACGCCCTGATACAGAACATCGTCCGCCATCGAGAACGCCTCGGTAAAGGTCGTCTTTTCGTTGGCCAGGCGGAACAGGTTCTGGTTCGGAATGATGATCAGCGTATCGACGACCTTTTGCAGCATCTCAACGCCGTCCTCGGCCTGACGCATGCGCTTGGCACCTTCGAATTGGAAGGGTTTGGTTACGACACCTACGGTCAGCACACCCAGCTCACGCGCGGCCTGAGCGATGATCGGGGCTGCGCCGGTGCCGGTGCCGCCGCCCATTCCGGCAGTGATAAAGCACATGTGTGCGCCCGCCAGATGGTCGACGATTTGCTCAATGCTTTCTTCAGCAGCTGCGGCACCTACGGTCGGTCGGGCCCCTGCCCCCAGACCTTCGGTGACTTTCACACCCAGTTGCACCCGCGCCGAAGACTGGCTTTGTTGCAGCGCCTGCGCATCGGTGTTGGCGACCACGAAATCGACGCCGTCCAGCTGCTTCTCAATCATGTTGTTGACAGCGTTGCCGCCTGCACCACCAACGCCAAATACTGTAATCCGAGGCTTCAGTTCGTCGTGCCCGGGCATCGAAAGATTCAATGTCATGCTCTGTCCGCCTGTTTTTTTGACCCGCCAAAGCGGTGTTTTTCTTACCTATCCTTCACCGATCCTACCGCTCGAAACGACAAACGTCACGCCAAAAATCGCGTATTTCCACAAAATATGGAGGAAATAAGGCGCTGACCGGCAGTATTTCGCAAAGGCTGCCAGATGTTGCGCAATTAACTCAATGTAGCACAAAACAGGCGATTTACGCGCGGCTATCAACCGACACCTCACCAAGGGGACTCATAAACTGTCATACTGCGGAAAACTGCTCAGGTCCTGCCGCGGGCCTCTGACGGGCCATGTGGATATCTTGCGGGATAAACAGGTCGGCTGCAACCCATTTCTTTAGCTAATCGGGGCACTTGGGCAATTCAGACCGTCCTCAGAGATACTGCGGACCTCTTGAATTTCGGAATGGGTGAAAGTCGCCAACCGCACCATTAACCGGTCTTCGTGCAAGAAAGGCCACCAACAGACGGGGATGCCGTCCTCATCATCGTCATAAAGAAAACAGATCTGCCCGTCGGGCGTCGTGATCTGACCATAGACGCAACCCCGCCCCACCATCCGCCAGACTGAAAGCGTGGGGCTGAGGAATTCCTCGGTGCCCACCAATTCGCCAGTGGGATAGTCGTGGAACATGACGGTCTTGCCCTGAACCGCGCTCAGAAACGCTTCGGGCGTTATCCGGGTCTGCGCTTGTGCGGCCAGCGGGAGCAACGCCAGCAGCGCCGCAATCCCTGCCTTACCAATTGTCACGGAACCAGCGCACGGCGCGTTTGAACGGGCGCGCGGCATAGGTGTCGACCGGGATTTCAAAGTCCCACCATTCGTCCTGCGGGTGCGCCGCGAACAGGCTGAGCCCCACGGCGGATGAGAACCCCGGCCCTGTCGCCGATTGCGGCAGGCCATGAACGCGCAGCGGACGCCCAAGGCGAACACGCTGACCAAGGATGCGCGTGGCAAGGCCGTCCAGCCCCATGATCTGACTGCCACCGCCGGTCAGCACGATTTGCTGGCTGGGCAAATGCTCAAAACCGGCTGCATCCAGACGAACGCGCACTTCTTCGAGGATCTCCTCGACGCGGGGCCGCATAATTCCGATCAGCTCGGCACGGCTGACAGTGCGGCGGTCATGTTCCCAATCGCCGGTATCACCACCTATATCGATCAGGTCTCGGTCATCGGCTCCGGTCGCGTGGACACCACCGTTGAAGGTCTTGATCCGTTCGGCCACTGAGGCCGGAATGCCCAGCCCCATCGAGATGTCCGATGTCACGTGATCTCCGCCCATGCGAACGCAATCGGCATAGATCATGTGCTTTTTCATGAAAATCGACACGCTGGTTGTGCCGCCGCCCATGTCGATACAGGCCGCGCCCAGTTCCTGCTCATCCTCGACCAGTGCGGAAACCCCAGACACATAGGCCGAGTTCGCAATCCCGGCCAGTTCCAGATCGCATCGCTTAATGCAGCGCACGATGTTCTGGATCGCAGTCGCGTCGACGGTCAGCATGTGCATGTCGACGGCAAGGCTCTGCCCCATCTGACCGCGCGGGTCGATCAGGCCTGAGCGATTGTCGAGCGCAAAATTCACGGGCTGGGCATGAAGTACCTCGCGCCCTGCCCCGTAATCCGGCACGTCGCAGGCGTTCAAAACACGGCCCACTTCAGCCTCGGTCACGACCTGACCTTCCAGATCGACCTGAGCGTCCAGACCGTATGAACGCGGGTTCGCGCCCGAGAAGCTGGCGATCACATGATCAACACGGATATCCGCCATTTTCTGCGCCGCCTGCAGAGCAGTTCGGATGGCACGTTCGGTTTCCTGCATGGCGGTGACTTCGCCAAACTGTACACCGCGTGACCGGGTGGTCGCCGCGCCTATGACACGAAAACCAGTCTGACCGGCCATCGAACCGATGGTGTTATCCTCGCTCAACCGCGCTGATCCGTCGAACCGCAGCACAAGACAGGCAATTTTCGAACTACCTACATCCAGAATGGCGACAACACCGCGTTGCATCGCCTGCCTGCGCATCTGCCGCATTGCGCGTTGGGACTGATAAAGATCGGTCATCATGGTCGTTACTGCTCGCTACCCACTGTCACTTTTGTATTCCACCAGTCTTCGCTGGCGGCTTTGGTCATTCTGATTGTCGGACGCTGCCCTAGGCGCATATCGACCACTGCAACATCCCGCTCCAGTAGGTCCTGCACTTCGTTTACCGCCAGAACCCGCTCCAACGCGCGAACTGGCCTTTCGGTTGGCAGCATGATGCGTTGGCCGCGATCCAGAACCAGATCCCAGCGGCGTTCGCCAATCCGCACCAACCCGCGCACCCGAGTACCAAGGCTGCGCGCGGTTGTGAGAAGATCCAGCGCTTCGCCCACATGCGCATCAGCACCTTTTCCCGCGATCAGCGGTAGGTTGGCGTGATCCTTACGAGAAGCGATCTGCTCGACATGTGCACCGGTTTCATCCAGCAATTCGATACCGCGACGGGTCCGCCAGACAATGACGGGCTGACGCTCGACCACATCCACCTGCAGAATACCGCCCGGACGAACGCGTACTGTGGCCGATTTGACCGGGTTCAGCCCGGTGATCGTGTCGCGGATCTGTTCAACATCCAGGTCCCAGGAACTGACCGGGAAATCCAGAGGCACAACCTCGCGAATATCTTCGGACAGATTGGTCCCAGCCCCATCAATAGCCATCAGATTGACCATGAATTCGGGGCGCTGCTGGATTGAGGTTTTGATGTCGACGACATAGGCCACCAGTGCGTCGCGACGCTCTTGCGAACCGAAATAGATGCCGGCCGCCGCACATATTGCAAGAACCGGCAACCCGAACTTCAGGCCGCGACGAATTCCCGGTGTCAGCATCCAGCGTTGCAGCCGATAACTGAGGCGTGACGGCGCCGGGTCGAGCCGATCGGTATTGCGACCAATCAAGCCACGCAATCGCAACTTGGGTTCTGCCCCCGTGCGCGCCCCGGATTCAAAATCAGCGTCCGGACCGGCCAGTTGTTTGGACCGGTGGATCACAGGTGCCCGGGTGGCTGTCAGCGGTCGCATGAAGCATCCCCTACCATCCACGCGCAAAGCTGTCCGAATGTCATACCCAGATGTGCGGCCTGTTCCGGCACCAGCGAGGTTGGCGTCATGCCGGGCTGTGTATTTGTTTCCAACAGGAACAGCCCGTCCGCGCCCATGTTGTCATCCCAGCGAAAATCCGTTCGGCTGACACCTTTGCAGCCCAGCGCATTATGGGCACGCAACGCATAATCCATACAGCGGTCGAAAATGTCGGCCGGAACGTCAGCGGGCAGAACGTGCCACGACCCGCCGGGCTTGTACTTGGCATCGTAATCGTACCAGCCACCGTCGGTCATGATTTCGGTCACTGTCAGGGCGCGGTCGTCCATCACGGTCACAGTCAGTTCGCGACCAGCAATGTATTTCTCGACCATCACCAGATCGGGCATTTCATCCGATAGCTGCGGCGGGCCATTGGACCCTTCGTGCACGATGTAGATGCCGACGCTGGAACCTTCGTTGTTAGGCTTGGCCACGTAAGGAGGCTCCATCACGTGAACCTTGATGACCTCAACTTTAGGAACGATCACACTGGGTACAACAGGCAGGCCTTCGGCCTCGTAAACCTCTTTGCTGCGCTGCTTGTCCATGGCCAGAGCCGAGGCTAGAACACCGGAATGCGTGTACGGAATGCGCATCCATTCCAGCAGACCCTGCACACAACCATCTTCGCCCCAGCGGCCATGTAGGGCATTGAAAACAACGTCTGGCTTAATCTTCAGAAGGCGCGCATAGAGGTCAGGACCTGCGTCCAGTTCGACCACTTCAAAGCCTTCTCCCTTCAGGGCGGCTGCGCATTCGCGCCCAGAGCTGAGAGACACCTCGCGTTCTTTCGAGGGTCCACCCATCAATACCGCCACTTTGGGGTTTGTCCTGCTCGACAGTCCCACTTCGTGCGCCTCAATGTCCCCGGACCTTATGTCGTGGTCCGTACTGCGTTTATGCCTTTGATCCGTCGCCTTAAATTGCCTGTTATTGGTCTGACGGTAAGGGCCTTATTCTGTCAGCGGATCACCGATCCGCATGATTTCCCACTCTAGCGTGATGCCGCTTGTTTCGTAAACCTTTTTTCGCACCTCTTCACCCAGACCTTCGAGGTCAGCGGCGGTGGCAGTGCCGGTGTTGATCAGGAAATTCGAGTGCTTCTCGCTCATCTGCGCACCACCCCGCGTCGCGCCGCGCATCCCGGCGCTATCGATCACCTTCCAGGCCTTCAGGTCGTGCACATCGTCCGCCCGTCCGGTCGAAGAAAATCCGGCCGGGTTGCGGAACGTCGAACCGGCACTGCGGTCCTTGGTCGGCTGAGTTTCGTCGCGTTTTTGCAACTGGGCCGACATCCGGGCGTGCAACTCTTCGGGATCGCCAGAGGAGCCTTCGAATGTGGCCGAGACCAAAACAGCACCCTCGGGAAGATCGGACTGGCGATAGCGGAAGTTCAGATCTTGCGGTGTCAGGTCCACAAGGTCACCTTGACGGGTAATGATTGTGGCCTTGCGCAGCACATCCGCAGTATAGCTGCCGTAACAGCCTGCGTTCATCCGCACCGCACCGCCGACTGAGCCGGGGATCGTGCGTAGGAAGGTCAGATCAACGCCCGCATCCGCCGCTTTGCGCGCCACATGCGCGTCCAGCGCCGCGGCGCCGGCGGTAACGGTGTTACCTTCCACCGTGATGCCGTTGAACCCGCGCCCCAGCCGGATCACGACTGCGCGCAGGCCTCCATCGCGGACGATCAGGTTCGATCCGACGCCCATCGGGAACACCGGAACGTTTGCCGGAAGATCTCGTAGAAAGGCTTGCAAGTCTGCAATGTCGGCCGGTTGAAACAGGAAGTCCGCTGGACCGCCGACGCGGAGCCAGGTCAGGTCGGAAAGGGTTCGGGCCTCAGACAGGCGACCCCGAACAACAGGCAAACCGTTCATGCGTTTCCCCGGTTGGCCAGACTGCGCCCGCCAACACCGCCCATGATGACGGCAAAGAGGAAGGGCAATACGGCGCCGGTCAACCAAACGAAGGGACCGAAGGCCTGTTGCTCCTCGCCCGTTTCAACGCCTGCCAGCATCACGATCAGCACCAGGCCAGCGACTGAGGTCAGACCAATCAGCCACAGCAAGGCTTTGGTCCCGATCCAGCGCGCGGCGACCAGGCCGGCGATGCCGCCCAGAACGAACGCAATAAGCGGCAGATAAGCGAATGTGGCAATGTCGACCATAGGAGCCTCCTGAAAATGGTCGGTTACTTGTTCGTCGTCTTCATGCCCTGCAATTTCGCCTTTGTCCAACGGGTCAGGTAAATCACTGGCCAACGCAGCACGGACATGCCCATTGCCAGAACAAGCAATCCGATCCACGGACCGTTCTGCAATGTCACATAGCCCAGGATCGGGATGCCGACGCCAATCAGAATATAAGCGCGGGTCCAGTGGTTGTCTTTGCTCGGGATCATTGCCAGCACGTTTGCGACAATTCCCCACAGGGCGGCCAAGGCGATCGACCAGCTCATTCCTCAACCTCCTGCCCCGTCCATCGACGCCAGTAATAGCGGATGGGATTGCGGAACATGGACGCAAAGGCCGCAAAGGCCAGCACCGAAAAGAACCAGCCAAAATCGTGCCCCAGCCAAACAATCAGCGCAGGGGCGGAGACGAAAAGGACAACGCCCGGCGGGAATTGCAGACGCATTGGCAGCATGGCCACGATTGTCGAGGCCACAACCCACAAGGCAGCGAATACGACCGAATACACCAATTGCCCCTCCAAGGACATTCTTATCTGCGGTTGCGACGCGACACTCTAAAGTTGCGTCGCAGCGGAGTCCATGGTGCTACACGGCTTGTTTGCGCTGCAAACGCTCAGGCAATCCGTTGGCCCAGCTGCTGATCGTACCGGCCCCCAGGCAGACGACCATATCACCGGGGCGGGCCTGTTCGCGAACAAGGCGTTCCAGATCGTTTTCGTCCAGCAACGCCCGTGCGTGGCGATGGCCGTGACGGATCAACCCCTGTACCAGATCATCGCGGCTGGCCCCTTCGATCGGGTCTTCTCCGGCGGCGAAAACGTCCGCTATGGCGACAACGTCGGCGTCATTGAAGCAGGTGCAGAAATCATCGAACAGGTTCGACAGGCGCGAAAAGCGGTGGGGTTGATGCACGGCAATGACGCGGCCATCGGTTGCCTGACGGGCAGCTTTCAGAACAGCCGCGATTTCGACCGGGTGGTGCCCATAGTCGTCGATGATCGTGACACCATCGACCTCACCGACTTTGGTAAAGCGGCGATTGACGCCGCCGAAGTTCGCAAGGGCATCGCGGATTTCGGATGCCTTCATACCCAAATGACGGGCAACAGCCGCCGCAGACAACGCGTTCGAGACATTGTGGTCGCCGGGCATCGGCAGAGTGCAACCTTCGATCACTGTGTCTTCGTACTGCAGGTGAATATCGAAATGAGCGACGCCACCCTTGTAAGTCAGGTTCAGCGCCCGCACATCGGCCTGCGCGTTAAAACCATATGTGCGTACGCGCCGGTCGGTGATCCTGCCCACCAATGTCTGCACCTCTGCATGATCGGTGCAGCAGACAGCGAGACCATAGAACGGCAGGTTCGAGACAAACTCGTGAAACCCATCACGCAATTGGTCGAAATCGCCCCAATGCTCCATATGCTCTGGGTCGATATTGGTCACGATGGCGATGGTTGCGGGCAGACGATTAAATGAGCCATCCGACTCATCTGCCTCGACCACCATCCATTCGCCCTGCCCCATCCGCGCATTCGAGCCATAGGCATGGATGATACCGCCATTGATGACGGTCGGGTCAAAATCGCCGGCCACCATCAGTTCGGCCATCATCGTCGTCGTCGTGGTCTTACCGTGCGTGCCCGCGATAGCTATATTCGACTTGAGGCGCATCAGTTCCGCCAGCATGTCGGCGCGGCGAACTACCGGCAGCCCCCGTGCTCGGGCCCCATCCAGTTCCGGATTACCCGGTTTGATCGCAGTCGACACCACCACAACGGCGGCGTTTTCCAGGTTTTCAGCCCGTTGACCAACAAAAATCTCAGCCCCCAGACCTGCCAAACGGTCGGTTATCTTGGACGCTTTCAGGTCCGATCCCTGTACACGATAGCCAAGGTTCAACAGTACCTCTGCAATCCCTGACATTCCGATCCCACCGATCCCTACGAAATGGATCGATCCTACGTCTTGCGGCAGTTTGGTTGCTGGATTCATGTGGTCTCCTTCTGCGCCAGTTGTTCGACAAGAGCGACCAGACGCTCTGTCGCGTCGGGGGCACCGGTCGAGAGGGCGGCATGGGCCATCTTTTGCGCGGCTTCGGGGTTGGTCAGAACTGCGGTGATTTGCTCTGTCAGCGCGGAAACGTCAAGCGCGTTTTCAGGGATCATGATCGCGCCGCCCGCCTGAACCAACCCGCGTGCGTTGGCGGTCTGGTGGTCACCTGCGGCAGCTGCAAAGGGGATCAGGATAGATGGCCGCCCGATGACCGAGATATCGGCAACGCTGGACGCACCAGCACGTGAGATGACCAGTTGCGCATCGGACATGCGCCGGGGAACATCATCGAAGAACGGCAGGACTTCGGCGCGGATCCCGTGTTCGGCATAGAACGCAGTGACCCGCTCACCATCCTCGTCGCGCGCCTGATGGGCCACGCGGATATGGCTGCGCAGGTCTTCGGGCAAAGCGGCGATAGCACCGGGGACAACGTCGCTTAGGATGCGCGCGCCCTGAGAACCGCCCATCACCAGAACAGACATCGGATAATCGCCCGGTGGGATGTATCCGGCCGCGGCACGATCCAGAACTGCGGCGCGCACCGGGTTTCCGGTATGGATGCCGTTGGCGCCCTCGGGCAGGTCGGTTGGCCAGGCACCACAGGCCACGATGGCCACGCGCTTGGCGAACAGTTGGTTCACGCGCCCCAGAACACCGTTCTGTTCGTGGATCATACGCGGAACGTTCAGCATCGTGGCGGCCCCCAGAGCGGGAATCGACGGGTATCCGCCAAAGCCCACGACCACATCCGGTTTATCCCGCATCATCTGGATCGCAACGTTGGTCATGCCTGCCGCGATTTTAGGTCCGACCATAGCCTTGGCAGCCAGACCGCCGCGCGCGAAGGTGGCCGAGGCCACCTCGACAATCTCAGTCGTTTGCGGAAAGCCACCAGTATACCGTGCGCCGCGCTCATCCGTAGACAAGCGTACGCGCCAACCTTTGTTCAGCATCGCTTCGGCCAGCGCCTGCGCGGGGAACATATGGCCCCCGGTGCCGCCAGCAGCAATCAACAGGTAAGGTTTCCCCATTATCCTCTTCCGCGCAGAATATCGCCAAGTTCGCCCTGTGGACGGCTTCGGGTGAAGGCCAGCAACATGCCGACGGCGATGCCACCTGCGATCAGTGAAGAGCCGCCATAGCTGACGAATGGTAACGTCATACCTTTGGCGGGCAGCAGGCGCACAGCCACACCCATATTGATCATCGCCTGAACGCCAAACATGCAGGCCAGACCGGTCCCGGCAAGGCGGATGAACATATCCCGTTCGCGCATCAGCCTCAGCAGCGAGCGTACCACGATCAGCGAATAGAGCGCGATGATGATCAGCACCAGGATCAGCCCGTATTCCTCAGCCGCGACGGCGATAATGAAATCCGTATGCGCGTCGGGCAGAGACCACTTCACCTGCCCCTCACCCACACCAACACCGAACAATCCGCCCTCGCGGATGGCATTGGTGGCGTAGCCAAGCTGCGTGGTCGGGTCGACCTCTTGGTTCAGAAAGCCGTCAATGCGACGCGCGAAGTGTTCCGAATTCGAATAGGCGAACATGCCGCCCAGTACCACGACCCCGGCCATGCCAACCAGCAGCAGCATCGGCGCCCCGGCCACGAAGTACATCACGCCCCAGCCGAACAGGATCAGACAGGCCTGTCCGAAATCGGGCTGCAGCACCAGCATCGCGACAATCGCCATGCACAGCGCAAAGGACCACAACCGCCCCGGAGGGCCATTGATCTCTTGCGAGGCCGCCAGAAGCCACGCGGCCACGACAACAAATCCGGGCTTAAGGAACTCTGACGGTTGCATCGACGCAAAGCCCAGCGAGTACCAGCGCACAGCGCCTTTGCCGAAATCCGTCCCAAAGACCGGCAAGAAAGCCAGCGCGATGAATGAGGCCAGAAAGCCCAGCACCGCCAGACGCCGCACCAATGTCGGAGACATCATCGAGGTCAGTAGCATCGCAATCAACGCCAGACCGCCAAACAACACCTGCCGTTCGACATAGTGGAACGGATCAAACCCATTGCGCCCGGCCAGCGGCGGCGAAGCAGCCAGCCCCAGCAACAGCCCGATGACAAACAGGATCAGAACACAGGACATTGTCCAGCGATCAATCGTACGCCACCACTTTGGAAGAATCGGTTCACCGCGCTGGTCCTGGACCGCGCCATACACCATCTCAGTCATGAGATACCGCCACTCTCTGCCTCGTTAACGTCCCGTTTTCGGGATCTGATTGAGAGTCTACAGGGATTTTTGCGATTGGGCTAGCGGAATGACAGTTAGGCACGGAATTTGGTGGCCGAAAGCCGCCAGTACGAATGTGGCAGCCATTTTCAGATTTACCGGAGGCTTAAGCAACCAGGTCGTAGTGCTTGATCGTTCTGGATTCGACCAGCTCAGCCTCAGCCGGATCAATATGTGGGCTCGTGTAGTCCTCGCCGACAAAGGCTTTTAACTCATCCAAGCTGCTCCAGACCATAACAAAGCTGAACTCGCGAGGCGTTTCCTTGCGTGGAGCCCCGGGTAGAACCTGAACGATACCATCCGTGTTTTGCATCAGGGGAATCGCCGTCTCGTGAAAGAATTTTGAGAATTCGGCCTCTTTACCGGGCCGAACTGTGACTTGGAAAATCCGTATGATCATCTGGGCGTCCTCCTATGCAACGGGCACGACTGGGTTTCTTACTACGTAAAAGTCTAACATAAGACCTCCTCAATCCTTCACACCGACATTCGCTTCCACTTGATATCTCCGCCATTTCCCGCCATGCGCTGCGCATGACCTATGACACGATCATCTTAGGTGCCGGCGCGGCCGGTATGATGTGCGCCACGCATTGCGGAGGGCGGGTGCTGGTGATCGACCACGCCAAAGCCGCAGGAGAGAAAATCCGCATCTCGGGCGGTGGGCGCTGCAATTTTACCAACATGTATGCGGCACCCGAAAATTTCCTGTCGCAGAACCCGCATTTCTGCAAATCGGCACTGGCGCGTTACACGCAGTGGGATTTCGTTGATCTTGTCGGACGCCACGGGATCGCGTGGCATGAGAAAACCCTGGGACAGCTGTTCTGTGACGGGTCCTCGAAGCAGATCATTCAGATGCTGCTGGACGAGATGGAGCGCGTCGGGTCAGACTTGTGGGTGCGAACCGAGCTGAAAGACCTGCGCAAAACTGACGCGGGGTTTGCGCTGGAAGTTGAACGTGAGGGGCAGCGCCTGAAACTGACCTGCGCCAAACTCGTGCTGGCCACAGGCGGCAAATCCATTCCCAAGATGGGCGCGACCGGACTGGCCTATGATATCGCAAAGCAATTCGGGCTGCGCTTGACTGAAACGCGGGCCGCGCTGGTGCCATTCACCTTTTCGAACGGACAGTTCAAAGACCTTTCCGGAGTTTCCCTGCCTGCACGGCTGTCAAATGACAAGACCAGCTTTGACGAAGCCTTGTTGTTCACCCATCGCGGCCTCAGCGGGCCATCAGTCCTACAGCTGTCTTCTTACTGGCGGGAAGGTGAGACGATCCGAGTCAACCTGATCCCTGAACTGCCCTTGTTCGACGTGCTGCGAGATCAGCGGCAAAGTGGCGGGCGCAAAGCGCTGACAACTGAACTTGCACGCCATATTCCGGCAAGGCTGGTGGAATACCTGAGCAAACACCTCCCAATGCAGGGCAATCTGGCCGATCAGTCTGACACCGCGCTGACGGACCTGATTACCGCCCTATCGAACTGGCAGCTGACACCGTCAGGCACCGAAGGCTATCGCACCGCTGAGGTTACATTGGGCGGGATCGACACCGATGACCTGTCGTCCAAAACAATGGAGGCCAGGGATGTCCCCGGCCTCTTTGCGATTGGCGAAGCGGTGGATGTCACCGGCTGGTTAGGCGGCTACAATTTCCAGTGGGCGTGGTCTTCGGGCCACGCCGCAGGGATTGCAATCGCCGGGCAGAGTTAGCCGACGACGTTGTAACCACGACCACGCATACAGTTGCGCACGATCACTTCCTGGTTCTGGGTGTTTTGCAGCGCGCTGGCTCCGGCACCGATCAGCGCACCGGCGGCTGCGGTACGTCCCAGATCGCTTGCGCTGTCGTCGATAATGGCTTTGGTTCCCGCAGCACCAACAGCACCGATGGCTGCAGCACCTGCCGTTCTGCTGTTCAAAGTTGGCTGCGACCTTGCCAGAGCCTGACACTGTGCCAGATCCGCATTGTAGTTCGGGCTCACCGGGCCGTCGATGACCGGTTGATAGTTCGCACCGACATTCGTGCATGCACCCACAACCAGAATGGCGGGCAAGATCAGAGAAAGTTTACGGTATGGCATAGTCATGACCTCGTGTTGAATTTGCAGGCAAGCAAAACCAATTAACATGGCGCGTCAAGCTGATAGCACCTCAGCTTCGTTCAACCGGCGGTCTATTGCAAACGGCTATTTCGGCAGCCTTTGCCGGACCTGCGCCACAAAATCCTCGCCACGCTGTTCGAAATTGTCATACTGGTCGAAACTGGCGGCCGCCGGGGCAAGCAGAACGGTCTCGCCGGGCTTTGCGTCGTTCATAGCTTGCTCGACGGCTTCGGACATTGTGGTGCACACCTGCGCGTCTGCCTCAAGCTGCATGGCGAAGTTCGCTGCCTCACGGCCTATGACATAAGCTTTGATGACCTGATCCGCTGCGCCGTTCAGGGCCGCCAGCCCGCCCTCCTTTTCAAGCCCGCCACAGATCCAGCGGATTTGCTTGAATGCACTCAAGGCTTTGAGGGCACTGTCGACATTTGTCGCCTTGGAGTCATTCACGTAGGTGACGCCGTCCGCCTCAGCTATGATCTGGCTGCGATGCGGCAAGCCCGGATAGTTGTGCAGCGCGCTTTCGATCACACGTGGAGCCAACCCCAGCGCGCGGCAGGCGGCGTAAGCGGCGCAGGCGTTCTGATGATTATGCGCCCCCGGCAGACCCTTGATCCCACGCAGGTCAATCGATCCGGCCTGCCGCCCCTTTCGGTATTCCGACAGGAACCCCTTGCGCGCAAAGACCTGCCATCCGAGGCCAGTCAATTTGCGTGCAACCGAAACGCGGATCACCCGATCATCGGCGGGGCCTTCTGCCAATTGGCCGGCCAAAAACGCGCCTTCTTTCTCGTCGATGCCAATCACGGCCCGATCCGGTCCACCTTCGGCAAACAACCGGCGCTTGGCCGCAAAATAGCCACCCATACCGCCATGGCGGTCCAGGTGGTCGGGCGAGAGGTTGGTGAACACCGCCACATCCGGTGTCAGCGCCCGGGCCAGTTCTGTTTGATAACTGGACAGCTCCAGCACCACGACCGATCCGTCGCCGCCCGGATCGATATCCAGCACTCCGCGGCCGATATTGCCTGCCAGTTGAGCCTCACGCCCGGCCTCGGTCAGGATGTGATGGATTAGCGCCGCCGTGGTCGATTTACCGTTCGAGCCGGTGACCGCGATCACGCGCGGCGGCGTATCATAGTTGTTCCACTCAGGCCCTGCAAACGAGCGGAAGAACAGACCGATATCGTTATCGATCGGGATTCCGGCCTCAAGCGCGGCCACCACGACCGGGTTCGGATCGGGATAAAGATGCGGAATACCCGGCGAGACGATCAAGGAGGCGGTATCATCAAATGCTCCATGACGGCGCAGATCGGCGCAGGTGAACTCCTCTGCCTCGGCCCTTTCGCGCGCAGCAGGGTTGTCATCCCAGCACACCGGCTCGGCTCCACCCGCCTGCAGCGCACGCGCCGTGGCCAGCCCCGACCGGCCAAGCCCCAGAACCGCAACCTTCTGCCCTGAAAACCCTTTGACCGGGATCATACTGCCCACCCTTTTTTGACTTTGAATTGGCCGCCACACTGCACCGAAGAATTCCCGGATGGCAAGGGCGGCAAAAAGCTCGCGCGACAGCGCGAGCCCGGCCCAACAGGTGGCAGGTGGACCGCAGGTCCGCCGAACCTGGCGGGAGCGTTACCGGACTTTCAGCGTCGCCAGACCGATCATCGCCAGGATCAGGGAAATGATCCAGAATCGGATCACGATCGTTGGTTCAGCCCAGCCCTTTTTCTCATAGTGGTGATGGATCGGCGCCATCAGGAACACACGGCGCCCAGTGCGCTTGAAGTAAAGCACTTGGATAATAACACTCAGCGCTTCGACCACAAACAACCCACCGACGACGGCCAGCACCAGTTCGTGCTTGGTCGCAACTGCGATTGCGCCCAAGGCACCGCCCAGCGCCAGCGATCCGGTGTCACCCATGAACACCGCCGCGGGCGGAGCATTGTACCAAAGGAACCCGAGACCCGCGCCGAACAGTGCCGAAGTAAAGATGAATATCTCTCCGGTTCCTGGCACATAATGCACGTCCAGATATTCGGTAAAGTCGACCCGCCCCACCGCATAGGCAATCACGCCCAGCGTCGAGGCCGCGATCATCGCCGGCATAATGGCCAGACCGTCCAGACCATCCGTCAAGTTCACCGCATTGGCCGCCCCGACGATCACAACAATCGAGAACGGTATATAAAAGATCCCGAGATTGATCAGTGTATCCTTGAAGATCGGCAGCGCCAGTTGGTTCTGCAGCCCTTCGGGGTGGTGCAACGTGGCCCACAACGCTGCCAGAACAGCAATGATGACCCCCAGCGCCATCCGCATTTTGCCCGAAACACCCTTGGTGTTCTGTTTTGAGACCTTGGCATAGTCATCCGCGAACCCGATCGCAGCGTAGGCCAGCGTCACGAACAGAACCATCCAGACATAGGGATTGTCCCATCGCGCCCAGACCAGGGTCGATGTTACAAGCGCGCCCACGATCAGCAATCCGCCCATGGTGGGCGTTCCGGCCTTTGAGAAGTGTCCCTCGGGGCCGTCATCCCGGATCGGCTGACCCTTGCCCTGCTTTTTCCGAAGCACGTTGATCAGCGGCTTGCCAAAGAGAAAACCGAATATCAGCGCGGTCAGAAAGGCGCCGCCTGCGCGGAACGTAATATAGCGGAAGAGGTTGAAAAAATCCCCTCCGTCCGACAGGGCGGTCAACCAATAGAGCATTACAAAACCTTTCTTACACAGAGGTCGCGGGCGCGGTCATCGATCAAGCGCGCCCCCTTGCCCCATTTTGCGCAAACCGTCAACAATCAGTGCCAGCGCCATGCTCAGAGATCCCTTTGCCAGCACTGTATCGCCCGCCTGAACCAACTTCGTCAGATGTTCGACCATCTCGGCGCTGGTCTCGGACCACAGCCCACGTTTTTTAGACGGAAGCGCGTCGTGCAGCGCCTTCATCAACGGACCGACGCAATGCACCTGATCGACATGCTGCATAGCTGGAACACCGGCTATCGCTGCGTGCATGGCGATTTCATTTGCCCCCAACTCTTTCATATCGCCCAGAAATGCGATGCGGCGCGAACCCTGTGCGGCCGCCAAAACATCCAGAGCAGCCTCCATCGAGGTTGGGTTCGCATTATAGCTGTCGTCCAGCAATTCGATCTGACCGCCATCTGCCAAGGCGATCTTCTCGCGCACACCGCGCCCCTTGACCGGCGACCATCCGCCGAGGCTGGCGATTGCCTTGTCCAGATCAACGCCCAACTCGACGCAGGCCGCCAAAGCACCCAATGCATTCATGGCGAAATGAGTCCCCGCGGACTGCACATCAAACGAGATCGGTTTTCCTGCAATTGACGCCGTCGCATGCACCGAGTCGGCGTCTTGGACCACGCTGGTCAGCGTGAAATCCGCTGCATTGTGGCCAAACTCGATCGGCTTTGCACCGAGCTTCTTTGCGCAGGTCCGCAGGATATCTGCGTGTTCGATGTCTGCATTGACAATGGCCGCACCGCCTTGCGCCAATCCGTCAAAGATCGCCGCTTTCTCATGCGCGATATCCGCGACCGAGTCGAAGGCTTCGAGGTGCACCGCCGCCACCGTTGTTACAAGCGCCACGTGCGGTCTGGCCTGAATTGCCAGCGGACCGATCTCTCCGGGATGGTTCATACCGATTTCGATCACTGCAAATTCGGTGTCGCCAGGCATCCGGGCAAGCGTCAGCGGCACGCCCCAATGATTGTTGTAACTGGCGACGCTGGCGTGGGTTTTACCTTGCGTCTCCAGAATGGTCGCCAGCATTTCTTTGGTCGATGTCTTGCCGACACTGCCAGTCACGCCAACCACCCGAGCGCCGGTTCTGGCCCGAGCGGCATGACCGAGCGCCTCAAGCCCCGTTTGCACGTTTTCGACAATCAGCAAAGGCGCATCCTCGGGCACACCTTCAGGAATTCGGGACACCAAAGCCGCCCCTGCCCCTTTTTTCAGAGCCTGCGCCACGAAATCGTGCCCGTCCCGCGCAGCCTTGAGCGCGACGAACAAGTCGCCCGGCTGAATGGTTCGGGTGTCAATCGAGACACCATTGGCTACCCAATCGGTGGTAGCGCGTCCACCGGTGGCTTCGGCGGCCTCAGCTGCAGTCCAGAGCGTCATGCGACCCTCCCATCCAGAGCCGCCACGCTGATGCTGGCTTGTTCGACATCATCAAAGGGAAGCACCTGATCGCCGACGATCTGGCCAGTTTCATGTCCTTTACCTGCGATTAGCAGTGCGTCCCCCGGCTGCAGGGCGTCAATACCGCGCAGGATCGCCTCGGCCCGATCGCCGACTTCCGTCGCGCCCGGCGCGCCTTCCATCACTGCGGCACGGATCGTCGCCGGGTCTTCGCTGCGGGGGTTGTCGTCGGTTACAAAGACCACATCGGCATGATCGGCGGCAGCTTGGCCCATCAGCGGGCGCTTGGTGGCATCGCGGTCCCCGCCCGCCCCAACGATTGCAATCAGGCGACCCATCACGTGCGGTCTGAGCGCCTTGAGCGCTGTGGCCACCGCGTCGGGTGTATGGGCATAATCCACGAATACCGCCGCGCCATTTTCGCGAGTTGCGGCCAATTGCATACGCCCCCGAACGGTTGTCAGGTGCGGCAGGGTTTCGAATACGCGTTCTGGTTCCTCACCAGCCGCGATTACCAGACCGCACGCCAGCAGGATGTTCTCGGCCTGAAAGCCACCGATCAGGTTCAGACGGGTTTGGAACACCTTGCCCTGCCAGGAAAACCGAAGGTCCTGACCCGTTGCATCAAAGCGCTGGTTGAGAAGGCAGAGGTCTGCATCCGCAAGCCCTACGGACAGAACCTTCTGTCCCCGCGCTCGGGCAAGGCTGCAAATCTCTTCCCCCTTGGGGTCACTCATGTTGACTACGGCTGTGCCGTCCTGCGGTAGAACCCGATCGAACAGGCCTGCCTTGGCGTCGAAGTACGCCTCGAATGTCTCGTGGTAGTCCAGATGGTCCTGCGTGAAGTTCGAAAATCCGGCGGCCACAAGATGCACACCATCCAGACGGCGTTGTTCGAGGCCGTGCGATGATGCCTCCATCGCCGCGTGGGTCACCCCGTTTTCGGCGGCTTCGGACAAACAGCGATGCAGGGTAATCGGCTCGGGCGTGGTGTGGGCCAGCGGGGCGGTCCAAGCACCCTCGACACCAGTTGTACCCAGGTTGACAGCGGAGTGGCCAAGTTCAGTCCAGATCTGACGCACAAAGGTGGCTACGGATGTTTTACCGTTGGTGCCAGTAACCGCGACGATGGTCTTAGGCTGCGCGCCGAACCACAGCGCGGCGCAGCCCGCCAACGCCTGACGGGGGTCCTCGACCACGATCAGCGCGGCATCCGACCCCGCCAGTTCGTCCGAGGCAATCTCGGCCCCTTCGGCATCCGTCAGGATCGCAGCAGCGCCCATGCGCAGGGCAAATTGAATGAATTCACCGCCATGAACGCGCGTGCCGGGAAGTGCCGCAAACAGGTAACCGTCCTTGACCTCTCGGCTATCGGCGGCCAACCCGGTGATATCGGGATTAAAGCCACCTCGCGCGGTCAGGGCCAGTTGGCTCAGTTTCTTTGTCCTTGTGCCCATGACCCACCTCTTGCCGGACAGCCTAATTTGAGGTCAGGGTTATAGCAGCGCGCGCATCAGGCTCAAGCCGGGGACGCAGACCCAGCAAGGGAGCGATGCGACCGATCAGTTCCGCAGCGACAGGAACAGCTGTCCAGCCTGCCGTACGCCGCTTTTCGCCATAAGCAACAATGGACGGCTCGTCCAAAGTCACGATCAGAACGTACTTGGGGTCATAGGCGGGAAACAGCGTAGCGAAGGTCGCGATCACCTTGTCATCGTAGTAGCCGCCGCGCGGTTTGGGTTTGTCTGCCGTGCCGGTCTTGCCCGCGACATCATAACCCTTCACGTCGCCGAAGCTGGCGGTGCCATCGGTCACCACACGGCGCAGCATGTTCTGCGCTTGCGTCGCAGCACTTTCCGACATCACGCGCGGACCGTATTGCGCCCCATTCTTGCGCAGGATCGTCGGGCTGACGTAATGCCCACCATTGGCAATTGCCGCGTACCCAGCGGCCAGATGCATTGGACTGGTCGACAGACCATGACCATAGGAAATCGTAACGGTGCTCAGCTCGCCCCATTTCTTCGGCTTGAGCGGCTCGCCACCCTTGGCTTCGACAATCTCGAACGGAGTGGGATCGAACATACCCAAAGATTCCAGGAAATCCTGCTGCCGTTGCGCGCCGATCTGCAATGCCAAACGACCCGTGCCCCGGTTCGAGCTGTGAACGATCACATCCGAAACGCTGATCTTACCGTAGTTCTTGCCGTTGAACTCACCGATGGGAAAACGGCCAATCTTCATCGGCCCCGACGTGTCGATGATGGTGTTCGAGTTCACCAGACCCAACTGAACCGCCTGTGCGGCCGTAAAAATCTTGAACACGGAGCCAAGCTCGTAGACGCCCTGCACATAGCGGTTGAACAACGGGCTGTCCGAGGGGTCAAAGCCCGAGGTCGGCGGACGCGGGCGGTCATTCGGGTCAAAGGACGGCAGTGACGCCGCCGAGATCACCTCACCCGTATGCGCGTTCATCAGAATAGCCGAGGCGCCCTTGGCGTTCATGATCTTCATGCCGCCAAACAGCACCTGCTCGACCGCCGCCTGAATCGTCAGGTCCAGCGAAAGCTGCAGGGGTTTGTTACCGTTGGCGGGATCGCGCAGGTAATCGTCGAACTGCTTTTCCACACCCGCCACGCCGATAACCTCGGCAGCGCTGACGCCCTCGCGCCCGAAACTCGAACCACCCAGAATATGTGCGGCCAGACGGCCATTCGGATACAGCCGCATCTCACGCGGACCAAACAGAATACCGGGATCGCCGATATCGTGCACGGCTTGCTTTTGCTCAGGCGAGATGCGTTTTTTGATCCAAAGAAACTTGCGATTGCCGGTGAAGTCCTTGACCAGACGCTCTTTTTCCAGATCAGGGAAGATTGCCACAAGCTGATCGGCCGCAGCGACCGGGTCGATCATCAGCGGTGGTTGAGCGTACACCGAGTAGGTGTCTAAATTGGTGGCCAGAATGCGCCCCTCGCGGTCGACGATGTTGGCGCGCTGCATGGCAATCGCGGCACCGGAGGCTGAGGCCAGAGGCTCCTGCGCTTCGGACGTGGCCAGCATTCCCATTCGAAAGCCGACCACCGAGAACGCGCAGAAAAAGAACAAACCCAACACCAGCAAGCGACCTTCGGCGCGGGCACGGGCCCGGTCCTTCATGTCTTCGTGGCGCTGGCGGATATTTTCTCGCTCAATCGCTTTTGGGTTTTCACCGCGGGCGCGGGCATCAAGGATCCGGGCAAGCGGGCGAAGAGGCGTCCGGGTCATGGGATCTGCACCTCACCCAGAGCCTGAATATCGGTGATGGCCTGCAATTCGATCGGGTCCACGATCGGCAGATCCGGGTCCTCGGCATAAGCAATCTGGTCGGCGCGGCCGAACTGCTCGGCACGCAGGGGCAAAAGACCCATCCGCTCAAAGTTGATATCCGCCAGCTCGCGCAGCCGGTCGGGGCGGTTCAGATACGCCCACTCGGCGTTCAGCACCGCCAGACGCACCTGCGCCATCCCGATCTCGCGCTGCAGCCTTTGCGTCTCCTTCACGACCTGCTGCGTGCGGTAGTTTTCCTGATAGGCCCACAGCGCAAGTCCAAACACGGACAGAGCAGTCAACACATACAAAACACTCTTCATTTTGCCCTTCCCCCTAATTGAGGCATCCCAAGCGCGCGGGCATCAATTTCCCCCGCTGGAGCCTTGGTCCGAATTGCAACGCGCAGCTTGGCCGAACGCGCGCGCGGATTTTCCTGTAATTCCTGCTCGTCAGGACCCACTGCCTTTCGAGTCTTTAGCGTGAACTGTGGCTGTTCCCGCTCAATCTCGGGCGCATAACGGTTGGCCCGGCCGGTCTTTCCGGCACGAGACTGAAAAAACCGTTTAACCATCCGGTCCTCGATGGAATGAAACGTCACCACGGCCAGTTGCCCACCCGGCTTCAAAGCGCGTTCAGCCGCCATGAGGCCTTGATACAGCTCTTCATATTCGGCGTTCACCGCGATCCGCAGGCCCTGAAAGCTGCGCGTTGCGGGATGCGATTGCCCAGGCTTGGGGCGGGGCAGACAGGATTCGATGATCTCGGCCAGACGCAGAGTTGTGGTGATCGGCGCCTCGGTGCGCGCTTTAACAATAGCCTTGGCGATGCGGCGGCTGGCGCGTTCCTCGCCAAAGTGAAACAAGATGTCCGCCAGTTGCGCCTCGGCCGCAGAGTTGACCAGATCGGCTGCGCTTTCACCGTCCTGGCTCATGCGCATGTCCAACGGGCCATCCTTCATAAAGGAAAACCCACGCTCGGCCAGATCCAGCTGCATCGACGACACGCCAAGATCCAAGACGATCCCGTCCAGATCCTGCGCATATTCATCCATGCGCGAGAAAACGCCCGGCTGCATCACCAGCCGGTCACCATATCCCCCGGCCCAGTCAGCTGCCATTTCAAATGCCAGCGGATCGCGGTCCACACCAATGACTTTGTCGGCCCCGGCCTCCAGCAGTCCGCGTGTATAGCCACCGGCACCGAATGTGCCATCCAGCCAGTTACCCGAAACAGGCGCAACGGCGTCCAGTAACGGGCGCAGCAGAACAGGAACATGGGGTTTGTTGGAAGGGGTTTCAGCGCCGGCCATGCCGTTACGCATCCCCGGTGCCATCAAGGAACTCCAGAGGATCAAAGTCCTCGGGCTGTTCGTCCAGCCACTCTTCAGCAGCGGCCAGTTCTTCGGAATCGTAGGTTTCCGGCTTCCAGATCTGGAACGTGTCGCCAGCGGCAATAAAGAACGCCTCGTTCTCAAGCCCGATCTTGCTGCGCAACTTGGCCGGCAGCACCAGACGACCGGTTTCGTCCACGGTGGTCGGGAAGGATTGACCGTGGAACATGCGCTGCAACATCTTCCGCTGCATTGACCCGCGGGGCAGCGCATCGATCTTGGAGTCCACCTCTTCAATCGCCTGCATGGTATAACATTCAAGGAATTTGCGACGGTGATCGCCGTACACTATCACAAGTTCGGGGTTGTCACCAGGTTGCCAGTTCGGGTCCGAGGCCTCAAGCACACGGCGAAACGAGGCCGGGATCGACACCCTGCCCTTCGTATCCACCTTGTGATGGCTTTCGCCTCTAAACCTGCGCGCCAAGACGACTGTCCCTTTCGCTTGCGCCCCACCAACGTTTCCCCCGGATGAAAAACGGCGGGTTGATCTGCTGCCACTGATCAACCCGCCGCATTGACCCGCTGTGCGGGATGTCCAGCTGCGCGCGCCACCTGGGGGGATGTCTGCTCGCCCGCGCGCCGGATCTCTTGATTGATGAAAGCGAGATGCCTGTATGAAACCTGTTTTTTATTGGTTCGGGGTCGTTTGGCGCCCCATGTGCCTCGTCCTCATCGGATGAATAAGGGATGCCATGGGAATTTATGGAAATCAATAGGAATTTTTGCGACACGCTTAGAAGAATCGCAATTTAACCGAGCCAAGATCAAATGAAAACCACTTCGCAGGCACCATTTGTGGACGATCGAAGTTGCGAAAACACTAAATATGCCAAAATAAAGGCAGCACCCAAACTATCCCACGAATTCCCAGAAAAAAATCGATTAAGCCAAAAACTTCGTCAAATGAGCGTTAATCAGCAGAAATTTCTGACGAATCACCCACCATCGACCAAATCGAAAGGGCGCAACATCTACCCTCTCCCAGCCTGCGCCCATGATTTCCCATAGCACCGAACTCGCTTGATGACAGAAACGTACTCTGCGGAACTGATACATACAGCGCCCAAGTTTTGACGAACCTCGCTCAAAAAACGCGCAACCCTCAGAACTTGAAATATCAGGGTGAAACTTGCCCCAAGGGAAGCAACCACCGAAAGCCTTGTTTTACAGGGGATTCCAAAACCGCGTCAGCAACCAGTTGATATCTATGCATTTGCTGCATAGCGGCATTGATCACGTGAAGTATTGTGCAATTGCAGCATTTGCCTATTTTCAATCTCAAGCAAACGCCGGAACACACCGGCACGAACAAACTATCGAGTTAAGCAAATGGCTGTAGCAACACATAACACCGCACTCAAAGGTGCACCGGTAACCGGCCTGGCTTCGCTGATTGAGGCGGCAAAGACTCGGTTCGCGCGTTATCGCATTTACCGCCAGACAGTTAATGAACTGTCTGAGTTGTCGAACCGGGAACTGGCTGATCTGGGGCTTCATCGCTCGATGATCCGTCGCCTGGCCCAGCAAGCGGCTGAAGACCACGTCGCGCGTTAAGCGCACAGAAACAACGAGATCAGGTCCTTCCTCCTCCCTTTAGGACCTGTATTTCAGCGGCGACATCTCTCCTCCTCCCTGATGTCGTCGCACCTTATACCGGCCCTGAACGCCGGAAAACTGACACACCGGGTACTCCTCCTCCCTTTCCCGGTGTTAAAAGCGCGCGGCGACGTCTCTCCTCCTCCCTGACGTCGCCGCGTCTTCCTCATACCGGGATCAAACCCGGGTTCGGATACATCGGGGCTCTCCTCCTCCCTGCCCTGGTGTTGAAAAGAACGGCGGTTTCCTCTCCTCCTCCCTGGGAACCGCCGTTTTTCTTTTTTCTGGCCAAGAAAAAGGCGCCGCAGTCGAGACCGGGCGCCCATCAAACAATCGAGCATGTGCCGTCAGGCACATTCCATTTGGCTAAAACGGCACGTCATCCTTGGCGGACAAGAACCGCGAGACCACTTTTTTGATCCCCGCCTTGTCAAAATCGACTTCGACCTTGTCGCCTTCGATCCCGATTACAGCGCCGTAGCCAAATTTCTGATGGAACACGCGTTCGCCCAGCGTGAAACTGGCCACAGCTGTTGCGTCAATCACGGTGTTGCGGCTTTCGCGCGGCTGGGACATTCCATATTGCCCCTGCCGCGCCTGCATCCGTTTCCAACCGGGCGAGTTATAGACATTGGCCTCAGCAGCGCGGGTTTCGATGCCGGCCGTGGGCTGGCCCCCACCATACAAGCCCGGAGGCGTCAGGACTTCGACGCGATCTTCCGGCAGTTCGTCAATGAAACGGGACGGCATCGCATTCTGCCATTGCCCAAACACACGCCGGTTGGCGGCAAATGAGATCGTGCAGACCTCTTCCGCTCGGGTGATACCCACATAGGCCAGCCGCCGCTCCTCCTCGAGGCCTTTGATCCCCGATTCGTCCATCGACCTTTGGGACGGAAACAGACCATCTTCCCATCCAGGCAGGAACACGGTCGGAAATTCCAGCCCCTTGGCCGCGTGCAATGTCATGATCGAGACCTTGGCCCCGTCACCTTCCTGTTCATTGTCCATCACCAAGCTGACATGTTCCAAAAAACCTTGCAGGTTCTCGAAATTATCCAGCTGGTTGACCAGTTCCTTGAGGTTTTCCAGCCTGCCGGGCGCTTCGGGCGTCTTTTCGTTCTGCCAGTGCGCGGTATAGCCGGATTCGTCCAGAATGATCTGGGCCAGCTCGATATGCGAGACTTCGGGCTCACCAAACCGCATCGGAGCGGAGCCATCATCGATCACCGAATCGTCGTCGACCTCAATCCGCGGCCCACGAGTCATCGCGTTCCACCGCGCCAACCCATCGATCAGCTCGCGCAGCGCCTTGCCGCCCTTGCCTTTGATCAGTCCGCCATCGACCGCAATGCGCGCTCCATCAACCAGAGACACGCCGTTTTCCCGCGCGGTCATCTGAATCGTTTGTTGCGCCTTGTCGCCAAGACCGCGTTTCGGCGTGTTCACAATCCGCTCGAACGCCAGATCGTCGCCGGGGCTGACCACCAGCCGGAAATAGGCCATAGCATCGCGGATCTCCATCCGCTCATAGAATCGCGGTCCACCTATGACTTTGTAGGGCAGCCCGATGGTCAGGAAACGGTCTTCGAAGGCGCGCATTTGGTGGCTCGCACGCACAAGAATCGCGATTTCATCCAGATTGAACGGCCGCACGCCGCGCGTACCACCCTGCATCGCGTCGATCTCTTCACCGATCCAACGCGCCTCTTCTTCGCCATCCCAATGACCGATCAGACGAACCTTTTCGCCCTCTTCCGCATCGGTCCACAATTCCTTACCCAAGCGGCTTTCGTTGCCGCGAATGACATTGGATGCAGCAGCCAGAATATGGGGGGTTGAGCGGTAATTCTGCTCCAGCCGCACGACATAAGCGCCCGGAAAATCCTTTTCGAACCGCAGGATGTTACCCACTTCGGCCCCACGCCAGCCATAGATGGACTGATCGTCATCACCCACACAGCAAATATTCTTGTGCCCGCCAGCCAACAGCCTCAGCCAAAGATATTGGGCGACGTTGGTGTCCTGATACTCATCCACAAGGATATAACGGAACCAACGTTGATATTGCTCTAATACGTCCTGATGGGTCTGAAATATCGTGACGACGTGCAAGAGCAGGTCGCCGAAATCGACCGCATTCAACTCACGCAGGCGCGTCTGGTACTGCGCGTAAAGCTCAATACCCTTGCTGTTATAGGCACCTGCATCAGCAGCGGGCACCTTATCGGGCATCAGCGCGCGGTTCTTCCAGTCATCAATGATTCCAGCCAGCATCCTCGCGGGCCAGCGCTTGTCGTCAATATTGGCGGCCCGGATCAACTGCTTGAGCAGACGCAGCTGATCGTCCGTATCCAGAATGGTGAAATTCGATTTGAGGCCAGCCAGTTCAGCATGCCGGCGCAACAGTTTCACGCAGATCGAGTGAAATGTACCCAGCCAAGGCATGCCTTCAGCCGGTTGCCCCAACAGACGGCCCACGCGTTCTTTCATCTCGCGCGCGGCCTTATTGGTAAAGGTTACCGACAGAATCTCATTGGGGCGTGCACGTCCGGTGCTTAGCAAATGCGCGATTCGCGCCGTCAGGGCCTTGGTCTTGCCGGTCCCCGCCCCTGCCAGCATCAAAACAGGACCATCCAGCCGCTCGACCGCGTCGCGCTGCGCCGGGTTCAGATCGTCCAGATAGGACGTGGGACGCGCGGCCATTGCACGCGCGGACAGAGATGCGCCCTCAAAGGCGTCCATTTCGTCGAAACTGCTCATCTTTCCAAACTACGCTGGATGGAGGCCGAGGGAAAGAGTTTGTTCACGCCTTGTTCGCACTGTTTTTGGGAGGACTTTGCCATCAATTCTAATCAAGCTTCTGAGGCCGAAACTGCATCCGTTAACCATCCGTAAAACCCCCACCGCGATGATCGGTTCATAGCTGTGGGAGCGCGAAGTAATGAAACAGGAAAATCGGGGGGCCGTTAATCATCGGCTGAAATGGATCGGCATCAGCATGTTGTTGATTTCTCTGGCGATTGGATGCGGTTGGGGAATTTACAAATTACCCGCCCCCTTGGTCGACAGGATGTTGAAGATCGACATACTGAAGCAAGCCGAGCTTTGGAAACGCCGTGTCGTCTTGCATCTGGATGACCCCGAAACTGCGCTGGAGAGCGGCATAATTGACGCGCATGACGCCGAGTTTCTGGCGTCAATGCCGGAAGCATCTGATGTGTATCGCTTCAAGCTTTTTGACACGAATGGGCGGGTCAGTTGGTCGACTCGCCCAGATGAAGTCGGCAACGTTGAAAACCGCGACTTCTTTCGCAGCGACGTTGCCAGAGGAATGATTCACTATATTCAGGAGGCTGTGCCGCTGTCAGAGATCGACGGGCTAGATCTGCACACCGACAACATCCTGAACGCGACACAACATCAAGTCGCCGAAGTTTTCATGCCGGTCACCAAGAATGGTCGATTCATCGGTGCCATAGAGTTCTTCACGGATATCTCCGACCTGCGCACAACGTTTATTTCTCGGCTCAGGATATCGTTGACGGTATTGAGCGGTATTGCCCTGTTGGCTCTCGCCGCCGTGTCCTTTGCAAGCTACCGGACCAACCGCTTTCAAGTGCGCGCCCTGCACAAACAATCCGCCAAAGAGCGCGATCTGATGGACGAACAACTACGGCTGGCCCGCGAAGTGCGGCTTTTGGGCGAGTTGAATGAATGGCTGCAATCCAGCCGCTCATTGGATGAGCTGTTCGACATGGTGTCGCGCTTCATGACGCATATCCTGCCCGAGGCTGAGGGCAGCGTATATGTCTATTCGAACTCTCGTGATGTGCTGGATGGGTGTGCCAGTTGGAACGGTGGATCCCACAAGGCACACATCCACCCCGAGGGGTGCTGGGGCTTGCGGCGCGGCCGGACCTATGAGTTTGGCGCATCCGAAATTGATTTTGTCTGTGAACACGCGGAACCACATGATGGTCGACCCTATTTCTGCTTTCCCATTCTCGCACATGGCGAAACGGTTGGCCTGCTGCATTTGAGAGCGCTTGAAGGGACGGACGAAGCGTTTCACGCCAGCAAAAAACTGGCTCAACTCTGCGCCGAACAGATCAGCATGGCCATTGCCAACGTGCGAATGCGCGATCAACTGCACGACCAGTCTGTCCGGGACCCCCTAACCGGTCTGTTCAACCGCCGCCATATGATCGAAACCCTGCGCAAATCCATCAGTCGCAGCCAGCAGACTGGTGCGCCACTGAGCCTGATTGCCGTGGATGTGGATCATTTCAAGAAGTTCAATGACACTCACGGTCATGATGCCGGTGACATGGTACTGCGCGCGGTCGGCGCTGCTCTGGAGCAGGGGTGCGACCGGGATGAGGTTGCCTGCCGCATCGGTGGTGAGGAATTCATGCTGATCCTGCCGGACAATACCTCGGAAGATGCAATTACACGTGCCGAACGCTTGCGGCAGGCGGTTGAGGCCGTGTCGGTTCGCTATGGTGAAAAGTCCCTACCCCGCATTACGATCTCTGTTGGTGTTTCCCACTACCCGGCACATGGTACCATGCCACAAGACCTGATGCGCGCAGCAGATGATGCGCTGTACGCGGCCAAGGACAAAGGGCGCAATCAGGTACGAGTTGCTGGTAGCGACACGGCTCCGGTGGCAGAACTGAAGAAGCCGTTCAAGGCGGTTGGGGGGCCTCCAATCACCTAAAATCCTTGCCGAATCGCGTTTCAGGTCTGATCAATCCTTATGGATCTTCACAGCCGCTATCCCGGCATTGCCGACCTGAAACACCGTGCCAAGCGCCGGATACCTCATTTTGTCTGGGAATACCTGGACAGCGGAACCGGGGTTGAGGCAACGCTGCATCGCAATCGAGAAGGTTTGGATCGCGTCGGCTTCATGCCCTCGATCCTGCACGGACCGATGGAGTTTGACACGTCGACCGAGTTTCTGGGCAAGACCTACCCGCTGCCTTTCGGAATTGCTCCGATCGGCATGGCTGGCTTGATCTGGCCCGACGCAGAAGGGCATCTGGCCCGCGCGGCTGCCAAAGCCGGACTGCCCTTTACCCTGTCAAACGTTGCCAGCCAAAGCCCCGAGGACGTTGCGCCTCATCTAGGTGAAAACGCCTGGTTTCAACTGTACCCCCCTAAAGACCCGGACATTCGCAAAGACCTTTTGAATCGGGTCCGGGACGCGGGGTTCACGACACTTGTCATGACAGCAGACGTCCCGGTTGCGTCTCGGCGGGAACGTCAGACGCGCTCGGGCTTGACCAATCCGCCGAAACTGACCCCGCGGCTGCTGGCTCAGATCGCGCAACGGCCCGCCTGGGCGATCGGCATGGCGCGCAGCGGCCCGCCGCGGATGCGGACGCTGGACAAGTATACGGACAACTCCAGCAATTTGCCTCCGACAGCGCATGTCGGGTACCTGCTTCGTACATCGCCTGACATGGACTATGTGCATTGGTTGCGCGATGCATGGGATGGCCCGCTGGTGGTCAAAGGTGTATTGCGCCCCGAAGATGCCGCGCCCCTGCAAAAAGCCGGGGTTGACGCCATCTGGATTTCGAATCACGGGGGGCGTCAGTTCGACGGCTCTCCGGCCAGCATCGACGCCCTGCCCGCCATTCGCGCGGGCTGCGACCTGCCCCTGATTTTCGATAGCGGGATCGAAGGTGGCCTTGATGTCCTGCGTGCCAAGGCTCTTGGGGCCGATTTTGTGATGCTGGGGCGGGGTTTTATGTACGGATTGGGCGCATTAGGCCCTCAGGGTCCTACCCATGTGATCGATATTTTGCGGCAGGATTTGCTGGCGAACATGGGCCAATTGGGGGCTGAGACGCTGAATCACTTGCCCGCCATCACACCGCTTGTTGATGCCGCGGCGCAGCGATAAAAGACAGATAGCGTTAACAGAAGGCGTTTGCGAGCGTTAACATGCCGGTTCTACCCAGAACGACTGATATACGTGCGCGTATTGTCCGCCTATCAACACGGCCAAACAAGTAGGACCGGGACCCAACATGACCGACTTCAAGAAGATCCTGATTGCCAATCGCGGCGAGATAGCCATTCGCGTGATGCGCGCGGCCAACGAGATGGGCAAACACACTGTTGCCGTCTTTGCCGAGGAAGACAAACTCGGTCTGCACCGGTTCAAGGCGGATGAAGCCTATCGTATTGGCGAAGGAATGGGGCCGGTTGCCGCCTATTTGTCGATTGACGAGATCATTCGCGTTGCCAAGGAATGCGGCGCGGATGCCATCCATCCCGGCTATGGCTTGCTGTCCGAAAACCCGGACTTTGTGGATGCCTGCGTTCAGAACGGCATTACCTTCATTGGCCCCAAGGCGGAAACCATGCGCGCCCTAGGCGACAAGGCAAGCGCACGGCGCGTGGCCATCGCGGCCGGCGTGCCGGTGATTCCCGCGACCGAAGTGCTGGGCGATGACATGGACGCGATCCGCGCCGAGGCGAAAGAGATCGGTTACCCGCTGATGCTCAAAGCGTCCTGGGGCGGCGGCGGGCGCGGCATGCGCCCGATCCACTCTGAGGATGAGTTGGAAGAAAAAGTGCTGGAAGGCCGCCGCGAGGCCGAAGCCGCATTTGGCAACGGCGAAGGGTATCTGGAAAAGATGATCATCCGCGCCCGCCACGTCGAGGTGCAGATTCTGGGCGACAAGCATGGTGAGATTTATCACCTCTACGAACGCGACTGCTCGGTCCAGCGCCGGAATCAGAAGGTCGTTGAACGCGCCCCTGCTCCGTATCTGTCCGAAGAACAGCGTGCGGAGATCTGTGAACTGGGCCGCAAGATCTGCGCCCATGTGAACTATGAATGCGCGGGCACGGTCGAATTCCTGATGGATATGGAAACCGGCAAGTTCTATTTCATCGAAGTGAACCCGCGCGTGCAGGTGGAACACACCGTCACCGAGGAAGTGACCGGTATCGACATCGTTCAGGCTCAGATCCTGATCGCCGAAGGCAAAACTCTGGCCGAGGCGACCGGTGCGGCAAGCCAGGCCGACGTGCATCTGACCGGCCATGCTCTGCAGACCCGGATTACGACCGAAGACCCGCAGAACAACTTCATCCCGGATTACGGTCGTATCACCGCCTATCGCTCGGCAACCGGCATGGGTATCCGTCTGGACGGGGGCACCGCCTATGCGGGCGGCGTGATCACACGGTACTATGACTCTCTGCTGACCAAAGTAACAGCTAAAGCGCCCACGCCTGAGGCTGCCATTGCCCGCATGGACCGCGCCCTGCGCGAGTTCCGTATTCGCGGCGTCAGCACCAATATCGACTTTGTCATCAACCTGCTGAAGCACCCGACCTTCCTGTCGAACGAATACACCACCAAGTTCATCGACACGACGCCGGACCTGTTTGCCTTCAAGCGTCGCCGCGATCGGGGCACCAAGGTTCTGACCTATATCGCCGACATCACGGTGAACGGGCACCCCGAGACCAAGGACCGTCCGGAACCGCGCGCCGACCTGAAAGAGGCTAAAGCACCTGCGCCCAAGGCCGAACCGCAGATGGGCACGCGCAACCTGTTGGAACAAAAGGGTCCGCAAGCCGTTGCCGACTGGATGAAGGCCCAGCGTCAGCTTTTGATAACCGATACCACCATGCGTGATGGCCACCAGTCGCTGCTGGCGACCCGGATGCGCTCGATCGACATGATCAAGGTGGCACCGACCTATGCCGCCAACCTGCCGCAACTGTTCTCGGTCGAATGCTGGGGCGGCGCGACGTTTGATGTGGCTTACCGCTTCCTGCAGGAATGCCCGTGGCAGCGTCTGCGCGACCTGCGCGAGGCGATGCCAAACCTGATGACCCAGATGCTGCTGCGCGGTGCAAATGGGGTTGGCTACACCAACTACCCCGACAACGTGGTGCAGGAGTTCGTCCGTCAGGCGTCAAAAAACATCGACGTGTTCCGCGTCTTCGACTCGTTGAACTGGGTTGAGAACATGCGCGTTGCGATGGATGCGGTCGTCGAGAATGGCAAGATCTGTGAGGGCACGGTTTGCTATACCGGCGATATTCTCGACCCGGATCGCGCCAAGTATGACCTGAAATACTATGTCGGCATGGCCAAAGAGCTTCGCGACGCGGGCGCGCATATTCTGGGCCTGAAGGACATGGCGGGTCTGCTGAAGCCTGCCTCGGCGCGCATCCTGATCCGCGCACTGAAGGAAGAGGTTGGCCTGCCGATCCACTTCCACACGCATGATACTGCCGGTATCGCCAGCGCCACCATCCTGGCCGCCTCCGAGGCGGGCGTGGACGCGGTGGATTGCGCGATGGACAGCTTCTCGGGCAACACCTCTCAGGCGACACTGGGCACAGTGGTCGAAGCCCTGCGCCATACCGAGCGTGACACTGGGCTGGACATCAAGGCGATCCGCGAGATCAGCGACTATTTCGAAGCGGTTCGTGGCCAGTACGCGGCTTTCGAATCCAGCCTGCAAGCCCCGGCGTCCGAGGTATACCTGCACGAGATGCCCGGCGGTCAGTTCACCAACCTCAAGGCGCAGGCGCGTAGTCTCGGGCTGGAAGAACGCTGGCACGAAGTCGCGCAGATGTACGCTGACGTGAACCAGATGTTCGGCGACATCGTGAAAGTGACGCCTTCTTCGAAGGTTGTCGGTGACATGGCGCTGATGATGGTCAGCCAGAACATGACCCGCGCCGACGTGGAAAGCCCCGAAACAGATGTGGCCTTCCCCGACTCGGTTGTCGATATGATGCGCGGCAACCTGGGCCAGCCTCCGGGCGGATTCCCCGACACGATCATCAAAAAGGTGCTGAAGGATGAGACTCCCAACACCGATCGTCCGGGCAAGGACGTGCCAGCGGTTGATCTGGAAGCGACACGCGCCGACCTTTCCAAACAACTTGAGGGCAAAGAGATCGATGATGAGGATCTGAACGGCTATCTCATGTATCCGAAGGTCTTCCTGGATTACATGGGTCGTCACCGGACCTATGGCCCGGTGCGCACCCTGCCCACGCGGACTTTCTTCTATGGCATGGAGCCCGGCGAAGAGATCACCGCCGAGATCGATCCGGGCAAGACGCTGGAAATCCGCTGTCAGGCCATCGGTGAGACCGACGAGAACGGCGAAGTTCGCGTGTTCTTCGAACTCAACGGCCAGCCCCGTGTCATCCGCGTTCCGAACCGGATGGTTACATCAAGCACACAGGCCCGCCCCAAAGCCGAGGCCGGCAACCCCAACCACATCGGCGCTCCGATGCCGGGTGTCGTGGCCACTGTTGCGGTTTCAGCGGGGCAAGAGGTCAAGGAAGGCGACCTGCTGCTGACCATCGAAGCGATGAAGATGGAAACCGGCATCCACGTCGAGCGTGATGCGACAGTCAAAGCCATCCACGTCCAGCCCGGTGGCCAGATTGACGCAAAGGACCTACTGGTCGAACTGGAATAAACGACCTAACCTATTAGGGTTACAAGGGCCGCTCGGGCAACCGGGCGGCCTGTTTTTTGGCCCTGAGAGGAGCAGACCATGCTGTCCATCACCCCTGTCTATGCCGCATTGCTGGCACTTCTATACGTCGCGCTGAGTGTGCGGGTCATCATGCAGCGCCGCAGCGACAAGATTTCTTACGGCGATGGCGGCAATACCGACATGCTGAAGGTGATCCGGACACACTCCAACTTTGCCGAATACGCGCCGTTTGCTCTGTTGCTGATCGCAATGGTCGAGTTGCAAGGGGCAAGTGGTTGGCTGGTCAACCTTTTGGGTCTTGGCATTCTCGCCGGACGTGTACTGCACGCCTATGGATTTGGCCGCAAACCGCAGATCGTGATTCTCCGTCAGATTGGCATGCTGCTGACCTTTGGTGTCATCGCAGGTGCAGCAATCGCGAGTCTGGTGCTGGCGCTGTAAAACAGGGTGGCGGGGTTAACCCGCCAAAATCCGAGTTTCGATTCGGGGCGCTTCCATAAAAAACGCCTTGGCTTCGCCCAAATGCCCGTCGTCTTTGCCTGACAATGCTGAGGCCACCAAAATCATTGCAGCCAGCGCCGCCATTTTCAGGTCCGCAGTTTTCTTCATTTTTTTCACGTCCACCGTTCTTATTTTTCAATGCTCTGGTTCCTGAACGGTCAAAGGGCACGTTTCCGTCGCAAATAATTTTCCTCTTTTTTGTTTTTTCCGCTTGCAGCCCTGCGTGGGAATTTATACATCCCTCCTCACTCAACGGCGCGGGCGTAGCTCAGGGGTAGAGCATAACCTTGCCAAGGTTAGGGTCGGGCGTTCGAATCGCCTCGCCCGCTCCATTGAGAGGTCGAAAGGCCGAAACATATGTATCTGATGCGGGCGTAGCTCAGGGGTAGAGCATAACCTTGCCAAGGTTAGGGTCGGGCGTTCGAATCGCCTCGCCCGCTCCAGATACCAAACTCTCCAAACCTACTGGTTCTTTCGGTGTTGTTGCGGCATCCTCGGGTTGTTCGCAATCACGACGGAGCCCCCCCATGCCGGAATACGTAATTCGCGCTTTAACAGCGGATGAGGTTCAGACGGCCGTCGACTGGGCCGGCCACGAAGGCTGGAACCCCGGTCTGCATGACGCTGTTTGTTTCCGCAGCTCGGACCCCGAGGGTTTTAAGGGCGGGTTCTTGGACGGTCAGATGATCGCCTCGGCCTCGGCCGTGAATTACGACGATAACTATTCGTTCTTAGGCTTTTACATCGTTCGGCCCGAGTATCGCGGATCGGGATACGGGCTTCAGGTCGCCGAAGCGGTAAAGGCACATTGCCAGCACCGGAACATGGGCATGGACGGCGTTGTCGAACAGCAGGACAACTATCGCAAATTCGGGTTCGAACTGGCCTATGACAATTACCGTTTCTCAGGCACGGTCGGTGGAATCCTGGACCAGTTGGGCCGGTCGCCACTCAGCCAGATCACGCCCCTCAGCGCCCTGACGGATGAGCTGAGGGCATATGACCGAGGTCTTTTCCCTGCCCCCCGCGATACATTTCTGCACACTTGGCTGGATGCGCCCAATCACCACTCTCGGATTTTCGAACAAGACGGGCAAATCAGAGGCTATGCAACGCTGCGTCGGTGTTTGGCCGGGTACAAGGTCGGGCCTTTGTTTGCGGACACGCCCGAGATCGCCCAGGCCCTTTTGGCGTCGCTGCTGACGACCCTTCCCGCCGACCAGATGGACGCAGAGGTCTTCATCGACATGCCCAACCCCAACACGCAAGCCATGGCAATGGCGCACCAGTTGGGATTGACCAAAGTATTCGAAACAGGCCGTATGTATTCCAGCCACGCGCCGGACATCGACCTGGATCGGATCTACGGCATTACGACATTTGAGTTGGGCTGATTGTGAAACACCCGAGCGAATTTGCAATGTTCAGGGACTTTTGAGACATGCCGGGAGCCAACCAACAACGATTGCTGCTTGAGATGTTTGAGAACCTTCCCGGCCTAACCTTCATGATTCTGCTTCGCACAACGGCAGACTTGCGACTGGCAGGGTGGGTCGGAACGGTCCTGGCCGCGATGGTTTGCGTCGCCTATGCCCGAAACTCGCTGCGGCCGCAGCCGATCCTGCTTGGCATCAACATATTCATGGTCGCGATCACACCTCTGATTGAGAGTCTGATTTACGCAGGCCACCGCAACATCGCGTCAGTGCTGACCGGAAACATCCCCACGCTTGTCTTGATGACCGTATTTGCAACAGGACTTGTTTTAACCGTGTTCACAAAGAATGGGTTTCTGAACTACCCGACCAGTAGCCACAGGGAAAAACGCAAGCATTCTGCCGTTTTGCTGGGCGTTTGCGCCCTCGGCATGGTTTGGTCGCAAATGGCCGGAGACAATTACCTTGTCTCGCTTGGCGCACCCTTGATGGTACTTTTCGGAGTGCATCAGTTGCTCCGGGCCAGAGCAACTGACCAGCAGGCGCGCAATGGCGCGATTCTGGCGTGCGCCTCGCCGCAAAGTTCCGCGTCCGAGGTCTCAGCCTGACTCAGAACGCTTTGAAGGTCATTGTGGTCAGTGACCGTTCGATATTCGGGATCACCAGCAGGTTTTCGTTGATGAAATGACCGACATCGTCAGTTTCGGGGATGTAGAGCTTGAGCAGCAGGTCATATTCGCCGCTGGTGGAATAAAGCTCCGAGTGGATCTCGCGCAGTGCGATATCTTCAGCGACCTTGTAGGTGGTGCCGGGTTTGCAGCGGATCTGGATGAAAACGCAGGTGGACATGATTTGGACCTGTTGATTGAGTTTCCGGCAGGCTGGCATGGCACGACACCGGGCGCAATCCCCTGCAACAGATTGCAGCTATTGCGACGGTTGGTCTGGATAAGCTGGTCAAACCCCGTCTATAAGCGCGCCTGTAGCAAAAGGAATTCGCCCATGCGCAGCGCAAAGATCAGCCGTCAGACCGCCGAGACCGAGATCACGGTCGAGGTCAATCTCGACGGGACCGGGACTTATGATAACCAGACCGGTGTTGGGTTCTTCGATCACATGCTGGACCAACTTGCGCGCCATTCGCTGATCGACATGACGATCCGCGCCAAGGGCGATTATCACATCGACGACCACCACACGGTCGAGGATACCGGCATCGCGCTGGGTCAGGCGTTGACGCAGGCCTTGGGCGACAAGAAGGGCATCCGTCGCTATGGCGAGTGTCACCTGCCCATGGATGACGCCCAGGTGCGTTGCGCGTTGGATTTGTCGGGTCGCCCGTTCCTGATCTGGAACGTTGACCTGCCGACTCCCAAGATCGGCAACTTCGATACCGAACTGGTGCGCGAGTTCTTTCAGGCGCTCAGCACCCATGGCGGCATCACGCTGCACATCGACCAGTTGCATGGTTTCAACAGCCACCACATTGCCGAGGCCGCGTTCAAGGCGGTCGCCCGTGCATTGCGTCTGGCGGTAGAGACTGACCCACGCAAAGCCGATGCGATTCCGTCTACGAAGGGCGCGCTGTAAATGCTGACAGCCATTATCGACTACGAAAGCGGCAACCTGCACTCGGCCGAGAAGGCGTTTCAGCGTATGGCGCGGGAACTGGACGCAGGCGAAGTTGTCGTGACATCGGATGCGGACGTCGTTGCGCGTGCGGACCGTTTGGTTCTGCCCGGTGACGGTGCTTTTCCCGCTTGCGCGGCCGAACTGCGCGGACACAAAGGCATCTACGACGCGATGGTCGAGGCAGTTGAGCAGAAAGGCCGCCCTTTTCTGGGAATCTGCGTTGGAATGCAACTGATGGCCACCAAGGGCCACGAATACACCGAGACAAACGGTCTGGGCTGGGTCGCAGGCGATGTAGTGCGGATCGAACCGTCAGACAACGCGCTGAAAGTGCCCCATATGGGCTGGAACGATCTGGTGCTGGAAAGCGATCACCCAGTCTTTGCCGGAGTGCAATCGGGCGATCACGCCTACTTTGTGCACTCCTACCATTTCCGGGTCAGCGATCCGACGCAACGGCTGGCTTATGTGGACTATGGGCAGGAAGTCACGGCCGTGATTGGCCGCGACACCATGATTGGAATGCAGTTTCACCCTGAAAAAAGTCAGGATGTGGGGCTGCGCATGATCGGAAATTTCCTGACCTGGAACCCGTGACGGTTTACTGAACGCGAGTCCAGGTCTGGCCGCGGCAAATAATTCCACCAGCGACGCAGCCTTTGACGGTCAGCGTATTCTGATTGTCCAGTGACATTTTCGAGCTGTAGGTCTTGTCGCGGTCCGGTGCCCAGATCTTGCCGTCGTCATAACTTCCGCCGCCCTCCGGAACCATGTCCCAGATAATCTGTTTGCCAAGGTTCTCGTAATTCAGCTGCTGATTGCCCTGCCCATCAAAGGCCGAGTCGATCGTGCCGCAAATGGCACTGCCGCACGGCGCAATCGAAACGTGCAGATAACCGCCGGTATCGCCCGGCTCTGTCTTCCACAGCCCGTCAACCGGGTCGGCAGCTGCCGCGCTGGCCGCCATGGCCGCAAACGCCGTTGCAAGTGTAAGTTTCTTCATGATCTCCTCCCTGTTTTGCCATCACTCTGGCCCGGAGGTCGGCCCCGGGCAAGATTGACTTTGCGTCGCGTTGCATCCCCTGCCCTGCTTGTGCGATATCCCGCGCGAACAGTTTTGATATAGGGCCGCCTGACATGATCCTCTACCCCGCCATCGACCTCAAAGACGGCCAGGCCGTGCGCCTGCTGCGCGGTGAAATGGACAAGGCTACCGTTTTCAACGACGACCCTGCCGCTCAGGCGCGGGCCTTTGTGGATGCCGGGTGCGAGTGGCTGCACCTGGTAGACCTGAACGGCGCGTTCGCGGGCGAACCGGTCAACGCAGCCCCGGTTGAAGCCATCCTGAAGGAATGCAACGTGCCCGCACAACTCGGCGGCGGCATTCGTGATATGGCCACCATCGAAACATGGATCGACAAGGGCCTCGCGCGCGTCATTCTGGGCACCGTAGCGGTCGAAGACCCCGATTTGGTTCGTGACGCGGCCAAAGCATTTCCAGGCAAGGTCGCTGTTGGCATCGACGCGCGTAATGGCCTGGTTGCGACGAAAGGCTGGGCCGAAGAAACTGACGTTCAGGTCACGGACCTGGCCCGCAGCTTCGAAGACGCAGGCGTCGCGGCAATCATATACACTGATATCAACCGCGACGGTGCGATGCAGGGTCCTAACATTGAAGCCACCGCAGCTTTGGCGAGTGCCGTTTCAATTCCCGTCATCGCGTCGGGTGGGGTCAGTTCATTGGATGACTTGATCGCACTACGTGATTGCGGTGTCGAACTGAACGGTGCGATTTCGGGTCGCGCGCTGTATGACGGCGCGCTTGATCTGGCAGAAGCTCTGAAAACTCTCAACAAGTAAGGCTGTGTGCCTGCGGTGGTCCCGCAGGCACACACACTGTGATTATTGCGAAGCGACCGAGGTCAGCTTTGCCAGAGCACCGCGCATCTTTTCGATGACCGGTGAGTTTTCGACGGCGTCAAGCTCGTCCATTGTCTCTTTGGGGTCTTCATAGGCCAGCCAGACCTGCCCGTTCTCGTCTTGGTACGCTTGCACTTTCAGTGGCAGGAATAGCCCCGCGCGCGGATCGATCTGCATAGCGGGCGTTCCCAGCGCCGGGTTGCCAAAGATCAGAACCTGATTGGCGGGAATGGTCAGCCCGACTTTTTCCGCACCCGCTGCGTGATCTACCCGAGCGAAAACGGTCGCGCCGGCATTGCCGACGGCAGCTTCCAGAGCATCCATCGCCTCTTGCACTGATTTATCCGTGTTTACTTTGATGATATCGTCGGCCATGGCAGACATCGCCCCTCCGAAAGTCAGAATTGTTGCCAGTATCAGTTTTCGCATATCGGATTTCCTTCTGTAATTTTCATCCTCATTTTCACAGCTTTTCACGTACTTACAATCACATCTGCGGCATCGGCGGGGCTTTGCCACTGGCCAGGCATCACCTCTGCGAACCGTCCATTATTTGAGAACAATACCCAGACCTGACAGATATTTTGCGCACATTGGCCCCAACTTGGTCTCATTTCTTGGATAGCTGACGTATCAATGGGAGCGAGCAGGGATTTCAGACGTGAGTATTTCAAGCACAGAATTGTTGAACAATTCTTGGTTCAGAATTGGCGTAGTGTTCAGTTTCTGCACGACTATTTTCGTCAGCGCCTGCCTCTTGTTTTTCGTGCAGCCCCTATTTGCCAAGCTCGTTCTGCCGCAAATAGGCGGTGCACCTGCAGTTTGGACAACAGCAATGCTGTTTTTCCAAGTGGTTCTGATTGTTGGCTACATTTACGCTCATTTGCTAACAAAATGGCTGCCGCTGCATTGGCAGCTTGTTACACATTTGGCGTTTTGGATGGTCGCTCTGACGTTCTTGCCGCTTTCGATCAGCGAAAGCTGGAGTTATGACGCATCCAGTTCAACCGCACTGCAAACTCTTGAATTGTTTGCCTTGGGTGTCGGTTTGCCATTTGCAGTTCTGTCTGCAAACGCACCTTTGTTGCAGGCATGGTACGCGCGCTCGGGAGGCCCTTCCGCAGACGATCCCTACTTTCTCTACAGCGCCAGCAATGTGGGGTCATTGCTGGCTCTACTGGCTTTCCCGTTGTTGGCCGATCCCTTTTGGGGTGCCCGTGAAACCAGCAATCTATGGTTCCTTGGCTTCGTAGTTTTTGGCGGGCTGCTTTTGATAAGTGGCCTGGTGGCGATCCGCGGATCAGGCGGATCACTTGCACCAGTCACCGCAAATATCTCATACAGCAGTCCAAAATTGAGGCAGGTTGCGACCTGGGTAGTTATCGCCTTCGTCCCGTCGTCTTTGATGCTATCCTTTACGACGAAGGTCAGCACAGATTTGGGATCGATTCCGCTAATCTGGGTTGTACCTCTGGCGACTTACATTTTGTCGTTTGTTTTTGCTTTCGCCAAATGGAAGAAGTTGAGCGCAGAAAGCTTGCGTATTCCAATGGTCCTGGCGCTGGCCGTCGGTGTTGTTCTGCTGTCCGACCTGATCAATCAGCACGCCGCGCCCATCATCATCCTAATCTATGTTCCCGTTCTCTTCGTGATCGCCCTGTATGCGCACAGGTTGCTGTACGAAATGCGACCACCGGCAGAGCAGTTGACCGTGTTCTACATTGCCCTTTCAGTCGGAGGCGCAATTGGTGGGTTGTTCAACTCCATCGTGGCACCATTTGTATTCGTTGACGAAATCGAAGCGCAGCTGACCCTTATACTTGCCAGTGGACTACTGTTACTGACAAAGGCTTCATTTACACCGCGAAATATGGCAATGGGCCTGTTGGCGAGTTATCCGCTGCTCATCATTTTTGGTGTGGTCGGCGATATCAAACCGCTTGGAGAAGGTGTCCTGCGCCTGGTCGTCGCAACCGCGGTTTTGGCAGCCATAATGTTCTTCTTTCGAAACAGTCCGACGCGTATTGCCGTTCTTGTTTTGGTTCTCATGCTGCCAGCTATTGCGCCCAAGGATAACGCCATTCTTCAGGATCGAAGCTTCTTTGGTACGCACACTGTTTTTTCGAACTCCAAATACCGGATATACCAGAATGGAACGACGTTGCATGGCTGGCAACGAGAGGAGGACTTCGGCAAGCGGCCAACGCCCTTATCATATTATCACCCTGAAGGTCCAATGGCTCAGGTTATAACGTCCGATTTCGGACGTCAGTCCGACAGCATTGGCATTGTCGGTTTGGGTACCGGAGCCTTGGCCTGTTACAAGCTGCCATCTCAGACGTGGGCCTTCTTCGAAATCGACACCATGGTTGATCAGGTCGCGCGAGATCCGTCGATGTTCACCTATGTCTCTGAGTGCGCACCAACTTCCGAAACACACCTTGGTGATGCGCGGATCGTACTGGCACAAAACCCCTTTGAGTTCGATATTCTGGTACTGGACGCATACAGTTCAGATGCGATCCCACTGCATCTCATCACAAAAGAAGCCGTCGAGATGTATACAGAGCGTTTGGCTGATGACGGAGTTTTGGTTTTTCACGTCTCAAACCGTTACTATGATCTGGTTGATCCCCTTGCACGCATTGCGGACGCTCTTGGGCTAAACATTGCCCATCAGTTTCTGCAAATCGACAATGAGCAGAGAGATCGTACGGGCGCGTCGTCCTCGGAAGTTGTGATAATCAGTCCGGACAAAGCCAGGATTGACAGCTTTGTCGACAACGGACAGTGGCAATTGGTCGTTCCAGACGGCACCGAGCCATGGACCGACGACAAGGCAAACCTTCTGTCTGCGCTCAAGTTTCTCAAAGACGAGAACGCTTCGAACTAACGTTTTCTCGAGCCTCCCGCACACATTGGCGTCTCCATCCGTTTGGGGGCGCCTAGCAATTGGCCCAGCCGTTTCCTTCGTCGTGCCTCATCCCCACTGGCATCAACGAGGGATTGGCGTTAGAGGTGCGGCAACAAAGGACGCCGACATGCTGAAAACCCGCATCATTCCCTGTCTGGATGTCGCCGATGGCCGCGTGGTCAAAGGTGTCAACTTCGTTGGCCTTCGCGATGCAGGCGACCCGGTGGAGTCGGCCAAGGCCTATGATGCCGCAGGCGCAGATGAGATCTGCTTTCTGGACATCCACGCAACACATGAAAATCGCGGCACCATGTTCGATGTGGTTCAGCGCACGGCTGAGCAGTGCTTTGTGCCGCTAACCGTTGGCGGGGGCGTTCGTACCAAAGATGACGTTCGTGCGCTGCTTTTGGCCGGCGCAGACAAGGTCAGCTTCAACTCGGCTGCAGTGGCCAATCCGGATGTCATCGCCGAGGCTGCGGATCAGTTTGGCAGCCAATGTATCGTCTGCGCGATCGACGCCAAGACCGTCAGCCCCGGCAAATGGGAAATCTTCACCCACGGTGGCCGCAAACCCACCGGTATCGATGCGGTCGAGTTTGCCAAGACCGTCGTCGCCAAGGGTGCCGGAGAGATTCTACTGACCTCAATGGACCGCGACGGCACCAAGGCAGGTTTCAACCTGCCGCTGACCCGCGCGATCTCGGATGCGGTGGACGTCCCTGTAATTGCTTCGGGCGGCGTCGGCAATCTGGACCACCTGGTCGAAGGCGTGACGGAAGGCGGGGCCAGTGCCGTCTTGGCGGCATCTATCTTCCACTTCGGCGAGTACTCTATCCGCGAGGCCAAGGAACACATGGCCGCCGCAGGCATTCCGATGAGGCTGACATGAGCACCTTGCACGATCTGGCCGCAACGATTGAAGAGCGCAAAGGAACCGACCCCGATTCCAGCTGGACCGCAAAACTGCTGTCCAAGGGTCCAGAAAAATGCGCTGAGAAATTCGGTGAGGAAGCAATCGAAGCGATCATCGAGGCCGTCAAAGGCGATCGGAAAAAACTGACGTCCGAGGCTGCGGATGTGCTCTATCACCTGCTGGTCATGCTTGCCGCGCGGGACGTAGCCCTGGACGATGTGTTTGCTGAACTGGCCCGCCGCCAAGGGACCAGCGGAATCGCCGAAAAAGCGTCTCGCCCCAAGGGCTAAACGCGCGGGTTCCGTCCTGCCACCCTGCCCTGTATAGTCAGGGATCAGTGTGACACGGATCGAGGGACGCGGGAATGACCAGGGCTTTGACCTTCGTATTGGCTTTGCTTTCCGTTTTGGCGATTGCCGCCTGTTCTGCGCCGCCGCGAACCACCGGCGATGAGGTTCAAAGGCTGGCGGCAGAAATCCGCAGTCTCGGCCCTGATATCGATCCGGAAGAGGCCGACCGTGCCGCTCGCATTGCCTATTCCTACACCGCACAGCTGGTGCAGGAGTATGAAATCACCGATCCGCCCCTGATCCACAATGCCAAGGTGAATAAGGGTTTACGACCGCGAGGGCTGTGCTGGCACTGGGCCGAAGACATCGAGCGCCGGTTAAAGCAGGAAGATTTCGAAACGCTGGAGTTGCATCGGGCAATTGCAAACGCAGACAACCCGATCCGAATCGACCACAGCACCGCCATTATCAGCCGTAAGGGTGAGACGATGTATGACGGGGTGGTCCTGGACCCATGGCGGTATGGTGGGGTTTTGTACTGGTCACCGTTGCTCGAAGACACACGCTACGAGTGGGTGCCACGCGAAGTCGTTTTGGAAAAACGTCGCCTTGAACAGGTCGCTCGGCTGAAGCTTGCGCCGGGCTCGTAAGCGGTCAAAGCTTGGACGAAATCACACCCGTGGCGAAACCACCCATGCGAAGTTCGCCGAACAGCCTCTGATATTCGATTTTGGGACAACGGTTCATGACCACGTCAACGCCGCGCGCTTGGGCTTTAGTGGCTGCTCCGGGGTGTTCGACACCGATCTGCATCCAAATCGTGCGCAGGTTCGGAAATGTGGAAAGGGCTTCGTCGACAATCGGCGGGACAGCCTCAGATCGGCGAAAGATATCCACCATATCAACAGGTTCTGAGATATCCCCGAGTGATGCACGAACTGTCTGGCCAAACAGCTCGGTCCCGGCATGCCCCGGGTTCACAGGAATGACCGTATAACCTTTCAGCGACAGATATCGCGCAACGTAGTAACTGGGCCGCACGGGGTTCATCGAAACGCCGACCACAGCAACAACCTTGGTGCGGCGCAGGATGTCTTTCAGGAAGGTGTCCGTGTAATCCGTCATGAGATCACCCTAGACGCGGTGCGGAAAAGAAAAAAGCGCTCAGGTCGAACCTGAGCGCCAGTTGTTGGAACGAGGGACAGTGAAATGACCCGCGGCAGTTCCGTTCCGCGGTCACTGTGACATTTAAGCATGGGATCTGAGAAAAAAAGAGGTGTTTCGCATTTTTGTGATGACAGGGCGCAAAAAGCGGAAAATCGCCTATTGATGGTACAACACGACCGGCCAGTGTTCCTCGGCCATTTGAATGTACTCAGCGCGGTCATCGTTCCACAATCGCTCAATCTCGGGGGAGTGAGTCAGGTACAACCGACCGTCGACCACATCCCACAACATCGGATCGGTGCTGATCAACTCACCTTGCGCCATAGCATAAGCGCAGTATCCGCCAAACTGGGGCGCATAGGCGCGCGGATTGCTCTCGAACAGGTCACGGTTTTCGGCAGATGCGAAATGCCACTCGGCACCTTTCCAAATGACGGAGTATTCCGGCAGCCCCTGAACCGGGATTCCACCACTGAAATACGAGACCGGGTCATAACCGGCCATGACTGCGCCATCCGTCTCAAAATAGACGGGCATGTCCTGCGCGTGAGCGGCAGGAAGAAACGCAGCGGCGGCTATCGCGCCGAGAATGAATCGTCTGGTTGGCATCGCGTGTTCACGGTTACAAAATCAGGGTATCAAAATGCAATCTTTTGTCGCATGTAACACCCCTATTAACGTGGTTGTGAACGCCTGTGTCGCACCAGAGCCGCGTCAATCAAAGATATCCTCGACAACATCCCATGCCTCATCGAAGACGCGCGCAAAAACGCCCTTTTTCTTCTTTTTCTTTTTGTTCTTTTTCGGGGTCGTGGACTTGTAGTTGTCGCGTTTCGCCTTGTTTTCAGTCAGCTTGTGCTTTGGAACCATCTTGAGGTCGTGCAAAGGGGCCCCGCAGCTGGAACAACTGAGTTCATGACGCTGCTTCCCCTGCAAAACCAACGCAGCGCGCGTTCCGCAGTAACAGCAGGTGGCAATTTTGGAAGGGCTGGAAATGGGACTCTCCTGTCTATCGATGCCTTGAAGCATATAAGGCAATTGCGGCAGCATTTGAGACATTGAGAGAGCCAAACCCGCCGGCTGCGTCGATTTTCACCAGTTGATCAACGGTTTCCTTGGTCTTTTGCCGCAGACCTGGCCCCTCAGCCCCCAGCACCAGTGCGACAGGCTGGTCCAGCTTTCCGCCAAGCGCATTTTCGATTGTATTTTCGGCTTCTCCATCCAGTCCCAGAACCAGAAAGCCCATGTTCTGCAACTCGACGATCGCATCGGCTAGGTTTCTTACCCGCAAATAGGGTTGACGCTCCAGCGCACCACTCGCTGTTTTTGCCAGCGCGCCCGTTTCCGGCGCAGAGTGGTGCCGCGTGCCGATCACGGCACTGGCGCCCAGAACCTCGGCCGAACGCAGAATCGCCCCGACGTTATGGGGATCGGTGACTCGGTCCAGCAAAATGACACGAGGATGCTCACGCCCGATGCAGTTCTCGGCCAGTCCGCCCCAATCCAACGGCTTGACCTCAAGCGCAGCCCCCTGGTGAACCGAGCCTGGATCAAACGGGGCGGTGAATTTACGCGGATCAACCATCTCGGCTTCGATTCCAGCAAATTCAATGGCTTCCGCCAGCTTGTCCCGCGCATTTCGCGTCACGATCAGACGGAGCTTTTGCCTTTTCGGGTTCATCAAAGCATCCCGAACGGCATGCAAACCGAACAGCCAAACTGTTTCTGACGCGGCAGCTTTGCGCGCCTGTTCCTTTTCAACGATCCACTTGGGTTTCTTCATTTCTTGGGCCTCCGGGCCGGGAAATCGGTTTCCTGCGTCAAAGCGGAATTTTCCTGTTGACGCTCCTTCAAGGCGCTAGTAATCACGCCTCCACGTCAGGTGCAACGCCTGACAGTGGGCGACAGGCCGCAAGGTGTGGCAGGGGACTGTAACTCCCTCGCGGAGACGCACGCCTGGTTCGATTCCAGGGTCGCCCACCACTTCTTCAAGCAATTGAAAGAAATGGTGTTTCCGCTGCTGGGGATGCGCACGTGTTCGATTCTGTAGCGCACACGGACCATCTTGACGAAGTTCGTTGCAATCATTCGCGGCGAAATTTTCCCAAATTGAAGCCAAAAAGCTGAATTTGCTGGGTGCACTCGGACTGATGCTGAGCTGCAGACCGGACATCAGGTTAGAATCTGAGGCGGATAAACTGCCAAGGATGAAGCCATCTGAACGGAGCAGATGCCGCGTCACATGGAAACGCACGCCCGGATCTGAGGCGGACTGCTTCCCACTAATTTGGCAGGCAATCCCACTCTTGCGAAACTTTCCGTCCTCTGACGGCCAACAGCGGCCCGAACTGGTTCAGTACAGCCTCACTTTGGGTCGGTCGCAGCAATGCGATATCACCAGCTGCGACGTTGGCCATATCTGATCCCGTCCAGACCTCTTGGTTGCTGGACCGGCCAAACACTCCGGAATAGCCAAACCCCTCGGGAAAGACCGGTTCAGCCAGAAAGTGACCGCCGAACACCGCAATATCCGTTTTTCGCCGAGGCAAAAAATCCAGTCCAGGCAGGGCGTTTCCTGGCATCGTTTTGAGGATCGGCGTAGCGATGAATGCCGCTGGCTGAAAAGCCTGAGTGGTTGGGTGATCGAAATCGCCGGGCTTGACCAGAACCGAACCAAAAGCCACCTCGTTTGCGGCGCCATCTGCAAGGTAGGATTGAAATGTCAGACTGCCGCCTGTGTTCAGGCACATACCGGTCCCGCCATTTGGCAATGCAGACACTGCCGCCTTGAACGCGTCAGAGCTGGTTCTCGCCGCCCGTTTGCGCAAAATACCCGGTAGCTTGGCCAGATGCGCCTCGTACCCCATGACCCCGGCAAGCTGGCCGTAAGGGTGCGCAGCGATGCGTTGAGCGATCTCTGACACGCGTTCGGGCCGAATTCCACCGCGGTGCAGGCCGATATCAAGCTCCAGCGAAAACCGCAGACACAGCTGCTGGTCCGAAGCCAATGCCAGATACTCGCCAAGTCGAACCGGAGTGTCGATCAACCATTGGACGCGCATGGCTGCACCTGCATTCGCCGACAGGAGTCTCGCGGCAGAGCTGACGGGCAAGGGCTTACCGACCAGATGGTCCGTCTCGGGCTCGACCGTCAAAAGCGCCTGAAGCATCGGTTCGGAAAACGTCATCAGGCCAGAGGCCGGAATCTGCGCCCGAATGTGATCCAGCAATGGCAGGCAAGGCAAGGACTTGGCGACCAGACGGCGCGCCAGCCCTGCGTCCGCGCTGCCCTGGGCCACGGCGCAATTGGCGTCTAGCAGGTCCAGATCCACGACGACCACGGGCTTGTCCACGCCATGTGACCGCAGCATATCAGACAGGTTTTTTAGGTAGGTCTCATTCATGGGCGAAACAGCCGGGCAAGCGCGGGGGTCAAGAACTTACCGGTCGGATCAAGCTGTTCCCGCAATTCACAAAACCGGTCGAAATCCGGGTAGAGCGCGGACAGGTCTTTATATGTCAAGTTGTGCATCTTGCCCCAATGAGGGCGTCCTCCGGCTTCGACAAACAGCGGTTCGATCGCTTCGAAGTACCTCTGGTGATCTTCACTCGCGTCGGTGTGGATGGCAATCGATATGCGCGGCCCACCCTGAAATGGAGATAAGCAGGCCGTGTCACCCGCCGTCTGACGAACCTCGATCGGGAAATAGATGTCCTTGTGGTCACGGTGCAGTCGGGTCAGGACCTCTTGCAGCACATCACCTGCCACGTCAGGCGGCAGATGATACTCCATTTCCTTGAACTGTATACGCCGATCGCTGCAAAGGACGCGCCAGCTTTCGCCGACATAGTCCTCGTCGGATTGAGCAAGTGTCAGAAGTTTCAGGATCGCTGCTCGCAGACCTTCGCTGACCCTGCCCACACTGCGTGCCAGTTTCAGCACTTTCACGGCGATCATATCCAGATCACGCGGCGCTTTGCTCTCTGGCGCTTCGGTCAAGGCATGGCGAAGTTCCACAGTCTTTCCTGTGAACGGGATGTAGAAGAACTCGAAATTTCGGTTGTCCGCCCATTTCTGGTGCATCGTGACCAAGCTTTCTGCGACCGATGACAACTGAACCTGTCGACGCAAGTTGTATTTCGGCACGACCGAGATTTCCGCCTCGATCAAAATTCCCAACATGCCCAGCGTAACCTGCGCAATTTCAAGAGAGATATCGTCCTCAGACAAGATATCCCCGTTCGCTCCGACCATCTTGGCTGCGGTGATTTCTGCCGCCAGACACGGAAGCCCGCGACCGGTTCCATGGGTCGCCGTCGAAACAGCGCCCGCCAATGATTGTGCGTTGATATCCCCGAGATTGCGGAAAGCCAGCCCCCGATCCGCCAACGCCAGAGACAGGTCACGCAACCGCGCATTGGCGTTGACCCATACGCGGCCCTCTGTCGCCTCACCCAAAATGGGCAGGTCGAGCCCCGAAAGGTCCAGTATCCGATCTCCACCTGCGACAATCGGCGTGAAAGAATGGCCCGCACCCAAAACGCGCATAGTTTGGGGTTGCGCAACCGCCTGTTGCAGGTCCGCAATTGACGACGGCCGCGCGATTGGCGTGTCGGCGCGCTGGTTTCCGGCCCAGTTGGTCCACATGTGAATTCTCCTCCGGGCGAGAGGATTGCAGCACACGTGCTACGAAACAAGTCAGGAAAACAGAAGCTTACCTTACGGGAGCTTTGTCAGGCTGCAGCCACCCGTTGCGCTGTGACGCGGTCGAACCAGGCAGTGATGCTTTCAAGATCTGACCCGATCTGTTCCGCGGCCCCGCCGGTGAATTCGTCGAATTTTTCCTTGTTCAGACCATTCACACCAACCAACACAGGAATGTCTTGGGCCAACGCCTCGGCAATCACAGGGCGGAACCCGCGCCCGTCGGCCTCGTGCTTGCCGAATTTGTTGATGATCAGCAGGTGCGGTGCATCGGCCAAAGATGCGGTGACATATCCGACGGCTTGTTCCAGTGCGGCCGGGTCCAAACGACAACCGCGCGACTGCTCACCCAGGGACTGCGAGATGCGAATGGTCTCTCCTTCCGGTAGAACCCGGACGTCCATGTCGCATTTGCTGCTGTCGGCACATTCGGTGTTGGTTTGCACCACGCCAGCCAGGCTCGCGCCTTTGGACAGCAGGCGTTCGGCAACCGCGCTCAGCAGCCGGTCGGTTGCGCCGCGGTCAGTGGTGGTGACATAGGCCAGATACATCGAAGGACCCCTTGGTACAAAATTGTGACATTCCAGATAGCACGCAAGTGCCTGCCCGACCACTCCCCTGCTCTAAGGCAACGGAGAAAGTCCGATCACAGATGCGTGCAGGTGAAGCAGAACCATAAAAATTGCGATCGAGGTCAGCCACACCCAACGGCGCGGCCACGGGCGCGGAGGACGCAGCGAAAACCGTGCCGTGTTGCGGGACAGGCGCGTCCATTCCATACCCATTTCGCGCGCTTTTCTACGGTCGATCAAGGCCATTCCCATTACTGCAAAGCCCGCAAACAGACCAAACAGGATAACGTGGGACAGGCTGCCATTGGCCAGCAAATGCGCACCGGCCCATAGCATCAATGCGGCAAGAATCGGGTGGCGGGTGGTGCGCAGGATGCCGGGATTTTCCGGATCGAACGCGCGATGCCCCATCCCGCCAAAGGAAAACGGGTTCTGGATGGACAGTCCCGCGACCGCCAGCCAGCACACGACCGGCATCACCAGAAGAGGCGCCCAGCGAAAAATGGCGAATGGCGGGATGACCTCTACATACGGCGCTTGTGCCGCTGCCACGATCAACCACGCAAGTACCAGCAGGGACAGTGCGGAATACCCCGCAAAGTAACCTCTGCGTCCCAAGGTTTCGATCAGCCGCCCCCGCACTCCGGGACGCACGGGTATGGCGTGGCTGAGAAGAAATGTGATCAGTGCTGCGAGGAAAAAGGCCCAACCGGTCATAGTATTCTCCGAACGTGTTGGTCGGGGTTTAACGCCCTGACTCGATATGGTCCTTGTCCGAAATCAAGTGCGGGCAATGGGGCGAACGCGCCGCCCCTGCCCTGTTTTACAGTCCCAACGCTTTGCGCTGTTCTTCGGCAAACCCCTGGACGATACGATCAGCAACGAGCGCCAGAATCGCCATGGCGGCACCAGCCGAGATCCCCAGACCTACATCTGCCTGACCCAATGCCAGATAGATCGACTGGCCAAGACCGGTGGTCCCGATCAAAGCGGCGATCACCAGCATGGCGAAAGCGTAGAGGATGGTTTGGTTCAGCCCCAGCAGGATCGTTGGCGCGGCATAAGGTGCGCGCACATCGCGCATGATCTGCCACTCGGTCGCACCACTGGAAATGGCGGCCTCCATCATTTCTTCGGGCGTATTGACCAGCCCATGCCGCGTGTAGCGGATCATCGGAACGATTGCATAGGCGCAGATCGCCAGAAAGGCCGAGAACTCGCCAATCTGGAACACCATCAGAACCGGGATCAGGAACACGAACAGAGGGATCGTCTGCAGCATGTCGCAAATTGGGCGAACGACTTTCCAAACCGGTTCCCATACAGCGCTGGCCAAGCCGATCAACCCTCCGACCACCGCGCAGGAAAACACGGCGGCACCACTCAGATAAAGCGACAGCAACGCCCGCTCCCACAGGCCGGAAACCAGGATGGTGCACAGCAACCCAACCGAAAGCGCCGCCAGACGCCAGCCACCCGCGACAAAGCTGAGCGCGGCGGCCCCGGTCAGGACAAAGGGCCAAGGCAGGTTTGAGATGCCGGTCTCCAACATACCGATCAGGATCAGCACGACCAAACCGCCGGTCAGGTGACCGCGCCATGCCATCAGCGCGGCGATTGCGGCACCGACGGCGAACAGGCCAAAACTCATACCCGGCGTCCATTGGAAACCCCAAGTGAACGGCAGAACGGCTTGGTCCAACCCGATCCGCAACGGCAGCAGCACATAGAACAAAGAGTTGTTCTTGAGCGCGTCCAGCCAAGGGCCGTTGGCTTGCGTGAACGCGGTCAGGCCACTGTCGACAGCCTCGGCCACCGGGTCCAAAAGGGTCAATTCGGACGGGTTCGGCAGCCACGCCCAGAAGGCGGCGGTGAACAGGGCGGTGAATACCAGAATCGCCCAGACGACGCGTTGATCATACCGTTTGCGCTCGGTCGCCAGCGTGCCGCTCATGCGGTCGATGACCACTGCAAAGACCACGATGACCAGACCGGCCAACAGCGATTCACCGAACTGGGCCTTGCGCATGGTCAGCAGAACCTCCCAACCGATGTCGTTGAAACCGCCGATAACGGCGGCGATGATGACCATCGACAAGGCGGCCATAAGGCATTGGTTCACACCCACCATGATCTGCGTGGCTGCAGCCGGGATTTCGACCTGAAACAGTTGCTGGAATCGCGTGCCGCCGGACATGATCGCGGCCTCTTTGATCTCGGGCTCGACCCGTTCCAGACCCAGCATCACGTTACGGGCCATGGGCGGGGCTGCATAAATGGCCGAGGCGATCAGGCCGACCACCGGGCCAAAGCCGAACAGAAGCAACAGCGGTGTCAGATATGCAAAGGTCGGAACCGTCTGCATCACGTCCAGTACGGCCTGAACAAAGGACTTCACGCGCGGCACTTCATTGGCGAGGATGCCAATGGCACCGCCAACGACTAGCGCGACAGGAACTGATACTGAAACCAACGCAAGCGTGCTCATGCTTTCAGTCCAATAGCCAGACGCCAAAACAAAGCTGAGTCCCAGAAAGCCGAGCGTAGCCATCGGCAGACCGCCTAAATACCACCCAATTGCAGTAACAACAGCAATGACAAGTGGCCACGGCGTGACGATTGGCTCAATTGGCTCGCTCAAATCGATTGGCTCTATTGGCCACGGCTGGCTACCAAGTAGCACGTTGGCCCAGTACATTGGGTAAGCCATCAGGTCGGAAAACAACCGCATCGCTGGTTTGATACCGTTCAGAAACCAGTCCAGAAACGCTCCGACCCATTGTGTGGCCGGCAGTTCCCAAGCAGTGGGCCACTTGACCAGCCACGGCGCAACACCTTCCAGCGCGAGGCAAATAGCTCCGACAACAACAGTGATCAATGCAGCCTTCGCACCTACCGTAAGATGCGACGCGTGTTGCGACGGGAGATCCGTTACGGCCGTCATGTTTCTTCCACCTGCAGCGCGGCGGCGAGATCAGAAGGATGAACCGTCCCGACAATGTTGCCGTTTTCGTCGCGCACCGGAACGGGTTCATACAGTTCCATGCAGTGCGCCAGTGCTGCGTCCAAAGTCATTGACGTGGTCAGGCCCGGATCGTCCGGCCCCCGCTGATCGTCATCCCGCATGACCGAAGCGACCTTGGCGTGCTGGCCCTTCGCCACGTCCTTCGAAAACTCTCGGACATAGTCGTCGACCGGACGCAGGACAATGTCAGTCGGCGTGCCGATCTGGACGATCTTGCCATCCCGCATGATGGCGATGCGGTCGGCCAGTTTCAGCGCTTCTTGGATATCGTGCGTGATAAAGACGATGGATTTCTTGAGCGTCGCCTGAATGCGCAGGAATTCGTCCTGCAACTGGCGGCGGATCAGGGGATCGAGGGCCGAGAATGGTTCATCCAGAAACCAAATGTCAGGGTTCACGGCCAGGGACCGCGCGATTCCGACACGTTGCCGCTGACCACCCGAAAGCTGGCGCGGGAAGCTATCTTCGCGCCCCTCCAGACCGACCAGCGAGACCACTTCTTGCGCACGAGCCAGACGTTCCTTTTTGCCAACGCCCTGAACGCGCAAAGGATAGGCAACGTTCTCGGCAACAGTCATATGTGGAAACAGGCCGAAATGCTGGAACACCATGCCCAGTTTTTTGCGCCTCAATTCGGTCAGCGCTTTCTTCGGTGCTCCAATGACGTTTTCACCGTCGACCCGGATCTCGCCGCCCGTTCCAGGCAGCAGTTGCGAGATACAGCGGATCAGCGTGGACTTACCGGACCCCGACAGCCCCATGATGACGAAAAGCTCGCCTTCCTTAACGTCGAAATTGGCGTCCTGAACAGCCGGGATGAACCCATGTTCGCGCAGATCGGCGGCGGCTTTGTCTGCGTCATTCCCTGACCGAGTCAGCGCGTCGGTCAGGGCTTTGTCTGCGCCTTGGCCAAAGACCTGCCAGAGATTCTGGCAGGCAATGGCTGGCGTATTCGCGTCAGTCACTTATGCGAACTCACTGCGTTGCCGCGTCTACAACCGGACGCCATTTGTCTTCGTTCTCGGCCATCCATGCCGCGACAACCTCTTCGACCTGACCGCCGTCAACGTCGATCGCACCCATCATCGGCTGCTGGTCTTCGACCGCCAGTTCGAAGTTGGACAGGATTTCAAAGGCGGCAGGCCACTTGTCTTCCATGCCGTTCCAGCTGGCCTTGAAGATGCGCGAAGGCGAGAAATCGCAGTCATTCACGGCGTTCGGGTTCGGGCCCCAGGCCGGGTCGTTGAAGCAGGCTTCTTCGCCTGCGGGCAGGTCAACGAACTGAACGTCATAGGCCGACATTGCCCAATGGGGCTGCCAGAAGGTGATCAGCAGCGGCGACTTACGCTCGGTCGAGGCACGCAGCTCGGCGATCAGAGCACCTTCGGAACCAGCAGGAACCGCTTTGAACGGCAGCTCAAGACCAACCATGCGGTCCGCGCCCGGTGTTCCCCAATCGGCGGGGTAATCGACCAAACGGCCACCCGGCAGAGTTTCAGCAGTTGCAAAGACTTGCGCGCAATCCTTCAGCGCTTCCCATGCGGGCAAACCCGGGCACAGATCGGCCACGTGCGCCGGATAGGCGATGCCTTCTTTGGCGTCCAGACCCAGATCGCCGATCTCGACCACGGTGCCTTCGTCGATCTTCTTGGCGTATTCGTCCGAAACGTTGGACGACCAGATTTCAAGCGTAGCAGTGATGTCGCCGTCTGCGATCGCCTGGAACTGGTTCATCATGCCGGCTGTTACGTATTCGACGTTATAGCCCGCAGCCTTCAGCATCTCGCCCGCGACGTGAGTTGTCACGTGCTGACCAGTCCATTCGTTGATTGCCAGTTTGATCGGTTCGTCCACGGCGCCCATATCGGCGGCATAGGCGGAACCGGCTACCATCATAGCCAATAGGCTGACACTGAGTTTTTTCATCGACATTCTCCCTGTCTTATTTGTGTACCGTCCGCCTCGGCGCACACTTCCGCACCGATAGGTTCGTCGGACGACAATACCATGTCGCAACATGCACAATTTTAGCCGCAAAAGGGAAGTGAACACTTTGAACCAAGGCGGAATTTTTCGCCTCGGACCAAGCTGCAAGTCCCCACCCGCTGCATTGTGCCGAACACCCGCGCCAACCGTGTTTTCACTTTTTTGACGCGGGACATTGATTGACGGGTCAATCACAAACCCGAATCCCCTGTTTTGTCGAGCATTTCTTTATCCAAATGCCGATTTTTGTGCAGTTTCCCAATTACGACGGCTCTAAAGACCAAAAAATGCGCCCTGATTTGGGACCTTGCAACCTGCCGCCCATCGGGCAAACCTAACCGCGGAGGACACAACAGATGCGCCACTTCGAAGAGATTTTCGCCATAGCAGCGGATCGCCACGGCGGTCCGGCTGCCTTGGACGCAAAACTGAGCAAACCCAAAAGCCCGGCCGAACTTGCGGCCATGCCAGACGATCGCTGGCTTTCGATTATCACCAAATGCGTCTTTCAGGCCGGGTTCAACTGGAAGGTCATCGAAAACAAATGGGGCGGGTTTGAGGCCGCGTTCGATGGGTTCGATGTCGGGCGCTGCGCCTTTATGGATGATGAGAAGTTCGACGCATTGCTTCAGGACACCCGTATCGTCCGCAACGGGACCAAAATCTCCACGGTTCGGGACAATGCCGCCTTTTTATTGGAATTGCGTGAAGAAGGCGGTGCGGGTCAGGTTCTGGGCGGTTGGCCGTCGTCCGACTACATCGGGCTTTTGGCGATGCTGGCCAAGCGCGGGTCGCGCTTGGGCGGGGCCTCAGCCCAATATGCCATGCGGTTCGCCGGGCGGGACAGCTTTATCCTCTCGCAAGACGTGACCGCGCGACTGGTTGCCGAAGGAGTGGTCGGCAAGATTCCGACCTCAAAAAAAGCGATGGCGGCGGTGCAGGAGGCCTTCAATACGTGGATGGATCAATCCAATCGTTCGCTGACAGAAATCAGCCGCGTGTTGGCGATGAGCCTGTGAAAACGGGTTGCAGCGCGGGTACTTCGCATTAGGCTTGAACTATGGTCCCTCGCATTTTGATGACGCTTCTCTTTCTGTTTGCCGCCTGCGGTCGTCCGCTGACGGATCAGGAACGCGCCTTTGCCAGTGTTGTCCAGGGTGACACACTGAACTTGGATCGAGTGCGTCTGGTTGAGGGCGCTCCGGTCGCGCCTATCACATTCTACCGCAAGGACCGTCCACGCCTGGCCTGCCGGGAACGTATTTTGCCCCCAACCGAAGAAGGGATCGTCACCGCAAAACCTGCCGCAGTTGCCCTGTTCAACAAAATCTATTTCACTCAGGAGTGGTATCTTGAGGACTATATGTCCGATTTTCCGGAGCAAATGGACCTGATATCCGCGATGTTGCTGGCGCATGAGTTGACCCATGTCTGGCAATGGCAGAACCGTAAAACCACCGGTTACCACCCCCTTCGCGCGGCCGCCGAGCATGGCGGGAACAAGGACCCCTATCAGTTCGATCTGAAAACATCGCCGGACTTTCTGTCCTATGGGTTTGAGCAACAGGGGGCGATTGTCGAAGAATATGTTTGCTGCCGGGCGCTGGATCCGACCGCCCCGCGAACGCAAAGGCTTCATGAAATGCTAGGCGCGCATTTTAATCTGTCTCCCCTGCCCGGCGAAAAACGGGAACGTGCCGTTGTCATCCCGTGGAGCGGGGCCAAGGTCGAGGGTATCTGCCGCTAGCGGCAAGATTCACTGCAGCGTTTGCAGATATGCCACCAGATCTACAATCGGCTGACTGGTCAGGATCGGCTGGCCATCAGCGGTTTTCATCGTGGTGTCCTGCCCTTCGAAATAGGGGCCATAGACGGGCATCGGGCTGCCGTGACTGACCAACGGGTCGCGCCCGTCGATACGCGCCACGACGCGGGCCGTCGGAAAAACGCCATCCTCTCCGGCAAGTTGCGTCAGATCAGTGGGTTGAATGATCAGCACACCAGCCATTGGACCATGGCCAGTCGCATCAATCCCATGGCACGTGGCGCAGTAATGCCCATACAACTCGGCACCGGTTTCCACGTTCTGCGCCATGGCCTGAGACGCCACGGCGGCGAACCCCATGCAAATAGTCCCGAACAAGGGCCTGATCATCGCATCCTCCTGTCTCGATTGACATTTGCAGGCTTGCCCGGCGGGCAGCTTGGCGCAATGATCCAGATCAACGAACCCGGCGCAGAGGATACAGGCAATGACACAATACGCAGCGATCATGCTGGCAGCCGGGATCGGTGTCCCGATTCTGGCGGCATTGAATGCAGCTTTGGGCAAGCTGATCGGGTCGCCCACGACTGCAGCCGTGATCCTGTTCGCCATCGCGTTCGTCGCTTCGGCGCTGGTCATGCTGTTGTTTCCGGGTATGGAAGCGCTGTCCAAGGTGGGCCAAGCGCCGAAGCACCTGCTGTTGGCCGGCGTCCTGATCGCGTTCTACGTTCTGTCCATCACACATGTCGCGCCGCATTTCGGCGTCGGTAACGCAGTGTTCTTTGTCTTACTGGGTCAACTGATCAGCACGGCGGCCATTGATCACTTTGGCCTGTTTGGCGCTCAGGTCACGCCACTGACCTGGATCCGCGCAGGAGGCATCGCTGTGATGGCCGTCGGAGTCGCCATCACTCAACTGGCCTGAGCATACCCGCCTCAAGCCGCAGCTTTCGGTCCATGCGCGCCGCAAGGTCCATGTTGTGCGTCGCGATCAGCGCGGAAAGCCCCTCGTCCCGGACCAGCGCCATCAAGGCGTCAAACACCTGATCAGACGTTTCGGGGTCCAGATTTCCCGTCGGCTCATCCGCCAACAAAATGCGCGGTTTGTTGGCCAAGGCCCTACAAAAAGCCACACGCTGTTGTTCTCCGCCCGACAATGCGGCAGGGCGGTGATTAGCACGCGCCGCAACACCAACCCGATCCAACAACGTCATCGCCCTCTCTTGTGCAGATTTCTCGGAAACACCGTTGGCCAGTTGCGGCAAAGTGATATTTTCGAGCGCTGTGAATTCGGGCAGCAAATGGTGGAACTGGTACACAAAGCCCACATCCTGCCGCCGCAGAGCGGTACGGGTCCGGTCGCCCCTGCCCGCCACATTCTGACCCGCAATCTCGACTGACCCGTTGTCCGGAGCGTCCAGCAACCCGGCAATGTGCAACAGCGTCGATTTACCTGCACCGGACGGGGCGACCAAGGCCACCGCCTCGCCAGCGCAAAGTTCCAAATCCACACCGCGCAGCACCTGAACCTCGCCGGGTGTGCCCTGCAGATAGGTCTTGGTCAGACCATCCAGCCGCATCGTCACATCATTCATAGCGCAGCGCCTCAACCGGGTTCATCCGCGCCGCGCGACGGGCGGGGAAATAGGTGACAAAGAAGGACAGCCCCAGCGACAACCCGATTGCCTTGAGAACGTCTGTCAGGTGCAACTCAGCCGGCAGGGCATAAATGCCGCGAATAGACGGGTCCCACACTCCGCCACCCATGACATAGTTCACGAAGGAAAAAATTGGATCGATATAGATAGCAAACAGGCAACCGAGGATCACCCCCATGGCCGTGCCAATAATGCCGGTAAATGCCCCACAGATGAAAAAGACACGCAGAACCGACCCTTCGCTCAGACCAATGGTGCGCAGAATACCAATGTCCCGCCCTTTGTTCTTGACCAGCATGATAAGGCCGGAAACGATATTCATAGCGGCGATCAGAACGAGGATCGACAGTATGATAAACATCACATTGTCCTCAACCTCCAGCGCCCGCAGGAAACCACCAGAGGCGTCCTGCCATGTCCAGATCTGACTGCGCGGTCCCGCAGCCTCAAGGATCGGGATCAGGATCGGATTCATCTCCTCGGGTCGTTCGACCATCACTTCGATTTCGTCTGCCACGCTTTCGCGGTTGAAAAAGCTTTGCGCCTGTTCGAACGGCATGTAGACACGGGTCCGGTCGATGTCATATCGCCCTGCTGAGAAAACGTAGACCACGCGATAGGCGTTCACGCGCGGCGAAGTGCCAAAGGCGGTCTTTACTCCGTTGGGTGACGTCAGTTTGACCGTGTCACCAACCGTCGCCCCAATGCTGCGGGCCACGCCGGACCCGATGGCAATCGCATCTTCACCGTTCTGAAACCGGGACAGGTCCCCTACTGCCTGTTCGCTTTCAGCGACACCCGGCAGATCATGCAGGTCGTCGGGTTGAATTCCGAACACCTCGACCCCGCTGCTGCGGTCGCGATTGGTGATCAGAACCTGGCCTTTGACCAGAGGGGCTGCGCGTTCAACGCCGGGAACCCGCGCAATACTGGCGGCTATCTCGTCGTAATTCGCGATCGTACGGTCAACCCGGCCCTGAGCGTCAAACTCGCCAGTGGAATAAACCGTCACGTGCGCATTAGCCCCCAGAATGGTGCCCACGAACTCAGACCGGAAACCCGACCGGACTGCCAAAGTGGCGATCAGCGCAAAGACGGCCAACGTAATACCGATCAGGGAAATCCACGTCATCACACTGACGCCACCCTCGGCGCGACGCGCGCGCAGGTAACGCCAGGCGATTTTCCATTCAAAGAGGGCAAAGGGCGGGGGTGTTTTAGCCATGCTTATTCCGGTAGCTTTGTTGACGCGACCCTTTCGGCATTTCACCAGATGGTCAACCCGGTAGTCAGCCCCGCCGCGCGGATTAGCACCTGTTATCCGCCTGCCGGTCACGGCCGCTTCGGTTTCCAATTCAGAAAAAACCCGGTGGTTCATATCACCGAGGCATTGCGGCAGGGCCGGTTGTGCGATCTGAAAGTATAAGAGCAGAGCAGATCATCGCGCCAAGTCATGGAAACAAGAGCTGCATTGTCAGGCGAATACGTTAATGGTCGCCGTTCTTAGGTCAGTGAATTCCAGCTTGTCCAAGGCGCGCCAAAGCCCGGGATCTGCGAATCAGTCGTGCCTTGGTTCGAACATGCATTCGAACTAAAAGGTGATCGTCTGCCGACGGAATACACCACTGGTTGTGACGCTCTTCACAGACAGCCGGATATTGTTTCATGTATGAAGTCAATGTGAGCACGGCGAGGCAAACTGCACTCAAAATGCAACATTTTAGACGCAACTTTATTTCGCTTTTTGCTTATTTTGGGAAACTTTGTCACCCTAGTTACGGGGGAATACATTTTTAGAGCGGGGGTCGCTCATGAGTATTAGAATTGATACAGAAAAACCGGACACAATTACGGTCCGACAAATATCAACGGAACTGGATTGTGAATCCGCAGCCTTGCTGCGCGCGACGATACTTCCGATCTTTGCCAGCGCTGCAAACTGGGCGGGTCTGACAGACGTCCTGAACGATAAAGGTTATGGTCTTGTCTTCCGGGATGGACGGATGTGCATCACGGACAACCTGACCGGAGACCGGGTTTGCGGACTGCGCTTTCTGGGCCTCGAGTTCAAGGAACTGGTCCGGAGGTTGGGACGTCCGATCGTAGTTGCACGAGGTCAGCAAGCTGACGGAGACATTCTTACAGCCCGTCCGACGGTAGGCCGCGCCTAGAAGCTGCGCCAGAACTGGACAGACCGGCGCATGGTCTTCCACAAGCTGTGGCGTGCGGCTGCTTTGATTGCATCCGATGTACCGGGCTTTGACAACCGCTCCAGGATCAAAGGCACGGGCATGTGGCCGCGCCGGAAGAACCGAAAGAAATCCTCCTGCGTCAGGTCCTGGGCCGCTTTGAACCCATCGTAGTATTTCATCCAGACACGAGCATAGTCTTCGGCGGTTATGACAATATCGCTTGTCACCCCCCTGCCCCAGAACATTGAAATCGGCTCGTCCGTGCGTTCGCCCTGATACCCTTCGGTCAATAGCCGCAACATCAGATCGTAATCGGCAGCGACGCGGAACTGCGTGTCGTGCCCGCCCAGAGCCAGAAACACATCCCGCTTCAACAGCACCGAATTGTGGCAGAACGGCATCCGTTGCAGGATCGCTGTCAGCGACATCCGCTTTTCGCGGGTTTCCGATCCGTCCTCGTACCGCCGCAGGGTCGAGCCATAGAGGAAATCCGGCTGGGCCGCCTCGAGACGGTCCGCGACGGTGCTCAGGATATCATCGGACGCCAATGAATCGTCCGAGTTCAGGAACAGCAAGTATTCCCCGCATGCGGCCTGCGCCCCTTTGTTCATGGCGTCGTACAAACCAGAATCCGGTTCGCTTATCAGCCGCGTGCGTGGGGCATCCGCTGTCAGTTCCTGCAGGAACTCCACTGTCCCATCGGTCGACGCGCCGTCCTGAATGATATGCTCAGCCCGGGCACAGCCCTGCCGCGCCATGCAGTCGATCACCTCGCGAAAGCTGTCCTGCCGCCCTTGCGACAGCAGGTTGTAGGTCGCAGTGATGACCGAGATCAGCGGCGCGTCGGTTTTGTCAGGCGATGCGCTCATAGATCTCTGCGATCTTTGTGACTGCGGCCTCGGGGGGCATTTCCTCGCTTTCGCCTGTGCGGCGGCAGGTCAGTTCGACCACACCGTTCTTAAGACCGCGCGGACCAACGGTGATGCGCCATGGCAGACCGATCAGGTCCATTGTGGCAAACTTGCCCCCTGCCCGCTCGTTGCGGTCATCATACAGCGGGTCAAGACCCAGAGCCGTCAACGCACCGTAGATCTTGTCGCAGGCGGCATCAGCCTCGTCATCACCCTGTTTCAGGTTGACGATGCCACAATGGAACGGGGTCACGCCTTCGGGCCAGATGATGCCATTGTCGTCATGGCTGGCCTCGATGATCGCGCCGACCAGACGGCTGACACCGATACCATGGCTGCCCATGTGAACCGGCGTCGGCTTGCCATCGGGGCCTTGAACCGTCGCACCCATGGCTTCAGAGTATTTGGTGCCGAAGTAGAAGATCTGACCAACCTCAATCCCGCGCGCAACTCGGCGGCGATCTTCCGGGACCTTGTTGAACAGCGCCTCGTCATGGGTCTCATCCGTGCGTGCGTATTTCGAGGTGAACTCCTCAAGGATCGCCTGACACTGCTCGCGGCTGTCATAATCGATCTGACGATCACCAAAGGTCAGGTCGGTCACGGCACTGTCATAGAACACCTCGGATTCACCGGTATCGGCCAGCACGAGGAATTCGTGCGTATTGTCGCCGCCGATGGGGCCGGAATCGGCGCGCATCGGAAGGGCCTGCAGGCCCATGCGCTCGTAGGTGCGCAGATAAGTGACCAGATGGCGGTTATAGGCGTGCAGCGCGTCCTCTTTGGTCAGGTCGAAATTGTAGCCGTCCTTCATATAGAACTCACGACCGCGCATCACGCCGAAACGGGGGCGGATCTCGTCGCGGAATTTCCACTGAATCTGGTACAGGGTCAGCGGCAGGTCCTTGTAGCTGTTAACGTGGCCGCGGAAGATGTCGGTGACCAGTTCTTCGGCGGTCGGCGTGAACAGCATATCCCGGTCGTGCCGGTCTTTCATACGCAGCATTTCCTGACCGTAGTCATCATAGCGCCCGGATTCACGCCACAGGTCCGCCGATTGGATGATGGGCATCTGGATTGCGATATGGCCTGCGCGCGCCTGCTCTTCATGGATGATGTTTTCCAGCTTGCGCAGAACCTTAAAGCCCAGAGGAAGCCACGAATAGATCCCGGCAGAGGCTTGCTTAATCATTCCGGCACGCAGCATCAGCCGGTGGCTGACGATCTGGGCCTCGGACGGGTTTTCCTTGAGAACGGGCAGAAAGTAACGGCTGAGGCGCATTTTGAACCTTTAAAGGTGAATTTGGACTTCAAAGGTCATTATTCCAAAGCCCTGCCGGGGGCAATCATGCATTGGTAAATTTGCGACCTCGGGTCGGTCGGTTTTTTGATTGACCCGCCAGTCAGGCTCTTTGATTGTGACAGGAATGTAAAACCCAAGGGGCCCACATGCAGACCATTCAGGAACCCGCACGCCAAATTCCCGTTGTCCACCAGACGGACGTTCTTGTTGTCGGATCGGGTCCGGCAGGGCTGGCCGCAGCACTCGCCGCTGCCCGCGCGGGGGCCGAAGTGTCTCTGGTCGACCGATTTGGCTGCATGGGTGGCAATATCACCGCCGTGGGTGTGGAAGGCTTTGCCTGGTACCGCCACGAACAAACCGTCGAGGCAGGCGGTATCGGTATGGAATTCGAGACCCGCGCCAAGGACATGGGCGCCGCCGTCCCGGAGAGCCAGTCGCTGAGCTATGAGTTGGACAGCGAAGGGTTCAAGCTGGTGGCCGACAAACTGGTCGAAGAGGCTGGTGTTCATCCGATGCTGCACCGGCAGTTCGTCGCTCCGATCATGGATGGCGACCGGATCACCGGGATCATCACCGAGTCCAAGGCGGGGCGCGAGGCGATTCTGGCCAAGGTTGTGATCGACGCCACCGGCGACGCGGACGTAGCCCACCGCGCAGGTGCGCCGACCGACAAAACCGCCCGCGAAGACATGATGGCGGCCTCGGTCATGTTCCATTTGGCCGGCGTCGACAAACGCGCCTTTATGGAAGGTGTCAAAGCCGATCCGCAGACGTACAAGGATTGGGGCGGCGGCGGCGAATGGAACATCGAAACCTCAGGTAAAGAAGACGACATGTTCTCGCCCTTCGTGCACAAGCCTTTTCAGCAGGCGATTGATGAGGGGCTGATCCCGTCACATCTCAACACCATCGCGGGCACATGGGGCGCGATGCATGACACGGGTGAGCTGACCTATATGAACCTCATCCACTTGGCTGAGATCGACGGAACCGATCCCGACAGCCTGACACGGGGTGAAATCGAAGGCCGTCGTCAGTCGATGCTGGCCATCGAAGCCCTGCGCCGGTTTATGCCAGGATGCGAGAACGCACGGTTACGCAATTTCGGGATGACCATAGGAATTCGCGACACGCGCAAAATCGACGCGGTCTACAACATGACCGAGGATGACGCCCGCCATCAGGGCCGGTTCGAGGACACGATCGGCATCTATCCTGAATTCATAGATGGCTATGGCATCCTGATCCTGCCGACCACGGGGCGATACATGCAAGTACCCTATCGCTCGATGCTGCCCAAAGGTGTCAAAGGGCTGCTGGTCGCTGGACGCTCACACGGGGCAGACAAGGTTGCCCACGCCGCAACCCGCAACATGGCCTGTTGCGCGGTCATGGGTCAGGGTGCGGGAATTGCTGCAGCGCTGTCGCTGAAAAGCAATCAGGAGCTGCACGAGCTGAACCTCACTCCGGTTCACGCAGAACTGGATCGGCAAGGCGTGAGGATTCACTGATGCAGACAATTCCCACGATCGACATTTCTCCGCTCAACGACGCTGCGCATCCGGATCACGGCGCTGCGGTCCAGCAAGTCTTGGGTGCGTGTACCGATATTGGTTTCCTGTCCGTCACGGGCACCGGCGTTTCACCGGATACCGTCGATGAAGTTCGTGCCAAAACCCGCGCGATCTTTGACATCGACGAGCAAAGCAAATGGGATCAGGCCATCACCCGCGACAACTATCGCGGTTATATTCCCATGGGTTTTTTCACACCCAATGACGGCTCGGGCAAAGCGGACAAATACGAAGGCTACAAGCTGCATTTCGATGTGCCCGAGGAAGCCCCGGTGCGTCAGGACTGCGCACTCTATGGCCCGAACCTCTGGCCGAACGAAGTGCCCGAGGCGCAGGATGTCATTCTGGGATATTGGGCGAAACTGGACCGGGTGACGGACCTGCTGTTGGGCGCGCTGGAGATCGGTCTGGACCTGAAGCCGAATATCTTGAGGGATGCTTTCGTCACGCCAATGACCAACATGACCCTGCTGCACTATCCCCCACAGGCCCCGGACGAGGAAGGGTTTGGCATTCATCCGCACAAGGACACGGACGCTTTGACCATTATCGCCCCGGACCCCGTTGGCGGGCTCGAAGTGCAGACCCGCGACGGCGGCTGGATCACTCCGGACTGTCCGCCCGGTGGGTTTGTCGTCAATATCGGCGACATGCTCGAACTGTGGTCGGGCGGCCGGTTGAAATCCACACCCCATCGGGTGGTCAACACATCAGGCAAAGAGCGATACTCATTCCCCTATTTCGCGGTTCCGCGCCACGACGTCGTCGTATCGCCACTGCTGACACCTGTGCCCGGCTTTGACCGGCCGTCGGTTCACTGCGGGCACTGGTCGGCTGAAATCTGGCGCACCAACTGGCCGGACGAAACCGCCACCGCCGACACGCCAGAGCTTGGCACGCTAAGCTCCTGAGGTCCGGAATTCCCCACGCATGAACCGCTTGCATCACCGCGCCGCATAAGCCAAGAACGCCGGTAGGAGCCAAGAACAAGGGGACAAGCATGGCCTTGCCGGTAAAGGATCAACTCAGATACTGGGGCATTGCCACTGTAGTTTTTGTGCTTTGCTTGTGGGCACTTGGCGACGTCCTGCTACCGTTCGTGATCGGCGGCGCCATCGCCTATTTCCTTGATCCGGTTGCGGATCGGTTGGAAAATCTGGGTTTGTCGCGCATGGCAGCCACCGCGATCATCACCGTTGTAGGCATCCTGAGTTTTGCCCTGATGATCCTGATGGTCGTGCCAGCCCTGATCACTCAGTTGATCGAGCTGGTCGAGGTCATGCCCAGCTTGTTCCAACAGCTACGCGGCTTCATTGAGCAGCAGTTCCCGTCGCTTTTGGACTCTGAGTCAAACACCCATCAGTTCCTTGTCTCATTGGGCGAAACCCTGAAATCCAAGACCGGTGATGTGTTGCAAACCGTTGCGGCCTCGCTGGGTTCTGCGATCAATGTGGTCGTTCTGCTGGTTATCGTCCCGGTCGTGACCGTTTACATGTTGCTGGACTGGGATCGCATGATCGCCCGTATCGGAGACCTGCTGCCGCGCGACCACGCCCCCACAATCAAACGTCTGGCCGAAGAAATTGACGCCGTTCTTGCCTCATTTGTTCGCGGCATGGGCACAGTCTGCCTGATCCTCGGCACATACTACGCCGTGGCGCTGATGGCTGTTGGTCTGCAATTCGGACTGATTGTCGGATTTATTGCCGGGCTGGTCACCTTCATTCCATACCTCGGAGCGCTGATCGGCGGGACGCTCGCCATCGGTCTGGCTCTGTTCCAGTTCTGGGGAGATTGGGCGCATATCGGTCTGGTTGCCGGTATTTTTGCACTGGGTCAGGTGGCCGAAGGTAACTTCCTGACGCCGAAACTTGTTGGCAATTCGGTTGGTCTGCACCCTGTATGGTTGCTGCTGGCCTTGTCGGTCTTTGGGGCGTTGTTCGGCTTTGTCGGGATGCTGGTTGCAGTTCCCGTAGCGGCGGCACTGGGCGTGATCGCGCGGTTTGGTACATCAGTCTACCTGGACAGCCGCCTGTATACCGGCCTCGAAAGCGCGGACCGGGAAGATTCCTGATGGCCCTTCAGCTGAGCTTTGATCTTCCGGCCAAGACTGCGCTGGGGCGTGAGGACTTTTTTGTATCGCCTGCGAATGCCCTGGCCGTCGCAATGATCTCGGCCACCTCCTGGCCGGGCAACAAACTGGTGCTGAGCGGCCCCGCCGGCGCAGGCAAGACCCATCTGGCCCACGTCTGGGCGGCGGAAACCGGTGGGCGGATCATTCAGGCATCGGACGTTCGGTACGACGATGTGCCCACCCTTGCCCGCACTCCGGTGGCGGTCGAAGACGTACCGATGGTCGCTGGCGATCCCGAACAGCAGAAAACTCTGTTCCACCTGCACAACCTTGTGTTGGCTGAAGGCAATGCCTTGCTTATGACCGGGCGGCTTGCACCCAAATTCTGGCAACTGCCGTTGCCGGATTTGCAAAGCCGGATCGAGGGCGCGCATCATGTGGCGCTTGATCCACCGGATGATGCTTTACTGGGTGCGGTTCTGGCAAAGCTGTTCGTGGACCGGCAACTGAACCCCAGCCCAGATGTTATCGCCTATCTGGTCAAACATATGGACCGGCGCTTTGAAACGGCGGCGAACGTGGTGGCGCAACTGGACCAGCTTGCCCTGTCGGAAAAGCGCGACATAACCCGTGCACTGGCCGTGCGTGTTTTGGCCGCGGATTTGGACGATGTCTAATCTGGTAATTGACCCGCACCCGGTCATCTCGCATTCTGCACCCGGAATACCTGGAAGAGACATGGATCAGACTGTCGAAACCGAAATCCCTGACTGGGGGCCGTTCGGCAAGCCCCTCTTCGACGATCCCGAAGCACGAGCCTTGTCGCGCGTGGGCGTGGTCGATGTTGGATCGAACTCGGTCCGGATGGTTATCTTTGACGGCGCGGCGCGATCGCCGGCTTATTTCTACAATGAAAAAGTGATGTGCGAGCTTGGCGCAGGCTTGTCTGATACCGGGCACCTCAACCCGCTTGGCCGCAAACGCGCGCTGGCTGCATTGCGCCGATTTGCCCGTCTGTCTGACGATCTTGGCCTGCCCGGCCTGCACGTCGTGGCGACTGCCGCGGTGCGAGAAGCCAAGGACGGCCCTGAGTTTTGCGACGAGGTCAAAGCCGAAACCGGCCTGACCGTTTCCGTCATCAACGGCGACGAAGAGGCCCGCCTGTCCGCGCAGGGTGTTTTGCTGGGCTGGCCCGGCGCGTATGGTCTGATTTGCGACATCGGCGGATCATCTATGGAACTCGCCGAAATCGGAGACGGCGACGTCGGGCGGCGTGTGACTTCAGCGCTGGGCCCTCTGAAACTGCGGGACATCAAGGGCGGACGTCGGGCACGCAAGGCCCACATCAAAGCCACGATGGAGAATCTGCGCGATCAAATGGGGCCGCAACGCGACAGGCTGTTCCTTGTGGGCGGTAGCTGGCGGGCCTTCGCGCGACTGGACATGCTGCGCCGCGGGTATCCCCTGAACGTGCTGCACGAATACCGCATGACCACAAAACAGGTACGTGAGACCATCAAGTTCATTGAAAAGGGTGATCCCGAAAAGCTGCGCAGCCAGGCCGGCGTATCGGGATCGCGGATGGCACTGATTCCCTATGCAATGGATGTTCTGGCGCGATTGATCCGCACGTTCAAACCCAAGGACATCGCCATCTCAAGCTATGGTATCCGCGAAGGGCTGCTGTACGAGCAGATGCCGCAGAACCTGCGTGACTGCGACCCGCTGATCGAGGCCAGCAGATTTTCCGAAGCCAAGGATTCCCGTTTGCCCGGCTTTGGCAAACACCTGTTCGATTTCGTGATGCCGCTGTTCAAGTCTGCTCCGCCCGCGCGTGTGCGCCTGGTGAAAGCGGCCTGCCTTTTGCATGATGTCAGTTGGCGTGCCCATCCCGACTATCGGGCCGAGGTCTGCTTTGACAATGTGACGCGCGCCAATCTGGGTGGCCTGAAACACTCGGAGCGGGTCTTTATCGGGCTGGCGCTGCAACACCGATACCGAAACAAGCGCGAAGGCAACCGTTTTGCCCCGCTCTACGAACTGTTGGACGAAAAAGACCAGAAACAGGCCGAGATTCTGGGTAAGGCGATGCGGTTCGGTGCCATGTTGTGGATGAAAAACGATGCCAAAATGGGAACATTGAAGTTCTATCCCAAAAAGAGGCAGCTAGAGCTGTTTCTGCCCACTGCGGCAAGCCCTTTGTTCAGCGAGGTCGCCGTGGCGCGGTTGAGTTCGCTGGCCAGCGCGCTGAAATCCGAGCCCCGCGTCATCATCCGGGATTAAACCTCAGATTTCGATCTCGCCCTCGGGTGCGCTTTCAGGCAATTCCGGCTGCACGTCGGGGTCCTGAGGAGGCTTCTTACGGATGATGATATCACCGTTGGGTAATATCTCAGGCGCTTCATAGGCGCTCCAATCCTGAATTTCGCCCGCCAGGTCCGCCAAGGCAGGGCCCATTTCCGCCATGAAGGATTGCATGGCCGGGCCGAATTGTTCCGCAAGCCCAAGCAAATCGTCAAGCGCAGGCTCCATCTCTTGCCTCAAGCCTTCAAAGAATAACTCTGCCCCCTGCTCCATCAGGGACTTGCCAGCCTCTTCCTCGGCATGAACGGGAAGGGCCAGAGCCGCGGTCACAGCACATATTGGAATGAGGTGTTTCATATCGAAAATATAGGGCAGTTGAATTTCAGTTGAAAGGCTACAGGCCGATATCCAGAGTTACGGGGAAATGATCAGATGCAGTTAATAACGCCTCGTGCAGATCTTTTGCGCTAAGGCAGGCTGGGTCGTGAAACGGATGCCAGATGCGCCAATCCGGCCGGCGGTCGCGCAGATCCTGGCTGATCATGACATAGTCCAGCAGAGCTTCGAGATACCCACCGCCTTTGGGTCGCACAAAACGTGCGGTCGAAAGGCGCTCACCCGCCTTTGGTCCAAACGCCGAATCTGCGTGCGGGTCGAACAAACCCGCCTGTAACAGAATTTCGACCGACGATCGCCCGAACAGGTTTTCGAACTCATCCAACCCCGGACCATCGTTGAGGTCGCCCAGCAGGATTACTTGTTCGTCGGCCGCCAAATGCGTCTTGACCCGTCTGGCCAACCAAATGGCTTGCGCCAACTGCTTACGCCGGTTGGCAATCGAAATTCGGATCGCCTCGTCTCGGGTTTCGGCGCCGTGTGGGGCTTTTGATTTCAGATGCGCCCCAATCAGGCGAAACGAGGCCCCGCCAGACGTTTGGACCGCCAATTCCATCGGAGGTTTGGAAAAACGCACATGATCTTCGGTCGCGTCGATATCGAGGTCGATGTTAAAAACACCATCGAAACGCGGCGCAGATCTGTCGCCGTCTTTCGGATCATGGCGCACCGTCAGCGCGCGCCGATCATAGAGTAGCGCAAGTTCCTGATGGGTATCGTTGGCAAATCCCATCACGGCGTCGGTCGTTCGAAGGTCAAACGCTTCGGCAAAATTTTGCAACGCGCGGACCGTATTCTGGCTTTTCCCCGAGTTGGGTGCCTCGACTATCAACACTGCATCCGCATCGATTGCCGTCAGGACCTTAGCAATAGCCTCGATTTGCTGTGCCTTGGTGACATTATGGCGACCGGACCAGCTGTCATCGACGATCAGTTCGTCCTGACGATCAAACAGGTTGGCGAACCACTCGATGTTGTAGGTCGCCAGACGCATAGCTTAGGCCCGCGCGCCGTTGATTTCGTCCCAGGCGCGGTTAATGTCGATCATCTTTTTCTCGGCCAGGCGAACGGCTTCCTCGGGTACACCGCGCGCCAGCATCGCGTCAGGATGCGTTTCGCGCACAAGTTGCCGCCAAACCTTGCGGATATCAGGCAATGGCATGTCCCGCGGAACCCCAAGAACCGTATAGGGGTCGTTGGGCGCATCGGGCACAAAACGCGCGCGCAGGGCCATGAACTGGGCATCCGTCTGGCCAAAGATCCGGCTGACCTCTTCCAGAAATTCGTTTTCGTTGGGATGATAGAACCCATCCGCCATCGCGATGTGGAAGAGCCCCTCCATCAAGTCGCATAGCGTGGTGCTGTCTTCAGAGAACATACGCGCGATCTTACGGGCATAGTCCTGATAGCCTGCAACGTCCGTGCGGGCCATGTTGAACACACGCGCCGCGCCTTCTTCATCCTCGCGGGCAATCTGAAAAACGTCGCGGAATGCCGTAACCTCATCCCGCGTCACCTGACCATCCGCCTTGGCCATTTTTGCGCCCAACGCGATCACCGCAATGGTGAACGCCACGGATCGTTCGGGCGGCGAGCGCAGTTTCTCAAATACAGCGGTGAGGCTTTCGCCCTGAGCAAGCGCGCTTAGCGCATCAGATATTCGGATCCAGATCGACATGAGCGCACCCTAGCGCCCCAAATCGCGCATGTCAGGTGCGACCAATCCGTCCTGAGCAAGAATTTTCTGCATCAGGACAAGGTCTAACCGTTTTCCCCACTTGAACCCGACCTCGGGCATGCGGCCAACTTCGGTGAAACCCAGGGCTGCGTGAAAGGCAACTGCATCCGGATTGGCCGAGGAGATTCCAGCCACCAACACATGCACATCGTCTGCTCGTGCCGTGGCCTCGAGTGCCGACAATAAAGCGCGACCTGCGCCCTGCCCCCGCGCCTCGGGTGCCAATTGGATTGTGTGCTCACTGCACTGCGCGTACCCGGGGCCGAAACGAAACTGTGAATAGGTAGCAAATCCGAGAACCTTCCCATCCGATTCGGCGACGAGATAAGCGGGACCTCGGGCTTCGATATCGCCGGCAATGCAATCCACACTGCGTTCATCTGTGGTGAAGGTCACAAGCGTATCGCGGATGATCGCGTTAGTGATCGCGGCGATCCCATGGGCATCCGCGACCCGGGCTTGCCTGATCCTCATTCCAACACGCGTGGTCCGTGCGGTGTCTCGAACTCTGCCCGTAGCGCCGCCGGGCCGGTGTCGAACACCACAATATCCAAATCACCTAAGAGTCCGGCCAGTTCCAGCGCATCAGGATGATAAACTACAAGGCGTTGCAATCGGCAGCCGCTATCCCGCAACATCTTCGCCGGATGCAAATCACCGTGCCACTGGATGAGCGCCGGGAACAGATTATCGAAGGGTAAACGACCATTGGGCGGCACCGCCATTTGCCAGCGCAGTGCGCCTCTGGCCAGATCTATTGGGTGGCCGGAACCATCCGGGAAAACGGTAAGCGAAGCTTCGATATCCGACACCTGGCAAATCCAGTTGGTCAAACGGGGCGCCCCCTTGAACCGATCAAGATCGAACCATCTGGTTCTTTGCGGGTTCGGAGCCTCAGGATCGATCGCGATAGCCTCAAGGTAAAGACCGTCCCGCAGCCCCAGCAACCGGTTATACGTACCGAAGGTTTCGTGTTTGCCGCCGTCCTGCAGCGGCACTCCCAACGCCTGTTCGATATGCGCCGACGCCTCTTCCAGCGTTTCGCCAGCAACGGCCAGATGATCCAGAAACACGCGCGACCCTCCTATGGAAAACGACCAGATCCTAATGGATCTGGTCGCATGTTTCCGTCAAAGACGCGGAATCACAAGGTTTTTCATCGAAAAACCTTTGGGCAACGTCACCCTTTGGCTTCGCGGATCAGACGCAGAATGTCCTGCGCTGCCTCAGGAATGTTGGTGCCCGGACCAAAGATCGCTTTGACGCCGTGATCATAAAGGAACTGATAATCCTGCTGTGGGATCACCCCACCGCAGATCACGATGATGTCCTCGGCACCAGCCTTCTTCAATTCCTCGACCAGTTGCGGCGCAAGCGTCTTGTGTCCTGCCGCCTGAGACGAGATGCCAATCACGTGAACGTCATTATCCACCGCATCCTGAGCGGCCTCGGCCGGGGTCTGGAACAGCGGCCCAACGTCAACGTCAAAGCCGATATCGGCAAAGGCCGTGGCAATCACCTTGGCACCCCGGTCGTGCCCATCCTGGCCCATCTTGACCACCAGAAGGCGGGGGCGGCGGCCCTCAGCCTCAGCAAATTCTTCGATGGATTTCTGGATGGCGGCAAAACCTTCATCACCTTCGTAGGCCGCACCATAAACCCCTGCCAGGGTTTTCACCTCGGCGCGGTGACGGCCGAATTCCTTTTCCATTGCCATGCTGATCTCTCCTACGGATGCGCGGGCACGGGCGGCCTCGACGGCGGCGGCCAGTAGGTTTCCACCCTCACGGGCGGTAGTGGTCAAAGCGTCCAACGCTTGTTGGCAGGCGGCCTCGTCACGCGTTGCACGGATACGTTCCAGCCGCGCGACCTGAGCTTCGCGCACGGCCACGTTGTCGACATCCAGAATGTCGATCGGGTCTTCCTGTTCCTTGCGGTACTTGTTGACGCCGACGATCACCTCGTCGCCCCGGTCGATCATGGCCTGACGACGCGCGGCGCTTTCCTCGATGCGCAGCTTGGGCATGCCCGAAGCGACGGCCTTGGTCATACCGCCCATTTCCTCGACCTCTTCCATCAGGGCCCAGGCTTTTTCGATCAACTCGTTGGTCAGGCTTTCGACGTAATAGGAACCCGCCAGCGGATCGACCACATCGGTCACTCCGGTTTCCTCTTGCAGCACCAACTGCGTGTTTCGCGCGATGCGGGCTGAGAAATCGGTGGGCAGCGCAATCGCCTCGTCCAGAGCGTTGGTGTGCAGCGACTGGGTGCCGCCCAGAACCGCGCTCATCGCCTCATAGGCGGTGCGGATCACGTTGTTGTAGGGGTCCTGTTCCTGCAGCGACACGCCTGACGTCTGGCAGTGGGTCCGCAGCATTTTGGACCGTTCGGATTTAGCACCAAAGTCGGTCATCACCCGGTGCCACAGCGTCCGCGCGGCGCGCAGTTTGGCGATCTCCATGAAGAAGTTCATGCCGATGGCAAAGAAGAAAGACAGACGGCCAGCGAACTTGTCCACGTCCATCCCGGCCTGAGTCGCGGCACGGACATATTCGCGCCCGTCGGCCAGCGTATAGGCCAGCTCCTGCACGAGGTTCGCCCCGGCCTCTTGCATGTGATAGCCCGAAATCGAGATCGAGTTGAATTTCGGCATCTCATTCGACGTGAATTCAATGATGTCCGAGATGATCTTCATCGAAGGCTCTGGCGGATAGATATAGGTGTTGCGCACCATGAACTCTTTCAGAATGTCATTCTGAATGGTGCCGGACAGAACGGATTTATCATGCCCCTGCTCTTCGCCTGCAACGATGAAGCTTGCCAAAATCGGGATCACCGCCCCGTTCATGGTCATCGAGACCGAGACCTTGTCCAACGGAATGCCGTCGAACAGGATCTTCATGTCCTCGACACTGTCGATCGCCACGCCAGCCTTACCAACATCTCCCACAACGCGCGGGTGATCACTGTCGTAGCCGCGGTGCGTCGCCAGATCGAAAGCAACCGAGACACCTTGCTGACCGGCTGCCAGATTACGGCGATAGAAGGCGTTCGATTCCTCTGCGGTTGAGAAACCGGCATATTGCCGAATGGTCCAGGGACGACCGGCATACATGGTTGCCTTCACCCCACGCGTGAATGGACCGAAGCCCGGCAGCGACCCCATATGTGGCAGTTCAGCCGTATCTTCTTGTGTATAGAGCGGTTTGACGTCGATGCCTTCCAGCGTCTCTTTGGTCAGGTCGTCCAACGGGCGACCGCGCAGCTCTTTCTCGGCCAGCGCCTGCCAGTCTTTCGTATCGGTCATTGCGATTTCCTTTTCTCAATTCGGTTCGCGCCGGGCCGCAGCCTGCGCGTTTTGATGTTCCGAGCCGCCATGTGCGACGTAGGATCGCGCAAAAATTTGAGCGCGATGTGCATTTCGCCGGTCGCTTTCATCGACACAGAGGCTATATTCAAACGAACAGGAGGCCCCATGACACGAACGCTTGCCCTTGTTTTATCGGCACTATTCCCGCTGGCCGCTGTGGCTGCGGATGGGTCTGCGCCCGATGATGAGTTTGTCCGCCCCGCTGGTGACAGCGAGTTGAGCGAATACTTGTGGATCAATCGACCCATCGTCGTTTTTGCCGACACCCCTGCAGACCCGCGGTTCCAGCAGCAGATCGATATGCTGGTGGAAGGTGAAGAAGCCATGCGCGATCGGGATGTCGTTGTACTGACCGACACCGACCCGTCTGCCCGTTCTCCGATCCGGTCACAGTTGCGTCCACGCGGATTCCAGATGGTGTTCGTCGACAAGGATGGCGTGGTCAAACTGCGCAAGCCTTCCCCATGGAGCGTACGCGAGATTGGCCGCTCTATCGACAAAACGCCCCTGCGCCAACGCGAGATTCGCGAACGGCGCGAGGGCGGCTGAACGCCTTCGCCACGCCCAAGGCCCCCGGCGCCGAACGCCGGGAAGCTTTGGTTGTATGGCGAATACTGTTTCATGATCACTCAAACTCGATGATCACGTCGTCCACGGCGAGGCTATCGCCGGGACCCGCGTTGACCTTGGCGACGACGCCCTTCTTCTCGGCGCGCAGGATGTTTTCCATCTTCATCGCCTCAACGGTGCAAAGTGCCTGACCCTCCTGCACTTCCTGCCCAACTTCGACGTCGATCTTCACGATCAGACCAGGCATCGGGCACAGCAGCATTTTCGAAGTATCCGGCGGCAGTTTTTCAGGCATCAGTTTCGCGAGTCTTGCCTGATGAGGACGCCGTACATGCACTTTCAGGTCCGCGCCCCGATTGCGAATGCGGAATCCGCCCGAAATCTTGCCAACCTTCAGAACCAGCGGGCTGCCGTCAACGTCCAGCACGGCCAGTTGATCACCAGGCGTCCAGTCAGAAGCAACCCGCAGAGTCGTGCCATCTTCGAATTTGACCGTTGCGCCCTCTCTGTCGGCATTAACCTGAACGGCGAAATCCTCGCCTTGCAGCGTCACAACCCAGCGTTTGCCAACTTTGCGTTCGTGGTTGTCCATGCGCCCCGAAACACGGGTACGGCGGATTTCAGCAACCCGGTGCATCGCGGCACAGGACGCTGCGATCCGGCGCAGGTCGGCCTCGGGCAGAGTGACGCCTTCGAAACCGTCCGGGTACTCCTCGGCAATAAAGGCCGTGGTCATGTCCCCGCTGACGAACTTCGGGTGATCCATCACTGCGGACAGGAACGGCAGGTTGTGACCAATGCCCTCGACCTCAAAACTGTCGAGCGCAACGCGCATGGCCTCGATGGCTTGCTCACGTGTCGGAGCCCATGTGCACAGTTTTGCGATCATCGGATCGTAGTACATGCTGATCTCGCCGCCTTCATAGACGCCGGTATCGTTACGTACAGCTGCGTCGCCTGCCGGCGCTTCGCCCTGCCACTTGTCGTTCACCAGCAGTGGACCGGATGCGATTTCCTGCGGCGGACGATAACGGGTCAGACGCCCGATCGAGGGCAGGAAGTTACGATAGGGATCTTCTGCATACAGGCGGTTTTCAATCGCCCAGCCGGTCAGGGTTACATCGTCCTGTGTGATCGTCAGCTCTTCACCGGCAGCTACGCGGATCATCTGCTCGACCAGATCGACACCGGTGATCAGTTCGGTCACGGGGTGTTCCACCTGAAGGCGGGTGTTCATTTCCAGGAAGTAGAAGTTCTTTTCGCCATCAACGATGAATTCAACCGTACCTGCGCTGGCGTAGTCCACGGCCTTGGCCAGGGCCACCGCCTGTTCACCCATCGCCTTGCGGGTCGCCTCATCCAGGAAGGGCGATGGTGCCTCTTCGACCACCTTCTGGTTCCGACGCTGGATCGAGCATTCGCGCTCGCCCAGATAGATGCCGTTGCCGTGGCTGTCGCAGAGAACCTGAATCTCGATGTGTCGCGGCTGAGTCACGAATTTTTCGATAAAGATCCGGTCATCGCCGAAGGAGTTCGCTGCTTCGTTCTTGGACGACTGAAAGCCCTCGCGCGCTTCTTCGTCGTTCCAGGCGATCCGCATGCCCTTGCCGCCGCCGCCGGCGCTGGCCTTGATCATGACGGGATAACCAATTTCGTTGGAAATCCTGACGGCCTCATCAGCGTTTTCGATCAGGCCCATATAGCCGGGGACAGTCGAAACACCGGCTTCTTGCGCGATTTTCTTCGAGGTGATCTTGTCGCCCATGCTTTCAATGGCCCCAACCGGCGGACCCACAAAGGCAACGCCCTCGGCGTCCAGAGCCTCGGCAAATTTGGAGTTCTCGGACAAAAAGCCATAACCGGGATGCACCGCCTGCGCGCCGCTTTCGCGAATGGCATCCATGACTTTGTCGATCACGATATAGGACTGGTTCGCGGGGGGCGGGCCGATGTGAACGGCCTCATCCGCCATCGACACATGCAACGCATTCTTGTCCGCGTCCGAATAAATGGCGACGGTGCCTATACCCATCTTGCGGGCGGTCTTGATGACCCGGCAGGCGATTTCGCCCCGGTTGGCGATCAGGATCTTGTTGAACATGGAACGTCCTTTGTCTTGGTGTTCTGAAAACGCGAAACGCCGCCGCAGGGCATTGACCCTACGACGGCGTTTTGCGCGATGACGGTCGGGGCGACACGCGCCCCGAAAAACTTGGTGTTACCTACAGTTGTTCTGTGTCTTGCAGTACAGGACGTTACCCGCTGCGCCGACCACGGCACCGAACAACGGATCGGCATTGACGACCGCAGCGCCCACTGCGCCCGCGCCACCGCCAAGCAACGCCTGTTCACCGGTGGTGTCCCCACAGGCGGCAAGGCCTGCACAGGTCGCCACTGCAAGGAAGAATTTCGAGATTCGCATGATATCTGCCCCTTTTGGATTCTTGATGCGTTCCGGGGCAGATGTCGGATTTCCGCCTTGTTATTCAATAACAGGCAGTCCTGATCGATTTTTTGCGCAAGATTGTGCCGCTTTATGCATGGTACATACGCAAAGAAAAACGCGGACAGGACTTTGTGAAAATCACAAGCCTGCCCGCGGAAGGAAGGGGTACGGAATAGTAGGTGCATGTGCGACGCAGGCAAAGTAGAGCCGCACGGCTTAAACAGGTTGCTTGGCACAATCCGCCGAGTAAACAAAGTATTGTTTCCAACCGAGATTCCGGCTGGAATTCGCCCATTGGGCGAATTAGCGCGCAGATTCGTGCCGAGGCTGGGTGCTGTTTCGGGCGCAGCAGACAAAATCGGCACCGTCACATTTCTGTTATTTTTCTTCGCCGAAAGGTTTGTTTCTGCACCCGCAGCATCACGGGTTACGGAAGATTGAGGTGGAAAATCGCCTCTCAAATGCAAAGGGTTAACCGATCTGTTCACCATTGGGTGAGCGCGGAGCGAAAATCCTGCACATTTCCTTGAAAAAGCGGACGATTTTTTTCCCGTTCTCGTGATTTCCCTCAAAGTCCCTTGCGTGAAACGGTGCCGGTGCACACTCGCACACAAGGAATTATCCACATGATTGCAAAGAGAAAGCCGGCGTTGCTGCTTGCCGTTTCCGCACTTGGCTTGTCCGGCACGGCCGCTTTTGCCCAAGATGCCCAAACTCAGGCGGAACTCGACGCCCTGCGCGCCCGTGTCGAAGCTTTGGAGGCCGAAAAACCGGGGGCCGGAACCGGTGATCTTCGAATCGGAAACACAACTCTTGATGTCTACGGCTATGTTAAGGCCGACTTTTTCTTCGACACAGATTTTGAGTTGGGGGACCTCGCCGACACGACGAGGATTGGGGAGCCCGCCAATGCCACGAGCGGCACCTTCGGGGCCACCGCACGCCAATCGCGCATCGGACTTCGGACCAAAACGCCGTCTGCCATCGGCGACATCTCGGGCCAATTGGAACTGGACCTGTTTTCTGGTGGGACGGAGGGGCCAGCTGAACTGCGTCTGCGCCACGCCAATATCCGCATCGGTGACAACTGGTTGATCGGTCAGTTCTGGACCAATTTCCAGCCGCTGGACACGTACCCAACGACCGTCGAATTCAACGGGCCCGTCGGGATTCCCTTCGCGCGCGTTCCGCAGGTGCGCTACACGAACAAAATCGGCGCGAACACCACGTTTGCGGTTTCGGTCGAAGAGAACGTTGGCGGCTCCGATTCGAACGACCCCGTCCTGACCGGGTCTATCGAATTCAATGATGGCAAATACATCGCCCGTGCCTCGGCGCTGTACGGCAAAGCGCAATCCGGGGACGTCGAAGTGGATCAGACCGGCTTCACAGTCTCGGCTGGTATCCGGCCCTGGGATGGCGGCCTGTTTCAGGTCAACTATGTCGACGGCGAAGCGATTGGCCCCTATCTGATCGCTGCGGGCGACGCCATCGTCAACGGGCAGGCCAACGATGTAGACGGCTTTACCGTGGAATTCCGTCAGGACATTGGGCCGAAATGGAATGTCGGCATCGCCTACGGAGAAGAGGACTACGACCTGCCAACCTCGACCGGAACACTGTCCTTCACCGAGGTTGAGACGGTCCACGTGAACGCTTTTTACAAGGCAACCGACAATCTGACGCTCAGCGCCGAATACTTCTTTGGTGAGCGGAACGACGCGCCGACCGGACGTACCTTTGACAGCGACCGCATTCAGCTGGCGGCTCAGCTGAATTTCTGAACGCACATAACGGCCCTGCCCCAATTTGGGCAGGGTTCCGGATCGGGTGATCCCCAAACCTTTATGTGCGACAGCGGATTGCACGGTCAGCGCACCCCGTCAAAAATTTCGGGAAAAGAGACCCGGCCCACGTCCGGATCAATAACCAGCAGCGCGTCGTAACTGGCCGGATCAAACGGGTCTTCGGCCGCAACAACCTCGCGCTCAAACAGCCAGCTCAGGCGACCTGCATCCAGATTGCCCCGTTCAAAGGGCTGATCGCCGAAATGTGCCCACAAGGCCTCCATGAACGCCACGTCCGCGCGCTTGTCCGCGGGTTTGCGATCCCGAAACCTCTCGCGCCGGGTCAGTGGCGTCACGCCCTTTGGGTTGGCCCGACGAATGGTGAACTGAAAGTCCGTGCCCGGCAGGCGTCCGGGAAACCCGCGATGTTTCAGCATGTCGTCACCTCGCGAATGCCAGGATTTACAGGTATCAGATATCCACATCCGTCACAGGATGATGTCATGGTGCGCACCTCCAAAGCCGCGTAGCTGTTCAGAAACGCTCTGACTGAGTGAAAAACGAGTTTCATGGTCAGAGCCCCTCCCAGATACACCGGGACTGTTCCAGCCGGTAGGCTTCAAAGAACTGCGTAGCGTCAGGGGATGCGCGACCGAATTCGATGGGGCGGTCGGACAGCGAAATAACCACTCGTGCAGGGTCAAGCTCGTGCTTGGCCACATATGCAACCGCCAGGGTTTGGCACAGATGCTCCATATCGGCCGAGGCAACGTCATACCCGATCCGCCCAACCGTCGAGCCGATCTTTGGTGCAATGAAACGAAAGCGCACCCACAGCTCACCCGGGTTGTTGTCCAGCAGAACGTCACTCAGATGCACAGGCTGGCCAGACGGAACAGGCAGCAGGCTCTCAGTGTCTGCGAAAACGGGGGAAACGCATCCAAACAGGAAAAGAACAAAGGCGCGATCCCGGACCCGCCGTAGGCAAGCTCCTCTCTCCGGGATCGCGCGCGCATGGCTTTTGGCCCGCGCTTTTCTATGTCCTATAAAGCAGTTCATTTATCAGTTGTGGCCTCAAAGTCAATTTTTTCCCCAATCAATCTGCCCTGACCGTTGTTCCGAGAAGCCCCGGCCGGGCAGATCAATCGGTGTGCGCCCTTAAAGCGGAATATTATCGTGCTTTTTCCACGGGTTCTTCAGTTGCTTGTTGCGCAGGCTGGCGAAGGCCCGAGATACACGACGGCGAGTCGATTGCGGCATGATCACCTCATCGATAAATCCGCGCTCGGCTGCGACGAACGGGTTCGCAAACCGGTCCTCGTAATCCTGCGTGTGCTTCGCGATCTTCTCGGCATCGCCAAGGTCAGCACGGTGAATGATCTCGGTCGCACCTTTCGCGCCCATCACTGCGATCTCGGCCGTGGGCCAGGCATAGTTGAAGTCGCCGCGCAGGTGCTTCGACGCCATAACGTCATACGCGCCGCCATAGGCCTTACGAGTAATGACGGTGACTTTTGGAACCGTCGCTTCACCATATGCAAACAGCAGCTTGGCACCATGTTTGATGACACCGCCGTATTCCTGCGACGTCCCTGGCAGGAAGCCCGGCACATCTACCAGCGTCAGGATCGGGATTTCGAAACAATCGCAGAAGCGCACGAAGCGCGCCGCCTTGCGGGAACTGTCGATGTCCAAACAACCAGCCAGAACCATCGGCTGGTTCGCCACAACGCCGACCGTCTGCCCTTCGAGTCGGATGAAACCGGTGATGATGTTCTTGGCGTAATCTTCCTGGATCTCGTAGAAATCGCCCTCATCCGCCACTTTGGTGATGAGTTCCTTCATGTCGTAGGGCGTGTTCGGATTGTCGGGGATCAGCGTGTCCAGTGAGGTTTCGATCCTGTCAGGCTCATCAAAAAACGGACGAACCGGCGGCTTTTCACGGTTGTTGAGCGGCAGGAAGTCAACCAGACGGCGCACTTCTGCCAATGCTTCCACATCGTTTTCGAACGCACCATCGGCGACCGAAGACTTTTTGGTGTGGGTTGATGCCCCGCCCAGTTCCTCGGCAGTGACGACCTCATTGGTGACAGTCTTAACCACATCCGGGCCGGTCACGAACATGTAAGACGTGTCTTTGACCATGAAGATAAAGTCGGTCATCGCAGGGCTGTAAACAGCGCCACCTGCGCAGGGACCCATGATCACGCTGATCTGCGGAACCACGCCCGAGGCCATGATGTTGCGCTGGAACACTTCGGCGTAACCCGCCAGAGACGCTACACCTTCCTGGATTCGCGCCCCGCCCGAGTCGTTAATGCCAATCACAGGGGCACCATTCTGGATCGCCATATCCATGATCTTGCAGATTTTCTGCGCATGCGTTTCTGAAAGCGACCCGCCGAACACCGTGAAATCCTGACTGAACACATAGACCATGCGGCCGTTGATCGTGCCCCAGCCCGTAACAACCCCGTCGCCCGCAGGTTTCTGATCTTCCATCCCGAAATCCGTGCAACGATGGCTGACAAACATGTCGAACTCTTCAAAGCTGCCTTCGTCTACCAGCAGTTCGATCCGTTCGCGTGCAGTCAGCTTGCCCCGCGCGTGCTGCGAGTCGATGCGTCTTTGTCCGCCCCCCAACCGCGCGTTGTTGCGGCGGTCTTCCAGCTCGGAAAGGATGTCTTTCATAACGATGATCCCCTGTAAAATCTGGCGGGACATTATACGCTGAGGCACCCAGACCAAAGCGCCTTTCGGCAAATTTGCAAATTCTTGTCAACTCTCGAAGTGAATATTGTAAAGTAGCAAATTTTTATCGCTAACGTCTAAGATGGATGGCATTCTCTGGCGTGGTCACTATACACGTGAACCATGCAGTTTAGTTCTTCGTCGGCGCACCGTTCGCCACCAACTATTACTACACTTGTTTTGCTGTCGGGATTGTCCGCGCTCAGCCTCAATCTCTTTCTACCCAGCCTTCCCAACATGGCCCTTCACTTTGAGGCCGACTACAAGGTCATGCAGCTGTCGATCGCCTTGTACCTGCTGGTGAACGCTGCACTCCAGATTCTGATCGGCCCAATCGCGGACAAGGCAGGGCGTCGCCCCGTTCTGCTGTGGGGGCTGGCCCTGTTTCTGCTGGCCACGCTGGGCTGCATCTATGCACCCAACGTCGAGATCTTTCTGGTTTTCAGGATGTGCCAGGCAATCGTCGTGGTTGGGATGGTCCTAAGTCGAGCGGCCGTGCGGGACCTGTACGATCAGGATCAAGCGGCCTCGATGATCGGCTATGTGACAATGGGCATGGCCATCGTACCCATGATCGGCCCCGCAATCGGGGGCTTGCTCGAAGAGAGTTTCGGGTGGAAGGCCAATTTTTGGCTGCCCTTCGTTCTTGGCACGCTGACATTGCTGCTGACCTATTCGGATTTTGGCGAAACCTCGGCCAAAAGCGGCAAAACGTTGATGCAACAGTTCAGAGAATACCCCGAACTACTCGGGTCACCCCGGTTTTGGGGGTATTCGCTGTCGTCTGCGCTGTCATCCGGTGCCTTCTTTGCCTATCTGGGCGGCGCACCGTTCATTGGCACCGAATTGTTCGGCCTCAGCGCCGCTGAGGTGGGTATTTACTTTGGCGCGCCCGCAGTCGGATACTTTTTCGGCAACTTCTTTAGCGGCCGCTACTCTGTACGTTTCGGCGTCAACCGGATGGTGCTGTGGGGGTGCTGGATGAACGCGGCGGGCGTTACAATGTCTGCGGTGCTGTTCTTGGCGGGCCTCGGAACAGCACTCAGCTTTTTCGGCTTTATGACATTTGTTGGCATTGGAAACGGGATGACGATACCCAACGCTACATCTGGCGCCCTGTCAGTTCGGCCACATCTGGCCGCCACGGCGTCCGGGCTGAGCGGGGCAATCATGCTTGGGGGCGGTGCAGGGCTTAGCGCTCTGGCAGGGACATTGCTGACCCATGAGACCGGGGCGATGCCCTTGCTGTGGCTGATGCTGGCGACCTCAGTTCTGGCCGTCTGTGCGATTTTGTCTGTAATTCGACGCGAGCGGCAATTGGGTCTTTGACACGGCTTGCCTATGACGGTTTGCAAAGTTAGTTTGCCGAAATAGAAAAGTTGCAAAGGCCCGCTATGGCGACCCAAAAGCTCTATGCTGGCGCGAAACTGCGCGAAATGCGCACGCGTCTGACGCTGACCCAAAAGGAATTCGCCGCCAAACTGGGCGTATCGCTGCCCTATCTGAACCAGATGGAGAACAACAACCGGCCGATCTCGACCACGGTTGTTCTGGCGCTGGCTCAGGAATTCGGCATGGACGTGACCGAGTTGAGTACAGGTGACAGCGAGCGGCTGGTCTCGGACATGCGCGAAGCGCTGGCTGACCCGGTCTTTGATGACGCCACCCCACCGCTTGCCGATCTGCGCCTGACGGCCTCGAACGCGCCGGCGCTGGCACGGGCTTTCATTGCGCTGCACAGAACCTACCGCCAGACGCACGAGCGGCTGGCGTCGCTGGACGAGGCGCTGGGACGCGAAGACGCGCAAATCCAGGCCAGTCCCTGGGAAGAAGTACGAGACTTTTTCCATTACTGCGACAACTACATAGATGCGGTAGATCGCGCGGCCGAGCGGTTCGCAAACCGTGCTCAGGATGATGGCGGCATACGCACCGCCGCCATGGACAGCCTCGCCGAACGCGGGATCAGGGTACAGTTTTTGGATATCGAAGAAACCCGGAAATACGACCCCGACAGCAAGACACTGCTGCTTTCTTCTCGGATCGCTCCGCAGACCCAGGTTTTTCAATTGTTGCTGCAGGTCGCCCTGATCAGTCAGGACAAGTTGCTTGAGGCGACACTGGATTTCGCCAAGTTTCAAAGCGACGAGGCGCGCGCGATTGCCAAGATTGGGCTTGCAAACTACTTCGCTGGGGCGTCGCTGATGCCCTACGCCGAATTTCTGGCTGCGGCACAGGAATACCGCCACGATCTGGAACTTCTCAGCAACCGTTTTGGAGCGTCGATCGAGCAGGTGGCGCACCGGCTGTCGACGTTGCAACGCCCCGGCGCAAAGGGCATTCCCTTTTTCTTTGTGCGTGTGGATCAAGCCGGGACCATCACCAAAAGGCACTCGGCCACGCGGCTGCAATTTGCCCGGTTCGGAGGTGCCTGCCCCCTGTGGAACGTGCATCGCGCCTTTGAAACACCCGGCCATTTCCTGCGGCAACTGGCGGAAACACCCGACGGAGTACAGTACATTTCCCTGGCGCGGGATGTGTCGAAGTCCGGAGGCTCGTTCGGCGCCCCAGTTCGTCGCTATGCCATTGCGCTAGGATGCGAAGTGCGCCACGCCGAGGCGCTGGTTTACGCTGATAACCTCGATTTCAACAACGCCAGCGCTTACGAGCCGATTGGCATATCCTGCCGCATCTGCGAGCGGCAGAATTGCCACCAACGCTCGGTCCCGCCATTGGAACGACGTCTGACAATCAACGCCCATACCCGGGGCACCCTGCCTTACGAAGTGACCTGATCTTCACCTGGCTTGAAAATACCTCGGGGGAGGCGCGGCTTGCCGCGACGGGGGCAGAGCCCCCGCGCCATCTCAGGCCTTAGACAAAATCGCCCAGATTTCGTCCTTGAGCGCCGCGCGCTTTTTGCGCAGGTCCGTTTCTGCGAGATCATCCATCGGCTCGACATTAGTTTCGGCCCGATGAACTTCGCGATTCACCTCATGATATTCATCCGCCAGCCGTGCGAAATGCGCATCCGATTGCTTGAGCTGGCTCATCAGCTCAACCTTGTCCGGAAACTCTTCGGCCAGTTCATGCGGGGTGTGGGACATTCCTGTTCGCTCCTGAAAATATGTCGGTACGATTCAAGTCTATTAGCCCCGGCCCCGCTCAGCTTTGACGCGGATCAATTCATGCCATTAATCACCGCTGTGCAACTGCCCATTGCGGATTAATCCACGGCCGGTCATTGGCGGCAGGCAATGCATCCTTACCCAACAGATGGTCTGACATCTTCTCGCCCACCATGATCGACGGTGCGTTCAGGTTGCCATTGGTGATCTGGGGGAAGATCGAGCTGTCGGCGACGCGCAGCCCATTCACTCCGATCACACGCCCCTGTGGATCGACCACGGCGTTTTTGTCGTCGGCGCGGCCCATGCGGCAGGTTCCGCAAGGGTGATAGGCACTTTCCGCATGCTCTGCGATAAAGGCATTCAACTCTTCGTCCGACTGCACATCCGAACCTGGCTGGATTTCTTTACCAGAGTAGGGTTTGAAGGCGTCCTGCCCGAAGATCTCGCGGGTCAGGCGAATACAGGTGCGGAAATCTTCCCAATCCTCTTCGTGGCTCATGTAATTGAACTTGATCACCGGTGCATCTTCGACCTTCGCAGACCGGAGGGTGACTGCACCGCGTGAGGGCGAGCGCATCGGCCCGACATGCGCCTGGAACCCATGCCCCTCTGCCGCCGCCTGACCGTCATAGCGAACAGCAATAGGCAGGAAGTGATACTGAATGTCCGGGTATTCGACACCCGGCTTGGATCGGATGAAGGCCGCACTTTCGAACTGGTTCGACGCGCCTAGGCCGGTTTTTGTGAACAGCCACTGTGCCCCGATCAGGCCTTTGCTGATCAGGTTCCAATGCTTGTACAGCGTGATCGGCTGCAAGGATGCTTGCTGAATGTACAGTTCCAAGTGGTCCTGCAGGTTCGCACCCACCCCCGGGCGATCGGCAACAACCTCGATCCCGTGCTCTGCAAGATGCGCTGCGGGTCCGATGCCCGATAACATCAGCAGTTTGGGTGAGTTGATTGAGGACGCCGCCAGAACTACTTCGCGTCGGGCACGGATGACCTCTTTCTTGCCGCCACGGATCAACTCAACCCCGGTCGCGCGACCATTTTCCAAAACGACCCGAGTTGCCAGTCCGCGCACAATATCGCAATTCTCACGCTTGAGCGCGGGCTTCAGGTACGCATTCGCCGCGGACCAGCGCCGTCCTTTCCAGACGGTTTGCTCCATCGGACCGAAGCCCTCTTGCTTTTCACCATTATAGTCGCCGGTAACTTCGTAACCCGCCTGCTGGCCTGCATCGACAAAGGCCTTAAACAGCGGGTTTTCACGTGGACCGCGAGAGACGTGCAGCGGACCATCTGTGCCACGCCATGTCGGATCGCCACCATGGCCGCCGTCATGCCATGTCTCCATACGTTTGTAGTACGGCAGCACATCTGCATAGGACCAGCCATCGGCGCCCATCTCTGCCCAGGTGTCAAAATCACGCGCATGACCGCGGACATAGACCATGCCGTTGATCGACGACGAACCGCCAATGACTTTCCCACGTGGGCAAGCCAGTTGACGGTTGTTCAGATGCGGTTCGGGCTCGGACCGATAGCCCCAGTCATACATCGGCATGTTCATCGGATAGCTCAGTGCCGCCGGCATCTGGATGAACGGCCCGGCATCGGTGCCGCCATGTTCGATAACCAGAACCGAGGCCCCGGCCTCGCTCAGTCGATAAGCCATCGCGCATCCTGCGGATCCTGCGCCTACGATGACGAAATCTGCTTCCATTTTCAGGTCTCCATAACCCGCCGAGCCCGTTCAAGGCGCCTCCGGCGGGAGTATTTTCAAAAAGGTGCAGAGGTCACTCGCCGCGCGGGAAGCGGGCGTTTTCCTCTACGACATTCAGATCCATGTGGTTGCGCATGTAGCGCTCGGATGCCTTCTGCAGCGGCTGGTAGTCCCACGGGTAATAGCCACCTTGCCGCAGCGCTTCGTACACAACCCAACGGCGGGCTTGGCTGGCGCGGACGTCGGCATCGAACTGGTCCAGATCCCAGCGCGCCTCGGATTTGGCGCGCAGCGTCTCCAGCGTGCCTGCGTGATCAGGTTTGTCGGCGAGGTTTTCCAGCTCATGCGGGTCGGCCTCCAGGTCGTACAACTGATCGGGGTCCAATGCGCAGCGATTGTACTTCCATTTCCCATAGCGCAGCGAAACCAGCGGCGCATACGAGGCCTCGGCTGCGTACTCCATCTTCACCGGAGCGGTCCGTTCAGTTCCATTGGCCAGCGGCACGAGGTCTTCACCATCGGTCCATGGGGCGATCTCGGCCATATCAACTCCCGCCAGCGCACCAAGGGTCGGCGTAACGTCGATTGTTGAAACCGGTGTGTCGATACGACCTGCAGGCATGTCGGGCGCCGAGATCATCAGCGGCACGCGGGCCGAACCTTCGTAAAAGTTCATTTTGAACCACAGGCCACGTTCCCCCAGCATGTCGCCGTGATCCGAGACGAACATGATGATTGCCTCTTGCCGTGTGGTTTCCAGTACCTCGAGGATCTCGCCGATCTTGTCGTCCAGGTACGAGATGTTGGCAAAGTAAGCGCGTCGCGATTTACGGACGTCTTCTTCGGTGATGTCGAAGCTGCGCCAGTCATTGGCGTCAAAGATACGCTTAGAGTGCGGGTCCTGATTGTCATAACCTAGGTCTGCAACCTCGGGCTGCAGATGTTCGCAGTCTTCGTACAGGTCCCAATACTTGCGGCGCGCCACGTAAGGATCATGCGGGTGGGTAAAGCTGACGGTGACGCACCAAGGGCGGTCATCCTTGCCGCGCGCCAGATCGTACAGCTTGGCGGTAGCATTGTAGGCGACCTCGTCATCGTACTCCATCTGGTTCGAGATTTCGGCCACGCCCGCACCCGTGACAGAGCCCATGTTGTGGTACCACCAGTCGATCCGTTCGCCCGGTTTGCGATAGTCCGGCGTCCAGCCGAAATCGGCCGGGTAGATGTCGGTGGTCAGGCGATCCTCGAACCCGTGCAACTGGTCGGGGCCGACGAAATGCATCTTGCCAGACAGGCAGGTGTAGTAGCCCGCCCGGCGCAAGTGATGCGCATAAGTGGGAATATCGCTGCGGAACTCGGCGGCGTTGTCATAAACACCTGTGCGCGAGGGCAACTGACCGGACATGAAGCTGGCCCGTCCCGGCGCGCAAAGCGGAGAGGCCGTGTATGCATTGGCAAACCGGGTTGACCGTTCCGCCAGCCTCTTCAGGTTAGGAGCGTGAAGCCAGTCAGCGGGACCGTCTGGAAAGAGGGTCCCGTTAAGCTGATCCACCATCAGGATCAGAATGTTCGGTTTTGTCATTTTTCAGCCTCGAGCAGAGTGTTGAGGACACGCATTGCGTGGTTAACGGCCAGTTGTGGCTCTTCCGGTGCGCTGAGTGCGGCGCGGATATACAGCCCGTCGATCAGGGCAATCATGTTTTCGGCCGCCTCGACCGGGTCGCTCAGCAGCGGACGCAAGGCGTCGATGAGGTTTGACCGAATCCGCGCCTGATAGATTTGCCACAAACGCAAAGCGTCATCGTTGGTCTGCGACAACACGTAAAACGTCATCCACGCCGCAATGACATCCGGTGTAAAACAGGAGGGTGCAAAGCAGGCCCGGATAATCGCCTGAGCCCGTTCTTGCGGAGCGGCCTTTCTGAGTTCATCGCGGGCTTCGGCTGCGAAATCGGACAGGATACGGCGCATGGCGGCCAGGAAAATCTGATCCTTGCCGCCAAAGTAGTGATGCGCCAGCGCGCTGGACATACCGGCCCGTTTGGCGATCTGGCTTACGGTCACATCAAGGGATTTTTTCGACCCGAGTTCGGCGATCGTCGCTTTGACGATCGCGTCACGACGGATTGGCTCCATTCCGAGTTTCGGCATCGCTATCCCCTCATTACGTATACTGAGAAAACGCTAAGGGGTTTTTATTGACTCGTCAATCAATAACGTTTTTAACCATCCGAGACAGCTAAAGTTTGGGCGCGATACTGGGGGTCGTCAAGCTGCTGCGGTTCAGAACCGCCTCACGCCAGGCGATAAAACTGACAGCAATCAGAATCACAGAACCCCCTGCAACGACCCAGACGTCGATGCCTTCATGGAAGACCAGCGCCCCAAGCAGTGTGGCCCAGATCAACTGCAGAAACGTTACGGGTTGCGTGACCGCTACCGGAGCAGCTTTCAGCGCCAGCGTCATGAAGTAATGGCCCGCAGTGGCAAAGCTGGCCACCAGAACCAGCACACCAAGGTCGCGCAGACTTGGTGGCGTCCAAACGGCAATCGCAAAAGGGATCAGCGCCACGGTCACCCAGATCGACATGTGGGCCACGACGACCGAAGGCGGAAGGTCGCGAACAAGGACCTTGGCAATCAGGTATGACCCACCCAATGTCAGAGCTGCCCCCAACATGGTGATATGGCCTGGCGAAATTTCACGAAACCCGGGGCGAAGGATGATCAAGACACCGACCAGCGCCACACAGATCGCTGCAATCCTGCGAATGGCCAGTTTTTCGCCCAGAAACAGCGCTGCTCCCAGAGTGACATAGACCGGCGTCATGTAGTTCATTGCCGTGACCTCGGCCAGCGGGATCTGCGTCATCGAAAAGAACCACAACATCACCGCAAAGGCGTGGACGAACCCGCGCGTTCCGAGCAGGACTATGTGCCTGCGCGTCAGATGGGTCGCAAGCACCAGACGCAATGCCGGCAACAGAAAGATCAACCCGATTGCAAACCGTAGGAACGCAGCTTGAATTGGGTCCATCGTAGCCCCAAGCGATTTTACCAGAGCGGTCATGACCACGAAGGACAAGCCAGCGGTGAACATCCAGAGCATGCCCGCCACGGGGCGAGGTTGGGAGGCTAAAGTTGTCATGTTAACGGTAGAACACCGAAAGCCTGGAAGAGGCAACCCGTCACATCAACACAAGTTTGGCAGCAATTGCCAACATGACCAAACCAATAAGAATATCCAACACTTGCCATGCTCTTGGTCGCGCAAAAATCGGCGAAAGAACGCCAGCCCCGTAACCAAGTGAAAAGAAAAAGACAAAGCTTGAGGTCATGGCGCCCAATGCAAATGCCATACGGTCATCATACTGCGCCGAGATCGACCCGATCAGAACAACCGTATCCAGATATACATGCGGATTGAGCCAGGTGAACGCGAGTACGGTCAGCAGAACCGGTTTCAGGTTGGTGCGGCTGGCCTCACCGATCTCCATCACCGCGCCGCCGCGCCAGGCCGAGTTCAGGCTGCGCAGCCCGTACCATGTCAGGAAAATCGCGCCGCCATAACGCATGACCGTCTCGAACCACGGCAAGGCGTGCGCCAGCGTTCCAAACCCGGCCACCCCTGCCGCGATCAGGATGGCATCCGATACCGCACAGGTGAGACACAAGGGAAATACATGCTCACGCCGCAGTCCCTGACGCAAGACAAACGCGTTTTGTGCGCCAATGGCGAGGATAAGGCTGAAACCAAGCGCGAAACCGGCGATCAGAGATGTGGACATGTAGCCTCCTGCGTTCTGAAGCATTGACTACGCGCCCGGCGGCCATCTATCAAATTAAAGATGTTTATCAGAATTAAGCTAGGCTAATGCTACTGGACCCCAACCACCTGTCCGCGCTGTCCGCCATTTTGCGCCATGGTAGTTTTGACGCTGCCGCATCTGAACTATCGGTGACGCCATCGGCTATTTCACAGCGGATCAAAGCGATTGAGGACCGCGTGGGTGCGGCCCTGATAAATCGGGGAACACCCTGCACGGCCACTCCGATGGGTTTACGTATCGCGCAGCATGCCGAGGATATTGGGCTGCTTGAGGCGGAATTGGCCCGCGAACTGACAATGGATCAGACGAGCGGCCCAGCACGTGTACGCATCGCGGTTCCAGCCGACGTCCTGGCGACGTGGTTCATCAACGCAATGTCGCAGGTCGACGGCCTGCTGTTCGATCTGGTCGTCGACGATCAGGACCACTCGGCAGAATGGCTGCGACGCGGCGAGGTCAGCGCCGCCATCACAGTCGGAGGAGACACGATCCCTGGCGCCGACGCCTTCGCCCTTGGCGCCTTGCGGTATCTACCCACGGCCAACCCGGATTTCATGCGCAAGTGGTTTGTGGACGGCGTCAATGCCGACACATTGTCCCGCGCACCCTGCTTGACGTTCAACCGCAAAGACGGCCTGCAAAAAGCGTGGATAACTCGGCAAACAGGTCAACGCCTCTCACCGCCATCGCACTTTCTGCCTTCTTCGCAAGGGTTTGTTGAGGCCGCTATTTCCGGATTGGGATGGGGCATGAACCCAGTCGGCCTTGCGCAGGAAGCTTTGGAGAACGGCCGCTTATGCCCTGTGCTACCAAACGCTCCGCTGGACGTCAGGCTGACCTGGCAAGTCGGCCGGGTCCTGTCCACCGCACTTGCCCCGCTCACCGCCGCGGTCAGACGCACTGCGGCGAAGGCCCTTCTTCCTGTCGACACCTGAGACGCCGGTTCAAGAACGAACTGCTTTCTTGGTACGTGGAAGAACCACACGGTAACAGGTGATTGCTGCAAATACGCTGGTGGCGACAATGAACGCGATTGCCCAGGCGACCTCGTGCATATGCGCCACACCCGCCAGAGCGGCAGAGAACAACACCCCGGAAATCCGGCAAATGCTTTTGACTGCAGCCGCTCCTTTGACCCGCTGGTCCTTGGGCGCGACATCCAGAAAATAAAGCTTTCTGGCGCTGCCGATCCCCGTCACCGCCACTGTCACAATGAACAAGGCAACGGCATGCAGATGCACCTCATGATCCATGCCCATAAAATGAACCGCCAAAAGCGCACCCCCGGTGAATGCAACCATCAGGTTCCCGACCACCATCACGGCGCGGTGTGATTTCATGTTTACAAACTGCCACAACGGGGCAGACACCAGATATCCCGACGCCGACGACACGATCATGGCTGTCAGCCCCTTGGCCGAACTGTGATGAGCTTCGGCCGCGATCAGGGCGAAGAAGGGCACGGACAGCGAGACAACCACAAGCGGCATACGCATAAGCATATATCGGCGGAACCAGGCCTCATCGAACATGGCAGCGATATCGGTGAAATTCTCGATGAACTTTCGCTTTTTCACGGGCCGCGGGTTGGCATTTTCCTCTGACGGCCCTGCATCCTCTGACATCATGAGGATCGACAGGCCGGATAAAACGAAAAAGGTCACAGAGACAGCGATGACTGCGGAATGGCGGGAAAACGGTGGGTTTTCCTTAGTGATCTCATGAACCAGCAGGACGATACCAATCGCCCCCAACCCACCGACGCCAAGCTGCAGGTAGTGCATGATCATCCGCGATTTGGAGTGTACGTGATCCCCAAGCAGGTCGGTGAACATGAGCGACTGAATCTCTTCGATCACACCGATCAGGAAGAAGGCCGCCACAAAGGCCAGCCCGATGACCGGCACGACACCGGTCGCTGCAACGACCACGGCCATGACGAGGCAGGCGCCGATGGCAATTTCGGTCATAGCAATTGCGCGTTTCTTCCGTTCACGCGCCGCAATCGGTTGCGCCAGAAACACGTCCGAAATCATGCTGCCAACCATGCGCACCGACACCAATGCCCCGGCTATGAACATCGGAAGCTCCAACGAGACCGCGAGAAACGGCAAAACGACGGACGGGCTGCCCAAAGTCCAGGCGACCTGGGATAAAATGCTTTGCCCGGCCAGGACCGGGACGTTTCTTTTGGACGTGTCCTGAGCGATGTCCGTCACTCGCTTGTCTGTGTTTCTCCGTGCTCTGCGCAGCGTGTTCGCTGCACAGGGTCGAATAATCTAGTCTTTTCAGCATACTCACTTCAGCGCGACCGGCCAAGAACCCTATGTGCGCAATGCAAAAAACCCGGCCAGAGGCCGGGTTTTACAAGCTTCTACCGCAATACGGGTCAGAGCTGCGCCATGACCTCATCCGTCGCTTCGAAATTCGTGGTCACGCGCTGAACATCATCATCGTCTTCCAGCGCATCAACCAGTTTCATCAGCTTCTGCATGTCTTCCAGACCCAGTTCAGTCGTCGTCGTGGGCTTCCAAACCAGCTTGGTGGACTCGGTTTCGCCCAGCGCCGCCTCGAGTGCGTTCGACACTTCGTTCAGGTCGGTATCGGCACACCAGATGATGTGACCTTCGTCCGAGCTTTCGACATCTTCGGCACCAGCCTCGATTGCCGCCTCAAATACTGTGTCCGCATCGCCTACGGTCGCCGTGTAGACCACTTCGCCCTTGCGTTCGAACATGAACCCAACCGAGCCGGTCTCACCCAGGTTCCCGCCATTCTTTGAAAAGGTCGAACGTACAGTCGAAGCGGTGCGGTTGCGGTTGTCGGTCATCGTTTCGACGATCACCGCTACGCCGTTGGGGCCATAGCCCTCGTACCGGATTTCTTCGTAATCATCGCCTTCGCCCGCCACCGATTTCTTGATCGCGCGGTCGATCACATCCTTGGGGACCGACTGCGACTTGGCCTCTTTTACGGCCAGACGCAGGCGCGGGTTCTTGTCAGGATCAGGGTCGCCCATCTTGGCGGCGACGGTGATTTCTTTCGACAGTTTGGAAAACAGTTTGGACCGCGCGGCGTCCTGACGCCCCTTGCGGTGCTGGATGTTGGCCCATTTGGAATGGCCTGCCATGATGCGTCCTCGTGATAGTGATTGCGTATTCGGCGCTCATATAGACGTTTGCAGGGCATGGGATCAAGGGAGCGGCTTGCGACAGCCCCCTCGACAGGTATGGTGGCGGCATGACGTCAGACCAGATTATTCTTTTTGCCCTTTTCGCCACTGTATTTGGAATGCTGTTGTGGGGGAAATTTCGATACGACCTCGTGGCATTCACTGCCTTGTTGTTCGGAGTTGTTCTGGGCGTCGTGCCCGTCGATGACGCCTTTGCCGGGTTCGGGCACCCCGCTACCATCATCGTGGCGCTTGTCCTGGTCGTCTCAGCCGGGTTGGTGCGGTCGGGCGCGGTTTTTCTGATTACGCGCACACTGGTGGATGCGTCGCGGGGACTGGGTGCGCATATCGCGCTGATGGGTGGGATCGGCGCTGTTCTGTCGGCCTTCATGAACAACGTGGCCGCGCTCGCGCTGCTGATGCCGGTCGATATCCAGACCGCACGCAAGGCGGGCCGGTCAGTTGGTCTGACTCTGATGCCGCTGAGTTTTGCCACCATCCTCGGGGGCATGGCCACGCTGATCGGAACACCACCCAACATCATCATCGCCTCAATCCGTGCCGAGACGCTGGGCGAGCCGTTCCGCATGTTCGATTTCGCCCCGGTTGGTGGTTTGGCGGCAATCGCCGGGCTGGCCTTTGTCTCGTTGGTTGGCTGGCGCCTGATCCCGAACCGTGGACCGCAGGAAGAAACTTCCGAAATGTTGGCTGAGTACATCGCCGAGCTCACCATACCACCCGAGTCGCCACAAATCGGCAAGCGTGTCAGCGAATTGTACGAAGCCGCCGAAAAATCAGATGTGGCCATCATCGGCCTGATCCGGGATGGCAAACGGCGCTATGGCAGGTCGACTCACGCGACAATCAAACCGGGCGACGCGCTGGTGCTGGAGGCCCGCCCCGAGGCGCTGGACGAATTTCGCGCTGCGTTGAACCTCGACTTTTCGGACACACGCCGGCAGGAACTTTTGACGGCTGAAGGGGACGGTCTCGAAGTGATCGAGGTGGTCGTACCGGTGAACTCCCGCGTCAGCGGGCGCACAGCGCAGGGGCTGGGATTGGCCTGGCGTCAGAGTACTGTTCTCATGGGCATTTCACGCCAGGGCCGCCGCATCACCGAGCAGGTGCGCAAAACGCAGATCGAGGCGGGGGATATCCTTCTGCTGCTCTGCCCGCGCGACCGGAGTGCCGATGTAACCGATTGGCTGGGATGTCTGCCGCTGGCTGAACGCGGGCTGAATGTTACCGCCAACGAAAAGGCTTGGCTGGCGATCGGTTTGTTTGCTGCCGCCGTAATGGCGGCCAGTGTCGGGCTGATCTACCTGCCCATCGCCTTGGGTCTGGTTGTGGTTGCGTATGTGCTGACCAAGATTATGCCGATTGCGGATATCTACAATCACATCGAATGGCCTGTGGTTGTGCTGCTTGGGTCGATGATCCCCTTGGGCAGCGCATTGGAAACATCCGGCGGCACCGAGCTGATCGCCAATGCACTGGTACAACTCACCGACGGCCTGCCCGCATGGGCCATTCTGACAGTCCTTATGGTCGTCACCATGACGCTGTCGGATGTGCTGAACAACACGGCGACGGCCATCGTTGCGGCCCCGGTCGGCATACAAATGGCACGCACGCTGGAGGTATCGCCCGATCCGTTCCTGATGACCGTCGCCGTGGCTGCCTCTGCTGCGTTCCTGACCCCAATTGGGCATAAGAACAACACGTTGGTGCTTGGTCCCGGAGGCTATCATTTTGGCGACTACTGGCGCATGGGGTTACCGCTGGAAATCCTGATCGTTGCCGTTTCTGTCCCTTCGATCCTTGTGTTCTGGCCGCTGTGACGGATAAGAGCCCCCCATGAAACGATTTCTGATCCTGCAATTGCGCCCTGAAACCGACGCGTCCGATGCCGAATACGCATCGATCCTGGACAAAACCGGGCTTGCACCCGAGCAAACCCATCGTATTCGATTGGATTGCGAGGAATTGCCCGATGATCTGGACGTCACGGATTATGCCGGGGTGATCGTCGGCGGCGGCCCCGGTTGCGTCAGTGACGACCCGGCGACAAAATCCGAGACCGACGCGCGCATTGAGGCGGCCATCATGGGATTAATGCCGCAGATCATCGCGCAGGATCATCCCTTTATGGGCTGCTGTTATGGGCTGGGCATTCTGGCCGCACACCTTGGGGGAAACGTCAGCAAAGACAAGTATGGCGAACCCGTCGGCCCCTCGACCTGTCACCTGACAGAAGATGGCGCTCAAGATCCGCTGACGGCTGGACTGACGGGAACATTCGACGCTTTCGTAGGCCACAAGGAAGCGGTGCAAGCGCTGCCAGACGGGTGCGTCCACCTGCTGGCCTCGGACTCCTGTCCGTTTCAGATGATCCGCTGGGGGCAGAATGTCTACGCCACACAATTCCACCCCGAAGCTGATGCGCGCGACTTTGAGCAACGCATCAATATCTACAAGAACCACGGCTATTTCCCGCCCGAGGACGCGCAGCGCCTGATCGACATGTGCCACGCAGCGGACGTCACGCAACCGGCCGAAATCCTCCGCAGATTTGCCGAACGCTACGGATGACCTAACGGCGTTATTGCCTGATCCACGATCGCTCGCTTAGGGTGACCCGAACGGCTTTGGGAGGAGTTGTTCTTGGATCTTCTAATAAATGTCGGCCTGCCGTTGTCGCTGGCCATAATCATGTTGTCTCTGGGCGTTGGGCTCGAGGTTGCCGATTTCCGCCGCGTCTTTAACCGGCGCTACCCATTCGCCATCGGCGCGCTGAGTCAGGTTGTGCTGCTGCCGGTCGCGGCCTTCATCACGGTCAAACTGTTTGCCCTTCCACCCGAGATCGCGGTTGGCATCATGATCCTCAGCTTTTGCCCGGGTGGTGTGACCAGCAACATCCTGTCAAAGCTGGCCAAAGGGGATGTCGCCCTTTCGGTCAGTCTTACCGCCATCATCAGCCTGCTTTCGATGATGACCGTTCCATTCCTGGCCGCGTGGTCAGTGAGCTACTTTTTGGGCGATGCCGCGCCAGAGGTTTCGATCACAGGGCTGGCCATCGCCATGTTTCTTATCACCACGCTGCCCGTTGCCATCGGCGTAGCACTTCGCAGCTTTGCAACAGGGTTTGCAAACAGGATCGAAGCGCCGCTTTCAAAGCTCGCGACCGTCCTGTTCGTGCTGATTGTTCTGGCGGCCCTGGCCGGAAACTGGCAGCTGTTCGTCGACAACCTCGGCGTCATGGGCGCCGGGTTGATCTCGCTGAACATCGCGTTGTTGCTGATCGGGCTGGGACTGGCGCGTGCCGCAGATCTGTCGTGGAAGGAAAGTAAAACGGTCTCAATCGAGACCGGCATACAAAACTCTACGCTTGGGATTACGCTGGCCGCGCTGATCACCGGGACTGAAAGCGGGTTCAGCCCGCTGGCACTGCCCTCGGCCGTGTACGGCATCACGATGTACGCCGTGGCGCTGCCGTTCATCCTGTGGTTCCGCCGCCGCTGAAAGGACATAACATGACCAACAATTCTGCAGATGCCATCGTCGTGGGGGCCGGGTTGGCCGGGCTGGCAGCCGCCGCCGAGTTGGGCGATCGCGGCAAGAAGGTGATCGTGGTCGATCAGGAGCCCCAGCATTTCCTTGGTGGTCAGGCATTCTGGAGCCTCGGTGGGCTTTTCATGGTCGATACGCCCGAGCAGAGGCGAATGGGCATCAAGGACAGTTATGACCTGGCCTTGCGCGACTGGATGGGAAGCGCACAGTTCGACCGCGATGAAGACGCGTGGCCCCGCAAATGGGCCGAGGCTTATGTGGAATTCGCGGCCGGCGAGATGCGCCCTTGGCTGCACGACATGGGCCTGCGTTGGTTCCCGATTGTCGGTTGGGCTGAACGGGGTGGCTCATACGCAGATGGTCACGGAAACTCGGTTCCCCGTTTTCACATCACTTGGGGTACCGGTCCGGGTGTACTTGAACACTTTATTCGCCGTGTCCGCGAACACGTCAAAAACGGGTTGATCGAGCTGAGATTCCGCCATCAGGTCAGCCACATCATCATGCAGAACGGTGCGGCCAAAGGCGTTTCGGGCGAGGTTCTGGCCGACGACACCGCGGCACACGGTTCCAAAACCAATCGCGACGAAGTTGGAGAGTTCGAGTTTTACGCCCCAGCTGTCATCGTGACATCGGGCGGTATCGGCGGCAACTTTGAGATGGTGCGCAAAAACTGGCCGCGTGACCGGCTGGGTGAGCCGCCAAAGGACATGGTCGCAGGCGTGCCATTCCACGTCGACGGGCGTATGATTGGCATCAGCGAAAAGGCTGGCGGTCATGTAATCAACGGCGACCGTATGTGGCATTACACCGAAGGTGTGCGCAACTGGAACCCGATCTGGCCGTCACATGGCATCCGTATCCTGCCGGGCCCAAGCTCCATGTGGTTCGATGCCGAGGGAAACCGATTGAAGCCGCCGTGCCTGCCAGGTTTTGATACTTTGGGCACGCTGAAGGAAATCCTGAAGACCGGCCATGAATACAGCTGGTTCGTTCTGACCCAGAAGGTGATCAAGAAGGAATTCGCGCTGTCCGGGTCCGAACAGAATCCTGATATGACCGACGGCGGTTGGAAAGAGGTTTTGTTCCAACGCATTCTGACCGGGTCCAAGGCCACCGCTCCGGTCGAGGCGTTCAAGGAACACGGCGAGGATTTCATCGTCGCGAATACCCTGACCGAACTGGTCAGCGGAATGAACCATCTGGGCGGAGGTCTGATCGACGAAGCCCACCTGCGCGCCCAGATCGAGGCGCGGGATTCACAGATCGACAACCCCTTTACCAAAGACGCGCAGATGGCAGCCATTCTGGCAGCGCGCAACTATCGGGGGGATAAACTGATCCGGACCGCCAAGCCGCATAAGTTTCTTGATCCAGCCAACGGTCCGCTGATTGCGGTCAAACTGCATGTGCTGACGCGTAAAACGCTGGGTGGATTGCAGACTAATCTCGACAGCCAAATGGTTGGCGCGGATGGTCAGGTTGTCCCCGGCCTGTTCGCCGCCGGAGAAGTCGCAGGATTTGGCGGTGGCGGCTACCACGGCTACAACGCACTGGAGGGCTCGTTCTTGGGTGGCTGCATCTTTTCGGGTCGAAATGCCGGACGGTCTAGGGCCGTCGCTTGACGGCCCATTACGGCCTATTGTTGCCGGGCGAGTTGCACGACGGGTTGCCCGGCGCTGTCCAGTAACACCAGCGTATCGCCTTTGAAGGCATATGCGGTGACACCCTGCAGAGCTTTAAAAAACTGCCGTTCCACATCATCCAAGGGCGGCGGGCAGGCCATCAGCGTTGCCGCCATATTGTCCGGGAAATTGATCTTGTTGCCAGAGATTTCGGCCTGACCAGAAAAGCGATTGCATCCACCGCTGCCCGAGAATGCACCATCCTTAGCGAAAGAAAGCGACGGGCGCTTTTCAGTCTCAAGCGCGGCCCCATTTAGTCCGGTGGCCATCCAGTTAGTGTCCTCCAGCGTAGCAGAACCCGCAGGTTGTGCTTTCACCAGAACCAAGTCTGTTGTGTTGCCGGAACCGTTTGTCAAAACCGGATAGGCGGTGTCTGTTGTGAACAACAACTTGTCGCCCTGGAAAATCGAGCCGCGCACCACGTAGCGCATCCCCTCCCGGATCAGCGCGTCATCATAGCTCAACTCGAACTGCGCGGGCACACCGGTCAACGCGTAACGCTTGGCCGACAGGGTCACCGACGGCGCGTCCGCGCGCGAGACATCCTGTAATTGCACATAAAGCGTCGCGTCGGGCGGAACCGCGATGCGTTCGCGATACGTGGCCGTACCTTCGATCGTTCCACCTGCGGCCGCGCCAGTCAGCACGGCAGAAATGGCTGCAGCCGTCAGCACAGTGTATCCGGTCTTGAGCATTGGCGTGCTCCTTCCTGTAAATTCACTTATTCAAAACATTGTGTGAGAATCAGAGTTTACAAGGACTTCGCAGGAAAACCAGCGGTTCTGCGCCGACTTCAAAGGGGCCAGATCAAGGGGATCAGCAGCGACGCCAACAAACCGACGGTCAGGTTCAGTGGTACGCCAACTTTCAGGAAATCCGTGAATCTATACCCGCCGGGGCCGTAGACCATCATGTTGGTCTGATATCCGATCGGCGTCGCGAATGACGCCGAAGCGGCCACCATGACCGCCACCACCAATGGACGCGGGTCGATCCCCACTGCCTGTGCCAACCCGATTGCAATCGGTGTCACCACAACCGCCACAGCGTTGTTCGACACAAGTTCGGTCAGCACCGAGGTCAACAAGTAGACGGCCCAAATAATCAGGAATGGCGGTAAGGCACTGAGGCCAGGAGCCACAGCCTCGACAATCAGCGAAACCGCACCGGACTTGTCGAGTGCCGCCCCAATCGCCAGCATCGAGAAGATCAAGGCCAGCAGCCGACCTTCGACGAAGGAAAACGCCTCATCCGCGTCAATACAGCGGGTCATCAAAACAACTGCAACTGCCAAAATCGACAGTAGCAGGATTGGTGCCACGCCCAGCGCAGCCAACACAACAATCCCCGTAAGCGATCCGATGGCAATCGGCGCGTGGCTTCGGCGGAAGGCGCGGGCCGAAGGTTGAGTTACATCAACCATATCCATATCAGCGGCAAGCTTTTGGACATCCGCCGGTGAGCCCTCCAACAGCAGAGTGTCCCCAACCCGAACAACCAGATCATCCAACTGGCGCCCGATATTCTGGTTCCGTCGGTGCACGGCCAGCACATAGACACCATAACGCCGCCGTAACCGCATTGCGCCAAGTGTCCGTCCGACCATGCGGCAACCGGGGGTGATCAGAACCTCGACCGTTTTGGTCTCAACCGCCGAGACCTGGTCGACACGCTTAAGCTCTTTATTTGTCTGCAAGCTAAGCAATTCCGTCATCTCGGTTCGCAGGACCACACGGTCGCCGACCTTCAGGTTAACGCCCTTGAGGTTACGACGCAGTGACTCGTCACCCCGAACCACGTCGATCAAGCGCACGCCCGGGCGCTTGAACAGTTGGACTCCGGTCACTTCGCGCCCGATCAGGTTACTGTCTGGTGGAATCACGGCCTCGGTAAAGAACTTCATCTTTGAACGATCGCTGAGCATGGACGCCATACTGTCCCGATCCGGCAGCAATCGCGGCGCGATGAAACGCAGATAGAACATCCCGTAAATCACTACGGCAATGCCCAACGGCGTAACTTCAAAAATCGAAAAGGCCGTCATGCCCTGCGCGCGGGCAACACCATCCACCAGCAGGTTGGTCGATGTACCGATCAACGTCAGCGTTCCGCCCATTATGGCGGCATAGCTAAGCGGGATCAGCAGCTTTGACGCGGGTACGTTCAGAGTTCGGGCAATCTGAACGAAAACCGGGATCATAACGACGACGACAGGCGTATTCGATACAACAGCCGAGGCCAGGACAACAAATGCCATTAGCGTCGCGATCGCGAGTTTTGGGTTTACCTGCGCCTGTTTCTGAGCCGTCGAGGTAAACGCGTCCAACGCGCCGGTCCGCACCAGCGCGCCCATGATGATAAACATCGCGGCGATCGTCCAAGGAGCGGGGTTGGACAAGACAGCCAGCGCGCTTTGGTAGGGCAGAATACCCGTCACAAGCATCACCGCAACACCGCCGATGGCGACGACCTCCGTCGGATAGACTTCGCGCAGGAACATGATGAACATGCCTGCAACGACCAACAGCGCGAGTATTGCGCTTCCCGTTTCTGTCAGTTGAAGGAATTGCATTCTTGGTATTCTGTCCGAACCCTGGCCTGGCTTGCGCGCCCGTCAGGCAGTTTCACGCATTGCGCGCGACAGAGCAAGCCTGACGTGCCTTTATTGCGGCCCCGCCTGCTGTAACCGCCCGCCAACGCGCACCATTTGAACAGATTTGGCCTGCCCATCGCGGTCGTCAGTTTCAACGAACACACCGCTCAGCGTGGCCTCACCGTTGGCCGGTGTGAACCGGGCCTTCGGCATGCCGGTGATAAACCGGCGCATGGGCTCCAATTTGTCCATCCCAATGACCGAGTCATAATCACCGCACATTCCCGCATCCGACAGGTAGGCCGTGCCACCCGGCAGGATCTGCGCATCCGCAGTCGGAACATGCGTATGCGTGCCCACCACAAGGCTTGCGCGCTTATCGCAATAGTGGCCCATGGCCATCTTCTCGGATGTCGCCTCGCAGTGCATATCAACAATGATCGCCTGTGCCTGACCACCGCGCGGGTGCGATTTCAGGATCGGTTCAATGGCCGAAAACGGGTCGTCGAAGGGACGCTTCATGAAAACCTGCCCCAACACCTGAACAACCAGAACCTTGCGCCCGCCGGGTGCTGTGTACAAACGATGCCCCCTGCCCGGCGCGCCTTTGGCGAAATTTACGGGGCGCACGATACGAGGTTCGTTTTCGATGAACTGCAGCATATCCTTCTGGTCGAACGCGTGATCGCCCAGCGTCAGGCAATCAGCGCCCGAGTCCAACAGCAGCTTGGCGTGATCCCCCGTCAGACCCATACCGTTCGAAGCGTTTTCGCCATTGACCACAACGAAGTCCAACCGCCATTCGTCGCGCAGACGTGGCAAATGCTGCTGAATGGCCGCGCGTCCGGCGCGGCCCATGACGTCACCCAGAAATAGTATTCTCATGCCTAACGTCCTAAGTGTGGCATCCGGCAAGCACAAGTGGTTAAGGTGGCGCCATGCATTGTGAAAACGCATTGGACAGGAGACATAAATGACCCGTTACTGCACTCTTGTGGCCGCCATGGCCCTCCTTGCTGCCTGCGATCAGACTAATCAGACTGCGGATCAGCCCGTCGGGCTGGCCAATCCGGCCGCGACCTTCTGTATCGAACAAGGCGGGCAGTACGAGATACAGGATGGTGAGAACGGCCAAACCGGAATCTGCACCTTGCCGGACGGTTCCAAGCAAGATGCATGGGAGTACTTCCGCGCTGAAAACATGGGTTAGGGTTTGAAGGTCAGTATCCGGCTTTCCGTGATGACCATGTCCAGCGGCTGATCTGTGTGCTCCAGAGGCAGTCCCTCTGCCTCTTGCGCATCAAAGGCAAAGCCGATGGCCAGGGTCGGATGCTTGGCGCGCAACCCTTCCAGAGTGCGGTCATAGAAACCGCCCCCATAACCCAGCCTTCCACCACGCGCATCAAAGGCAACCAGCGGCACGATCAGAATCTCGGGATCGAAATAGTCGTCAACCTCGGGAATCATTGCGCCGAACGGGCCATCTTTCAAAACGCCCTCGGGCGTCCATCGCGAAAACCGCAACGCCTGCCCGGCCGCTTGAATGACCGGCACGCCAACCGGGCCGTAGGCCGCAGCTTCGGCCATGGCGGGCAGCGGATCGATTTCGGTGCGGATCGGCATGTAACCCGACATCGGCACGCTACGATGGCCTGCCAGAACTTCGGACAAGCGCCCGGCCGCCCCCGGCAAACGCGCATCGAACGCCACCTTGCGGCGAGCAAAAGCCGCCTTACGCGCAGCGGCTTTGATTTCAGCCAGATCGGTCACAGTAGCACCACGCTGGCAAGCCCAAGAAAGATAAAGAACCCCATGACATCCGTCGTGGTCGTCACAAAAGTCCCTGACGCCAGCGCCGGGTCAACGCCCAGACGGTCCAGCAAGACCGGTACTACCGTACCTGCAAAGCCTGCGATGATCATATTCACGACCAAGGCCGACCCGATCACGACACCCAGCATCGGAGAATCGAACCACATCATCCCGACCGTGCCCAGGACGATGGCAAAACACAGCCCGTTCAGCATGCCGACCAACAATTCGCGCCGGATCACGCGCATGACGTTCGCATTGGTCAGGTCGCGAGTCGCCAGCGCCCGCACCGCAACCGTCAGCGACTGCGTGCCGGCATTGCCGCCCATCGAGGCGACGATCGGCATCAGGATGGCCAGCGCCACCAACTGATCAATTGCCGCCTCGAACTGGGAAATCACCAACGAAGCGCAGATTGCCGTGCAGAGGTTCACCGCAAGCCAAGGCAACCGGCGCTTGCTGGTGGCGGCGACACTGTCGGACAACGAACTTTCCTCGCCCACACCAGCCAGACGCAGAATATCTTCTTCGTGTTCCTCATCGAGAACCACCATCGCATCGTCGATGGTGATGACACCTACAAGACGCCCGTCCCCGTCAATGACCGGAGCGGAAATCAGGTGGTACTGGTTAAAGGCATAGGCCACATCCTCTTCGTCCTGATCGACCGGAATGGTGTGAAATTCCTCTTCTGCGATATCGTGCAGCGGTACATCCCGACGGGTCGCCATCAGCTTGCCCAACGTCACTTGTGCTACTGGCTTCAGGCGCGGGTCGACCAGAACAACGTGATAGAATTGCTCGGGCAGATCATCGTTGGCGCGCATGAAGTCGATGGCCTGTCCCACCGTCCAGTGCTCGGGCGCCATGACAACTTCGCGTTGCATGAGGCGGCCAGCCGAGTTTTCTGGGTAAGACAGCGCCTGTTCCGCCGCGATCCGCTCGGAATCCTCCAGCGCATCTAGAATGGCCTCTTGCTGCGGCTCTTCGAGGTCCTCGAGCAAGTCGACGACATCGTCGCTTTCCATGTCGCGCACGGCGTCGGCCAGAACGTCGGGGCGCAAGACGCCGATGACCTCTTCGCGCACGGCTTCGTCCAGTTCAGACAGGATATCGCCGTCAAATTCCTTGTCGTAAAGACGGATCAGGCGCCCACGGTCATAGGGGTTTATCTGTTCCAGAAGGTCGGCGATGTCTGCCGGATGCAGCGGCTCCATCAGCTCCGTCAGCTTGTCCCGGTCGTTTACATCAACCGCATAAAGGATCGCTGCGACGGTCCGTCGGTCCAGCGCATAGGCATCTTCTTCGTTGGCGGGGTCAGTTACGGGTTCATCATAGCCTGTCGTCATGTCTGCCCCCGTCTGTTCGCGCATTGACCCCTAATTAGAAGAAGCAGCTACCGGAAAACAATGACAATGCGCCGATTTACCGGCAAGTTTCGTCCCCTTATGCTGTTTCGCAGTCCCATACAGGCGGAGAGAGATGGAAATGGCGCAAAAAACGCTTCTGAAAGGGCGCGTCCTGAGTTTCAACGGATCACCTTTTGAAGGTGAGCCGACAGAGGCCGTGACGATCAGCGAAGCGGTACTGATTGAAGATGGCCGCATCTCTGCTGTCGCGGATGCAGACAGCCTGATCGCCGCGAACCCAGACGCCCAAGTTGTTGACCACGGCCAGCATGTGATCATGGCCGGTTTCGTGGACGCGCATGTGCACTACCCCCAGACGGCCATGATCGCCAGCTGGGGTAAGCGCCTGATCGACTGGCTGAATTCTTACACGTTCCCCGAGGAAATGAAGTTCGGGAGCGTCGATTATGCAAGTGAGATTGCCAACCGGTATCTCGATCTGACGGTGGCGCAGGGCACCACAACCATGTGCAGTTTCTGCACCATCCACCCCGAAAGCGTCGACGCCTTCTTCACCGCTGCCCAACAACGCGGTCAGCGTGTGGTAGCGGGTAAAACCTGTATGGACCGCAACGCGCCCGAAGGGCTGCAGGACACTGCGCAAACGGCCTATGACCAATCCCAGGCGCTGCTGGAAAAATGGCATGGCGTCGATCGGATATCCTACGCTATCACTCCACGGTTTTCGCCGACCTCAACGCCCGAGCAACTGGAAGCGATGGGCGCCCTATGGGCCGAATACCCTCACTGCCTGATGCAAACCCATCTCAGCGAGCAGACGGATGAAATCGCCTGGGTTCGCGAGCTGTTCCCCGACGCGCGGGACTATCTGGACACTTATGAGAAATTCGGCCTGCTGGGTCCAAATGGCCTGTATGGTCATGCCATTCACCTTGAAGCACGCGAACGCGACCGGTTGCGCGAGATCGACGCCTCGCTGATCCATTGCCCAACCTCAAACACTTTCATCGGGTCCGGCTTATTCGACATGGCTGGACTGATGCGCGACAGACATCGGGTAGGGCTGGCGACGGACACTGGTGGCGGGTCGAGCTTTTCAATGCTGCGGACGATGGCGGCGGCTTATGAGATCGGGCAATTGCGCCGATCACCCCTGCACGCCGCGCAACTGCTTTGGCTGGGCACGGTCGGATCGGCCCGCACGTTGCGAATGGACGATAGCATTGGCAACGTCGCACCGGGGATGGAGGCTGATCTGGTCGTTCTCGACCTGGCCTCGACCCCTGCAATCGCTCAACGCGAAGCTTGCGCCGATGACCTGTGGGAGGCAATCTTCCCAACCATCATGATGGGCGACGACCGGGCAATCGCCGAGGTTTGGATCGCCGGTCGTCGCGTGACTCCCTAGGCCTGCAACGCGCGGGCCAGTTGGTTCTGCCGTTCGATCACGCGGGGTATGTCTAGGGTTGTGACATGCCCATCCCGCACGATCTGTCGTCCTTCTACAAACAGATGCTTCACCTTCATCGGCCCGGCCAGCAGCAATGCGGCCGGGTCCCAACTGCCCGCACTTTCAATGCCACGTGTGTTCCAAATGGCGATGTCGGCACGTTTTCCCGGTTCTAGCCGCCCACAATCGGGGCGGTTCAAGACATCCGCTCCGCCGCGCGTCGCGATCTCAAGCGCTTCTCGGGAAGACATGGCATCCGCGCCATTGGCGACACGCTGAAGCAGCATGGACTGACGCGCTTCAAGGATCAAATTGCCAGAGTCATTGCTGGCCGATCCATCGACACCCAACCCGACCTGGACGCCCTGATCGCGCATCGCCCGAATCGGTGCAATACCCGAACCCAATCGGCAATTGGAACAAGGGCAATGCGCAACACCCGTGCGGGATCTGGCGAACAGATCGATCTCTGCCCCGTCCAGCTTGACGCAATGGGCATGCCAGACGTCTGATCCGGTCCAGCCCAAGTCCTCGGCATATTGACCGGGGCGGCATCCGAATTGAGCCTGCGAGTACGCAATATCCTCATCGTTTTCAGCCAGATGGGTGTGCAGCATCACGCCTTTGTCGCGCGCCAGAACCGCTGTGTCGCGCATCAGATCGCGGCTGACGGAAAACGGGGAACAAGGGGCCAATCCAACCCGGCACATTGATCCCTCGGAGGGGTCATGAAAGGTGTCGACCACACGGGTCATGTCGTCAAGGATCGCGCTTTCGACCTCGACCAACGCATCTGGCGGCAACCCTCCGTCGCTTTCACCGATGCTCATCGCGCCGCGGGTCGGGTGGAACCGCATGCCAATCTCGGCAGCGGCGGCAATTGTGTCATCCAGGCGCGCACCGTTCGGGTACAGGTACAGATGGTCGGAACTGAGCGTACAGCCGGAAAGGGCCAGTTCAGCCAGACCGATCTGAGCCGACACGAACATCTCTTCCGGGCCAAAGCGCGACCAGATCGGGTACAACGTCTGCAACCACCCGAACAGCAGCGCATCCTGCCCGCCTGGAACTGCCCGCGTCAGGGTCTGATAGAGGTGGTGATGGGTGTTCACCAACCCCGGCGTCACGACACAACCCGAAGCGTCGTGGATTTCTCCGGTTGTCTGCAGATTGTGGCCGATCTGTTCGATCTGCCCACCTCGGACTAGAATATCCGCGCCCGGCAGCTCTTGCCGCGCGTCATCCATTGTCAGAATGGTGTCTGCGTTTTTGATAAGGATTTCAGTCATTTTGCCCTCCTGCATCAGCCCGTTTCATGCATGGAGTGCAACGGCTGGCGGAAAACGGACACAAGAACCAGCCGGGCAGAACCTACCCGACCGATCTGAGCGCAGCAACCAATATCAGTAGTTTCGCAGGATTTTCAAAGCCGCTGCGTGCAGGTCCGGGTTTGCGGCCGCCAAAGCACGACCGCCATTGTGGGCCGGGCCACCCTGCCAGTCTGTCACGACACCACCTGCGGCCTCGATAACCGCGATTGGGGCTTGAATATCGTATGCGTTCAGGCCGGACTCGATCACCAGATCAACCTGCCCCGCCGCCACCAGCGCATAGGCATAGCAATCCATACCATAGCGGGTCAGTTTTGCTTGCCGGGCCACAGCCTCGAACCCCGAACGTTCTTCGGGCGTACCGACCTCGGGGAAGGTGGTGAAGACAATTGCCTGATCCAAAGCGGACGTTGAGCGTGTTTGTAAAGCTGCCGTCCCCGTCGGCCCAGTGACTTGCGCTATGTCCGCCGAGCCTACAAACCGCTCGCCGATATACGGCTGATCAATCACACCCATGATCGGGCCGTGAGAGGTACTGAGGGCAATCAACACACCCCAGGTGGGTGTTCCGCTGATGAACCCTCGGGTGCCGTCGATGGGATCGAGAACCCAGGTGCGGCCACTGGTGCCTTCGTCGCGGCCAAACTCTTCGCCAAAGATGCCGTCGTTGGGACGATGGCGCGCCAGAACCTCGCGCATTGCCTTTTCGGCATCGCGGTCGGCGATGGTGACAGGGTCGAACCCGTCATCCAGTTTATTCGAGGTCTGAAGATTGGTTTGCCGGAAAAACGGAAGAATGGCCACGCGTGCCGCGTCGGCCATTTCTTCGGCTACTTCCAGATCGCTTAACGAAGACTCTTGCATGCGTTACCCGTGCGGCGCATGCGATACAGAGTCAACCCGCGAATTTATGCTACGTCGCTGAGAACCCGAGCCAGTTCGAACAGGCGGCGGCGCTGGTTTTCGGGAATCGCATAATAGGACCGCACAAGATCCAGAGCTTCCTTGTCCCCCATCAGATCGGCAGGAACCGATTTTTTGCCAGTGCTCTCTTTTTCGGCCTCTTCCAGACCTTCGAAGAAAAAACTGACGGGAACGTCCAATGCCTCAGCAATATCCCACAGGCGAGACGCGCTGATCCGGTTGGCACCCGTTTCATACTTTTGAATTTGTTGAAACTTAATACCAACTTGCTGAGCCAACTGTTGCTGGGTCATGCCAATCAGCCAGCGGCGATGTCGGACGCGCTTGCCCACATGGACATCGACGTGATGGGTCATTGGTATTCTCCTCTACTACACACAACTACCAAGGGCGCGTGATCTTTGTCATCGCAACACTAGCGAGTCGTGCTTAACCACTCCCTAATTTTGGATCATGCCCCCAAAACAGCACCATAGCGCAATATTGCCTCATTTGGGTATTTTTTCAAGAAGGTTGAATTTGTTTCGGGCGACAAAGATTTAGGGTTGTACAATTTCGACGCAGCGTCTTGGCCTGCACCGCCAACCAATTGTGCACCAGACAACCGACACCGTCGGGAAATGATTGACAATCCGCAGTTGAAACGAATCTATGCCCCGAAAAAAGGACGGAGCGCGATCATGCTGGCATACTCTATTCCAACCGAAGGCGCCGCAGCCCGACTGAGTGAAGTCGCCCTGCCCGAGCCCGGCGCAGGACAGGTTCGCGTCGCTATAAAGGCTTGTGGACTGAACTTCGCTGACCTGTTGATGCAGAAAGGGACCTATCAGGACACACCGACGGCTCCGTTCACGCTTGGATTGGAAATCGCCGGTGTCGTCGACAAGCTGGGCCCGGACGTCGCGCACCTCAGCCTCGGAGATCGCGTGGCTGTATATTCAGGTCAGGGCGGCCTGGCTGAGTATGGCGTCTTTGACGCGAACCGGGCGATCCCCCTGCCCGATGGGATAAGCTTTGAAAACGCTGCAGCGATCCAGATCGCTTACGGCACCAGCCACATCGCCCTGGACCATCGCGCGCACCTCCAACCCGGCGAAACCCTGTTGGTAACTGGTGCAGCAGGCGGCGTCGGGCTGACAGCCGTCGAGATCGGCAAACTGATGGGCGCCACTGTGATCGCCCATGCACGGGGGCAGGACAAACTGGATGTCGCCCGCGCGGCAGGTGCCGATTATCTGATCGACGCGTCCGAAGACCTGCGCGCACGCGTCAAGGAACTGGGCGGCGCGGATGTCGTCTATGACGCAATCGGCGGCGACGTGTTCAAAGCCGCGTTCCGGGCAACCAACCCCGAAGGCCGACTGCTGCCCATCGGATTTGCAGGCGGTGATGTTCCGCAAATCCCGGCGAATCATCTGCTGGTAAAAAACCTGACGGTGATTGGATTCTACATCGGCGGCTACCTGAAGTTCCGACCCCAGATCGTTCAGGACAGTTTTGACACACTATTTGGCTGGCTCGCTGAGGGTCGGATCAAGCCCCATATCAGCCATGTGCTTCCATTGGCCGAAGCCGAAAAGGGCATGGACCTGCTGCGCGACCGGGTTGCCACCGGCAAAGTCGTGGTGACGCCCTGACAGGCGCTTACCCAACAACAGCCTTTAACGGCGCGCTGCCCAGCATACGGAAGTTCTGACGAACCAAGGTGGCCAGAGCCTCAACGACGGCACCGCGTCCGGCCTCGCCCCCATACAGGTTGATCATGTGCGCTGGCAGATCGGGCAGCGCCCCTGCGGCATCGATCTGTTCGAGATGTGCCGCCTCGGTGCCGTCAAGCATAGCGTGAACAGCCAGGTCAGCGCTGACGGTGGCCTCGATGGTGCGGTCGTTTTCCGTTTCGACCGACAGTTCCCACGGGATGCCCGCCGCGTCCAAGGCCGAAATCATCTGCGGCCGGAACACGCACCGTCGGCCAACTGCCAGAGGGATCGGGCGCTTGCGCCATGCCGACCCGCCCGGAGCACCAATCCAGCGCAACGGCAACTCGGCCACGGTTTCAGATCCGTCCGCCGTCGAAGCCTCGGTCGTCAGAATCAGATCGCATTCGCCGCGATTGAACATCTCTTTCAGCTGCAGCGAATAAGACGATACCAATTGCACGCGGACCCGCGGGAAGTCAGCGTTGAACCGTTGCAAAACCCGAGGAATGGCCGGGTAGACGATGTCATGCGGAACGCCCAGAACAACTTCGCCTTCGTAAGCCTGGTCCGTGAGCTTAGATATCACCTCATCGTTCAAAGCGATCATACGCCGGGCATAGGCCAGCAGTTGTTCACCAGAGGCCGTCAGCGCAATTGTGCGACCACTGCGGTCCAGCAACTCCAAACCCAGCAACTCTTCCAGCCGCTTCAGCTGCATGGAAACAGCAGACTGAGTCAGATGCAGAAATCCGGCGGCCCGCGTCACGCCGCCCTGATCCGCAACGGCAACAAATGAACGAAGGGTGGTGATGTCCAGATTTCGCATGTTCACAGATCCTTATGCATCTCTTCAAAAATATTCATTTTCAAAATGTGACATATCAGTCCATATAAATCAAGGAAGTTGATGGAACCAATGAGAACCATCGGAATTCTATGAAAGGACAATAGACATGACCCAAATTGCACTCAAACAACACTGCAAGCCTCAGCGTCGCTTTTCGTTGTCCTCGCTTTGGGGGGCGCTGGCCCTTCAGCGTCAGCGCCAATCGCTTGCAAGACTGGATGACCGCGCCCTGGAAGACATCGGGATCACCCGTGAACAGGCCGAAGCCGAGGCCGCGCGATTTGTCTGGGACGCCCCGGATTTCTGGCAAAAGTAACGCATGTTTGCATCTTTTGACGTCGAAAGGCAGTCCGGATCACCGGGCTGCCATTTTTGTTGCGTGTTTTAGCCAGTTTCCGCCTTTAAACCCTTGAAACGCAGCCCGCACTTGCCGATATTTGCGGGGAACGGGGCCCGTATCGGGGCCACGATAAGAACTATGCGAAGGGAGACCCTTAATGGCACAATTTGACACGATCCGGACGGCGACCGGCGCGCGCGCTGCCCAGATTGACGAGGGCCTGCGCGCCCATATGAACAAAGTCTACGGCACGATGTCCGTGGGCATGCTGATTACGTTTGCAGCGGCTTGGGCGATCTCAGGCCTTGCGACCACAACCGATCCGTCAGCGGCGGCAGCACAGCTGAGCGAAAGCAAATACCTGACTTCGTTCGGCTACACCCTGTTCGCTTCGCCTCTGAAATGGGTGATCATGTTCGCACCGCTCGCCTTTATCTTTGGCTTCAGCGCCGGGATTAACCGCCTGTCCGCAGCCGGAGCACAGACCGTGTTCTATCTGTTTGCGGCGGTCATGGGTGTGTCGATCAGCTGGATTTTCCTGGTCTTCACCGGCCAGTCTATCATTCAGGTGTTCCTGATCACGGCGATCGCCTTTGCGGGCCTGTCGCTGTATGGCTACACGACCAAGAAAGACTTGTCCGCGATGGGCACGTTCCTGATCATGGGCGTTATCGGCCTGATCGTAGCTTCGATCGTGAACATCTTTCTGGCTTCTTCGGCTGTCGCCTTTGCCATCTCGGTTATCGGCGTGCTGATCTTTGCTGGCCTCACGGCTTATGACACGCAGAACATCAAGAACACTTACCTGCAGATGGCCCATTCGGGCGATCAGGAATGGCTGGGTAAAGCCGCCATCATGGGCGCGCTGAGCCTGTATCTGGACTTCATCAACATGTTCATGTTCCTGCTGCAGCTGTTCGGCAACCGCGAATAACGGCAAACCATTGTTCGAAATAAAAGGCGGGCCACATCGGCCCGCCTTTTTCGTTGGCATGCATCACCGGAAATGAAAAAGCCCTCACCAGCGCGGTGAGGGCCTTTGGATAAACTATCCGTTGGTTCGATCAGCTGCAATTCAGAGCCACGGCAAACCCCGAGCTGCGCGACGATGTCCCTTTGCGATACACTTCGCCAGTTGGCAAACACCCCGTAAACTGTTCGGCATTTTGACCAAATGCTGCGCCGATACTGTTGTCCACGCGTGTGCCATTGTTTGCAGTCCGAAGCACACCGAACAAAGTGCCGTTCACTTTGACGGTGCTCAGGTACAGATTGACATCCGAGCCGCTGAGGGCGACGGCGTTGGTGTCGGTCTGACCGCCATTATCGATCGCGACCCGCGCAACTTTCTGCAGCTCGGTTTCATCTGTGACCACGTTTACTGCGGGAAGGATGGCGAGTTCTGCCGGGATGTTCGTAGCCTGTGGCACAAACGCGACCGAGCCCGGCACATCCGAGACAGTCCGCGGCTCACCATCAATGCCGGTAAACCCCACGCCGGAACGGTTATAGGGGTCTTCGCAGGCCGCAAGGGCAAGCACGGTAATTGTGGATAACAAGATTTTTTTCATGGCGACCAACATTTTGGGACGGTTTGCTGAAGCGTATGGTCAAGGTGCTGCAAAAAGCAACCCGCCGCTCGGACGAATAGGAAAGGCGCTGATGCGCCACTGCAACGGCCAGGTTCTCGGCTCCAACCGGGTGTTCACCTGGCAGCGCCCGCAGGTGAAACAAAAAAGGGTTCCGCTGTTGCGGAACCCTTTTGAACTTGTCCAAGACGGACGGCAGATTATTTGATCTTGCCTTCCTTGTACTCGACATGCTTACGAACGACCGGGTCGTATTTACGAACGGTCATTTTCTCGGTCATTGTGCGAGCGTTCTTTTTGGTCACGTAGAAGTGGCCCGTGCCCGCGGTCGAGTTCAGACGGATCTTGATTGTCGTCGGCTTCGCCATGGTTATCTCCTGCGTCCGGAAAGGCAGGGGCCTTTCGGTTGAATTCCTATGAGCGTGCGCTTTTACGCCTTGCACGGCCCGTGTCAAGAGCTATCGGGCACATGGGTGACTGTTATGGGAACAGTCCAAGGCCTATAGGGTTGGCGCGCCCATATACGCGTGTATCTGGTCACGTTCGGCGTCCGATAAGCCCAACGCGGTAGCCAGTTGCCTCAGGTAAGACGCCTCGCGTTGGTTATCCAGACGAATCGCCGCCAGTGACGTGGCGTAGACCTGCGTTTTCAGCGGCGCACCGGATTCGGCAGCCAGCCCGATCACATCAATCGGGGCGTTCAGCTGGTCCTGAACAAAGGTGCGTTCCTCATCGCTGATATCGTCGCCCAACTCGCCGAGAATGGTTTCCTTTTCATGTTCATCCAGCTCTCCGTCCGCTTTGGCCGCCTGGATCATTGCGCGCAGCATCACCTTGGCCTGCACCTCCATCACGGCACCGCCCGGAGTGCCCTTGAACACCGTCTCCATCATGTCCACGGTTTGCTGGCTGCCGGTCTTTGCCGCGCCTTGCATGGCATTCATCAACCCGCCGAGACCAGCAGCCCCGGCCGGGTTCGCCATGCCGAGTTTTCCAATCATTTCCTGCAATCCTGCTGCGCCCCCCGGCATGCCGAACTGTTCCGCCATCTTGCCAAGCTGATCCATGCCAAAGCCGCCTCCGGCACCTTGCATCATGTCCTGCAGCCCGGCCATTCCACCCATTTGCTTGTATTTCTCGATCCCTTTTGCGGCGGCAAATCCAACCGCGACCGAGGCCAGCGCTTTCATGAAACTCATAACAATCCTCCCGGTTCTCAAAATGCGTTTCCGCAACTTAACAGATTTCTGTGACGCAATCATTCACTGCCGCAACGGGCGGCTAAACAGATTACGCGAAAGGCCACATGGCGCGCTATCTTAGGTTAAGAGATATTGGCAGACCGCAGCGCCAGTTTGATCCAATGATCTTGCAACAGGCGTATTCCCGCACATGCCTGAACCTAATTTGTATGAAATTCGAATTTGTGATAGTTTTCGCCCAACAAAAATCCCAAGAAACCAATTTCGGGTTCGGTCATCGAGGCACCATGAACAGGCAAGCGACTGCAATAGCAGAGTTTGCATGATTGATATTGTTTTGGGGGGCATCATGACAGAGTGGACCATCAAGGGCGAAGAATTGGCCAATTGCAATTGCAACTTTGGCTGCCCGTGCCAGTTCAGCGTACTTCCGACACACGGCAATTGCGAAGCCGTCGTCGTGTTCGACATCGAAAGCGGTCACTACGGAGACACTGATCTGGCCGGGGTGCGAGCTGCCGGAGTGTACTACTGGCCAGGCCCGATCCATGAGGGCAACGGCCAGATGCAACTGATCATCGACGAAAGCGCCAGCGTAGATCAGCGCGCGGCCCTTCAGGCCATCATGACGGGTGAAGATACCGATGAGATGGCCACGATGTGGTACGTCTACAGCGCAATGGCGCCGACCAAACACGAAACGCTTTACGTTCCGATTGAACTGAACTGGAATCGTGACGAGCGTACGGGCTTTGCCAAGGCAACGGGGATATTCGACGTCGAGGTCAGCCCAATTCCGCATATCGTATCCGGCGCGGCGCACAGGGCTTCGATTCAACTGCCCAACGGGTTCGAATACCGTCACGCCGAGGCCGCCTCTGGCTCGGCCAAAACACATGGCGGTGAAATCAGTCTGACCTTTGACGCGACCCATGCTCATCTGGCCCATCTGAACATTTCGGGCCATGGTGTCCTGGGCGCCTGATCCGGGGCATACCATGACATCGCACCCCACTCCGCCTCGCACAGGGGCGGTCGAGCGGCTGATGCTGCATGACCGGGCCATCGTACTTGGAGGCGTGTTCCTGATCGTTCTGGCCTCGGCATGGTACACCATTGCCGGAATTGGCATGAACATGACCGCCACCGAGATGACCCGGATGGCCGGCCCGATCGGAGAGCCCATGCAAATGGGCGGTCCACCCGTTTGGGATCTGCAATACGCGATCCTGATCTTTCTGATGTGGTGGGTCATGATGATCGCGATGATGACGCCCAGTGCCGCTCCGGCGGTTCTGCTGTACACGGCGATAAAGCGGGTCGGTCGTGAAAGGGACAAGGCGGCGCGTTTCAGCTTTTGCTTCTTAACGGGATATCTGATCGCCTGGGCATTTTTCAGCCTTATTGCGACCAGCTTGCAATGGGGGCTGGAAAGCGTCGGGTTGTCAGATGGACCCATGATGACAATCCGGTCCAAGGCCTTTGCCGGGTGCGTTCTGATTGCCGCCGGAGCCTATCAGTTGTCCGACCTCAAAACCGCATGCCTGAAGCACTGTCAGAGCCCTGCCCGGTTCATTGCAGATCATAATCGGCCCGGAGCCTATGGCGCGCTCCGAACCGGAGCATTGCACGGGTTGTACTGCCTCGGCTGCTGCTGGGCATTGATGGCGCTGTTGTTCGTGGGCGGTATCATGAACCTGTACTGGATCGCCGGTATTGCCGTGTACGTGGCCCTGGAAAAGCTGCTGCCCGGCGCGCGCTGGCTGCCCGCACTGACGGGAATAGTGCTGATCGCAGCGGGTTTGTGGGTCGTTCTGGACGCAGTTCTGACTGGATTCTGAAGCAAGATTACAGGCCGTGGAGCCGGCCAATTTCATAGTTCCAAAAGCATTGACCCAAGGAGGAGAGATAATGCCTGTTTTCATCACATACGCGTCCTATTCGCAGGAAGGCGTCAAAGGAATGCTGAAGAAACCCGCAGATCGCACAGCGCCTGTAAAGCAGCTGTTGAAAAAAGTCGGCGGCAAGTTACTGGCGTTTTATATGACCACCGGGGACAATGATGTTGTGGTCATCAGCGAGGCCCCGGATGGCACGGATGCAGTTGCAATTGGCATGGCCGTTGCCGCGTCCGGCGCTGTTTCAAAGATTGAAACGGTACGTGCCTGGACGGCGAAAGATTTCGTCGCCGTCACCAAAAAAGCTGCGAAACTGACGGGTGCCTACACGCCGCCGGGCAACTGATCGGGAAATACGCGCGGAGGGCCTGTAAGCCGGATCTTGTTCCGGGGTTGCCCCCTTCGATGACCATTCCTCTAGGCCGCGCATTGCTGCGCGGCTCAAGCTGCCAACCCGGTCCCTCTCGGCCAAGACGCGCTTAGCGGTGGTATCGGCTGACGCCGACCATCCCGCGCGGGGACCCTATTTGGCATTGCTCCCGGTGGGGCTTGCCGTGCCGCCGCTGTTGCCAGCGGCGCGGTGGGCTCTTACCCCACCGTTTCACCCTTACCACGTTTTGCCGAAGGCGAACCTTCGACAGGCCGTGGCGGTCTGATTTCTGTGGCGCTTTCCGTCGGGTTGCCCCGCCCGGGCGTTACCCGGCACCGTTGTCTTGTGGAGTCCGGACTTTCCTCTCGGGCCTAAGCCCCAGCGGCCATCCGGCCCTCCGCGCATTTGGGTGGGTACGCTCTGGGCCCAGCGGCGTCAAGGGTGGATGAGGGCGCGAAGGGGCCAGCCCCTTCTTGGCCTGCGGCCAATTCAACCCCGAGGTATTTTTGGCCGGATGAAGCGCGGATCAGGTTTGTTTGGTTAAAGGTGCGAGATCGGCAGAGCGCAACGGGCCTTTGCCCCAGGGTCGATAGCGCAAGCGGACAGCGGACAATAGGGTTTCGTCGTCAACATCGGCGCTGAAACCAGCGGCCCTTGCCAAAGCGCGGAACTGATCCACTGGAGCGTCTCGAGGTCCTTCAGGGTCTCCGCGTCGCCCGGCCAGCGCGTTGCGTTCCAGTCGCAACCAGTCAAATCGGGAGCCCGGATCAAATTTTCGGCCCGGGGCCATGTCGGAATGTCCGATTACACCGTTTGGATGAATGGCCCAGCGGTGCATGATCTGGCGCAGCAACCGCTCCAGCACGTTCATTTGTGGCTCAGAGAACGGATGCCGGCCGGTGTTGTCCAGCTCGATGCCGATTGAGCGGGAGTTGATGTCGTTCTGCCCATGCCACTCTCCGGCCCCGGCATGCCAGGCGCGGTCCCTTTCCCGAACCATCTGCCAAAATGTTCCGTCAACACCGATCAGGTAATGCGCCGAGACCTCATGAACGGGGTCGCACAGCCGGTCCAGCGCGTCCTGCGCGCTGTCCATGGCCGTATAGTGCAGAACGATCAGCGACGGCGTCAGCCCGTCCCTGCGCGGCCCGAAATTGGGCGATGGGTGCCAGATCGGCGACAGCGATTCAGTTGTTGACGGCACTGCGGAATGCACTGGGATCCCAGCCGCAGGCGTAGCCATCGCCATCAGGGTCCAGCCCATTGCGATCACGCTGCGGGCCTCCATTGGCCAGAAATTCGATCTGAGCCTGATCCGGCGATGGGAACTTGGCGCAATTACGCTGAGCCTTGGCCTCGAGGTTGAAACCGGCACGGCTGTAGAGTTGTGTGCCAACAGGGTTCGAAGTGCTCAGAGCGTATTGCACGATATTCGGTTGCCCATCCGAACCACGTTGCGGAACGGCGGTCGGGGTGACGACTTCGTAGGTTTGGCGGTTCTGCTGAATTAGTGCCGCGTCGGATTCAATTGTGCGACGGCCCGATACGGCCTCAAAATCCTGTTCATCGGAGATCGCGTTGTTGCTGGTCGCAGAAAGCGGGGCTTGAGTGACCGTACTCTGCCCCGATGTGCTGGCCAAAGCAGCAGCTGTTGCTGAGGCTATATCAGCGTTGTCACCCGTCGGCGTGGTGCCGGGAGCGCCCAGTTGCTGTTCTGAGACTTCAGACGGGCCAACCAGAGGGTTTCCGGTATACCCCTGCCCTGCCAGCGCAGCCTCGCGCTGCGCCTGGTATTGGGGCGTGTTGAAACCTGTACCCTGGACCGGGGCCACCGTGTTGCAGGCGGCCACAAGCCCGATTGCGGGGATCAGAAGCGTAAAGCGCATTCGGCTGCTCCGTCTTAGCTCGTCTTGCCTGATCCGAGGATTACCACCATTTGCCCGGCTTGGCCACAAACCCCGCGGCGCTTTCCAGCGCATAGGCTGTGTTCAGCAGATCGCCTTCGTCCCAAGGACGGCCGATTAGCTGCAGACCAAGCGGCAGACCCTGCTTGTCCAGACCAGCCGGGACCGAGATACCGGGCAGACCGGCCAGGTTCACCGTTACGGTAAAGACGTCGTTCAGGTACATCTGCACCGGATCCGCTTCGGTCATCTCACCCAGGCCAAACGAGGCCGAAGGCGTTGCTGGCGTCAGGATCGCATCAATGCCAGCAGCAAAAACGTCTTCGAAATCTTTCTTGATCAGCGTCCGAACGCGGCGCGCACGATTATAGTAGGCATCGTAGAAGCCAGCCGACAGAACATAGGTACCGATCATGACACGGCGTTGAACTTCGTGACCAAAGCCTTCGGCGCGAGTCTTCTCGTACATCTCGGTGATGCCATCGCCCTGCGCCAGCTGTGCGCGGCGGCCATAGCGGACACCATCGTATCGAGCCAGGTTCGAGGACGCCTCAGCCGGGGCAATAACGTAATATGCAGGCAGCGCGTATTTGGTGTGCGGCAGAGAGATATCGACGATCTCGGCACCCGCAGCTTTCAGCATCTCGGCACCGTCAGCCCATAGCTTTTCGATTTCGGCGGGCATGCCGTCCATGCGGTATTCTTTTGGGATACCGATTTTCTTGCCCTTGATGTCGCCTGTTAGCATGGCTTCGAAATTTGGAACTGCCAGCTCGGTGCTGGTCGAATCCTTAGGATCGTGACCACACATCGCCTCGAGCATGATCGCAGCGTCGCGGACGTCCTTGGTCATCGGGCCTGCCTGATCCAGCGAGGAAGCGAAGGCAACGATACCCCAGCGCGAGCAACGGCCATAGGTCGGCTTGATGCCGGTGATGCCGGTGAAGGCGGCGGGCTGACGGATCGAACCGCCGGTATCGGTGCCGGTCGCCGCCAGACACAGGTCAGCGGACACGGCCGAGGCCGAGCCACCCGACGAACCACCTGGCGTCAGTTGCGCGTCGTCATTGCCGCGCCGCCACGGGCTGACCGCGTTGCCGTAAACGGAGGTTTCGTTGGACGAGCCCATCGCGAACTCGTCCATGTTCAACTTGCCCAGCATCACTGCGCCTGCGTCGGCCAGTTGCTGCGACACGGTGGATTCGTATTCGGGCTTGAAGCCTTCCAGAATCTTCGAAGCTGCCTGCGAGGGTACGCCCTTGGTGCAGAACAGATCCTTGATGCCGATCGGCAGGCCGCACATCGACGGGGCATCGCCAGCCTTGATCCGCTCATCCGCAGCCTTGGCGCGCTCCAGCGCGATCTCGGGTGTCTTGTGGACAAAAGCGTTCAGCGCGTCCGCGTCATCGATGGCCTTGAGGCAGGATTCGGTCAGCTCGACCGAAGTTACTTCACCCTTACGCAGCGCGTCGCGGGCTTCGGCCAGGCCCAGTTTGTTCAGATCGCTCATGTCTTACTCCACAACTTTGGGAACAGCGAAGAACCCTTCGCGCGCATCAGGGGCGTTGGCCAGAACCTTGTCCTGCTGATTGCCATCGGTGACCACATCCTCGCGACGCTTCAGGCGCATCGGTTCGACCGAGACCATCGGCTCGACGCCTTCGACATCCACTTCGTTGAGTTGCTCGATGAACCCAAGGATGGTGTTGAACTCGGATGCCAGCGCCGGCAGCGCGTCATCCTCGACCTTGATCCGGGCCAGTTTGGCCACCTTGGCGGCATTGCTTTGGTCAATCGACATCGGATATCCTCATATGCGTTAGGGGGCATTTACCTGTCTGGTCGTCGGGTCGCAAGACCGCCGAGGCCCCGATCCTGCCTTGGATCTGTCGCGAAGGTCCACAAAATCCGATCCGGTCATTCATTTCTGCATACCCCCTATGCGAAAAAGTAAACCGATTAGTTCATTTTACCTCTTGAAAAACTGAACTGAACTGTTCACTTCATATGGCATGGCACAGCCTATTAATCGGAGAAAAGCGATGAAAACGTTCATGACCGCCCTTGTATTGGCCACCACAGTTCTTGCAGCGCAGGCACAAGCAGGCGCTTTTGGCCCAACCATGGACACCCTGACCCGTAGCCTGATGTTCCCCGATCAGGTTTCCGAGCCCGTCACCCAGGATCAGACCAAGCCGGGCAAGTAACATGACCCGCGGCTGGGTCGGCCAAACTGGTGCCGACCCGGCAATTGCTTGCTGCGCCCCATGCAGCAAACCGTTACGATGGCACGAAACGACCCACCGGTCTGCGCTGCAGATCCGGCAAGCCAACGGAGCGAAAGATGAACGCGCGCAAGCAAGCTGTTCTGGACGCAATTGATGCGGCCAACTCACAAGACCCCAACCTGGAAGACGGCCAGCCAGCCGAGCTTTTGTATGGTCAGCGCATGAGCGCCGAGTTGGATCGATTGTTCCCGGATGCATCCGATCCGTTGCAGTTCGCCGCAAGGGGTCAGCATGTCGAACGGTGGAAACTGGCGCGCAGTGAATACCCGGAAGGTCGCGCTGGATACCTGACATGGCGCAAAGCCCAAGGCGTTCATCACGCTGACGTTGTGACGGGCCTGATGGAACAGAGCGGCTACAGCGCCGACGATGTCGAAGCCGCTGGTCGGATGCTGCGCAAACAGGGCATCAAGCGCGACGCAGAGGTGCAGGCATTGGAGGACGTGATCTGTTTTGTTTTCCTCAAATGGTACTTCGCTCCGTTCGCCAAAAAGCACTCCGCCGAGAAAATCCAGAACATCGTCGAGAAAACCGCCCGCAAAATGTCAGACGACGGCCGGGCGCGGGTTTTGTCCGAATTCGACCTGCCCGACCATCTGGCCGCGGCGTTTCAGACCTGAGCCGCGCGGGCCAGGTGCCGCCGATAGACCTCGATCATCCAGCCCAACATCATGGCGTTCAGGATGTGCCACATGAAATGCGTGCCCAGAGGGATCTGCCCGCAAATCGGTTCGTCCAGCGCGCGAAAGGTGATCGAGGCGATCAGAATCACCGCTCCGATGGCTAAACCACGGGCGGTGTCCGGCACCCGATGGCGTAACAGAAACGCATAGATCAGAATCAGCAACGGAACCGGCGCATATGCAGCTGATCCACCCAAACCCGGCACAAACTGGAACAGGGGCACGGTCGCCGCGGCATAAGGGATGAACAGCGCCGTCACGACCCCGGCCGCCAACGGCCGCATATGCCAGACGTCCCGGTTGATCGCGAAGATATAAACCAGAATGTACAGCAGGATCGGCAGAACATCCGCCATCGCGGCCCAGACCTGCGCGTGGGTATGAAACAGGTAACTGCCAAGCCCGATGGCGGCCAGAATAACGACCAGCAACGTCGCCAAAGGCATCCCTAGCCCACGCACGCGCCGCCACATGACAAAAGCTGCAATCAAAAACGCGGCGTTTGTCACCGCGTTTATAGGTTCGGCCCAATAGGCGGGCGACAAGCGCTCGCAATAGCCATCAATTTCCTGAAACCAGTCCATGAACTTTTACATATCCGATGTTAGATTAAAGCCAACACTTTGTTTGGGAGGACTATTTCATGGATATCATTTGGCTGGGTCACGGCAGTTTTCGCATCGAAACTGGTGGTCAGGTTCTGCTGATCGATCCCTGGCTGACGGGGAACCCGGTCTTGTCCGAAGATCAACATGACGCCGCGCTGGAAGGTGCGACTCATATCCTTCTGACGCACACGCATTTCGACCACGTCGCGGATGTCGTCTCGCTGGCCAACCACCTGAAGGTTCCCGTTGTCGGGCAATACGATCTGATGGGGTATTGGAGCGAGGCCGAGGGGCTGGAAACCATCGGCTATAATAAAGGCGGAACCGTGAACCTGAACGGAGTCAAAGTGTCGATGGTTCCAGCCTCCCACAGCTCGACCTTTTCCACACCCGACGGACTGCGCACCGGTGGTAGCGAGGTCGGGTTCATGATCGCCTCGGAAGGACGCATGCTGTATGTCTCGGGTGACACCGACATCATGGCCGACATGGATTGGATGGGAGATTATTACAAACCCGATATCGGCATTCTGTCAGCCGGTGGCCATTTCACGATGGATATGAAAGCCGCCGCGTATGCGGCAAAGCGCTATTTCGACTTCAAAACGGTGATTCCATGTCACTACAAGACGTTTCCGGTTCTGGAACAATCGGCTCAGGCCCTGATTGACGGTTTGCCGGGTGTGGAGGTCATTGAACCGGAAGTGATGACGTCGATACGGCTATAAGATATAGTCAAAGTCGTATTTTGAACCAAAATCTTCAAAGAATGGATGATCGTATTGCCACATCTCCGGAATTGGAGGCCATAGTACAAAGGTGGGTCTCGGCATTTGGCGCGCGTGATACAGATGTCGTCGTCAATTTGTTTTCAAAGTCCAGTGCTCTGACCTATCTGGGATCAGCGGACAATGAGTTCTGGATCGGAGACGCTCTTCGGACCGGGTACAAAGCCTATATCGAGGACGTCCCGAAATTCGTTATCAACGAGTCCAGCATCGTCGCGCATGAATTTGGCCCGGTCGGTTGGGCTGTCTGGCGCGCCAAGGTCTACGCGCCGGAAACAGACAAGGCCGTGGATTTTCGTATTTCCTTTGTATTCATTCTTGAAGACGCCGTATGGCGCATTGTTCAGATCCACAATTCCAATCCCGTTTCGAATATTGAAGCAATGGGGTTCGAATCCCAAAGTTTCGACGACCTGTTGCTGGCCGTGGATCAGGAAGAATTACAGCAAAGCCCTTCAGGCATATTGTCGATCATGTTTACCGACATTGCCGATAGCTCGGCCATAGCACAGGCAATCGGTGATCATCTCTGGAACCGGGCCGTCAGACACCACTTGGAAAAAGTCGAAGCGGAAATCGATCAAACAGGCGGGAAAATGATAAAATCGCTGGGCGACGGAACAATGTCCGCGTTCCCAACGGCCCATAGTGCGCTTGAGGCAGCCCAGTCGATCCAACGGAAATTGCATTCCGACAAAAACGAACCACGCCTTCGGGCCAGAATTGGCATTCACACAGGTGATGTTCTCGAGACCGACGGGGACTATTTTGGAACGGTGGTAAACAAAGCGGCGCGGATCGCCTCTATGTGCGCCCCGGATGAGATTCGTGTGTCAGACGCCACCAGAATAATGGTTGGAAGTGGGACTCAGTTCTCGTTTTCCGATGCCGCAACCGTGCCGCTGAAAGGCCTGAAGGGAGATCACAAGATTTACAGGCTTGACTGGCAGAAGTGACGTCGTTGCACGGCGCCAATTTCAGGGCGACCGCCTCTCCACAAAGAAATATCTCAGCAGATTTTCGGATTCCTTTGCCGAGAGGCCGTCGTAAACCTCGGGCACATGATGGGCTTGCGGATGCGAAAACACGCGTGCGCCATGAGCCACACCACCGGATTTCGGATCGGAGGCCCCGTAATAGATGCGCCGGATACGTGCCGCAGCTAAAGCCGCCGCACACATCGCGCAGGGTTCCAACGTCACATAAAGATCGTGGTCAGGCAGACGCTCGGACCCGGCTTCGGCGCAGGCTGCTCGCAGGGCCAGAATCTCAGCGTGGGCGGTAGGATCATTCAGCTCCCGCGTACGATTACCAGCAGCGGCAACGACCTTGCCGTCGGCCGAGACGATGACCGCGCCCACCGGAACTTCGCCGCGATCTGCCGCCGCGCGCGCCTGCTCCAGCGCGAGTTTCATGTGAGATCTGAACTCCATGCCCCTGACTGCCTCAGAAACCCGTCTTTCGCAAGCGGCCGGGATGCGCTATGGCCTGCGGATGAGCAACACCCCTCCTCCCGGCGACCGGATCGCCAAAGTCCTTGCCCGCGCAGGCGTCGCCTCGCGTCGTGAAGCTGAACGCATGATCGAAGCCGGTCGTGTGAGTGTGAATGGCAAGACCATCAACAGCCCTGCGCTGAACGTCACCGCCAAAGACAAGATCACCGTTGATGGCAAACCGGTATCGGAACCAGAACCGTCGCGCCTGTGGCTGTATCACAAACCGTCGGGTTTGGTGACGACGACGCGCGACGAAAAAGGGCGCGCGACGATCTTCGACAACCTGCCCGAGGACATGCCCCGCGTCATGAGCGTTGGCCGGCTGGACCTGAACTCGGAAGGGTTGCTGCTGCTGACCAACGACGGCGGCATCAAGCGCAAGCTGGAATTGCCCGCGACAGGCTGGCTGCGGAAGTACCGTGTGCGTGTGAATGGCCGCCCCAAGGATGAAGATTTTGCCCCATTGCGAAAGGGGCTGGTGATTGAGGGCGAACGCTTTCAGCCGATGACCGTGACGCTGGACCGCCAGCAAGGGGCAAATGCCTGGCTGACAATCGGACTGCGCGAGGGCAAGAACCGAGAGATTCGCCGCGCGATGGAAGATATCGGTTATGCCGTGAACCGTCTGTTGCGCGTATCCTATGGCCCCTTTCAACTGGGGAATTTGAAACCCGGCGAGGTCGAGGAAATTCGCCGCAGGGTCATGAGGGATCAATTGGGTCTGGACGCCGAACCCGACACCCCGGCCAAACGACCCGTCCGCCCCCAGAGAAAACGGCCTCCGATCGGCAAGAAACCTCGCAAGTGACGCAGGTTATACAACCTTCCCCCTAGCGCCATGGCCTCTCATGGCCTAGATTTCCCTCAGGGGCATCATTGGGGGGCGCCATGTCCGGGACCGGAGTGCAAAAACTGGCCTATGTCGTGCTGCTAGCGCTTATGTTGGGCGTCTGCACCGGCCTGCTTGGGGGCTTGTGAGCACATGGCCAAACGCTATGGCGGAAAATACAGCCCCCAGGGCGACACGTCGGATCAACCTCCGCGCGGCCAGTATGACGGCGCACGTGTCGAACCCGCCGGGGCACGCGCAAACCTGTTGTTTCTTCCTGCCGTCCCGCTGGTGTTTCTTTCCCTGAACGACGGTGCTGTCGGAATGACAATCGGGCTGGTTGCCGCCGGTGTTTTGACGGCTGCCGCTTTTCTGCTGCGTGAAGGGCTGCGGGCCGAAGCTGCGTACCATTCCCGACGCACCGCCCGACGCCCGGCTTTTCCAAGAAAAATCTTCTCGAGCCTGTTGACCGGACTTGGGATCGGTCTGGCCGCCTATCGCACCGAGTTTCTGGATGCTGCGACAGCGTCCGAAGCCAGCCTGATAGCCCCTATCCTGTTTGGTGTGGCGGCGACCGTCCTGCATTCCGTCTCCTTCGGAATAGACCCGATGAAGGACAAGGGGATGGAAGGCGTCGACACCTTTCAGCAAGACCGCGTCGCCCGTGTAGTCGAGGACGCCGAAACCCACCTGTCCGAAATGACGGACGCCATAAAACGCGCTGGCGACCGCCGGATCGAGGCGCGTGTAGAACGGTTTCAGGACACTGCGCGCGACCTGTTCCGCACGGTCGAGGAAGACCCGCGTGACTTGGCAGGCGCGCGAAAATACCTGACGGTTTACCTTCAGGGTGCACGTGACGCGACAATCAAGTTCGCAGATGTTTATTCCCGCACCCGCGATGCGCAGGCTCTGGCAGACTTCTCGGCATTGCTGGATGACCTTGAACAAAATTTCGCGGCACGTACCCGTAAAATGCTTTTGGATGACCGCAGTGATCTGACGGTTGAAATTGATGTGTTGCGCGAAAGACTGCAACGCGAAGGCGTCCGGTTGGACTGACCGGCCATTATTTGAGAGAGGATTATCCCCATGTCCGATGACATCAAGAACAAGGCGGTCGAAGCTGAAACTCTGGTGCAGGAGGTGACGGCCGTTGCCCTGCCCGACCCCACGGCCGAGGTCGTCTCACTTGAGGAAGCCGACGAACCTGTTGGCGCTGAAATCCGCAAGCGGATGGCAGAGATCGACATGGAGAACACCAACTCGATCGTCTCGTTCGGGTCCTCCGCACAGGCCGAACTGCAGGAAATTAGTCAGGCCATGTTGGCGGATGTGCGCAACAAGGATGTGGGCCCTGCCGGTGACAGCCTGCGCAACATCGTGACCACGATCCGCGGGTTTTCGGTCAGTGAACTGGATGTCCGGCGCGAGCGCAGTTGGTGGGAAAAACTGATCGGCAAGGCCGCGCCTTTTGCCAAGTTCACCGCGCAATACGAAGAAGTTCAGGGGCAGATCGACCGTATCACCGATAATCTTCTGTCGCACGAGCATACGCTGCTGAAAGACATTAAGTCGCTGGATATGCTTTATGAAAAGACGCTGGATTTCTATGACGAACTGGCGCTGTATATCGCTGCGGGTGAGGAAAAGCTGACCGAACTGGACAGCCATGACATCCCCGAAAAAGAGGCCGAGGTTCAGGCCGCGCCGGAAGACGGGCAGGTCATGAAAGCGCAGGAGCTGCGCGATCTGCGTGCCGCGCGCGATGATCTGGAACGGCGCGTTCATGACCTGAAACTGACGCGGCAGGTTACGATGCAATCCCTGCCATCGATCCGGTTGGTGCAGGAAAATGACAAGTCGCTGGTGACCAAGATCAACTCGACACTCGTCAACACCGTGCCTCTGTGGGAAACGCAGTTGGCACAGGCCGTCACAATCCAGCGCAGCGCCGAAGCAGCCTCAGCCGTTCGTGACGCGAATGACCTGACGAATGAATTGCTGACATCCAACGCTGCCAATCTGCGTCAGTCGAATAAGATGATCCGCGAAGAAATGGAGCGCGGCGTCTTTGATATCGAAGCGGTCAAACAGGCCAATGCTGACCTCATCGGCACAATCAACGAAAGTCTGGCAATTGCGGACGAAGGCAAGGCCAAGCGCGCTGCGGCCGAACAGGAACTGCAGAAGATGGAAGCCGAACTGCGCGACACGCTGGCCGCCGCCAAGGCACGCAAGGACGGGGTTGGCGACAACGCGGGAACTGCGGTTTCGAGCTAAAGGCAGGCTGGGCGTGCGATTTTCGAGTGTACTGAAACCCGCGTTGGCGCTTGTATCGCTGCTGGCTTTGGCCAATTGCGATGAGGCGCTGACGTCGTCCGTTGTTCCGGAACAGCGCCCCGTCGCACCAGCGCCCAAGCCCAACGCCTATGTCCCGCCGTCAGCCGCCAGCCAGGATTTGACGCGGTTTTATGAACGAGTTGAACGTGACTTGCTGACAAGGGGCCTGTTGCGCACCGATGGGGGTGGTCCGGATACCCCCTATGACGCTGACGATCTGGCGCGCAATTTCGAAGCGATTGCCTTTTACAGCGAATACCCCGACCACGCGGTGGCCGTAGCATCCCGCCAAACGGACGGGCAGCTGAGCCGTTGGGCGGGGCCTGTGCGCGTCCAAACCGAATTTGGCCCCTCTGTCCTGCCGGCCACGCGCACGCAGGACGTGGCCGAGGTCGAGTCGTATTCTGCCAGACTGGCCAGAGTGACAGGGCATCCGATTTCGGTGGTCAGCCGAAGGGCCAATTTTTACGTCTTCTTTGCGGGCAAGGACGATAGCGCCTACGTGGTAACTCGTCTGAAACAGTTGATCCCGAATATAAGCCAGGATTCTCTGGATCTGGTGGCAAACCCGCGCTCCGATATCGATTGCTTTGTTTTTGCGCTGGGCAACAGCTCGGCCCCAAACAGATACGTTCGGGCCGTGACACTGATCCGGTCGGAACTGCCAGATCTGCTGCGTCGCAGTTGCATTCACGAAGAGATCGCTCAGGGATTGGGGCTGTCCAACGACAGCCCGGCTGCACGTCCGTCGATTTTCAACGACGATGACGAATTTGCGCTGCTGACCAGCCATGACGAAAAACTACTGACAATGTTGTATGATCCGCGCTTGGAAACCGGTGTTTTGGTAGACAACGCCCGCCCCGTGGTGCGGATCATTGCACGAGAACTGATGGGCCAGCCGCTCTGAGCCCCGGAAGAGGAGAACCCCAATGGGCATTTTCGATTTTCTGACCGGAGAATTCATCGACGTCATCCACTGGGTCGACGACACCCGCGATACCATGGTCTGGCGGTTCGAACGCGAAGGGCATGCGATCAAATACGGCGCCAAGCTGACCGTGCGCGAAGGCCAGGCAGCGGTTTTTGTCCATGAAGGGCAACTGGCGGACGTTTTCACCCCGGGTCTCTATATGCTTGAGACCAACAACATGCCGATCCTGACGACCCTGCAGCACTGGGATCACGGCTTTCAGTCTCCGTTCAAGTCCGAGATCTATTTCGTCAACACGACCCGTTTCAATGATCTGAAATGGGGCACCAAGAACCCGATCATGCTGCGGGACCCCGAGTTCGGACCGACCCGAATCCGCGCCTTCGGCACCTATACGGTCAGGGTCAAGGACCCGGCGAAGTTCCTGATTGAAATCGTCGGCACTGACGGTGAATTCACGATGGATGAGATCAGCTTTCAGATCCGCAACATCATCGTGCAGGAGTTCAGCCGCGTCATCGCAGGCTCTGGCATCCCAGTTCTGGACATGGCGGCCAACACCGCCGATCTGGGTAAGCTGATCGCTGCCGAAGTTTCGCCTGTTCTGGAAGGCTACGGGCTGGAAATGCCCGAGTTCTATATCGAGAACATCTCACTACCGCCCGCTGTCGAGGCCGCGCTGGACAAGCGCACCTCAATGGGGCTGGCTGGCGATCTGGGCAAGTTCACGCAATACTCCGCAGCCGAAGCGATGACCGCCGCGGCCAACAACCCCGGTCAGGGAGGCGGCATGGGTGCCGGTCTTGGCATGGGCATGGGCATGGCGATGGCACAGCAGATGTCGAACATGGCAGCGGGTCAACCGAGCGGCCCGTGGGGAGCGCCCTCCCCCGCTGCCCCGCAACCACCAGCGCATGCGGCACCGCCGCCCCCGCCCCCGGTTGAGCATGTCTGGCATATCGCGGTGGACGGCCAGACCAGTGGTCCGTTCTCGAAGGCCAAGATGGGGCGCATGGCGACGGACGGAGAAATCACCCGTGACACCCATGTCTGGACCGCCGGTCAGGATGGCTGGAAGAAGGCCGGGGATGTGCAGGAACTGGCACAACTGTTTACGATCCTGCCTCCGCCTCCGCCGGGTGCTTGACTTCGGCATGAATGGATGACCAAGGCTCAGCAATGACCGACGAACACCGCTTTCCCTGCGATCAATGCGGCGCGGATTACCGGTTCAACCCCGGCGATGGCACGCTGACCTGCGACCATTGCGGGCATTCAGAGACTATTGGTGCCGGCCCATGGGGCGGCGCCAGTTTGAAAGAGCTGGATTTCAATGCAGCGCTGGAAGACAAGCTGCCCGAAGGTGAAATTGAAGAAACCCGCGTTCTGTCCTGTCCGAACTGCGCGGCTCAGGTTGAATTCGACCCAAACACCCACGCGGCGGAATGCCCATTCTGCGCCACACCGGTAGTCACAGAAACCGGCGTCAATCGGCATATAAAACCAAAGGGCGTTTTGCCCTTCGCGCTGGACGAACGCTCAGCCCACAAAGCGATGTCCGATTGGCTTGGCAGGCTTTGGTTCGCACCCAACGGGCTGAAGGAATATGCCCGCAAGGGCCGCAAGATGCAGGGGATATATGTCCCCTACTGGACATTCGATGCGGATACGCAGTCCAATTATCAGGGCGAACGTGGCACGGTTTACTACGAAACCCGAACCGTCATGCGCGACGGCAAGCCAATGCAGCAGCGTGTGGCCAAGGTGCGCTGGTCCCCGAAATCAGGCCGGGTCGCGCGGTTTTTCGACGATGTGCTGGTGCTGGCGTCTCGGTCCTTGCCCAAAAGCTACACGGACGCGTTGGAACCGTGGGATTTGCCGGCGCTGGAACCTTATCAACCAGAGTATCTGGCAGGATTCCGGGCCGAGGCATACACGGTGGACTTGCAGGACGGATACACCGAGGCACGAGGGCACATGGCCCGGGTGATCGAACGTGATGTGCGGTTCGACATTGGTGGCGACAGACAACGTATTCATGCAATCGACACGGATGTGCGGAACGTGACCTTCAAGCATGTCTTGCTGCCCGTCTGGATGGCTGCGTACAAATATCGCGGCGAAACCTATCGTTTCGTTGTGAATGGCAGGACCGGGCGCGTTCAGGGCGAACGTCCGTGGTCCGCCATCAAGATCACAATCGCTGTGGTACTTGGCCTGCTGGTTGCGGCAGGTGTTGGCTATCTGATGGCGACCGGTCAGCAGTAAGCTCTGTTTCCTTATAAGCGCTTGAACATTCCGGAACCTCCCGCCATCCTCGGCCTCGTCAACATGAAGGGGAGGACAGCGTGACGCCATCAGATCTGGATCGATTGCTGACTGAGCGGCATTCCTGTCGCGCATTTCGCCCCGACCCCGTGTCTAAGGCCCTGATCGAACAGATTTTGACCAGCGCATCACGTGCGCCAAGCTGGTGTAACGCGCAACCCTGGAACGCCGTGATCACCAGCGGCAGCGAAACTGACGCGTTCCGAAAGGCATTGCAGAACGAAGTCGCGACCGGCGCGCCAGAACCGGACCTGCCGTTCCCGACTGCGTATAACGGGGTCTATCAGGCGCGCCGACGGGAATGCGGCTGGGCGTTGTATGAGGCTGTTGGCGTCGAACGCGGCGACAGGGCCGGCTCAGCCAGGCAAACGCTGGAAAACTTCAACCTTTTCGGCGCACCCCATTGCGCGATCATCTCAAGCCCTGCAGATCTTGGACCGTATGGAGCAATGGATTGTGGCGGCTTTGTCATGGCCTTCACGCTGGCAGCACAAGCCTTGGGCATTGCCACGATCCCGCAGGCCGCTGTGGCCAGCTATGGCAAATTCCTGCACCGGTATTTCGGCATTCCAGACGACCGTTTGGTATTGTGCGCAATCTCTTTCGGGTACTCGGATGCAGAACACCCGGCCAACGGGTTTCGAACCGGTCGCGCTGAACTGGACGAAATAGCAAGTTGGCGTGGATCAACACTTCACCAAACGGAAAACTAATTTGCGCGCGGTTTTACAAAGGGTGTCTCGGGCCAACGTCTCGGTGGACGGAGAACAGATCGGGCAGACCGGCCCGGGCTTGATGATCCTGGTCTGCGCCATGCAAGGTGACGACGAACACAAGGCCGAGCAACTGGCGGCCAAGGTCTCAAAACTGCGAATTTTCAAGGATGATGCCGGAAAGATGAACCGATCTGTCGTAGATGTCGGCGGCTCGGCTTTGGTGATCAGTCAGTTTACACTCGCCGCCGATACCTCTCGCGGGAACAGACCCGGCTTTTCCGAAGCTGCCCCCCCGGATCAGGGCAAGCACCTTTACGAGGTGTTTGCCCAGCAGCTGCAGGCTCGGGGCGTACCGGTCGAAACCGGTGAATTCGGGGCTGATATGGCAGTGGAATTGGTCAACGACGGGCCGGTTACGATTTGGATGGAAAGTTGATGGATCAAAGGCAGCAGGCAATTCGCATCTGGCAAGCCGGAGTGGACGCGGTTGACGGACAGAGGGCCACGAAGGCTGTTTTGGACGACATCCCGACGCCGGACCAAATCCTTGCAGTTGGTAAGGCGGCAGCAGCCATGGCCCGCGCGGCATTGGACCATTTTGGGCCGTGTCCGACCCTGGTCGTGACCAAGGACGATCATGGCCGGGACTTGCCGGAAAAGGTGGAGGTGATCGAAGCCTCCCACCCCGTGCCAGACTCGCGCAGCCTCGACGGCGGCCGCGCCCTGCGCGAGACGATTGAGGCCATGCCGCACGGTTCGCATGTGTTGCTGCTGGTCTCTGGCGGGGCATCCTCGCTGGCCGAGGATTTGTTGCCGGAAAAAACTCTGGCCGATCTGGAACTATTGAACCAACGACTTCTGGCCGAAGGTCTGGATATTACTGCGATGAATGCAGAACGCCGCAAGCTGTCGCGGATCAAGGGCGGTGGGCTTCTGGCCCATTTCAAGGGGGCCAAGGCGACCGTTCTGGCGATTTCGGACGTTCCCGGTGATGATCTGAATGTCATCGGGTCTGGCATTGGCGCGCTACCTGAGACACGTGATTTTAAGGCGAAAGCACAGATCGTCGCGTCCAACGCTCACGCACGTTCTGCGGCGGTCGATCTTGCGCGCGGCGAAGGTTTTCAGGTGTTGGCCGATGAAGAGTGCCTGCACGATGATGTCAATCGGGTCGCTACGACGCTGGGGAAACGCATAAGAGACATGGAACCCGGGGTCATGGTTTTCGGCGGTGAGCCAACAGTTGTGCTGCCGGAAAACCCTGGCCGCGGTGGACGCAACCAAGCTCTTGCACTGGCGCTGGCCCGGGAAATCGCCGGAGTGTCGGATCTGACCGTGGTCGTTGGCGGAACCGATGGCACCGATGGCCCGACCGACGCAGCCGGAGCGGTGGTCGATGGCGCGACCTGGGGCGACGGAGCCGATCGTGCCCTGCAGCATGCTGACAGCGGTAGCTTTCTGGACGACGCCGGCGCATTGTTGGTGACAGGGCCCACAGGAACGAATGTGATGGACCTTGTTGTCGCAATAAGGCGTTGATTTGACGATTTTCACGCATACCAAAGTAAAAAAGACCGAGACACTCTTAGAATGACGCGCTCGCCCAATTCGCTATGCGATATCGAAGATTTACCGGATGTCGGCATAGTAATGCCGGATGGGTGTCGTCTTTCAGCACGCGTCTGGCGTCCGGTTGACGCCGGCGAAAATCCCGTACCGGCCATTCTGGAATTCCTCCCCTACCGCAAACGTGACGGCACGGCGCCACGCGATACCCTGACCCATCCCTGGTTTGCCAAACGTGGCTATGCCTGCATTCGCGTTGACATGCGCGGCAATGGCGACAGCGAGGGTTTGATGGAGGACGAATACACCCAGCAAGAGCTGGATGATGCCGTGTCGACAATTCTGTGGTTGGCGGAACAGCCTTGGTGTTCGGGCGCGGTTGGCATGATGGGAATCAGTTGGGGTGGCTTCAACGCCCTGCAGGTTGCGGCCCTTCAACCAGACCCTTTGAAAGCAATCATCACGCTATGTTCAACGGCTGACCGATATGCGGATGACATCCACTATAAGGGCGGTTGTCTGCTGAACGAAAATTTGGGCTGGGGCGCGACCATGTGGTCCTATTCGTCCCGAGCCCCCGATCCGGCGCTGCGCCCGAACTGGCGTGAGTTGTGGCTCGAGCGTCTTGAAAAGGAACCCTTCCTGCCGTTGGTTTGGCTGCGCCATCAGACACGGGATGCCTATTGGCGCCATGGCTCGGTCTGCGAAGATTTCAGTGCAATCCGCGCGGCTACCCTGGCCATTGGCGGTTGGGGCGACGCCTATAAGAACACTGTACCGTTGCTGGTTGAACAGCTTGATGCCCCGGCGAAAGGTATCGTTGGCCCGTGGGTGCATAAATACCCGCACTTTGCGGTGCCCGAGCCACGAATCGGTTTCTTGCAAGAGGCGCTGCGCTGGTGGGATCACTGGTTGAAAGGTTTGGACACGGGCGTTGAAAACGACCCCGATTATCGGGCTTATCTGATGGATGGAGTCCGCCCGCAGCGGTGGTACACGGATAGACCCGGGCGCTGGATTGCAGAACAGGCCGGCGCAACGACGCATCTGCCTGACCTCAAACTGACTCTGTCGGATGACGGGCTTGGCCAGGATGGATCACTGAACAGGCGCGTACGCTCCCCCCAGACTTGCGGCATGGAGGGTGGGGAGTATTGCGCAATTTGGCTGGGTCCCGACATGCCGGGGGATCAGCGCGCAGACGATGCGCTATCCGCTGGTTTCGATGGTTCGCCTTTGTCCGAAGATTTGGACATCGTGGGCGCGCCGCGTATTCGGTTGAAAGTCAGCGCTGACCGTCCTCAGGCGCAGATCGCGGTGCGGCTAAACCATGTCCACCCGGACGGTGCAACAACTCGGATCACCTATGGCGTCTTGAATCTGTCGCATCGTGACGGTCATGCAAATCCTACTCCGCTGGAATGCGGAACACCTTATGAAGTTACACTGAGTCTGGACCATATCGCCTATCGCGTTCCCAAAGGGCATCGCTTGCGTGTTGCAGTTTCCAGCGCGTACTGGCCATTGATCTGGCCGTCTCCGGAACCTGTCGAGATACATTTAACGAGCGGCGAAATTTCGATCCCGAACCGGGCGACACCGGGCGGAGACGAGCATTTGTTTCACCCCCCTGAATCCGAAACCCCGCTCGAGGTCACGACGTTGCGCGACAGCAGCAACTCGCGACGTGTGGAAACCGATATGAACTCGGGTGAAACCAGTCTTATTGTCGAAGACGACTTTGGTCTTGTCACTGACAACCACCACGGTCTGACCCACGGCGGGACTGCATATGAACGCTGGACCATTCATCCGGATGACCCGCTTTCCGCCCGAGGGTATTGCGACTGGACGCAGGAACTCAGCCGGGACGGAATTGATCTGCGCACCGAAACGTCCTGTGAAATGTGGTCAGACCGGGAAAACTTTTACTTACAGGCGAAAATAAGTGCCTTTGAAAACGAAACCTTGGTATTTTCCAAGCAAACGGAGGATACCATTCCACGCAACCAGATGTGATATTTTGGTGGTGAAAGGTCAGACATTTGTCCTTGCTCGGCAGACCGAAATGCGCCTACCTTGACTCATGCGTCAATAAAAAGCCCGACAAGGGCTGCAATCCAATCAACTGGGAGACCAATAAATGAACGAACAACTCACTCACATGGCCGGTCAGGTCACAGCGGGCAAACTCACCCGCCGCGAATTCATGGGGAAAGCGGCGGCTTTGGGTGTGTCGGCAGCGATGGCCAGCACCATGTTTGCCGATGCCGCGCGTGCGGCTGGGCCGAAAAAGGGCGGCGATCTGAAGTTTGGTTTGCAGGGCGGGAACTCCACCGACTCGCTTGACCCGGCGACCTATGCCAGCTCGGTGCCATTCCAGACTGGCAGACAATTCGGCGACACGCTGGTCGAAGTCGCACCGGATGGTTCAATCGAACCCCGCTTGGCCGAAAGCGTCGAAGGCAGCGCAGATGCCAAGGTCTGGACCTTCAAGCTGCGTCAGGGTGTGGAATTCCACAACGGCAAGACCATGACCAGCGAAGACGTGCTGAAGACCATGGAACGCCACTCCAACGAAGACTCCAAGTCCGGTGCCCTGGGCATCATGAAGGGCATTGAGTCAATGAAGGCTGACGGAGACAACTTCCAGGTGACTCTGACCGAGCCGAATGCTGACCTCCCCTTCCTGATGGCCGACTATCACCTGATCATCCAGCCGGACGGCGGTATGGACAACCCTGGCGCAGGCATCGGCACCGGTCCCTATCAGGTCGAAGTCGACGAGCCGGGCGTGCGCCATTTGTTCAAGAAGTTTGCCAACCACTGGAACCCCGATTTCGGCAATTTCGACAGCGTTGAAGTGATCGTTATCAACGATGCGACCGCACGTACGGCCGCTTTGCAATCGGGTCAGGTTCACGCGATCAACCGCGTCGAGCCGAAGGTTGCCGATCTGCTGGGCCGCGCGCCGAACCTGACTGTGCATTCGACCGCTGGTCGTGGGCACTATGTGTTCATCATGCACTGCGATACTGCGCCGTTCGACAACAACGAACTGCGTCTGGCGCTGAAGCATGCCATCAACCGTCAGGATCTGGTCGACAAGGTTCTGCGTGGCTACGGCACCATTGGTAACGACATGCCGGTCAACGCGGCATACCCGCTGTTTGACGGCTCGATCCCGCAGCGCGAGTTCAGCCTTGAAAAGGCCGCTGAGCACTATCAGAAGTCGGGTCATGACGGCTCGCCAATCATCCTGCGTGTCGCAGATGGTGCCTTCCCGGGTGCCGTGGATGCCGCAGCTCTGTTCCAGCAAAGCGCCGCTCAGGCCGGTATCCCGCTGGAGATCAAGCGCGAGCCGAACGACGGTTACTGGTCCGAGGTCTGGAACGTTCAGCCATTCTGTGCCTCCTACTGGGGTGGCCGTCCGGTGCAGGATCAGATGTACGCGACCGCGTATCTGTCGACAGCGGATTGGAACGACACCCGCTTCAAGGTGCCGGAGTTCGACGAGATGTTGTTCGCAGCACGCGCCGAACTGGACAACGACAAGCGCAAGGACATCTACAGCAAGATGGGCGTCATGGTCCGCGACCAGGGCGGCCTGATCTGCCCGATGTTCAACGATTTTGTGGAAGGCGTCACCAATCAACTCGCAGGTTGGGAAAGCGACCCGACCCAAGAGATGATGAATGGTCAGATGTCCCGCAAGATGTGGTTCTCCTGATAGGGCCCACGGTTAATGCATCCAATCATCAAACTGGTTTCCCAGCGCCTTGCGCTGGGACTCCTGCTTCTCTTCGGTGCATCGGCTCTGATTTTCGGCCTCACTGAAGCCCTGCCCGGGGACGCTGCACAAGCGGTCCTTGGCCAATCCGCAACCCCCGAGGCGCTGGCAAACCTGCGCGAAGAAATGGGCCTCAACCGTCCCGCTTTGACCCGCTATTTCGAATGGTTGGGCGGCATTCTGCAGGGCGATCTGGGTCAGTCACTGACCAATAAACTGGATATTGCAGACTCGATCGGCAGTCGTCTGGGTAACACTCTGTTTCTGGCGTTCTGGGCCGCAGTCGTATCGGTTCCGCTTGCCATCTTTCTCGGCCTTCTGGCCGTCCGCTATCGCAATCGCTGGCCGGACAAGCTGATTTCAGCTGTGACCCTGACCACGATTTCCATCCCTGAATTCCTGATCGGTTACGTTCTGGTCTATTTCATTGCTGTCAAGCTGGGCATGTTCTCGCCTCTGGCCATGATCAATGACAGCATGTCCTTCGGGCAAAAGCTGAACTCCATTGCTCTGCCGGTCATCGTGCTGACGCTGGTCGTTCTGGCGCATATGATGCGCATGACCCGGGCGGCAATCCTGAACGTAATGCAGTCGGCCTATGTGGAAACGGCCGAGCTGAAAGGTCTGAGCAATTTTCAGGTCATCTACCGCCATGCTTTCCCCAACGCGGTCGCGCCTATCGTCAACGTGGTGATGCTGAACCTGGCCTATCTGGTTGTCGGCGTCGTCGTGGTTGAGGTGGTGTTCGTCTATCCCGGTATGGGACAGTATCTGGTCGATCACGTGACCAAGCGTGACGTGCCGGTGGTTCTGGCCTGCGGCGTGATCTTCGCTGCCATCTATATCGGACTGAACATGATTGCAGACATCGTTGCCATTCTGGCCAACCCAAGGCTGAGGCATCCGAAATGAAGAACATCCCTATCTCTGCAATGATCGGGCTGGCCTTCACAGCCCTGTACTTCATCATCGCGATCTTTGCGCCCCTGCTGGCCCCCTACGGCATGGCCGAAGTGGTCGGCGACGTGTGGGAGCCGTCCAGCTCGCAATTCTGGCTGGGCACCGACAATATTGGCCGCGATCTTCTCAGCCGCATGATCTATGGCGGGCGCACGACGATCTTCATCGCCACCGCCGCGACGATCCTCAGCTTCGTAACCGGTTCGATACTTGGGTTTCTGGCCGCCGTTCTGGGCGGATGGGCCGATCAGGTCATGTCCCGTGCAGTAGACCTTATCATGTCGATCCCGACCCTGATCTTCGCGCTGGTCGTTCTGGCCATGGTGCCGGTGACAATCCCGGTTTTGATCTTGGTCATGGGCTTGCTGGACTCCACTCGGGTCTACCGCTTGGCCCGCGCCGTCGCTGTCGATATCGCCGTGATGGATTATGTTGAGGCCTCGCGCCTGCGCGGTGAAGGTCAGGTCTGGGTCATCTTCCGCGAGATCCTGCCAAACGCCCTGTCACCGCTGGTCGCGGAACTGGGTTTGCGGTTTATCTTTGCGGTTCTGTTCGTCTCGACATTGTCCTTCCTGGGTCTGGGCGTTCAGCCGCCGCTGGCGGACTGGGGCGGCATCGTGAAGGAAAACAAGGACGGCATCGTTTACGGTATCGGCGCGGCGTTGTACCCCGCTGTGGCCATCGCGACGCTGGCCATTTCGGTCAACCTTGTCGCTGACTGGGTCCTGAACCGTACTACATCGCTGAAAGGAGGTCGGGGATGAGTGATACCCTTCTCAAGGTCCGCGACCTCAAAATCGGCGCGACCGTATACCCGCCGGGTGAAAAACCCCATGACATCGAAATCGTGCATGGGGTCAGCTTTGACCTCGAGCGCGGCAAGGTGCTGGGGCTGATCGGAGAATCCGGGGCCGGCAAGTCCACCATCGGTCTGGCCTCGATGGCCTATGGCCGGGGTGGTGTGAAAATCACCGGCGGCGAAGTCTGGGTGAACGGGCGCGATATCCTCAAGACGTCGCACAGCGATATTCGCAAACTGCGTGGCGGCGAGGTCACTTACGTCTCTCAATCCGCCGCTGCCTCTTTCAACCCGGCCAAGAAGATCATGGATCAGGTGGTTGAGGCTGCGGTCGAACAAAAGAAGTTCAGCCGCAAAGAGGCTGAGGGCCGCGCGCGCGAATTGTTCGCCAAGCTGGGTCTGCCCGACCCGGAGAATATCGGTGAACGCTATCCGCACCAGGTCTCGGGTGGTCAGTTGCAACGCTGCATGACTGCGCTGGCTTTGTGCCCTGAACCCGATCTGGTGGTGTTCGACGAACCCACCACGGCCCTGGACGTGACCACACAGATCGACGTTCTGATGGCGATCAAAGAGGCTATTGCTGATACCGGCGTTGCAGCGCTCTATATCACGCACGACCTTGCTGTTGTGGCTCAGGTGAGCGACGACATCATGGTTCTGCGGATGGGCAACACAGTCGAGTATGGCCATACCGATCAGATCATCAACAATCCGCAAGAGGAGTATACGCAGGCTCTGGTCTCCGTCCGCTCCATTGAGCACGAAGAGAAAAAGCCAACACCGGAACCGGTTCTGAGCGTTGATGGTATCACCGCGCGCTACAAGGGGCTGAATTTCGACGTACTGCACAACGTCAATGTCGAGCTTCATCCCGGGCAGACTCTGGCTGTTGTGGGTGAATCCGGCTCGGGCAAATCCACGCTGGCTCGGGTGATCACCGGTCTGCTGCCGCCGCGTGATGGTGAGATCACCTTTGCCGGGCGCAAGCTTAGTGGCGATCTGAAAGGCCGATCCCGCGAAGACCTGCGCGAACTGCAGATGATCTATCAGATGGCCGACGTGGCGATGAATCCGCGTCAGACCGTTGGCACGATCATAGGCCGCCCGTTGGAGTTCTACTTCAACATGCGCGGTGCCGAAAAGCGCAAGCGGATCATCGAATTGCTGGATGAGATCGAACTGGGCGAAAAGTTCATCGATCGTTATCCGGCGGAACTGTCAGGTGGTCAGAAACAGCGTGTGTGTATTGCGCGCTCGCTGGCGGCCAAGCCCAAGATGATCATCTGCGATGAGGTCACCTCGGCGCTTGACCCTCTGGTCGCGGACGGCATTCTGAAGCTGCTGCTGGATCTGCAAAAGATCGAGGATGTGGCCTACCTGTTCATCACCCACGATCTGGCGACAGTGCGTGCAATCAGCGACAGCATCGCAGTGATGTATCAGGGTCGCGTCGTTCGCTATGGCCCGAAATCTCAGGTTCTGAGCCCGCCGTTCGACGACTATACCGACCTGCTGCTTAGCTCGGTGCCCGAAATGCATCTGGGCTGGCTGGAAGAGGTCGTCGCCCACCGAAAAATGGAAAGCGCCGGGAACTGATCCCTCCCCTTTCTGTGACAGTTTGGTGAAAAATCGAAATCCCGGCACCTTGTTAGATGACAGGTGTCGGGATTTTGCTATTGGGGGCGCGAACAGGCAGACCCCTGATCACGAATCTCCTAGGGTCGCCAGAAATATCTAGTCAAAAGGCCAATGACATGGACCGCAAACTACTCCTCATCATCCTGGACGGTGTTCCGTGGCGCAATTTCCGGCGCTTGTTTGGCAACTTGGAAGGTTGGGTCGACAGCGGCGAGGCGCGGGTCTGGAAACTGCGCGCCGTTCTGCCGTCTACATCGGCCAGCTGCTATGCTTCGATCCACACCGGTGTCACGCCTCAGGAACACGGTTGCACCGGCAACGGAAACGTTTTCCGCCTGAGCCATAAGGATATCTTCAGCCAAGTCCGCGAAGCTGGCGGCGTAACCGGCGCAGTTACTCACAGCTATTGGTCGCAGTTCTTCAACCGTCACCCATTCGACTATGTCCGCGATGTTGAATACGACGAACCAGACAGCCAGACCATCAACCACGGTCGATTCCACAGCATGACCGGTTATGGCAAGGTCAATCAGATGACTCCGTCAGATGTCGACCTGTTTGGTACTCTGACTAACCTGTGCCTTCGCTTTGGGCTGGATTACGGTATCCTACACACTTGCACGCTGGACTGTATGGGGCACCGGTTCTTCCATGATTGCGAAGAGATGGACCATGCCTGCTTCGTCATGGACGAGATGCTCGCGCCTTTCATCCCCCGTTGGCGACAGTTGGGGTACGAGGTCATCGTGACCGCCGATCACGGGCAGGACGAACGCGGGCACCACGGCGGACGCGGTCCGTTGCAGCAGGAAACGGCGCTTTACTACTTTGGTGACGCTGAAGGTCCTGAGGTCGACACGGTGATCGATCAGCTACAGCTTGCGCCTACAATCCTGAACCGAATTGGCGCGCCTGTTGCCGAAACCATGAAAGCCGCCCCGTTCTTGAAATAAGGGATCAGTCGTAGGGCCAGATCTGCTGGCCCAACGCCTCGATTGCGACCGAGATCCGTTCAAAGCTGTCTGCCGCCCGCTTCACGGATGTTCGCGCGCGGAGATAGCCGTGGACGAGCCCCGGCTCATTGATCCAATGCGCCTGACCGCCAGCGGCGGTGATCTCTTCGCAATAGATGGGTCCGTCATCACGCAGAGGGTCGCAATCAGCAGTTACCACGACGGTTGGCGGCAGGCCCGAGAAGTCTGTGTCGTGAAGCGGGGCAAATGTCGGGTCGTTTTGCGGAACGTTGCCGCCACACCGAACCTTTTCATAGAAAACAATTTCGTCCAGCGTCAAAAGCGGCGCGTGGGCGTGTTCGATATACGAACCCTGCGTGCTGTCACCGCCCAAACCGGGGTAGATCAGAACCTGGCCCAGCACATTCTCCAGCCGCCCTCGCCCATGTTGTGCAACCGCCGCAGCCAGGTTGCCACCAGCGCTGTCACCAGCAAGGACAATCGGGTCGCCGAATTCCTGCATCGCCCAGTTCGTGACGGTCCAGCTGTCCTGAAACTGCGCAGGGTGCAGGTGTTCCGGGCACAGGCGGTAATCCACAGCCACAACACGATACCCGGTCTGTGCACAAATCTCGGCACAAACGTCGTCGTGGCTGTCCAAACCCCCAACAACAAAACCGCCACCATGGAAATAGATGACGGTTCGCGTTGGATTGCCCGCAGTGTAGACGCGGACGGGCACGCCTTCGGCCTGCCTGTCCTCAGTTTCGACCCCTTGTGGGCGGGGCTGGCGAAAGTCCGCACACATCGTGTCATACACGCGGCGCTGATCCTCAATCGACAGGTCGACTGCGTCATCCGGATAGCTTTCAGCCGTTCGTTTTATGAACGCCCAGGTTTCTTCATCAATCAGACGTTCATAATCCATGTTCCCTCCCGGTCAGGCAGCCCACTCCCATGGCCGGGTGAACGATCCCAGCACTTTGCTGACATCGTCCTCTGAGGAACCCTTCGCGTCAAGCTGTGCGACAAGTCCACGCTTCTTATCGTCGATGACAGACACTACCCGCGCGTCAAGGCCTGCGTCTTCCAGCGCGCCATTGTAGATGCGCGTGATGGCCTGTTTGCGAAGCTCGGGCTTAAAGACCTTACCGACGGCAGTTTTGGGCAGCTCGTCCAGAATGGTCATATGCTTGGGCTGTGCCGCGCGCTCATGGACGTGCACACCGCAATACTCCATCAACTCCTTCTCGGTCACCGAGGCCCCATCGACCAGTTCGACAAAGGCGCAAGGCACCTCGCCCGAATAGGCATCCGGCTGACCGATGGCCCCGGCAAAGGCGACGGCATCGTGGCCCAGCAGGGCTTCTTCGATCTCGGCCGGGTCAATGTTGTGGCCGCCGCGAATGATCAGGTCCTTGGCACGGCCGGTAATCCAGAGATAACCGTCCTCGTCAAACCGACCCAGATCGCCAGTACGCAGGTATTTGTCGAAGTGGTACAGATCGACGTTCTTGTCCGCCTCGGTATAGGTATTGCCCGCGTATACGCCGGGGTTCGAAATGCAAATCTCACCGATCTCGTCCGCGTCGCATTCCTTCGGGCCATCAGGGCCATCTTGCAGGATTTTGACATCCGTATAGGGGAACGGAATACCGATCGAGCCGATCTTCTTTTCCCCATCCACCGGGTTGCAGGACACCAGACATGTGGCTTCGGTCAGGCCGTAGCCTTCCACGATGGTCACGCCGGTTGCCTCTTCAAAGCGTCGGAACAGTTCGACCGGCAAAGGTGCCGAGCCCGAGAATGCGGTCTTTACGCTTGAGATATCCGCATCGACCGGGCGCTGCATCTTGGCGGCAATTGCGGTTGGAACGGTGATGATGAACGTCACCTTCCAGCGTTCGATCAGCTTCCAGAAATTGTCGAACACGCCGTCGCCGCGATATCCTGCGGGTGTCGGGAAGACCACATGCGCGCCGGACGACACTGCGGCCATCATGATCACGTGGACGGCAAATACGTGGAACATGGGCAGTGGGCACATGATCACGTCTTCGTCCGAGAACAGCAGCGTGTGTCCAAGCCAACCATTGTAAATCAGGCCCGAGTATTTGTGCTGTGCAACCTTCGGCATACCCGTCGTACCACCGGTGTGGAAGTAGCAGGCGACCCGATCTTCCTTGCTGTCCACAAAAGTCAGAGTCGTCGGCTGCTTGGCCAATTCCTTGTTGAAGTTCTTGTAGTCCGCATGCGCCAGGTGTTCCTTGTCGCCCATTTTGGGGCGCAGGAACGGCACCAGCCAGGATTTTGGCGGCGTCAGATAGCGGTTGAGGTCAATCTCGAGGATCGTTTTGACATTGGGCGCATGGCGCACCGCCTCTTCGACCTTTTGCGCCACATCCGTCTTGGGGAATGATTTGAGCGTCACAACCACTTTGGCGCCGGTTTCGCGCAGGATTGCAGCGATCTGTTCAGGCTCAAGCAGCGGGTTGATCGGGTTCACAATACCTGCAACCGCGCCCCCCATCATGGTGACCAGCGTTTCGTTACAATTGGGCAGCACATAGGCCACCACGTCTTTTTCACCGATGCCCAAAGACCGGAACAGGTTCGCCGCCTGATTGACCTTGCCTAGAAGTTGCGACCACGTCAGGGTTTCGGCCTTGTCCGTCGGGCCTGACATGAGTTGAAAGCTGATCGCATTGTTGTTGGGGAATTTACCAGCCGTACGCGACAGCAACTGATGGAAGGTAACCGGAACGTCCCGATCCTCCCACGACATTTCCTGCTCAATTCTTGCCTTGTCTTCCAAACCCACAAAGGCCATGTGGCTCCTCCCTATTTTATTCCCACGTCGCGCGCGGATTTTTCCCCTTCAAGATGGGAGGAAAACCCCGCAGGTGCAAGCGACGGGTTAGAGGGGCCATGCCCAAAATTGTAGAATTACGCAGCGGCGTATATTTGAGTTCCGCGACGTCAGGCTATTCAGCCGCGACGCCATCGGTGAATTGCAGGCGTGCCAGGCGGGCATACAAACCATCCTGAACAACCAGATCCTCATGCGTGCCCTGCGCCACAATCTGACCGGCCTCCATCACCACGATCCGATCCGCCTTTTTGACGGTCGCCAGGCGGTGCGCCACGATCAGCGTGGTCCGACCGGCGCGCATCTGATCGACGGCACCTTGCACCGCGCGTTCGCTTTCGGCATCCAATGCTGAGGTTGCCTCGTCCAGCAACAGAACCGGCGCGTCGCGCAGGATGGCGCGGGCAATCGCGATACGCTGTTTCTGGCCGCCTGACAGCATCACGCCGCGCTCGCCAACAAAGCTGTCATACCCTTCGGGCAGCTTCGAGATGAACTCGTCAGCAGCAGCCGCACGGGCCGCTGCTTCAACTTCGGCGTCTGTTGCATCCAACCGACCAAACCGGATGTTTTCACGGGCCGAGGCTGCAAAGATGATCGGGTCCTGCGGCACCAGCGCCATGTGCTGCCGGAAATCCGAACGATCAAGGTCGCGCAGATCGACACCATCAAGGCTGACATGACCTGCATCCGGATCATAGAAGCGCTGGATCATCTGGATGACTGTGGTTTTGCCAGCACCAGACGGACCTACGAAAGCCACGGTCTCACCAGGATTGATCGCCAAAGACATGTGATCCAGCGCCACAATATCCGGCCGCGCCGGATAGCGGAACGTGACGTCGTCAAAGCGGATCTCGCCACGTACCGGCGTCGGCAGCGATTTTGCCTTGGCCGGATCAATCACGGTGTCTTGGGCATTGAGCAACTCAACCAACCTCTCGGTCGCGCCTGCGGCGCGCTGCAGCTCGCTCCAAATCTCGGACAGGGCGGCAACAGAGCCGGCCATGATGATCGAGTAGATTACGAACTGGATCAGAACACCTTCGGTCATCACGCCATTACGGACGTCATTCGCACCCATCCACAGCACACCAACAATGCCTGAAAACACGAGGAAAATGACGATAACCGTCATCACCGCACGCGTCTGAATTCGCCGCAGTGAGACCGAGTAAGATGTTTCGGTCATGTCGCCGAACTGCTTGCGGCTGGCTTGTTCGTGCGTAAAGGCCTGAACCGTTTGCACCGCGCCCAGCGCCTCGCCCGCGTTGCCGGACGAAGCCGCGATCCAATCCTGGTTTTCGCGACTGAGCACCCGAAGACGACGCCCCATCACAAGGATCGGCACAACGACAACAGGAATCAGCAGCAGCACCATGCCCGTCAGCTTGGCAGAGGTCAGAAGCATCAAGACCAACCCGCCCACGAACAAAAGCATATTGCGCAGCGCAATTGATACCGACGATCCGAGCACGGACTGAATCAGCGTCGTGTCCGTGGTGATACGGCTAAGAACCTCTCCGGTCATGATCCTTTCGTAGAACTCGGGGCTCATCCCGATGACGCGGTCAAACACGGCTTTGCGGATATCGGCCACAACACGCTCACCCAGCCGGGTCACCAACGCATAGCGGATACCCGTCCCCACTGCCAGAATCGCCGCGATGACCAGGGCTGCCAGAAAGTACCAGTCCAGCAACTCACCGTCTTCGATGCGGAAATTGTCGACAACCCTTCGCACCGCAAGCGGCAGCGTCAGGGTCATGCTGGCCGTCAGAACCAAGGCAAATGTCGCGCCTATCATCAGCAAACGGTAGGGCTTCATAAATGGCCAAAGTGAGGCCAAAACGCCTATTTTCCGCGAGCCCGCGCGCTCTTCCGTGGCGCCGGGCGCGGGTTTGCCCTTGGGATTGCCTGAGGCGGAGTTTGCCATATTCGGCCCTTACGTCATGTTCGCACTTAAGTGTACGCTTCTTGGCGACCGCTGCAGCCGGGGTCAAGAAGCACCATGTGAAATGGCTGCCCATAAGGGCCATTTGACGCAGAATTTTGGGGCTGACTTGGAGCGGGCGGCGGGAATCGAACCCGCTTCATCAGCTTGGAAGGCTGAGGTAATAGCCAGTATACGACGCCCGCTCAGCGTTGGTTGGTTTATGCGATGCGTCAGATGCCGTCAAGCGCAGTTCGGACGCAGATTTCAAATTCGTTGCGAGCTGCTATTTCGCCCGCCTGAGGCGACCTCAGCCCCGATCCGGCAACCAATCACATTTGTCGAACCCGGCGGAAATTCGGATCATGGAACCATATTCCAAAGCCGCTGACCGGGCCAATCCGATCAGTTGTGCCGGATAGCTGATGGCCGCAGTCAATGCGTCCTGCAACGGTACGCCGACTTTGTCGACGAGGACGCCAACAGCGGTCGTCAGGTCGAGATCCGCGCCCGCCAACGTTCCATCCGCCAAGGTCAGCCTGCCATCGGTGCGCGTGATTCTGCGGCCCTCCAAATCGAATTCGCTTTGATCTGTGCCCGCGACGGCCATCGCATCGCTGACCAGGAAGATGCGTCCGGGGGTGGATTTCCCAGCCCAGGCCGTCCGCATGGCGGCCGGGTGTACATGGATCCCGTCCGCGATCAGCCCTGCTGACAGGCCCCCGTTTGCCAGCGCCGCACCGACCAAGCCCGGCTCGCGATTGCCCAGTTGGCTCATCGCATTGAACAGATGGGTCACGCACCGGGCTCCGGCGGCGACATACCGCTGGCATGTTGCGAAATCGGCATCGGTGTGCCCCAAAGATACGAGGACACCCGCTTCGCTCATCGTCCGGACCTGCTGTTCCGAGACACTTTCGGGGGCCACGGTGACTTTCAGACAGGGAAGCGCGTCAGAGGCGGAGATCAACGCATTCAGGTCCGCCTCCTCCATCGGGCGGATCAGATCGGCGTCGTGGGCTCCTTTGCGTACCACCGACAGATGTGGCCCCTCCAGATGCAGCCCGGCGACCCCGGGCACTTGTTTGCGAACAGCCTGAATTGCGGCATCTATAGCCGCCCAAGTTTTGTCGGCGCTGTCGGTAATCAATGTGGGCAGCAAGGATGCCACACCCAACCGCCGGTGCGCACTGGCGATTCTGCGGATCGTTTCAACCGAAGGATCATCGTTGAACATGATCCCGTCGCCACCGTTGACCTGCAGATCAACATATCCGGGACTCAGAATATCGCCTTTAAGATCGATCGTATCGCCTTTTTCGGTCAACTCGCCCTCGGGCAATAGCTGACCCGCCCGCCCTTCACGGAACACAATCGCGTGGCCGTGCAGCAACCGGTCTCCATCGAAGATCGGCCCATTGCGAATGATCGTTTTGCGCTCTGTCATACCGTCTCTGTCACTTTCTTGAGGTGCCGCGGCGCGTCCGGGTCGATCCCACGCGCGCTGGCGACGGCCTCGACCATACTGTAAAACGACGTGATGGCAGTGATCGGATCGGTAATCCAGTGATCTGTCCGAACGACCGGAAGGGCCTGTGCCCGTGTTACTTTGTCCGTTGTAGCAAAGGCCGCCGCCCCCTTTTCCGCCAGCGCGTCTGCGGCTTCGGCCGAGGTCTTCTCGGCGGCATCTGCGGCAGCAAATGAAATCACAGGAAACCCTTCTTCGACAATCGAGACCGGCCCATGCAGCACTTCGGCCGAAGAATAGCTTTCGGCGTGAATCTGGCAGGTTTCCTTGATCTTCAGCGCGGCTTCGTCGGAAATCGCATAGGATGGTCCGCGGCCTAGCGTAAACAATGAGCGCCCTGTGATCGTATCCGCCGCCGCCGACCAGTCACACTGTGCTGCTTGCGCCAGGTATTCTGGCAAGTTCTTAATTGCTCGGACCAACTCGGAATCGCCTTTAACTTCCGCCAACAACCACAGACCGGACACCAGCGAGGTTACGAAAGTCTTGGTCGCAGCGACGCTGAGTTCCGGACCGGCGTGCAATGGCAGTACCGCATCCGCCACCTCTGCCAGCCGCGATTCTGTATTGTTGGTGACCGCAACTGTCATTGCTCCGGACGATCGCAAAGAACGGGTCAATCCCACGATATCCGGACTTTGCCCCGATTGGGAAATGGACAGGCAAACCGATCCTGTTGCTTTCAGGTCCGCTCCATAAATCGAACTGACTGACGGACCAACCGAGGCAACCGGCAAACCCAGCAGCAACTCACTGGCGTATTTCAGATAGCTGCAGGCATGATCAGAAGACCCCCGCGCAACTGAAATCAGAAAGCGAGGCTTCGTATCCCTAACGCTTTGGGCGGATTTCCGGATGTTGTCTGCACCCAGGGTTAGCAATCTTTCGACGGCATCAGGGATCTCCAGAATTTCCTGACGCATTTTCGATGTTTTCTCGGACATGTGATCCCGGTCCTTCCGGCTATAGGCGCAATTCAGCGACGAAATCGTAGGCGTCGCCGCGATAGAGCGATCGCGTCAGCTCGGCGACCCGCCCGTTTTTCAGAAATGAGAGACGCTCGATGTTCAGGCCTGCCGCACCTTCGGGGACTTCCAGCAGTTCCGCCTCTCGCGCGGCGAGGTTCAGCGCTGAAATCTTCTGTACGGCGCGCACCGGGCGACGTCCCAGAGCTTCGAGCACTTCGTACAGAGATGTGGTCACTTCGATCGGGTTTGGCAGAATATCCAGCGGCAACGCGGCCCGTTCCAGTGCCAGCGGACGCCCGTTCGCTTCGCGCAGGCGATAGATGCGGGATATCTGTTCCCCTTCCGCCAAATTCAGGGCGGTGACCTCTTCGGTTGTTGGCGCAAAAACTCCACGCTCCAGCCATTTTGAGGTGGTCTGCATCCCGCGGCTCGACATGTCTTCGGTGAAAGAAGTCAAATGTTTCAGCGATTGTTCGACGCGCGGGACACGTTCCCGAATGAACGAGCCGGATCCCTGACGCTGTTCGATCACGCCTTCCTGCACCAGTTCCTGAATTGCCTTGCGAACGGTCACGCGGGACAATTCCGTGATTTCAACAAGCTCCCGCTCGGATGGAAGCGACGAGTTTGGCGCAAGTACACCGGTGTCGATCCCTTCTTGCAACCTGCGCCGCAACTGCACGTATCGAGGGCCGTTTTCTGGGGTCAACCATAGATCAGAGCGAAGAAACTCAGCGATGCTCATTTTGGACCTCCTTCGCCAGCGCCAGCGCTCCGGCCAGTGGTTCGCCCAATGGGCGTTGAATAGCAGACTGCATTTCAGTCGGCAGGTACTCTGCGTAATGAGGCGCAATGCCGCCGGTAAGGCAGATTGTCACCTGGCGCCGCCACCCAAGGCGTTGGATCATCTCAGTGACATACGCGGCACCTGCCTGCATGACGCGCGTAGCAACAATGTCTCCGGAAACCGCTGCAGAGGTCACCTTTGGGGCCAACGCGCCGAACTCCCTCGGCGTAGCATCTCCGGCGAAATCAACAATCCCGGCTGCACCGCCGAATTCTGTCATCAATTCTTGCGTCAAAGCGGAAGAGGCATGAACGTTGTCGACGGCATCCAGTGTTTCCGCCAGCGCACGTCGCCCGACCCACTGCGCCGACGCCTCATCTCCCAGAACCGGCCCCCAACCACCGGCAAAACGCATCACGCCTTTCTTCTGAGACGCGATGAAGGATCCTGTGCCGCAATGCACAATCAATCCGTCCTGTGCGCCCAGCGCTCCACGCAGCGCGGCGGGGCGATCATCCATAACGCGCGCATGGGCAAGCCCCAGAGACGCCTTAACGCGACTGGCAATCCGGTCGTCAGTGACTCCGGCAAGGCCAACAAAGGCGGGCAATCGGACAAGGTCCTGCTGCTCAACACCCAGCATTTGCGCCATCTGCGCAAACCCTGCCTGAATCTGCCGGATGGACGCGTCAAAATCAGTTGAGACATTCGCGGCCCCGGTTTCCACAGATTGGACAATACCACTGGCCTCACAAGCAACGCGGCATCTGGTTCCACCCCCATCTACGGCAAGTACGGCACTGTTCAGAGACTCAGTCATGACAATACCATTATAATACCTATTGAGATTTAGAAAGAGCGAAGTTGAGCGAATTCGGCACCTTTCCAGCGATATTCCTCCAAAATCCTCGATTTCGTTGAGGAAAATAAAATTATGGACAAGTGGTATTAAATAGGTATTGTAAACGAAACGCAAAGGAGGGGATTCTTTTGGCGCTGCCGTCGACCGAACAACTGCATCCGGACGCAATCAAGCTGGACTCGCGGGACCCGCTTGCATCAGCCAAAGCGCTGGCTGAAGGGCAGATCGCCGCCGCAACCGCAGTGCGGGATGCGCTTGAGGCGATCGCGCAAGGAAGCTCGGCCATGGCGCAGGCGATCAGTGCTGGCGGAACGCTGCACTACGTGGCGGCGGGTTCATCCGGCCTGATGGCCGCCGCCGATGCGCAAGAGCTGGGCGGCACCTTCTCGATCCCCGCGAGCCAACTTCGCATTCATATGGCTGGTGGTCTGCCGACGGGGGTCGAAATGCACGGAGGCGCAGAAGATGTGGCCGACGGGTTGGAGAACGAACTGACTCAGTTGCAGCAAATGGACACTGTGATTGCAGTGTCCGCTAGCGGATCGACCCCGTATACCCTGACCGCCAGCAACATCGCCCGCTCGCGCGGCGCGACCGTTATCGGGATTGCCAATAACGCAGGCAGCCCTTTGCTGAAGAATGCCGATATTCCCATTCTACTGGCGACGCCTCCGGAACTGATCTCAGGCTCAACGCGTATGGGCGCAGGAACGGCCCAAAAAATCGCACTCAACATGCTCTCGTCTCTTATGGCGCTGCAACTGGGCCATGTTCACGCCGGAATGATGGTCAATCTGCGCGCCGATAATGACAAGCTGCGCGCGCGAGCCACTGGTATCGTCGCCCGGATCGCCGAGGTCGACACAGAAACGGCGAAACACGCCCTGAAGGCCGCAAGCGGAGACGTGAAACCGGCAATATTAATCGCGGCGCGGGGCATGTCCGCTGTGGATGCCTGCGCCACTTTGGACGCAAGTGGTGGCGTTCTGAATTCCGCGCTGGACCAAGACAACTGACTGCTAACCAACTGGGAGAACAACAATGAAACGCAATAGCCTGAAACTGGCCTTACTGGGCACGACCCTGATGGCGTCAAGTGCTTATGCCGAAGACGTCACGCTGATCATCGAAAGCTGGCGTAATGACGACCTGACTTTGTGGCAGGAGCAAATCATTCCGGCCTTTGAAGCAAAACATCCCGGAATCAAACTGCAATTCACCCCGTCAGCCCCAGCAGAATACAACGCGGTCCTGAACTCGAAACTAGATGCAGGCTCGGCCGGAGACCTGATCACGTGCCGACCCTTCGACGCTTCTCTGGCTCTGTATGAAGCTGGCCACCTGACCGACCTATCCTCGGTCGAAGCGATGAGCAACTTCTCGGATGTTGCTAAATCCGCTTGGCAGACGGACGATGGATCAGCCAGCTTCTGTGTTCCGATGGCCTCGGTGATCCACGGCTTCATCTACAACAAAGACGCGTTTGCCGAACTGGGTATTGAGGTTCCGACCACCGAAGACGAGTTCTTTGTTGCACTCGACAAGATCAAGGAAGACGGCACTTACATCCCAATGGCGATGGGCACCAACGACCAATGGGAAGCCGCCACTATGGGCTACAACAACATTGGTCCGAACTACTGGAAAGGCGAGGAAGGTCGCCAAGCCCTGATCGCCGGCGAACAAAAACTGACGGACGAGCCATGGACGGCGCCCTACGCCACTCTTGCACGTTGGGGTCAGTATCTGGGTGACGGGTACGAAGCGCAGACCTATCCCGACAGCCAGAATATCTTCACGCTGGGCCGTGCCGCAATCTACCCCGCAGGTTCGTGGGAGATTGCAGGCTTCAACACGCAGGCCGACTTCGAAATGGGCGCGTTCAAGCCACCGGTCCAAAATGCAGGCGACACCTGCTATATCTCTGACCACACAGATATCGGCATCGGCATGAATGCCGCGACCGAGCATCCCGAGGCGGCTGAAACGTTCCTGGCTTGGGTCGCAAGCCCCGAATTCGCGGAAATCTTTGGCAACGCTGTGCCTGGCTTTTTCCCGCTGTCTAACACTCCGGTAGAACTGCAGGACCCGCTAGCCAAGGAGTTCGTCGGCTGGCGCGATGAATGTGAATCGACTATCCGCTCGACCTATCAAATCCTGTCGCGTGGCACGCCAAACCTTGAGAACGAGACCTGGGGCGCATCTGTTGCCGCCATCAAGGGTGCCAGCACCCCCGAGGAACTGGGCGCAGATCTGCAGAAAGGCCTGTCCTCCTGGTACGCGCCGCACCAGTAAGTCTGGCCTCAACACTACCCGGGCGGCGATGATCGCCCGGGTAATCCCGACACCCCTTTGAAAGCAATCCCATGAACCGCCCCCGCTTCCGCTGGCATATCGTCGTGTTTCTTGCACCGGCCGTTCTCGTCTACACGGCGGTGATGATCTTTCCGCTGTTCAACACGCTGCGGTTGGCGCTCTACACCGAGATCGATCAGAGCCGTGTTTTTGTTGGATTGCAGAATTTTCAAACACTATTTTTCGACCCTATCTGGTCTGAACAGTTCTGGAACGCATTGGGCAACAACTTCTGGTTCTTCCTGATCCACATGCTGGTTCAGAACCCGATTGGGATCGCGCTGGCCGCCCTGCTCAGCCACCCTCGCCTGCGGTTCGCAGCACTGTACCGGTCTGCGATTTTCATCCCCACGATCCTGAGCTTCGTGATCGTCGGGTTCGCCTGGAAGCTGATCCTGTCCCCGATCTGGGGCATCGCGCCTTCCATGCTGGACGCCGTCGGGCTAAAGTTTCTTTTCGCTCCTTGGCTCGGGAAAGAGGAATACGCGCTGACCACGCTGGCGCTGATCTCGGTCTGGCAGTTCGTGGGCATCCCGATGATGCTGATCTATGCTGCCCTGCTGACCATCCCTGAAGAAATTCTTGAGGCTGGCGAGATTGATGGAATCACCGGGGCAGCGGCCTTCTGGAAGATCAAACTGCCGCTGATCCTTCCGTCGATCGGCATCATCTCGATCCTGACCTTCGTGGGCAATTTCAACGCGTTCGACCTGATCTATGCCGCCCAAGGCGCTCTGGCGGGGCCGGATTTCTCGACTGATATTCTGGGTACTTTCATGTATCGCACCTTCTTCGGCTTCCAATTGCAACTGGGCGATCCGCATATGGGGTCTGCCATCGCGGGGGCGATGTTCGCGATCATCCTCGTCGGTGTGTGTATCTATCTGTTCGGTATCCAGACCCGGATGCGCCGGTATCAATTGTGAGGGTCAAACGATGAACAAAGCACGTCATAACCCCCTCAACATGATCGCAATGCACGGCGCGCTGATCCTGTACACTCTGATCGCCCTGTTCCCGGTTTTTGTGATCCTGATCAACAGCTTCAAATCCCGTCGAGCGATCTTTCGCGAACCGCTGGCGTTTCCAAACGCCGACAGCTTTTCAATGATCGGCTATGAGACGGTGATGAAGCAGGGGGATTTCTTCCTCTACTTCCAGAACTCGATGATCGTCACCGTTGCATCGCTGTTCTTTGTCCTGCTGTTCGGCGCAATGGCAGCCTATGCGCTGTCCGAATACCAGTTCAAAGGCAATCTGGTCATGGGCCTGTACCTTGCGCTGGGGATCATGATCCCGATCCGTATCGGCACCGTGGCGATCCTTGAGATGATGGTGGCCACCGGTTTGGTGAACACGCTCTGGGCACTGATACTGGTTTACACAGCGCAAGGATTACCACTGGCCGTCTTCATTCTGTCCGAATTCATGAGGCAGGTCAGTGACGACCTAAAGAATGCCGGGCGTATCGACGGACTGTCGGAATATACAATCTTCTTCCGGCTGGTTCTGCCCCTTGTCCGCCCTGCCATGGCAACGGTGGCCGTGTTCAACATGATCCCGATCTGGAACGACCTGTGGTTCCCGCTGATCCTCGCACCTGCCGAGGAGACCAAGACGCTTACGCTGGGCAGCCAGGTCTTCATCGGGCAGTTCGTCACCGACTGGAACGCGGTCCTGTCGGCCCTGTCGATGGCGATCCTGCCGGTGTTGATCCTCTATGTCATCTTCTCACGCCAACTGATCCGCGGCATCACTTCAGGAGCTGTCAAATGACCCGTGTTCTGATTGCAGGCCTTGGCAATATGGGATTGAGCCACGCGCTGGCACATCATCAACATCCCGACGCGCAGATCGTAGGATTGGTGAACCGGTCTGGCCGTGTGGATCACCCAGAACTTGCAGGCTATCCAGCTTATTCGGATTTCGCAGCAGCGTTGACCGAAACAAAACCTGATTTGGTAGTGGTCGCCACCTACTCAGATAGCCACGCCGACTATGCCTGTGCGGCGATGGAGGCTGGCGCGCATGTATTCGTCGAAAAACCACTCGCCACCAATGTCGCCGACGCGCGGCGCGTGGTTGAGACTGCCACTCGCCTGAACCGTAAATTGGTGGTCGGGTATATCTTGCGCCATCACCCCTCGTGGATGCGATTGATTGATGAGGCGCGAAATCTTGGTGGCCCATATGTGTTCCGCCTGAACCTGAACCAGCAATCGTCGGGATCGGAGTGGGAAACGCACAAGGCACTGATGCAGACCACCTCACCCATCGTCGATTGCGGCGTGCACTATGTCGACGTGATGTGCCAGATCACCGATGCGCAGCCCGTCCGGGTGCATGGCATGGGCCTGCGTCTGTCAGATGAGATCGCGCCGGATATGTACAACTACGGCCAGTTTCAGGTGATCTTCGATGATGGTTCGGTCGGCTGGTATGAGGCCGGCTGGGGTCCGATGATGTCCGAAACCGCGTTCTTCGTGAAAGATATCGTATCCCCCAACGGGTCCGTTTCGATTACCGACGGAAACAAGGGGGCCTCCGCCGATATAGACGGCCATACGAAAATCGGTGGCCTGCTTGTTCACACGCCAGAAGTTGATCGCACAATTGATATGCCCGATGAACCCGGCCATCAGGAACTCTGCGATGCTGAACAGGCTTACATGCTGCGCGCCATCGCTGAAGAAATCGATCTGACGCGCCATATGAATGACGCCGTCCAATCCCTCGCCATTTGTCTGGCCGCGGATGAAAGTATCCGCACCGGGCAACCCGTTTCCCTTGAGGAGCCATCGAAATGACTGCCCTGACGCTGAACAACGTGAACAAATCCTTCGGCAATGTGCACGTTCTCAAAGACATCACGTTGGAGGTCGAAGAAGGCGAATTCGTCGTTTTTGTCGGCCCATCGGGCTGCGGCAAGTCCACTCTGCTGCGTGTAATAGCCGGACTTGAAGATGCATCCTCGGGCGAAATCAGCATTGGTGGGCAACAAGTCAATCTGGTACCGCCATCCAAGCGCGGCATCGCGATGGTGTTTCAGAGCTATGCGCTCTACCCCCATCTCAGCGTGCGCGGGAACATGACCCTGGCGCTGAAGCAGGAAAAACAGCCAAAGCAGGTGATTGAAGAACGTGTAGCCAATGCCAGCCGCATGCTGAATCTTGAGCCTTATCTGGACCGCTACCCGTCTGAGTTATCCGGCGGCCAGCGTCAGCGGGTTGCGATCGGACGCGCCATTGTCCGCGAACCCAAACTCTTCTTGTTTGACGAGCCGCTGTCCAATCTGGATGCCGCCCTGCGTATGAACACGCGTATCGAAATCGCCAACCTGCACCGAGCATTAGATGCTTCGATGATATACGTAACCCACGACCAAACCGAGGCCATGACTCTGGCGGACAAGATCGTTGTGCTGCGCGACGGTCGCGTTGAACAGATCGGCAGCCCGATGGAGTTGTACAACAACCCCGCCAATCAGTTTGTGGCCGGATTCCTTGGCTCGCCTTCCATGAACTTCCTGCCCGAGGCGCTGCTGCAGGATGGTGGGCAAAACACCATCGGAATTCGCCCCGAAGACCTGTTCCTGTCTGATGACGGTCCGCTTGCGGCACAGGTCAGTCATGTCGAAAAACTCGGCGGGGATACAAATGTCATCGCCAACGTTCAGGATCACGCGGTGACAGCGCGCCTGTTTGGGCAGCATTCGATCTCGGAGGGGCAGGAACTGCGATTCGCATACTCTGAAGACAAAGCCTATCGGTTCAATGAGGCCGGACAGCGCCTAGGCTGAACCATTTGCTTTTGTGGGAGCCCACAACGCGATTCTGCCAACCACAAAAAGTCCGCAAAACCGACAGAACACATCGGCGTACTTCTGCCCTTCCTTTGGTTATTTTGGATATCCCAGCTGGCATAACAACGTCGTTAATCGGGTTGTTAAGTTTGTGTCACAAAGACGCCCTACATGGCTCTCATAATCTTTCTCAAGACAGCCAGGAGCCATTCATGAAAGACGTCGATTCGACCAACCTGTCCGCCGACGATTGGGACGAGCTGCACTTCCCGCGCCCCGAGGAAAACGACTTTGACCGCGTCGTTGAAAGCGCCATCTCGCGCAGGGGATTTCTGGCTGGCGTAGTTGCCTTCGGCTCCGGCGCCGCTGCCATGGGTACAGGCCTGCTGGGTTCAACCTCGGCTCAGGCCGTCGAAGCCTCGCGTTTCGCTTTCACTCCGATCGCCGCACAGACTGATGGCACCGTCCATGTGCCCGAAGGGTATGAGTGGAAGGTCATGACGCGCTGGGGTGACCCGCTGTTCTCGGACGCTGATGGCTATGACATCACCGATGGTGGCCCGGTTGAGAAATCGGATCGCATCTTTGGAGAAAACACCGACGGGATGGAAACCTTCTCGTTCCAGGGTCACGAACTGATCGCGATCAACCACGAATATCCGAACCGCAAGATCAACCTGCCTGCTGCGCAGGAAGGTGTCCCGGCCAGCGCTGACGATGTTCTGAAATTCCAGAACATTCAGGGTGTGACCGTGATGGAAATCGCCGAAGGTCCCGATGGCTGGTCGGTTGTCAAAGACAGCCCCTTCAACCGTCGCATCCACCACAATACCCCGATGAAGATCGTCGGCCCCGCCGCTGGTCACGATCTGCTGAAGACCGAAGCTGACCCGACCGGCACATCCTCGCTGGGCACCATGAACAACTGTGGTGCGGGCAAGACGCCTTGGGGCACCTACCTGACCTGCGAAGAGAACTTTAACGGCTACTTCGGCTCGTCGGACGAAAACGCCAGCTATGACCAGAAGGTCGCAGACGGGTTTAAGCGCTATGGCGTCAAGGCCGAAAGCTGGAACGGGTATGAGCTGTTCGACCCGCGTTTCGACACGTCAAAAAACCCGAACGAACCGCATCGCGCGGGCTGGATCGTTGAAATCGACCCGACCAAGCCGGACAGCACACCGGTCAAGCACACTGGTCTGGGTCGTTTCAAGCATGAGAACGCTGAGGTCACCCTGGCCGCAGACGGTCGTGTAGTGGTCTACATGGGCGACGATGAACGGGGCGAGTACCTGTACAAGTTTGTCTCGAACGGCACTTACCAGCCGGGCGGCGAGACCGAGGGACTGCTGAATGACGGCACACTCTACGTCGCCAAGTTCAACGATGATGCGACCGGAGAATGGCTGCCTTTGACGCCTGAAACCACCGGCATGGAAGCGGCAGAGATTTCCATCTTCACCCGCATGGCCGCATCCAAGGCCGGCGGCACCACCATGGACCGCCCTGAGTGGGTGGCCTCCAGCCCTGTTGCGGTCGAGGCCTATTGCTGCCTGACCAACAACAAAAACCGTGGTGTGAAGCCGAACGCCGGTGGTGATGACACGTCCGTCAACGCACCTAACCCGCGCGAGGCCAACAAGTACGGTCAGATCGTACGCTGGCGTCCGGCAAATGACGACCACGCTGCCGAAGGGTTCGATTGGGACCTGTACGTCATGGCAGGCAACCCGACCGTTCATTCGGACGACCGCGCTGGTTCGGAAAACGTGAACGAGGGTAACCTGTTCAACTCGCCCGACGGCATGGTCATCGACTCGACCGGCCTGATCTGGATCCAGACAGACGGCAATGACGACAACGAGGGCGACTTTGCAGGGAACGGCAACAACCAGATGCTGGTTGGCGATCCCATTACCGGTGAAATCGTGCGGTTTATGACCGGTCCGAATGGCTGCGAAGTCACCGGTCTGGCATGGTCCAGCGACCTGCGTACCATGTTCGTCGGCATTCAGCACCCCGGCAGCAATTGGCCGGATGGCGGTACGCCGCGCTCATCCGTGATCACGATCAAGCGCGCCGACAACGATTTGGTTGGTTAAGATTTTCAGAATCGAAACGCCCCCGACCTTACGGTTCGGGGGCGTTTTTTTTAGATATCTTCACCCGGTAGTGCGAGCGGTCCTCCGGGGGCCATCAGATGGCGTTCAGAAAGCCACGGATTCAGCTCCAATGCTTGAGACAATGCCTCCCGCGCCTCATCGATACGCTGAAGCCCCAGCAAGGTCAGTGCGCGACCGCTGATCGCGGCAACATGGTTCGGCGACAATTCGATGGCCCTGTCCAGATCGGGCAAAGCGGACTGAAAGTCCTGCCGCAAATAATGGGCAAATGCGCGTTGGTTATACCCTTCGGCGTAAGATGGGCAGTACGCAATCAACCTGTCGAAGTCTTCAATTGCGCCCAGCAAGTCCCACGCATTTCGACGCGTCATTCCCCGATCAAGCACCGCCTGCGCACTTTCGTCAGGTGCGTCCGTCCAAAACTCCCAGAGTTGGTTCGACAAGACGCGGGCGGCTTGTTCGTTCTCGGCATCCTGAATTTGCGCGATAATTGCCGATACGTCGGCGGAATGGTCCGGCGCGACCGGGCAATCCTGGGCATTGGCCGCGACTGACAGCGCAACGTACAACAAACAAGCAGAAGCAATCTGTTTCATGCACCAATGGTGACGCGTGTGTGGCTTACGTCAACCCACCCCGTCCAAGGCCCCGGACACTCCGGTCTCTTTCACCGCCTCCATCGCCACGAAGGTCGAGGTGTTTGCGACGTGTGGCAGAGACGAGATTTTCTCGGCCAAAACCGCGCGGTACTCAGACATCGAGCCGGTCCGGATTTTTAACAAATAGTCGAAATTCGAAGCAATCATATGGGCTTGCTCGATTTCAGGCACCTTCCGAACGGCCGCATTGAACTCGGCCAGCGCTTTCTCGCGCGTGTCCGTCAACCGGACTTCGACAAAGGCGACGTGGTCCAGACCCAGGCGGATTGGGTCAAGCAAAGCGCGATATCCCGTGATGACCCCTTCGGCCTCAAGTCTCTTCACACGTGCTTGAGTGGGCGACTTGGACAGCCCGATACGCCGCGCAAGATCGGCAACGGGTATCCGGCCGTCTTCGGCCAGAATCGCAAGGATTGATCTGTCGAACCGGTCCAGCCCCGGAAAGTCTTTTTGCATCGTAGACAACCTCAAAAACAGGCCATTCGCCTATCACTTGGAAAAAATAAGGCAATCGTCCTGAATTTTCGACACTATATTACACAAAAGACCGGAGGACCTATGTCACACAGCCTGCGCACCCTGATTGATGGCCAGACCTATGCCGATCAATCTGACATTCTTGACGCGTTGATCGCCAATGCCGACCTGAGCGAAACCGACCGCACCGCGATTTGCTCGGCCGCGGCACAGTTGGTGCGCGACATCCGGTCCAGCACCTCGCCTGGCATGATGGAGGTGTTTCTGGCCGAATATGGCCTGTCCACGGATGAAGGCGTCGCGCTGATGTGCCTGGCCGAGGCTTTGCTGCGCGTGCCCGATGCCGACACGATCGACGCGCTGATCGAAGACAAGATCGCTCCATCGGATTGGGGCAAGCATCTGGGTCAGTCGTCCTCTTCGCTGGTCAACGCGTCAACATGGGCACTGATGCTAACCGGCAAGGTACTGGACGAAGACAAGACCTCTCCGGTTGGCGCGTTGCGCGGGGCGATCAAACGTCTGGGCGAGCCGGTGATCCGCACAGCCGTCGGACGAGCGATGAAGGAAATGGGCCGCCAGTTCGTTCTGGGCGAGACCATCCAATCCGCCATGGACCGCGCAAAAGGAATGGAGGACAAAGGCTACACCTATTCCTACGACATGCTTGGAGAAGCCGCGCGGACCGAGGCGGATGCCGCCCGCTATCACCTGTCATACTCGCGGGCGATCGCGGCAATAGCCGAAGCCTGCATCCACGATGACATCCGAGCCAATCCGGGAATTTCGGTCAAACTGTCGGCTCTGCATCCGCGCTATGAACTGGCGCAGGAACAGCGCGTGATGGAGGAGCTGGTGCCGCGTCTGCGGGCCCTGTGTCTGTTGGCCAAAGCGGCAGGAATGGGTCTGAACATCGACGCCGAAGAAGCGGACCGTCTGTCCCTGTCCCTGCAAGTGATCGAAGCGGTGATGGCCGAACCTGCCCTTGCCGGGTGGGACGGTCTGGGCATCGTGGTTCAGGCATATGGACCTCGGGCCGGGATCGTTCTGGATACGCTGAATGGCATGGCCGAACGTCATGATCGCAAACTGATGGTTCGGCTTGTGAAGGGTGCCTATTGGGATACCGAGATCAAGCGCGCCCAGGTCGAAGGTGTCGGCGGATTCCCCGTGTTCACCCGCAAGGCAGCAACAGATGTTTCCTATATCGCCAACGCACGCAAGCTGCTGGGTATGACCGACCGGATTTATCCGCAATTCGCCACGCATAATGCCCACACGGTCAGCGCAATCCTTCATATGGCCGACACCCAACCATTCGAGTTCCAACGACTGCACGGAATGGGCGAAACGCTGCACCAAATCGTCAAGGATCAGGGCAACACCCGCTGTCGAATCTACGCGCCAGTCGGGGCGCATCGCGATTTGCTAGCTTATCTCGTACGACGCTTGCTTGAAAACGGCGCAAACTCGTCCTTCGTAAACCAAATCGTGGATGAGACGGTTCCGCCGGAAGACGTCGCGGCCGATCCGTTCCTGTCCATTCAGGATCAGGTGCCGCCTTTGCCAACCGGCCCAGAGCTTTTTCAACCGGAACGGCCGAATTCCAAGGGTTTCGACCTGCATCATACACCCACGCTGGACAGGATCGACGCCGCGCGCGACGCATTTCGGGCGCACCATTGGTATGCCCAACCTCTTCTGTCAGGGGATGCAAACCCTGAAGAAGACCAACCAATCACAAACCCGGCACAACCACAGGACAGGCCGGGTGCAGTCGCCGCCGCCAGCGCGCAGGATGTCGAGTTGGCTCTGGCAACAGCCTCACCGTGGCAGGCTCCGCCCGCCGACCGTGCACGCACCCTCAATGCGGCAGCGGACCTCTACGAAGCGAATTTCGGCGAGCTTTTTGCCCTGCTCGCGCGCGAAGCCGGAAAGTCCGTACCCGACGCGGTGGCCGAGCTGCGTGAGGCGGTCGATTTCCTGCGTTATTACGCTGCGAACATCCCCGACGCTGAACCCGCGGGCATCTTTACCTGTATCAGCCCCTGGAACTTCCCATTGGCCATTTTCACCGGCCAGATATCGGCGGCGCTGGCAACAGGAAACGCCGTTCTGGCCAAGCCCGCACCTCAGACACCTCTGATCGCACATCGGGCGATTCAACTACTGCACGAAGCCGGAGTGCCGCGTGATGCGTTGCAATTGTTGCCCGGTGGACCGTCCGTTGGTGCAGCGTTGACCTCTGACCCGCGCGTTTCCGGCGTGGCCTTCACAGGGTCGACCGCAACTGCGATGAAAATCCGTTCCGCAATGGCAGATAACCTCCGCCCGGGCACGCCACTCATCGCTGAGACGGGTGGATTGAATGCGATGATCGTGGACAGCACCGCCCTACCGGAGCAGGCGGTACAATCCATCATCGAAAGCGCGTTTCAATCTGCAGGCCAAAGGTGTTCCGCCCTGCGCTGCCTCTATGTGCAGGAGGATATCGCAGATGACCTGCTGACAATGCTGACCGGCGCAATGGCGGCCTTGCAGATCGGCGAACCATGGCAGATCTCAACCGATTGCGGTCCGGTCATTGACGACGCCGCACGCCAGGGCATTGCGGATCACGTATCCAAAGCGCGTGCCGAGGGGCGCGTCCTCAAGGAACTGGCCGTACCGCCCGAAGGGACGTTCATCGCACCGACATTGATCGAGATACCCGGCATATCAGCGCTGGAGCGTGAAATTTTTGGCCCGGTCCTGCATGTCGTACGCTTCAAGGCCTCGGAAATCGATCAGGTCATCGCCGCAATCAACGCAACCGGATACGGGCTGACCTTTGGGCTGCACACCCGCATCGATGACCGGGTCCAGCACATCACAGAGGCTGTCCATGCCGGCAATATCTACGTTAACCGCAACCAGATTGGCGCCATCGTGGGATCACAACCGTTCGGCGGCGAGGGGCTTTCGGGTACGGGGCCAAAGGCTGGCGGACCGAACTACATGGCCCGGTTCTGCGCGCCGGACCGGCAGCAGTCCAGTGCACAGTGGGACAGCACAATGAGCGAGCTGCCAGTTACTCAGGGCCAACCAGCGCCGGTGCGGGCCCAATCTTTGCCCGGCCCAACCGGTGAGTCCAACCGCCTGAGTGAATTCCCGCGTGCGCCATTGCTGTGCATGGGACCGGGTGCTGATGCAGCGCAGGCACAGGCCGACGCGGTCAAGGCACTGGGCGGCACAGCCATCCAGGCGACAGGCGCTCTGGATCTGCACCGTTTGGAAAACATGACCGGCCTATCGGGCGTTCTGTGGTGGGGCGATGAACAGACCGCACGCGAGATCGAACGTCATCTCGCACGCCGCGACGGTCCGATCCTGCCGCTGATCCCCGGCTTGCCGGACCGGGCACGGGTCTTGGGCGAACGCCATGTTTGCGTCGATACCACTGCCGCCGGCGGTAACGCAGCATTGTTGGGAGGTGCGGCGTAACCATACCTTGACGCTGGGCCGGGAAAAGCCCAGCGTCCCCCCATGTTTCCGATCCGTGACCATAACCCTTCGGGGCGAACGCCATATGTCGTCTATCTGCTGATGGCGGCCAATATCCTGATATTCCTCAGCTATGTGGGGATCATGGATAATACCCAGCTGATCAGCCGGCTCTATTTCGACTATGCGGTCATACCGGCGCGTATCACCGACGGTTTTGCCTTTGAGACGTTGGTAACCTCGATGTTCCTGCATGGTGGGTGGATGCACCTGGCCGGGAACATGTTGTTCCTTTGGATTTTCGGGGACAACCTCGAAGACGAAATGGGTCACCTGCCCTTTCTGCTGTTTTACGTTGTTGCCGGAATCGGCGCAGGCCTGATCCACGTCATTACTGCACCGGGCTCGGTGGTGCCGACCATCGGGGCCTCCGGTGCTATCGCTGGTGTCATGGGCGGCTATCTGCTGATGTTCCCGAAAGCCCGCGTGGATATTCTGCTGATCCTGATTGTCTATTTCCGCGTGTTCACAATCCCCGCTTTCGTGATGCTCGGCGTCTGGCTGGGCATGCAGTTTCTGGGCAGCTTCGCCAGTAATCCGGACGAAGGTGGCGTCGCCTATTGGGCACATACGGGCGGTTTTTTTGTGGGCCTGATCCTATGTATTCCCCTTTGGCTAAAGCGTGGCGGGCCCGAGTTCTGGGGTCGCACACACGGGCACCCTCCGCACCCCGAACACAAATACAAACTGTCGCAATCAAGGATTCCGCGTGTTCCCCGAAAGTAAGCGCGCATCATGTCTCATCTGAATCGGGGATACGTCCACCGCTCAGCCACGTGATCTCGCGCGCCGCGGCCATAACCAGTTCACCCAGTTCGCTTGCGCGGGTTGTATCGAAACGAACGGTGGGACCAGACACTGAGATACCGACACATGGTTCCGCGCGATCGTTGTAAATCACGGCACCAATACAGGACATACCTTCATACCGTTCCTCGCGGTCATGCGACCATCCACGGGTGCGCGTCTCAGCAAGATCCGATTGCAACCCATCCTCGGTCACAAGGGTATGATCCGTGAACCGCTGCGTCTCGGCTGAACCCAATGCCCTTTTCACTGCGGCCTCATTCATCGCGGCCAATATCGCCTTGCCCGTGCCGGACGCATACATCGGAGTTCGCGCGCCCGGAGGGAAAAAAGCCCGGATCGGGTTTGGTGTTTCGACCTGCCCGACAAAGACAACCTCTCCCCCGTCCGGTACGGCCAGGTTGGCCGTTTCTCCACTGTCCTGCATCAGGCGTCGCAGGTTCGGACGCCCAATCTCAAGCACACTGTTGCGCCGCAGGAACGACGCGCCCATCCTGTAGGCCTCGATCCCGATCATCCATTCCTGCCGCTCATCATCGAACGCAACGAAACCGTGTTTCTGAAGCGTCACCAGAATGCGGTGCGTCGTCGCCGTGGGCACATCTATCTCGCGGGCCAGATCGCTAAGCGCCGCCCGTTCCAGCCGCGCGATCGTGGTCAGCACGCCCAACGCCCGATCCAGCGATTGCATGGTCCCGGCCGAGCTTTCCTTGAACAGGGATTTGGGCCTGCCGCGCGGTCTTTTCTGAGCCTCCATTCCCGTCCAATCCTTTCCACCTGCTGTAATTTTTCTTAACCGCGTGTATTTGGGGTCCACAAATGAAAAACAGAAAGCAACGTAAATACAGTGGTTTGCATATTTAATCGCAAAAATGAAAATATTTTTCAAGAAAATTGCGCGCGCAAGCTTTTTCCCGGACACTTTGTTCCAGAGCGGAGGAAGCAAGAGATGTCCAACCAAAACCCGGTTTTCATTCCCGGCCCGACCAACATCCCCGACAGGTTGCGCCTTGCCATGCAGGTACAGACGCAGGATCACCGCGCGCCGGATTTTGTCGAAACCTTTGCGCCCGTGCTTGAAGACACGAAGAGGGTGTTCGGCACCAAAACCGGACAAATCGTGACCTTCCCGGCCAGTGGCACTGGCGGGTGGGAAGCAGCGGTGACCAACACGCTCAGCCCCGGCGACAAGGTTCTGGTTGCGCGCTACGGCGTGTTCAGCCACCGCTGGATCGACCTGTGTGAACGGCACGGGCTGGACGTTCAGATCGTCGAATGCGATTGGGGCACCAGTGCCCCGGCGGATCAGTTTCAGTCTGCACTCGCCGAAGATACCGCCCATGAGATTCGCGCTGTTCTGGTCACACATAATGAAACCGCCACTGGAGTGCGCTCGGACATTGCCGCCGTTCGGCAAGCAATGGACGCCGAAAATCACCCGGCGATGCTGTTTGTCGACTGCGTCAGCTCTTTGGCCTCAATGCCGTTCGAGTTTGACACCTGGGGTGTCGATATCGCCGTGTCGGGCTCGCAGAAAGGGTTCATGCTGGCCACCGGCATGGCGATCCTGTGCGTCAGCCCCAAAGCGCTTGAGGCAACAAAGAACGCCAAGCTGCCGCGTACCTTCTTTGACTTCGATGACATGATGGCAGCCAATGCCTCGGGTGGGTTTCCTTATACGCCGCCGCTGCAACTGATCTATGGTATGCGCGAAAGCCTCAAGATGCTGTTCGAAGAAGGGCTCGACAACGTCTACGCCCGCCACTTCCGCCTTGCCGAAGGTGTGCGTCGCGCCGTGGATGCGTGGGGGCTGAAACTGGTCGCGCAATCGCCCGATGTGTATTCTGACACGGTCAGTGCGATCTACGTGCCAGAAGGGTTTGACAGCAATGTGCTGACCGACCACGCGTTTAATGCCTATGGTGTGTCCTTCGGTATTGGTCTGGGTCAGTTGAATGGTCAGGCGTTCCGCATCGGTCATCCGGGCAGTCTGACGGATGTGATGGTCCTGTCCGGGCTCAGCACGATCGAGATGGCGATGGCTGATCTGAATTACCCGATCGCATTGGGAAGCGGCGTTGCCGCCGCGCAGGACTACTATCGCACAGGCCCATCTGACCATGCCAAAGCGGCAGCCTGAGGAGGATGAAGATGTTGGATCACACACCCGCCGCAGACCTGACGATTGAGGACATGCGCATCGCGCACCAGCGTATCAAACCCCATATTCGGCGCACCCCGGTTATGGTGTCGGACTATCTGAACGATCTGACCGGCGCGCAACTCTTCTTCAAATGCGAGAACTTTCAGGAGGCCGGAGCCTTCAAAGTACGCGGTGCCAGCAACGCCGTGTTCGGCCTCGGCGACGATATCGCAGAGAAAGGCGTTTGTACGCATTCCAGCGGCAATCACGCGCTGTCTCTGTCCTATGCAGCCGGTCGACGGGGTATCCCTTGTAACGTGGTCATGCCGCGTACAGCCCCGCAAGCCAAGAAAGACGCCGTGCGCCGCTATGGCGGCACGATCACCGAATGCGAGCCATCGACCTCATCCCGTGAGGCGACATTCTCAGATGTGCAAGCCCGAACGGGCGGCGAGTTTGTGCATCCCTATAATGACCCGCGCGTCATTGCCGGTCAGGCGACATGCTCGGCCGAACTGTTGGAACAGACCGATGGTCTGGATGCGGTCATTGCCCCGATCGGAGGCGGCGGCATGGTCTCGGGCACCTGCCTGACGGTTTCAAACTTGTCCCCCAGCACAGCGATCTACGCGGCAGAACCGGAACAGGCGGATGACGCGTATCGCTCATTCAAGGCCGGGCACATCATCGCCGATGACGCGCCGAAAACTATCGCTGACGGCCTGCTGGTGCCGCTGAAGGAAAACACCTGGCACTTCGTGTCCAACAACGTGACCGACATCTTCACCGCCTCTGATGATGAGATCATCCAAGCAATGAAACTAACCTGGAAATACCTGCGCGTGGTGATGGAGCCGTCATCGGCGGTGCCCCTCGCGACCATTCTCAAAAACCCGGACGTATTCCGCGGCAAGCGCATTGGCGTAATCGTCACTGGCGGCAACGTGGATCTGGACAAACTACCCTGGCTGAAAGGGTAAGGAGGAACGATATGAACAAACCCGTAAACATCAACGAACTGGACGTTGGGTTCGACATTCCTGCCGCCATCGGCATGGACGAGAGCCAAATCCAGACCCCGTGCCTGATCCTCGATCTGGATGCGCTGGAGCGGAACATTAAGAAGATGGGGGAATACGCCAAGGCCCACGGCATGCGCCATCGGGTGCACGGCAAGATGCACAAGTCGGTCGACGTGGCGAAGCTGCAGGAAGAACTTGGCGGCGCGATTGGCGTTTGCTGTCATAAGGTGTCCGAGGCCGAAGTGTTTGCCCGTGGCGGCATCAAGGACATCCTGGTGTCCAACCAAGTCCGAGACCCGGCCAAAATCGACCGTCTGGCGCAACTGCCAAAGCTTGGTGCTCGTACTATCGTATGTGTCGACGATGTTGACAATGTTGCCGATCTGTCAGCAGCCGCCATCAAACACGGCACCGAACTGGAAGTCTTTGTCGAGATCGATTGTGGTGCCGGCCGCTGCGGAGTGACCACAACTCCGGCAGTTATCGAAATCGCTAAGGCAATCGAAGCCGCCCCAAACCTGAAATTCACCGGCATTCAGGCTTATCAGGGCGCGATGCAGCACCTCGACACCTATAAAGCACGCAAGGAAAAGCTGGATACAGCCATTGCGATGGTCAAGGATGCGGTCGAGGGCCTGAAGGCTGAAGACATCGAATGTGAACTGGTTTCGGGCGGTGGAACCGGGTCGTATTAATTCGAAAGCAATTCGGGTGTTTACAACGAACTACAATGCGGCTCTTACGCTTTCATGGATGCGGATTATGGTCGTATTCTGGACGAGGACGGCAAACGGATCGATCAGGGCGAATGGGAAAACGCGCTGTTCATTCTGACCAGCGTCATGAGCCACGCCAAAGCCGACAAGGCGATCTGTGACGCAGGCCTCAAAGCACAGTCGGTCGATAGCGGCCTGCCCTTCATCTACGGGCGCGATGACGTGGAATACCTTAAGTGTTCGGACGAGCACGGCGTAATCGGCGATCCGAATGGCGTTCTGAAGGTGAATGATAAACTGCGACTGGTGCCCGGGCACTGTGACCCCACCTGCAATGTCCACGATTGGTATGTGGGCGTGCGGGACGGCAAGGTCGAAACTCTGTGGCCTGTTTCTGCCCGCGGCAAGGCCTATTGATCGATGAGGGATGCCATGAACACGCAAACCGACGGCCTGCTGATCGTAGGCGAGGACCTGTGCGAACAACTGGTGGGTCGCGAACAAGCCTTTGACGCTGTCCAAGCCGTCTTTGGCGCGATGGCCAGCGGTGGAGCCAGGAACTTTCCGGTTGTACGTGAGGCGTTGGGCTATGCCAACGCTCTGTACGGCTTCAAATCGGGGTTCGACCGGGATGGTCAGGTGCTTGGAGTAAAGTCCGGTGGTTATTGGCCGGGCAATGCCGAGCATGGTCTGACAAATCACCAATCCACGGTATTTCTGTTCGACCCCGATACCGGACAGCTGTCCGCTCTGGTGGGCGGCAACTATCTAACGGCGGTGCGGACGGCGGCCTCTTCTGCGGTATCCATCGCGCACCTAGCCCGGAAGGATGCCAAAGTTCTGGGCATGGTTGGCGCCGGACATCAGTCGACCTTCCAATTGCGCGCTGCCGCCGAGCAGCGTGACTTTGAGAAGGTCATTGCCTGGAACCCACACCCAGACATGCTGCCCCGACTGGCAGCGGTTGCCGAGGATATCGGGTTGGAGTTCGAAGCTGTCAGCCAGCAAGAGCTGGGTGCCAAAGCGGATGTTATCATCACGATCACGTCGGCATTCGAGCCGCTTTTGGAGAAAGACTGGATCAAACCAGGTACGCATCTGGCCTGCATGGGCACGGATACCAAGGGAAAGAAAGAGGTCGACCCGGTGCTGGTCGCCACAGCCACTGTCTTTACGGACGAGGTTGCCCAATCCGTGTCCATCGGGGAAGCGCAACATGCCATCGGCGCGGGCGCGTTGAGCGAAACTCAGATCACGCCCATTGGGGCCGTCATAAACGGCGACCACCCCGGGCGAACCAGTGAAGACGAGATCACCCTGTTCGACGGAACTGGCGTCGGGTTGCAGGACCTAGCGGTTGCATCCGTCGCCGCGCGTCTGGCCGATGAAGCCGGGCTGGCTCAACGCGCTACCCTCTGAAACGAAAAAGCGCGCCTCGATCGGGGCGCGCTTACCTACCAGATTTACTGAACAATCAGCCCCGGATCACCTTGGCGAACTGGTCAAAAATCGGCTCGTTCGAACAGATCACTTCGCCATCTTCCAGCACGCTGCCTTCGGGGTTCAGCGCCTGAACAAAGCCGCCCGCTTCTTTGACGATGATGATACCAGCGGCAAGGTCCCAGGCGTTCAGGCGGCGTTCCCAGAAACCCTCGTAACGGCCCGCTGCCACATAAGCCATATCCAGCGCAGCGGCACCCCAACGGCGTACACCCGCACAGGCGGGCATCAGGCGGGCCAGATCCTGCAGGGTCGCGGGCAGATCCGAGCGTCCACCAAAGGGCAGACCGGTCGAAAAGATCGACTCGATCATGCGATGACGGCCCGAAACGCGGATACGCATGTCGTTCATCCATGCGCCCTCGCCCTTTTCGGCGAAGAACATCTCGTCCTTGGCGGCATCGTAGATCACACCGGCGACGATCTTGCCCTTGTGTTCCAGCGCAATCGAGATCGCCCAGTGCGGCAGGCCGTGCAGGAAGTTCGTGGTGCCGTCCAAAGGATCAACAATCCAGCGGCGGGTCGGGTCTTCGCCCTCAATCACGCCACCTTCTTCGGCCAGCCAGCCATAGGTCGGGCGCGCGCCCAGAAGCTCTTCTTTCAGGATCGCCTCGGCGGCGATATCGGCTTTCGAGACAAAGTCTCCTGCGCCTTTCATCGACACCTGCAGGTTCTCGACTTCACGAAAATCCTTGACCAAAGAACGCCCCGCCTTGCGCGCGGCTTTGATCATGATGTTGAGATTTGCACTGCCAACCATTGTCCAAAGGCTCCTGTCCGGTCAAACCGCGCGTATACTGGGGCAATGCGCCCTTGCCAAGAGGAATGATGCGCATAGCAGACCCGCGTTTTGCGCCTATTGCTGTTGCAGCTTGCGCGCCTCGGTCCCGGCCAGTTGGATCAACTCTTGCACATAGGGTTTTTCAAGGTCCTCGGTACGCACCGCAGCATAAAGACTGCGGGTGATCCCGTTTTCGGTCAGTGGGCGGGTGACGTAGTCCGAATTGTACTTCACCTCGCGCACAACCCAGTCGGGCAACACCGAAATGCCGCGGTTTGAGGCGACCAGCAAAAGGATCACTGCGGTCAACTCAACTTGCCTGATTGCGGCCGGTTCAACCCGCGCAGGGATCAGCAACTGACTGAAAACGTCAAGGCGTGTCCGTTCGACCGGGTAAGTAATCAGGGTCTGCCCCCTGAAATCTTCGGCATCGATGTACTCTTTCTGCGCCAGAAGGTGCGACGACGCGGCGACAAAGACGGCGTCATAGTCGAACAGTTCGATGAATTCGATGCCCGGCAGGTCTTCGGGATCGGACGAAACGACCAGATCAACCTCTTCTTTCTGCAGGGCCGGCAGCGCGTCGAAGGCCAGGCCCGGCCGGATATCGACATCCACATCGCCCCAGGACTTCCGAAAAGATTCAAGCACCGGGAAAAGCCATTCAAAACAGGCATGGCATTCGATGGCGATGTGCATCCGCCCCGTTCTCCCGTCTCGCAGTGACGAGAATTCCTGTTGTGTCGCCTCGACTTGCGGCAGAATCTGTTCCGCCAGACGAAGCAATCGCAACCCGGCGGCAGACAGTTTCATCGGCTTGGACCGGCGCAGGAACAACTCAACCCCGGCCTGATCTTCCAATCCTTTGATCTGATGGCTCAACGCGGATTGTGTGATGTTCAACTGATCCGCCGCGCGGGCCAGCCCACCGCATTCGTGGATCGCCTTGATGGTTCGCAAATGGCGGAATTCGATGTGCATCGCAGTGGCGCTCATGTTGTTCTTGAATATTATGAGTTTGTCTCACAATGCAGAAGCTGGCACAAGGTCCTTGAACCAGACACGTGAGGCCGAGATGACTAAACCAGAAATTTCATTCGAGTTCTTCCCGCCCAAGACACTCGAGGCTTCATTCCGCCTTTGGGATACCGTTCAGACGCTTGCCCCGCTTGAGCCTCGCTTTGTCTCGGTGACTTACGGCGCAGGTGGCACGACGCGGGAGCTGACGCGCGACGCGGTGGCGACCCTGCACAAATCCTCGGGTCTGCCGGTTGCGGCGCATTTGACCTGTGTCGATGCATCCCGTCAGGAAACGCTTGAAATCGCGGATTCGTTCGCGCGGGCCGGCGTTCAGGACATCGTAGCCCTGCGCGGCGATCCGCCCAGCGGTCAGGACCGTTTCGAGCCGCACCCAGATGGTTTTGCAAGCTCGGTCGAGTTGATCTCTGCCCTGGCAGAGACAGAGATGTTCAGCATTCGCGTCGGCGCGTATCCCGACATTCACCCCGAGGCGCAAAATTCCAGCGCGGATATCGACTGGCTCAAGGCCAAGCTGGATGCAGGCGCTGATGAGGCTCTGACCCAGTTCTTCTTCGAGGCCGAGACCTTCTTCCGGTTCCGTGATGCCTGCGAGAAGGCTGGTATCGATAAACCCATCGTGCCCGGCATTCTTCCGATCGAGAACTGGAAGGGCGCGCGCAACTTCGCCAAACGCTGTGGCACGCGCATTCCTTCCTGGGTCGAGCAGGCGTTTGAGAAGGCCGTACGCGACGACCGCGAGGATTTGCTGGCCACCGCGCTGTGCACCGAGTTGTGCTCGGATCTGATCGAGGGCGGCGTGGACAAGCTGCATTTCTACACGCTGAACCGGCCTGAACTGACGCGTGATGTGTGCTTTGCCCTTGGCATCACGCCACGAGCCGATTTGCAGAATGTCGCCTGATCTGACAATGGGCCAATATCAAGCCGTTTTGTCGCCTCATGCTCCGAAAACAATCCCTGCGCACGACTGAAATTGTTCCTGTAGTTACTTCAATTTCGCGTGAAATTTGACAAATTCACAACCCTCCGGAAACTGGGGTTGTGTAGTGTTTTAATGAGTTAAATGGGTATGGAAACCGCTGAAAAGATCAGGGCCCGTACAGACGCGTTGTTTGCTCTGGGGTTGGATCAAAGCGCCAGTTCAGATGACATCAGAAATGCGTGGCGGAATATTGCGTTCCATGGGCATCCTGATCAGGCGGACGGCGACTGCTCTGGATTTGCCCGCGCCAAAGAGGCCTATGACCTTCTGCGCAAGGAAGGGTTGACGGGCAAAGGCGCAGGGGCGGGAAAACCGCGGCGCCCGAAATTGCGTAGACGCGTGATCACCCTTGAAGCTACCGACATCGACGCCTGTCGCGCACTGCTGAACAAAGCACTGCCAGACAGAAGCGACGAAACCGAACCGTCGAATCCAGATCAATTGTGCAAATCCGATCACATTCCCGATGCGGTCGGCTTTTTCGGCCGCCACGTGACGTTCTTTGTTTCCACACCGGTCTATCAGGGGGCAAATCGCGTAGCTCTGCCAACTTCGGTTCTGGCAGGGTCGCGTCGGACGGAAACCGAAGTCCTGAATTTCCAGTCAAATAACTCTGGCGGTGGCGAGGTTGTTGTTCCCGATGCCATAACGGCCCGTACATTCCCTGGCGCTAAAAGCGTTCGGATTCGTTTCGATGCCGACCAGCAGATGCGCGATGAGTTCTGGTTGACGCACTAATCATCAAAAAAGCCCGACTGTGGTCCAGCCGGGCTTTGGGCGCGTGAGTGGCCACTTAGTTTGTCACAGGACCTTCCGAAGTGAATTTTGGGATTACGCTGGTCGATGCGCCATCAGGTTCGATGCCGGGCCAGTTGCCTTCGGCGATATCGATGTTGCCCGGGACGTCTTCTTCCCAAAAGCCGACAACAACATCGGTGATGTTCAAGTACAGCTTGTCATCCACTATGCGCCACAGGTTCGGGTTTGCCGGAACCTTGCCGCCTTTCGACACACCGTATGCGCAATGCCCGTCATATTGCGGGGCGTAATAGGCCGGGTTTTCCAGGAATTTATCGCGGTTCTCTTCGGTCGAAAACGCCCAGGTGGCGCCATTGTAATCTGCGGTGATGTTGGCACTGCCACGCACGCCTTCAGGCTGCGACTGACCGACCGGAACCTGATCCAGGCTGCGATAGGCGACGACATCGTAACCGGATACTGCATAGCCGGTACCATCCACATACTGATCTCCGGCAAAGGCCGGAGCAGCAAGGGTCATCGCCGCAGCTACGATCAGGGCAAAACGTTTCATGGTGGTCAATCCTTTTGTCCTTTGGGTTGTTGATTTGCCCGTACGAGCGGGTCTGATCAGACAATAGGTGATTTCGATTTGATGCGCAGTCCCGCTCGCGGCGCTGTGACGACGAATGAGAAAACGTGAGATGTCGGATGTGGTTTGTTACAAAACGGCCTCTGAGTTGGGGGTTGGACTCGGCGCTTTGCAACATTAGCTGTTGTGACGGACGGACAATTCACCTGCACTTTGCTAAGAAAGGCAAGAAATGAGCGAGCAACCGACCTATACGCCCCCAAAGGTCTGGACATGGGACAGCCAGAACGGCGGCCAATTCGCCAACATCAACCGCCCGATTGCCGGAGCCACCCACGACAAGGACCTGCCGGTCGGTCGTCACCCGCTGCAACTTTATTCTCTGGCCACACCTAACGGTGTCAAAGTGACCGTGATGCTGGAAGAACTGCTGGCTTTGGGTCACGAAGGCGCCGAATACAATGCCTGGCTGGTCAATATCGGCGAAGGCGATCAGTTCAGCTCGGGTTTTGTCGGGGCCAACCCGAACTCAAAAATTCCTGCGCTGTGGGACCGGTCGGGTGACGAACCGACCCGTGTTTTCGAAAGCGCCTCGATCCTGTTCCATCTGGCCGAGAAGTTCGACGCTTTCCTGCCCAAATCCGGTCCGGAACGCACGGAAGTCATGAACTGGGTGTTCTGGCAAATGGGCAGCGCGCCCTATCTGGGCGGTGGATTTGGCCATTTCTACGCCTATGCGCCGGAAAAATGGGAGTACCCAATCAACCGGTTTGCCATGGAGGCCAAACGCCAGCTGGACGTTCTGGACCGCGAACTGGCCAACAAGACGTACATCGCGGGCGAAGACTACACGATTGCCGACATGGCGATCTGGCCGTGGTATGGCCAATTGGTACTGGGCCGTCTTTACAGCGCAGCAGAGTTCCTGGACGTCGAATCCTACAAGAACATCATGCGTTGGGCCAAGGCCATCGACGCCCGCCCGGCAGTACAGCGCGGACGGATGGTCAACCGCGCGTTCGGCGAGCCGCATACCCAGTTGCACGAACGCCACGAGGCCACAGACTTCGAAACCCGCACGCAAGACAAACTGGAAGCGGCTGCGGAGTAAACACTCAATCGCCCTGCACACTACCGGTCGCGGGGCGATTTGTTTTCCAGATCCTATTTTAGAATGGGCGGTTTTTCCGGATCGCTGCCCGGTATCGTCTGCGTGGCAACGCGCACCTCGGGCTGCGGTAGATCGAAACGCAATCCAACGCGCGCCAGTGATGCGGCAACCGGATCATTCGGAGGGAAAAACCCGACATCCATGGCCCCTGCCTCGATCCCGGAAAATGTCAGTGCCTCGGATGCCGCTTTGGCAAGCGCTGCCTCCGCGCCCTCGACCGCCCCGACAAAACCGAGCAGATGACCTGACCCACCACCCTTTGTTTTGGTCCCAACCAGATAAGCCGCGTCGGCCAATCCAACCGCCGTGGCAAGCTTTGCGTCCAACGCGGTCAGCAGATTGTCAGGCAATCCGGCCGGAGCCAGAAACTCCTCCAGCCGCTGTTGCACCTCTTCTGGTCCGTGCTGCAACGTCTCAGCCAACCAGCCCAGCGCCTCGGACGGGATCAGCATTGATGACGGTGCGACCTCAAGGTTCAAACCCAACCCGATCCCCTGCCCCGACAGCATCGAAGACAGCACCCGCCCGGACAGCGCGACGTACGGCACCGGGCGTTCGGCAAACCGCGCCAGCCGGTCTTCTCGATCAAAGACCAACACAAAACGCCCGTCGGCAACGTCGAACAATTCGGGCGAGATATTCTCGTCCTTCGCCTCTTCGGTCAGCATCAGGAACAATTCGCTGTCGGCCAGCCGTTCGAAAAAACGCAGTCGCGCGGCATCGTCCTGCGGGTTAGCCTCCATCGCGGCGTGGGCGGCATCCAGAGCTGTGGCTTCAGTCATTCAGAACCTCTTGCACCCGGGCGCGCAATACCGGCAGAAGGTCGGCTTGGAACCACGGGTTTTTCCTCATCCATGCCGTATTCCGCCACGACGGATGAGGCAAGGCAAAGACGCGCGGCGCATGGTCCCGCCAGTTCCGAACGGTTTCCGTGACTGAGGTACGGGCGTTCAGATGATACTTGTGAGCGTGCCCGCCAATCAGAATCGTCAAGCGTACATCCCCAAGCGTTTGCAACACCTTGTCATGCCACGTCTGCCCACAGACTGTGGGCGGTGGCAAATCTGCCTTACGGGCATCATAGCCCGGAAAACAGAACGCCATCGGCACAATCGAAACCAACGACCTGTTGTAAAACACGGCCTCATCGATCCCTAGCCAGTCCCGCAAGCGATCCCCTGACGGATCGGTAAACGGCCGCCCAGACACATGCACACGCGCACCAGGCGCCTGGCCCGCAATCAAAATCGGCGTTCCGGACCGAAACCAGACCACAGGGCGCGGTTCGTGCGCAGTCTCTGTTGCGGCAAACCGATCAGCGCAGAGGCGACAGGATGCGATTTCTTTCTGGAGTGAATTCATCGGATCGCAAGGATTAGTGCTTCAAACTGGTTGACGGTCAGAGTGAAAGATAGTCATCGCAGGGCACGGGGCCAACACATGAAAAAGTCACATTGCCAACAGCCAGCTTTTGGATGCATTGATCATACGCTTCGTTATTCGACATAATGTGGCCTATATAAACGCGTAGGATAACCACTCATTTGTCGGTGCATTCGGCACAACACAGGTACAGGCAGCAGGCGCAAATGCTTGAGTTTGAGAATGTCAGTAAGTCCTTCTGGACCGGAACGCGCCGCAAGGTGATCCTGGACAATGTCTCGTTCCGGATCGAGCTGGGCCGCTCGATCGGCATTCTTGCTCCCAATGGCACCGGGAAAACAACGCTGATCAACATGATGGCCGGGCTGGAGAAACCGGATGAGGGCGTGATTCGAAAGTCCTGCAAAGTCTCGTTCCCGATGGGCTTTTCCGGTGGGGTCGCGAATAATCTGTCGGCACTGGAAAACGCGCGTTACATCGCCAAAATCTACGGCATGGACCCTGACTATGTCGAAGCGTACTGTAGCTGGCTCTGCAACTTAGGAGAGTACTTCAACCAACCGCTTGCCACGTATTCGTCCGGTATGAAGGGGCGTTTTACCTTTGCGTTGATGCTGGCGCTGGATTTCGACATGTATCTGATTGACGAGGGTATGCCGGCCTCGACAGATGTCGATTTCAACAGAAAAGCTGGCGACGTCCTTAGGGAAAAGTTGCGCACGACGACGCTGGTGATCGTGTCGCACAGCCCCGACGTTTTGGAAAAATTTGCGCGACAGGCTGCTGTTCTTGTAGATGGGCAGCTTCACATGTTCGACACCTTGGAAGAGGCAAAGCAGCTATATGACTACCAAACCCAAGGCTAGAATTTACAACTGGCGTCGCAAACGCCGTAGCGAAGGCACTGCAGAGGCCCGCGCCGACGCGATCTCGCGCATTCGCAAGGCAACTCAGCCGCCTGCTGCGGCCAACGACCCGCAACCCGGAACCGAACTGGATGCAATCAAGCGTGAGGGGCTGACAGGCCGACAATTGCGCATGGCGCGCAGGCTGGCTCAGAAAAACGACCTTGCAGCAACCTCGGATTATGATGCGGTGCGCCTGCTGCGCAAAAAAGGGATCGACCCGTTTCAGCGCACGAACTTGTTGGACCTGGCTACCGAGAAGAAAAGCGCTGAAGACAAGATCAAGATTCACTTGCCGCAAACGGTCAACGAGGGCGCCCAGACGCTACCAGGCCCCGAGCTGTCCCCAGCGCAACGACGCGAATTCGAAATTGACCAGATACGAAAAGACATCGCGCGTCGTCGCCGTCGCAAACTGTTGGCGTTGTTCGCGCGACTGGCTGTGTTCGTGTTCCTGCCCACGCTGATCGTCGGGATTTACTTCTACCGTCTGGCGACACCCATGTATGCCAGCGACTCTGCTTTCTCGATCCTTCAGGCTGACGGTGCTGGCGCATCCTTCGGCGGTTTTCTGGCAGGCACCCAGTACGCAACCGCGCAGGATTCCGTGGCAACGCAGGAGTTTCTGGAATCCAAAGACGCGTTACTGAGGCTTGAGCGCGATATGGGCTTTGCAGAAATCTTCAAACAGCAGTGGATTGATCCGATCCAGCGCCTTTCGCCCGACGCGACGCTGGAAGAAACGTACAAGCTGTACAAGCGGATGATTACGATCGGGTACGACCCAAGCGACGGCATCATCCGAATGGAGGTCGCGGCACCGGCTCCGGACATCGCGGTTGCCATCTCGGACCGTCTTCTGTCTTACGCCGAAGAAACGATCAACGGTCTGTCCGAATTAAAGCGCGAAGATCAAATGCGCGAAGCTTTGGCCAGTTTCGAAATGGCACAAGAAGAACGGAAAAATGCACAGGAAGACCTTATTGAGCTTCAACTGCAAGGCGCTCTTTTGGACCCGGAAAACGTTATTGCCGGCCTTCGCGGCCGCATTAACGGCATCGAAACCCAGCTGCAGGACAAAGAGCTTCAACTTGCCGCGCTGCTGGACAACAGGCGCCCCAACCAAGCGAAGGTCGACGGTGCCCGCGCGGATATCTCACGCCTTGAAGCCGTGCTGGAAGAGCTCAACGCGGAAATGCTGGACGTGTCTGCCGGCGAAAACTCGCTGGCCCGGCTTAGTGTGCGGATTCAAATGGCGCAGGCCGACCTTGTCGCAAGGGACATGATGTTGCAGACCGCCATGCAGCAAATGGAAACCACGCGGACCGAAGCAAACCGCAAAGTGCGCTACCTGACCGTGTCGGTGAAGCCCGTGCCAAGTCAGGAACCCACCTATCCGCGCAAGTTCGAAAATACGATTTTGGCTTTTCTGTTGTTTGCTGGTATCTACCTGTTGATCTCGCTTACCGCGTCGGTCCTTCGTGAACAGGTATCCTCGTAAGACACATGAAACATGTAAAAATCTCCGATCTCACGGTCGGCAATGATCTGCCTCTGACGATCATCGCCGGCCCCTGCCAGCTTGAAACCGCAGATCATGCGCAGATGATCGCTGGAAAAATGAAAGAGGCCTGCGACGCAGCAGGTGCGCAGTATGTGTTCAAAGCCTCCTACGACAAGGCCAACCGTACATCTCTGTCCGGAAAGCGCGGCATGGGGATCGACGCTGGGCTAACGGTTCTGGATAACATCCGGAAAACCATGGGCATCCCGGTGCTGACGGACGTCCATACCGAAGCCCAATGCGCCATCGCAGCCGAAGCAGTGGATGTCTTGCAAATCCCGGCCTTCCTGTGCCGTCAGACAGACATGTTGCTGGCAGCTGGAAACACGGGCGCTGTTATCAACGTCAAAAAGGGTCAGTTCCTGGCCCCGTGGGAAATGCCCAATATCGTGACCAAGATAGAAAGCACCGGGAACACGAATATCCTGCTGACCGAGCGGGGGTCTTCCTTCGGCTACAACACTTTGGTTGCCGACATGCGGTCCCTGCCTCAAATGGCGAAGACAGGTTACCCTGTGGTGATGGATGCCACCCACTCCGTGCAGCAACCCGGCGGGCAAGGCGGTTCCTCGGGCGGGCAAAGAGAATTTGCACCGGTCATGGCGCGGGCGGCCGTTGCTGTCGGCACGGGTGCGGTCTTCATGGAAACACACCAGGATCCGGATAACGCCCCATGCGACGGGCCAAACATGATATACTTGGATCAAATGCCTCAACTCATTGACACATTGATGCGCTTTGATGCATTGGCCAAGGCCAATCCGATTGAGATTTAATCAAGAGCAATAGTTATGAATAAACCAATCCCCGAGGTGACTCCGAACACCTGGAGCTTTCTGCGCGACCCCATGATCAAACCGACCGGGTTCCGCGAATATGACGCGCGCTGGAAGTACCCCGAAGAGATCAACCTGCCCGGCATGACTGCGCTTGGATTGGGTTTGGGCACACAGATGCGCAAACGTGGAATCGAGCCGGTGATCGCAGTTGCCAACGACTATCGGGATTACTCGCTGGCGATCAAAAACGCGCTGATCCTTGGGTTGATGCAGGCCGGTATTCAGGTCAAGGATATTGGCCCGGCGCTCAGCCCGATGGCATACTTTGCGCAATTCCATCTGGATGTGCCTGCGGTGGCCATGGTTACAGCCAGCCACAATCCGAACGGCTGGACCGGGGTCAAGATGGGTTTTGACCGCCCGTTGACCCACGGCCCGGACGAGATGTCGGAACTGCGTGACATCGTTCTGAACGGTGAAGGCTCAGCCCATGAAGGCGGATCGTATGAGTTCGTGGACGGTGTCAAAGAAGCCTACATCAACGATCTTGTCGGCGACTTCAAAATGTCCCGCCCTCTGAAAGTCGTCTGCGCCACCGGCAACGGAACAGCTTCGGCCTTTGCACCCGAAATTTTCGAACGCATGGGCGTCGAAGTGGTGCCAAGCCATAACCGGCTGGACTACACCTTCCCCAACTATAACCCCAACCCCGAAGCCATGGAAATGCTTCATGACATGGCCGATACCGTGAAATCCAGCGGCGCCGATCTGGCGCTGGGGTTTGATGGCGACGGCGACCGTTGCGGCGTTGTGGATGACGAAGGGGAAGAGATATTTGCCGACAAGGTTGGCGTGATCATGGCCCGCGATCTGGCCAAGCTGTATCCCAATTCAACATTTGTGGCAGACGTCAAATCAACCGGCCTGTTCGCCAGCGACCCTGAATTGCAGGCGCATGGCGTCAAAGCGGACTACTGGAAAACCGGCCACAGCCACATGAAGCGCCGGGTCAAAGAGATCAACGCGCTGGCGGGTTTTGAGAAGTCGGGCCACTACTTTCTGGCTGAGCCTATCGGGCGCGGCTACGACTGCGGAATGCGTGTTGCGGTTGAGATCTGCAAGCTGATGGACCGCAACCCGGACAAAAGCATGTCGGACCTACGAAAGGCCTTGCCGAAAACATGGTCAACGCCGACCATGTCGCCTTATGCTGCCGATACCGAGAAGTACGACATCCTCAAACGGCTGGTCGACAAACTGGTGGCCAAGGCGGACGCCGGAGACACCTTCGCCGGTCGCGCGATCAAAGAGGTCGTCACCGTCAACGGTGCCCGTGTCATTCTGGACAATGGCAGCTGGGGGCTGGTGCGGGCGTCGTCGAACACGCCCAATCTTGTTGTCGTTTGCGAAAGCAGCGAAAGCGACGAAGAAATGCGCGCGATCTTTGCCGATATCGATGCTGTCATACGTACCGAGCCGGGCGTCGGCGACTACGATCAAACCATCTGAGCCATACGGCTTTTCGGGGCATCCACTGCCCCGAAACACTAATCCGACGGTGCGCTTCAGTTGCCGCCGAACAGCTTCAAGAGCCCCTTATTCACTTCTTCTTCCAGTTTATTCTTGATGGCGTCTTCGATCTGTTCGCTGTCAGTGATCGTCGTATCCAGTTCCTCACCGACCTTTTCAAAGACCTTTTGCTTTGCTTCATCCTCAAGCTCTTTGGCCTTTCCCTCAGCCGCCGCTTCGATGACTTTGGTCAGATCCGGCTTGATCGACGGATTGCTCCACGGTCCCACTATGCGCACCGGCACCGAGATTCCGTTGCCCGAATTCGCCCGCAGCGCGACCGGCGTGAACAGATAGTCGATATCGCGGTTTCCGATTCCAACCCGCCCGGTCCCGTCAGCCCGGAAGTTATCCAGCGACATCAACAGGTCATCATTCCGCAGCACCCCCTGATCGATGGTGAAACTGGCGGACAGGCTGTTGAATACGGTGGTACCCCCTTCTCCCCCACCGCGCCCCATCAGGCGATCCAGGTCGAACCCCGAGATCAACCCTCTGCCGACATTCAGACCACCTTTGCCGCTCAGCGAGCGCATGATCTGGTCTTCGGTTTGTCCGATGCCCAGAAACTCGAACGATCCCGATCCGGTACCGGACAAGCGTTCAATCCCACCCAGGGCGGACAGAGCTTGCTGGATATCGATACCATCGGCCTTGAGGTTGCCGCCAACAGACAACCCGTTCCGATTGTTGGCGACCACCTGACCGGTGAGATGGCCTGAGAACAATGTGGCGGGGTTCATCGCAAGTACTGCGCGGGACCGATCAAGGTTTAGCGTCAGATCACTGGGACCCAGCGTCAGCCCCGGCACAGCAATGGAATTGGCCTTGAGGCGAATTTTACCATTCGCCAAAGCCAGCGCAGACGCATCAATCGGGGTGGTAGACCAGCCTTCGTCGGGCGCAGACGCAGATGCCGTCCCACCACCGGCGGCAGCCTGCGTATCGTTGAAATTGGCAAGATCAAGGTCCCCGCCATCCAATCGCGCTGTGATTCGCGGCGGGTCAGAGATCACGATATCCGCCTCTCCGGTCAAACGGTTATTGTCCAACAGCGCCACCATGTTCCGCAGCGAGATCCGACCATCGCTGGTATAGGTCATCTGCCCTGCCACATCAGCCGCGCGCCCCAGACCCAAAGGCACCCCGACACCGGCCTGACCAAAGGCGGCCAGCATGCGTTCCGTGTTTGTTGTTTTGGCACTCAGTTTGCCATCCATTTCGCCGGCCAGATTGACGCGGCCGTCGAAGCTGAACCTTCCACCGGGCGCAGTCAGAGTCAGCGCAAGCGGCGTTACGACGCCCGATGCATAGGCCGGTAAATCCTGGATCTTGAGGTCCACATCGACGTCACCGCCCGGCACTGCCAATTTCGCCTTCACGTCCAATGGCGCTGAAACATCAGGCCAACTGGCCGCCAGATCGACATTGGCAAAGTCAAATTTGGTCGCACCGTTTTCAATGTAAACCAAGCGCGCATTTGTTAGCTTCAGGTGATCCAGCGTCACTTCGCCCTGCTGCTCTTGCGGCGTTGCGCCACTTGCAGAGGTCGCGGGGACGGCCGACGATGCGGGCGCTGAAAGTTCCCAGTTTCCACGACCGTCAGAAAGCTCCAGTCGCAGAACAGGGTTATCGGCGATCACCCGTTTGATGCGCAAATCCCCTGAGATCAGAGCTGCCGCATCAACCCCGACGGCCAGGCTTTCGGCGCTCAGCATCGGTTCCGGACCAGCCCAGGGTGCGTTTCCAAATGTTACGGGACCCGTCTCCATCCCCAATACGGGCCAGAATGAAAGGTTCACGTCCCCCGACAGCTTCAGATCACGACCTGTCTGGGCGCGGACCTGTTCTGCCAGAATCGCGGCCAGCTTGTCGCCGGGCATCAGCAGCAAGGCCCCCACGACCAAGCCGAAAACCGCCACCAACAGGAAGAGGATGCGCAATAGCCACTTCATTTTCTGCTCTCCGCCTTTTTCATGCGTTTAAAAAGATCATCCAAATCCTGCGTCGCATTTGCAAGGGGAAGCGTTCCCCACTATATGCCGCGCCATGACCACGAACCCGCCAAACCTCCGCCCCGACCTGGCGCCAGCCGCCCGGATGCCCGAGACGCCACGTTCGAACCAACCGACTATCGGTATGGTCTCTTTGGGCTGCCCTAAGGCTCTTGTCGACAGTGAGCGTATCCTGACCCGCCTTCGTGCCGAAGGATATGGGATATCTCCAGACTATTCAGGCGCGGATGCCGTGATCGTGAACACTTGCGGGTTCCTCGACAGCGCCAAGGCGGAATCGCTGGACGCGATCGGTGAGGCACTGGTGGAAAATGGTAAGGTCATTGTGACCGGCTGTCTGGGCGCAGAACCGGACTACATCCGCGAACATCACCCGCGCATCATGGCTGTCACCGGCCCGCACCAATACGAACAGGTGCTGGACGCAGTGCATTCTGCCGTTCCCCCCGATCCCGATCCGTTTGTGGACCTGCTGCCCGCAGCAAGTGTGCAGCTAACACCACGCCATTACAGCTATCTCAAGATTTCAGAGGGCTGTAACCACAAGTGCAAATTTTGCATCATCCCGGACATGCGCGGCAAACTGGCCAGCCGTCCGGCCCACGCTGTCCTGCGCGAAGCAGAAAAGCTGGTCGATAACGGCGTGCGAGAGCTGCTGGTGATCTCGCAGGACACCTCGGCCTATGGGCTGGACCGGAAATACGACGTGAACCCGTGGAAAGACCGCGAGGTCCGCAGCCACATCACCGATCTGGCGCGTGAGCTGGGGCAATTGGATGCCTGGGTCCGGCTGCACTACGTCTACCCGTACCCCCATGTGCGTGAGTTGATCCCTCTGATGGCGGACGCAGGCTGCAACATTCTGCCCTATCTGGACATCCCGTTCCAACACGCCCACCCGGACGTTCTGAAACGCATGGCCCGCCCGGCCGCTGCCGCCAAAACGCTGGATGAGATCGCCGCATGGCGCGCGACATGTCCGGATATCACACTGCGGTCGGCCTTCATCGTGGGCTATCCGGGCGAGACAGAGGCCGAGTTCCAGACCCTTCTGGATTGGATGGATGAGGCTCAACTGGATCGGGTCGGCTGTTTTCAATACGAGAACGTCGATGGCGCGCGCTCGAACGACCTGCCCGATCACGTCCCGGCCGAGGTCAAACAAGACCGCTGGGAACGGTTCATGGAAAAGGCGCAAGCCATTTCCGAGGCCAAGCTGGCCGCCAAGGTCGGCCAGACCATCGATGTGATCGTCGACGAGGTCGATGACGAAGCCGCCACATGCCGCACCAAGGCGGACGCACCCGAGATCGACGGAAACCTGTTCATTGATGAGGGTTTCGAAGATTTGAAGCCGGGGGACATTGTGTCAGTCGTGGTCGACGAAGCCGGGGAATACGACCTGTGGGGAAAACTCAATTGATCCCGCCGGGCTGCGTTTCCGACGCCCGGCTTTGATACTGCGGAATAGGCTTGCTGCACCAAATTGGGTCTTTGTGGCGCTGTTGCCGAATCCCGAACCTCCGTGTTTTCGTGCATGTGACATGCTCGCGGTGACACTGGATCTGGGCAAATCAGGCTAGGAAAAACCGCCCGGAAAAGGCGGCTGCATCAGTCAAGATGTGCGGGCGGCTAAGGCTCAGCCGCCCGCGGAATTTCTATGTTAGACCGGGTTACAGACGGTCTGACCCGCTTCGGTCGTGGCCAGCGCGGTACCTGCCGGGCAGCTCGGTGTACCGAACTTGTCGTACTCAGGCGTGATGTAAACCGGCGCAGGCTCTTCCTGCTGCGAGCATGCAGCCAGAACTAGGGCAATTGCGCTAACGGCAGCAAATTTAAGTTTCATGTCCGTCAATCCTCTAAAAATTTTTCATATTGCCCTACTACCTGGGGCCAGTGTCAAAATACGACCTCATTGATATTATTGCAACAAAATCAATCACGGATTTGTGAGAGCGGCGAATCCATGCTGCCGGAACGAATTTCGAAGCGCGTCCTATACCTCGTGTATTATTGCCCTAAACTTAAGCGTCGACCTTAGCCAACAGCGGAGTAGCCACATGTCCGACACGCCAAACATTGCTCAAAAAGGCCCCTACCCGGTCGATGTGACCGAGGGAAAAAGCTATTTCTGGTGCGCCTGCGGCAGGTCCGAAAGACAACCATTTTGCGATGGTTCACATAAGGGATCAGGGTTCGAACCGGTTAAATTCACCGCTGAGAGTAGCGAGAAGGTGTTCTTTTGCGGCTGCAAGCAAACGGCAAACCCGCCACTTTGCGACGGGTCGCATTCCAAGCTCTGACTACCTTTTCAAAGCGTTCAATTTTTGTGCATTTGCACAAAATTCCGGTGCCGATCTGGCCTCGGACTGCTGTGCTGACAGCCACAGCTCGCATTGACTGCTGCACCCTGCAGCACGGCAGCGGGTTACGATTTCTGCGTACTCATCGGCGGAAAGTCGCCCTTCGGCCATCGCTTCACTAAACGATTCATTCATGCATCTGGCCACCGAGCGGGTGAGCCAGAAGTGTTTCTGAACGTCTCCCAGAACATCGCGGGTCATTGGGTTTTCCGACTGTCTTGCTGTTTGAGGTTCGCAAACCGTGCGCGGTTCGGGCAGGTTCGCGGGGCTTCATTGGCGGTTTCAGTACGTTCCAGCCAGTCCTCGCAGGCGCAGGCCCATTCGCACCCCTGGCACCGCCGAACCATATCGGCCCAGTCCCGCTGACTTAGGCGACCCTGTTGGTGCCCTGTCACGATGTCTGATCCAACCACCTGCCCCATGCGCAGCACGAGACGGTGATGCTCCATGATCCGCCCTAGTCGTTGCATTCGCTATCCGATGCTGATGTGAGACGGTCAAGCAGCTCTTTGTTTTTGCAATACTCCGGTGTTTTCCCGTCGTGATCAGGTTCTGCCAAAAGGCCCTCGCAATGGTCCGGGTTCGAACAGGCACTGCAACGAATTACGGCCTCAGAAATCTCGTCAATCGTGACCTTTCCGCTGATTGCAGCATCCTCCAGATCGACCCCGACACGGGTTGCCATATTATCGACCAGCTCAGCGTGCCGTTTCAGAGTATCTTTGCCAGGCATAGCATCCTCTCCCTGTCGCGCAGTTTGAACAGGATAGTGCAGCAGCCCGGACCGGCCTTTGACTCAGGTCAAGGCCCCGCTCCGATATGATCCAGATAGGCGCGGGTGGCGTCCTGCACCCGGCGAAATCGGTCTCCTCCCAGCTTTTTGCCCCCATACCAACGGGTGACGATAATGACATGCCCGTCCAAGTTCGCCCGCTCCAGCATGCGCAGGATCACCATTCCGGCACCGCTTTCCCCGTCATCCGCCTTTAGCGCGCCCGTGGGCAAAACCGCCGCCCACGTGTTGTGCGTGGCCTTGGCATAACTTTTGTCGGACTTCAGGTCCCGCAGAACCGCATCGACATCATCGCGCGTTTGAACCGGCGCACCCGATACCGCGTATTTCGAACCGCGATCCGTCAGGACCACGCCCAGTTGTACCAATGCGGTCATTGCGTCAGTCCAAGTTGCCGTGCGGTGTCCTTGACTATTTGAACGCGCTTCGCATTCGGCGGGTGGGTTCCCAGAAAACTATCACCGGGATCCGGAATCCGGTCGAAATACTTTGCTCCGATCAACGGATTGTACCCCGCGCGGTAAGTAATGATCGTGCCCAATTGATCCGCTTCCAGTTCGAAATCTTTGATGTAGACCTGCGCCCCCACCTTCGCGCCTAGCTTCTGCGCCTCTTCGACCCCTGACCCGTCTGCCCCTCCCAACCGGGCCAGCTCGCCGAAAATTACGGCGCTGTCCCGCGCGTTTTGGGACTGTCGGGGGATGTGCCGAAGGATGTGGTGAGCAGCCTCATGGCCCATCACGAAAGCCAACTCATCCGCGTTTTCAGCGGATTTGATCATCGAACGGGTGAAAATGATCACCGGCTGATTTTTGTTATCGAGCGTTTGAAACGCGTTGGCCGGGGCATTCGGGTTCAGGTCCACCAAAATGGTAAAATCGCAATTCGGAACATTGGACGCCCGCTGGCATTCCGTTCGCGCCTGTTCACTGACCTGGCGACTGACCTGTTGGAACGTTTCGGCCTCGACCCTGAACTCCTCGGAACCCTGCGTCCACTCTGCCGCCGGTTGAACGCGTAACGTGTTGGCGCCGCAGGCCGCCAGAAGCAGGAGGAGAAACAGACAGATCAGACGGCGCATTCATATCCCTTTGAAACGGTTGGCCCGTTTTTCAAACCATAGCGTGACGCCACTGATACTGCCACATCCTGATTGCAGTCGAACGGGTTGCATTGCGATCGCATGCCCTGCACTCTGCCAATATGTTTTCGATTGAGCATGAATTCGACTCGACTGTCATTACTCTGGTGGACGAAGGCCCCAAGCCTTTGAATGAAGATGTTGTCATCAACAGCTTCGCCGAATGTGTGACGCTAGAACAATTGGACCCGCGTACGGATCGGATTCAAAAGATCACCCTGTCCCCGGAACAGGTTCGTGATCTGGCCGCGGCATTGGACCTGCCGGAAGGTGTGTACCAAATCCGGGAAACACCGGGTCAGGGCTCATAGACGAACACCTTTTCCCGCGATGCCTGACCGCGCTTTAGGGTTAGCGTGGACGGTGCCACACCCATGGCTGCAGCAAGTATGATGCGAACCGCTTCGTTTGCCTTTCCGTTTTCGGGAGGCGCGGTGACGCTGATGCGAATAGCTCCGTTCTGTAAGTCGATTCCATCTTTTGCCGATTTCGGTGTGACTTTGACCTGTATCGCGTCGCCCGGCACGGCGCACGCGCTCAGGTCCGGCGCATTGCGCAACTTTGGCTTGGCCATCTTACCCCCTTTTTCCCAAACACACTTGCACGAATGTCCGGGGAGTGAAATTGATCCACTGCATCCAGCTTCTTACCCTTGAAACCCGCCAGATGTTCAACCACATACACAACCGCCCATGTAAAGGAAGTTAACATATGTCCTTGGAAAATCCGGCTGCCCTAGAGTTTCTGCAAACGCGCCGGTCTCGCCCCGCAAAAACGCTGGTAGAACCTGCGCCGACGCGGGAACAGTTGCTGCCCCTTCTGACTGCCGCCGCGCGCACCCCGGATCATGGCAAGCTGGAACCCTGGCGCTTTATCGTATTGGAGAAAGGCGCGATGCCGCGTTTGGCCACGTTGACCGAGGAATGTGGTACTTCTCTGGGAAAGTCGGCGGAAGACATCGCCAAAGCCCGTAGCCAGTTCGACATGGGCCATCTGGCGGTCGCCGTGATCGAAGTGCAACAACCTTCCGAAAAGATTCCCGCGATTGAGCAGACCTATTCTGCCGGCGCGGTTTGCCTTGCCCTTCTGAACTCCGCACTTGCTGCGGGTTGGGGCGCAAACTGGCTGTCGGGCTGGCAGACACATGACCGAAACTTCTGCCGCCGTGCTTTTGGGCTGAAAGACAATGAACGTGTCGCCGGCCTGATCCATATCGCGACCGAAGGTACAGCGCCGCCGGAACGCCCGCGCCCCGATGTGGCAGCACTTACCGAATGGGCCTCGCAATGATGATTCTGAACGCCTTTTTCGCGGCGCTGGGACAGATCGGAGATACAAAATTCCGGGCTGTCCTGCTGCGTGGCGTCGGGCTGACCATCGTACTGCTGGTTGCTGCCTGCGCGGCGGCGATCTGGCTGATCAACAGGTTGTCAGGTGATGAGATATCCCTGCCCTTTGTCGGCGCGGTTCCCTGGCTGAACGACGTCCTGAGTTACTCCGGAATCTTTGTCGTTCTGATCCTGCCCGTGTTCCTAATGGTTCCGGTGGCATCCGCGATTATGTCGATGTTTCTGGAAGAGGTCGCGCAGGCCGTCGAGGACAAGCATTACCCATCCTTGCCCGCTGTACCCGGCATTCCATTCAGTGAAAGCGTGCGCGATGGGCTTAGCTTCATGGGTGTACTGGTCGTTGCCAACCTGCTCGCCCTGATCCTGTATGCGATCTTTACGCCTCTCGCGCCCTTCATCTTCTGGGGCATGAACGGCTTCCTGCTGGGGCGCGAATACTTCACACTTGCCGCCATGCGGCGCGTGGGCCGCGAAGGCGCGCGAAAACTGCGCGCCAAGCATACTGCGACCATCTGGCTGGCGGGAACCTTAATGGCGATCCCGCTGTCGGTTCCGCTGATAAACCTGGTAATCCCGATCATCGGGGCCGCAACGTTCACGCATATTTACCACAAGCTGTCGGGGTCGACGCCCTGATGGTTAGTCGCGCGGCTCCAATTGGTTCAGCCAGTCGAAGTCGCGCACTGAAATCACACCTGAAATGATGATCCCCGCGATAATGGCCCAGAGCACCACCGAGATACCGGTGGTGATCCACATCTTTTTCTTCATGTGATGCACTTCCGGAGCACCCGAATGGGTGCCCGGCACGATATCACCCAGATCTCCCTGCGTCTTGATGCGGATCGGCAGCACAACAAGCAGGGTCATGAACCAGATAACGGCGAACAGGACCGCCGCAGCAGTAATCGTCATCTCATCCCCTCCGGGGTTTGGTTAAACCTGTTCAAGCTCGACCAGGCAGCCGTTAAAGTCCTTGGGATGCAGGAACAGCACGGGTTTTCCATGGGCACCAATCTTGGGCTCGCCCGAGCCCAGAACGCGGGCGCCCGACTCCTTCAGGTGATCGCGCGCGGCGATGATGTCTTCGACCTCATAGCAGACGTGGTGAATGCCGCCTGCGGGGTTCTTTTCCAGAAAGCCGTTGATCGGGCTGTCGTCGCCCAGCGGATAGAGCAATTCGATCTTAGTGTTGGGCAGTTCGATGAACACCACGGTCACGCCATGATCCGGTTCGTCCTGCGGGGCACCAACCTTGGCGCCCAGCGCACTGCGGTACTGTTCAGACGCGGCATCAAGATCGGGAACGGCAATGGCGACGTGGTTCAGACGACCAATCATGGAACTCTCCTCTGTTCTGCGTTGCCGCGGTTATGGGGGCTGTGCGGGCAAAGGACAAGTGCGCCAAATTGCCGTTAACGCTGTGTTAGCCAGAAGTTCCTAGCGTGAGGCATCTGCTGATTAGGAGTTCTGCAATGGACGATTCGAGCCCCTTCGCCTCCCCCGCGCAGCCGACCGCCACGCGGCCTCTGCTGGGACAAACCATTCTGGTTGTCGAAGACAGTCGCTATGCCTGCGACGCCATCCGGTTGATGTGCCTGCACAGCGGCGCGCGCATCAGACGCGCGGATTGCCTGCAATCGGCACGGCGACACCTGCAGATCTACCGCCCCTCGGTAATCCTTGTGGACATGGGGCTGCCCGACGGGTCCGGTGCTGAGCTGATCGCTGAGTTGTCCGAAGCCACGCCCCGTATCGGTGCCATTCTTGGCATGTCCGGGGATGATCATACGGAGCGCACTGCGATGCGGGCCGGTGCCGACGGTTTTCTGGCCAAACCGCTAAAGTCACTGGCGTATTTCCAGACATCCATTCTGGAACGCTTGCCCGAAGATCGCCGCCCCAGCAGCCTGCATGCCGTCCGGGACGAAGTTATTCGCCCCGACCCAATGGCCTATCAGGACGACATGGCGCATATCGCGGATGTTCTGGCCGGACCAAATGATCAGCGCACACTGGATTACGCAGCGCAATTCCTACGAGGCGTCGCACGAGATGCCGAGGATACGGTTCTGGCCGATGCAGCGCAAAGCCTCGCCGAGTCCCGTGCCGGGGGCACGCCTGTGACCGCTGTGGCGGCTCAGGTCGCCGGTATCGTTCAGAACCGTTTGGAACAGCGCGAGGCGATCTGAGATGGTAACAGCGTATTTTGTGACCGCCACGATCTTATGTTTGTGGGTCTATTGGCAAACCCGCGCAACGGCGCGGAATATTCGCACCAGTCGAAAGTCATTGAAAGACCCGTTCAAGTAGGCATCCTATTCGCGGGATTGGTACTCGTACATGTTGGGCTTGGAAATCACCACGCGCATGAGGCTTGGTGCATCAGCCCCACCAATTGAAAAACCCGCTGCAATGTTGCAGCGGGTTTTCTTAAGTTCAATCCTGAGGGATGATCCGTAGCCCCAGCTCCATCAGCTGATCAGATGTCGGATCGGATGGCGCATCCATCATCAGATCTTCGGCGCGCTGGTTCATCGGGAACATCATGACTTCGCGAATGTTCGCCTCATCAGCCAGTAGCATCACGATCCGATCGATACCTGCAGCACAACCACCGTGCGGCGGCGCGCCATAGTGGAACGCGTTGAACAAGGCACCAAAGCGGCTCTTGACCTCTTCTTCGCCATAGCCAGCCAGCTCGAAGGCCTTCAGCATGATCTCAGGCTTGTGGTTTCGGATTGCGCCCGAAACCAGCTCATAGCCGTTACATGCCAGATCGTACTGATAGCCGCGCACATCCAAGGGGTTGCCCTGCAGCGCTTCCATACCGCCCTGCGGCATCGAGAACGGGTTGTGTTCAAAGTCAATCGCGCCGGTCTCTTCGTCCTGCTCATAGATCGGGAAATCCACGATCCATGCAAAGGCAAAGCGGTCTTTCTCAGTCAGGTTCAGTTCCTCACCGATCACGTCGCGCGCTTTACCAGCGACCTTTTCAAAGGCTTTCGGCTTGCCACCCAGGAAGAACGCCGCATCACCGACGCCCAGCCCCAGCTGCTGACGGATTGCCTCTGTACGCTCGGGGCCAATGTTTTTAGCCAGAGGACCAGCGGCCTCCATTCCTTCACCCTGATCGCGCCAGAAGATGTAACCCATGCCGGGCAGCCCTTCTTTCTGGGCAAAGGCGTTCATGCGGTCACAGAACTTGCGGCTGCCACCGGTCGGCGCGGGAATTGCGCGGATTTCGGTGCCTTCCTGCTCCAGCAGCTTCGCGAAAATCGCGAAGCCAGACCCGCGGAAGTGGTCGGAGACCACTTGCATTTTAATAGGGTTCCGCAGGTCAGGCTTATCCGTGCCGTACCACAGCGCCGAGTCCTTGTAGGAGATCTGCGGCCACTCCTGATCGACCTTGCGGCCACCGCCGAACTCTTCGAAAACGCCGGTCAGAACAGGCTGGATCGTGTCGAACACGTCCTGCTGCTCGACAAACGACATCTCGAGGTCAAGCTGGTAGAAATCGGTGGGCGACCGATCAGCGCGAGGGTCTTCGTCACGGAAACAGGGTGCGATCTGGAAATACTTGTCGAAGCCCGACACCATGATCAGCTGTTTGAACTGCTGCGGGGCCTGAGGCAGCGCGTAGAACTTGCCCGGATGCAGACGCGAGGGCACGAGGAAGTCGCGCGCACCTTCGGGTGACGATGCAGTGATAATCGGCGTCTGATACTCGCGGAATCCCTGATCCCACATACGTTTGCGCATCGAGGCCACAACGTCCGAGCGCAGGGTCATGTTCTGTTGCATCGCTTCACGACGCAGGTCCAGATAGCGATAGCGCAAGCGGGTTTCCTCGGGGTATTCCTGATCACCGAAAACCATCAGCGGCAGTTCATCGGCCGCACCAAGAACCTCAAGCTCACGCACGTAAACTTCAATCTCGCCGGTGGGCAGCTTGGCGTTCACCAGTTCCGGATCACGCGCTTTGACGGTGCCGTCGATGCGGATACACCATTCGGACCGGACCTTCTCCAGCTCGGCAAAGGCCGCGCTGTCGCCGTCGCACAGAACCTGTGTAACGCCGAAATGGTCGCGCAGATCGATGAACAGGACGCCGCCGTGATCTCGGACACGATGCACCCAGCCAGACAGGCGGACGGTTTCACCGACATTGGCGGCGGTCAGAGCGGCGCAGGTGTGGCTGCGATAGGCGTGCATGGATCATATCCCTTCGGGCGCAGAATTCGTCGCGCCGATACACCCCGTCAGGCTTGGAAAGTCAAGGCAGGTCGCGCCGTCAAAACGGCCTTTGAACGTTGCCTGAATAGAAATAGATGCCCAGACCCGCCGCAAAGATGATATTCCCGGCAATCGCATGCAACAGGACCGCATAAAAAAACGATCCGCGTTTGCGATAGGCCCAGGTAAACAACAAGCCTCCTCCGAAAGTCATAACGGCGACGATCCAGCTCCAGTACATCAGATGGGCCAGAGAAAACAGGGACGCGTTCAAAAGGTAGGACGCCCGACCGTTTGGCAGGATCGCATGGTAACGACGGAAGAACAGCGAGCGGAACAGCAGCTCTTGCGGCAGCGCCGACAGTAGCGGATAGCCAATCCAAATCACGGCCAGAAATTCCGGCCTGTAGAGAAGTATACGAAATGCAGCATCAGGTCGCGTCGTCATGACGACCAATGTGCAAAACGCAGTCATGGCAACAAAGAAGATGGCGAGTTCGCGCCACGACCAGTTGCGCCAGTTGTATCGCAATTCGGACCAGGCGAAGCCGGGCGTAAAATGCAGCAGGACGATACCGATGGCCGTGAAGGTGAACAGCGACGGGAACATCCAATTGGGGGGGAAAAAGACAGCGATCAGCACCGGCGCAGCAATGAAGAACAGCCCGAATTCCAACCTCAGCCGCAAGTTATGCGTCGTATTATCCGCCCAATCGCTTTGTTTGCTCACAATACCGCCAACTCCGCCCGGATCAGGCCACGCAAGGAATTCCCGACATAGAGCTTTTCCGCGTTTTGCAGATCGGTCAAGGACAAGACCGACTCGGTAACCTGTTTATTATCAAGCAATTCTTCACGTAGGACCCCCGGAAGCAATCCGCAGGTGAGCTTTGGGGTCAAGCGGCTTCCGTCCGGCATGTGCAGAAACAGGTTGGTGATTGTCCCTTCGCACAGCTCATCACGCTCATTCAGGAACAGAAGCTCGTCTATGCCTTCGGGTAGTGCTGCACGGGCTGTATCATAGACCGAGCGCTGCGTCGTCTTGTGAAGCAGCCAGGCATTCGACGAGGAAAGCCGCGTGTCTGTGATCGCAATGCGCCAAACTGGAGGATTGTCACCCAGCGCTCCGGTCGTCACATGACAAGTGCCGTCGACGTCCAGCGTGAGGCGGCATCGCAGGGAGGATTGCCCCGAAACAGCTTCCAAGGCTTGGATGGCCACGTCCACATCAAATGAAATCCCGAACGCCGTCGCTGACCGGGCCATTCGCGATAGATGCCGATCCCGGCGCACAAATCCCTGTCCCGGCCTGTAGGCCAGAGTCTCTATCAGGCGGAAGTCAGGGTCAGCTGGTGGGCAAAGCGGGCTTTCCATAACGCTTCCTCGTATTCCGATGGGGCTGTGCTGTCCCAGACAACACCACCGCCGACATTCAGGGTGGCCGCGCCATCTTCGACCATCAGCGTGCGGATCGCCACGTTGAATTCGGACCGCCCATCCGGTGCCGCCCAGCCGATAGCACCGCAGTAGATATCGCGTGGCCAGGGCTCCAGATCCGCCAGAATCTCCATCGCCCGGATCTTGGGCGCGCCGGTGATCGAACCGCAGGGGAACAACGCCGTCAGGATATCCGACAGTTCCGCCCCCATATGCAGCTGCGCCTGCACCAGTGAGATCATCTGATGCACGGTGGCATAGGTTTCGACCTTGAACAGCTCGGGCACTTTGACCGATCCGGGCAGCGCGACGCGGCTGATATCGTTGCGCAGAAGATCGACGATCATCAGGTTTTCGGCCCTGTTCTTTTCGTCGGTCGACAGGAACGCACGGCGGCGAGCATCCTCGGCCATGTCATCGCTGCGAGGCTGCGTGCCTTTCATCGGACGGGTCTCGATGCGCCGATCTGCATCGGTTCGGAAGAAAAGCTCGGGCGACCGGCTTAGAAGATCCGGCAGACCATCCTGCTGAACAAGCGCGCCGTGTCCCACCGGCTGTCCTTGCGCCAGCGCGACGTACAGCGCGGCACTGTCCCCTTCCACCGTCATATCGATCGGAAAGGTCAGGTTGGCCTGATAAATGTCCCCGGCCCCGATGGCGTCGTGTACTCGCTGAAAGGCACGCGCGTACCGCGCTTCGTCCCAGCGCGGTTCAAACCGGGTAACACCACCGTCGGCCGTGGGAAGCTCGTGTTGCGCGGGGCGGTCATACACCCCGAAGCACAACAAAGGCAGTCTGCGCCCGGTCGGCATTCGGTCGGAAAGACGAGGTTCAAGCGCATACCCCAACTCATAACTGGCGTAGCCCGCCAGCCAAGCACCATCAGCGCGCGCTTCATCCAGCGCCGCCATCGCCTGGGGCACGTCCTCCGCATTGTCGGCGCGGATCACCTTGACTGGCCGGTCAAAACTGGTCCCTGGCCCGGCCGGCCCCTGATCAAAACGAATACGCACGTGCATCCTCATTTGCCGTGCAGCGCGATATAGAGGATACGGCGGCAAGGGGAAGAGGGGAAAGCGGCAATTTCGCCCCTGTTTCCGATACCTCTTGAACCTTTTCGCGCGGTCCCTATAACGCAGGACAATTTGGGCGCTTGGGGTGCGCCCTGACTCGCGGACAATCGAAGGAACAAGGCCATGCCGAGAAGAACCGACATCCAGTCGATCATGATCATCGGGGCGGGCCCCATTGTTATCGGTCAGGCTTGCGAGTTCGACTATTCCGGCGCTCAGGCCTGCAAGGCGCTGCGGGAAGAAGGATACCGGGTCATTCTGGTGAACTCAAACCCTGCAACCATCATGACCGACCCCGGACTGGCGGACGCGACGTATATCGAGCCGATCACGCCCGAGGTTGTCGCCAAGATCATCGAGAAAGAACGCCCCGATGCCCTGCTGCCCACCATGGGCGGTCAGACAGGTCTGAACACCTCGCTCGCGCTCGAAGAAATGGGTGTGCTGGACAAGTTCAATGTCGAAATGATCGGCGCCAAGCGCGATGCCATTGAAATGGCCGAAGACCGCGCGCTGTTCCGCGAGGCGATGGACCGGCTGGGAATCGAAAACCCCAAGGCCGAGATCGTGACTGCCCCCAAAGACGAAGACGGCAAGAAAGATCTGGACGCCGGTGTGGCACTGGCCCTTGAGACCCTTGAAACAGTGGGCCTGCCGGCCATCATTCGCCCCGCCTTTACACTCGGCGGCACAGGCGGTGGTGTGGCGTATAACCGCGAAGACTATATTCATATTTGCCGCACAGGCATGGATGCCTCGCCCGTGGGTCAGATCCTGATCGACGAAAGCCTGCTGGGGTGGAAAGAGTACGAGATGGAGGTGGTACGTGACACTGCCGACAACGCCATCATCGTCTGCTCCATCGAAAACGTTGACCCGATGGGCGTGCATACCGGTGACTCGATCACTGTTGCACCGGCTCTGACGCTCACCGACAAAGAATACCAGATCATGCGCAATCACTCGATTGCCGTTCTGCGCGAGATCGGTGTCGAAACTGGTGGCTCGAACGTGCAATGGGCGATCAACCCGGTTGATGGCCGGATGGTTGTGATCGAGATGAACCCGCGCGTGTCGCGGTCCTCGGCGCTGGCGTCGAAAGCGACCGGCTTTCCGATTGCCAAGATCGCGGCCAAGTTGGCCGTTGGCTACACGCTGGACGAGCTGGACAACGACATCACCAAGGTCACGCCTGCTTCGTTTGAGCCGACCATCGACTATGTCGTCACCAAGATCCCGAAATTCGCCTTCGAGAAATTTCCCGGCTCGGAACCCTACCTCACCACCGCGATGAAATCGGTGGGTGAGGCGATGTCAATCGGCCGCACGATCCACGAGTCTATGCAAAAAGCGCTGGCGTCGATGGAATCTGGCCTGACCGGGTTTGATGAGATTGAAATCCCCGGCCTGAACGTCGGCCTCTGGGACGAAGCCGATGACAAAGCCGCCGTGATCAAGGCGATCAGCCAGCAGACGCCTGACCGTCTGCGCACCATCGCGCAAGCCATGCGTCACGGTCTGACCGATGATGAGATTTTTGGCGTCACCAAATTTGACCCATGGTTCCTGGCCCGCATCCGCGAGATCATTGAAGCCGAGCGTCAGGTCCGCAAAGACGGTCTGCCAGTGACCGAGGCCGGCATTCGCAAGCTGAAAATGCTGGGCTTCACCGATGCGCGCCTGGGCAACTTGACCGGCCGCGACGAGGACAACGTTCGCCGCGCCCGCCGCAATCTGGGCGTCAACGCGGTGTTCAAACGCATCGATACCTGCGCCGCCGAGTTCGAAGCGCAAACGCCGTACATGTATTCCACCTACGAAGCGCCCATGATGGGTGAGGTTGAATGCGAGGCACGCCCGTCTGACCGTAAAAAGGTCGTCATCCTCGGCGGTGGCCCGAACCGGATCGGTCAGGGGATCGAGTTCGACTATTGCTGCTGTCACGCCTGTTTCGCGCTGACCGAAGCTGGCTATGAGACCATCATGGTCAACTGCAACCCCGAAACGGTGTCGACCGACTATGACACCTCGGACCGTCTGTATTTTGAGCCGCTGACCTTTGAACACGTCATGGAAATCCTGACGAAAGAGCAGGAAAATGGCACGCTGCACGGTGTGATTGTGCAGTTCGGCGGCCAGACACCGCTGAAACTGGCGAATGCGCTGGAAGAAGAAGGTATTCCGATTCTCGGCACCACGCCAGACGCGATTGATTTGGCCGAAGACCGTGAACGCTTCCAGGCGCTGGTCAACGAACTGGGCCTCAAACAGCCTAAGAACGGCATCGCTTCGACCGATGAACAGGCGCTGGAAATTGCCGAAGAGATCGGCTTCCCGCTGGTGATCCGCCCCTCTTACGTTCTGGGTGGTCGCGCGATGGAAATCGTGCGCGATATGGATCAGCTGAAACGCTACATCAACGAGGCCGTGGTGGTTTCCGGCGACAGCCCTGTTCTGTTGGACAGCTATCTTGCGGGCGCGGTTGAATTGGACGTGGATGCGCTGTGCGACGGCACTGACGTACATGTCGCGGGCATCATGCAGCACATCGAAGAGGCCGGCGTGCACTCGGGCGACTCGGCCTGTTCGCTGCCGCCTTATTCGCTGTCGGCTGAGATCATCGAGCAGATCAAGGATCAGGCGTTCAAACTGGCCAAGGCGTTGAACGTCGTCGGCCTGATGAACGTGCAGTTCGCGATCAAGGACGATGAGATCTACCTGATCGAGGTTAACCCGCGCGCCTCTCGTACCGTGCCGTTTGTGGCCAAAGCAACTGACAGCGCGATTGCCTCGATTGCCTCTCGTGTGATGGCGGGTGAGAAGCTGTCGAATTTCCCGATGCGCCCGGCTTACAAAGAAGGTCAGGACACCAAGATCGCCGACCAGATGACACTGGCCGACCCGGACATGCCGTGGTTTTCGGTTAAAGAGGCCGTGCTGCCCTTCGCCCGTTTCCCCGGTGTTGATACAATACTCGGCCCCGAGATGCGTTCGACCGGTGAAGTCATGGGTTGGGACCGCGATTTCCCCCGTGCCTTCCTCAAGGCGCAGATGGGCGCAGGTATGGTTCTGCCCTCGTCGGGTCGTGCCTTCATCTCGATCAAGGACGCCGACAAAGGCGCGGCGATGCTTGAGGCCGCGAAGGTTCTGACCGAGCAGGGCTTCTCACTTGTCGCGACACGCGGCACGCAAAGCTGGCTAGAGGAACAGGGCGTTGCCTGTGAAGTTGTCAATAAGGTCTATGAGGGCCGTCCGGACGTGGTCGACATGTTGAAAGACGGTCAGGTGCAGCTGCTGATGAACACCACCGAAGGTGCACAGGCGGTCGAGGACAGCAAGGCCATCCGCTCCATCGCTCTGTACGACAAGATCCCTTACTACACGACCGCCGCTGCAAGCCATGCCGCTGCTTTGGCGATCAAGGCGCAGGCCGAGGGAGATGTCGAGGTGAAATCTCTGCAAGGCTGATCGGCCTGAACTTGCTTGCAGACCTGAACGTTTTCGCGCGCCCGTTGACCTTATGTCTTCGGGCGCGCATCTTTTCTGTGATCGAGCAGAAGGAAAAAACAAATGCGTGGGTTTATGCTTTTGGCCGCACTTTTGACACTTGCAGCGTGTGATGTCCCTTTGATCCCTTTGATCTGAGACAGACATCCTAGTCATTTTCGCTTTGCCCCGCCGCTGCATGGGCGCATAGTTCTGATCCAAGCCAAGCGGAGGAACCGTGCGCCTTTACACCACCTATGGAACCAATGACCTGCCACGGGCCATTCGGTTTTACGACGCGATCTTCTCTGTTTTGGAACAGCCGCGCCTTCCGGGGTGGACCAAGACCCGTGCAGGCTGGGGCACCGAGCCGGAGGCTGGAACAGGGTTTTGGATCTGCAGGCCTTTTGACGGTAGACCCGCCAACGTGGGCAACGGGACGATGATCGCGTTCCCTGTCCAAAGTGCCGCCAACGTCAGACAGTTCCACGCCGCAGGACTGGAACATGGTGGTACGGATGCGGGTGTGCCGGGCACAAGGGACTATTACGCATCTGATTTCTATGTCACTTATCTGCGCGACCCCGACGGGAACAAGCTGTCCTGTTTTTACTATCACTATGACCCAGCGCAGGATCCGGGCGACTAAACAAGCCGCCGCAAGCCATGCCGTTTTGCTGGCAATCAAGACGCTAAGCGATGTGAAATCGCCAAAAGAATAAAGGCAACGACATTGAATGTGCAGAGCCATCCCGTTCTTGCCTCCAGTAGCCTGACGGAACTCGGGCTGCGGCGCGAGATGAAACCGGGCCATACCGGCCCGGGCTATACCGAACACGTCTATGATTACGACACCTTCTGGTATGACGCTTTCTGGGACAAAGGCCGCCTGACGATCATTTGCCCCAAGCTGTTCGGCCTGTATGACGTTATCCGCGAAGGTCAGTTTTTTACTGGATGGCAAACGGGTCCGGAATACCCGCCTGAAGCCGCATGAATTCTATGATGCCCTGATCATTCGCTCCTCAGACCGGCCCCAGACTCTCGGGTTCGAATGGGGCGGCGCAAGTGTCGAATCTGCGGTAAATTCCGTTCAGAAGGACTCGACCCCTAATACCGGGAAAAACGTGGCCGTGACCCTGTCTCGCGATAACGACCTGACCTGGATCGAAGATTTCGCCCGCTACCATTGCCAGGTGCATGGGCTGGAACAGATCTTGTTCTTCGACAATGCCTCGTCCCGGTATGGGCTGGGTGACATCCGCGAGGCGCTGAGGCAGGGCGGCATCAACAACCCTATCGTTCTGTCTGCCCCGTTTCGGTACGGTGTTGTTTCACAAGACAGGAAGGGCAAGGCGCGCTTCAACACAATATTTCTGCAGACCGCGCTGCTGAACATTGCCCGCTTGCGGTTCCTCTCTCTCGCGCGCGCTGTTCTGCAGTGCGACATTGATGAACTGGTCTGGTGCCAAAATGAGTCGATCTTTGACCTGACCCAAAAGCGGCCGACCGGTTTCGTTCGTCTGGACGTAGGGTGGCGATACCCGGATGCAGGCCGCACCGAGGGCTTCCGGCACTCCGATCACGTCCGCAAATTACGCGGAGACGAGCTGTGCAGGGCCAAGTACTGTATTGCGCCTTCGGGGCCGCTTTGGTTCACATCATGGCACGTCCATACGATCGGATTACTCAGGTCGCACGGCAGCCTGATCACTCCGAAGGATAGCGGCATCTGGCATTGCAAGGCGATCACCTCGAGCGCCTGGCGGAACTATGACGCCAGTGCCTTATCCAATTACGAGTTGGCGCCCAAAACAAAGGCGGCGTTTAACGGTGTCGACTGGTCAAAAAACCCGGCCGGATAGGACGCCGGCCGGGTTTGAACAGTTTTGGGGGTTTGCTTAAGCCGCTGCCGCTTTCAGTTCACGCTTTTCGTCCCGTGCGAAGAAAATCATGTAGAACACTGGTGCCGCGACCATCGTCAGGATCGTTGCGAAGGCCAGGCCACCCATGATCGTCACCGCCATGGACTTGAAGAACGCATCCGTCAGCAGCGGCGCCATGCCAAGAATGGTGGTGATCGCCGCCAGCATCACGGGGCGCAGACGCGAGACCGAAGCTTCGATGATCGACTCGCGCAAACCTTTGCCGGTCTCGCGGACCAGATCGATTTCCTCGACCAGAACGATACCGTTCTTGATCAGCATCCCCGACAGGCTGAGCAGACCCAGCAACGCGGTGAATGTGAACGGCAGACCCGTACCCAACAGACCGATGACAACGCCGTTGACGGACATCGGCACTAGCAGCCAGATGATGATTGGCTGACGTACCGCGTTGAAGATCAGCACTGAAATCAGCACCATGATCAACAAACTTACCGGCAACTGACGGCCCAGACTTTCGTTTGCCTCACCCGCATTTTCGAACTCGCCACCCCATTCCATGCGATAACCCGCTGGCAGCTCCATTTCTTCGATGGCAGCGCGCACTTCCGAATGAACCTGAGCTGCCGTCATGCCCGCCGGGATTTCCGCCCCAACGGTGATGGTCAGCACCCGGTCACGGCGATGAACCAGCGTGTTGAGCGACTGGTATTCAAACCCGTCGACCATTTGTTCGATTGGCACAAACTTTTCAGACTGGTCCGAATACACCACCTGATCGACGATTGAGTAATCTCCGTCCGCCGGGCGGCGGATAATGATCGGAATCAGGCGATCACGTTCACGGAAGACCCCCGCCCTGACCCCATCGGTCGAGAACTGCAGCGTCCCGGCGATATCCTCGCGGGTGACACCGGCCGTCTGCGCACGCTCTGTCGCGTAGATGGGCTGGACCGCCAGCTCTTTCTCGCGCCAGTCCTGATAGACATGCAAGGCATTCTCGGACGCGTCGCGCATCCGTAGGATCGCTTCATCCGCAAGCTGCCTCAGCACGACCGGATCACTGCCGGAGAACCGCGCCTGGATCGGGTCGCCCCCGCCGGGGCCAAAGATCAGACGTTTGGTGCGGAACTCGCCTTCGGGGAATTGCGCTGAACCAAATGCCTCAAGATCCGCCTGCAATGCAGGGATGTCGTCCAGTGTTTCCGTGCGGATGATCATATGGCCATAGCTTGGGTTTGGTTTCTCCGCCGAATAGGTCAACAGGAACCGGGTTGCACCCTGCCCCACGAACGTAGTGACGGCAACGACATCATTACGCTTGTCCAGCCATTCCTCGAACACGGCCATGTCCTCGGCTGTGCGCGCGATGGGCGTGCCTTGCGGCAGTTTGTAATGCACGAAGAACAGCGGAGTATTGGAATCCGGGAAAAACTGCTGCTTCACCAATCCGAACCCGGCAAAACAAGCGACCGTAACGCCGACCAAACCAGCGACGACAAGCCAGCGGAACCGAAGCGCCCAGCGCAGGATGCTGCCGTAGACCCGGAACATAATTCCACCATAGGCATCCACGGCCCCCTCTTCGCCCTGCTTGAAGAAGTAGTGACCCAGCATCGGTGTTACCGTCAAAGCCAGCACCCAGCTCAGCAGCAACGATATACCGATCACGGCGAACAGCGAGAACAGGAACTCACCCGTAGCATCAGGACTAAGACCGATCCCCGCAAAGGCCATGATCCCGATAACCGTCGCGCCCAACAGCGGAATTTGCGTTTTCGAGGCCGCCTCGTCCGCCGCATCGCGCGAATTTTTGCCGCGCAACATGGCGATCTGCATGCCTTCGGCGACAACGATAGCGTTGTCCACCAACATCCCCATCGCAATGATCAGCGCCCCAAGCGAAATCCGCTCCATCTCGATCGAGAACATCGACATGAACAGCAGCGTGCCCACCACGGTCAGCAACAGGGTCGAGCCCACAACTACGGCTGCGCGCCACCCCATGAACAGCGCCAGTACCACAACCACGATGGTCACGGACATGGCAAGGTTCACCAAAAAGTCGTTCGAGGCCTGCTCGACCACGACGTGCTGCTGGTAGATCGGCAGGATTTCAACGCCAAACGGGATCTGCGAATCCAGTTCGGCGAATTTTTCATCCGCGCGCTTGCCCACCTCGACAATGTTTTCCGTAGACAGACCCGCAATGCCCAGCGTGAAGGCTTCGGTGCCGTTGAACCGGATCATCACGTCCGGGTCGGTCTGGCGGTCGCGATACACGTTGGACATGTCGAACAGGTTGATCACCTGCCCCTGCGAGCCGACGGACAGACCAGCAATTGCCGAAACACTATCCGACCCTTCAGCGGTCAGGATGGTCGTGCGGTCATTTTCCGACCGGACCGACCCCGACGCGTTCACGGAATCCGCATTGGCGATGGCTTCGTTGATGGACTGAAGCGGCACATTCTGGTTCACCGAGATGGCCAGATCCGGTTCGACAAAGATCGCCTCTTGTGGCAATCCCATCACCTCGACATCTGCAACGCCGTCCACGGTCAGCAACTCGCGCCGCAGGAAGGTCGACAACTCGTGCTTTTCAGCGTCCGAGAACCCATCGGCGGTTACGGCATAGAATAGGCCAAACACATCGCCGAACCGGTCATTGACCAGCGGCTGTTGCACACCAGACGGCAGGCCACGCGCCGTATCACGCACCTTGGCACGTAGTTTGGTCCAGATCTCCGGCAGCTCGGCGCCATCATAGGTCGATTTGATCTCAACCTCGATCAGAGACAAGCCAGGCTGGTTCACGGATGTAATCGTATCGACCTCACCCATTTGCTGGATGGCGGATTCCAGAGGTTCCGACACTTCCAGCGCCACCTGCTCGGCTGTTGCTCCGGGGTACTGGGTCGCGATGACCGCGTTCTTGATGGTGAAGGCCGGGTCTTCGAGACGCCCGAGCGAAAGGAAGCCCCAGATACCGCCAAACAAGGCGATCAGGATGATCAGCCACGTATAGATCGGGCGATCAATGGATGCGCGCGCAATGTTCATCGATCCGCCCTTCAGTTTGCAAAGCCGGCAAAACGGCGCGCGGCTTGACCGTCGGTCAGCGCGCCGCCGCCTGCAACGACGATCTCATCGCCGTCGTTCAAGCCGGTCAGAACCCGAACCTCGCCCGTCTGCGTCGGTTCGATGGTCACCGGCACTAGGCGCACCGAACCTTCGTCGGCTCCGACTGGCGAAAACACCATGACTCCCAGTTCACCGTTCGCGCCGGAAACGATCGCGGTGGCCGGAACAACGATTCCGGTCCGGCTGTCCTGAACCTGAACGTTCACGGTTACCGACGAGCCTGGCAAAATCTGCAACCCCTCGGGCGGTGTCAGGCCGAACTGAATGCGGAATGTTTGCCCCACGCTGGACGATTCCGCATCAAACTCGCGGATTTGCAGCGGAAAGACCTCGTCGCTGACCGGAAATTTCGCGGTGATCGAGATATCGTCTTCCTGCCCAGAGCGCTGAAACAGAATTTCCGGAACGTCCACTTCGATCCGTAATTCGGACATATCGTGGATACGCACGATCGGAGCGCCCGCGGAAACGGTGGTGAAGGATTCGACCGTGCGGCGCGAGACCAGAGCGTCAAAAGGCGCTGTCAGCGTGGCATGTTCCAGATCGTATTCAGCGTCGCGCACTGCGATGTCCGCCAGTTGCGCTTCGGTCTCCGCGTCGTCCACAGCGACTTGGCTGGCGGTTGTTCCGCGCAGGCGAGACAGGCGGGCGACGGTACGATCAGCTTGGTCCTTTTGCAGCACGGCCCGGTCATAGCGGCGCTGGAACGGTTCCTGATCCAGCTGCGCGATCAACTCGCCCTTGGGAATCACGAACCCTTCGGTCACCGGCATTTCGACGATTTGTCCAGCTACCTGAAAGGCCAGATCGACCGTTTGCCGGGCGGCAACGCGGCCAAAGAACTGGCGCGAGAAACCCGGTGAGGTTTCCTCGACCACCATTAGTTTCACAGGTTTGGCCGTATCCTGCGCCAAGGCAGTCGTGGCGATTACGGTCAGAGCAACGCTCAGAACAGAGAAGAGTTTCATTTCTTCAATCCCTCAGGAATTCCTGTTTTCATTATGTTTTCCCGGATCTTCCGGGCTAGTCGTGCGAACTCGGCAGTCTCATCAGCGTCCAGACCCGAAGCACGCCGGAACGAATCCCCTGCCTCGGACAACAGCATCTGCCGCATCTCAAGCCCCTTTTCGCTAAGAACCAGCAACCACGCGCGACGATCTTCGGGGTCGCGCTGCCGGGTCAGATATCCCGCCGCTTCCAGCGCATCGGCAGTCGACGTGATGGTCGATGGCACCGTCAGCATGTCTGCCGCCAGAACGCCCATGCGCTTGGGTTGATCCAGCTTGACCATCATGTGGCATTCCTGATGGCTCAGCTCGACCTCAAGCGCATCCAAGCTTTCTTCCAGCTTCCAATAGAGTGCGTAGACCCCCATCATTGCCTGCACTTCGGGGCTGAGGCGTCTGACCAAAGCGCTGTCGTCGTATGTCATGGGCGAATCCGTTTGCGATTTCGGCTTCGCATATACTTCGAAAAATGAACTATTCAAGAAGTGAAGTTGATTTAGTCGAAATCTTTAATATTCCCTTGGGTCAACCTCTCTTGATCTAACCCATTGATGACTGCATTTTGGGCAAATCCGAAACATTCAGGTTCTATCATGTACACGCCCGCGATCACCGGCTCCGGTGTTTTCACCCCAGAAAACGTCATCACAAACGCCGAACTTGTCACAGCGTTCAATGCCTATGCCGACAAGATGAACGCCCGGAACGCGGATGCGATTGCGGCGGGTGAGATGGAGCCGATGCAGCATTCCTCGGAGGAATTCATCGTCAAGGCGTCGGGCATCGAAAACCGCTATGTCATGGACAAGGGCGGTGTTCTGAACCCCGACGTGATGCACCCGCTGCTGCGCCAGCGTAACGACGATGAACCGGGCATCATGACCGAGATGGCTGTCGACGCCTGCAAAAAGGCGCTGGCACAGGCCGGGCGCAGCGCCGAAGACGTTGATCTTGTGATCTGCGCCGCCTCGAACCACGAACGGGCCTATCCCGCCGTCGCGATCGAGATCCAGCAGGCCCTTGGGATCAAGGGGTTCGGCTTTGACATGAACGTCGCCTGTTCTTCGGCCACATTCGGCATTCAGGCCGCGGCCGACATGGTGCGCTCGGGCTCGGTCCGGTCGGCGCTGGTCGTGAACCCCGAAATTTGCTCGGGCCATCTGGAGTGGCGCGACCGGGATTGCCACTTCATCTTTGGTGATGTGGCAACGGCCACTCTGATCGAACGGGTCGAAGACGCGAAAGGTCCGCATTTCGAGATCCTGTCGACACGTTGCGCCACCGAGTTTTCGAACAATATCCGCAACAACAACGGCTTCCTGCGCCGTTCACGCCCAGACGGTGTCGTTGATCGCCGTGACATGCAGTTCATGCAGAACGGCCGCAAGGTATTCAAGGAAGTACTGCCGATGGTCAGCAAGCACATCTCGGACCACATGGAATCCGAAGGTGTCGAAAGCGGTGACCTGAAACGCCTGTGGTTGCATCAGGCAAACAAGACGATGAACGACTTCATTGGCAAGAAAGTTCTGGGACGTGAGCCCGAAGCCGGTGAGCAACCCAACATTCTGCAGGACTATGCCAATACGTCCTCGGCCGGGTCGATCATCGCGTTTTCCAAGTATTCCGAAGACCTGACGGACGGGGATGTCGGTCTGATCTGCTCGTTTGGCGCAGGGTATTCGGTGGGTTCGGTGATCGTTAAACGGCACGGGTGACATCAGCTCTTTGGGCCGGTTCCGGTCCAGGAGTCATACGAACGAGATTGTGCTAAGCCGGGTTGATCCAAAAGCCACCCTGCACTGAACTACGTTGATTTTCCAAGGTTTAGGCGGTTATCTTTAACGGGATCGTCACTAAATCGGAGGATCAAATGGACAAATCCATTTCCGATGAAGCACTGGCACGACTTCCATTCTGGGTAACTCCGCCGGGAGAAACAGATGGTTTCCTTGTTACCGTCGGGTTTCTTCTTGTGTTGGTTCTTCTCGGTTTCGGCGCGCTCTATTTCACAGTTCAGGCTATCCCCGACCGCATGGCGGCCGGCGCTCACAAAGTGCAAATGCAATTGGTAGGCGTACTTGGGCTGATTTCACTGTTCACTTTAAACAACGCCTTTTGGATCGCGGCAATCCTTGTCGCTGCCGTACCATTGCACGAGGTTTTCCCGCTAAAACACGCATCCGAGCCCGACGATGCTTGAGCTTCTTTTCTCCGCCCTGATCACAATCGTTCCCGACTATCTTTATCGCCGCTACAAACAAGGTAAGAGGTGGGGACATGAACTTACTTTGTTCAATATCTGGTATGAGCTTCGTTGGGGGCTAACGGCCTGCGCGATCCTTGCGATCAGCTTGATCACCGTCATTTTCTATTTTCACCCCTCGACGCGCAATGTGTCTGCCCCGTTTCGCACCGTGACGATCCTGTCTGACCGACCCGGCCGAGTTGCAGAAGTCTATGTCGCAAACAATGAAACGGTTGAGGCCGGTGACCCGATTTTCCGCATGGATACCACACGTCAGGAAGCGGCTGTGGAAACCGCGCAGCGACGGATGGAGGAAATCGACGCAGCACTAGGCCTCATTGCGACAGAAATAGCCGGCGCCACAGCGCAACTGGAAACGGCCGAAGCTGATCTGAGGCAGGCAACAGACGATCTGAACCGCCGTGTCGCTCTGGCGGAACGCAACGACACCGTTGTCAGCGAACAGGAGCTGGAACGCTTGCAGACGGCAGTATCTCGCGCGGATGGTCAACGTACCGCCGCTTTGGCGGTGCTTGACGGTGCGAAACTGCGCCAAACTACTCTTTTACCGGCACAACGAGAAAGCGCACGCGCCGTTCTGCGCGAGGCCGAGAATGAAATTGCCAAGTCCACCATATTTGCCGAAGTGGACGGGACTGTAACACAATTCCTGTTGAAACCGGGTGACATAATTAACCCGATTCTGCGTCCTGCAGGTATTCTGGTGCCGGAGACCACCGGACAAGGACGTTTCGTAGCGGCCTTTGGTCAAATCTCGGCCAGTGTTGTGAAAACTGGTATGCTTGTTGAAATCACCTGCGCATCGAAACCGCTGGTTGTCATCCCGATGGTCGTTGATGAAGTCCAAGGGGCAATCGCCGCCGGGCAGTTCCGGCCTGGTGATGCACTGTTGGATCAACAGGACCGCGCCCGTCCGGGTACGGTGACCGTTTTCCTCAGCCCAATTTTTCCCGAGCACGTTGAGGGAATTCCGCGGGGCAGTTCCTGCGTTGGTGTGGCCTATACCAGCCGCGCCGAGGAAATCGAATCCGGAAAGATCACTGGAATGTCGGCGTTTGTTGCCCGGATCGTGGACGGCATGGGAATTGCCAACGCCATCGTTCTTCGGGCGCAGGCCATTCTATTGCCGGTCAAGGTTCTGGTGTTCTCCTGAAGCCCAGATTTGCCGTGCCGGTTGGTGGCTTAGGCAACGCATTTAGCTTCCTATGAGCTTTTCCGAAGCCTTCCCCACCCTCACCAATTGGCGTTTCCATCGGCACCAAATCAAAAAGCCTGGTGTTGCAACGGGACCGTTCAGGAAGTGGAAAACGGGTGCGAACCTCAGCTCACGCTTTCCTCTTCCAGATGCAGTTTCATGTCCAACAGGACCTGTTGCAGCAGGCTGGTTTCCTTCAGCAGGCGTTTGGCTTCGTTCACCGTGATGATCCCGTCCTCAATCGCTGACTGATACTCGGTCATCAGCATCGCAAATCGCTGGCTTAGTGCGATCACGTCGGAATTCACGCCGCCGGTGCGAGGGCTGTCGTCGTTTCGCCCGTCGTAAGACAGGGTAATGTTTTTCAAATCGGCAAGTGCCGAGGTGACGTGAGGGAAGTTCGAAACCGCCTCAAGCCGGGCGACTGCGTCCACCGGCATGAACCGGTCGGCATGTTCGATATTGTCAGAATAGTAACGGCCCAACGTGGCTTTGGATTTGCCCGTGATCTCGCACGCGGATTCGATTCCGACGTCCTTGACCAGCGCTTCTGTGTGTTTTTTCAGGTAGGCCCCGATATCTGCCATGTTTTTACCTTTATTGCCTGCGTCACCCACTACATCTGCCATTGTGGGGGAAAGGGAAACGAAATTTCCCATACTCGATTCATAATTGAAATGTCATATGTTGGCTATCCCTCAGATATGCAGGGGTTTTGTGAGTGAGTGGCGGCATTTCATGCCGGTAATGAGTAGGTGCAGTGCTTTTTCGCACTGCTTTGTTTAGGCCGCATGTTGGCCGACGGCGTCGCTGTTGTTGAGGCAGGGGTATCCATCCCCAAAGGGCTTACGCTCGACCTCTGCAACAATAACGGCGACGTCGCTTGTTCAAGCAGTTTGATGACTTGCCCGCACGGTTCAGGCGTTTTAGACCCGGACCATGGCTAAGCTTTACTTCAATTATTCGACCATGAACGCGGGAAAATCGACCGTGTTGCTGCAGGCCTCGCACAATTACCGTGAGAGGGGCATGGACACCTATCTGATGACCGCTGCTTTGGACGGGCGCGCCGGTTTAGGCCGGATTGCATCGCGAATCGGAATATCCGCGGATGCCGATACATTCGCCGCCGGAGACGACGTGTTTTCGATGATTGAACAGCGCATTAGCCAAGGAAAAATAGCCTGTGTCTTTGTCGATGAGGCGCAGTTTCTGACTGAAGAACAGGTCTGGCAGTTGGCCCGAGCGGTGGACGACCTGCGGGTTCCGGTTTTGGCCTACGGTTTGCGGGTCGATTTTCAGGGCCGCCTGTTTCCGGGCTCGGCTGCTTTGTTGGCCCTGGCCGATGAGATGCGCGAAGTGCGCACCATTTGCGAATGCGGGCGCAAGGCGACGATGGTTATCCGTCAGGACGAAAACGGCAACGCCATCACCGAAGGCGCGCAAGTGCAGATCGGCGGGAACGAGACCTATGTCTCGTTGTGCCGCAAACATTGGCGTGAGGCCGTCGGCGACTAAACCGGGTTTGGCAGCGGTCGGCCTGCGACAAAGGCCGCAACGTTGTCCAGCGCCATGTGTCCCATATCGGTCCGGACCTCTTCGGTCGCAGTACCCAGATGAGGCAGCAACGTCACGTTATCCATACCGCGCAGCGCCTGCGGAACGGCGGGTTCGAATTCGTAGACATCCAGACCCGCGCCCGCGATCTGACCGGACTGAAGGGCAGCGATCAGGGCGGCTTCGTCCACCACCTCTCCGCGCGCGATGTTGATCAGGATGGCCGAGGGATTCATGGCCTCCAGCACCTCTGCATCAATCAGATGCCGGGTTTCGGCACCACCTGGCACGGCGAGAACCAGAAAATCGACGGCTGCGGCCAATTCCTTTAGACTTAGGATGTTCTCAGCCGGGAACTCCACTTCCTTTGGGCTGCGCGACTGATACGCTACGTCCATCCCAAATCCGTAATGGCAACGCCAGGCAATCGCCTGACCAATGCGGCCCATCCCCACGATTCCGACACGCTTACCGGTCACATGATGCCCAAGCATCTGGGTCGGGTGCCAACCTTGCCAGTCACCGGTTCGAACCAGCCGTTCGCCCTCGCCCGCGCGGCGGGCGGTGGACAACAGCAAGGTCATGGCGATGTCCGCCGTAGCATCGGTTACGGCCCCCGGCGTGTTGGTGACTTCAACACCTGCGGCTCGTGCTGCCGCCACATCGATATGGTTGTATCCCACACCGAAATTGGCCAACAACTTACAGCGTGTCTCTGGCACCTTGGCAAAAACCTCAGCCGAAAACTGATCGCCCAGCGTTGGAACCACCACGTCGAACTCAGCCAGGGTCCGCAGCATTTCCTCATGCGTCATCGGCAGGGTGTTGCCGCGAATTTCGACATCGAACTCAGCGCGGGCGCGGGTCTCGACGGCCGGTGTCATCGGTCGGGCAATAAACAGCTTCATCAATGCATCCGCCCACCGGTTGGAACTTCGCCATCAGGGCCGATCAGAACAATCTCACCATTGTCGTCAGGAAGACCCAGAACCAGAACCTCGGACATGAACCTGCCGATCTGACGCGGGGGGAAGTTGACGACGGCCATCACCTGCTTGCCTACCAATGTCGCCGGATCGTAATGAGCCGTGATCTGGGCCGAGGTCTTGCGTTCGCCGATTTCCTCTCCGAAATCGATCCACATCTTGATCGCCGGTTTCCGAGCTTCGGGATACGGTTCGGCGCGGATCACTTCCCCCACGCGGATGTCCACCTTCAGGAAATCGTCGAATGTAATCTCACTCACGGGACAGCTCCTTGGATCGATCGGTTGCGGCTTTGACTGCGCGGTGCAACAGGTCAGGGAAGCCAAACTTTTCGTGCATCAGAACCTCAAGCGCGGCCTGTGTCGTACCATTGGGCGACGTCACGTTTATACGCAGTTGCGAGGGATCTTCCTCAGCCGCCATAGCCAGCGCGCCTGCCCCGGCTACGGTGGATTTGGCCAGTTTCATTGCCAATTCGTCCGGCAAGCCCTGCGCCTGACCCGCAGCGGCCAGTGTCTCGATCAGATGAAAAACGTAAGCGGGACCCGAACCACTTAGGCCGGTCACCGCGTCCATCTGCGACTCATCATCCAGGCGAACTGTTTCGCCGATTGCGGACAACAGATTTTCGGCAAGAGCAAAGTCGGCGTCCGAGGCATTTCCGTTGCCGATCAAAGCGGTGATTCCCTGCCGGATCGCAGCCGGAGTGTTCGGCATCGCACGCACGATCGGAGTACCGTCGCCCAAGACACTTTCAAAAGTGGCGATGGACGTACCCGCCGCAACGGAAACAAACAGGCTACGGCCCCCGCCCAGCGCTTTGATAGCAGGCAGCGCGTCGCCCATCATCTGTGGCTTAACGGCAACCAGCACCACGGCTGGAGCTTCGGGCAAAGGTGTGTTGATATTGACGCCCTGCGCTTTCAACCAGTCCGAAGGGTATGGATCGATGACCCAGACGGCGGACGCAGGAAGGCCATGCTCCAACCATCCGGCGAGCATGGCCGATCCCATCTTGCCGCATCCCAGAAGAACCAGCCCCTGCTCGGCGACGCGTGACATGTCCATGATTGCCCCTCCCCTTATTCGGCTTGGGGCAAAGCTTTACGCGCGGCCGTAGGCCTCTGCAATGGCGACCTGCATCGCTTCTTCGGGGGTGCGGTTGCCCCATGTGACCAACTGGATCGCCGGATAATACCGCTCGGCGCTAAGTACCGCGGCGGTGATCATTGTGTCGATCTGTTCCGGGCTGGCCATCTGGCCGCCCGCCAGCACCAGACCATAACGATAGACCATCAGTTTCTGGTTGGCCCAGTAGGTGAATGCCCCGGCCCAGCACTGATCGTTCATCTTGTTCAGCAGCTCGTACAGTTCCGTTTCACGCTCGGATGGAGGCTCCATTTCGAACGAGCACACCATACGCAGCGTTTCGTCATAGTTGGACCACGCCAGAGTGATCGAATACGTGCGCCACTGCCCCTCGACAGCCATGGCGATCTGATCATCCCCGATCCGGTCGAAATCCCAGTCGTGATGTTCTGCAAGATGTTCAACAATGTCGATTGGATGAAGGTCTTCTTCGAGAAACTGTTCGGAAAGGGCCATAATGCCACCTCACTAATCTCTAGCCTTTTAGGGGCTGGCAGCGCCCCAGCGCTAGTTGCTTGCTCTACAAGCCGGGCTTCCCCCGTCTGCCTGTACTAAATATGGTGCGACGCGGGCCGGGTTCTGGCAACCCTATTTATTGGGGATAACAGCAATAAGTTGTGGACAGCTGGCAACGGAGGTCAAAATATTGGCATCTTGCCCAGCTTTGTCTTGATTAAATTCTGCGAGGCGTCAAGATACACAACACCGCACAATCCGAAGCTGGATTGCGCGGCGTTTTAGCTTTTCTCAAAACTTGGATAAGCGGACCTTACTTGTCCAGCTTGGCTTCAAGCGCCGCAATGCGCGCCTCTAGCGCTGCGTTTTCTTCGCGGGCTTTCTGGGCCATGGCGCGGACAGCGTCGAATTCCTCACGCGTGACGAAATCACGGTCGGCCAGCCAGCGGTCGATCATCGACTTCATTGCATTCTCGGCCTCTTCCCGTGCGCCCTGCGCCACACCCATGGCGTTGGTCATCAGTTGGGAAACGTCATCAAGAATCTTGTTGCGGGTTTGCATGGCTTTACTCCGGTATCGCAGTTGGTCTCTATATGGGTAAAGATTGGCCCGGGCTCAAGGTTGACTTGCCCCGCTAACCCCGGGCAATGAGACGCATATGCAGGCTGTTCTGAATTTCCCCGATCTGTCGCCCGAATTGTTCTCGATCTCGCTGTTCGGGATGGAGTTCGCCCTCAGGTGGTACGCGCTGGCCTATATCGCCGGAATTCTGATTGCGTGGCGCATGGGAGCCATGGCGTTGAAACGCCCTGCCCTGTGGCCCAATCAGACGCCCCCGATGAAACCACAGCAGTTGGAGGACCTGATCACGTGGATCATCCTCGGCGTGATTCTGGGCGGACGGCTGGGATTTGTTCTGTTTTACCAACCCAGCTATTACTTGTCGCATCCGCTGGAGATTCTGAAAATCTGGCAGGGGGGGATGGCATTCCACGGTGGCCTGTTGGGGGTCGTGGTCGCCACGATTCTGTACGCGCGGCGCAACCAGATTCCGATTCTACCTCTGGCAGATCTGGTCGCACACACGGTGCCACCCGGGCTACTGCTTGGACGACTGGCCAATTTCATCAATGCAGAACTTTGGGGGCGACCCAGCGAATTGCCTTGGGCGGTGATATTCCCCGGCGCGGCCGCACAGGATTGCCCCAGCGTCGTTGCCGGGATGTGCGCACGACACCCTTCGCAACTGTACGAAGCCGCGCTGGAGGGTTTGCTCCTGGGCGCAGTTCTGTTGTGGATGGCCTATCGGCGCGGGGCGTTTCACAAGCCCGGTCTTGTGATGGGTATCTTCCTTGCCGGATATGGCGCGTCGCGGTTCATAGTCGAATTCTTCCGCCAACCTGACGCACAGTTCGTCTCGCCCGGAAATCCCTTGGGGCTGGCGTGGCACGTAGGTGGATACGGGCTAACGATGGGGCAATTGCTGTCACTGCCAATGATCGCGCTCGGCCTGTGGTTCGCCCTACGCGCACGTCGGGCACCATGAGCTTGAAGGACCATTTGCTGGCGCACGTCGCCCTGAACGGACCGATGAGTCTTGCTGAATACATGACCGAATGCCTGCTGCATCCGGAATTCGGCTATTACACCACGCGCAACCCGCTGGGGGCGCAGGGGGATTTCATCACCGCACCGGAAATCTCTCAGATGTTCGGCGAACTAGTCGGGCTAAGCCTCGCACAAAGTTGGATGGACCAAGGGAAACCGGAAAAGTTTGTGCTGGCCGAGCTTGGTCCGGGACGCGGCACGCTGTTATTTGACATCCTGCGTGCGACCCGCAGCGTACCGGGTTTTCACGCGGCCGCACAGATCGTGCTGTTCGAAGCCTCGCCTGCTTTGCGAGACATTCAAAGGCAAACACTCACTGAGTACGAACCACTCTGGATCGACTCGGTAGCGGACCTCCCCGAAGCGCCACTTTTTCTGGTGGCAAACGAGTTCTTTGATGCCCTGCCCGTGCGCCAATTCATGCGGGACGGCGATGGCTGGCGGGAACGGCTGATCGGTGCAGAAGGCGAATCGCTGACTTATGGGTTGGGGCCGCACGCGGCTCAGGTGGCGCTGAACGACCGGATCGTGGACACCGAAGACGGTGATCTAATCGAACTCTGCGCCGCTGCGATTCCGATTCTAACCGTGGTCGCAGGCCGGATCGCCTCGCATGGAGGGGCCGCGCTGATCGTGGACTACGGCGACTGGCATTCGCTTGGCGATACATTTCAGGCCCTTCAGGCGCATCAACGTGTGGACCCGCTGGAGACACCGGGTCAGGCGGACCTGACCGCCCATGTGGACTTTGAGCCGCTTGCTCTGGCCGCGCGCGCAGCAGGGTGTGCCCATACACTGCTCACGCCTCAGGGTGTGTTTCTGGAGCGGCTGGGAATCACCGCGCGCGCGCAGGCTCTGGCCGCGCCGCTCGGCGGGTCTGAGCTTGAGACGCTGGTTGCCGCACATCGCCGGTTGACGCACCCCGAGAAAATGGGAAACCTGTTCAAAGTACTGGGTCTCTACCCCTCCTATGCTGCACCTCCACCGGGACTGGAATCATGACACTGGAAATTCTGACCTCGGACCTCCTATCCCCTGTCCGCCACGGGTTCTTCAGCCGGCGCGGAGGCGCATCGTCCGGGATATTCAAGGGCTTGAATTGTGGGTACGGATCCTCTGACCAGACCGAAGCGGTGACGATCAATCGCCAGCGCGTAGCCGCGGCGATGGAGGTCGAACCGGAGGCCCTGGTCGGCGTGCATCAGGTTCATTCTCCAACCGTTCTGACAGTGGATAGTCCATTTAACGGGGACAAACCAAAGGCCGACGCCGTGGTGACGGCAACCCCGGGCCTGGCGCTGACGATTCTTACGGCGGACTGCCAACCTGTCCTGTTTGCCGATCTTGACGCCAAAGTGATCGGAGCCGCGCATGCCGGCTGGCGCGGCGCACTGGACGGTGTCCTTGAAGCAACGGTGGACGCGATGGAGACGTTGGGCGCCCAGAGGGCAAACACCGTCGCCGTAATTGGACCGACGATATCACAACGTGCTTACGAGGTAGGCCCAGACTTTCTTGATGAGTTCGTCGCGGAATCGCCCGAAAACCTCAGGTTTTTTGCAAACGGCGAAGGCGACCGGCTACAGTTCGACCTACCCGCATTTGGCCTGCACAGGTTGCGTCAGGCGGGCGTGGGTCAGGCTGAATGGACCCGCCACTGCACCTATTCGGACCCGGACAGATTCTATTCCTACCGCCGGTCCACTCATGCAAAAGAAGCAGACTACGGCCGCCTGATTTCCGCCATTAAATTATAGGCCTCGCCTGAATTGTGGCGGCTTCGCCGCTTTTTCGCCACATTTGTTGTGTCTATCTGAGTCGAGACATTTTGATTTTTATTGTCCACGCTCAGGTGCTTATCAGGCGATTTTTCTGCAGCGTGCGACAGTTCGAAAGAAGAGGAACTGCCAACCTTCAATATTCCTGATTTCATCCCGGAACAGCCATACCGGTGCCGCATTGGCCCGTCACATTGGTCCGACAAAGGAAATCGGGGCGTTCGCTCCCAATACGAGCAGGAACAAGAAATGAAGGTAAAATCTCGCTTTCTAAGTGCCGTCGTTGCGGCCACAAGAGAGCAGGCGCCGGAGATGCCGTGGAAACGGGTTTCCAGCAGTTCGGTCAGGGTCGCACGCCGTCTGGCAACCCGACGCTGACCAAAAGCCCAGGGACCATGCTGCCGGTTCCCGGGGCCAAGACGCACATCGGAGGGGTGCTCCGGGCCGGTGTGTGACCTGTCGCTGAGATTTCCAGCGGCCAGGTTCTGGGGCGTGTGTGCGTAGGCAATTTCCGCCTGCGGTGTAGTGAGTTTGTCTGGGGGGTCAGTATGTTGACCAAAGGTATGCGAATTTTACTCGCGTCGCGGCGCCGGAACGGCGTACGCTCTGTGGTCTCCATCTCATTCAAGACAAAAAAGAAACCGGTCAGGCTGCCCTGTACGGAGGGCTTTACCTGTCTGAGCGGTTATTAGAGGGGACGGAATAACAATGACGATTCCACATTCCTTGGCCCGCGCGGCCAGAAATGCCGTCGAAACGTCGGCAATGCTGCGCGAACGCTCAAGGGCAGAACCAAGGCCAAAAGCGCAACTGCGGCGCTATGAGGTCAGTACCTTGTTGCCGAACGGAGATGTTTCGCAAACGCGCCACATCGCCCCGGCCCTGCCGATGTTCGAAGACGCCTTCTGCGCCTTTACGCGTGGATCGCTGGTTGAAACGGAAACTGGTCCACTGGCGATCGAAGATCTGTTGCCGGGCGATACTGTTCTGACTCAGGATGGTAGTTCGCAGACCGTGTTATGGAAGGGGTCGGTGACCCTGATCCCAGGCCGCGAGGATTCGCGGGGTCGCACACGACCACTGACTCGGATCATGGCCGATACGTTCGGAATGCAAAAGCCGTTGTCCGGTGTCATCGCGGGACCCGCTGCTCGCCTGTTGGGTGCACCTGCGCATCTGCGTCATTTGCACGGGGGTGGCGAAATCCTGACCCCGGTCCATGAGTTTCAGGATGGCATGAGCGTGATTGAAACGTTGCCGCCGACGCCGATTGAGTTGTTTCATATCTGCTTGAAACGCCATTCGGTCATCAAGGTCGACGGCCTGCAATTCGAATCTTACCACCCCGGCATCAACGCCGTGCGCCAGGTAAGCCGCTCGCTACGGTCGATCTATCTGAACCTGTTTGCACATGTCGAATCGCTGAACGACTTTGGCCCGCTGCTTCTACCGCGCGCCGGTGACGGAGAGATAGATGCGATCACGGCCTGATTCCTAACGATAACTGCAATGTGGGGGCATTATGCAGCTGATAATTAGTTGGATTCTTTCCTTGACGGTCGCAGCTTTTCTGCCGCCGTCAAAACCGCAAAACAAACGGATGATGTTTACGCCGTCCGGCTCATTCGTTCTTCGAGAACATCGAAGGGAACGCCTGGCTCGTCTTTTGCGCCGCGGATAACAAGCGACGTTTTGACACTGGCCACGTTTGGCGTGGTCAGCAATTCACCTGTCAGAAACTGTTGAAAACTGCTCAGATCAGGGGCGACGCATTTCAGAATAAAATCCACTTCGCCGTTCAACATGTGGCATTCGCGGACCAAGGGCCATTCGCGGCAGCGTTCCTCGAACGCATTGAGTTCGGATTCGGCCTGGCTTTCCAGCCCGACCATGGCAAAGACCTGAACCTCGAACCCCAGCTCGCGCGCATTCACGTCGGCATGATAGCCTCGGATAAACCCGGATTCCTCAAGCGTACGCACACGCCGCAGGCATGGCGGCGCGGAAATTCCCACACGTTTCGCCAGCTCGACATTGGTCATGCGACCGTCGGCCTGCAATTCTGCCAGAATCTTGCGGTCAATCTCATCCAGCCGTATCGCGACCATGAAATGCTCCTAGTTTTTCGGTTGTTATATCAGCACCCGATCAATGCGCAATTATCTTTCGTACATGCGCAATATTCCACATTTTCAATGTCCTTTAAATTGAGCACTCTTCGCCGAATGCATAGCGGGTAGGCGAAACGAAAGGGGTTTAAGCCCTGCGCGGCGGTCGCTATATCCAACCATCAGGGGCCACGCGCCCGCATCAGGCAGATCGAGTTGGGGGTACCATGGCCGAAACACGACATACAAAGGTTCTGATCATCGGATCGGGACCGGCCGGTTACACAGCCGGCGTCTATGCCAGCCGCGCAATGCTGGAGCCAATTTTGGTTCAGGGGATCGAACCCGGTGGCCAGTTGACCACGACGACGGATGTCGAAAACTACCCCGGATTCACCGAAGTTCAGGGCCCCGACCTGATGATCAAGATGCAGGACCACGCCAAGGCGATGGGATGTGAGGTCGTCGGCGATATCATCAGCGATCTGGATGTCAGCAAGCGCCCGTTCACCGCCAAGGGTGACAATGGCACGACATACACTGCCGATGCCGTCATTCTGGCCACCGGCGCGCGCGCCAAATGGTTGGGTCTGCCCTCGGAAGAGAAATTCAAAGGGTTCGGTGTTTCGGCCTGTGCCACATGCGACGGTTTCTTCTATCGCGGGCAGGAAATTGTGGTGATCGGCGGCGGCAACACCGCAGTCGAAGAGGCGTTGTTCCTGACGAATTTCGCCAGCAAGGTCACTCTGGTCCACCGCCGGGATGAGCTGCGGGCCGAGAAAATTCTGCAGGACCGCCTGCTCAAGAACGAAAAGATTGAACCGCTTTGGTTCCACGAATTGGAAGAAGTGATCGGCGCTGACGCCCCGCTGGGTGTCGAAGGCGTGCGTGTCAAAAACGTAAAAACCGGCGAGATCACCGAAATCCCCTGCAAAGGCGTTTTCGTTGCCATCGGTCACGCCCCGGCCAACGAACTGGTCAAGGATTCGCTGGAAACTCATATGGGTGGCTATGTCGTGACCAAGCCGGGCACGACCGAAACCTCGGTGCCGGGGATTTTCGCCGCCGGAGATCTGACCGACCACGTCTATCGGCAAGCTGTCACCAGCGCCGGTATGGGCTGCATGGCCGCGCTGGATGCCGAGCGCTTCCTGGCCGAGCAGGAGTAATCCGATGCTGGAGTTCTCCGGCCCGGTCTGGAGAATTCTGTATCTGTCACAAATGAACGCCCCTCTGGCCCCCGCGCGGGCGCCCGAGGGGCGTTTTCATTATTCGGGGCAGACGGCGCTGTATGCTTCGCTTAGCGAAGAAGGTGCTGGTGTCGCCATTCGACGGTATGTCTCGGCCAGCGACCCGCCGAGGGTCATGCAACAGGCGCAGATAACCGGCGCAAAGCTATTCGACGTGCGTGGACAGAGCGACGCGTCGATCGTCTGGCAAGACACTCACGAAAGGCAGGGTACTTCTCCGACGTGGCAATATTCCGACCGTGCCCGAGACGCGGGCGCTGACGGGTTGCTTTACAGCTCGCGCTCTCGCCCGGAACTCAGCCACATCGTCCTGTTCAATACCTCCCCTGCCCTCATCCGCATTGATGCGCCCGCACAGGCATGGACACCGCCCTATTCACAACGTTCGCTTGACCGCTAAGCTGCCACGTATCAGACTCGGACAACGGCGAGACGAATGCAGGTGACCTGATTGAAAAGTGTTCTTTGGCAAGGCAGCTGGGTGAGCCGGCTGAGGATCGGCAGCGGTCTGATTCTGTTCGTCTTTGCGTTCTTTCACTTCGTCAACATCGGGCTGGGCCTGTTCCACACCGACTACTTGCACGACATGCAGGATGCCCGACACGTTATCACCCGTCACGACATCGGCAGTGTGATCCTGTATGCCGCGCTGTTCATACACGCGGGGCTGGCCCTGTATTCTATCAGCCAGCGCCGCACATTGCGTATGCCGTTCAGCACCGGATTGCAGGTTGCTCTGGGGCTGTTAATCCCGCTGCAACTGATTTCGCACATCGTCCAGACGCGCTATGCCAACACGGTCTACGATGTGAACGACGAGATGGGGTACATCATCGTTCTGATGTGGCCCAGCTATGCGGTCTGGATGCAAAGCCTGTTGTTGCTGGTGGTTTGGGTGCATGGCTGTATCGGCCTTCATATGTGGCTTCGGCTGACGAGCTGGTGGTCCAAAACTGTTCCTTATCTGATTGGCGTGGCGGTATTCGTTCCGACATTTGCCCTTGCCGGGGTGTTGACGGAAGGGCGCCGGATCTGGGCCGACTTTGCGGACCCATTTTTACGTGAGCAGTATATCGAACACTACAACTGGCCTTCTCCCGAAGAGTTCCAGGAACTATTCAGTGTAAAAGACAACGCCCTGATGGCGTTCTGGATGGCTTTGGGCGCAACTTTGGCAGTGTTTGTGATCCGCAAACTTTGGCGCCGCAGGCATTCTGTGCGCGTGAAATATGTCGAAGGCCCAGAGGTCGTGGCTGAAAAAGGCATGACCCTGCTTGAGATATCGCAAGCCAACGGCATTCCACATACCGCCCTGTGTGGTGGCAAAGGCCGTTGCACCACTTGCCGCGTGATTGTCGAAGACGGTGCGGATCACTTGCCTGATCCCAGCGACATCGAGGCCCGCAGCCTTGCGGCCGTCAGCGCGCCGAAAGGGGCGCGTCTGGCTTGTCAAATCCGCCCAACCGAACCGATCACCGCCTTTCGCATGTTCCGTCCGGATGGCGCGCGGCACCGGGCACATGCAAGCCAAGGTCAGGAGCGGCAATTGGCGGTGCTGTTTCTGGACATGCGCGGCTTTACCTCGCGCACAGCCGGTCAGCTGCCCTATGACATTGTTTTCCTGCTGAACCGCTTTTTCGACGCCATCGTCCCGGCGATTACGGCCGAGGGCGGCGTGGTCGATAAATATATGGGGGATGGCCTTTTGGCTGTATTCGAAACGGCCGACGCCCAAAGCTCGGCCCGCGCAGGGATGAAGGCCGCCACGGATATCAGCCTTGCGCTGAAACGGTTCAACCAACAGTTGGAAACCGAAGGCAGCCCCCGGATTCGCATCGGCATGGGTCTACATCTGGGGGATTTAGTACTGGGCGAGATCGGCGCCGCCGGACATGCCGCACGGACGATCATCGGCGACACGGTCAATGTCGCCAGCCGATTGGAAGCCGAAACCAAAAAGCTGGGCTGCGAGCTTCTGGTCTCGGAAGAGCTGTTGCTGGCCGCAGGATATGATGGCGACATGCGGCAGGTTCAGTCCTTTGAACTGCGCGGCGTGACGCGTCCGATTCCCGCCCTACCCGTCCAATACGCTGCGGACCTGATCACTGGCGTCGCCGCATAGGAACACACGCTCTCAAACCGGGCGTATTGTTGCCCATCTCAGGGACCAGCTTCGCCAACTGCACCAGAAACAGGAATATCCTTCCATTCCGTGAAAAAACGGCGCATATCGTCCTTTGTTTAACCGAGGTATATGGACTTCAAGCAAAAGCCGGGGCAAACGCCCTTGAAACAACGGCAAAACAGCACTTCGACAAGAGTATTCCAATGACAATGTTAAGTAATCTGGCCCCGATTTCCGAACTGTATGTTTCGTACGAGTCGGCGCAGAAACTGAAGGTGGAAGCCGCCGATCTGACCAGCTGGGACCTGAGTCCACGTCAGATCTGCGACCTGGAATTGCTGATGAATGGCGGGTTCAACCCACTCAAAGGGTTCCTCAGCGAGGCGGACTACGACAATGTCGTCGAGAACATGCGACTGGCCGATGGCACCTTGTGGCCGATGCCGATCACATTGGACGTCAACGAAGAGTTTGCCGACCAGATCGAACTGGGTCAGGACATCGCCCTGCGTGATCAGGAAGGTGTCATTCTGGGAACCATGACCGTGACCGATCGCTGGACGCCTGACAAGGTGCGTGAGGCCGAAAAGGTCTTTGGTGCCGACGACGAAGCGCACCCGGCGGTCAACTACCTGCATAGCGTAGCCGGCAAGGTTTATCTGGGTGGCCCCGTGGTCGGCATCCAGCAGCCTGTGCACTATGATTTCCGCGCCCGCCGCGACACACCGAACGAACTGCGCGCCTATTTCCGCAAAGTTGGCTGGCGTCGTATCGTCGCGTTCCAGACCCGTAACCCGCTGCACCGCGCGCATCAGGAACTGACCTTCCGAGCCGCGAAGGAAGCGCAGGCCAACCTGCTGATCCATCCGGTTGTGGGCATGACCAAACCGGGCGATGTGGACCACTTCACCCGCGTTCGCTGCTATGAGGCGGTGCTAGACAAATATCCGGCCTCGACCACATCGATGTCGCTGCTGAACCTGGCCATGCGCATGGCTGGCCCGCGCGAGGCGGTCTGGCACGGGCTGATCCGCGCAAACCACGGCTGCACGCATTTCATCGTCGGACGTGACCACGCTGGTCCGGGCAAGAACAGCCAGGGTGAAGATTTCTATGGCCCCTACGATGCGCAGGACCTGTTCCGCCAGTATCAGGACGAAATCGGCGTCGAGATGGTTGATTTCAAACACATGGTCTACGTGCAGGAACGCGCGCAGTACGAGCCGAATGACGAAATCCACGACAAAGACAACGTCACCATCCTGAACATCTCTGGCACGGAACTGCGCCGCCGTCTGCGCGAAGGGCTGGAGATCCCCGAGTGGTTCTCGTTCCCCGAGGTTGTGCAGGAACTTCGCAACCGTTTCCCGCCGCGTTCGCAGCAGGGCTTCACCGTGTTCTTCACCGGCTTTTCCGGTTCGGGCAAGTCGACCATCGCCAACGCTCTTATGGTCAAACTGATGGAAATGGGCGACCGCCCCGTTACCTTGCTGGATGGCGATATCGTACGGAAAAACCTGTCATCCGAGCTGGGCTTTTCCAAAGAACACCGCGACCTGAACATCCGCCGCATCGGCTACGTGGCCAGCGAGATCACCAAGAACGGCGGCATCGCCATTTGCGCGCCCATCGCGCCTTACGCGACCACTCGCCGTGCCGTTCGGGAAGAGATCGAACAATTCGGTGCCTTCTGCGAAGTTCACGTGGCCACCAGTCTTGAGGAATGCGAACGCCGTGACCGTAAAGGTCTGTACAAACTGGCCCGCGAAGGCAAGATCAAGGAGTTCACTGGGATCTCGGACCCGTACAACGTGCCCGAGAACCCTGAATTGAGCGTTGAGACCGAAAATGTCGAGGTCGACAACTGCGCCCATCAGGTCTTGCTCAAACTGGAGAGCATGGGTCTGATTGCAGCATCGTAAGTCAGCCCTGACATCGACAAACAAAGCGGCCCTCGGTGGCCGCTTTTTAATGCCGGATTGACAAGCACGCACTGCCTTGCTGCAATTACAGAAACCGTTCAACGCGCAAAGTGCCCATGAACCGAAACCTGCCTGTAATCGCCAGTTTCTGGTTCGGCTCAGACCTCAGTTGGCTCGAGGCGCTGTGTATTCAATCCTATCTCGACAACGGCCACCGGTTTATTTTGTATGCCGCGCACGACATCGAAGGCATTCCCGACGGTGTCGAGATACATCCTGCGGGCGACATCCTCTGGCCAGCACCGTTTGAACTCCGCCCTGAGGACAGGCAAGGCGTTGCGGTGTTTTCCGACATCTTCCGGCTGCGGCTTATGCAAAAGACACAGTACATCTGGGTCGATCTGGATGCCTATTGTGTAAAGCCTTTCGCCTTTCCATCGCCATACATTCTTGGTTGCTCGCATTCGGGGAACTATCCCAACGGTGTGCTGCGCCTGCCCGAGAACTCTGAAACACTGGCCCTGATGTATGAATTTGTGACGTCGGCCAACCCGACCCAGCCATGGAGGGGCGGCAGGTTGTATCGCCGTAATCGCCGACGCATCCGAGACGGCGAAACCTGGGGCATCGAAACCCTCCCCTGGGGGAGTTCAGGACCTAAAGCGTTAGAGTTCTTTCTGCGTCAAACCGGCGAAGAGAGCCACGTCATGCAAGCCGATGTGTTTTATCCATTGGCCACCGAGGACTTGCGGAAACTGCACGACCCGCGCATTCCGACGACCGAAATCGAACGCGACACGGTTCACTCGGTCCACGTTTATGGGCACCAGAAAAAGCTGTTGGCTGGCAAGACAGCCGGACTGCCCGTAACGGGATCCTATTTGCATCGGCTCTGCGAGCGGCATGGGATCAATCCGTCAGCAAACCCGATCCTGCCCGTGGGATGGTTGGCGCCCCGGACAAGGGACCGCTAGGCTGCGTTTATCTGGTCTCGCAATGTGCGCACCGCCCGGCCTTCAAAGTCGCCGTATTCGGCCGCCTTTTCTTGAACGGCCTTCAGGTGCGGCAGCCGCTGGTCATAGTCGTCTGCGGATAAACCATTGATTGCCTGTCGAATATCGGCCTCGGACTCGCACAGGATCATGCCAGCGGTATCCATGAAGTCACCGATGTTCGGGCAACCCCAATAGATTGGAATCGTCGAACAAAGGATCGCGTCTGTCAGCTTTTCCGAGAAATAGTTCTTCTCACGAACATTCTCGATCACCACCGAATAACGATACGGGGCGAGCCCGTCGGACTTGCGATCAAATGGCGTATAGCCGCGACCCATGATATCCACGTCAGCGCCCGTCTCACGCACCCAGTCAATGATGGAATGGCGCAATTGGTGGCCTTCCAGATCGCGTTTGGCAGAGGCAATCAGCGAACAGGATTTGGTCTTTTCAACGCTCAATCCTCGCCAATCCGGAATCATCGTAACGCCGTAGGGCAAGAACACCGCGTTCGGGATATTCTGCAATAATACATCGTGGAAAGTCATCACCCGAAAGAACCGCCGCCAAGTATAGCGTAGCATCCGATCATGCTTAGCGTGGATGGCGGATGGCTCACCCATCATCAGTGAAATCTGCGCACGGGTTCCTCGACGCAGGCGCAGATGCACGGTCGAATTGGGATACATGATCAGGTGATCGGTGCGTTCGAGATCGCCAACTGTTTTTCCTGTCAGCCGATCCGGGCACCCCTCTGGCCAGATCAGCTCGGACAAAGGAACCGAGGACAGTTTTGGCCCAAGGCGGTGCCCATAGGGCAGGATGGCGATCGCGGGTTCGGTCATTGCAGTTGCTCGGGCAAGTCGACCTGACCGCGCATCAGGACATAGCCGCGTCCCGCGACCTTGATGCCTGTCATTGCATCCGTCGGCCCGACGCGCGTGACGGTCGCCTGACCTGGGCGACCCATGTCGTGGCCTTGTTCGGCCACAAACGTATCTCTGGGCATCAGTCCATATCTCCAAAGATAGGCCGCCATTGCCCCCGTGGCGGATCCGGTGAACGGGTCTTCTGGCGGGCTGGGCGGCAGCATCAATAGGCGCGAGAACGTGTCACCGGCCTCGGTCGCACCTTTTAGCGTAACAAGGAAGGGCTCGGCCATGTCCGACCCGGAATACCCTCCGGCTTTGATCACTTTGCGTAAAGGTTCTTCGTCCAACCTCGCGGCGCGCAATGCATCGTGATCGCGCAGAACGGTGATACAGAATGGCAATCCAGTGGAAACCATCTGCGGCGGCGAGATTATCGCGCTTTCAGGCAGGCCGATAGACGCGGCAACCAGATCGGCAGGAACTATGGTGCCGAACTGCGGCGCGACCTGCGTCATTTCGATCTCATCGCCGTTGAGTTGGATCGACACGATCCCCGCCCCGGTCTCCAGCGTCAGCGCGTCGCCCTGAACCAGCCTGCGTGACTGCATAGCCGCGACAGTTGCGATTGTCGGGTGTCCGGCAAAGGGAATTTCGCGACTGGCAAGAAAGTAACGCACACGGATATCGGCGACGTCCGAGGGTCCGGTGAAGGTGCATTCAACTAACGAGGTCTCGCGCACATAGGCGGTACAGACATCTTCGGACAGGACGGCTCCGCCATGGACTACGGCACAGCCATTGCCGCCAAAGGCACGGTCACTAAATGCATCCACCCAGTCAAAATCAAACCAGCTCATTCATCTTGCCTCCGCCATGCGAACCTTTGTTGGTTCGCATATCTCACCCGCTGGGCGGCAGATGTCACGGGAAAATCGACAGAGGCGCGGCCGTTTCAGTGAACGGCCACTGGTGAGAAGTCGTGTTCGCGCGCCAGGACAAAGGCCAGCTTGCGATCAGCGACCAGCGCCAGTTGCTGGCCATCGGAGTCGTGCACAGCGTAGAGCTGGTCCAGATCACCGGCCTGTTCGCGTACTTCACGAGGCAGATCAGCCACGTCGACAGCTTTTACGTATACGATCCGGTCGCCTTCGGCGTTGATTTCAATCTGTGTATTCATTGCTCTTACCCCTTTCGTATATTGATTGTCTGAACCACGGTTTCCGGCACGGCGCGGGTCAGGTCCACATGCAGCAGACCGTTTTCCATGATCGCCTCGCCCACCTCGACCCCGTCTGCCAACACGAACATGCGCTGGAATTGACGCGCCGCGATGCCGCGATGCAGAAAGATGCGCCCCTCGCTGTCGTCGCGTTGACGGCCCCGGATCACCAACTGGCGATCCTCGATCGTAATCGACAGGTCCTCTTCCGCAAAACCGGCCACAGCCAGCGTAATGCGATAGGAAAAATCCGAGGTCTGTTCGATGTTATAGGGCGGGTACCCTTCGTTGCCAGCCTTTGCAGACCGTTCCAGAAGGCGTTCCAACTGCTCGAACCCCAAAAGATGCGGGTATGAGCCAAGAGTAAGTTTTGACACGTATTATCGTCCTTTATTGCCAAAGCGACGTGTGGTGCGGCCCCGTTCTGGCAACCGCGTATGATAGAATATGGGAATATGCAGGGATGTCCACAAGGTCTGGCCGGATAAACCCTGACACACTATCTTGTGTGGAAAGCACCACAATAAACACTGAGTCGCCCATGAACGCGCCCACTGACATTTCGATGAAAACAGATGAAGTTCTGCGGGTCGAGCTTGAGGTCTTTCGACGTCAGCACCGCGATCTGGACGAGGCAATCGAGGCGTTACAGGCCAAAGGCACATCCGATCAATTGACGATAAAACGGCTGAAAAAGCAGAAACTGCGCCTGAAAGACATCATTCGCCTGATCGAAGACCGCCTGACCCCGGATATCATCGCCTGAAACCCCTGTACCGCATTGCCAGACAGGCCGATTTGGCTATAGTGCGCGCTCTTTCAGAAGACAGGGGCGCAAGCGGATGGGCGATGTGAAAGTGGGGATCATCATGGGCAGCCAGTCGGACTGGCCCACGATGAAAGAAGCCGCAGATATTCTGGATGAGCTGGGCATTGCGTATGAAAAACGCATCGTCTCGGCACACCGCACCCCAGATCGTCTGTGGGAGTACGGCAAGACCGCCGTCCAACGCGGCTTGCATGTGATTATAGCGGGCGCAGGTGGCGCTGCGCATTTACCGGGTATGATGGCGTCCAAGACGCGCGTCCCGGTGATCGGTGTTCCTGTTCAGACGCGTGCCCTGTCCGGCGTCGATTCCTTGTATTCAATCGTTCAGATGCCCAAAGGCTTCCCTGTGGCGACTATGGCAATCGGGTCCGCTGGCGGCGCAAATGCCGGTCTGATGGCAGCGGGTATCCTGGCCCTGCAGGACGCAGCGCTGGCCAATCGGCTGGATTCCTGGCGTGAGGCTTTGTCGGCCTCAATCCCCGAGGAGCCGCAGGGATGAGCCGGATCGGCTTCATCGGAACCGGACATATTGCAGCGCCCATCGCCCGTTTTCTGGCGGCCAAGGGGCACGAGATCACCGTGACCGAGCGCAATGCCAATGTGTCTGCCGAATTGAAAGCCGAACTGGGCGTAATCGTTGCCGCCCCGCAAGCGGTCATCGACGAATCCGATATTGTCTTTTTATGCCTGCGCCCGCAGATCGCCCCCGAGGTACTAAAGACGCTGCACTTTCGCCCGGATCAACAGATCATATCAGTGATGGCGGCTGTATCGGCGGATCAGTTGACCGCCCTGTGCTCGCCCGCGACTGATTTCGTGCAAACAATTCCGTTGGGTTTTCTTCAACAAGGCGGGTGCCCGCTTGCGGCCTTTGGCAACGATGTGCTGCTGGCCAAGCTGTTCGAACCCGAAAACCCGGTCGTGAAAGTCGCGGACGAGGCCGCGCTGAATGCGCATTTTGCGATCTGCGCCATGGTTCCCGGTATTCTGGACGTAATGGCGACGGGCGCGGAGTGGTTGGCTGAACAAACCGGCGACGAAAACGCTTCGGAGTTTTACACAACGCAGCTGTTGTCCGGTTTCCTGAGTACGATGCAGACAGGTAACGCAGGCCGGCTGGCCGAGGAGCGGGATGCGCTGGCAACGGATGGAACGCTCAGCCTTCAGATGACGCAGGCATTGCATGCGGGCAAAGCACATGATGCGCTGCGCTCTGCCCTGGAGGCGATTGGGAAAAGGTTGGAGACAGACTGATGACAAACATGCTCGCTCCGGGTGCGCGAATTGGGATTCTGGGCGGTGGTCAGTTGGGCCGGATGCTGTCGGTGGCAGCCTCCCGGCTGGGCTTTGCGACCCATATCTTCGAGCCCGGCGCCAACCCACCCGCTGGGCAGGTGGCTGATCGGGTGACCACTGCGGCTTACGACGATGAGCACGCGCTGAAGGCGTTTGCCGAGTCCGTTGATGTTATCACCTATGAATTCGAAAACATCCCGACCGAGGCGCTGGATCTGCTCGAAGCCCACCGCCCGATCCGTCCGGGACGTGAAGCATTGCGTGTCAGTCAGGACCGGCTGACCGAAAAGAACTTTCTCGCCGGTCTGGGCCTCAAAACCGCTCCGTTTGCGGACATTTCGGATCTGGACAGCCTGAAGGCGGCGATTGATCAGATCGGCACGCCCGCAATCCTGAAGACGCGCCGCTTTGGATATGACGGCAAAGGACAGGCCCGGTTGCGCAGCCCTGAAGATGCCGAGGCTGCACTGGCCGATATGGCAGGCGCGCCAGCAATTCTCGAAGGGTTCGTAACTTTCAGCCATGAGGTGTCGGTTATCGCGGCCCGCGGACTGGATGGTCAGGTGGCCTGTTTCGACCCCGGCGAGAACGTGCATCGCGATGGCATCCTGCACACGTCGACTGTCCCGGCCCGCCTTGCCCCGGCGCAGCGAACCGATGCCGTGCTGCTGGCTGCCAATATCCTGAACGCACTGGACTATGTCGGCGTGATGGGGGTTGAGCTGTTCGTGACACCGCAGGGCCTGATCGTGAACGAGATTGCGCCACGGGTGCACAACTCAGGCCACTGGACGCAGAACGGCTGCGCGGTGGATCAGTTCGAGCAGCACATCCGCGCGGTGGCTGGATGGCCGCTGGGTGATGGGCAACGTCATTCCGACGTCGTGATGGAGAACCTGATTGGCGACGATATGGACCGTGTGCCGGACCTGGCACGGGAACGCGACGTCGCCCTGCACCTTTATGGTAAGGCCGAGGTCAAAGCAGGTCGCAAGATGGGGCACTTCAATCGCATCTCGCGGTGACTTAGCCCACGAACCGCGCCGCAATATCGCCGGACATGAAGCTGACCCGCCCGCCTGCCAGCGTGGCGGCTACGCGCTTTGTTTCAGTGTCCAAAATCACAATGTCCCCACGCTTTCCGGGGGACAAATCACCCCTATCCTGCAGCCCAAGTACCCGCGCCGGACCGGACGACACCAGCGCCCACGCGCCAGCCAGATCCAACAGACCCGATTTGGCCAGCATCAACGCTGCTCGTCGTGGACTGGGATAGTGATAATCAGATGCCAGCGCATCGCACAGTCCCATTGTGATCAGGTCGAGAGCACTGACATTACCCTTGTGCGATCCGCCGCGCACAACGTTGGGTGACCCCAGAATGATGTGATCCCCGGCGGCACGTGCGGCCTCGGCCGCGGCAAGCGTCTCGGGAAACTCGGCAATCATAGCACCGCGGGCGCGCCAATCGGCGCGGGTTTGGGCGGTTGCATCATCATGGCTGCCCATGCGGACACCCTGTTCCGCCAATGACGTACATAGCGCGTCCAGTGCAGCCGGGACCTCATCCCGGCGGGCATGCATGGACAGCAGCATTTCAAAGTGCACTTCCGGATTGCGTCCGGCCTTGAGCGCCTGCCCGGTCAGACGCGGCGGCTTGCGCCCCTCTGCCAACCGATCATGCGGAAGATGATCATTGAACACTACATAAGGCACCTGCCAAGCAGTGATGCGTTCAGGCAAGCTAGGGTAGTCCTCCAACATATGGGTTTCGAAGCGCAGTTGAGGCATCAGGTCAGTCACCACACGATCTTTGACCGATGCGATGGCGTTGAAAACCTGACCAGCGAACTCAGGACCGCGCACGCCACCCTCCCAGCTGAGGAACTGGGCCAGAACCGCTGTTGTGATCCCGTTGGCGGCCAGTTCAGCCTCGACCGACAGAATGCCTTCGTCCATCTGCTTCATCGCCCCCCGTCGCGGGGCGATGTGGCGTTCGAATCCGTCGCCATGCAGATCAATGATACCGGGTAGGACCAGATAACCTGAAAGGTCTACCTCGCGCCCGGCACGTTCGGTCTGCACGATACCTTCGGCCAAAGATAAGTCAGCGCGCGTCAGGCCTTGGTCCGGCAGCAGAACCTCTGCGCCGGTCAGCGTCAGGGTGAGTGAGGTCATTGAGAAGGCTCCGAAGCAGGTTCCGAGCAATCCTGCCCGATGCAAATTTCGTCGATGATATCCATCACGCCATCCAGCCAGGTGATCTGCGGATCGAACTGACCAAATTCGATGAAATGCAGCGCCTGCGCCATCACGCGTGGGTTGTTCATCATGAAAGTGTGGGTCACGGGCAAGACGATGTGGTCGGCCATCCCCTCGACCTTGGTGGTATCCACTGAAACCTTGCCGTCATCCGTGCCTTCGATCATCGAGGAAAACACCGGGTTCAGCGAATTCTCTCCCGCAATCACACCCAGCTCGAAGTCGACCGGCGGCAGTTGTCTTGGAATACCTTCGGGGCCTGTGCCCAGCGCCAGACCGGCGGGGCCGTGCAGCATGCCAAACACCTCATACGCGCCAAGCTCATCTACCAGCTGGCTACCCTGATTGGGCGGCCCGAGCATGACAACGCGGCCCAGATTGTCAGGATGATTGTCCTGCATCCAATAGCGCAACAGGATACCACCCATCGAATGCGCAACCACGTTCACGGTGTCATCACCACATTCAGCAAAGGCACCCGGCAGGGTCTGCGCCGCCAGTTCCGGAATGGGCAAATCAGTTGACGGATAGCCCGGTCGCACAACGGTATAATCATGCGCTTTGAACAATTGCTCCATGACGGTAAAGGATGCCTCGGTCCGAGCCAGCCCGTGTAGTAGCACCACGCATTTCGCGTTCACCACGGCCGGGACAAAGAACAGAAAGAGGGCAAGCAAATAGCGCATATCCGCCAGATAAGGGCAAAAGGCGCACGAATAAACCCCTAGCGGGGCGTCGTACGCAGAACAGCTAGCGCAATCCCGCCCAGTACCAAAGCGGCCCCGAGGAACAGGCGCAGGCTGGCGGCTTCGCCAAGCAGGATGATCCCTGCTACAATTGCGATGATCGGAACGCTGAGTTGTACGACTGCAGCAGTTGTGGGCGTCAACTGCCGCAGAACGCGATACCAAAGCGCATAGCCCATTCCCGACGTGACGCCACCCGACAGCGCAGCTAGAAAATACCCGCTGGCGGTCATTTGCCAGGCCCCACCGGTCGCCACCAAAGCCAGCGATGTCACGGGCAGTGCGACGACGAAATTGGCGGCTGTTCCGGACAATGCGTCCGGCTCGGACTTGCCAACAAGCGAATAGATTCCCCAGCCTACGCCAGCAGCAATCATTAGCGCGGCTCCCGTCAGGTTGACCCGAATCTCACCGGACGGCCACAGTACATAAGCCAGTCCCAACAACGCGATCGCCGCGCCCGCGATCTGGCGACCGGTCGGCATAACACCTGTGACCGACACCACCGTGAACATCGTGATCTGCACCACAGCAAACAGGATCAGCGCACCCAGCCCGGCATCCAGGGTCAGATAAGCGAGTGAGAACCCGATCATGTACAGGGACAAGGATCCTGCGCCCGAAATTCTGCGGCGGTTAAATAGGGGCAGATGCCCACCTCTCAGAAAAACCAGCCCGGCCAGAACCACAGCCCCAGCCAGAACGCGCACAACGGCGAAAGCCGTGGGATCACTGGCACCGCTGTCTATCGCAAGACGGTTCAGGATTGAGTTCGCCGCAAAGGCGCACATCGTCAGTGAGGTGAGGAGGAGCAGTCTCATATCAGTCGCATAGCGGTTTCACTGTCACCTGAACACTCACATTCCTGCGCGAGACATGAAACACAAAAAACGGGGCCGCCCGAAGGCGACCCCGCTTGATTATGTTTGGGCTTTCCCTTTCGGCAGCTTGGCCTGACAGCCAAGCGCCTGTCGGGATCGTCAGAATTCGCCAAAGCGAATTCGACGTTCTTACATCATGCCGCCCATGCCGCCCATGTCGGGCATGCCGCCTGCAGGTGCCGCGCCTTCTTTGGCGGGGCGGTCTGCAACCATCGCTTCGGTGGTGACCAGCAGGCCGGCAACCGATGCCGCATCTTCCAGAGCGGTACGGACAACTTTGGCCGGGTCGATCACACCGAACGAGAACATGTCGCCATATTCTTCGGTCTGCGCGTTGAAGCCGAATGCTGCGTCAGCGGATTCACGGACTTTGCCCGCAACAACCGCACCGTCAACACCTGCGTTCTCGGCGATCTGGCGCAGCGGCGATTCGATGGCCTTGCGCACGATGTTGATGCCTGCGTTCTGGTCAGGGTTTGCGCCCTCCAGAGCGTCAAGTGCTTTGCCGGCCTGAACCAGAGCAACACCACCGCCGACAACAACGCCTTCTTGTACAGCAGCGCGCGTTGCGTTCAGAGCATCGTCCACACGGTCCTTACGCTCTTTCACTTCAACTTCGGTCATGCCGCCGACGCGGATAACAGCAACACCGCCCGCCAGTTTGGCAACGCGCTCTTGCAGCTTCTCACGGTCGTAGTCCGACGAGGTTTCTTCGATCTGAGTGCGGATCTGAGCAACACGTGCTTCGATCTCGGCTTTCTCGCCAGCACCGTCGACGATGGTGGTTTCGTCTTTGGTGATTTCGATTTTCTTGGCGGTGCCCAGCATGTCCATGGTGACGGACTCGAGCTTCATGCCCAGATCTTCGCTGATAACCTGACCGCCGGTCAGGATTGCGATGTCCTGCAGCATCGCTTTGCGGCGATCGCCGAAGCCCGGTGCTTTGACAGCAGCAATTTTCAGGCCGCCGCGCAGTTTGTTGACAACCAAGGTCGCCAGCGCTTCGCCTTCAACATCTTCCGCGATGATTAGCAGCGGCTTTTGCGACTGGATCACCTGCTCGAGCAGCGGAACCATCGGCTGCAGCGAGGACAGTTTCTTTTCGTGCAGCAGGATCATGCAGTCGTCGAGCTCTGCGATCATCTTGTCTGCGTTGGTGACGAAGTAAGGCGACAGGTAGCCACGGTCGAACTGCATACCTTCGACAACGTCGGTCTCGGTTTCCAGACCTTTGTTTTCTTCGACGGTGATAACGCCTTCGTTGCCAACTTTCTGCATCGCGTCTGCGATCTGCTGGCCGATTTCGGCTTCGCCGTTGGCCGAGATGGTGCCAACCTGAGCAACTTCCGCCGAGTCTTTGACTTCGCGCGAGGCGTCTTTGATGCCTTCAACAACCTTGGCAGTTGCCAGGTCGATGCCGCGCTTCAGGTCCATCGGGTTCAGGCCAGCTGCAACCTGCTTCAGACCTTCGCGAACGATGGCTTGAGCCAGAACGGTTGCGGTGGTGGTGCCGTCGCCGGCTTCGTCATTGGTGCGGCTGGCGACTTCTTTCACCATCTGCGCGCCCATGTTTTCGAACTTGTCTTCCAGTTCGATTTCCTTGGCAACCGAAACACCGTCTTTGGTGATGCGCGGTGCGCCGAAGGATTTGTCCAGAACCACGTTGCGGCCTTTGGGGCCCAGGGTCACTTTAACAGCATCGGCCAGGATGTTCACACCTGCCAGCATGCGGTTACGGGCATCGGTGTCGAACTTGACGTCCTTTGCAGCCATGTCGTTTCTCCTTGAGAAAATGTATTGGAATGAAGATCAGAGAAGCGCTCGGGCTTACTCGATGATCCCCATGATGTCGCTTTCTTTCATCATCAGCAGCTCTTCGCCGTTGACCTGAACTTCGGTGCCCGACCATTTGCCGAACAGGATCTTGTCGCCAGCTTTAACAGCCATTGCGATCAGTTCGCCGCTGTCCTTGCGTGCGCCTTCGCCGGTTGCGACGACTTCGCCTTCGCTGGGCTTTTCTTTAGCGCTGTCGGGAATGATCAGGCCGCCTGCGGTTTTCTCTTCGCTTTCGGTACGGCGAACCAGCACGCGGTCATGAAGCGGTTTCAATGCCATCTTTGCAGCTCCTTGGGCTCAAAGTTTATTATCCTCCCCTCGCCGGCTGGCGAGGCGTTAGCACTCAAAGGTAGAGAGTGATAACGACGCATAGCTAGGGGCTCGAATTCCCCGAGTCAACAAGCTGTGATGGAATTTTTTGGCGATAGGCCTCAGTCAGCCTGTTCCCAGCTATAGGCCCAGTGTTTCAGACCTTCGCGCCCCGCTTCGGTCAGATTGTAAACGCCCTTTTCAACCTTCTCGAACCAACCATAGTGATTGTCCCGCATCAGACGCGTGGCCCCGGGTACACCAGTTGCCTCGGCAACCTCTGCCCCTTTAGTTGCTCCGCATTTAGTTAGGTGCGCTGCACATTTCAACGCGTCCTGACGATAGGCCGTCACAATCCCGTGCCGGGTGGCTCCTCCGGCATTGGGATCGCCCTGCAGCCGGTCGAATTCGCGCAGCAGCCGCTCGGCCTTTGCCTTGGCCTTACGCGGAGCATAGGGCCCGGGGTCACATTGCACTTCGACCGTACCATCAGCCCGCACGGTGATCAGCCCAAGACCAAGCCTGCGGCACAGCGCCAGGTTATCCTTCAGCGCCCGCCGCGCGGTTCGGCCTTTTGGCTTACACACACCGATATAGACCTGGTCGGTCACCTTGAGCCGCGTGATGGCCTGATGGAACAGCGCCAATGAGAACCGCAGCTTTAGCTCAACAATCACCGGTTCACCGCCATCGCGAACAGCAACGATATCAGCTGCGCCGACTTCACCTTTTACGGTGTATCCCTGACGCTCTAGCAGCGCCTTGATCGGAGGGTATAAGTCCTGCTCGCGGTTCATCCTGCCATGCTAGGCAAATTTGCCGCGAACGCCAGACATCACGTGTGTCCGGGTTGAACACAAGGCTGGGCCAAGGCAATGTTCTGACAACGTTTATGGTTCTGGGATGATCTTGATGCGCCTGATTGCACTGCTGATTTGTCTTTTGCTGCCCGTTTCGGTTCAGGCCGCGTGCGAAGGGCGCGACCTGAGGCCGGATCTAACGGCCGAGGAACGGACTGAACTGCAAAAGGCGGTGACGGGCATCCCGTTTCCCGAAGGCAATCACTGGATTGCCACCAAGGGCGACACTGTTTTGCACTTGATCGGGACGCTGCATACCAATGATCCGCGCATGGATGCGGTGGTGGAAGGCCTGATGCCTACACTGAAACAGGCTGATGCGTTTTACTTTGAGGTCACTCAGGACGAGATGGACGCGTTCGAAAAGGATCTGGCTGAAGATATGAGCCCTGTGATGATAACTTCGGGCCCGACTCTGATCGATCTGATGTCCGAGGATGACTGGGCCGCCCTGTCCAGCGGACTGTCCGAGCGCGGGATCCCCGGATGGATGGCTGCCAAAATGCGTCCCTGGTTCCTGAGTATGATGCTGGGCATCCCGCCTTGCATGATGCAGGACCCCGATGCGAACCATGGGATGGACGCGCGCCTGAACGATTTGGCAATCGAACTTAGTATCCCTCAATATTCGCTTGAACAGGTCGCCGATTTGATGGCCATGTTCGACAGCCACCCCATCGAAGATCAGGTCCAGTCCCTTGTGCGGATGGCCGGTGCGTTAGGCGGCAGCGAAGATCAGCTGGCCACGATGGTCAACGCCTATCTGGAAGAAAAGCACGTCGAAATCATCCAGCTTGCCCGCCTGCAGGGGCTGGAAGAGTCGGGTCTGTCTCCGGACGTTTTCGACGAGGAATGGAACAGCTTCGAGCAGCAACTGCTGGTCGAGCGCAACAACAACTGGATGCAGCACATTCTGGGCATTCAGGATCAGACAGCCGTCATCGCGGTTGGGGCCGGGCATCTGGGGGACACCCACGGGTTGCTAAACCAATTGCAGCAGGCGGGGTATTCTTTGACGCGCGCTTCTTTCTAATCTTCCAACCAAAGTCAGACCAACCGTCGCAGCGTATTTACTGCTGGGTGACAACCCCGGCGGACCGCCCTATAAGGCGCGCGAAATGATCATCCTCAGGACGCTGACATGACAACGCTCGTATTTGGCCACAAATCCCCCGACACCGACTCCACAGGTTCGCCGATCCTATGGTCCTGGTACCTGAACGAAATCAAAGGCGAACAGGCCGAGCCCGTTTTGCTGGGTGAACCCAACACCGAAGCGGCGTTCCTGCTACAGCGCTGGGACCTGCCCAAACCGCGCATCATCGAAGACGTCGACGCCGATGCGCCGGTTGTCATCGTGGACACCAACAACCCGGCCGAACTGCCTGCCAGCATCAACAGCGCTGACATCCGTGCCATCATCGACCACCACAAGCTGGTCGGCGGCCTGGAAACCAAAGGTCCGATCGACATCACCGTGCGCCCTCTGGCCTGCACGGCGACCATCATGATGGACCTGATCGGGGATGACGCCGCCAAGATGCCCGAGGCCATCAAGGGCGCAGCACTGACCTGCATCCTGTCAGACACGCTGGAGTTCCGCTCGCCCACCACAACCGCGCATGACCGCGCCGTGGCCGAGAAACTGGCCGCTGATCTTGGTCTGGACATCTCGGCCTATGCCGCCGACATGTTCGCGGCCAAGTCGGATGTATCCTCGTTCTCGGACGCCGAACTGATCCGCATGGACAGCAAAGAGTACGAGGTCGACGGCACCAAATTCCGCGTCTCGGTTCTGGAAACCACCGCGCCGGGCGTTGTGCTGGACCGCAAGGCCAGCCTGGCGGACTCGATGGTCGACGTAGCCAAGGAAGACGGCGTCGATCAGGTCCTGCTGTTCGTGGTCGACATCCTGAACGAAGAAGCCACCCTGCTGGTGCCAAACGATCTGGTCAAAGGCGTCGCCGAAAAGAGCTTTGGCGCAAGCGTAAACGGCGACGCCGTGGTCCTGCCCGGCATCATGAGCCGCAAAAAGCAGATCATTCCGAACCTCAAAGTCTGACTTTTCAAACGTCCCAAACGAAAGGCGCCCAACACGGGCGCCTTTTTTCTTTGCGACGAGTGTTTTGCGAGACCGCCAACCATTGCTAGTCTGGATTCGACGGCCAGACAGCTAATAGGATCAGACGACGTTTATGAGTTCTCGCAAGTTCAGCACTACGCGCGATATCCTGAGGTTCGAAGGCACGGACAAGGCCGCCTATTGGCGGCGGTTTGCAATGTTGCTGACCCTTTCCGTTGTGATCGCCACAATGGGCATGTTGCGAAACTCAGGCGCGGTGGTGATCGCCGCGATGCTGGTCGCGCCGCTGATGACACCAATCCTGGGCGTTGCGGCCGCCATGGTCATGGGATGGCTGGGCCGCGCGTTCAAACTGGCCTTGATTGTCTGCGGTGCGGCGCTGATCAGCGTCTTTCTGGCATGGTTTCTTGTCTACGTCGCAGATGTGCCACGCGGTATCCTGATCCCCGATCAGGTTCTGGCCCGAACTGATCCCGGCACCGAGGATCTGATCGTTGCTTTGGCTGCCGGAGTGGCCGCTGCCTACGTTCAGATCAACCGGTCCGAGGTCAGCCTGCTTCCCGGTGCGGCCATCGGCGTCTCGCTGGTGCCGCCCCTGTCTGCTTCGGGTGTCCTGCTGTATTTCGGCGAACCTGCCGAGGCCTATGAGGCCGGATTGTTGTTCGCAACAAACCTTGGCGCGATCATTCTGTCCGCCTGCGCGGTTTACATCGTGTACGCGGCGCGCGCCGTGGTTTTCAGCAAGGGTCGGCGCAAACTGAACTTCACCGCCAGCGTGGTCGTGACACTGGCATTCCTTGCCTTCGTTGTTCTACAATTGGGAAAGTCCACCTACAATCGATACCTAGAAACCCGGACCGAGGCGCAACTGGCGCAGGCAATCCGCGATTGGGCAGATCCCGTTTCGGTCGAGATCATCCGCGTCGACGTGAATGCCAAACGCAAACACGCGGATGTTTGGCTGATTGTCGATCTACCGATCGAAGCGGCGTACAAAGTCTCCTCGATCGCGGGGTTGTTACCCGAGTCGCTGCGGGAAACGCCGTTGATCGATGCGCTCCGCGATGAACTGGGCCCCGGGTATCTGGTCGTGGTTCGGTTCCAGAACAGAATCGGCGCGCAAGTCATCTTGGGAACCGAAAACGTCCAACAGGCCCCCGACGTTGAGGAAATCTCGGAAGATAACTAACAGGCGGCTCTAACTGAGCCTGTAATTTGCTTTGCGGGATGGTCAACGGATGAAAGCTTTGCCATAGCTGTCACAACTCCGACTTCAGATCCCGAGGCCCCCATGACCCAGATCATCCACACGCTTTCCGAGATTTCAGACCGCTACAAAGCGTTGTTCGTTGACCTGTGGGGGTGCGTTCACAACGGTATCACTGCATATCCCGAAGCTGTCGCAGCACTACAGCAATACCGGGCGCAAGGTGGGATCGTCGTGCTGGTCACGAACTCTCCTAAACCGCGGGCAGGCGTGGCCGATCAGCTTGGGCAGTTCAACGTCCCCGCCGACGCCTACGACACTATCGCCACCAGCGGGGACTCGGCGCGATCTGCGATGTTCCGCGGAGCGGTTGGGCACAAAGTCTATTTCATGGGCGAATGGGAGCGCGACGCGGGTTTCTTTGAGCCCCTGAAACTACTGCACCACCCGATCCACATCGAACGCGTCCCGCTGGATGAGGCCGAAGGTATCGTGTGCTGCGGGCCGTTCGATCCGATGGCTGACCCTGCCGTCAACCGCCCCGATTTCCTGTATGCCAAGCAGAAAGGCATGAAGTTGCTGTGTGCGAACCCGGACATTGTCGTGGACCGGGGTGAAGTGCGCGAATGGTGCGCAGGTGCGTTGGCGAAGCTGTTTACCGAAATGGGGGGCGAGAGCCTGTACTTCGGAAAACCCCATCCACCGATCTATGATCTGGCACGTCGCCGGCTGCAGGAACTGGGTCACGACATCCCCGATGGCGACATTCTGGTGATCGGCGACGGGCCACATACCGACATTTTGGGCGGAATGGGAGAGGGTATTGATTCTCTGTTTATCTCGGGCGGATTGGCCGCCGCAGAAACAAAAACTGAGCACCATCCGCACCACGAATCCCTAAGTGATTATATTGCAAGGGAAAAGATAAACCCGACCTACACGATCGGCCGCTTGAGATAGTCAGAAAAGACTTGATTTTCTGCAGTTGCGAAGTAATAAAGTTGCCAAACGGGGGCGGCTTGCGTTGTTTTGTTGCCCGATGAACTCAAGTGAGGGCGACATGTTGGATAATCTTCCACGCGGCACGATCTGTATTGAAGACATCGAAATGGGCATGACCCGCCACCTGCGCAAAGTGGTGACGGACGAAGATATCGAGATGTTCGCGCAGGTATCGACGGACCGGAATCCGGTACACCTGGACGACGACTATGCCCGCGATACGATCTTTGAAGGGCGTATTGCCCACGGGATGCTGACGGCGGGTCTGATCTCGGCTGTCATCGGTGAGCAACTGCCGGGCCACGGTACGGTTTACATGGGCCAGTCTCTCAAGTTTCTGGCCCCGGTACGCCCCGGCGACATGGTCTATGCCGAGGTCAAGGTCATCGATATCGACTTTGCCAAGCGCCGTGTAAAACTGGATTGCCATTGCGCGGTCGATGGCAAAAAGGTGCTGGTGGGCGAAGCGATGGTACTGGCTCCATCGCGCAAGTTCGACTGAACTACATCGCTTCGACAGGATCACAGGGCGCCGGTCACGGCGCCTTTTTTTGTTGCGAGATTGTTAAGCAAGCCCTTTAAACGCATTAGTAATTTTCGGCGCACCAGCAGCGTTGCCTGACAGAAAAGTGTCAAACCGCCATGCTCCTTTACGATTCCTACGTCATCTGCACCAGCCCGCGCAGCGGAAGCACTCTGCTGTGCAAGCTGTTGTCTCAAACCAACTTGGCAGGCAGGCCATCCTCATACTTCCATGCACCGTCTGTGCCTGAGTGGCTGAATTACTTTGGGCTTAACGCTGCTGATTTCGAAGACCGCGCGCAGGCATTACGCGCAGTTTTCAAGGCGGCACGCACACAGGGGACTGCAGGAACAGGTATATTCGGGCTGCGCCTGCAGGGGCAAACTCTGGACTTCTTCCTGGCGCAGCTACGCTTACTACACCCAGCCGCAAACAGTGACACTGCGCGGATCAGTTCGGAATTCGGCAGGACGCTGTTCATCCACCTGTCCCGCAAGGACAAGCTGGAGCAAGCGGTCTCGTTTGTGAAAGCGGCGCAGACCGGCCTCTGGCATCGAAACGCGGACGGCACCGAGATGGAACGAACGGCCCCGCCTGCCCGTCCGGAATTCGATAGTGTCGAAATCGCCCACCGCAAGAAAGAGTTCGAGGGTATGGATCATCGTTGGCGAGACTGGTTCTTAACTCAAGACATTGATCCGTTGCAGGTGGACTACGATCATCTGGCCGCCTCGCCCGCGCAGGTGGTGGCTGACATTCTGGCGCAACTGGGTCTTGATCCAAACGTGCCCTTCGACATCGAACCGCCCACATCCCGGTTGGCAGATGCCACAAACCGGGAATGGGTCCGGCGTTTTCTGTCTGAAAGCCGCGCTTAGGCCCCTTGAAGCCATAGTGCCAATCAGGTGCTTGAACACAGCCTTCAGTCCCGCTAGGCAAGCTCCATGCAGATCATCCGGGATTTCCAGTTTGTCGAGCCAGAAGACCGCGGTGCCAGTGTGGCCATCGGGAACTTTGATGGCGTGCATGTCGGCCACCAGTCAGTCATTGAACTGGCAAACAGCGTGGCCCCCGATGCACCATTGGGCGTACTGACGTTCGAACCGCACCCACGCGAATACTTTGCGCCTGACTCTCCGCCGTTTCGTCTGATGCGCGGCAATGCCCGCGCGCACCGGTTAGAGAAGCTGGGAGTGCAAAAGCTGTACGAATTGCCATTCAATGCGGCCCTTGCAGGGCTGACACCCGAGGAATTTGCCCGAAACGTCATCTGCGAAGGCCTTGGCCTGTCACATGTGGTGGTCGGTGCGGATTTCTGTTTCGGTAAAGGGCGCAGTGGCACCGCCGAAGACATGGCCCGGTTTGGGCAAGAGATGGGTTTTGGCGTGACCATTGCGCCGCTGATGGAACGGTCCGACGACGTCGTATCTTCGACCGCGATCCGCAAGGCACTGACCGATGGCCGCCCTCGCGACGCCGCCGCAATGCTGGGCCACTGGCACCGCGTCGAAGGTGAGGTGATCGGCGGCGAGCAACGCGGGCGCGAACTTGGTTTCCCCACCGCCAACATGTCCATCGAAGGGCTTCACCCGCCGAGATTTGGCGTCTATGCCGTGCTCGTCGATGTGCTGGATGGCCCCCATCAGGGCAGCTATCATGGCGCGTCCTCGGTCGGGACGCGACCGATGTTCAACGGCGAAGTGCCCAACATCGAAACCTTCCTGTTTGATTTCTCGGGCGATTTGTACGGGTCGACGCTCTCTGTCGGACTGGTCGAGTATCTGCGCCCCGAAATGACGTTTGACGGGCTGGACGGGCTGATCGCCCAGATGAACGCCGATTGCGACAAAGCCCGCTCCCTGCTGGCCGCACTATGAGTACCGACCCGATCGATCGCGGCGGGCTGTCGCCCCGGTTCTGGGAACGCAAACCGCTGACGAAGATGAACCAGCGCGAATGGGAAGCGCTGTGCGATGGCTGCGGCAAATGCTGTCTGAACAAGCTTGAAGATGAGGATACTGGCGAGGTCGCCCTGACCTGCGTCGCGTGCCGCCTGCTGGATGATGAAAGCTGCCGCTGCACGCAATACGATATCCGCCACCAATTCGTGCCGGAGTGTATCGTGATGAAACCGGACAACATCGACGATCACGCCTACTGGTTGCCGCAGACCTGCGCCTATCGGTTGTTGTGGGAGGGGAAACCTCTTTACGATTGGCACCCCTTGATATCTGGTACGCCGGATAGCGTGCACGCCGCAGGTGTCTCGGTTCAGGGGCGCACGGTGTCTGAGTTCGAAACCCCCATGGAAGAGTGGGAAGACTATATCATTGAGGAGCCCAGCTGATGTATTTCGCTTCTGACAATTCCGGGCCGGTTCATCCGCAGGTTATGGCCGCTTTGAACGAAGCCAATCAGGGCTATCAGATGGCCTATGGCGCGGACACTCTGATGAACGAAGTCCGGGATCGCATTCGCGGGATTTTCGAAGCACCCGGAGCAGCCGTATATTTGGTCGCCACCGGTACGGCGGCGAATTCACTGGCATTGGCAACGCTGGCCCGGCCGTGGGAAACGGTGTTCTGCTCGCCCGTGGCCCATATCCACGAGGATGAATGCAACGCGCCCGAATTCTATAGCGGTGCCAAACTGACGCTGGTTCCGGGCATTGACAAGATGACTCCCGAGGCGCTGCGCCGCTCGATTCTGGCCGAGGAGACCCGCGGAGTTCATGGACCTCAGCGCGGGCCGGTCTCGATAACACAGGTGACGGAGCGCGGGTCGGTCTATTCTCTGACTGAATTGCAGGCGCTGTGCGGTGTGGCAAAGGAATACGGCCTGCCAGTGCATCTGGATGGCGCGCGTTTCACCAACGCTTTGGTGGCGCTGAACTGTTCTCCGGCCGAGATGACATGGAAGGCGGGCGTCGACGCGGTCAGTTTTGGCGGCACCAAGAACGGATTGATGGGTGTCGAAGCCGTCGTTTTCTTTGACGAATCCAAAGCCTGGGAATTCGAACTGCGTCGCAAGCGCGGTGCGCATCTTTTTTCCAAGCATCGCTATCTTTCCGCACAGATGGCTGCGTATCTGAATGACGACCTGTGGCTGCAGTTGGCAAGAATGGCCAACGCAAACTGCGCTCATCTGGCCGATGGGCTACGCGCCAAAGGGGCGACCTTCCTGCACGAACCGCAAGCCAACATGATCTTTGCGCAGTTTTCCCGAGCGCGGCATAAGCAACTGCACGAGGCGGGCGCGGTCTATCACCTGTGGGGTGCGGAATTGGACGGCGCAGATGACAATGAGATTCTAGCCTGCCGCCTAGTCTGCGACTGGTCCATCAGCTCGGACGATATCGATAAATTCCTTGCTTTGTTGTGAGCAACGCTGGGGGATTGCCTCCCCTTGAAACTTTCAGGACACTCACATCAAGACGACTGAGGCAAATCGCACCAGAACTGTTGGACAACGCCTGCCACGTGCTGGGGGTGCGTGATCGGCACCATGTGCCCACCCCCCGAAACAACTTCGGCTCGGGCGTTGGGAAGTCGTCGGCAAAGACCCTCGCCAATTGCAGGCACAACCGGGTGCGTCTCTGACCCACTAACAATGAGGATCGGCATGGTAACCCGATCCAGAACACCAGCGTTCAACATCCCCTTTTGATCGCGAAACAAGACGTCATCTACGGCCGGAACAACGTGAACGCCGCGGGTCATGGCCGCTCGTGTTTTCTCCGGCAGATCAGGCCAGCGCGGGCCGGCATCTGCGCCCCACATCCGGTTGAACAACCGAGCCGCCAGCGCCATATCTCCAGCGGCAAACGCGTTGGTAACGGGCTTTATTTCCTCATCATAACGCCCTGTCAGTTCCGGCGCATCCTGGGCGGCAACCGCAAAAAACACTGGCTCGATCAGCACGGCGCTGCGAACCAGGTCCGGCAACCGGGCCGCCAAATGCAAGGCGACCACAGCGCCAAAAGAGTGCCCGATAATGTCCATCGGCTTGGTCAATTGCGCCGCCGACGCTTCTGTTACAAGGTCAAAAAAATCACACTGCTCGTCCCAATCAGGACTTCGGCCATGGGATGGCATATCGGGGGCGATCAATGTCGCTTGCCCGTCCAGTGCGGACGCCAACCCGGACCACGCCCCTGAATGCGCGATGGTGCAGTGCAGAGCGAGCACCTCGCGCGCGCCCTGCCCCAGCGTTCTGACAAACACATCGCTTGACGGGGGGTCGTCTCTCACCCTTTCACTCCGTGAGATGCCGGTCCAAATCATCCAGCCGATCCTGTCCCCAAAACCGCTGATCGTCTTCTGTGATATAGAACGGCGCGCCAAAAACGCCGCGGTCCACGGCCTCTTCCAGATTGGCGGCGTAGGTCTCAGCACCGACAAGCAAACCACTATCGGCAAGTCCCGGATCAAACCCGGCTTGTGTCAGGCACTCACGGATCACATCATCCTGCGCGATGTCCTTTTCCTCGGCCCAGCAGGCCCGCACGAAGGAATGGGCCAGTTTGCCGACATCGCCCGAACCGTCCTTGATCGCCGCAATAATCGCGTACGAAGATGGTGCCGCGTTGGTTGGCCAATGCGCTGGCTGCAGATTGAACGCCATTCCCAAATTCTTCGACTGGCGCAAAAGCTCCTGCGCCCGGTACTCAATGCGCGAGATGTGCCGGTCCTTCGGCGGGGTTCCACCCGTGCGTCCGAACAGCGCGACGATATCCAGCGGTTTGTAGCTGATCGTTGCACCATGTTTGGCCGCAATCTCTTCTAGGCGCGAGCCTGCCAGGTAGGTGTATGGCGAGAGTGTCGCAAAATAGTAGTCAATGTTGGCCATGTGCACTTTCTCCGCTGCGTTATCTTTGCGAGACGGTAAGGCCATGCTAAGCGGTGTCAACATCACGAATCTGTCACATTGCCATTGCTGCCCGGGGACCTCAGCCGATGCCGACACTCAACGAACCCAAGCTAATCGCTGGGAACGCTAACCTTCCTCTTGCCGAATCCATCTCGCGACGCATGAGCCTGTATCGCGGTGTCGATCAGAATCTGGTCGATGCACGGGTCGAGCGCTTCAACGACGGCGAGATCTTCGTCGAAGTGTTCGAAAACGTACGCGGCGAGGACATGTTCATCGTCCAGCCAACGTCGAACCCGGCAAACGACAACCTGATGGAGCTGCTGATCATCGCCGACGCTTTGCGCCGCTCGTCGGCCCAGCGGATCACCGCCGTGATCCCCTATTTTGGTTACGCCCGTCAGGACCGCCGCACCAAGGCCCGTACGCCGATCAGCGCCAAGCTGGTGGCTAACATGTTGACCGGAGCAGGGATCGAGCGGATCCTGACCATGGACCTGCACGCCGCGCAGATTCAGGGTTTTTTCGACATGCCAGTCGACAACCTCTACGCGTCACCAATCTTTGCGCTGGATGTGAAGCACCAATTCCAGAACAATCTGGACGAGCTCATGGTCGTATCACCCGACGTAGGCGGTGTGGCCCGTGCTCGCGAACTGGCCAAGCGCATCAACGCCCCGCTGTCGATCGTGGACAAACGCCGCGAAAAGGCAGGCGAAGTGGCCGAGATGACCGTGATCGGTGACGTGAAAGACAAGATCTGCCTGATCGTGGACGACATGTGCGACACCGCCGGCACGCTGTGCAAAGCAGCTCAGGTCCTTTTGGATAACGGCGCTAAGGAAGTGCACTCCTACATTACGCACGGCGTCATGAGCGGCCCGGCGGTCGAGCGTGTGACCAATTCGGTGATGAAGTCCCTGGTGCTGACCGACACGATCCAACCAACCGCAGAAGTCGCCAAAGCGAAGAACATCCGCATTGTTCCGACCGCGCCGATTTTCACTCAGGCGATTCTCAACATCTGGAACGGAACGAGTGTATCCTCGCTGTTCGAGGACAAAACCCTGACTCCGATCTACGAGTCGATGTATCACATGGACTGACCGAGTTGGGCGGCGTAACAGCCGCCCTTTTTCGTCAACACAAGAAGGCAGGACATTCCCGTGACAGCCTCAAAACGTATTGTTCTTTCCAGCGACCACGCGGCCATCGAGTTGCGCCGGGCGGTCGCCGACCACGTCGCAGCACAAGGCTGGGAGGTCGTGGACATCGGACCCAAAACACCTGAAAGCACGCATTATCCAGTTCACGGAAAAGCCGCAGCGCTCGCTGTTGCTTCGGGCGATTGCCAACTTGGAATCGTCCTTTGCGGCACCGGTCAAGGGATCATGATGGCAGCCAACAAGGTTCCGGGCATCCGCTGCGGCGTATGCTCTGATGCCTTCTCGGCCCGCATGATCCGCGCGCATAACGACGCCAACATGCTGTCCATCGGTGCGCGTGTGGTAGGCGAAGGTCAGGCCCTGGACATCGTCGATGCGTTTTTGGAGGCCGAGTTCGAAGGCGGCCGCCATGCAACCCGCGTGGACATGATCGAAAGCAACGACGACTGAGGTCGCTTGCCTCCGTACCCGGACAATTTTTGCCAGACCTGAAACGGGGTCTGGCTTTTTAGTTTCAACCACCCGTTTTTTTAACAGTCAGTTATCCCTGAACCGCTTTGGCAAACGCCGAAAAATCAGGAGGCTGAGCATGCCAAAGAACCCCAAAGGCTTTGCATCCACTGCGATGCCACCAAAGTCATTCTCGGACAGTTCACACCGCACGATCTCGCAAATACCAGCATAGCGCGTGCCAGATACGGCCTGTCTTACAGCCGCTTCAGCCTGCTCAAAATCGTAAACACTGAAACCGAAACTGACCTCATCCGCCCCAATCTCAGCGCCTTCCCATTCTCCCAGATTGGCAACGGTCAATGCGCTCTCGATATGCTCCATCGCGGCGTTGCGGAAATCCAAAGCCTGGGCGCTGAACGCGCTACGGTCAGTGATGTCCGGAATGTCGGCTATGCTGTAGATAATCTCAATGCTCTTGTCGGACATGCCTTAAACCTAATTGCTTTCAATTCATTCCGGCGATGATCCGTGATGAAAAGGGCATTTTCATGTTGGCCCGAGACGAACAACACAAATTGGCGAAATCTCAAGTCACTGAAGAAGGAGCCAATCCAACGCAATGGCGCCTCTGCCCTTAAGAGATATTCCAGTCATCCTCATGCGCCACCTCTCCGATGGCGGTCCAGGTCACGCGGATGCGCGCGATGCGGGTGTCGGACCAGGTGCGGAAAACGGCGCTGAAGCCTTCGGGGGTGATGTTCTCTGCCATAACTTCAGCCCGCAAAGCAGAAGACGTATCCACATCCCACAGGGACACACCGATCTGAACCGCAGGTATAGAACGGAACGGTTGGTTGAATGTTATGGCCGACCGTCGCTCGCGCGGGCCTTCACCCGTCCACATTTCGCCGCCATCGGCGAATTCGGAAAACAGTACGGCCTCGCCTTGGTCGATACCAATAGGATGGGTTCGAAACGTCTTCATTCATTTGTCTTTATCTATGTATTTCCGCACCTTAACTCAGCGCCGTGGTAATATCACGATAAAAAAACGGCCCCGAGTATACGGGGCCGATTCTAACTGTCTAAATGCGACGAGCCTTAAAGGCTCATATGCGTTCCAAGGGCTTCCATGTCGGCCAGCAGCTTGGCGGCATCGTCGACGATCGTCTGATCATCGCCTTCCTTTGCCGCGTCGTGCGAAGCGCGCGCCTCGGCGATCAGGTCGTCCAGATGCGACCGGGTCACTTCGGCAACCGGAATGGCCTTTTCGGCCAGAACCGACAGGCCATCGCCGTTGATCTGGGCAAACCCTCCGGTGACCAGGTATTCGCTGGCTCCTTCGGGTGCCTCAACCTTCAGCAGACCGGGGCGCAGCGTGGTGATGGTGGGGGCATGGTCAGGCATCGCCGTCATGTCCCCGTCCGCGCCGGGAATCTGGACCGCCGTCACGCTGAGCGAAGCTAGGCTCCGCTCGGGGCTGACGAGGTCGAATTGCATCGTGTTTGCCATCAGGGATACTCCTTAGGCAGCTTCTGCGGCCATCTTCTCCGCTTTGGCGACCACATCGTCGATGCCACCAACCATCAGGAAGGCTGCTTCGGGCAGGTGATCGTATTCGCCGGCCACAACAGCCTTGAACGAAGAGATGGTGACATCCAGAGCAACCTGAACACCCGGCGAACCGGTGAAGACTTCGGCCACGTCGAACGGCTGCGACAGGAAGCGTTCGATCTTACGGGCACGAGCCACGGTCAGTTTGTCCTCTTCCGACAGTTCGTCCATGCCGAGGATGGCGATGATGTCCTGCAGCGATTTGTAGCGCTGGAGGATCTGCTGAACGTCGGTCGCAACCTTGTAGTGCTCTTCACCAACGATGGCCGGGTCGAGCAGACGCGAGGTCGAGTCCAGCGGGTCAACCGCCGGGTAGATACCCTTTTCCGAGATCGCACGGTTAAGAACGGTAGTCGCATCCAAGTGAGCAAACGAGGTTGCCGGCGCAGGGTCGGTAAGGTCGTCCGCAGGCACGTAGATCGCCTGAACCGAGGTGATCGAGCCCGACTTGGTCGAGGTGATGCGTTCCTGCAGGGCGCCCATGTCGGTGGCCAGCGTCGGCTGGTAGCCCACCGCCGAAGGAATACGACCCAGCAGAGCCGAAACCTCGGAGCCCGCCTGCGTGAAGCGGAAGATGTTGTCGACGAAGAACAGAACGTCGGTGCCGGACTGGTCGCGGAACTGCTCGGCTAGAGTCAGACCGGTCAGAGCAACACGTGCACGGGCTCCCGGAGGTTCGTTCATCTGACCGTAAACCAGGGCCACCTGCGATTCCGACAGGTTGTCCGGCTTAATAACGTTCGATTCGATCATCTCGTGGTACAGGTCGTTCCCTTCACGGGTCCGTTCACCAACACCCGCGAACACCGAGAAGCCCGAGTGCACTTTTGCGATGTTGTTGATCAGTTCCATGATCAGAACGGTTTTACCAACGCCGGCACCGCCGAACAGACCGATCTTACCGCCTTTGGCGTAGGGGGCCAGCAGGTCAACAACCTTGATGCCGGTGACCAGAACTTCCGACTCGGTCGACTGTTCATCAAAGGTCGGTGCGGGCTGGTGGATCGCGCGGGCTTCGGTCGCCTCAACCGGGCCTTTTTCGTCGATCGGCTCACCAACCACGTTCAGGATGCGGCCCAGAGTGGCATTACCAACCGGAACCGAGATCGGAGCACCGGTGTCGGACACTTCTTCGCCACGGACCAGACCTTCGGTCGCGTCCATCGCGATGGTACGGACAGTGTTTTCACCCAGGTGCTGAGCAACTTCCAACACCAGACGCTTGCCGTTGTTGGTGGTTTCCAGCGCGTTCAGAATTTCAGGCAGCTGATCTTCGAAGTGCACGTCGACGACGGCCCCGATGATCTGTGTGACTTTGCCTTTTGCATTCGCCATGTTTCGTCTCCGGTTTTCTTACAGCGCTTCGGCGCCGGAAATAATTTCAATCAGCTCGTTGGTGATCACGGCCTGACGCGAACGGTTGAACTGGATCGTCAGCTTGTCGATCATCTCACCCGCGTTGCGTGTCGCGTTGTCCATCGCGGACATCCGTGCACCCTGTTCAGACGCTCCGTTTTCGAGCAGAGCCGAGAAGATCGCGGTCGCAACCCCCTTGGGCAGCAGGTCGGCCAGAATGGCCTCTTCGCTGGGCTCGTAATCGAAGACCGCACCGCTGTCGTCACCCTCGGTTTCCTCAAATGAGGCGGGGATAACCTGCTGTGCCGTCGGGATCTGAGTCACAACGTTGACGAACTTCGAGTAGAAGATCGTTGCAACATCGAACTCACCCCCGTCGAAGCGAGACAGGATGTCCTTCGCGATGTCCTGCGCGTTGGTGTAGCCAATGCGCTTGAACTCGCTCAGGTCGACATGTCCAACGAACAGATCGCCAAGATCACGCTTCAGCGCGTCGCGGCCCTTCTTGCCAACGGTCAAAACTTTGACCGTCTTGCCCTTCAGGCGCAGCTCTTCCGCCTTCTGACGGGCCAGCTTGGCGATGTTCGAGTTGAAGCCGCCGCAGAGACCGCGTTCGGCTGTCATGACAACCAGCAGATGGACATCATCACTGCCCGTACCACGGAGCAGCTTGGGGGCGCTGTCGCTGCCCCCGACCGAAGCCGCCAACCCCGCCATCACGGCATTGAACCGCTCGGCATAGGGACGCGAGGCTTCGGCAGATTCCTGGGCGCGGCGCAATTTTGCAGCCGCGACCATCTGCATGGCCTTGGTGATCTTGCGGGTCGATTTGACCGACTCGATCCTGTTTTTAAGGTCCTTAAGATTTGGCATATGCCCGCCTCTCCCTTAAGCGAAGGTTGCGGCGTATTCGTCCAGCGCAGCCTTGATCTTGTCGGAAGCGTCACCCTTGACCTTGGGATCTTCGTCCGTGATCCACTGAAGCAGATCCGCGTGTTTGCCACGCAGGTGCGCCAGCAGGCCAGCCTCGTACCGGCCAACGTCGGACACGTCGATCTTGTCGAGGTAACCGTTGGTACCCGCGAAGATGACGCAAACGATTTCAGCGTTGGTCAGCGGCGAGTACTGCGGCTGTTTCATCAGCTCGGTCAGACGTGCACCACGGTTCAGCAGCTGCTGAGTTGCGGCGTCGAGGTCGGAACCAAACTGCGCAAACGCAGCCATTTCGCGGTACTGAGCCAGTTCCAGTTTAACCGGACCGGCAACCGACTTCATCGAGTTGGTCTGAGCCGAGGAGCCCACACGCGAAACCGACAGACCGGTGTTCACAGCAGGGCGGATGCCTTGGTAGAACAGTTCGGTTTCCAGGAAGATCTGGCCGTCGGTGATCGAAATCACGTTGGTCGGAATAAACGCCGAAACGTCGCCACCCTGAGTTTCGATGACCGGCAGAGCGGTCAGCGAGCCCGCGCCGAAGTCTTCGTTCAGCTTCGCCGAACGTTCCAGCAGACGGGAGTGGAGGTAGAAAACGTCGCCGGGATAGGCTTCACGTCCGGGCGGACGACGCAGCAGCAGCGACATCTGACGATACGAAACGGCCTGTTTCGACAGGTCATCATAGATGATCAGCGCGTGGCGGCCGTTGTCACGGAAGTACTCGGCCATCGCGGTCGCGGCGTAGGGCGCCAGGAACTGCATCGGCGCCGGGTCGGACGCGGTTGCGGCCACAACGATCGAGTAGTCAATCGCGCCGGACTCTTCCAGTTTCTTCACCAGCTGAGCAACAGTCGAACGCTTTTGACCGATCGCAACGTACACGCAGTACAGCTTCTTCGACTCGTCGTCGCCGGCAGCTTCGTTGTAGGTTTTCTGGTTCAGGATCGCGTCCAGAGCAACGGCGGTTTTACCGGTCTGACGGTCACCAATGATCAGCTCACGCTGGCCACGGCCGATCGGGATCATCGCGTCAACCGATTTCAGGCCGGTTGCCATCGGCTCGTGAACCGATTTACGCGGGATGATGCCCGGTGCCTTAACGTCTGCAACGCCACGCTTGGTTGCGTTGATCGGACCTTTGCCGTCCAGCGGGTTGCCCAGACCGTCAACAACGCGGCCCAGCAGCTCGTCACCGATCGGAACGTCCACGATCGAGTTGGTGCGCTTAACAGTGTCACCTTCTTTGATGTCACGGTCGGAACCGAAGATAACGACACCAACGTTGTCGCTTTCCAGGTTCAGCGCCATGCCCATGATGCCGCCGGGGAATTCGACCATTTCACCGGCTTGCACGTTGTCCAGGCCGTATACACGGGCAATCCCGTCACCGACGCTCAGCACGCGGCCGATCTCGGCCACTTCGGCTTCCTGACCAAAATTCTTGATCTGGTCCTTCAGGATTGCAGAAATCTCTGCAGCTTGGATTCCCATTTATCCGACCTCTTTCATTGCATTCTGTAGGGAGTTCAGCTTCGAACGGATCGAGCTATCGATCATTTTCGAGCCCACTTTAACGACAAGACCGCCGATGAGGCTTTCATCAACGGTCGCATTGATTGTCACGGTCTTGCCCACACGCTCGGACAGCGTCTTGGACAGTTTTTCCATTTGCGTCTTGGTCAGCGCCTTGGCCGAGGCGACATCCGCGGTCACTTCGCCGCGCTCATCCGCCAGCATGTCGCGCAGAACCTGCACCAACTGCGGGATGACGAACAGGCGGCGTTTTTCGGCCATCAGACCCAGCGTGTTGCGCAGGATGGTATGCAGACCCATCTTGTCGGCAATCGCGGTAATCGCTGCTTCCTGTTCGGAGCGTGAAACCAGCGGCGAGGCGATCAGGTCACGCAAGTCGGCGCTTTCGCCCAAAGCTGCTGCCAGATCATTGATGCCGGATTCCAGACCTGTGAGGTCGTTATTCTCTTTTGCGATCTCAAAGATCGCTGTGGCATAGCGCTCGGCAATGCCAGTGGAAATCGAAGCTGGTTCGGACACGTCCACCCTTCCGATATTTGAGGCCCCGATTTTGCGTAGCGGCCGCTACCCGGGGCGTGAGGAAACCCCGCCCATGCGGCCGGGGATCAAAATCACCGGGGGTCTAGCAGAGCCGAACTCAGCTAGCAATATATTATCACGGCAAGCACTTTATCCACAAAATGTTTTATTTCAGCCACTTACGATGGGTGCGACCCTTTTATCCGGCTGAGAAGGGCGAAAAATGTTACGAAAGTGTAGGTTTTTGCGATTCCTGTGGCCTTTTTCCCTCAATTTTCGCGATTTGATGCGGGAAAATAGCCTGACGCCTCAGGCCGGTTTCAGCAGACCATCCAGCGCCTTGATCGGCCGGCGCTCCGTGTCTTTCGCGACATTGCCGCTGGGGGGGCGGATATGTTTGGTGACCTCGACCATCAGCACACCGCCCGCCATGATAGTCGGCAACCGCTGCCCGGTCTTTTCGATCAGACTGCCCGACTTCAGCCAGAAACGACGGAAGGACGGCGGCAAGTACAACGCCGAACAATGACGTTCCGGAATGAAATGATGTGCCTTGAGCTGGCTTTCCAATTGCGAAGCCGAATAGGGCCGACCGAATCCGAACGGGGTCTTGTCCGTTCGCGACCACAGCCCTGCCCGGTTCGGCACAATAAAGAACGCCCGGCCACCGGGCCCCAACACACGCCAGCATTCATCCAGCAACTGACTGGGCCTTTGCGACGTCTCAAGCCCGTGCATGACAATTAGCTTGTCGACATGACCGGTTTCGATCGGCCACAGTGTTTCCTCGGTCAGAACGGAAACATTTGGCATTCCTGCAGGCCACGGCATAACCCCCTGCGGGCCTGGCATCAGGCCTATCACGCGCCGCGCATCGGCCAAGTAGGGGCGCAGCAAGGGCACTGCGAATCCGAACCCAACAACGGTTTGACCCTTGGCTTCAGGCCACTGTTGGACCAATCGCCCACGGATCGCCGCCTGCGCCGCACGGCCCAGTGTGCTGCGATAGTAGAAATTCCTCAGATCCTGCACATCAAGATGCATTGCGGACACCCGGTCAATCGGCTTAGCTGGAGGCAGTCTAGCAACGAAAGGGCAAAAGGCCATGCCTCTTGAGATCGTTACCATTCCTTGTCTCAGCGACAACTACGCCTTTCTGGCGCATGACGCCGTTAGCGGCAACACCGCACTGATCGACGCGCCCGAGGTCGGGCCCATTCTGGCCGAACTGGACAAGCGCGGATGGGCCCTGTCTCATGTCCTGCTGACGCATCACCATTGGGACCACGTAGACGGGCTGGCCGGTATTCTGGAAAAGCAACCTGCCAAGGTGATCGGGGCCGCAGCGGACGCGCACCGCCTGCCCCCGCTGGATCAACAGGTCAGCGAAGGTGATACGTTCGAGATCGGGAGCGAGCCTGTGCACGTGATGGACGTGTCCGGCCATACCGTCGGACATGTCGCATACTATTTGCCCGCGAGCGCGGTCGTCTTTACTGCCGACAGCCTCATGGCGTTGGGTTGTGGCCGCCTGTTCGAGGGCACGGCGCCGCAGATGTGGGCCTCACTCAGCAAACTGGCTGTGTTGCCGGATGAAACTATGGTATGCTCGGGTCACGAATATACACAATCCAATGCGAAATTTGCCATTACCGTCGATCCCGACAACAAGGCATTGAAGCAGCGCATGGCGGATATTGACCGAGCACGCGCCGCGGGAGAGCCCACCGTACCGTCGATTCTGGCGTTGGAAAAAGCAACAAACCCGTTCTTGCGCGCCGACGATCCGGCGATTCAGGCACATTTGGGGATGCAGAATACCGACCCGGCAGAAGTTTTTGCGGAAATTCGGGCTAGAAAAGACCGCTTCTAATGCCTAAATCGCCTTCTTCACGGCCACGGTCACGTGAAATGTGACTGTCAAGTGAAAGAAAACCCTTGAAGCCGCGCCACGATCAACCAAACTCTAATAGTATGAGGACATGGTTGGATGGGGTGCCGGCCAAAGGCTGCCCCTTTCGACCCAAGACAGAGGAGCACCCGCGTGCCTTCATTCTCGAGCACATTAGAACAAGCCATTCACGCGGCCCTGGCGGCTGCGAATGAACGGCGCCACGAATTTGCTACGCTTGAGCATCTGCTGCTGGCGCTGCTGGAAGAACCCGACGCTATTCGCGTCATGAAAGCCTGCAGCGTTGATCTGGATGAACTGCGCAGCACACTGGTCGAATTCATCGACGAAGATCTGTCAAATCTGGTGACGGATATCGACGGTTCCGAAGCCGTTCCAACGGCTGCTTTCCAGCGCGTCATTCAACGCGCGGCGATTCACGTCCAAAGCTCTGGCCGCACCGAAGTGACCGGGGCCAATGTGCTGGTCGCCATCTTCGCCGAACGCGAAAGTAACGCGGCCTATTTCCTGCAGGAGCAGGACATGACCCGGTACGACGCGGTGAACTTCATTGCGCATGGTGTGGCCAAGGACCCAGCCTATGGCGAGAACCGCTCGGTTTCAGGCGCGGACCAGGTCGAAGAAGAAGTTCAGTCCAACGCAGGTGAAGGCGAGCAGAAAGAAAGCGCGCTGGGTAAGTACTGCATTGATCTGAACGCCAAGTCCCGCGCAGGCGATGTCGATCCGCTGATCGGTCGCGCCGACGAGGTTGAGCGCTGCATTCAGGTTCTTTGCCGTCGCCGCAAGAACAACCCGCTGCTGGTGGGTGATCCGGGCGTAGGCAAAACCGCCATTGCCGAGGGACTGGCACATAAGATTGTGGGCGGCGAAGCCCCAGAAGTGCTGTCCAACACTACTATCTATTCTCTGGATATGGGGGCTCTGCTTGCGGGCACCCGCTACCGCGGTGACTTCGAGGAACGTCTGAAGGCAGTCGTGACCGAATTGGAAGACCACCCCGACGCGGTGTTGTTCATCGACGAGATCCACACCGTCATCGGTGCCGGTGCCACTTCGGGTGGCGCGATGGATGCGTCAAACCTGCTGAAACCTGCCCTGCAGGGCGGCAAGCTGCGCACTATGGGTTCAACCACATACAAGGAATTCCGTCAGCATTTTGAGAAGGACCGCGCGCTCAGCCGCCGGTTCCAGAAGATCGACGTGAACGAACCTTCGGTCGAAGACAGCGTGAAAATCTTGCGTGGTCTGAAGCCCTATTTCGAAAAGCACCACGAGATCAAATACACTGCGGATGCAATCAAAACTGCCGTCGAACTGTCGGCGCGGTATATCAACGACCGCAAGCTGCCCGACAAGGCCATCGACGTGATTGATGAGGCCGGAGCCGCACAGCATCTGGTCGCGGAAAGCAAACGGCGCAAGACAATCGGTGTGAAAGAAATCGAAGCGGTTGTCGCCAAGATCGCCCGCATTCCGCCCAAGAACGTCACCAAGGACGACGCCGAGGTTCTGAAGGATCTCGAAGCCTCGCTGAAACGGGTGGTGTTTGGTCAGGACGAGGCCATTGAAGCGCTGTCCAGCGCAATCAAGCTGGCGCGTGCCGGTCTGCGCGAACCCGAGAAGCCCATCGGCAACTACCTGTTCGCAGGTCCTACCGGTGTTGGTAAGACCGAGGTCGCGAAACAGCTGGCGGATACGCTGGGTGTGGAACTGCTGCGGTTTGACATGTCCGAATACATGGAGAAGCACGCCGTTTCCCGTTTGATCGGTGCGCCTCCGGGATATGTCGGCTTCGATCAGGGTGGCCTGCTGACTGATGGCGTCGACCAGCATCCGCATTGTGTGCTGCTGCTGGATGAGATCGAGAAAGCGCATCCGGACGTGTTCAACATCCTCTTGCAGGTGATGGACCACGGTGAGCTGACCGATCACAACGGTCGCACGGTGAACTTCCGCAACGTGGTTCTGATCATGACCTCGAACGCGGGTGCGCAGGAACAGGCCAAGGCTGCCATCGGCTTTGGCCGTGACCGCCGTGAAGGTGAGGATACCGCCGCGATCGAACGCATGTTCACGCCGGAATTCCGCAACCGTCTGGATGCTGTGATCTCGTTCGCGCCGCTGCCGAAAGAGGTCATCCTGCAGGTCGTTGAGAAGTTCGTCCTGCAGCTCGAGGCACAATTGTTGGATCGCAATGTGACCATCGACCTGACGCCAAAGGCCGCTGAATGGCTGGCTGACAAGGGCTATGACGACAAGATGGGCGCACGTCCGCTGGGCCGTGTCATTCAGGAGCACATCAAGAAACCTCTGGCCGAGGAACTGCTGTTCGGGAAACTGGCCAAGGGTGGCGTGGTACGGGTGTCCGTCAAGAAGGGCGATTTGAACCTGGAAATCCTCGGCCCCGATCAGCCGCGCATTCCGGGCGACAAGCCCCCGCTTTTAACAGCGGACTAATCTTCGTTCTGAGTTCTTAAACTGATCGCCCGGTTGACCCTTCAACCGGGCGATTTCCATTTGTGCGCCAACTAACGCAGTTTTCCGTCCAGTGATGGTTTTTTCGACGGAATCCCAAGCATTGCGCGTTTTAATTTCATAGTCGGACCGCAATGGGGAATTTCATGATCAAAATCATCACCGTATGGAGCATTGCATTCGCCCTTTCCACCGTTGCCGCCATAGCGACAGCGCAGCAAAGGTTTCGTTATCACGATGAAACGGAAACCAGGCCGCTGACCTTGCAAGCGGCAACAGTCGACCCGGGGATCAGCCGCTCTGAGCTAAAGGAATCCCGAACCAATCTACGCGTCTCAGCCAATGGCATTCCGGATCACCTGGTAGGTAAGTTCCCAAACCGGGGGAATCCCCACCAGATTTCCGAACAAAAGGTCAATCTGAAGATTCCTTCCAACCCAAAATCAAATGGGTCTGTCACTCCGCTCAATCTGGGGTGGAACTTTGGCGTGTCCCTGAACGGGGTTGCGTTCGACCCACTGGCCGCCGAGTTTTGGCAGGGGAACCCCCGCTCGGGCTGGTCGTACAATGCGCTGGGTGGCGCTGTCGCATTGGGGCTGGACGAAAACTATGCCCATGTACAACCCAACGGGAAATATCATTATCACGGTATTCCCACAAGTTTGATCGAACTGTTGGACTATGCGCCAAACCGTCATTCGCCGCTGATCGGCTATGCAGCAGATGGTTTCCCGATTTACGCAATGACGGGTGTCGTGAATGGAACCGTGACGCAAATGACGTCGTCATATCGTTTGAAAAGCGGCAATCGCCCCGGCGGCGGCTCACCAGACGGAAAGCACGACGGCACGTTCAATGAAGACTACGTGTATGTCGCTGGCGCCGGAAATCTGGAAGCGTGCAATGGGGCCTTCACCGTATCGCCAGAATACCCCTCGGGCACATACGCCTACTTCCTGACCGAGGCATATCCCGTCGTGCCACGCTGCTTTGCCGGTACGCCAGACGACAGCTTTCGGTTCGGGCGGCGCTGACCAAAACCCAATGTGGTTAACGAGTACCCTGTTACCTTTCGGTGAGTTTCAGCTCGATCCGCCGGTTTTGCGCCCGCGCCTCCGGCGTATCCGCCGGATTGACGGGCTGGAACTCACCAAACCCATTGGCGGCGAGCCGGTTTGGCGGGATGCCCAGCGCTTCGACCATGTACCGCACCACCGACAAAGCTCTGCCCTGGCTGAGTTCCCAGTTGTCGCGGTACCGGCCGGACCCAGCCAGCGGCACGTTGTCCGTGTGACCATCGACGCGGATCACCCAGTTCAGGCCTTCGGGGATTTCGGCCGCCACGCCGCGCAGGATGTTGGCCACCTTTGCAACCTCTTGCCGCCCAATCGGTGACAAAACGGCCGAGCCTGTGTCGAACAGTACTTCCGATGAGAACACAAAGCGGTCGCCTTCGATACGAACACCTTCCTCGTCTCCCAGAACATCACGCAGACGGCCAAAGAACTCCGAGCGGTAGCGCTGCAGATCTTCGGCTTGAGCAGCCAGTTCCTCGTTCTGACCAGACAGAGCTTCGGCCTCGGCCTCCAGCCGTGCGCGTTCGGCCTCTTCCAGCAGACGACGACGACGCTCTTCCGAGGCGGCGCGGGCCAGCGCTGCGTTCAGGTCCTGACCCAGCGTCTGAATGCGGATATCGGCGGCGGCATTCCGTTCTTCATAGTCATCCAGAATCGCTTGCAACCCGCCCAGCTGTTGGCGCAGCGCAGCCATCTGTTGGTTCAGCAATGCAGTTTCGCGTTGCGCTTCGGCGGAAATCTCCTTCTCGGCGGAAATCGCATCGCGGGCAACAGCCAACAGGGCCGCACGCTCTTCCGCCAGCGATCGTTGGGTTTGCGCTTCGGCCTGTGCTTCGGTTTGCGCTGCGAGTGCGGCCTGTAGCTGGTCCCGCAACTCTTCGGTGTTCAACGCACCAAACTGGCGTTCGAGTTCCGCTTTGGCGGCCCGCGCAGCCGCCAGCAATGTCAGCGTATCCTCGGCCTCTTTACGCTGCGCTTCCAGAGCCAGCGTCATGGCTGTCAGTTCGGCGTCGGCATCCTGTAGCCGATTGCGCAGGTTTTCGGCAGCAGCTGCCTCGGCCAGTTTGGCGGCCTCTTCCGCGCTCATCTGCTCCTCCAGCTCTCCGATCCGTGTGGCCTGAGTCGTTTCGCTCTGTTCAAGGTCCGCGACTAGAGCTTCCAGCGCCTCACGTTGGGCTGCAGCAAGCCGCGCAGCTTCGGTCTGTTCGTCAATCTCGGCCCGGCTTTGCGCCAATGCCAGATTCAGCGCCTGCTGTTCATCCAGCAATTCCGCTTGCTGGGATTCCAGCGTGGCGATTGCACCGCGCGCCCGCTCCTGATCGGCCAGCAATGCGGTAACCTGAGCTTCGAAATCGGTGATGCGCGCCTGCGACAGGGCCAGATCCACTTCGGCCCGCGCCAGAGAATCTTCGGTTTGCGACAAGGTTGCATTCAGCGCCCCAAGACGGGCTTGCAACCGGCTGTTTTCGCGCTCTTCCAGACCCAACGCCCCTGCCAGCGCTGCGACCTCATCGGACAGCGCGGTCAGTTCGTCCTCTTGCCCGGAAATGGTTTCGCGCAACACGAACTGCACCACCATGAAGATGGTCAGAACAAAGGTCAGCACCATCAACAGCCCTGTGATCGCGTCAACAAAGCCCGGCCAAACCGACCCTTGAAAACGCTGACCTGTGCGGCGGGACAGAGCCATAAGTTACTCTCCTTCCGGAGCGGTGCGTACGGCGCCTCGAGGTAATGTCAGAGCTTTGACCAGCAGTTCGATATCCTTGCGCATCTCGCTCATGCTTTCCTGACGGCCAGCCGAGATTTCTTCGAGAATACGCAGCAGTTGCACGTCCATCGATCGCAGACGCATCCGGCTTTCGGCGTCGATGCCATCACCAGTGCCCTGTTCGCGCATGTGATCCAGCAGCGCATCCTGACCAAGCGCGACGCGTTCCAGTGCGGCTGTTACACCTTCGCTATCGGACTGCCGAACATTCATTTCACCGATGGCGTCGGCCAACTGACCCAACTTGGACGAAACCGTAGCCCGGTCCGCTTCCTGCGCCGAGAACAGATCCTGCAGCGCGTCCATCTGTTCGGACATGGCATCCAGAACGGGCGTCAGCACGGCGATCTCCGCACCGCCCTCGTCCCCTGCGGCAAAGCCAACCCGAGTGATCGACGACAGCCATTCCTCAAGCTCGCGGTAGAACCGGTTCTGGCCATGGCCCGCAAACAGTTCCAGCAGCCCCACGATCAGTGATCCGGCCAAACCCAAAAGGGATGAACCGAATGCCACGCCCATGCCTTGCAACTGCGCCTCAAGTCCAACCATCAGGCGGTTGAACACGGCCAGGCCTTCTTCACCCTCTTGCGGGTTCAGGCTGCGAATCGTGTCAACGATAGCAGGAACCGTGGTTGCCAGACCAAAGAACGTGCCCAAAAGACCCAGATAAATCAGTACGTTGGTGATATAACGCGTGATCTCACGCTCTTCCTCGACCCGTTCAGCAACCGAATCCAAAATCGAGCGGGTGGACGTTGAACTGATCTGCGATCTCGCGCCCCGTTCCCGCAGCAGCGAGGCCAGCGGCGCCAGTAGTTGCGGCGTACGGGCATCTTCGCGGACGACACCGCCGACAAAAGCCTCAATCCAGCGGACCGAACCGATCAATTGCGTCACCTGATAGAAACAGGCGAATACGCCGATCACAAACACCAGAATGATAAAGCCGTTCAGGTAAGGGTTTGCCTGAAAAACCGGCATGACATAGGGCAGCGCCATGAAGACGCCCAAGCCTGCCAGGCCAATTGCGACTAACATCATCACAATCTGTCGAATGGGATGCGAGAAATGGGGTCTCGCGCCCTGATGTGCCTGCGCCATGCGCGTTGATCCTGAATTTGCCTGCTCTGGCCCGAATCTAGCGAAAATCAGCCGGTGACGCCAAGGGTTTATGCGGTGATGTTGCGCACCCGTTGCGCTAACCACTCAAGATCAGGATCGTGCAGGTCGATCTCAGCCAGATGTTCGGCCGTGTTATACAGATATTCCGTATTCGGCCCACGCCCACCAACCGCATGAGCGATGATCTGTGCTTGCTCCTCAAGTGGCAGGCCACCGCAATATTGCACGTGGTCAGCATCGATCACGTAGGTCACTGCGTTGACGACCACGCCACTGTTCAAATGCACATCCAGCATCTTCTCTACATAGGCCGAGGAAATCAGTTCACGCTCGCGCAATTCCTGCAAAGTTCTGTCTTCATGCCCCGCCTCAACCGCGAGCGCCAGACCTGTGCAGTTGGCATCCGCTTGTTCGTCCAGCGCCAGTACAAGACCAGGGTGTTCTTCGGTTCCGCGATGGTGGATCGAGCTCATGCAAAAGGACCGCGCATAGCCATGCAAAGTGGCGTGCTCACTGCGGGCCACGGGAAAGCCCGGATTCCACAGCAGTGATCCATATCCGAAAACCCACATCGTCATAGCTCTGGTCCTTGCCCGTTTGCGCCTATAAACATCAATTTCAACGCGGGAAAAAGGGCCAACTGCCATGCGCGGTCTTATACGAGTGATCATTTTTGTAACCGTTGTCTGGAGCGCCTATTGGTTCGTCGCCGGATTCGGATTGCGAAACGCGATTACCACATGGTTCGACAAGCAGCAGGAAAGAGGCTGGCAGGCGGAATTTTCGGATGTCTCAACCGCTGGGTATCCGTTTCATCACGTAACGCACCTGAACAGCCCGGCCCTGGCCGACCCAGTGAATGGCACGGCCTGGAGCGCGGATTGGATCGAGTTCCAAAGCCCCTCAATCTGGCCGGGTCGGCAGGTGCTGCGCTTTGCCGACACGCCTCAGCGCCTTTCCTATTTCGACCAGACCGCAACCATTGAAGCCAATGATCTGCAGGCCGAGTTGCAGTTACGGCCAGGTGTCGCGCTGGTGTTGGAAAAGATGGCACTGACCGCAGGTCCGTGGTCGATCACGGACGAAGCCGAAGCTTTGGCGGGGGGCAACACGCTTACGTTGATCATGGAGCAAACATCAATTCCTGAGGCATATACAGTCGGCGCCCGGATCGATGGGTTCACGCCAGGGGACGATCTGCGAGAGCTAATGCGGTCTGCCACAACTCTGCCTCAGGCGTTTGAAACGCTTGAGATGGACATGACAGTCACGTTCGACAAAGCCTGGGATCGAACAGCCCTAGAGCAGAGCAGACCGCAACCGGTGAAGATCGATCTGCAACTGGCCGAGATGAAGTGGGGCGAATTGCGCCTGTTTGCGGCGGGTAAGCTGGACGTTGACGCACAGGGCATTCCCTCGGGTGAAATTGCGATCAAGGCCGAGAATTGGCGGGATATGATTGCCATGGCAAACGCGGCAGGCGCTCTGCCCGATCAGGCCGTCGATCCGGTGACGCGGGCGCTGAATTTCATGGCCGGGCTGGGAGGGAATCCAAAGACGCTGGACCTGCAATTGAACTTCCGGGATGGGTTCGTGGCACTTGGTCCCCTGCCACTTGGGCCAGCGCCGCATCTGATCCTGCGCTAACGACAGTATGGCCCGCGGCGGTGGCGGGCAGTGTCCAGATGGAAATGGTCGCGGTGGTAGCGGTCGGCATTCGGCCCCAAAACGGTGCCAAACGGCCCGCACGCCCCGCGCCAGACCTTTATCAACTGGTTTTGCGACGGGTTCTTGCGCCACCCATTCAGGACCGTCACCACCTCTCCATCAGCCATTTTAAAGGCCGAGATGTCGATTGCCCGGCCCTTCCCATGTTCGGAAATGCGTGCGCCCTTGCGGTTGTTGCGTGTCCGACAAGCGTAATGCGCGGCGACCTGCAACTCGACCACAGGCCCGCGCCGCTTGAATGTCGGCTTGACCGTTTTTTCGACCCAATTGTTCAGCGCAACGGCCGTTCCACAATCCATCGTGGATGGTCGGCTTAACGTGACACCCGACACCGATGTAATCTGAACAGCGTCTTTGATACCGCAGGCCTTTATCTTGCCCGGCACTTTGCCCATCGGTTTGCCCTGAATATCAATGTCACCGCAGACCGATCCTTTTCGCAGCTTTCGCCGTTTGAAAAAGGCCTCTTGCTCAAGAGATTTCGGTCGTAGGTATGGCATAAGCGAAGTGTCCGGCCCAAGCAGTGGCAAGTTGGACGGACGGGCTGCAACGGCCAGCACCTGGGGTGAAACCGGGCGCAATTCTGGGCGCATGTTCGGCAGCGCCGTCTGCGGCGCTGCACTTAGAAAAGCGACGGCTTCCACCACCGGAGCTGCGTCGGGCCGCGACACCGGGAACAGAGAGCTTTTCGGAGAGCCCGCCTGAGAAGATGAGGCGCAAATCGCCGCCAGTCCGATCAGAAAGGTTCTCCAGCCGTGTCTCATGGGTTCGCTTTTCCCCGTCCGAAATCGGGCGCATCCGTATCCTGTCCGGCGTCGATGATCCCGCGCCGGATCGCGCGTGTGCGAGTGAAATAGTCGAATAATTGCTCGCCGTCACCTGTTCTGATTGCGCGCTGCAAGGCGAACAGCTCTTCGGTGAATCGGCCGAGGATCTCCAACGTCGCGTCTTTGTTGGTCAGGAACACGTCCCGCCACATGGTCGGGTCCGAGGCCGCGATACGGGTAAAGTCCCGAAAACCCGCGGCGGAATACTTGATGACTTCTGTATCCGTCACCCGGCGCAGGTCGTCGGCCACGCCCACCATTGTGTAAGCGATCAGGTGTGGCGCGTGCGATGTGACCGCCAGAACCAGATCGTGGTGATCCGCATCCATCTCATCCACGTTTGACCCCATGCCTTCCCACAGCGCGCGCAGACGGGCAATTGCATTCGGGTCAGAGCCTTCGACTGGAACCAGCAGGCACCAGCGGTTGTCGAACAGCTCGGCAAAACCTGACTCAGGGCCGGAGTGTTCGGTCCCGGCCAATGGGTGCGCGGGGATGAAATGCACACCTTCGGGAATATGTGGGGACACAGCTTGGATGACGTGCCGCTTAACCGATCCCACATCTGTTACCGTTGCCCCGGATTTCAGGGCTGGCGCAATATCCTCGGCAACGGCCCCCATCGCGCCAACTGGCACGCAAAGCACGACAAGGTCGGCGCCCTCAACCGCCTCTTTCGCGGTGTCACATACGCGGTCGCACAGGCCGATCTGTCGGGCCGTTTCGCGCGTAGACTCAGACCGGGCATAGCCGGTCACTTCGCCCGCAAGCCCTGCGCGTTTTATCGCCCAGAACATGGACGAGGCGATCAGGCCCAGCCCGATCAGGGCCACACGGTCGTAAACTTGGCTCATGCGACGCCCCCTTTGAACGCAGTGATGGCCGCAACAACTCGGCGACAGGCTTCTTCATCGCCCACGGTGATACGCAGGGCATTCGGCAGGTTGTAGCCCGCTACGCGACGCACGATCAAACCCTGGGTTTTGAGATACTCATCACACGCCTCAGCCTCGGCCTGATCGGCCAAGCGGGCGAGGATGAAATTGGTGCAGGACGCGTCCGAAGGTACTCCGATCTTGGCCAGTTCTTCGGACAGCCACGCCCGCAGACGCGCATTTTCGGCCTGACAGAAAGACAGAAACTCCACGTCTTTCACAGCAGCCTCTGCTGCCGCCAAAGCGGTCAAGGACAGGTTAAACGGCTGACGCACCCGGTTCAGCACATCGATGATTGACTGTGCTGCATATCCCCAGCCAACCCGCATGCCGCCCAAGCCGTAGACCTTCGAGAAGGTCCGTGTCATGATCACGTTTTCGAACTGATCCACCAGAGATGCGCCACCGTCGAACCCATCGACAAACTCGGCATATGCACCGTCTATCACCATCAGGCAGGTCGGTGGCAGCGCCTCGGCCAACCGGACCAGTTTAGCCTCGGGGATCATGGTCGAAGTCGGGTTGCCCGGGTTGGTCACGAAAACGATGCGGGTCTTCCCGGTCACCGCAGCCAGAATATTGTCGACGTCCACATGACGCTCGCGTTCGGCCACCATAATTGGCGACGCACCGGCCATGCGGGCGATGATCGGGTACATCGAAAACCCGTGCTCGGTATAAATCACCTCATCCCCCGGCCCCGCATAAGCCTGAGCGATGAATTGCAGGACCTCGTCACTGCCGACGCCGCAAATGATCCGTGCCGGGTCCAGCCCGTGACGCTCACCAATCGCCGCGCGCAGGCTGGCGTGGTCGGTGCTGGGATAACGATGCAGGGTTTCCGCGCTTTCCCGTACAGCTTCGATCGCCTTGGGGCCCGGGCCGAACGGGTTCTCGTTCGAGCTGAGCTTGATCACATGCTCCACCCCCGCCACATGCGACTGACCGCCCTGGTAGAGGGCGATGTCCATAATGCCGGGTTGTGGGGTGATCTTGTTCATAAGAGGCTCCGTTGTTGGAGCCTCTCATACCTGTCTCAACGGGTTGAGAAAAGCGGCAATTCCGTCACGCCGCCTTGAAGCGGGCCGTCGCCGGGTCCGCGTTGTAAAAGCGTGTGAATTCCTCGGTCCGGTGGGACAGGTCATTGACGCTGTCAATGATGAACTGAACCGTTTCCTCGCTCATCAGGTACGAGAAATTCAGCCGCACCCAACCGGGTTTCTTCATCTCTTCCCCGGCGGAAAGGGCGGCATGCAGTTCATTCGACGTTTCGCGGTCGATACCCAGCAGGCGATGCGCATATGGCCCGGCACAAGCACAGCCGCCACGCGCCTGAATGCCGTAAATGTCGCTGAGCATCCGGGTGAACAGTTGCTGATGCACTGGCTTGCCGGAATTGTCCCGCACAAGGAAGGAATAGATCGGCAGACGGTGCGGGTTGTCTGTGCCCAGCAAGGTCAGGTTCGGATTGTCGCCCCACCCTTTCAAGGCCATCTCGTTGTACCGCGCTTCGCGTTTGGCAATCTCGTCCGTACCGACGACATCCTTGACGATGAAGGCCAGCGCTGCGCGGATATCGCCGATCACGTTAGGCGTTCCGGCCTCTTCACGCGTTGCCAGATCTTCACTGTAATCATGCCGCCAGGGCGAAACGAAACTGACAGTGCCGCCACCGGGCCAACTGGGGCATGTGCGCCGCACCGCGTTCTCGTTGACGATCAACACACCGGACGCGCCCGGGCCACCCGGAAACTTGTGTGGGGAAACAACGATGGCGTCCTTGCGCGCATCCTCTGGCCCCATATCCATCGGCAAGTAAGGTCCACCGCCAGCGTAATCCCAGATCGAAACAGCCCCATGAGACTTGAGCAGACGGGTGATCGGATCCGGATCAGTGATGATACCCGTCACGTTGGATGCCGCCGAAAAGGACCCGATGATCAAATCAGAGTCGGCGTTCTCAACCAGTGCTTTTTCAAGCGCTGACAGATCGACACCGCCTTCCGGCGCTTCGGGGATTTCAATCACCTGCGCCTTGCTTTCGCGCCACGGCAGAATGTTGGAATGATGCTCGTAAGGCCCGATCAAGACAACCGGCCGGTCAGCCCCATCAACTCCCATCAAACTGACCAGCCGGTTAAGACCCGCAGTGGCGCCGGACCCGGTAAAGATCACCGCGTCCTCTCCCCTCGCTCCAACTATGCGGGCTATTTCTGCGCGCGCTTCGCGGCGCAGACGGGTCATGTAAGACCCGCAATAGGAGGCTTCGGTATGGCTGTTGGCATAGAAAGGCAGCACCTCGTGGGCGACAAAATCCTCAACCTGCCGCATCGCACGACCCGAAGCGACGTAATCCGCATAGACCAGCGGCACGTCCCCGTTCAGACCAGGGATCAGAACATTCTCTCCGATCAGCCCATCGCGCAGGGTTGAATTGCGAGTGGTGGATTGGAGGTCTGCGCGAAATTTGGACAAGGTCATGGGAATATCTCCGTATTGCAGTATCAAATATGATTGAGAAGCAGTGCAAAAACTTCACCTTTCTTTGGATAGATTTCTTGTTTGTTGTGTCATATGCTTCGGAATGGGCGAAAATTTAGATCATATTTACAAACGCATTCTGCGCGAGCTTCAAACAGACGCAACGCTGTCTCAGCGCGAGCTGGCGGATCGTGTCGGGTTGTCACAAAACGCTTGCTGGCGGCGGCTTAAGGCATTGAATGAGAACGGCGTCATTACCGGCTCCACCGCACGCATCGCGCGAGAGAAACTCGGGTTGAGCCTTGTGGTCTTCGTAATGCTGCGCACCCGGCATCATTCTGCAGAATGGCTGCAGGCCTTTCGCAGTCATGTTCTGACGATCCCCGAGGTTGTGGATTTCCACCGCATCGGAGGCGACTATGACTATCAATTGAAGGTCGTTACGCAGGACATGGCATCCTATGACAAGGTCTATCAGCGACTAATCGATAAGGTCGAACTGGACAGCGTGACGTCCTACTTCGCGATGGAAGCCATCGCTGAAGGGCGTCCTCTGCCGATTTGATCAGGCCTCAAACAGCGGGCGATTTTCGCGAAAGTATGGGACGACAATGGCGCGAAATGCCTCCAGCTTTGCCGAGGGCCAAACGTCCGGATGCGCGACAATCCAAATGTCTGCGTAGGGGTGCGTTTTAAACTCAGGCACCTGAACCAGCCCCTGCAGTGACCGCCCCAAAAAAACGGGCATCCTGACCACGCCCAACCCTGCCTGCGCAGCGGCGGACATAGCGACCATGTCATCAAACCGCATCTTGATACGCGATCCGGGGCGTGACGCGCGAACATGTTCAGGCAGGTCCTGCCGACGTTCGTAAACCAACCAATCCACGACGCCCTCTGGGTCATTGGCAATTCGCTCGGCCAGTTCAGGTGCGGCAAAGCTGGCCGCATGTTGCTCGGCCAGGCGCAAGCCTTTCAATGTATCGCCAGGATTGCGACTGATACGGATGGCGATATCGGCCTCGCGCTTGTTGAGGTCGAGGATCTCGTTAGCCGCTCGGACCCGCAGGGTAACGTCGGGATGCTGTTTGCTGAACGCATCCAAAACCGGAGCCAAAACCTGCGCGATCAGCAGCTGGGGCGCGGTTAGCGTCAGCTCTCCTTCCAGCTTTTCGTCGCGGCCGGACAACCCGCGCAGCATGGCATGCTCTGCGCTCTCCATCTCGGCCGCATGGCGGGCAACCAGTTTGCCCGCCTCAGTAGGCCGATACCCGTCAGCCAATCGTTCGAACAAGACCTCTCCTGTCGCGCTCTCTGCCCGGGAAATGCGGCGCGCAACGGTGGTATAGTTTACGCCCAGATCCTCAGCGGCAGCAGACAAGGTCCGCCTGCGAACAACCGTCAAAACAGCGCGATAATCATCCCAGTGCATATTCATACGTGCAAAATCGCATACGAAGGATGCAAAAGCACGCGTTTTCGCAGGCCAACACGAAACCTAGCTTTGTATCACGTAATTGAGGACAAAAACCATGATCTACGCATACGCCAAACTCACAGTAGAAAACCCCGATGCTCTGGCCGCCTATCGCGAGCAGGCAGGCCCCGCCCTGGCCCGTCACGGCGGCAAGGTCGAACAGGCCACAGCCGACACAACAGCGTTGGACGGCACCCCCGATTTGCCCGACGTTGCAGCCCTTCTGTCCTTTCCGGACAAGGACGCAGCACTTGGCTGGATCAACGACCCGGAACTGAAAGACGTGCACGATCTGCGCCGCAGCACCGGCGCGTCGGATATCGTATTGCTGGGCTGAAAAGAAAAAGAGCCGCGCTGGGTAGCGCGGCTCTGAATTCCAGTCGGATCGGCGAAGATCAGTTCTTCGCGTAGAATTCGACGACCAGGTTCGGTTCCATCATGACCGGGTAAGGCACATCGCCCAGGCCCGGTGCACGAACGAAGGTCGCGGTCATTTTCGAGTGGTCGGCGTCGATGTAGTCAGGAACATCACGCTCGGCCAGAGCAACTGCTTCCAGAACAACAGCCAGTTGCTTGGACTTGTCACGTACTTCGATCACGTCGCCTTCTTTGACGCGGTAGGACGGGATGTTGACCCGCTTGCCGTTCACTTTGACGTGGCCGTGGTTCACGAACTGACGTGCAGCAAACACGGTCGGGACGAACTTGGCGCGGTAAACGACGGCGTCCAGACGGCGCTCCAGCAGACCGATCAGGTTTTCACCGGTGTCGCCTTTGACACGCTCGGCTTCGGCGTAGATGCGGCGGAACTGCTTCTCGGTCAGGTCGCCGTAGTAGCCTTTCAGCTTCTGCTTGGCGCGCAGCTGCAGACCGAAGTCCGACAGTTTGCCCTTGCGGCGCTGACCGTGCTGGCCGGGGCCATATTCACGACGGTTGATCGGGGATTTCGGACGGCCCCAGATGTTTTCGCCCATCCGGCGGTCGATTTTGTACTTGGCAGACGTGCGTTTGGTCACGGCTGATCTCCTTCGTTTAGGTCGAGGCCAGTTCAGGCCACTATGAAGGGCGTTGTCCTCTTGAGGTTTCCCCCATGACAGGCATCCCCTTGCGGGGGCCACCAACACCAATGAAGCCGCGCTTATATCTGCAGAACTGGCAGAGTCAACACGGCTTGGGAAGTTTAGCTATATGTTCAAAGAACCGATCGGCTCGTGCGCTCAGTCCGCCATGGTCCTGGCACGAACGGCAGGACGATCAACCGATTTTTCCCAGTCCCCGTCAGACCGCGCCCGCGTCGGGAACGCGACGACAGTTCGATCCAGCTGAATAGAATCGCTTTGATTTTCAAACTCGGTATACGCGCCGATCCAGAATTCCTGATCTCGGGCAGGACATCCGTCTTCGAAAACCAGCACAGGATCTGCCTCGCCGGTGACCAAGTACAGATGCCCTGTAAACGTCTGCGCTCCGTTGGTCAGAACGACAACAGCCATTGCGCCATCAGCCACTTCAAGCGACGGCACTAAGCTTTTCAACATTTTTTCGGTGATTTCTTGGGCCTGCCCCGACAGCGCAAGACTGTGTGGGGAGGATTCAGTCAACGAATGGGCCTGTCCACGCCACGACCATGCGGCACCAACCTTCAAAAAAGACTGAGGCGCAGCCTCAAGCCCATCCAACTCTGTCTGCGTCCACGAAATGGCTATACGACCGCTATGCCCGGCTCTCATTGTGCCCGCCTGTACCTTTCAACAAATCACTGCTCACTGAACTACACTTATCAGGGCAGATTCTGGCGGAAAAGAGACGGAAATGCAGCAATCACGAAAATGTTGCCGGAGAGTCATTTCACAATGAGACTCCGGCAATACGCAATACAACCCTAGGGAGATAACGACAGAGTCGTCAACCACATTTTGAGTGTCCGCAGCTGCGGCAGGTCATGCAGCCCTCGATCATCACCATATCAAACTGGCCGCAAGACGGGCAGGCCTTACCGCGAGGCGCGTCCATGTTGACGACCTGAGCCTGCGGATCGGACTTCAACCCCATGCCTTCACCTTCAAGAAAGCCAATATTGATCATGTGTTGCTCGATCACGCCACCAATCGCTGCCAGAATCGAAGGGATGTATTTTCCTTGCACCCATGCACCGCCCCGCGGATCGAACACAGCCTTCAGTTCTTCGACGACAAAGGACACATCTCCACCCCGCCGAAAGACGGCCGAGATCATCCGCGTTAGCGCCAAAGTCCAGGCGTAGTGCTCCATGTTCTTAGAGTTGATGAACACCTCGAACGGGCGACGACGGCCGCCGATCACAATATCATTGATCGTCAGGTAAATCGCGTGCTCGCTATCGGGCCATTTCAGCTTGTAGGTTGACCCTTCCAGCGATTGCGGACGGTCCAACGGCTCCGACATGTAAATCACGTCTCCGCCGTCCACCCCATGCGGGGCATCGGCGCTTTCTCCCGGTGCCTTGTCATCGCTCTCCGACACTGTCAGGACCGATCCGGTCACATCATTGGGACGATAGGTGGTGCACCCTTTGCATCCCTGATCCCAGGCCTGCATGTAAACATCCTTAAAGGCGTCAAAGCTGATGTCCTCAGGGCAGTTGATCGTCTTCGAGATCGAGCTGTCGATCCATTTCTGCGCCGCCGCCTGCATCTTGACGTGATCGGATGGGGACAGCGTCTGTGCGTTGACGAAGTAATCCGGCAGATCCGTGTCGCCAAACTTGTCGCGCCACATCTGCACGGCGTAATCCACGACTTCCTCTTCCGTACGCGAACCGTCTTTCTGCAGCACTTTCCGTGTGTAGGCATAGGCAAACACCGGCTCGATCCCCGAAGACACATTCCCGGCATAAAGCGAGATCGTCCCGGTGGGCGCAATCGACGTCAACAACGCGTTGCGGATACCATGTTCACGAATTGCGTCGCGCACGTCTTCATCCATTTGCTGCATGGTCCCGCTGGCCAGATACTTCTCGGCGTCGAACAAGGGGAACGCCCCCTTTTCCTTTGCCAAGTCGACCGACGCCAGATACGCGGCGCGGGCGATCGCGTGCAACCAGCGCTCTGTCTGACGCGCCGCTTCGTCCGACCCATAGCGCAGACCCAACATCAGCAGAGCGTCCGCCAGCCCGGTCACACCCAAACCGATACGGCGTTTGGCCTGCGCCTCAGCGGCTTGTTCGGGCAGCGGGAATTTCGACGCATCCACAACGTTGTCCATCATCCGGACAGCCGTGGCGACCAATTCCTGCATCGCGGCTTCGTCCAGATGTGCGCCCTTCTCAAACGGCTCCGCGACCAGACGCGCCATATTGATCGAGCCCAGAAGACAGGCACCATAAGGCGGCAAAGGTTGCTCGCCACAGGGGTTCGTCGCCGCGATGGTTTCCACGTAACTAAGGTTGTTGGCCGTGTTGATGCGGTCGATGAAAATCACGCCCGGTTCGGCATAGTCATAGGTTGCCTGCATGATCTTGTTCCACAGATCACGCGCCTGAACCGTGTGATAAACCTTGTCTCCGAACACCAGTTCCCACGGGCCATCGGCCTTGACCGCCTCCATAAAGGCGTCCGTCACCAGCACCGACATATTGAACATACGCAGGCGGGCCGGATCGGATTTGGCGGTGATGAAGTGTTCGATGTCAGGGTGGTCGCAGCGCATAGTAGCCATCATCGCCCCGCGGCGCGAACCTGCGGACATGATCGTGCGGCACATCGCGTCCCACACATCCATGAACGACAGCGGACCTGAAGCATCTGCTGCTACCCCGTGCACATCCGCGCCACGAGGGCGGATGGTCGAGAAATCATAACCGATCCCCCCACCCTGCTGCATGGTCAGCGCGGCCTCTTTCAACATGTCGAAGATACCGCCCATGCTATCGGGAACGGTGCCCATGACAAAGCAATTGAACAGGGTCACCTGACGCGCCGTACCCGCACCCGCAGTGATACGACCGGCGGGGAGGTATTTGAAGTCTTCAAGCGCTTCGTAGAATTTCTCTTCCCAATGGCCCTGATCCTTTTCTACCCGCGCCAGATCGCGGGCGATGCGCCGCCAGCTGTCCTCGACGGTCTGGTCGATGGGCGTGCCATCCGCCTGTTTGAAGCGGTATTTCATGTCCCAGATCTGCTCGGCGATGGGGGCGGCAAAGCGGCTCATTGGTGATTCCCTGTCTTGAAAGAGGTATCCAGACTATCCCAATTCACATGCGCACCACAACACCTTGATGACAGCCACCAGAAAGCTACAATATAAAGATGGGCCTCGGGACGACTCTGTGGGAAAGCTGTGGATAACTACATAAACCTCATAAAACTATCGGTCGGATCGGAAAGCGTCGACACGCTGATTGCGTGGCAGGACAGCCGTAAGCCGCTGTATGAGGACGGGTGCCCGCGCCACGTCACCCGCATGTGGCCCAAGCGCGAGGCCGAGATTCTGAACGGCGGATCAATCTACTGGGTGATCAAGGGCGTCGTCCAGTGTCGTCAAAAGATTCTGCGACTGGATGAAGTGCGCGGCGAAGACGGCATCCGCCGCTGCGCCATCGTGCTCGACCCCGAAGTGCACCGCACGCAGAACGCTTTGAAACGCCCATTCCAGGGCTGGCGATACCTTAAACCGGAGGACACGCCTGCCGATCTTCCCAAAGGACGGGCAGAGGACGATTCTCTGCCCGATGATCTGAACCGCGCATTGGCGGAGATCGGCGTGCTGTAATCAGCTCAGCCGATCCAATAGTTCAGACAGAACCTCTTTATCACCCGCATCGTAAGCAGCTACACGACTACGCCACAGTGTTGCCTGTGATTGCAGGATCAGACCGTCCGACAGGATCTTGAGGTGGTTGGCCCGCAAAGTCTCACCGGTCGAGGTGATATCGGCAATCGCTTCGGCGGTTTCGTTCATCACGGTGCCTTCAGTCGCGCCCTGGCTGTCGATTAACGTGTAGTCGGCAACGCCCGCATCGGTCAGAAACTCTCGCACCAGACGGTGGTATTTGGTGGCAATCCTCAACCGGTGGCCATGGGTCTTTCGAAACGCGGCGGCTGCGGCATCGAGATCGTCCAGCGTATCAACGTCGACCCAGCAGGCAGGCGTCGCGATGATCAGATCCGCTTTGCCGAACCCAAGTTGCGATATCTCTTCGATCTGCTGCTCCCAGCGCGGCAGTTTCTCTTGCACCAGATCAGTTCCGGTGACACCCATGTGAATGCGACCCGCGGCCAGTTCCCGAGGGATTTCACCCGCAGACAGCAGGATCAGCGAGACACCATCAATCCCCTCGACCCTGCCTGCGTACTCCCGGTCCGATCCGCTGCGCGAAAGGGTGATGCCGCGCTTTTCGAACCACGAAAAGGTTTTCTCCATCAACCGGCCTTTGGAGGGCACGCCAAGTTTCAGGCTCATTTCGCGTCCTCCTCGATTTCCAGCATCAGGTCCGGGCGCAGAACACCACCAACGGCCGGAATTTCCGCCCCGTTGCCCAATTGCCGGGTCAGCGCATCATAGCGCCCGCCCGTGGCAATCGGCGGCAGGTCCGGACGACCTTCAGCATAAAACCCAAAGACAAACCCGTCATAATACTCCATGGACGTGCGCCCGTATGCAGCCTCGAAATCGAGCGTCTCGACTTCCACGCCGCGTGCCTGAAGGGCCGCAATTCTGGCCTCGAGCCTGTCCAGCGCCGGAGTGATCTGTGGTAAGTCGACGGCCACATCCCGCAACTGCTCCAGCGCGAAGGGCATAGTTTCCCGCACTGCCAAAAGCGACTCGAGCCCCGCGAGTTCGTTATCCGAAATCGGTGGCGTCTCGCGATCTTCGCGCAATGCTTCGATACGGGCTTCAATCTCGGCAGCGCGTCTTTTTCCGATCATCGGCGCGTCAAACCCCATGGGGTCCGCTGCATCCAGCAGTTTTGCGCGGTGTTCCGGCTCGGGTTTTCGCCCGGCAAAGCGATCCAGCAGGATACGGAACCGGCGTGGACGCCACAGGTGGCGCATCAAAGCCGCTTTACGGCGATCCGTGGTGCGAAGACCCTGAACAGCCGCAGTCAGAATGCCAATATCGCCGGTGGCCGCGCGCAGGGGCAAACCCCGCAATTGCAGAGCAAACAGCGAAAACACCTCGGCATCCGCCCCCGCCGGATCGTCCCGGTCAAAGACCTCGTACCCGACCTGAATGTACTCATTGGACCGGTCTGGGTCGTGTTCCTGTCGGCGGAAAACTTCGCCCGAATAGGTGTAACGCGCCGGCTCGGCCCCTTCCGTCATGTGCATTTGCACAACCGGCAGCGTGAAGTCGGGGCGCAGCATCTGCTCGCCGCGCAAGGCGTCCGACGTCACATAGGCACGGGCACGAATGTCTTCGCCGTAGAGGTCCAGCAGCATTTCCGCCGGCTGCAGCAAAGGCGTATCCACGACCTGTGCGCCTGCGGCCTCGAACCGGACACGCATCATCGCGGCGCGGGCCTGTATCTGAGAACGGTTGGGCATGGATCAGTCCTGACTGTCCAGAATTTCGCGCACCTTGGAAACCAGATCACCGCGCGGCACTTCAAACTGACTGGGGCGTTCTTTCCATTCCTCCAGAGTGGCGCTTTCGGCAATCTTTGCGCCAAGGATCAGGTCCTTGATCTGCACGATCCCATTGGCCTTTTCATCGCCGCCTTCGATCACCGCAATCGGAGAGTTCCGCTTGTCCGCATACTTCAACTGATTGCCAAAGTTCTTGGGGTTGCCCAAGTAGACCTCGGCCCGGATGCCTGCGTTGCGCAGTTCCGCCACCATCGCCTGATAGTCAGCCATGCGGTCGCGGTCCATTACGGTGACAACAACGGGGCCGGTGGCCTGCGCGGCGATCCGGCCCTTTTCGCGTAGAGCTGCCAGCAAACGGTCAACACCGATAGACACGCCGACAGAAGGTACGGGCTGACCAGTAAAGCGTTTTACCAAGTCGTCGTAACGTCCACCACCGGCGACTGAGCCAAATTGCCTCTTGCGCCCCTTCTCATCGAAAACATCGAAGGTTAGCTCAGCTTCAAATACAGGCCCAGTGTAGTATCCCAAGCCACGCACAACAGCTGGGTCTATTTTAATCCGGTCAGGACCGTAGCCTTGTGCGTAGAGTAAATCTACAATCTCACTAAGCTCGTCTACACCTTGTTCACCTTCCTCGGAACCTCGAACCAGCTCTCCTAGGACGCTAATTGCGGCAATATTCCAGTAGTGATTTTCGGGTGACGGATTGTTGGGGTGGGGTGCATACAGCGCAGCGACTAACCTAGTGGATTGGCTAATCTTATTCCCCTTATCCAAAGAAACCGTGGTGGCACCAACACCGTCTTCAATTTGGCTTTCGACAAGCGCCCTTATTTCCTCCTGTTTCTCAGCGACGAGACCAGGAGCGAGCACAAACGACATTATGGTTTCGATTTGATGAAGATTTAGCCCAGCTCCACTTGTGAAATCACCACTTCCATCCTTGCGCCCTTCTCCCAGAAGTGAACGCACTCCTTCTGCGCCTAGCCTATCGAATTTGTCGATAGCCCGCAGGACAATTCCCCGCTCTGTCTCAAAAGCTCCCGGATTTTGCTTATCGAATAAGCCAGCAATCTCCATAACGCCGTTCAGAACTTTGCGGTTGTTGACGCGCACCAGATAGTCACCGCGAGGGATACCCACGGTCTCCAGTGTGTCCGACAGCATGGCGCAAATCTCGGCGTCTGCGGCCATCGAGGCCGTGCCGACCGTATCCGCATCACACTGATAGAACTGGCGATACCGACCCGGTCCGGGCTTTTCGTTGCGCCACACCGGCCCCATCGCATAGCGGCGATACGGCGTCGGCAGATCGTTGCGGTGCTGCGCATAGACACGCGCCAAAGGCGCGGTCAGGTCATACCGCAGCGCCATCCAGTCGCCCTTGTCGTTCTCATCGACCTCCTGCCACGCAAACACGCCTTCGTTCGGGCGATCCACGTCGGGCAGGAACTTGCCCAACGCCTCAACGGTTTCCACCGCGCTGCTTTCCAGAGCGTCGAACCCGTAACGATGATAGACGTTCGCAATGGCCCGCAGCATCTCGGTGCGCTGCGTGACTTCCTGGCCGAAATAGTCGCGGAACCCTTTGGGCGTAATTGCCTTGGGGCGGGGCTGTTTCTTGGGCTTGGCCATGTGGGGCGTCCTTCGAGGGTCATGTTCCGCGCGCGGTCTATCCCATGGCCCGCATCGGGGCAAGGCGCGCTTTCGCTGGCCACGGCGTCACAGGGTCGCTATGACCAGCCCGAGATACAGGAGTCGCCCATGCAGCATCTGGAAGAACAGATCGCCCATCTGACCCGCACAGTTGAAGAGCTGAACACGGTCGTCACCCGCCAACAAGGCGAAATCGACCGCCTGACCCGCCGGGTCGAGATGTTACTGCAGCGTGAGGCCGAACGGGCGCAGGAAGGGTCCGGCGGGGTCGTATTCGGAGACGAACGCCCGCCGCATTATTGAACGTTCAAAATCCCAGCGTTGTTTTCACTGCGTTATCCACCACTCCGCCCAAAAGGGCATCCTTATCCGCGGCGCATCCTTCTGACAGCGCGGCAATGAATGCCTCACGCAGTTGAGCCTTTTCCTCATCCGTGGTCGCATGATCTTCGATATTGATCTGGCGATTGTAGAGAGATAGGGCCGTCATCTTTCCGACAACGGCCACAACAAAGGCTTCGTCACCATCCGCCTCTTCGGCAATCGAGGCGCAGGTATAGTGCATCACAGGCAAGGCGTCTTGCACCATCTGGTCAGCCTCGTCATCAGCCATCGCCACACTCGGAGCCGCCAGAATTGCGGCGAACACGGACATTCTGAGATTAAAATACCGCATCGCCATCACTTCCAGTTATGTCCGATAATAGCCCCGGCCACGCCGCCGATCGCCGCGCCCTTGCCGTCACCGATCAGCGCACCAACACCCGCGCCGACCACCGCGCCCTTGATTGTGTTTTCTTTCTTTTTGTCATCCGCCATCCCGGCCGATGCCATCGCCACCGTTGCCGCCGCGGCGAAAGTCAGTGTTCTGAAACCAATGCGTGAAATCGTCATATCGGTGCCCTCCTGTGGCATGACCCAATAAGATATAAGAGTCAGCCTAGCCGGGCGAATTCGTTGTGGCAACAAAACGATAGCTTAGATTTCCTCGACCGACATAACGCCGTCCAGCGATTTGATCGCCCCTTTGATCTGCGGGTTGATCGGAAAGTCCTGACCGAGGTCCATCTCGACATCTCCTGGCAGTCCGGGATCAAGCAGGCAAAGATGGATCGGCCCTTTTGCCGCCCCTTTGGCGGCACCTGCTGCGTCTTCCAGAACTTTGGCAACGGTTGGCAGCACCTGCGGCTCATCAACAAAAATGCGCAATCCGGTTGCGCCAGCCTCGGCCACAACCGAGTCCACCGGCCCGACCGAGCGCCCCAGCAGCTTGAGCTGATCTGCCTCCATCGTTGCCTCGGCAGTCAGGACAACTTGCGCGCCGGTTTCCAGAAACTCGCGTGATTTCTCCAAGGTTTCCGAGAACAGTGTCACCTCGTAAGCACCGGTCGGATCCGATAGCTGTGCAAAGGCGAACCGGTTGCCGCGCGCGGATTTGCGTTCCTGTCGCCCCGCGACGACACCCGCCATCTTGGCGATCAACGGACCGGAACGCGCCTTTTCGGTCACTTCGTCCAGCGTCAGAACCTGTTTGCGCTTCAGCGCGGGCATGTAGTCGTCCAGCGGGTGGCCGGAAAGGTAAAAACCGATGGCCTTGAACTCTTCGCTTAGGCGCTCTGCCGGCAACCAATCCGGCGTTGGCGAAAGGCGTGGTTCTGGCAGGTCGTCGCCTGCCTCACCGAACAAAGAGACCTGGTTTGAATTCTTCTGATCGTGGATCGCAGCCGAGTATTGCACCAACTGCTCAAGGCTTTCGAAGACACGGCGACGGTTCTTGTCGAGTTGGTCGAAAGCCCCCGCGCGCGCCATCATCTCAAGCGGGCGCTTGCCGACCTTCTTCAGATCAACCCGGCGGGCGAAGTCGAACAGGTTCACGAACGGTTTATCCTCGCGGCCTTCGACCACAAGGTTCATAGCCTCAACGCCTACGTTCTTGAGTGCGCCCAGCGCGTATACCAGATGTCCATCGACCACGTCGAATGTCGCCAGCGAGCGGTTCACGCATGGCGGCACATAGGGCAACTCCAGCCCCTTGCGGACCTCTTCAAAATAGACCGCCAGCTTGTCGGTCAGGTGGATATCGCAGTTCATGACGCCTGCCATGAACTCGACCGGGTGGTTCGCCTTTAGCCAGCCCGTCTGATAGCTGACGACCGCATAGGCGGCCGCGTGGGATTTGTTGAAGCCGTAGTTGGCGAATTTTTCCAGCAGGTCGAAAACCTCGGAGGCCTTCTTGGCATCCACGCCATTCTCGCCCGCGCCCTTTTCGAATTTCGGGCGTTCGGCGTCCATCGCCTCTTTGATCTTCTTACCCATCGCGCGGCGCAGCAGATCAGCACCGCCGAGGCTGTACCCGGCCATGACCTGCGCGATCTGCATCACCTGTTCCTGATAAACGATGATGCCCTGGGTTTCCTCAAGGATGTGATCGATCAACGGATGTACGGATTCGATCTTACGAAGGCCGTTCTTGACCTCGCAATAGGTCGGAATGTTCTCCATCGGGCCGGGACGGTACAGCGCCACAAGGGCCACGATATCCTCGATACAGGTGGGCTTCATGCGCTTGAGTGCATCCATCATGCCCGAGCTTTCCACCTGGAACACCGCCACTGTCTTGGCCGCCGAATACAGCTTGTACGTCGCCTCATCATCCAGAGGGATAGCGTTGATCTGGTTCTCAGCCCCTTCTGCGGGTTCGTAGAGTTCGGTGCCGTCCGCCGCCACGTGCAAGGGTCGCCCGGACTTGAAGATGATATCCATAGCGTTCTGGATCACCGTCAGCGTCTTCAGACCCAGAAAGTCGAACTTCACCAGCCCGGCCTGTTCGACCCACTTCATGTTGAACTGGGTGGCAGGCATGTCGGACCGCGGGTCCTGATAGAGTGGCACCAGCGCGTCCAGCGGACGGTCCCCAATCACAACCCCTGCGGCGTGGGTCGAAGCGTTTCTCAGCAACCCTTCGACCTGCTGGCCGTAGGTTAACAGACGGTCGACGACCTCTTCATTGCGTGCCTCTTCGCGTAGACGAGGTTCGTCTTTCAGGGCTTTTTCGATGGAGACAGGCTTTACGCCCTCGACCGGGATCATCTTGGACAAACGGTCGACCTGCCCATAGGGCATCTGCAAAACCCGACCGATATCGCGCACGGCCGCCTTCGACAGCAACGCACCGAAGGTGATGATCTGCCCCACCTTGTCGCGCCCGTATTTCTGCTGCACGTAACGGATCACTTCCTCTCGGCGATCCATGCAGAAGTCGATATCGAAGTCGGGCATCGAGACCCGTTCGGGGTTCAGGAACCGTTCGAACAGCAGCGAATACCGCAGCGGGTCAAGGTCGGTGATCGTTAGCGCATAGGCCACCAACGAGCCCGCGCCCGAACCCCGGCCCGGCCCCACCGGAATATCTTCGTCTTTTGCCCATTGGATAAAGTCCGCAACGATCAGGAAGTAACCCGGGAAACCCATCCCTTCAATGATGTCGAGCTCAAAGTCCAACCGCTCCTGATACTCTTCTGGCGTGACCGCATGAGGGATCACGGCCAGACGTTTCTGCAAGCCCTCATTGGCGATGCGGCGCAACTCGGCGACCTCGTCATCAGCAAACTTTGGCAGGATCGGATCGCGGCGATAGGCCATGAAGGCGCAACGCTTGGCGATCTCAACCGTGTTCTCAATCGCCTCGGGCAGATCGGCGAACAATGTCACCATCTCCTGCTGCGACTTGAAATAATGCTGAGCGGTCAGGCGACGGCGACCGTCCTGCTGGTCGACATAGGCCCCTTCGGCGATGCAGATCAGCGCGTCATGCGCCTCGTACATATCCGTAGTCGGGAAATAGACGTCATTGGTTGCGACCAGTGGCAGATTCTTGGCATAGGCCATCTCGACATGGCCACGCTCGGACAGGCGTTCGGCTTCAGGCTGGCCACCTTCGCCCGGATGCCGCTGGAGTTCGATATACAAGCGATCCGGGAACATCCTCGCCAATCGGTCCACGAGGGCTTCAGCAGCGGGGCGCTGCCCCTGTTGCAGCAGCATACCAACCGGCCCATCCGGACCTCCGGACAAACAGATCAAACCGTCGGACCGATCCGCCAGTTCCTCCAACGTGACCTGCGGCAACTGCCCACCTTTATCGACATACAGGCACGAACTCAGCTTCATCAGGTTTTCGTACCCAACCTCGGACTGCGCCAGCAGTACCAGCGGCGCCGGGGCCTTGGGCTTTTCGCCCGGCTGGGCCTGCACGTACGTCAGATCAACCTGGCACCCCATGATCGGCTGGACACCTGCCCCGCTAGCGGTCACCGAAAATTCCAGCGCCGAAAACATGCTGTTGGTGTCAGTTACCGCAACGGCGGGCATTTCCATCTTTTCACACAAACCGGGCAGCTTTTTTAGCCGCACGGCGCCTTCCAGCAGGGAATATTCGGTGTGAACGCGGAGGTGAATGAATCGTGGAGTACTGCTCATGACCGCCACGCTATCGCAGCAGGGCGCCCGGCAAAAGCAGGAACCTTAGCCGTGAGACGCCTAAAAAATAACCTTTGATTATTCGGTTTTTTTAGAAGGTGCTTCGGAGCTCATCGCCAGCTAAAGGAAAAAAGCGCTTTAGTTTCAAGCCGCTGATCATTAGACGAATGCAATAATCACGCGTCGTCAGCCCCAATTGGTGTATCACATAGGCAGTTTTTCTTGCCAGACAACCTATGCACTTTCTAACATCTGACGGCAAGCTATTCGCCCGCCACTCTTTCTACGTCGCATCGAAGGAGGGCACCGATGGGCGCAACCGGGTAAGGCGACGGGTTTCTCGAATGAATATCACGTTTCTTCTGAACGGAGAGACAGTGGAGCTGGCGGATGTCGATCCGACGGCGACCCTGCTGGACTGGCTGCGCGAGGATCGCGGCCTGACCGGCACCAAGGAAGGCTGCAATGAAGGCGATTGCGGAGCTTGCACCGTCATGGTGACGGATGAGGGCGGCCACAAGGCGCTGAATTCATGCATTCTGTTCTTGCCTCAACTGCATGGCAAGGCCGTGCGCACCGTCGAAGGTGCCAGCGGCCCGAATGGCGAGGCGCACCCAGCCCAGCAAGCCATGATCGACCTGCATGGATCGCAATGCGGCTTCTGCACCCCCGGCTTCGTCATGTCGATGGTTGCAAGCCATGCCAATGGTGCCACGGATCACGACACGCAGCTAGCTGGGAACCTTTGCCGGTGTACCGGCTACGCACCGATCATACGCGCGGCTGAAGCTGCCGAGGCTCAACCGGTTCCTGTTTGGGTCAAAGACAAGCCGGTCGCAACACGGGTGACATCGCCGATGCTGCCGGGATCAACGGATGAGTTGGCGGCTGTTTATGCCCAGAATCCGGACGCCACTTTGGTCGCCGGAGCGACTGATGTAGGATTGTGGGTCACCAAACAGTTGCGCGATCTCGATCCGGTAATCTTTCTGAACCGCTGTGATGATCTGAAAGAGATCACGATCACCGAAGAAGAAATCCGTTTCGGCGCCATGGTTGACATGAACCGTATGGGTGAGGCGCTGGCCGACCCGCACCCTTCTTACGCTGAAATGATCCGCCGTTATGCCAGTGTACAGGTGCGCCACGCGGCAACCGTCGGTGGCAATATCGCCAACGGCTCGCCCATCGGGGACAACCCGCCCGCGTTGATCGCTCTGGGCGCGACACTGCATCTGCGCAAGGGCGACGCGCGTCGTTCGATCCCGCTGGAAGAGTTTTTCATCGACTATGGCAAGCAGGACCGCGCGCCAGGCGAATTCGTCGAGGCCGTCAGCTTCGCACGTCAGGAAGATCGTCTGAAGGCCTACAAGCTCAGCAAACGCTTCGATCAGGATATTTCGGCCGTGTGCGGGTGTTTCAATATCACCGTGACGGACGGCGTAATCACTGATGCGCGTATCGCGTTCGGCGGCATGGCTGGTATTCCGAAGCGCGCTTCGACTGTCGAAGCGGCACTGACGGGCAATCCCTGGATACGCGAGACCGTTCAAGCTGCAATGCCGGCCTTCGACAGCGATTTCACTCCGATGACGGACATGCGGGCCTCGGCCAACTACCGGTTGGAAACCGCGAAAGCGATGCTTGAGAGGTACTTCCTGGAAGATCAGGGTGAAGTGACAAACGTATTGGAGGTGTTGGCATGAGCGTGACCAAACCCCTGCCCCATGACGCAGCCCCACTGCATGTCTCGGGAACTGCGCGTTATGTGGATGACATTCCAACACCCAAGGGATCGCTGCATCTGGCCTTTGGCTTAAGCCCGATTGCCAAGGGCACGATCACGTCGATGGATCTGTCAGCGGTGAAAGCTGCAGACGGGGTTGTCATGGTGATGACCGCTGATGACCTGCCCTTTGCAAACGACGTCTCTCCGTCGATCCATGATGAGCCGCTGCTGTCGGATGGCACCATCCACTATATCGGTCAGCCCGTTTTCCTTGTGATCGCCACCAGCCATCTGGCCGCGCGCAAGGCAGCACGGTTGGGCAATATCGATTATGCCGAAGAAACACCGATCCTGACAATCCAAGAGGCGCTGGACGCTGACAGCCGGTTCGAGGAAGGCCCGCGCATCTACGCCAAGGGCGACGCGGACGCAGCAATCGAAAACGCCGCGCATGTCATCGAAGGCTCTTTCGAGCTCGGCGGGCAAGAGCATTTCTACCTCGAAGGTCAGGCCGCACTGGCCGTGCCGAATGAGGGTGCGGATATGCTGGTGCATAGCTCGACTCAGCACCCCACCGAGATTCAGCACAAAGTGGCGGATGCCTTGGGCGTTCCCATGCACGCCATACGTGTTGAGACACGCCGCATGGGTGGCGGCTTTGGCGGCAAGGAAAGTCAGGGGAACGCACTGGCCGTATCCTGCGCCGTGGCAGCTCGCGCAACCGGCAAGACCTGCAAGATGCGCTATGACCGCGACGATGACATGATCATTACCGGCAAGCGCCACGCGTTCCGGATTGCGTACAAGGCCGGGTTCGATGAGCACGGCCATGTTCAGGGCGTTTCGTTCCACCACTACGCAATCTGTGGCTGGGCTCAGGACCTTTCCCTGCCCGTCGCGGACCGTGCGATGCTGCATTCGGACAACGCCTATCTGTTGCCGAATGCCCAGATCGAAAGCCATCGGCTGAAGACCAACACCCAATCCGCTACCGCCTATCGCGGCTTTGGCGGCCCGCAGGGTATGGTCGGGATTGAACGCGTGATGGACCATGCTGCGTATGAATTGGGTCTGGACCCGGTCGAACTGCGTCGCCGGAACTATTACGACCCTGCTCATGTGCCGATCATGGAGCCCGAGCACCTGCCCGAACGCCCGCTTGGCCATGTCGACCCTCGTGAAGAGCTGACAAGCCCCGGCAGGGTTGAACAGGTAAAAACTGCTCCGCCTGTCCGGCCAGTTCCTGCGGGGGGGAACACCACGCCCTACGGAATGGAAGTCACCGATTTCGAACTGCATGGGATGACAGAGGCGCTGCTCAAATCCAGTGACTATATATCCCGCAAGGCAGCCATCAAGAAGTGGAACGCAGAGAACTCCGTTATCAAGAAAGGCATCGCCTTTTCTCCGGTCAAGTTCGGCATTTCCTTCACGCTGACTCACCTGAACCAGGCCGGTGCGCTGGTGCATGTGTATCAGGACGGATCGGTCCACCTGAACCACGGCGGCACCGAAATGGGTCAGGGCCTGTTCCAGAAGGTGGCGCAAGTGGCAGCCTCGCGCTTTGGCATCCCGCTCGAGATGGTGAAGATCACCGCCACAGATACGGCCAAAGTGCCGAACACGTCGGCCACGGCGGCGTCTTCGGGCAGTGATCTGAACGGAATGGCGGTGAAAGCGGCTTGCGATACGATCCGTGACCGGATGGCCGACTATCTGGCCGAACGGCATCAGGCCGATCCGTCGACGGTGACTTTTTCGGATGGGTATGTCTCGGTCGGTGAAGAACGATATACCTTCGCCGAAGCCGCCGCGTTGGCCTATCAGGGCCGGATCAGCTTGTCGGCAACCGGGTTCTACAAGACGCCCAAAATCGAGTGGGACCGGATCAAAGGCCGGGGTCGTCCGTTCTTTTACTTCGCCTACGGTGCCTCGATCACCGAGGTCGCTGTCGACACGTTAACCGGTGAGAACCGCATCCTACGCACCGATATCCTGCACGACGCAGGCGCGTCGCTGAACCCGGCACTGGATATCGGGCAGGTCGAAGGTGGTTACGTACAGGGCGCAGGCTGGCTGACGACCGAGGAACTGGTATGGGACGAAAAAGGCAACCTGCGCACGCATGCGCCGTCGACCTATAAGATTCCGGCCTGCTCGGACCGTCCTGACATCTTCAATGTCGCCTTGTGGGACGGTCAAAACCGCGAGGATACGATTTATCGCTCGAAAGCGGTGGGAGAGCCGCCCTTCATGCTGGGTATCTCGGCGTGGCTGGCCCTGTCCAATGCAGTAGCCGCCTGCGGCGACAGCTATCCGGCACTGGATGCGCCCGCCACGGCCGAAGAGGTCTGGCACGGCGTCCAAAGGATGAAGGGAGGCATCTGATGGGATTTGATCGAGAGGCTTTGAGGGAGGCGGTCAAAACCCACGGTAAGGTGGTCCGGGTGGTTATCGCCGGGATCAAGGGGTCGTCTCCGCGCGAGGTCGGTGCCGCAATGCTTGTTTGGGAGGACGGGCAATCGGGCACCATCGGCGGTGGAACCCTGGAGTTTCAGGCGGCCGAAGCGGCGCGATCTCAAACCGTGCCTGCACGCCAGACACAACACGCGCTTGGCCCTGATATGGGCCAGTGCTGCGGCGGGGCCGTAACCCTGCTTAGCGAAATCTATGATCTTGAGGCGGTTGAACGACTGAGTGACTCTATCATCGCGCGTTCAGCCTCGGGCGGTGAAATGCCACTGTCGGTCAAGCGCTTGCTGGCGCAGGCCCGCGGTCAAGGTGTAAAGCCCGACCCGCAGCTGATCGATGGATGGATGATCGAGCCGGTTCACGAACCTACACGCAACCTCTGGATTTGGGGCGCAGGTCATGTTGGAAGGGCTCTGGTAGATGTACTGTCCCCCCTGCCCGATCTGGCGATTACCTGGGTCGACACCGGGCCAGAACGCTTTCCGGATGATGTGCCGAACGGTGTGACCATTGTTCCGGCGGCCAAACCGGCCGAACTAGTTCGTCACGCACCGCGCGATGCCGAGCATCTTGTGCTGACTTATTCACACAATCTGGATCTGGAACTGTGCAACAGGCTGCTTTTGCATGATTTCCGCTTTGCGGGCCTGATCGGCTCGGCTACGAAATGGGCGCGATTCCGGTCCCGGCTGGCCGCGTTGGGGCATGCGCCCGTGCGGATTGGTCGGATCACCTGCCCAATCGGGGACCCCTCTCTGGGCAAACACCCGCAAATGATCGCAGTTGGTGTCGCGGCGCAAATTCTGCGCCCTGCCCGGCAGAACGAATTGAAAAAGGACCTGAGCGCGTGACCACTCCACTTTTAAGCTTGCAAGGGCTGACCAAAGCCTATCCCGGCGTCGTGGCCAATGATCAGGTGTCCTTTGACATCGGTGAAGGCGAAGTTCACGCGCTGTTGGGTGAAAACGGTGCGGGAAAATCTACACTGGTGAAAATGATCTATGGGCTGGTGAAACCCGACAGCGGCACCATGTTGCTGCGCGGCCAACCCTTTGCCCCGCCTGAACCGCGCGCGGCGCGGACCGACGGAATTGCGATGGTGTTCCAACACTTCTCGCTGTTCGATGCGCTGAACGTGGCCGAGAACATCGCTTTGGGGATGGAAAACCCTCCGGCCATGGGTGATCTGGCCACGCGTATTCGCGAAGTTTCAGAAACCTATGGCCTGCCGCTGGACCCCTATCGCACCGTTGGTGATTTGTCCGCTGGTGAACGCCAGAGGGTCGAAATCATCCGCTGCCTACTGCAAGAGCCTAAGCTGCTGATCATGGACGAACCGACCTCGGTTCTGACGCCGCAAGAGGTGGATATCCTGTTTGAGACTTTGAACAAACTGCGCTCGGAAGGCACGTCGATCCTGTATATCTCGCACAAGCTGGAAGAAATCCGCACGCTTTGCGATCACGCCACAATCCTGCGGTTGGGCAAGAATGTGGGCGAATGTGTTCCAGCCGAGACGTCAGCCCGCGACATGGCTGAGATGATGGTCGGATCGACCCTGCAGACCCCGGAACGTTCTGGCCGTGAGTTTGGTGAGGTGGCGCTGGATGTCAGCGGCTTGTCGGTTCCTTCACCGTCAGAGTTCGGGACCGCATTGAGGAACGTCCACTTGACCGTCCGCAAGGGTGAGGTTCTGGGCATCGGTGGTGTTGCCGGCAACGGTCAGGACGAGTTGCTGGGCGTTCTATCGGGTGAGATTCCTACAGCCGCCGATGCGATTAAGTTCAACGGTCAACGGATTGGTAAACTCGGGCCGACTGCTCGTCGCAAGCTGGGTGTTCTTACAGCGCCCGAAGAACGGCTGGGTCATGCCGCGGCACCCGATATGAGCCTGACTGAAAACGCGCTGTTGACCGGTTCGGTCCGCGAGGGGTTAGAGAGTAACGGCTTTCTGAAATGGGCTGAGACTAAGAGTTTTGCTGAAAAAATCATCAGCGCTTTTGACGTCCGCACGCCCGGACCTGAAAACGCCGCGCGATCTCTGTCAGGGGGTAACCTGCAGAAATTCGTCATCGGGCGTGAGGTGCTGCAAAACCCCGACGTTCTGGTGGTGAACCAACCGACATGGGGCGTGGACGCGGCGGCAGCGGCCTCGATCCGTCAGGCTATTCTGGACCTGGCGGCCAAGGGAACCGCGGTGATCTGCATCAGTCAGGATCTGGACGAACTTATGGAAATCTCAGACAGCTTTGCCGCCCTGAACGAAGGACGGCTCAGCGCCCCGCGCACAACAACAGGTCTGACCGTGGACGAAATCGGCCTGATGATGGGCGGCGCGCACGGCATGGAGGTGGCTCATGTTTGATCCGTCGGACCGCCTTCGGCGAGAGTATTTACAAAAAGATGAAAAATCTGGGGGGATGAGCAGATGATAGTGTTGGAGAAACGGCCTCAGCCGTCCAAGGCGTGGTCCTATGCCACCCCGTTGGTCGCGGTTCTGGCGACCATGATCTTCGCCGGCATCCTGTTCGCCATTCTGGGCAAGAACCCGGTCGAAGCCATTGGCACGATCTTCTGGGAGCCTCTATTCGGGGAGTTCGCATTCTATTATCGCCCGCAACTGCTGGTGAAGGGCGCCCCGCTAGTGCTGATCGCGATTGGTCTGTCCCTGGGCTTTCGAGCAGGCATCTGGAACATCGGGGCCGAGGGTCAATACATCATGGGTGCCATCTTTGGCGCAGGGGCTGGTCTGGCCTTTTACCCTCTGGACGCGTTCTATATCTTCCCGATCATGGTGATTGCCGGCGCGATTGGCGGCTGGCTGTGGGCGATGATCCCTGCCTTTCTTAAAGTGCGCTTTGGCACCAATGAGATCCTTGTATCGCTGATGCTGGTCTATGTGGCTGAGCAGATGCTGGCCTCAGTCTCACTGGGCCTGCTGAAGAACCCCGAAGGGTTCGGTTTTCCCGGATCGCGCAATCTGCAATCCTATGAAAGCGCGCATAACGCCGAGCTGATCGCCGGTTCCGGTATGCACTGGGGCGTGGTTACGGCTCTGATTGCGGTGATCTTTGCCTATGTCCTGCTGAACCGGCATATGCTGGGCTTTCACATCCGCCTGACCGGCGAGGCCCCACGGGCGGCAAAATTCGCAGGTGTGAACCCTGCCCGCCTGATCCTGTTCTGCCTGGGTCTGTCCGGTGCTTTGGCGGGGCTGGCCGGGATGTTCGAAGTCTCTGGCCCCTCGGGCGTCGTCAGCATCGACTTCAACGTGGGCTACGGCTTTACCGCGATCATCGTGGCCTTTCTGGGCCGACTGCATCCGGTGGGCATCCTGCTGGCCGGTGGCCTGATGGCGCTGACCTATATCGGCGGAGAAATCGCGCAGTCTCAGCTGGGCCTGCCTGCCGCCGCCATTCAGGTGTTCCAGGGGATGCTCCTGTTCTTCCTGTTGGCATTCGATCTTTTGACAAACTACCGCATCCGTGCGGCCCGTAGCGAGGTGGCGTGACCCATGGACCTTGGTGAAATCAATCCCGTACTCTTACTGGCCTCGCTGATGGTGGCCGCAACCCCCCTGCTGCTGGCCGCGATCGGAGAACTGGTCGTCGAAAAGGCAGGCGTTCTGAACCTTGGCGTCGAAGGTATGATGATCGTCGGTGCGATCAGCGGCTTTGCGATCTCGGTCGAGACCGGGTCTCCTTGGCTGGGCTTTATTGCTGCGGCCATCGGTGGTGCAGTGCTATCACTGTTGTTCGTGTTGCTGACACAGGTTGCGCTGGCGAACCAAGTGGCCAGTGGCCTTGCGTTGACATTGTTCGGCCTCGGCTTCAGCGCCCTTCTGGGCCAAAGTTATGTGGGGATCAAACCGCCCAGCATGGGTGATATCCATATCCCGGTGATCAGCGACATCCCGGTGATTGGCCCGATCCTGTTCCAGCATGACCCGATCCTGTATGTCGGGATCGCCCTGACCGCAGCGGTCTGGGCCACGCTGAAATACACCCGCGTTGGTCTGATCCTGCGCGCGGTGGGTGAAAACCACGACGCGGCGCACGCGCTTGGCTACAAGGTCATCAAGATCCGCATAATGGCGATTCTGTTTGGTGGTGCCTGCGCCGGTCTGGGTGGCGCCTACATCAGCCTGATCCGCGTGCCGCAGTGGACCGAGGGCATGACCGCCGGTGTCGGCTGGATCGCGCTGGCGCTGGTGGTGTTCGCCAGCTGGAAGCCATGGCGCGCATTGCTGGGTGCGTATTTGTTTGGCGGAATCACGGTGTTGCAGCTTAATCTGCAGGCAGCGGGCGTTGCCATTCCTGTCGAGTATCTGGCAATGTCGCCCTATATCATCACGATCCTTGTGCTTGTGATCCTTTCGGCCGACAAGAGCAGCGCACCTGCCGCACTGGGCCGGACCTTCCATGCCTCGCATTAGACGGGGCCAACTGAACCAACTTGGGGAGTAACAACATGAAATTCACTACACTTCTGACAAGTGCCGCCATGGCGCTGGGTCTGGCCACGGGCGCCATGGCCGAAGACAAGACCAAGGTCGGGTTCGTCTATGTCGGCCCGGTGGGCGATGGCGGCTGGACCTATGAACACAACAAGGGCCGTCTGGCGGTAGAGGAAGAATTCGGAGACAAGGTCGAGACCGTGTTTGTTGAATCCGTACCCGAAGGCCCGGACGCAGAACGCGTGATGACCCAGATGGCGCTGGAAGGCGCGGATTTGATCTTTACCACCTCGTTCGGCTACATGGACCCGACCATCAACGTGGCCAAGAAGTTCCCGAACGTGAAGTTCGAGCACGCCACAGGGTACAAGACTGCACCGAACGTGTCCGTCTATTCGGCCCGCTTCTACGAAGGTCGCGCCGTGCAGGGTCACATCGCCGGGAAAATGACCGAGTCGAACATCATCGGCTACATCGGGTCGTACCCGATCCCCGAAGTGATCCGTGGCATCAACTCGGCCTATATCCACGCCAAGAAAGTGAACCCTGACGTCGAGTTCAAGATCGTCTGGGCCTACACCTGGTTCGACCCTGCAAAAGAGGCTGACGCCGCCACCGTTCTGATCGAACAGGGTGCAGACGTGATCCTGCAGCACACCGACTCGACCGCTCCGCAGGCGGCCGCGCAGGAGGCGGGCAACGTCATCACCTTTGGTCAGGCTTCGGATATGAGCGAATACGCTCCGCACCCGCGCGTATCTTCGATCATCGACAACTGGGCGCCTTACTACATCGCGCGGACCCAGGCCGTAATGGATGGTTCGTGGGAAACCGTGAACACATGGGACGGCATCAAGGAAGGCATGGTTGAGATCGGCGAGATCACGGACGCTGTACCGGCCGACGTCAAGGAAGAAGCACTCGCAATGAAAGCCGCAATGGCCGCAGGTGAATACCACCCCTTCACCGGTCCGCTGAAAAAACAGGACGGGAGCGACTGGCTGGCGGAAGGTGAGACCGCAGATGACGGCACTCTGGCGGGTATGAACTTCTATATCGAAGGGCTGGAAGGCGAAATTCCGCAATAAACCACTTCACAACGCACCGAAGGGCTGGCCATTTGTCCGGCCCTTTTTTGTTTCAGGTGACCACCCAGCTCAATGAATACTGGATGGAGCCTTGACGAGCGCAGGTGTGCGGGACCTGATGGGCCAATGGCTTACCCACCTCAACACGAAACGAAAAAGCCTATGGAGACCAACGCGCACGATCGCAGCCGCTGGTGGATACTCGGTGCGATGGGGGCCATTCTGGGTGTTATTCTGCTGGACGAAACGGTCGTCAGCGTCGCCCTGCCAACCATCCGTGCTGAGCTTGGTCTGTCGCGGCTGGATGCACATTGGGTTGTGAACATCTATCTGCTGGTATTGGCCTGCTTTGCCGGTGCGGCGGGTCGGCTGGGCGATATTCTGGGTATACGCCTGTTGCTCAGCGCTGGCTTGATAATATTCGGCCTGTCATCCGCTTTGGGTGGATTTGCCGAAAGCGGCTTTGCGCTGCTTTCGGCCCGAGCTGTTCAGGGCATCGGGGCGGCCCTGATTTTCCCACTGTCGCTAGTCGTTCTGATCCAGTCCTTTGACGAAAAGGAACGAGGTCTGGCACTTGGCCTTTATGGCGGGATCGGGACCGTTTTCCTGTCGATGGGTCCGCTGGTTGGGGGCTTGTTGACCGAGTACCTGTCCTGGCGCTGGATATTCTGGGTCAATCCCCCAATCGTTCTGGTGGTCGCCTTGGTCGCCTGGGTTTTCTGGCAGGATCCGCCGCATCAAAAAGAGAGCAGGTTTGACACGAAAGGCCTGGTACTGCTGGTGGCCGGGCTGGCGGCCCTTGTTTTCGGTATCATGGAAGGTCCGGATCGGGGCTGGGCACAACCCGAGGTTCTGATGGCACTATCTGCAGGCCTTGCTTTGCTGGTGTTATTTGTCCGCACTGAGCGGAGAGTGGGATCGCCCCTGATTGCCATATCTCTTTTTGCCAACCCGGGCTTTGCGGCCTCGAACATGATCCTGTTTACTGCGCAGTTCGGCAAGATTGCCCTGTTCGTCTTCGGTGCATCGTATTTTCAATCCCAGCTCGGGTTTTCACCGCTGATCGCTGGCGTCGCCCTGTTACCGATCGCCTTTCCGCAAATTTTCGTAGCCCCGATGGCGGGAAAAGTTGCGGATAAATTCGGCACGCGCGGACCATCACTGACTGGTACAACGCTGGGTACGATCGCCATTCTTTTGGTCGCGTTAGGGATGCACCTGGACATCGCCATGTTGATCTATAGCGGGTACTTCCTTTGGGGATGCTGCGTGCCGTTTCTGTTTGTCCCCCCAAGGCGTGCTATTATGTCAACCGTGCCGAAAACCCTGCACGGGCAGGCAAGCGGCATCTCGATGACGTTTCAGCTGTTGGGCGGAACCGTCGGCATGGCTTTGGGTAGTTCGGTTTTTGCCATAACCGGTTCGTTCACGACGGTCTTCTGCTTTGTCGCAGCGTTTGCCGCCTGCGTTCTGGCCTATTCCTTTGTCTCGCTTGCCCCAGATGACCAGCCCGGTCGCACATCCCATTAGGTGCGATGCGCAAACCGGATCGATACATCCAACTGTCCAACTGGTCAGTGCCCCGTCAGAACCAGCGTATTCACCGGCATCAGGATCAGGCGCAGGCGCAGGCCCGCCGCGTGGACGACGCCGATCGTGTCGACCACATGCAAGAAAGCAGCCTCCCAGAAACCAAGGTCCTCGTGCTCCAGCTTTTCATGGTTGTCGGTATAGACGTTCGCCAGACAGTTGCTGCCTGGGGGAATGTCGTCCGCCATGCCTTTGTACAAAGGTTCCAGATACACCAGAATCGACCCGGGATTGTTGTTGGCCTGCACGTCGCGCAGCTCATCCGAGGGGCGGATCTGCCCGGAAGGGATAACGTCCTGAATTTCGACCACGACCACCGGAATCACGGTGAACGGTTTGGTCATGCAGCCCAGCTCTCCGATCATGCCGGGCTTGATGACTTGCGCCGACATCTGGTTGAACGCAGCCTGAAACCTGTCGTGCCCCGAGGCGGACGGGACCAGGATGCCTGCCGGTCGCAACAAAGGGCTGACGTAATCGCCGACCTGCAGGCCGAACTGTTCGACCCGGCCCGTCACGCCCGCGCTGACCACAGTTTTGTCCAGCTCTGTCAGCGCTGCGTCCAATTGGGCATTTGCGCTGGCCAGTTGCGCGGGGATCAATTCCTCGATTTGTTGCACGACAGCGGCGCGTCGGGATTGCGATGCGGTCAGCTGCGCTTCGCGCTCGGCGACGAGGTTTTCCAGCCGGTCGATCTCGGCCAGCCGCACGGCGCTGGAGCCTTCGTCCCGTAGGGTGGTGTTACGCTCCAGATCCTCAAGCGACTGGTCCAGAGCGGCACGCGCGCCTGCAATGCCGGCCTCGGCTTCGGCCAGGTCGGTCTCGGCCACCTTCAACGAGGCCTGAACCTGCGCAATTTGCGCATGCGCGGACTCGACCTGCGCGGTTTGGGTGAAATCTTCGATCCGGAAAATGGGCTGTCCGGCAACGACTTGTTGGTTGTTCGTCACATAGACCTCAGAGACGCGCCCCCCCAATTGCGGCAGGATCGTCACGGTACGAAAGTAGGACGCCGCCGTTTTGCTGGCCGGGTGGAAATAGAACAGCGTGGTGATCACGGTCAGCGCGAGAATGGCACAGGTGGTCAAACCCCAGCGCAATTCGTACCACATGGTGAACAGAGTGATCTCGTGCCCGATGCGTTTGCCTTGCACGAAGCGACGGAACAGGTAATCGGGCAGCACCGTTACCAGCGCGCACATCAGTGTCTCTAGCATCGTTTACTGCTCCCGCTGCGCGGTGGTTTGCGTCGGTTCGGCAGGCAACGGTTCATCGCCGCGTTGATTGCCCAGCGATCGGATCGCATCCGCTATGGCGCGCAAGGGTGCAGCAACATCCGGAAACTGGAACCCAGCGACTAGAATGGCAGCCACCCAGAACAACCCATTGTGAGTAAACAACGCCAACAGAGCCAAAATACCCACAAGCTGAAACTGGGGATGATTGGATTCATGCGCAATTTTTTCCGGAATTGAATGCAGGGTGAAATAGCCAACACCAATCAGCACGATCACAAGGACGGTAAACACAAACATGAAGGTCAGCAGGAAGTCACTGCCATCTGCCTGCGTGACGTAAGACGGGATATGCCCCGTGGCCATTGGATGTAACTCTGCCGGTGTCACGTTTTTCTCCGATTCCGATGTTGGCTGCACTAAAAACAGGCTGATAGCTTTGGATCAAGTTTACATTACGGAAATTACACCTCTTTTCGAACTGTGTTTCGCGTGCAAGTGTTCGCGCACGAGCCACGTAAAAGTAAATCAGCAGGGTATTCGGGAGAGTCCTCCCTCGGAGTTTCGGACATGATAGACTTCCTAATCATTGGTGGAGGCATAGCCGGCCTAAGCGCGGGCGCGCGGTTGTCCGAACATGGTCAAGTCGTCGTTCTCGAGGCGGAAGACGCGCTGGGGTATCATACCTCCGGCCGGTCTGCGGCCATGTTCGAAAAAGGTTATGGCCCGCCGTCCGTGGTTGCTCTGAACACGGCCAGCGAGGCGTACCTTACCTCGAACGGTTATCTGTCACCGCGTGGCTTGATGTTGATCGCCGGGCACGATCAAGAAGACCAGTTTTCGCAGGATGCGGCAGATCTTGGGCTTCGGGGGATTTCGGTGGTCGAGGCCGTTGCGCGGGTTCCGATATTGAACCCTCAGACAGTTGGCCAAGTGGCCACAAGCTACTCGGCCTTTGACATCGACACGGACCGGATGATGCAGGATTTTGTGCGCATGATCCGGGCCAACGGCGGCCTGGTTTTGACCCGCCAAAAGGTGCAAAGCGTCACAAAGTCCGGGCATTGGATTGTAGAAACCCGCGAAGTTTTCGAAGCCCGAAACGTGGTGAACGCTGCTGGCGCGTGGGTGGACGAAGTCGCAACAATGGCAGGTGTCGCACCGATCGGCATTGAACCGCGTCGCCGCTCGATGGCGCGCATTCCTGCCCCTGGCGGACATGACGTAACGCGTTGGCCTATGATGCTGGGTGCCGGTGAAGGCTGGTATGCCAAACCCGATGCCGGAAAGCTGATTGTTTCGCCCTGTGAGGCCGACCCGAGTTTTCCCCATGACGCCTATGCTGACGATATGGTGTTGGCCGAAGGGCTGGCACGGTACGAGGCGATGGTGACCGAACCCGTGACAAGGGTCGAGGCAAACTGGGCCGGTTTGCGCAGCTTTGCACCAGACGGGACACTGGTTCTGGGCCCCGACCCGGCTGAGCCCACGTTTATCTGGTCGGCCGCTCAGGGCGGTTACGGCTTTCAAACTGCGCCTGCCGCATCGAAACTTGTGGCGGATTTGACGACTGGACATCGGTCAGAGTTGGATGAAGCCAGTGTTTCGGCCCTCAAACCGGAAAGGTTACGCGCATGACTCCACGCAAGCTTCCCCCGAATGCCAGCGTCGCAACTGCGTCCGATGGGGAAAAAATGGTGGCACCGGCAGCCAGCCGAAACGCCGAAGCCCTTTGCGATCTGTTGGCGCGGTTCGCCCCGCCAACAGGTCGCGCACTGGAATTGGCCAGCGGCACAGGCCAACACGTTGCCGCCTTTGCGCAGCGCCTGCGCGGGCTGAACTGGCAACCCAGCGAAGTCGAACCCCAACGGCGCATTTCGATCGACGCGTACGCGGACGGTTTCGAAAACATAGCCCCTGCAATTGAACTGAATGCGACCGATCCGGGTTGGCATTCACGCCACGGCGCGCAGGACCTGATCGTCTTGGTCAACCTGCTGCATTTGATCAGCTGGCCAGAGGTTAAGACTCTGGTAACCGAAGCCGCTCTGTCCCTGAATCCTGGGGGCCGCCTTGTACTATACGGGCCATTCATGCGCGCAGGCCAATTGACCAGCGAGGGCGACCAGAACTTCCACGCGGCGCTGACACAACAATACCCTGAGATCGGATACAAAGACGACGGCGAAATCCGGGGATTGCTGCGTCAATGCAATCTGACCTTGGTTGAGATTGTCGAGATGCCCGCCAACAATCTTGCTTTTGTCTCGGAAAAGCCAAGGACCTGATCGAAATCAAGGTGTGATAGGAGCCGCTTACATATTCAATGTGTGATATGTATAAGGACCCTTACTTATGAGTTGGCAAGAAAAGCTCTCGGACACACGCAAAAACCTGAGAAATCTCAATTCGGCTATCCCAGACACCGCCCGCGCCTTTGGTGCGCTTGGGAAGTCCGTCAAGGAAGGCGGCGTGCTGGACTACAAAACAAAAGAGTTGGTCGCCTTGGGTATGTCCATTGCCGCCCGGTGCGAGCCCTGCATCACGCTGCACACCGAAGCCTTGATCAAAGCCGGGGCGAGTCGGGAAGAGGTCTCGGATGTTCTGGCCATGGCCATTCAAATGGGCGGAGGTCCGTCGATGATGTACGCAGCCAAAGCGCTGGAATGTTTCGACGAACTCTCTGCGTAACCAATAGAAAAAGGCCCCGGATGTTACCGGGGCCTTTGGTCAATTAGCCGTCCTTGCGGATGGTTTCGTTTTTCGGATCATACGGACTGTCACAGGTGACGACCGCGTCCCACAGCTTGTCCTGAATTTTAACTTGCAGCTTGGTGCCTTCGACCGCCTGCTCGGGCTTCACATACCCCATGCCGATGGATTTCTCGAAGGCCACCGAATAGCCGCCCGAGGTCAGACGACCAACCCGCTCGCCTTCAGGCGTGTACAGCGCCTCGCGGCCCCACGGGTCGGCATCGTCCGGTCCGTCGATCAGCAGAGTGCAGCACTTCACACGCACGCCGGTCTCTTCCAGCTTGGCCTTGCCGTAGAAGTCTTTCGACAGGTCGACAAAGCGCGGCAGGTCGGCCTCAAGCGGTGTCGCGTCGCGGCCCAGTTCGGTACCAAATGCACGATAGGATTTCTCCTGACGCAGCCAGTTCTGGGCGCGGGCACCGACCAGCTTCATACCGTGCTTCTCACCAGCTTGCTCCAGCAGGTCGAACAGGTAGTTCTGCATCTCGATCGGGTGGTGCAATTCCCAACCCAGCTCACCGGTATAGGCCACGCGGATCGCGTTGACCGGGCACATGCCCAGTTCGATCTGGCGCGCCGACAGCCACGGGAAGCGCTTGTTGGACAGTGCAGTTTCCGGATCAGCGTCCTTGATGACTTCTTTCAGAACGTCACGCGACTTGGGTCCGGCGATGGCGAAGACGCCCCACTGGGTGGTCACGTCCTGGATCTCGATATAGCCGAACTCCTCCATCTTGTCCTCGGCCGCCTTACGCAGGTAGTCGGCGTCGTACTCGGTCCAGGCACCGGCAGAGACGATGTAGTAGTTGTTTTCGCCGTTGCGGACGATGGTGTACTCGGTGCGGGTGGTGCCGTGCGAGGTCAGCGCGTAGGTCAGGTTGATGCGACCGACCTTGGGCAGCTTGTTGCAGGTGAACCAATCCAGAAACTGAGTCGCACCGGGGCCTTTGACGACATGCTTGGTGAAGGCCGAGGCGTCGATCAGGCCAACGCCTTCGCGGATCGCTTTGGCTTCTTCGACGGCGTATTGCCACCAGCCACCACGACGGAACGAACGGCTTTCCCTGTCGAAGTTGTCCGGCGCGTCCAGCGGGCCGAAATAGTTCGGACGTTCCCAGCCATTGACCCAACCGAATTGCGCGCCGCGTGCTTTCTGGCGGTCGTAGGCCGGAACCGTCCGCAGCGGGCGGCATGCCTCACGCTCTTCATCCGGGTGGTGCAGAATGTAGACGTGCTCATAGCACTCTTCGTTCTTGCGCGCTGCGAACTCGGTGGTCATCCAGTTGGACGAGTAACGTTTGGGGTCCAGCGAGGCCATGTCGATCTCGGCTTCGCCGTCGACCATCATCTGCGCCAGATAGTAGCCGGTGCCGCCTGCGGCGGTGATACCGAACGAGAAACCTTCGGCCAGCCACATGTTGCGCAGACCCGGAGCGGGGCCAACCAGCGGGTTGCCGTCAGGGGTGTAGCAGATCGGGCCGTTGAAATCGTCTTTCAGGCCGGATTCAGCGCAAGACGGCACACGTTCGGCCATTGCCATGTACTGATCCGCAATCCGGTCGAGATCCAATGGGAACAGGTCGGCGCGGAAGCTGTCTGGCACGCCATGTTCGAACTGTGCGGGCGCGCCGTGTTCATAGATACCCAGAATCCAGCCACCGCGTTCTTCGCGGGCGTAAGATTCATTGTCGGCGTCACGGACAACAGGGTGTTCGGGGTTACCAGCCTCACGCCATTTGACCAGCTCAGGGTCTTTGTCCATTACGATGAAGGTATGCTCGACCGGGATCGCGGGCATTTTGATGCCCAGCATCTTGGCTGTCCGCTGCGCGTGGTTGCCCGATGCGGTCACGACATGCTCGGCAGTGATTACCACCTGCTCATCTGAAGGAACGAGGTTGCCGCCCTTCTCGACCATCTTGGTACAGGTGACTTCCCAGTGTGTGCCATTCCAGTGGAAGGCATCGGCCTGCATTTTGCGAACAATATCGACACCGCGCTGACGGGCCCCTTTGGCCATCGCCTGAGTCACGTCGGCAGGGTTAATGTAGCCGTCTTCGGTGTGATAAATCGCACCCTTCAGGTCAGAGGTCTCGATCAGCGGCCAGCGCTCCTTGATCTGCTCAGGCGTTAGCCACTCATATGCAACGTCACAGGTTTCGGCTGTGGACGCATAAAGCATGTACTCGTCCATACGCTCTTGCGTCTGCGCCATACGCAGGTTGCCGACCACGGCGAAACCCGCGTTCAGACCAGTTTCTTCCTCAAGCGTTTTGTAGAAATCGACGGAGTATTTGTGGATGTGGGTCGTCGCATAGGACATGTTGAACAGCGGCAACAGGCCCGCCGCATGCCAGGTCGAGCCCGATGTCAGCTCGTCCCGCTCGATCAGCATCACATCGTCCCAGCCTGCCTTGGCCAGATGATAGGCAATCGAGGTCCCGACGGCGCCGCCGCCAACAACCAGTGCTTTGACTTGGGTTTTCATAACCGGGCGTCTCCCCTTGAATTCAGTTGACACCATATGGCGCATTTGCGGCACCCGGCGCGACATTCATCCGACCAGTGATATAAAAAAAACGACCCGCGCATGGCGCAGATCGTCCTTTTTGCTATCTGAGTTGTCAGTTGCTGCCCACCGAACACCGTTTACTGCTTCCCAGCGTTGCGCAGGATGAAGTACCCAAACCGCCCTTGCGTACCTTCACCTCTTGCGATGAAGCCTTCTGCTGGGATGCATCTGTCCCGGCTTTGGCCTTAAATGCCATGTTCATCAGATTCTGAAAAAACCCGCCGTCGCCACCTTCACTGGCCACCTGGGGTTCGACCTTGCTAAGGGCAGATTCCAGCAACAGATCCTGCGTGCGAATGTAAGCCAGCTGCGACAATTCCTGGTTTTCGAAGACTTTACCATTCGTAATGTCCACCACACCCTCGGTGTTGAACCCAGAACTGGCCAAAGTGTTAACCATCACAGAGGCAGCATCCAGATTTTTGAACTTTTCCTGCCCCAGTTTGAGTTGCGCATTTTGCATCGCTTCATAGAGCTTGTGCATTTCGTCCGCGATCTCTGACTGTTGTTCCAGGGGAACATTGATCCCCTTGCCGACAACCAGGGCAGGCAGAGGCAACAGCTGGTTCAGGCCCGCGTAATCCACCCGGCCCAGAAAGTCGCGGATCGTCGCGTCTTTGGCATCTGTGTGAAGGCGAATGACGACCTCCTGATCAAAACCGATGCGACCTGTGAACGCGCGGTACCTGGGCCTTTCGTCGTTATCCAGCAGATTTCCAGTGGTTTCCATGAATGCCACACCGTCGATCACGGCATAGCCTTCCTCAACTTTCATGCCTCCAAGGAATGCGCTCTGAGCGCTCAAAGCCAGCCCGGCCATTGTATTGCGAGCGGACTTTGGCTTGAGCGAGATATCAAGCCAAATAACCTCCGAATCGTTGGAATACACCGCGCCGGTCTCATCCAGTTTACGAATCGCGCCTTCTTTCCCAGCGCTATTGAGCGCGACCAACTCAGCCGGACCACTGATGGAACTGATAAGCGGTGTCAGGCCAAACTCGGTAAGAGCCGTGGAAACCGCGCTGTTATCAGCTTCGGTCATGGCATGTTGCGCCCACCCGGTCGGTGGCTTGGGCAAATAGCTTTTAGCCCCCGCATCCCACAGCTTCTCACGCTCGCGATCAGCCTTTTTTGCCTCTCGCTTCTGTTGGCTCCGGTCGAATCGTTCAGAGATCGTTTCGACATACTCATTGAACGAAAGTGTGCCTTCCGACTTTTTGTCCTGCTGATAGTAATCCAGTCCAGCAACGACCAGAACTACAATCAGCCCAAAGCCAAGGAACCTTAAAGCGTCCATTTCAATCCCCGAAATCAATCACTGCTCATACGTGCAATTGATAGTGATTAATTTGGGCACTCTTGTGGCTTGGAGACGAAATTCCGAGGCGTTACGGTGTCGGCAGAATCTTTCCGGGGTTCATGATGTTATCAGGGTCCAGCGCCTTTTTGATGGCCTCCATATACGCAACCGCTGGGCCAAGCTCTTTGATCAGATAGGGTCGTTTGCCCTGTCCGATTCCATGCTCGCCCGTGCAGGTGCCCTCCATCGAAATAGCCAGATCGTTCAGCCATCCGACAAAGTCTTCTGCCTTTTCCACTTCGTCGGCATTCTCCATGTCGATCAGTAGCAGAGTATGGAAGTTCCCGTCGCCAACATGTCCGACCATGGGCGCCATCAACCCAAGCTCCTTCGCCTTGTCCTGTGTTGCCGTGACGCATTCGGCCAGTCTGGAAATCGGAACGCATACGTCGGTGGAAATCCCCCGCGCGCCCGGACGCAGCTGAAGACAAGCCCAATACATGTCGTGCCGAGCCTGCCAGAGCTTGCTGCGCTCTTCGGTCGTTGAGGTTGCCGCAAAATCGGAGCCGCCAAACTCTTCCGCGATCTGGCCGAAGGTTTCGGCCTGCTCGACCGCACTGCTTTCCGAGCCGTGGAACTCGAGCAGCAGCAGTGGTGTTTCGGGCAAACTCAGACCAGAGTAGGCATTGGCGGCCTTGACCGACATCTCGTCCAGCAGCTCGATCCGGGCCACCGGAACACCATACTGAATGGTCAGCATGACCGCCTGACACGCCGCATCGACCGTGGGGAACGAGCAGCGGGCCGAGGTGATCGCCTCGGGGATGCCCTGCAGGCGCAGTGTAAGTTCGGTGATGATGCCCAGCGTTCCTTCCGCGCCGATCAGCAAGCGGGTCAGGTCATACCCGGCCGAGGATTTCTTGGCCCGGTGCCCGGTGCGGATGATCTGCCCATCCGGCATGACGGCTTCGAGGCTGAGAATATTGTCCTTCATCGTGCCATAGCGCACCGCATTCGTGCCGGACGCACGCGTCGCCGCCATTCCCCCCAATGAGGCATTTGCCCCGGGATCAATTGGGAAGAACAAGCCCTGGTCGCGCAAATGGGTGTTCAGTTCTTCTCGCGTCACACCGGGCTGCACCACACAATCCAGATCACCGGGATGAACGGCCAGTACATTGTTCATTTGTGACAAATCGACCGAGACCCCACCAGAAGGCGCGTTCACATGGCCCTCCAGCGACGTGCCAGTGCCAAAGGCGATCACCGGCACTTTGTGGGTCGCGCAGGTTTTGACGATCTCCGACACCTCCTCCGTCGAACGCGGAAAAACCACGGCATCCGGGGACTGATTTTCGATCCAGGTGGTTGTATGGCCGTGCTGTTCGCGGATCGCCTGTCCGGTTTGCAGCCGGTCGCCGAATTTCCGCTTCAGGATACCGACAGCTGCCTCAATCCCAACTAAGTTTCGCGGCAATGCAACTGCCTGCACCATGTCTATCCCCTTTGAAACGCCGGGCTATTCGCCCAGCGCTATGCCTTCACGGCGTGGATCGGCACCGCCGACCAGCACGTCCCCTATTTCAATCGCATGCAGGCCCGAGGTCAGATCCCGTGGGTTCACCTCGAACCCAAGCTCAATCAACGCGTCCGAGAATCCTTCGGCCGCGGTGCTTTCTTCGACATCGTAAGTCCCGAAGCGGTTGACCAGATGCGGAAGCGACAGAGCCTGCTGAACGTCCATATCCCAATCGGCCCAGGCGATGATCGACTTGGCCACATAGCCGATGATGCGGCTGCCGCCCGGTGATCCGATGGCCAGAACAGGCGCGCCGTCCTGCATCACAATTGTCGGGCTCATCGACGAACGCGGACGCTTGCCCGGTTCCAACCGGTTGGCAATCGGCACCCCGTCGCTGTGGGTTTTGAACGAGAAATCCGTCAGCTCGTTGTTCAACAGGAATCCGTTGGTCATCAGACGTGACCCAAAACCGTTCTCAATCGTCGTCGTCATCGACAGGACGTTGCCATATTGGTCAACGATCGAGATGTGCGAGGTCGAAGGCAGCTCGATAGAGACATCATCGGCCCAGTTTGACGCATGATCGAACTCGGGGTTGCCCGGCGCGACCTCTGTCAGCGCAGCCTCTCCGCCCAACAGCGCACCGCGGTCGGACAGATAAGCTGGATCAACCAAACCCTGGGTCGGCATTGGGACAAAGTCGTGATCGGCCATGTAACGGCCGCGATCCGCGAAAGCCAAACGCGAGGCATCACCGATCAGACGCCAGGCATTGGCGTCTTCGGGGCCCATTGCCGCCAGATCATAGCCATCCAGCATGCCCAGTATCTGACCAACTGTCAGCGCTCCGGACGATGGCGGACCCATGCCGCAGACCTCATAGGCGCGGTAGGTGGCACAGACTGGTTCACGCTCGATCACCTGATACAGCGCCAAGTCGATACCCGACAGAACACCCGGATTGCCTTCGGCACCACGAACGGTACTGACGATGCCCGCAGCGATTTCACCACCGTAGAAACCGGCAGACCCTTCGCTCGCCAGAGTCCGCAGCGTTTTGGCGTAGGCCGGGTTCGTCAGGCGTTGCCCCTGCTCCAGCGGTTTACCGCCGGGCAGGAAATACTCTGCCGTCACGGGAAAGCGCGACAGGCGTTCTGCATCCTTCTCGACCAGGCTGGCGAGGCGCGGAGAAACAAGGAAACCTTCATCGGCCAACTTAATGCCGTCGGTAAACAGGCCGGGCCAAGGGCTGCGACCCCAGCGCCGGTGCGCCTCTTCTAACAAGGCGGGTGTGCCGGGGGTGCCGACTGACAACCCGCCAACCACCGCATCGAAAAACTTCAGCGGTTCGCCGTTTTCATCGTGAAACAGCCTGTGATTGGCTTCAAGCGGTGCAGTCTCGCGCCCGTCCAGCGTGGTTAGCTTGCCCGTAGCTGCATCGTACCAGACCAGAAACGCCCCGCCCCCAAGGCCCGAGGATTGCGGTTCGACCAGTCCCAGCACAACCTGAACGGCCACCATCGCATCTGCCGCCGAGCCGCCGGCCCGCAGCACTTTTGCGCCAGCTTCAACCGCCAATGGGTTCGCTGCGGCAACCATCCAGTTTTCCGATGTGACCGGCTTTCCGCCCATTTTGGCCTCAAGCGCGGCGATCACCTCATCGGTAAGGCCCTGCACCTGCCCTTCGGACGCGCCTTCAGGGGCGACTGCATCGGCCGTCTCTTGGGCAATGGACGGCCCCGCCAATACCATCGCCGACAAAAACAGACCCGAGATCAGACGTCGTTTCATTGTATCCTCCTGAAAAATGCATGTTCCAATTCGCAGCGCCCGCACCGAAGCACAGGCGAGATCCCGTCAAAGCATCGCGGGGACAACCTGATCCGGCGGCCGGTGGCCGTCTTCGAACGTCTTGATGTTAATGATGACTTTCTCGCCCATTTCGATCCGCCCTTCCAAGGTGGCCGATCCCATATGGGGCAGCAGGACAACATTCGGCAATTGCCGCAAACGCGGGTTCACATCTGTTCCGTGCTCATAAACGTCCAGCCCTGCGCCTGCGATTTCGCCTGAGCGGATCAGACGCGTCAACGCGTTTTCATCCACCACCTCACCCCGAGAGGTGTTCACAATCACAGCCGACGGCTTCATCAGGTTCAATCGCCGTGCGTTCATCAGGTGAAAGGTCGAAGGCGTCGACGGGCAATTGATGGAAATGACATCCATCCGCGCGACCATCTGATCGAGGCTTTCCCAATAAGTCGCCTCCAGCTCCTGTTCCGTTTCGGGGCGCAGTCGACGGCGATTGTGGTAATGCACCTGCATTCCAAAAGCGCTGGCACGGCGCGCCACGGCTTGACCAATGCGCCCCATGCCCAAAATACCCAGGCGACGCCCACCGATCCGCCCGCCTAAGAACGCGTTTGGCGCCCATCCGTCCCAATCGCCTTTTTGCATCACGGACAGGCCTTCGGGGATTCGACGGGTCACCGCCAGAATAAGCGCCATGGTCATGTCCGCAGTATCGTCGGTCAAAACACCCGGCGTGTTCGACACCAAAATGCCGCGCTGGCGCGCGGTTGAGACGTCGATATTGTCGACCCCAGCACCGTAATTCGCGATCAGGCGCAGGTTCTCACCGGCCTGCCCCAGCAAACCACCGTCAATCGTATCGGTTACCGTCGGCACCAGCACATCAGCTGTTTTTACCGCCGCAACCAGTTCTTCGCGGGTCATTGGGTTGTCATCGTCGCGCAATTGTACATCGAACAATTCGCTCAACCGGGTTTCAACCGCCTCGGGCAACCGTCGCGTAACGACAACACTCAGACGTTCTCTTGGCACCTCTGCACTCCCACTGCTTTGCAAACATTCGCGCGCCATGGCATCGTGGCGCAGGATAAGGCGGGGCACAAGAACCCCATAGGCATTGAGTCGACCTTTTTTCGAACCAAGATCAACAGGCACAAGAGCAGACAGTAAGTGAGTGGCTTTCTACCCGTAAAACGCCTTGTTCCGGCGGTATTCGCTGTTTTTCTGGCCGTGTTCGGCAATCTGCCTGCCAACGCGCAGGACAAACGTGGCCCGGTCACGAATCTGCCGCTGCCGCGATATGTCTCTATGAAAGCAGCCGAAGGCAATGTACGCCGGGGTCCTTCACTGACGCATCGAATCGATTGGGTGTTTAAACGGCGGGGTATGCCGCTGCAGATCACGGCCGAATACGGCAACTGGCGCAAGGTTCAGGACCGCGACGGTGCCGGAGGATGGGTTCACTATGCTTTGCTGTCTGGCGTGAGGACCGTGTTGATCGAATCCGAAATGCTGCCTGTTTACTCCAGCCCCGACCCCAAAGCGCCGGTCAGCGCGCAATTCGAATCCGGGGTCGTGGCCCGGCTCGGCAGCTGCTCTTTGGACTGGTGCCAAATCTCGGCCGGTGGCTATCGCGGCTGGACTTTGAAATCGAACCTCTGGGGCGTGGACCCTGCTGAAATCCGCGAATAGCCGTCGCAGTTCAGGAAGTTCGCGCGATGAAATCGCAGGCCAGATCCACCAGTTCCGGTCCAACATCTTCCTGCAGAAAATGACCTGCATCTGGCAAAATCACGTGCGGCTGCCCCGCAGCGCCTGGGCACAACTTTTGAAACACCTTATCAATCCCGGCCATGACTTTATCGTCTGCCCCAAATGCAGTGAGTACCGGGGTTTGCAATTCGCGGATCACATCCCAAGCTTGTCGGTTCGGCCCCGAAGATGGATCATTCGGCGAAGTTGGCACCAGCATTGGAAACTGCCGCGCACCGGCCTTGTAACTTTCATCGGGGAATGGCGCGTCATAAGCTGCGATGACGTCCTCGGACAGGGACAAGACCGTTCCCCCTTTCAGAATTCCACCGGCGGGAAACTCCGGCACGTCCTGACTGAACTTTCGCCAGTTTTCAAACGCTTCCCCCATGGGCTGATCGCCAGTCGGCAGCGCAGTATTGGCAACAACGATGCGCGCGAACCGATCGGGCATCTCGGCCCACAACCTCAGTCCGATCAGCCCACCCCAATCCTGACAGATCAGCGTGATGTTGCGCAGGTCGACCTTGCGCAGCCACTCGCCCATCCAGGTTACGTGCCGCTCATAGGTGTAGTCACTGCGTCCGGTCGGTTTGTCAGAGCAACCAAACCCGATCAGATCGGGTGCAACCGCCCGGTGCCCGCGCGAGACGAATCCCGCGATCATATGGCGATAGAGGTAGGACCAACTGGGTTCACCATGCATCATCAGAATCGGATTGGCATTTTTCGCCCCCTCATCCACATGATGCACCCGCAGCTGGCCGCCCTCTGTGTCGTCAATCTGCGTGTAAACCGGTTCGAAAGGGAAGTCGGGCAGCCCCTGAAACCGAGCGACAGGTGTGCGTAAAAACTCCATGGTCATACCTTTCAGAAAACTGCCCGCGGTCCGCCGAAGCGGCATCAAAAGCGCCTAAACTACTGCAAAGAAACATAATTAATAACAAGCGCCCAGCAGAATTCACTGTAATGCGCGCATCCCTTACCCGGCAATAAAATAGTAGGCCAAAGCGATCATCAGACAGAAGGATCGAACAAGGAAGCCGTGAAAACAAGCCTCGCATAGACCGTCAAAAGTGTCCTTCAAATTTTTTTTCAAACCGCGCTGGTTTTTTGTCGGAAAGGCCTTGAACCCGCCGATCAACAATCGTAGACAGCGCCTCACCGTTGGGGTGTAGCCAAGTGGTAAGGCAGCGGTTTTTGGTACCGTGTATCGTAGGTTCGAATCCTACCACCCCAGCCATTATCACGTAACCTATTGATTTTATTGAATAAAAATGTTGCGGGATCCCGCAACACTCCTGAGTTTGAATCAGAGCTACGGATTCCAACTTGTTCTTTACTGAGTTGGTCGCATTCGGCACCATTTCAAATCGAACCAACCACGCATGTTTCTTCTTTACGTTGTACGCGAAAGCTGGTTCTCTCGCCGAAAATTCATGGACAAGAAATGCTAATAGAAATCAATTCCGAACAAGACGCTTGGGCAACACTTCATGGCTTGATAAACGGCAATTTAGAAATAGACTCTCTCGACGATCTGCGCTTCGGAGATTGGGTTGGAACAAGAGTTTACATTCCCGAAGGAAAGTACGACTCTTCGCTGAGCGCATACATGATGCAAGGGTGGCAAGATGCGCAAAGAGCAATCTATCGCTCCTACGCGCTGCTCAAAAAGGGTGATGCCAACGCTAGATCACTAACCGACGAGGAAAGAAGCCGACTTGAACTCGTCGTAAAGGTTTCTAGCGGAAGCTCTGATCAGAAAGCTGATATTCTTGATGTATTGAAGGAGACGGCACTAAGCGCCGTGGGCAAGATGGAACCAAAACAGATCGCAACGGTTTTGATTGTTCTCATTCTTACTTGGGGCGGCACCAGTGTTACGAGCAATTGGCTAAACAATCAGAAAGAAATCAAGCTGACCGAACTTCGAGAAACCTCGAGCCAACGGGCGTTTGAAACCATTGATCGGGCGCTTCAAACGATTGGCCCAAACAGCATGACAGATGATCAGCGGCAGGTATTGCGTCAAGCAACTGAGGAAGTGCCTGCGCTCGTTGACCTTCAGAATGAAGCTGAGAACGCAAGGCATTCGATTACGCGTCACGCAACCAAAACTGACGCACAAGTCAACGGTGTCTCCGTTCCTTCCGAAGCTGGTCAAAGAATAACTAGAGAGACGAGGCAATCTGCGAACGAAGTAAGGAAAGATGGCAACTATCGTATTCTAAAAGTCGATACGACAGTACCTGATGGTTTCCGTGTGCTGGTCGAGAATATTGAAACAGGAGAGCGTTTCTCCGCAGACGTACAACAAGTTTTGGAGTCCCATGAAGATCGCGCGGTCATTCAAGACGCTGAGTGGAGCAAAGTTCCGGTCCGGCTTCAGGTGAACGCTCGCGAAAAGCGTGGTCAGATTATCGAAGCCATTATTTTGAAGGCTGAAAAATTCGAAGTGTCCAGCTCCCAGCCGTCGAATTGATCCCGCAACAATTCCCGCAACATTTTGGCACACACCTCGGCATAAGTACCTGAAATAAAATGTATAATTTAAACTTACCAATCCTACCACCCCAGCCATGATTTTCCCTAAAATCGCGCGCTGAATATTTGGTCGCCGAATATGGCGCGTTTTCAGCGGCTTAGCTTCTGGCGTTTTCAGCTGAGACTCGAGCGTTTGCGCAACAATGGTCGAATTCCGGCCGCAGTCTCAGTCCGCGATTCCTGCGGTACGAGTTTAGTATCTTTGGAAGTGTCAGGCAGTCAGAGCACGGCGAACTGATTTCGCTGTTCTGACCAGATTGCCGGGAAGCCCGACTTGATCAGGTAATCCGTGGTCAGGCCGTCAGGTTGTTCGCCTGCAGCGATGGCATCCAAAACAGCAGGCGCCAGCATTGCGAGATCGACAACATCCTGCACCCGGCGTTTGGACGTACCTTCTTCTTCCGCAATTTCTGAGAACGTTCTGCCATCAATAATCATCGCCAACCAGCGGCGCGCTTTGATGATGTTACGCACTAATGTTTGATCGATCTCAGGCGGTGCATCGCCAAGATGCAGTTTCAGCTCCACACCTCTGCGGCGCATCCGGAATGGCGCTTCGATCGTTAGTTTCGCGGCATCGACCTGATCCGCCCTGCACTCGATCATTCGAGCCAGTGCCCGGAGATCCAGTTGCACCCTCAGTGACCCCTGTCGCAGATCTGCCCGCGCAATCAGGCCGAGGCATTTCCTGACGGACTGGCAATCTCTGAGAAGCTCCGTTGCTGAAGCAATCTCGGCCGCTGACATATCCCGCGCCATTGATGTCACGGCGTTCGGTCGCTTCAGATGTTGCCTGATCATTTCGGCCAGGAGGCTCTCGAGCTGTTCTGCCGGCAGCCGCCACGCATCCGGATGCTTCTGGCTGCGATCCGTCACCAGCCGGCCGGAGATGTAGTAACGCAAGCGCTTGCCATTTTTGCGACTATGGCTGGGCGTCAGCCGATCTCCGGTCTCATCAAAGATCTTTCCGGCGAGCAGTGATCGCTTCGCTTTCTGCTTTACTCCACGCTCCCTTGCCGCTCCATCCGTCAACAGCTGCTGCACCCGCTCCCACACTGCCGGGTCAATGATTGCAGGGTGCTGCCCCTCATAAACCTGACCCTTGTGTCGGATGCGGCCAGCATAGATAGGATTGCTGAGCAAATGATGGATGTGTCCGCGGTCAAAAAACTTACCGCCTGCCACGCGTCCGCCCGGGCGCTCCCGACGGCGCGAACGGAGACCCAGTGCCTCAGCCTGCTCTTTCACATCAAGAATGCTCCGATGCTCCAGATAAAGATCGTAGAGCGCCCTGATGATCTCAGCTTCTTTTTCATCGATTTTCAACGTTCGGCCATCCGCCTGATACCCGAGTGGAACATTCCCGCCCATCCACAGACCCTTGCGTTTCGAGGCTGCGATCTTGTCCCGGATGCGTTCAGCGGTGACTTCCCGTTCGAACTGGGCGAAGCTGAGCAAAACGTTGAGTGTCAGGCGGCCCATGCTGGTAGACGTATTGAAAGACTGGGTAACGGACACGAACGATGCATCCGCCGCGTCGAGACGGTCGACCAGCTTTGCGAAGTCCGCCAGGGAGCGCGTCAGCCGATCAATCTTGTAAACAACAATCTGATCAACACGATTATCATCTACAGCCTGCATCAGCCGCTGCAGCGCCGGGCGGTGAAGATGACCGCCCGAGATACCGCCATCGTCATAGTAATCCGGTAGAAGTTCCCACCCCTCGTGCTTCTGGCTAGCAACATAAGCTTCGCAGGCTTCCCGCTGGGCATCGAGTGAGTTGAAGTCCTGCTCCAGCCCCTCCTCCGAGCTTTTCCTCGTGTAGATGGCGCAGCGGATACGTCGCATCACTGAACCCCAAAGAAGCGCGGGCCTGACCAGTGCGCTCCGGTAATGTGTTTTGCGATGGCTGACAGGGAGCGCCACGTTTTGCCGTCCATGACGAACCCGCCCTCGACTACTTCAATCTGATAGGTGCGTCCGTTCCATTCCCGCACCAGATGTGACCCCGGTTTCAGAGCAGGCGGCGGTGTTTTTCCCAACGCGACTTGCTGCAGTCGACGCTCTGTTTTCACAGACAACACTTCCAGTTCCCGGTTCTGCAGCTCCCGGATCAGCACCCGCTTCATGAACTGCGGCGACAGGTATTTCGGCGGGGGCCGACCGAAAACTTCCCGCCATTGATCAAGACAGCCGGGGCGATCCAGGTATTCAATGTCATGTAATATCTTCTCAAGGTCATGGTCTGCGCGCGTAGAATCCATGGCGTTCACGCCTCCTTCATGATCCGGTAGACCGTGCCTTTGTCAGAAGCTGATCGCTCAACCTTATGTCCCGCCTTGCGCATCATCGAAATTGCTGCGCGCGCAGAATGCGGTTGCCAGCCAAAGGCTTTCTGAATCTGCGCAATCGTGGCACTGGACTTGCGGGACAGCAGTTTCTGAAGCTGCTGCTGACGCGACAGGTTGTTCCGGGCGGGTTCGGCGGGCGATGTTTTGGGTTTTGTTTCGGATGCAATTGTCATTTTTGTCTCCACTTTGCGGACACAGGCTGATCCTACGCCCTGTACTGAGTGGAGCCCGGCTATTCCGGGCGATTCTTGACCGGTGTCAGTACCGCTTCCGAACAACCCAATGTCCAGTAGTATAGGGTAAAACGGGCGTATATCGTTCTCTAATCTGTCAATTCTGTTCTTCCAGTTCTGTCGATGTCGGAGGTTGCCTTGGTTCTCTTCGAGCTCACGGGCTCATGATGGGGTTGGCTCGAGGTAGGTCGGCAAGGTTGAAACCGCAATCTGGCCGCAGCCGCTGCTACAGAATACACGCCGTGTCCTACGCCCTCCCTCGGGCATCGTTCCCGCTGGGAACTGGTGTTGGAATCCTTGGTTTTATCTTTGCAATCTCAGGCCACCCTGAAGTCGGTTTGGTCTCGCATGATGGCATGAAGAATGATCGCCAGGCGCCTAGCCAAAGCAACGCGCGCCTTTCGCATCGTGGACCTGGCGGCGATTGCCAGCGCCCATGTTTTCAGCTTCAACGGCGCAGCGTATCTAGTCAGCATGACGTTTGCAGCCTCGTAAAGCAGCGTTCGGACTTTGACATCCCCTCGTTTCGAGATGCTCCCGGTATAGTCAACCTCTCCAGATTGGTGTCGTTGTGGGACCAACCCCAAGTAGGCACCCACATCGCGTGATTTGCGGCGATCAGTTGAAATCACCGAAGAAAGCGGACATTCCAATCTAAGCTATGCGGATGACAGGCGATGCAATCGCTTGGGTGCAAGAAAACGTTGGTCAACCCGTTTGGTCTGCTCTTGTAAACCACCCAGAGCCTTTTGCAGAGTAGTTTGCGACCGTAAGGGGATGGAGAACGGTTGGTTATGAAACAGTACAAGCCAAAGGAGAGTGTCGCTACGCTTCGGTAAGAGTGAGCGTTTGTCGAGTTATCGACCGATGTGGGGCAGTTGTATGAGCGCGTACATCATGCGTCATTTGAAGTCGTGGTTCGTCAAAATTCCTCGTCGAAGAAAATCTCAGAGACCGACCAGCTATCCTTGTCTGGATTGACGGAAAATTCCGGTAACCACCTGTGGAGTTCGGTGCTTGGATCGCTTCAAATATTGTTGCCAACCTGAGACATCTTTGCGAGAAAACTCACTCACAATTAGGCATCAAATTGATATTTAAAAGTAAGCGAGAACTGTGTTGTTCAAGTACGCAAACAACGCTACTTACTTGTTAATACTATAAGCAGGAATTTAACGCCCTTCACCACAGAACAAACACCCGATGTTTACTTATCGAAATGCAAGGGTTGGGCGGGTAAGCGAGCATAAAAGGTGGAACGTAAGTAGTGGAGATGTCTGAAACTCTTTTCTTGGAAAATGCGCTCAAGCAGGGTCACACCTACGTCCGCTCCAAGTCTCTTGAACAGGACAGCTATGAACGAAATGATGCCTGGTCAGAGTACTGTCAATCACTTCTGCTTCCAGAAAGTACACTGGATTCTGGTCTAAAATCGTACACGGAACAGCTGACAACTATAGAGCGAATCTACTCGGCATCTCTTGTCTATGCGCGGGCGCAATCGAGAGCCCGACGTAAGTCTCTTGCGATGTACTTCACACCACCCCGATTGAGTGAATATGTACTAGATCGAGTCGAGGCGTTTGGTGGTGACTTTACTAAACATCGATTTATTGACCCTGCCGCCGGCGGCGCTTCTTTCATCGGTCCAATTGCCAGCCGCATGAGCGCCAGAGGTGCGACGCACGAGCAGATAGCGAAAGCATTGCGAGGAGTGGAAATTGATCCCGCGCTTGCGAATTTTGCGCGGGCGGCTGCGCGCTGTGTAGTTCAGAGACCCGTCAAGCATTTGGTGGCATGTGGCGATGGCCTAGTCTATGGCCAACCTGAAAGCTTCGATGCTGTTATTGGGAACCCTCCCTACAAAGTACTGTCACCATCCCAGCGAGAAAAAATGCCAGACTGGGCAAAAGTAGTTTTAGGGAACTATGCAAACCTCTACTCACTCTTTATTCTAAGAGGAATTCAACTACTAAGATCCAATGGGCTATTAGCGTTATTGGTTCCAACAAGTTTTATAACTGGCACCTACTTCCGCCCACTCCGAAAGTACATCTCCGAAAACTCGACAATCCTCGCGATCGATAAGATTGAACAACGAAGGCAGTTCTTTCGCGATGTTTCCCAGGATATTTGTTTGTTGGTCTGCAGGAAGGCAGTGGAGAAAAGAAAGGGGTATTCAGCTCAAGCCCGATCAGTGGATCGAAATATTAGCTGGCGCTGTGAAACAGATTTTTGGATAACCCGTTCAAGCGACGAACTCTGGTCTCGGCTTTACGACAACAACAAAAAAACCAAGTTCGATAGCCTTGAAGCACTAGGTTTCACAGTGCGTTGCGGTCCGATTGTCCATAATCGCGATAAAGGGCTCTCTGATGGGATTAGACGGCGCAGAAAAGACGCTGTTCCATTAGTATGGGGCCATGTCATTCAACCCTTCTTAGCAGTAGAGCCCGCATCGAGAAGCCGACAACCAGGCAGCGGCGCCATAACTTTTGTATCGACTCAGCGAATTACACCTCCGGTAACGACGCCATCAATCGTTTTACAACGCACCAATAGCGGTGACCAAGAAAAACGAATTCGGGCTGGGTTAGTCGACGAAGCTTGGATAGCTAAGTATGGTGGATTCTATGGAGAAAATCACGTTGTCGTCATCTCACCCGACCCCCAAAAAAAACAGCGATGTTCACTGCGGGTGCTTTTAAGGCTGCTATCGACAAAAGCGGTGGACCGACGTCTGCGCCTACTGTTGTCATCCAATAGCATAAACGTAACGGCCCTGCGGGACCTACAAATACCAAAACTCTCGAAGGAAAACCTAAGCTCTTTGGAAGGTTACAGTGATGTCGAACTCGAGACCATTCTCGAAGAGGCTTATGGCTGATGTCGAAGCACAGACGAAATCGACATTGGACGCAAGACCCGCTGCCCGATCAACACTTTGAGAGAGAAGAGAAAGTCAAGGCGCTTACGGCCAAGATGAAGGAGGTCGCCAAGGCTAAGAAGCTTGCAGATACAAAAAAGAAAACCTACCAAAAAGAAGCCTTCGATCCGCAAGAAATCACTCTACTGCGAAGCGGGAGTCTCGAGGACGTTCCGTTGTCAATAGGCATGTCCGGCGCTGTGCGAGCTTTTCGTCAAACATTGTTAGATCAGCAATCAACAGTCATTCTAAACTGGCCCAACGGACTTCCAGGTGTTTCTGCACTCCATAGTTTGGCACTCCTGTGTGAATTAGCGGAGGGGCCAGAGGATTTCCAAGGTTTTACGACAGTGTTTTATCCGGCGAGCGCGCGCACCGGCGCTAATCAACGCGCACTACTAGTCAATAGAGATTGGCTCATGTCCGCAAACCGTCCATGGCTGAACGCCCACTATTCAAACTTGTCAGCAACCTTGCATAGCCTAGAGAGAACGCAAGCGCGGTTCCATAATATGTTGGCGCGGACGAAAGACTTGGGACCGGAAGCACTGTCGAATTTTCCAAGGGCGAAGGCGATAGTTGATCGCACTGGTGACCGAGGGCATCCAACATTATTTGAGCTCATCGCAAGGCGAAGGATCGATGCACATGGGAAAGTTTCTAGCCCAGAAGAAACCTTCCTTGATCGATCGAAACGACTGTCTGAGCTGCTGACATCAAAGAAAAATGCAGCTGATTACCAGCGTGTCGAGGCAGTCGACCCGGATACAACACCTTGGTTGCTATCTACAATTCACGGCGCTAGCCCGCAAAGGAGTTGGGCAGCCTGCACTCTGCCAAGCAATCGAAAACCAAACGTGCTTTTAATTGATCTTCAATACCGCGCTCGCGCAAGGCTTGGAGAGAATTGGCGAAAAGAAATTTCAAGCGCAGTTTCTAAGCTTCGAAATGGCGATCTAGAAATTCCGCTCATTCTCGTCACGGACGACCCTTTTACCGCAACCTTCTTGAAATGGGAGCTGTCTCCAAAGCCAAAAGGACGCGCAAAAAAACGCCCGCTCCCCGTGCGGTTCCTTCACCAAGATTCACCAGAAATTTTATCTCCTGAAACGACATATGACAGAGTTGGAAAACGCGAAGGCTCTGACCTTAATATCACAGTCGATGTTTTTGCGAGTGACGTAGCGAGATTTGCAGCAAAAGCGATGGAGATCCGGAGGGATGTTTCTGGACTTTCTGGCGGCTCCATAGCTCGATCTATCGGTGGCTGTCTTTCTCGTCTTCGCGCAGTCGCCAACTCGCCTCTCTCACAGTCAGGGGTTAGCGATGTACTCTTTGACCCGGACGAACCTCATCTATCCGATCGGCGACTCAAAACGTTCGACATAGGCGCAGCTATCGCAGAATTGAGAGATCATGCCTCGTATGCTGGCGTGTTCGAGAGTGCCGTGTTGTCTCTCTCTTCAGAGGCAACTGAGCTTGCAAAGTCGCTTTCGAGTGAGGCGACGAGAACAACGGGCCGACTGTATCGTACAAAGCTGCAAGCGCTAACCAAACGTGCAACGAGAACCTTGGTGGCTACTGCAGGCGTTTCATCGACCCAACTGCTCGAGCGTTGGATTGAGACCGACGAAAATCTGTCAGAGATTGCCGATCGCCTAGGCAAAAAGTTTGATATAGCTCCTGCACGTGATGCGATTGCTAAACTCAAACTAGCAGCGGCCTCGCCAAAACCCTATGGTCACGTCCTGTTGCTGTCGACTCAGCCGCGCGACACACTTGCCATTTTAGCGCATCCCAAATGCCCCAAGAGAATTGAAATAGTCTGTGATACTTCGAGCGCAAAGTTTCTAGCAGACTACGGGAAGTCTCTGTTACAGTATTGGTCGGAGAGTGTTCCGGGCCGAATTCAAGTCGACAAGGCCTTGCAGAAGCTCAACTCAAGTCTTGAAAGCCGGGTTGCAGAGCTTCCTGAATTTTCATTTGGAGAACCGTCGCTTTCTGGTTCGCCGCTTATTGACCTAACTGTTCAGTCGAGTGGAAGGCGGTCTGCAACGCTTGAAATTCACACCGTTAACGGTGACGTCTTGCATGCAAGTCCCCAGACCGTTTTTGTAACTAGAGTTCAGGCGGATCTTGAAAAGTTCGAAAGTGTTCGCGCTGACAAAATCACTCAAGGACGTGAGATCCTTGTTCCCAGCCCGGCCTTTTTGGAAGCTATTGAAGCATCCCATGAATTTCGAGCAGCAGCAGCACCGCTCTTGGCTGACTATCATAGAGCAATTGGACAACGGGTCGAAGCAAATGGCCAGGGCGTACTGTCTTTGGCGTCAGAAATTCTTACACGAATGGATTGCGAACCCGCGCCGAGGCAGCAGAGCGTACGGCGTTGGCTAGACGTTGCTTCGCAGAACGAAGTGCCAATCGAGCTTCGCACGCCGCAAGCGCCACGTACATATTCTCATTTCCTCGCCTTTTGCAAAGCTATTGGCATTGATTTCACTATGGCCGAAATCTACTGGTCGCTCGCCATTGTTGCCACGCGCGGCGGTCGCATTCGATCCGGGCTTCTTCTGAGAAAATTTTACGCAGCAGCACTTATCGATCCCGATGCACTTACTCGAAGAAATGGTGCAGCGGGCCCATTGATCGACAAAATCCACGATCTGTCCGCTGAGCATGTAAGTGAAGTCTCAAGTATTGAACGCGTTCGCCAGGAGGATGCATGAAACCTGTACCTTTGAATCCTGAAGATATTGAAAATCTTGAGGAACTGAAGGAAGGAGTTTGCGATAGTCTTGTAAACCTGACTTTCCAGCGTGTAAGTGGCTTTGGTCCGAATGGCGATTTGGTATTCGGGCGCAAACCCAGCCGACACTTCGTCTCTGGTTTTCTTCTTCCTGGATTTGATCCAACAGGCGAGAACGACGAGACCAATGATATTCGTCTTAACACAGTGGGAATAGACTTTGCGATTGATGATGAAATCGGCAAAGAGCTTGAGGTTTCAGGCAGTTTCAGCGTTTACGTTCGAGGATTGCCTGAATGGGAAGAATTGTATTCAGAGCGCTATAATCTGCTCCCAATCTTTCAGCCTAAGACAGAGTTAAGGCGGCACCTAAAAACTGCTGTCAAACGACGCCTTGAGAGTTGGAAAGCGAACCATGGCCAGGGATCGAGCCACGCTGATTATCAGACCGCTAAGCAGGAGGCTTATTCTGCAGAATGCAAACTACTGGGATTGCCAACACCTAGCGTCGATCTCGATGAAGTCGCCCTTCAACAACTCGACGAAGACTCGCAGAACACCGCAGAGGACGAGAAGAACGCAGGCGCACTGCTCGAAGACGCTTTATATGCAAAACCAAACAGAGAAATCCCAGACTCGCTGGCTGAGCCAATGCAACCACCGGAAGTTTGGAAAAGAGTGCCCATAGACTTCGGTCCGAAGAAGATCGATGCCACAAGCGACCTAACTGCCCAAGCTCATAAACTCTCAGAAGAAATTGAAAGCCGCATCAAAGACGCTGTCGCAACCTGGCTCTCTACAGAAGAAGGTCGTCAACGTGCTTACCGAAATAAAAGCATAAAGCCATCTGATTGCCAGTCGAAAGAACGTTGGGAGGGTTATTTAGAGCAATGCAGAAAAACCGCCCCTCGCATAGAACAGCTGCTACCCAATCCATTCGACTTGAAACTGATATTGCAGTCCAATCCGGATCGCAGATCACAAAAAACGAGTCTGGTTAGAGTCGCTTTTGAGCACCATGGTCGACGTCCCGCAAGTATACGCCAACCATTCATTGAGCCTGGCTGTTTTCAGGTTTCACTGACGGTTAGTGTTTTGAATTCCGCGCTCCGGCCACTTTCTTTGGATCGCGTCAAACCAAGCTACCGGTACCGCCATTACATGTCGCAAGCGGGAATGGGCGTGAATTGCGGCGTTGTTCAAACAACCAGCGAGACAAAAACAGAGCTACGTTCAACTTGGGCACCTCGCTACATACTGCCGCGGCAAGTTCCTCGTACCGCTTCAACTGTTCGGCGAGACTACACAACGCTGAGCGACCCAAGCTATCCGATCAGCGATCTCATGAGATTACCGGAAGAATTTAATGCATGGATTAATGGTCTCAGCACACGGATCGATCCGACAAACGGTGATCTCAACGCCAACGAGGCACTCATTGAACAGCAGAACTTTGAAGAAGATTGTGAAGCTTATCGGCTCGAAGCCCGCGATATTGCACGTGGCATCGACCTACTGGCTCGCTCACAGGCTGCCTTCAATATTAACCCAAACGATCCCGCTGGAGCACCGTTTCGCGCCTGGATAATGATGAATGCGACCTTCAAGGATGCGGGCGGCGCCAAATTTACTGAATGGCGACTGTTTCAAATTGCGTTTGTTCTGGCTCAAGTTGCAGGCTTTGCATCGCGTCTTCCTTCTTACGCCGAAGATTTTGACGCCGAGCGAGACGAGGAAACAGCGTCACTACTGTATTTCGCGACTGGAGGCGGAAAATCCGAAGCATTTTTTGGGGCGCTTGTGTATCTCCTTTTCCTAGATCGGTTGCGCGGAAAGACATTCGGCGTCAGCGCGCTCGTGCGTTATCCCTTGAGGCTACTAACAGTCCAACAAGCCCGACGTTTGTTTCGCTTACTGGTTCGAGCTGAACTTATCAGGAAATCTGAAAACATAGATGGCGCGCCGTTCCAACTTGGATTTTGGGTAGGAAACAACAATACACCAAACAGCCTTGGTGATTCTAGGTTGATCGATATTCCATTTGACGACGCACCGTTACTGGAAGCAGGCAGCAATGACGAACGTAAATATCTCTCCGTACGTAGGGCGCTCAACAAAGTTCCGTCCTGCCCATTTTGTGGCGAAGCGACAGAATTGCGTCGACGCCGTCGTGAAAGCGCCAGAGGCAATCACAGGGTAGCGCTTATTTGTGTCAACAAAAACTGCAGATGGAATCTAGAACACCCCGGTGCAATCACGGAGCCATTGCCTTTCTTACTAGTGGATGAGGACATATATGCGCGTGCGCCCGCGGTTATTCTTGGTACGATCGACAAGCTCGCGCTTATTGGTCAGCACGATAGTACAATCTCTAAGATTTTTGGAATGTTTGGACTCGCTCGTTCAGCAATCAATGGATTTGAACGGGTCGGCGCACCAAGGGATTACTATCAGAATACTCCGCCAACGGGCCAGGTTGCTCTAAGCCCACTCGTCGAAGGCGGTCACGAGTTGTTTTACGACCCGCTTCCTTCCTTGGTTATTCAGGATGAAGCGCACCTGCTAGAAGAAAGCTTAGGTGCCTTCGCAGGGTTATTCGAAACGGCCTTAGAGCAAGTGTTTCGTCAAAACGAGGAGTTGTTCGGCGACCGCGTTGTTCGCGGAATAGCCGACCATCAAGGGCATCGTTCGATACGCATGCCCAAGATCATCGCCGCGACAGCCACGGTCTCTGATCCAGCCAGGCAAACCGAGATTCTCTACCAGCGCCAGTGTCAGCAGTTTCCGCGGCCTGGCCCGGATCTATACGAGTCTTTTTATTCTCATCCAAAACCTCCCATCAACGCTGCGCGAAAAGCACTCCAAGAGGCATCCGGCAATACTGAAGAAGCCGCGCTTTGGTCCCGAGTATACGTCTCAGTTATGACAAATGGCGGAACGCACACTATCACGACAGTCACGATATTGGCTGCTATGCACGCTGCATTAACCTCATTGCTGTCGGATCTTTGGCATGCGGAAGACGCGGCCCGTCAAGCAAGAGCAGTCGATCGGATGATTGCGGCGCTATCGTCGTCAGACCAAGATGGCGTGACCACACTTCGAGCCAACGCATTGGCACAAGCCCGCGACAATCAGCAGTTTGATGTGCTCGCCAGCCTTGTCGACCTTCACAGAGTGGTTCTGACCTATGTCACCAACAAGAAGGGCGGCGATGTCGTACTAGACGCACTACAAGACATTTCGGAGGAAACGCATCGATATGATGGACTATCAAGGGACGAGCTCAAACTCGATCTGATCTCCGGCGGTGTCGACATGGAAGGCATTGAGCGGATTATGCGCGAGGCTGATTTAGACCGGACAGAGGATGGCCAGTTCGTTCCGCTTGCCGATAGCTTACGGAACATTGTCGCCACATCAGCGATTTCTCACGGCGTCGATGTTGATCGGTTCAACTCAATGGTGTTTGCGGGAATGCCAAGCAACATAGCCGAATACATTCAAGCCTCCTCGCGCGTGGGAAGAACGCATGTCGGCTTTAGCCTACTGGTGCCTACACCGCAGTCTCGACGTGATCGCTATGTTGTTGAAGTTCACCGCCCTTTCCACCGTTTCCTTGAAAGGATGATTTCGCCACCCGCCATCGATCGGTGGGCGACACAAGCCATAAAAAGGGTGATGCCAAGTCTATTTCAAGCCTGGCTAGTCGGCTTTGTGGAACCACGACTATTTAGAAACGCGACCGACAAATCTAAAGCGCCCCAAATGTCGAGGATGCGTGATATTCGACGGTATCTGGAACCGATAAAGAACCAACAAATCTTTCGGTCCAGCTTTAACGATTTTGCCCTCGGAGCGACCGGAGTAGACGGTCGCGGGCGGCGAAAAATTGGTGAACCATACAATCAGGTCTATTACCGTAACTTGGTCCTCGATGAAGCCCGCGAGATCTACGATCTGTTTGTGGGTCCTGAAGCTGAACTCGCTGTTAGTAAGCTATCGGACTTTTGGCGTGGCAGCACAGACGTCAACCAGCCGATGATGTCATTGCGAGACGTTGAAGACGCTGGACAGATTGCCCCAGCGATCGCTCCCATTGGGCGCAAAAAAACAGACACATATCAAGATCAAGTTGAACGCGCCCTAAAGTACCTGAGAAAGCAAAGGGCCAGCGGTTCAGAACTAGACGATGAGACAGGAGGCTAATGTCATGTCGAAAACCGTGATGCAGCGCTCTCAAACACAAATGGCAACGACTTACGCGCCTGATAAACACTTTACATTCGAGGGGGGTGCGGGTGCCTGCAGATCCGTGCCAGTTATGCGATCAGACGTTCAGATTAGACCGGCAGAACGCAACCAAGTTCGTGAAGGTATTTTGGAGTTTATTCAAAACTGGCACCGGCGCGCTACTATGCGTCAAGATCCACCTGTTGCCCCCGAACAAGCGCTAGATGAACAAGTCTTTTTAGATCGGGAAAAGCGTCCCTCCTTTGAGCTGTCAAAATTCGAGTTTTGCGCCCCAGATAGAATGGCCTATGTGCCAGATCCTTTGATGTTGGTCTGCCGCAATTGTTCAGTCGTTCATGAAGCAACACTGGCCGAACTCGCTTATGACGAAGGTGCATTCAAAAAAATTCGTCCCTGCACTGCCGACATCAATGGAAAACACGAATGGCGCCAGATCGACGTTGTCTTCGCGCACTGGTCAGGGCGTGTCGAACCTTTGTCTCCCTATCGTAAAGACATTAATACCAAGAATGGAAAAATCACCCAACAGTTTCCAGGACGGTGTGACGCGGCGCAGAAGTGTGAGTTCAAACTCCACAAAGGGCGCTCAGGAAAGTTTCGTGATTGGTACTTCTATTGCCATTGTGGCGAGCGAAGAGAGCTTCGCCAGAAGGACGAAAACACGCTGAGGTGGCTTCTGGACCGCTACGCACAGGAACCCGGCGAGACGCTTAGGGAAATCAATATGCTTCCCGTCTCTTATCGCGCGAACAGCCTCTATTATGTTCAATCTGAACAGATGATTTCCTATGAAACGACGCGCCATATTGATTTGTTGGCAGAAGACAAAATCGAAGAACTTCTAGAGGCGCTTTTAGTCCTTTATGATTACCCATCAAGCTCACAAGACGATGAATCGATCGTTCAGATACTTCAGGCAGTGAATCAACCTGGTTCATCCGAACTTGCGGCAAGAATTCTAGATGCGTTGAACGCGATCAAGACACTTGAAGCAAACGGCCAATCCAACGCAAGTGACCTCCTAAAGCCAAAATTGGATGCTTTCCGCGAAGAGGCGCAAACCAAGGGTTGGATAGACACGCGTCCTGAAGCACCTGCCGATTTACGAAGGCAAGCAATAACTAGAGCTCATATTGCGCGAAAATTTGACCCGATCCGACTGGGGTTGGAGCATCAAGCGCTTCGAGAAGAGCTAATAGATGCACCTGTCTCGAACGATGCAATTCGTCCTGTGGTGGATCTTGAAGCACCGGACAGGGACCTACAGCCACCTGGCGACACCGACGTTCGAAGAACCTATCTGGATGGGATTACAGCCCGCAAAGAGGCTTTAGGCATTCGCGACCTCAAGCTCGTCCGGAACCTAAAGATGCTACAATATTCTTTCGGATACAGCCGCGTTTCGCCTTCACCGACGACGGAGCAAAAAGGCCTGACTATGCCTGTTCGCCTTTGCGGATTCCCGCGCGTCGACAGCCGGAAAAGACCTATCTACGCTCTTCGACAAAGCAACGAAGCGCTCTATGTCCGACTGGATGAAGCACGCGTCGTGCGTTGGCTTTTCGACAATGGATTGTCAGCTGCAGTGGAGGGTTTGAACGGTAAAACTCTGGGCGGACGCTTAATTGAACTTCACCAAGACTTTGGACGATTTGCAGAGGCTTATTCTGAAACTTCAGGGCGTCGAGAGCGCAATGCGCCAGTTTTTGTTTACGGTCTGCTTCACACACTATCTCACCAACTAATTCATGCTTGCTCTCGGTTTAGTGGGTTGGATCTTGGCTCGTTTGGCGAAAGGATTTTTTCCGCAGACCTCGCCTTTGTCATCTATCGTAAAGGTATGACACCAGACTTAGGTAATCTCGCCGCAATGTGGCGTAATCACGGGCAAGACGTTCTCCTGTCACTGGATGACCCCCGGTCGCTTCGATGCGGCTCGGGTACTCTATGCGACCATAGAGGTGGTGCCTGCCCAGCATGTATTATGATACCGGAAGTAAGCTGTGTGGCTGCTAATAACATCATATCTCGGGCGTTTCTTGCAGGCGGAGAAGCAATGTCCTGGGATACTAACCAACAACCACTTGTTGGTTACTTCTCGTGAAAGCCCCAAATTGACAAAGCCTCAGAATATTCGACATGCCGCAACTGCCTGCTTGCCCTATGCAGTCGCGGCGATCGATCTTTTAGACGTCATGATCCGTTACGCTGGTCGGCATATTGTTCTCGAATCTCTCGCGGAACGCACTGCTGGAAAAAGCAAATCCAGAACAGAGATTCTCGCCCTGAAGCAGATTTTAGTGTCTTATGGTGTCATCTCAAGAAACGATCAAGCACAAGAAGTTTTGTGGCCGGAGGAATCGCTGGCAAGCTTAAGGTGGGCCATCGAAGGTGCCAGGATCGGCCTTCGATCTGCTCAATCTGCCAGTGAACCAGTCTCTGTTATTACGCTTCCCAACAATGAATATGACATCGCCCAGAGTATTCGCCGTCGAGGTGTCGAGCGAGCCACCTTGGGTCGAACAATAGATGCCTTCTTGAAAGTCGCTCGAGACGCAAAGAATGATTTCTTTGTCGCCACTCCATTTATCGATGCCACAGGTGTCGATACCTTGAATGAAATTGTGAAAGCTGTGCCCATTGGCTCAAAGTGCCACCTTATCGTTCGTACGTACGATTCCATATTAAAGGCAGAAGCGCATGGTCTGGGCCGATCACTGTCGCCCAGATTTTCTGTCTTCACCTATTGCCGGGAGCTTCCAAGCGGAAAACGAGAAACGTTCCACGGAAAATACTTTGTTGGCGACGATACTAGGGCCTATATTGGTTCGGCAAACTTGCTGCAGGCATCACTCGAGAGCACAATCGAAACAGGCGTTCTTTTGTCCGGCGTCGACGCAAAACCTTGGTCAGTTTTTGCCCAGGCAATGCTTCAATCGACAACGATAGTGAGGCAAGCATCGTCTGTGACCGACCTATAGTAGTTTCAAAAATAAAGTTGCGCACAAAAAATGAGACCTTCCCGATGCCAGTCACTCGTGTAATGAGGGGCCAAATCGAAGCCACTAACCCGAGCCGTTGTAACACAGAGTTTTTGTATTTTCTCGTTAAACAGCAGAACAACTTAGACTTGCGCGTCATTTGCATGTCATCCAACATAATTAAATCAATTACATCAGTCCTTCAGAGGGTTAATGGGCTTACATATCACCAAAATCGAAATTCGGAACTTTCGCTCGGTGCGGAACCTGTCATTGTCGCCAGGCAAACTGGCGGTCTTAGTAGGCAAGAACGACTCTGGTAAGTCGAACGTCCTCAGAGCCCTGAACTTGTTCTTCAATGGCCGGACCATGCCCACGGATGATCTCGACTTCGAGGTCGATCACAACGTGTTCAACACCCCTAACCGGCGAGCCAAAGAAGTGTCTATCAAGCTCGAGATCACGATGCCCGAGTCGTATCGAGCCACAAACGGCGACTACGTGGTCTGGGAGCGTCGGTGGCGCTCCGAGGGGTTCGTTTATGACGAATACTCAGGGCGACGGCGGGTGGCAGGTCCACGGGGCGGAACCAGTGTCGAAACGATCAAAATCCCAAAGCAGTCCAACGTTCACGCACTGCTGCGAAACATCAATTTCGTCTATGTGCCCGCTATCAAAGACCTAGAATACTTCTCAGAACTCCGGGCCAGCATCTACGATGTTATTGCCGAAGTAGCCGACCGAGAATTCCGGAATTCAAGCCAAGACTTCGAACAATCAATATCCCACCAGCTTGAAGACTTGACAACCCAGATCACAGCCGCTCTCGGTTTCCGGTCCCGCCTGGCACTGCCCAAGGATCTCAGTCATATCTTCGAGAGTCTTGATTTCCTTAGCGAAGGCCAAGATATCTCGCTCGATGCACGAGGCGATGGGATTAAGGCCCGCCATATCCCACTGATCCTCAAGTTCATGGCCGACAAAAAACGTGGTCTTCAGGTACGGGGTGCTCAGCCGCATACGTTCATATGGGGGTACGAAGAGCCGGAGAACAATCTGGAACTGTCCAGTTGCGTTGAGCTCGCCGATCAGTTTTGGGGGTTCATTGACCACGGGGTCTCTCAAATTTTCCTGACGACACATTCCCCGGTCTTCTACAATTTGCACCGCAAGCAGGACGAAGGAGAAAACCGGATTTCCTGCCACCACATCTTCCGGAAAGGGGATGAGGAAGGGACCAAGCAGGTCACCGAACTTGGCGATCTTGATGAACGGATGGGAACCACGGCTCTGTTCGCACCCATGGTAACCGAGTTGGAAGATAGGGTGCGACGTCAGGAGCAAGCACGTACTGAGGTAGAACGGCTTGCCCAGGCCAACCGCCGAAAAATTTTCGTCGAGGGAGAGTCCGACAAACTCATCATCGATAAGGCTCTGAGCGTGTTTGCACCAGAAAGAGCTGCTGACATCGATGTCGAGACCAAGGTCGGGGCCGGGATTAACTATGTAATCGATATGCTCCAATCATGGCGAAGCCGGGCAAAGCACCATCCTGAACTGCCCAACTCAGCGGGTCTTTTGGACCTCGACCCGGAAGCGAAAACCGCTCTCAAGAACTGGAATGATGTCCCCGACAACATCAAGTCGGCCAAGTGCTTCAAGCTACCCACCCCACCACATCTGATCCCCGTGCTTCAGGCTGGGTTCCGGGTGCCGGTCGTTCTTGAATGCCTATACGACAGGGAGGCATGGGTGTGGGCCGACGATCGCGGGCACCTAAAGGTCAGGGACGTCCCGAGCGTGATTTCGAACCAACTCAACAACCAGATCGTGAACGCTGAGACTACATTGGATGCCCACCTGCACGACGACTGGGCGATCTTCGTGAAGAAAGAATTCGAACAGATAGGCAAGGGGCCGATGGCCAGGCATTTTGCAAACAAGGCCGATGATGATTTCCGAGCCCGTATGCTGTTTTTAGAGCCGCTGATCACCGAAATCAGCACTTACCTGTTCCCGGAGTAAGGGAAAGTTCAAGAACCGCGTTGTGGATCCCACTAATCTCGCGTTTATCCGGCGTTGAGCACTTCTGGAGAACCCGTCATAGCAACACATCTCCGGATCCGCGCTCCCGCACCAGATCCAGAAAGCCGGTGACACTCAGCAACCAGGGTTGCTGGTCCGCGTGATAAGTCCCGTGCAGCCCTTGTGGCAAAACAAGGCGCAGGTTCTGTGCCTGCATTTCTGTTGTCTGCGCGCGAGAAATCGCAGGCTCGAGCGTCAGCAGGTGTTTTTCGGAAATCCGGTTGGCTTCAGCCAGAACCTGGCGCCACCGGTCTTTGCAGGTCGTTTTCACTCCAAGCATCGTAAGGCCGGTTTCGGGATAGCTGGTGTTTGCGTACTCTTCCTCGCCCGGAAACAGGAAGTCAGCGGCATTGCGTTTTTCGGTTGTAGCTTCACGTTTGTAGCGCAGGTTGTGAGCCTGAAGAATGGCCTCAGTATGATGACCAAACGCATAGCCGGCTCGTGACTTGCGGCGGTTCTGGACCCCAAGAGAGAACTTCAGAAAGCCATCTACATCGGCACCACTTTCATCGAAGAACCCGGTCTTTAACCGGTCCGCGACGATCTCGCGTTCCATGAAACGGAACAGCGCTTCTTCATGCTCCATCCAGGCCAGCAGGGCCTCATCAGGGGATCCAACGGGATCAACACCGGTCAGGCTGTCTCGCGCGAACTTTGAGAATTTCGCAGTTGACGGGAACGCCAGACCAAACTTGCGAACGAGCCGCTCGAAGGCACGCGGTTCAACGTCTTCCGGCTCAATGCCCAGAGCATCCAGAATGATCCGGGCAGCAAAATCAACATCCCTGCCGCCCTCACTACCAATGTCGCGCTGGCTCAGCTCATAGCCCCCGGTCAGAGCCAGACCAAACAACCACAGGAGCTGTTGCTCGATTGAACTGCCAGCCGGGCAGAGAATGGCCAGTACGTGACGTTCGGCAGTCATGCAGAGAAACAGCGTGTCTCCGGCAGACGCGCGATAGACCACCGGCTCCGAAGCCGCCGGATAGTACAACCTGTACTCCGCGGTCCGATGTGGTTGCCGCTTCCGGCTGTTGTACCAGGATCCGGTCAGGTTCAGCCTGACGGGGTCATCCCCGCTGTCGTCGATCCAGATGTAAGTAACCGGGATCTTTTCCCGATCTTCCGGGGTTCCGACAAACGCCCGGAACACATCAACGCCCTGGAACTCATGGCCATGGGAGACTTTGGGGTCAACTTCCGTGCCGCGCAGGACTTTTGCACCGGCACCAACAAAATACTTCGACAGAAAACCGTGCCCGGACAAGTACTGCTCCCTGAATGGCTACCGGAGCCCCTCAATATCAAGCTCCGCGTCGCCACAGGACAACCATTGCGAGAGCGTGTCAATCACATCCGCAACGTTTCGCCTGCCTTTTCCCTTCAGGGCGCATTCCCACACGATTGCCACGCGCCAGTCCGCTTCCCGCAGGGCAGCATGGTTTTTCTGATCCCGCTCCACATTCCCGCCGATCTTGTCCCGCCAGAACTCTTCACGCGTTTTTGGCCATTTGAACAGCGGGCATTGATGACCATGCCAGAAGCACCCGTTTACAAAGATCACGGCCTGATATTTTGGCAGCACCAGATCCGGCCGTCCCGGCAGTTTGCGGTCGTGCAGGCGATAGCGATATCCCCGGGCATGAAGCCCGCGCCGGATGATCAGTTCCGGCTTGGTATCCGCACCCCGGATTGCCGCCATATTACGGCTGCGGGTTTGCCGGTCGTGGACGTCAGCCAGCTTTGCGCACAGGTGCCGTCCCCTGCCTTTCCAGAATTGCGCGGACATGCGGCTCCATAACCCGCGCCACCTCGGCAAATACCGGCACAGCGACTGAGTTACCGAACTGTTTGTAAGCCTGGGTGTCAGAGACAGGGATCCGGAAATCTTCCGGATACCCCATCAGACGAGCGCACTCGCGCGGTGTAAGCCTGCGGGGATTATTGCCTTCACCCCGGCTGACGAGGATTTCCGATCCATCCTTGTAGTAGCGGGCGGACAGAGTTCTGGCGATGCTGTCGCCGTCAACAAGACCAAAGCCAAACCCGTTGCCTTTGGCTTTGTGTTTGGCTGCATAGTCCTGCAGGTATTTCCAAAGCTTGTCGGTCAGGGTGTATTTGTCGCTGACAGTGGCGTCATTGCCGAGCGTGAAATGCCCTTCAGGATTCTCGAGACCGTTCTCCGGATGCAGAATGTCCCGCATTCGGCGCGCTCCGCGTGCCGGCAGAGCAACATCATCAAAGCTGAACGGTACCTCCTCACGGAACCCCACAATAACGATCCGTTCCCGGTGTTGAGGCACAAAGTGGGCTGCATCAATCACCCGGGGCTCGGGCACGTAGTAGCCCAGCTCGTCCCGGAGTTTACGCGTGATGACCTCAAAGGTCCGGCCCTTGTCGTGGCTGCGCAGGTTTTTCACGTTTTCCAGCATAAACGCAGCCGGACGGTGATGTTTCAGGATCCGCAGCACATCGAAAAACAGCGTGCCCTGAGTTTCATCGTCAAAGCCATGGGCGCGGCCCAGTGCATTCTTTTTTGACACCCCTGCAATCGAAAACGGCTGGCAGGGAAAGCCCGCGACCAGAACATCATGTTCCGGGATGTCTTCGGCCTCGATTTGAGTGATGTCGCCCGCGATGGGGCGGTTATCCGCGAAGTTGGCGTCGTAGGTCTGTTGGGCGTATTTGTCCCATTCCGAGGTAAATACGCAGCGCCCGCCCGCGCTCTCCATCGCCTTTCTCAGGCCCCCGATACCGGCAAACAGGTCAATGAACGAAAAAGCCGTGCCGGAGGTATCAGGCTGACGCGCCTCGGCCTCCATCCGCAGCAGGTTCATGACCCCCTCACGCGGGGTTTCCTCTCCGCGTTTCCAGCGATAGATGTGACTCTCCGAATAACCCAGGATTTCCGCGGCCTCAGAAACCGAATGGCCGGTTTTCTGCAACAACAATTCAAATTCGGTCATTCTGCTCGCCCTCTGCTCCCGCGCTTCAGATATTCGCGGGGAATTTTTTTGTCACTATGGCGGCCAGAGTCCCGCGAAGCAAGAACATTCTGGAAACATTGAAGTGAATCTGAAGTTAACGCAGATTAAGACTTTTCCACCGGCAGGATGAAAGTTGCGTTTTTGCGATACATCCAATCGTGGCGCAGAATTCGCTCGACTTTCATGGCCCGGCAAGCGGTACTGCCGCCATGGACGACGCAACCCGGGAACAGCTCAGTTTTGTTTTTGCGAAGCTGACCGGTAATCTGGAGGATGCGGCCTCGCTGGCCCTGAAGGGCCAGCGCCCGCAGATAAGTGCGGAAGAGGCCGAAGAGCTGATACGGTCCATTCAGGCCCTGCTGAACCACGCTGACGCCCGCATACGGGCCATAGAGCGGCTGACTGGCCGGAATCGCTGATACCCGGTCGACACCCCCCTGAGACTATGTTCGACAGGGGCGACAGGTATAACACCGCCGCCCCTGATCCAGGCCCTGTCTGGACGCTAAAATCAGTGGCGTAACCTTTCAGCTGGTATCCGCAGATACGCGCCTGGAACCACTGACATCGACACCCATTTTTTCCAGCCTGGCGAGTATCTCTTCGCGGCGCTGTTTGTCCTGGTTTTCTCTGGCATCCATTTCCGGCTGCACCTCCAGCATGATGTTGATCGCTTTGATCAGGGACGGCACATGACCTTTAAGACCTTTTTTGCAGAGCGCCAGGTAGGCAGCTTCATATCCGTCCAGCGACACAGTCCGGCCATCCGGTGTGCGGGCTGCAACAGGCTCTGACAGGATCGCTGCAGCGTCTTTCATCAGATCGGAACGGGTCTTCGGCCGACCTTTAGGATTGCCAGACTGACCTTTTTTCCACTGGCCGGATTTCGGAGGTTTGCCATAGCCGATGTCGTAGGTGTCAGGCATTTCCACCTCCATCGTCGATGACATTAACACCCATCTTACGGAGCGCATCCAGGATCCGCTGCTTTTTCTCCTTCGGATCAAACTCAGCAGCCCGGGCGGCACCGGCTTCTTCCAGGATACGCCGCTGCAGGTCCATGGCACGCCGGTCACCGGACAGCGCCAGCTCCCGCAGTTTGCGGATCAGGGCTTCGCTGATTGGCATCTGTTTCTCTGCACCCTTCGGCCTGACTTTGCGCCTCAGCACTTTTTGCGTCAGAGACAGAATGTCTTCCTGTTTTTTGGGCCGGCCTTTTGGATTTCCGGATTTTCCCTTTTTGAAACGGCTGTGTTCAGGCGGGCGCATATAGCCCACCTGAGTTTTGGTCTGATCACTCATTCTGCAGCCTCCGTCGCCGGCGCCATAGCCTCTACAGACCGATGAGCGGCCATCTCAGCATATGTCTCACCAGTGGAGGCCAGAACGGCTTGCTGCCCTGTCTACGCCATAAAACGGCGGCAGATAACATCACAATAGATCGGGTCGAGCTCCACCAGGCGGGCTCTTCGGCCACAGCGCTCGGCAGCAATCAGGGTTGTACCGGAACCACCAAAGCCGTCCAGCACGATATCACCGCGCCGCGTGACATCTCTGATGGCATCAGCCACCAGCGCCACAGGCTTAACAGTTGGATGCAGTTCCAGATCTTTCTGATTTCCGCCAAAGCTGTTCACGCCAGGATAACCCCAGACATTCGTCCGGTATCTGCCTTTCTCACCAAGGCCAAAAGTATTGAGATGGGGAGCGGATCCGACTTTCCAGACATAGATCAGTTCATGTCTCGATCGATAAAACGTACCCATACCGCCATTGGTCTTGGCCCAGACAATCAGGTTCTTCAGTTCTGAATAGGTTTTGGATCCGGCTGCCTGCAGTTCCGGCATGTGGCGCCAGTCCATGCAGACAAAATGAATGGCACCGTCGATGCTGACACCTGCCATAGCGCCGAGCGATGCGTCCAGGAAGGCTGTAAAGGCGCTGGCATCCATCTCGCCGGCAGCCATTGCAAACTCACGGTGCTTCACGGCACCGGAGCCGCAGACATGGCCATCAATTTTGACGTTGTAGGGCGGATCGGTAAAAACAGCACGAGCGCGATCGTCGCCCATCAGCGTTGCATATGTCTCGGGATCACGCGCATCGCCGCAGATCAGCCTGTGCGCGCCAAGCATCCAGACGTCACCGGGCTTCGTGATTGCCTGCTCTGCATCCGGTTCCGGCACCTCATCAGCCGGGTCCGCTGTTTCTTCATCATCGTAATCCAGCAACAAATCCAGTTCGGCTGTTTCAAAGCCGGTGATTTCCAGATCAAAATCCAGCTCCAGCTCTTCCAGCGCCTGGAATTCTATTTTCAGGATGTCGCGATCCCAGCCGGCCAGTTCAGCCAGCCTATTGTCAGCAATGACATAGGCACGCCGTTCTGCGTCCGACAGATGCGCAAGTTCAACCGTCGGCACTTCGACAGCGCCAAGTCGATTAGCTGCTGCGACGCGACCATGGCCGGCAATAATGCCGCCTTTTTCGTCGATCAATACAGGATTGGTAAAGCCAAACTGTCGGATCGACGCTGCGATCTGATCAATCTGCTTGTCACTGTGCGTCCGGGCATTGCCGGCATAGGGGATCAGATCATCCGTTTTGCGATAGACGATCTTCAGCCGGGTTTCTTCCGGCAGAGATTTAATGTCAGCCATTATGGGGCCTTTCAAATGCGCGCAGCCGGCTCGCCCTGACAGAGATCGGATCTCTGCTCGGAGAACCGGTCTGCGCTGTTTCAGGAAGAGGCCGGATCAACAGATCCCTGCAAAGGGCCGGACTCTTCCGGCACAAGATCGGCAGGCCCCCCACCGATCACTTCGCTTTGCGTGTGAACAAGCAAAAAAGTTAACGCTTGTTCAGGTCAGGCTGTTTAGCGCAGCTTCGGATAGTAAATGTTTCCACGCGCGTCACAGAAGCCACCATTGATCTTGAATTCAGTGTTCAGCTCCGTTTCCCTCAGGCCACGCACATCAAGATCCAGGATCTCCGGCGACCAGTTTCCGAGACGGGCAAAGCGGATCATGCCAATACTCAGCAGGCGCCTTTCCTGCTCGGTCATCCACTGAAGTGGAATAGTCGGAATCGTCGAATACCTGAGTTTTATTGCCGCCTTCACACGGCCAGGCCCCCAGATAATGGAGTCCCGGCCATCTGTCACAACTGGCAGAGCAAAACCAAATTCACGGATCGTATTAGCGATCACTTTGATCTGCTCGCCACTGTGAAGCGGCATGTATTCGCGACCATAGTCCACAAGTTTCTTTGGAGAAACCTGCTCAGTTTTCCACCGGCTTGTCACCGGCATTTTAGGAACCTGCAGTTCCAGTTTTGAAGCATGCATCAGAGTACTCCTCACACACCATTTACCTCCGGACCATCCGGCGGCTTCGAAATTTCATGCGGTGATAGTCACCGCTTAACTCCGTTGATGCGTAAGCAGCCTCATGAGCGCTTACGGAATTGCCGGGTCTGAGCCCGACATCCGGCAGGTTCAGCAAACCAGCCAGCTTCCGTTGATAGGCAAGATCACCCGATGGATGCGTCTTGCTGAACACCAGAAAGGAAAGTTCGGTGGGAATTTCAAGAAGTTTTTTTGGTAGAGAAGCCTAAATTATAAATGGCTTATACAAAAAATGACATTCAGGCCGGTTTTGCCGTGATTTCGCGCCGGGCAAACGGTTCACTCAGGACCCTACCGCGGCCTCTCAACCCTGACGTGATTCGGCTTCGGCTCAGTCCAGTAGCTCGCCGCAGGGTACGCCCAGCGCGACAGCTATCTTGTCCACCACTTCTATCGTGGGATTTCTGGCTCCGCGTTCGAGGTCACTGATGTATGTTCTGTGGATGCCGGACTGATGCGCAAGCTCTTCCTGCGACCAGTCTTTCGACCGGCGCAGACGGCGCATGTTTCCACTGAGACGGTTACGAACATCCATGGCCCCCAAAGGCACGGGATGTCGCCAATCCGTCTACAGACGATCAGTGACATTTTATGTTGACTTCCATCTTGCAGCGAGCATTTGTCGATGTCACTGATCGACGACAAGGGAATTGATATGCTGATTTCAGAGACAACCGCGGGAAGACCTGACGCTACCATTGAGAAACAGACAAAGCAGCTCGCTGATTACATCATCGAAACCGGGCTGAAGCCGCTGCCCCTGCCCGCGGAGTTCTTCTACGCCTCCCTGCCCCTTTGTGTAATCGATGCGGTGTTTTCGATTGGCGTCACATACACCTCTACCGCAAACACGGTGACCCGGTTTTGCGAACGCCAGGGCTGGACGAAGTCGCTGGCGCCGGATGCGCCTCGCGCAACCGGCGAGCACACCATCAGTGAGTTTCTGGCGCTGTTTGATGGCCTGACGCCGGACCAGATGGCCGATGACCTCTTCGGTAATCGACAGCACACGTCCACCCGCTCAGGCATTCTGAAGGCCGAAGCAGTTCGCCAGTATGCTGAAGCATTGCAGGCAAACGGGATCGAAGATTTTGGGGACATGACCGAAACCCGTCTTACAATGATCGAAAAGCAGGTCCGCCGTATCCCGGGCCAGGGCAGCGGAATCTCATTCGACTACTTTCGGATGCTCGCCGGCAACGACAACCTGATTAAACCGGACCGGATGGTTCAGCGCTACGTCGCAAAGGCGGCGAACATGAGACCCGAGCGGGTCACGCCGGAGTTTGCCAGATCAGTATTGCAGAATGCGATTACCAAACTGGCTGAGCGCGGTTTCGCTTGGACTCCTCGGCAACTGGATTACGCGATCTGGACCTGGGAAAGAACGCGTTGACGCGACCGCCCTTGGTCATCAACTAATGCTACCGCATTGGTGGGACACCTCGCAGCACGGGTAAAGTCTTTCTTCATAGCCACCGAAAACCGTAACCAGACATCCAACATAGAAAGTTGAATGTCTGGCTCGAGCCGAGGCTGTGTGAAAACTCTGACGGTCCGGCGAAATATGCCGAAAACAGCCTCTACGTACGTCCTCTCGCAATTCTGAGAGGGCTTTTGCTCAGGTGCCTAAAACGAGCGCGACGAGAGAGCTCATGTGCCGGAGTTTTAACACCGCCTCAGCCCAAACACGACACTCAGCCGCGTATAAGGTGGACAGAGAAGTTCCTGCAGACCCGTTCGCAAACTTCGGCTTGACCCCAAGTTCAGCACAACCGAGATTGGCTTGCATGGAATATGGACCTTCGGACGACGAGTAATGAAAGAAGAAAATAAAAACCTTTTCAAGGCGATATGCGATGAGAGCTTGCCGTCAGATTTTGATGAGCTTTTTGGGGAAATTTACGATCAAAGGCATGATCAGTTTAAGATACAAGAAAATTCATTGCTCGATTATAAAGAACACCTCCCTGCTGAAGGAGATTTAAATTATCGATCGGGGCTGCTTAAGCTAGTCGCAGCATTTCACAATATGTATGGAGGCTTGATATTGTTTGGGATTCGCGATGTGGATTTCAAACCAGTTGGAGTGGAAGGTGAATTTGATGTGGAAAAATATAATGCCCTCTATTCGGAAATATTTGGCAACAACATAGAAATTATTAAAAAAAGTTACAATGTAAATGTAGGCGGAATGCCCGCGAAAATTATTGCAGTTTTAGTGCCGAGGAGGAGCACTACTCGTCCGGCGGTCGCACACAAGAATTACGGGCAAATATTAAAAGGTAATACCTATATTCGAGAACGTCATGAAGCCAAAGTTGCAAACAGCCGTCATTACCCAATTCTATTCTCACGTCGGGAAATACTTAGTGATGAGTCAGGTGAGGACATTATCGGATTGCAGTATTACGCCCCGCCATCACCTTCAACGCTTCCAACGTTCATTGGTAGAGATTTTCTAGCCTTTAAACTCTGGGATTGGCTGCTGATAGATAAGAAACCTAGAATCTATCTATCGGGGGCTGGAGGCTCTGGAAAAAGCACTCTAGCTTATGAATTTATGGACCAAGTTGCTCGAAATTGGACTGGCCTCAAGTTAAGAAATTCTGAAACTATTGACTTTGTTGCATTTGTCTCAGCGAAAGAAACAGAACTAGACGTTAGGTCTGGAGTAGAACAAAAGTACAGTCTACGTCAATTTGAAGACGCCGAGGGCTTATTCAAGTTGATATTGACCAACGTTGGCGGCGAGGAGCCTTCTAATTTGGAAGGACAAAGCCGCGAAAGCTTGCTGGAAAAAATTGAGTTACTGTTCGACAGCTTTAACGGCTTGATTGTAATCGACGATATAGACGCATTGAGCCGTGCTGGACGGGACACTGGAGAAGAAGACTTGTTTCTCCTTTCGAGCCAGGCCCAGAAGATTGTTAAAATCGTCTACACTTTGCGAAACGACGCCTCATATGCAATGAACGCAGCCATCCCCGTCCCTGGATTAGACGAAGAAACGGAGGTACCAGCATTCGTAGACGCTTGCTGTGAGCTCTTCAATACCGAGCGGCCTAACTCAGCTCAACTAGTCGAGCTGGTGTTGGAAAGCTCCCGCTTGCCTCTGCTTATTGAAACAATAATTGGGTTAAGAACAAACGGCAGTAGTTACGAACAGGCAATACGTGACTTTCGCGAAAGAGGGGGGGATGCCGCTCGCAGTTACCTGTACCAGCGGGAATACGAAAAGCTATCTGCGAAAGGCAAAAGCCGACAGGTTCTCGCAACTCTTATGCAGTATGAACGTCCACTAAGCTTCGACTCAATTTGCGCCCTTACGAACACAATGGAAACTGAAGGAATCCGGTCAGCCATAAACGAAACGGCAAACATCTTTTTGAAAGTTTCAAGCGCCGAAGACGGGACAACAGCATATAGTTTGTCTCCGTCTGCAGCTGGATTTGTTCGAGCGTACTCAGAGCGTCTCCCATACTTCCCGGCTATCTGCCGCGCTATCGACCATTTCCGAAAAGACACAGCCACTTCGACTCCTCGGGAAGCATCAATCATTTCGAAAGCCGAACATCTTTTGCGATCAAAGCAATATGACTCGGTGGTATCTCTCTCTAACGGGCTAGATGCAAGCGATACCGTTAGAGTGAATCCCAAGTTCATGGCGATATATGGTAGAGCATTGGTGCAAGCTAGTTCCGCCGACCTAGTGAAAGCGAGAGATTTGTTTCGTTCCGCATCGAATTTTGGTTTTGACGATATTTTTATGCTCCGTGCATGGTATCATGCGGAAAGAAAATCTGGATATCGCTTCGCTGAGGCGATCGAGGTCTGCCAGCTTGTAGTAGACAACCCAAAGTACTCAAGCAGACACCGCTCTGAATTTTCATCTAAGATTGGTGAATGCAAATCCACGCAGGCACGTTCAATTTCTGGCACGGACAACCCAGACAAAGTGAGGTTGTATGCGGACGCAGTACTTCACTATTCATGGGCCCTACACTTCGCGGATTCAGCTAATGAAATTGATCAGTCCATGACATTGGACTGGCTTAGCAGGGCACTTCAGGGCTACATAACTTGCTCTGGCGGTGATTTCCGATTCCTTCTGAATGCTTTCGAGGCACCGATTAAGGCGGGCATCGTTTTCGGAGCCGAGGCGTCAAAAGTGTTCCAGGTTCTGATTTCCGGCGCTTCGCGAACAAGAGATGTTAAGACACTTAGGAAATTTCAGGGGACCCTGAACACAGGAATAAACGCAATCACGCGGTTCTCTGGAAAGAAACATCAGTCAAATGTTCGTCCGCTATTAGACGCTTTAAATGAAAGCAAGAAGTCTTTTGAAATTCATATTATGCAGTTAACTGGTTGATTTGCTTTTTTTGGTATTGGAACTTGGTTAAGCTCGCAAATCCGATTGGGTAAAGTTCGTTTTTGCTCAATCGGTTTCACCAAAATTTCACTTTGGGAAAAACCTGTTGTTAGACGCTAAGTATTACAAGCTCGACCATGGGTCTTCAGGCTCATCTTGGACTCCCGGTCCCCCGGCAGTGCAAAGGTCACTTTCTCAGCATAGCTACCATTTGGCTCGATTGTTCCTGCGAGCGCAGCGACCGGCAACGTGGCCTGCTCTACCAACTTTGATCAATGGCGGAAATTCCGCTGTCTCCCAACGCAGTGGCAGTGGAGCGGCCGCTTCGGCCTGATTATCTGCCGATTGCTACCTCAGATTTCTGTGCACACATCAGCGGCAGGCAAATACGTTTGATCAGCGAACGCAAGGAAGACTGCTGTGACCACACGATTTAACATAACGGCCCTTATCTTTCCGAAAAGCAGTGCTCGGGCACATTCTAAACTGGGTTGCGAAAAATCCCCTATCTTGCTGAAAAGCAAGGAGAACGGAAATTGGCACACACGGAACTGGATCTGCACGAGCGGCGCGCCATTGAGAATATGTTGAACGCAAAGATGCCCATCAGCAAGATTTCGGTGGAGATCGGTAGGCATCGATCCACGGTTTATCGAGAGATCAACCGGAACCGTTTCGAAGACTCCGAGGTGTCGTATCTGAGTGGTCATTATGACGTCAAAGCACAACGATCGGCGCTGTCCAGACGCGCTCGGCGGCGCAAGCTGATACGTTTGGAAGTCCTGCGCGCACATGTCACCGACCGTTTGATTGCAGGTTGGACACCGGAACAGATCGCGGGCCGCCTCGGTTACGACGATCAGCCTGTCCGTGTAAGCCACGAGACGATCTATCGCTTCGCCTATTCGAAGGACGGTCGCGAAGAACAGTTCTACCGCCACCTGCCTGAACACCGCAGGCGGCGCAGACCGCGTGGGCACCGCAGGCACAACCGAACCCATATTTTCGACACCCAAAGCCTGTCACATCGGCCCGAGCGTATCCCTGAACGCACAGAGTTCGGTCATTGGGAATGCGATTTGATGATGTTCCGCAAAGAGCATGGGAAGGTCAACGTGACCTCTCTGGTCGAACGCGTCAGCCACTATGCCGTCGTCATGCGCAACGAGGACCGTCAATCGAAGCCGATCATGGAAGCGCTGATCAACGGGCTCGCTCCCCCGCCCGCTGATTCACGTCAGTCGATTACCTTCGACCGCGGCACCGAGTTCTCGGCCTGGCAGAGGCTGAAGGATGGAACGGGAGCTGACAGTTGGTTCTGCGATCCGCAGGCCCCCTGGCAAAAAGGCACCGTCGAGAACACCAACAACAGGCTCCGGCGCTACCTTCCAAGATCACCGAACCGACGGCGCTGACAAATCGATTTTTTTAGGTCGATTTGCCATCGCCTCAATTCCACGCCGCGCGAGTGCCTCGGATATCGGACGCCAGCCGAAGTCTTCGAAAGCAAGCTGATGGAAATACAGAACCGGCTGACGTAAAAGAACAAATCAGAAATTGCGCTTCAACGTGAATTCACACTCCGGACAGGTACCAAAATACGTTAAGCACGTTTCTCATGTCTTTCCGAAAAACAAGGGGAATGGAATTGGGGTCAAAAAGAGGCTGTGTCAGCGCGAGTGGCGCGCAATTGTAGATACACCCACCTTGGCAGGCGCACAGATAAGCCTCTATCCGGTTGATCATGAAAATGTGGCAATTGCCGTTGAGGTCGAATAAATTGTACAGTCAAGCTCTTTGGGACGAATGCTCTGGACCGGATTGCTCAGAAGAAACCGACAAACTCCCGCCAGGTTCAGTATTCAGCCGGTCTAGTTGAGTCAAAGGATCATCGCTCGAGCAACCTTCCTGATCTGCAACTCCAAATGCAGCATGCGGAGTAGGACTTAGGTCGTTGATTGAGGATGGCATGATTCGCCGCCACGCGTGAGCTCCTAAAGCAGCTCCCATGTGCAAAAACTGTGTCAGTTCAGCACCCTACGTCAAAACCATGTAGAAATGATCAGAAAAACCAGCGCAATTGCTGCGGGTGACAGTCTAGTGTAGAGGATGAAATTTCCGCGCGCACCCGCATTTCCGACCATGGCCGTCAGCACGATAAAGCCCAAAACAACGGCCTGTGTCCAGGCTTGAGAAATATCCGGCAGAAATATGCTGAGACAGAGACCCACACCGATGGATGCGTTGTAGGACGCAATGCTACGGCCCAAGAAGCGCGTTTTTTCGATCTCCTTCGCGTCAAAAATAGTCAACCTTTCACATACTCTCTGCCAGTGAAACCACTGCGCGTATGCAAATACCAAATGACCGATGATTACAGCGGCAAGTGCAAGATAATAAAGAATAATCATAAAAAGCTCCGTACACTCAAACTTCGGATGTCAGAAAACTACCTCCGTAACGCATCATCATTCGAACGAATTGCGTTCGGTTGGAACAACCGGTTTTTGAAAGAATTGATTTCGTCTGTGCATTAATTGTCGAAACAGAGCGCCCGCGCCGGTCAGCAATCTCCGGATTGGTCAAGCCGCGCCCGATTGAATTGACGATCGAAGTTTCTGTCTGGGTCAGATCAAAAGCTCGCTGCACGTGATTGACGTTAAAGGTGACGGGCAAGCTGGCATCCGTGCTGCAAAGCAAAAAACCCCGAAACGGAGAAGCTCCCATCTCGTCCAGCCTATACAACGGGATGATTTCAACACACAGCACATCATTCGTGTGGCTGAGTATACATTCCTTTCGGGGTCTTGCGCCGAATTTGCCATGTTGGCGCGGGCTGTCCATCAGGGCTTCCAAGCTTTTCTGTCCCTTGGTATCCGCTATGTGCAGACGTCCGTCCGCCCGAATACGAAACAACCTATAGCTTTCCTGCTGGCGCTGAAACTCGTCGTTGCGCACGACAACGCAGCCACGCGCGTCCAACACACAAATCCCGATGGACAGTTTGTCGATTGCGGACAGAATGCCTTCGTATCGCTGTTGCAACTGGCGCGTTGGGATGCCCAAATCAATCGCCTTTGCAAGGTGCGGCAGGATTTTGGACAGGAAGGCGCGTTCTTCTCCGGTCAATGGACCGCGCGCGATATTTAGTTGAACAGAAAACAGTGAGATCCACTGATTGTCCTTGTTCATGACGCCCGCAGCGCGATGCAAAATACCAAGCCTCATCAGTTTTTTGACGTGTTCCTGCGATTTGAGCTCATTGAGTGAAGGAGCCAAAACGCTGTCATCTATAAGCTCTACGGCGTCACCCTCATTCGTCTCCCGCCGTATGATGGCCTGGTCGCGCGCCTCCAAGTCCTGACACTTGGACAAATAGACGGACAGCACATCCTGAGAATATAGCCCTGAATGTAGCGGTGCAGTCAGAGTGCGCCCGTTGACCGTATCTGCCCACTCAAAAATGATGCTCCCCTGCGCAGAGATGCGATCCACAACCTCGTCAAGAACCTTGCCCCAACAGTTGCTATCGGCAACCGTATCGTAAATCCGCAGTATCAGTTGCTCTTCAGAATTGGCCACGGGATTATCCACCTATTCCTTTTAAACAAGTTCCGCAATTCTAACCTCGCATTCATCCGCAAGCATAGCCCATTTGGGGGATGCAGGGATTTTGGCAAACAGGTAGAGTCGCAAGTTAAATGGAATCCAGAGTTTTTCTGAGGAAAATGGAACGGAGGAAAAAAACTGCGGCGCATTTTATCGTTTGGTTTGGAGATTTGCTTTTCCAATTCACCCTGTGAGAACTGAACGGATCAGCATTTAGACGCACAATTCACGCGGCGTCACTGCATCAACATTAGATCTGTCTATTTCTAAACTAAGATGTTGAAGCTTCTTGCGGCTGTATTGCACTGGAAGATTTGCAATTTTATGCCTTTGAATGTAGTGTCCGACGTTAGAATAAACATTTTTGTTGCAATTGGTTGGGACCCGTTAATCCTGCGCCGCCGATTTGAGAACGCCAAAATAGCAAAGTTTCGAGTGTGCCGAGGTCGGCGACTTCAATTCCAGGTGGTCGTCGCGTTCGATGGATTTGGCAGAGTTATTTTTTCTGCCGCAGTGTGACACACAGTTCAGAACATCTGTTCCAAAAAGGCTAACGCCCTTTCAGATGCTGAATGAGTCGACGGGCCAAAGAGTCCTTGACCAGAAATGATATTGGAATCCAGTTGACCGCTTCTGCGGTTTCTCAGGATCCACACCTTTGAAGTGTGCTGTAGCTCCGGGTAATTACCAGAGAGATTGTTGTTATGTTCAAATTTATTACACAAATTTCAAATGCCGCCGCCGCTGTATCCAACGATGTTCGACAGTCCGTTCGCCGCAAGCAGATAGAGCGGCAATTTGAGGCGGCTAAAACAACGATAATAGCAGCCCACAAACGCCACGTTTCTCAGGCCGCGACCATCCAGTCGCGACAAGATTATGCGAGGCAGCTTTCGGTGACATGGCGCGATATCATGGACCTTGGTGATCCCCACAGGCGCGTTCATGAACAACAATTGGAAAAGCTGAAAGAAAAGATCGTCGACAATATCGACGAAACGGGCGAATGGTTCGCAGTGCCGAACCCCGCCACTTTGGAAGCGCTGCAAGTGCCACGGGTGGCAGCAGCGCGTGCGCGTGCCGAAACTGACCTTTCCGCAGACCTCGATGGGTCGCTCAATGCAACGATACAGAAATTCGACTCGGACAGCGCTGCGATCGCAGACCAGGCTCAAGATCAATACCGGGCCGAACTTCAGGCGCTGATAGTCCAGAAGCGGAACGGCCTACTGACAGCGATGCAGGCGCCTGCAGAACGGGATGAGGCACGAAAGTTTCTGGAAGCCGCGCAGAAAGACTGGGCTGCGCGTATAGAAACCTCTTACCGGTCCGCGCTGCTAGACAAGCTGGAAAAAGTTCGATCGAAGTTGTTGCCTGAGATCATGCGCGACCGCACTGCTGCCTACTGGATCAAGAAACTGTTGATCGATGGCAAGTGTGTTCCTCATGCCGAGTTGGGCAGCGAGTATCAGAAAAGCGATCAGCATCTGCAGGATCAGTTGATCAACACCGTGACCCTTATGGCCCTGGAAGATGGCTCGCTGGTCTACCGTGCGCGGGGGCGCGACGCCGGAGGCAGGTTTTCATTCGAGACAAACTATATGGACGAGAGCCCTGAGTTTAGGAAACAGGCGCAATACAGGCCACCCGATCCGCAAGTTCGTGGCCCGGAAGATCGTAATTTACCATTTGCACTGCGGTTTCTTGATCAGGTGCAGATGCCCGTGATGAGTTCTGCAAGTTTGAAGCAGGTCGTTTTCTTCAACCTGCGGAAGGGCGACACGATTGAACGCGTCCTGCGGCAGATTGAGGGCGACGTACTGGCCGTTCTGGATGACGCGGGTGAAAATCGATATGGTGATCGTCCCGAAATTGAAAATTTTCCGGGAACAGCGCGGATATCGGACTGGCTGGATAAGGATCCCGCGCGGCAGATTTCAGTCGCACTTCGCCCTGACGGGTTGTTGGCCGTTGTGGTAAAGCTGAACGAAAGCAAGACGACCATTGCCGGTGATATTCCCGACGAGGTGATCCAGCTGCGAGAAGATTACAACAATGCGCGTCTGATGAGCCTGTTGATAGTGGCATTGGTGACGCGTGTTCTAAACGGTTCGGACGGTGCCCGCGGCTTCCCCAAAAAACTCGATCAGAGCAAGCGGCTGCATATTCCGAGTTTCTGCATCTGGCCGCTTCAGGTCGATCCGAACGGGGCAGTGACTCGGGCGGAAACCCTTCTCGAACAGTTTAAATCGGGGGCGCTCAAGCTGGACAAAGTGCCACGCTGGGCAGTGGGTTGGAGCCCGACGGTTCAGGCAAATGCACTGGCGTCGCGGTTCACTTTTACTGCTGAGCAGCACCTGCGCGTTCTGAACGCGACCGACGCGGGCCCCATCGAGGTGCGGAAGGGCGTGAACGAAAATGACGCACTAGAAAAGCTGACGCAGTGGTTCAAATACACTTGTTTACTGCTGGGTGCCCTTTGGGCGGCAATGGTGTTGTCGACTGTGGTTGCAGCCAATGCATATTCAGTAAAAGAGCTTTGGATAACCACGCTGGCGTTTTCGATAATCGGTATCTGGCGTTGTCTGATTTGTTGGGGATTGTCGGCCCGGGCACGCGAACCGCGTCCGTCGGCTCGTCGAAACGGAAGGTTGTCACGGATGGTGTCAGCCTTTTCGAAATTTGTCGGCATTGTGGTCGAGCGAGCCTTTGCCCGCCGATGGTTTCTACTAACCGGCCCGGGCATCATATGTTTGCTGATGGCAGCTACGTTCGTCGAGTCGAACTGGGCGGAGGTGGTGACCTGGGTGCAAAATAAAACAGGTTTCGTCCGGCCATTGATAGATATGCTGAAAAGCTTTGCAGTCTGGACTGGATCCTTATTGGCAGGTTTGAAGCCTGATTTTATCGATCTCAATTCCCTCTTGCCGGAGTGGTTAACTAATAACAACGACGAAAAACTTGGCCGCAATAGCCCCAATGCATCCGGGTTCCAAACGGCACTCTACAATGGCGTCTGGGCGTTGCCGCTGCTTGCCATCGGGTTGATGCGGCACGGTTACATGCTGTTATATGACCTGGTTCTGCAACGCGGCCAGTTGCAGCGAAAGCTTAATTCGGTGGTCGGCGTCGAAGAGACATGGGCGGCCGGTCAGGCGCTACCGTCGCTTATGACATCGTCAAACGGAGAAGCGCCGGCGCTGTCCGTTGAAAAAACTGCGGCAATCGGAAACGCGCTTGCGCAGATGAAGACGCGGGTGAAAAATGAACTCGCAACGGCACGATCGCGGTTCGACAAGGGCTCAGCCGCAAATGCAGCTTTGGTCGCTGTGATTGGACTGCTGGCACCGTTCGATGCGATGAAAGCCTCGACGCTCAATAAGCCAAGCAAACCAAACATCTATGAGGGTCTTTCCACCGAACTGGAGAAGACACATGACAATTTGGTCGCGAAACTAGGCCCGTTGATACCGGAATATCCTCCGGTGAACCAAATCGAGGTGGCACCTGAGGTGCTGGCCGATCTAGGCAAGCTCAACGCCGAACTTTCTGCTGTGCTTGAAACTCTGCAAAACATTCAAAACAACCCCGGCGTAACAATCTCGGCCCAGACCGGAGACGCGCGTCGCCAACTGAGTGAACTGGCAACACAACTGGATCGATTGCAACCTGAGTCCCTAGTCATTGGGGCCAACACAGAGTCAGCGGAAGCGGCCCTGAGATTACTCGAACAAAGGGTCGCACATACGCGACTGCCCCAATTGCTGGTTGAAGTGCAAACGGAAAACGCGATTAGCGCACTCAATGACCTGTCTCGCGCTATGCGGCAGGTGACAATGAATTCCAAATTAACACTGGATGCCGATATCGGGGCAGCGCTGCAGGAGTTGGGATTTCTCAAGGCGGTACTCGATCAGTTGCGGGAAGGCATGATCATTCCCGTGACGTTGGAGAGTGAAAAGCTTCTTGAAACCGCACCATGGATCGACGTGGACCTCGCCTTTATCAACGCGGCGACCTATCCCGAGATCGCGCCTGGAATTTGGTCCCGGGTACTGGAGCAATGTGACCAGTTGGGTGGGATGCGCTTCGATACAAACGATGCAAATGTCAACAACGGTGAATGGTTCAGTGGGCGCGACGTGGCTGGCAAGACGGACCTGGCTTCGCTTGTCGCGCGCTTAAAGCCCGCGAACAACGCGCAAGGCGCACCTGCAGATGGACCCTGGCGGATATACATCCTCGGGCTGGCCGACACACAGGGCAATGCCGTTTCAAACCTCAACCTGTCAAAGCGCCGGGCCGAGGCTGTTAAAGAGATGTTGTTGGAGGAAGTAGACCAGTTACCAGTCGTGACGCTGCCATTGGGTGAAGCAGGATGGCTAGCGGACACAGGTCTGCCAGATCGGGAAAGTGATGCAAATCATCGCAGCGCGACCGTGTACCTGTGCCCGCAGCAAATCCAGTTTGCAGACCACAATGGCGGAGGAGATCGTCAATGACCATTGTCAAGATCAATCGCATAGCCAAGGAAAAGACCCCGCGCAAGAAGCTGACTCAAATCGGTGAAGTGACAATGCAGCACGGCCGTGGTTCGGGTGTCGATGTCAAAGAGTTCAACCTCCCCGATCAGCACATCATCGAAGCCGAGCTTGAAAACGGATTGATCCTGTTTCGGCGCGCGGATGATATTGGTGAAGTGAGTTCTGACCGCAGCGGTTCCGGGGGGACTCAGCTAGTCCTGCCGCAATCTCTGGACCAAAGCGGCAACTCGCGCGGGCTGGGTGCGTTTGCGATACGCACTTACCGGTTCTTTTCAGGCAGTGGTCTGGGCGAAAAGGCCGCTTTTGCCACCGCGCGAAAGCTTGAGCAAATACCGCGAGAATTGGACGGTTGGCCACGCAAACCCGCCTATCGCAACGAAGACGTTTTGCTGCCCTTGTTGCGCGACGGGGGTTTCGGAGAGATGGACACCTCGCTGGCCGCGCGCGATGGCGCTGAAATTCTTGTGCTGATCCACGGCACTGCTTCCAGTACCATGGGGTCTTTTGGGCCAATCGTTCACGGCAAATCCGATGGAACCCTATCCCCGGGGACAACATCGCGCACGCAATGGGAAAAGCTCTGCAAAAGATTTGAAGACCCAAACGACGACAATGAAAAAAAGCGTTGCCTGATCTACGGGTTCGAGCATCATACGCTGACACGCAGCCCCGTGCAGAATGCCATCGCGCTTTTGGAAGCGATTCCGCGCAACGCCAGGCTACACATGCTTTCCCATTCACGGGGCGGGTTGGTCGGTGAACTGCTGTGCCTGCTGCCGGACACGTTGGACAAGGGTGATCTGGACCGATACGCGGACGCCGGACTGCCACGTGACGATCTGGAAAAGTTCAAGCAACTGATAGCATTCAAGGCCCCGCAAGTGCAGCAATTCGTTCGCGTTGCGGCACCGATGCAGGGCACGTTGCTGAATTCGGACCGTATCGACACTACGTTCTCGTTGCTGTTCAACCTCATGAAGATCGTACCGGGTGGGCAGAATGTACTGGCCGACGCGTTCCGCGAATTTGCCCGCGAGTTTATCGCAACGCGCGAGGATGTCTCGATTTTGCCGGGGTTGGCGGCAATGAGCCCCGAGTCCGCGCTGGTGGCGATCCTAAATCGGGCCAATCGTACCATCGAAAGTCCCCTGACTGTTGTCAGCGGTGATATCGAGCCATCCGGCATTCTCAAGTCGCTCGCCGTATTTGCGACGGATTTGTTCTATCGCGAGGATCACGACGTGGTGGTCCATACGCGTGCGATGCTCAAAGGTGTGCCGCGCAAACCAGACTTAAAGGTGTTTCCCGCGCAAGGCAGCGACGTGAATCACTTCAGCTACTTCTCCAACAAAATGTCGTCGAAAGTGATAGTCGATGCGTTGACTGGCGTTGAGAACCCCAACCTTGAGTCGCGCGCGCCAGAGCCTGAGGCGATGGAATTAATCTCGGGCACCCGAGGATCGGGGGCAGACAAGCCGCTTGTGTTTGTACTGCCGGGGATCATGGGCAGTCATCTGCGGGTCAAGGGGCAAGACACACCGATCTGGTTCAATCTGCCACGCATTTTAACCGGCGGCCTTAAGAAAATCACAAGCAAGGACGGCGAGCCCATTGAAGACGTTGAACCTGCTGGCGTTCTCAAACGCTTTTACGGAGGGCTCGTACGGCATCTGAGCCGCAGTCACGAGGTGGCAGTATTTGATTTTGATTGGCGCAAGCCGCTACAGGAAGAGGCGGACCGGCTTGCCGCGCGCGTGCAAATGGAGCTCAGCAAGATTCCCAACGGGGAAACGCGTCCGATCCGGTTTGTGGCCCACTCGATGGGTGGCCTCGTGGTGCGTCTGATGATCAACCGCCATCGCGAATTGTGGAAAAAACTGCGCGGCGATGCGGGCGGCGGGTCCACGCTTGTTATGCTGGGCACGCCCAATCGTGGATCGATGTCGATTGTCTGGGCTCTGATGGGGCTCGACAAGATGATCCACACGATCGATCGCATCGACTGGAAGCATGATGTGCCCGAACTGGTAAAGAAAATGGTCCCACTGCAGGGCATTCTGGAACTGCTTCCGACAGACGGGGACGGAGCCTATTTCAAAAGGTCGACATGGCAGCAGTTGCGCAACACAAAGGGCCCGAACTGGCCGTTACCCGAAAGCAAACGACTGAAAAATGCGGCCAAGACCTATGATGAACTGAAGTTGATACCCAATGATGCGCCCGCCATGAGCTATATCGCAGGCAATGCCGATATGACGCCGGCCGCGTTGGACAGCACGACATTGAAGATGACAGGATCGCGACACGGTGACGGGCGCGTGCTATGGCGCACCGGCCTGCTGCCGGATGTTTCCACATGGTATGCGTATGAAACCAGTCACGGCGACCTGGCGCGCGACAGGGATCTGTTCGGGCCAATTCTCGATCTGTTGCAAACCGGGCGCACAAACGGCTTACCACAGATACCGCCGGTTGAGCGCAGCGGTACTCCGCTGTTCGATGTGGTGGAACCCGAACTGCTCTACCCGTCCAACGAGGACGCGGAAGCGGCGATCATCGGGGCCACGGGTACGGATGATCAGGAGATTGATGCCGAGAAGCGGAACCACTGCAAAGTGTCCGTCACGCATGGAGATTTGCGTCTGCACAGTAGTGTGGTGACCGTTGGGCGCTATGAACACGAACCTATGGAAGGCGTCGAGCGCGACATCGATGAACAGTTGGACGGACAATTGACACAACGGCGCGCTCTTGGGATTTATCCGGGGCAAGAAGGCACAGCCGAACTTTTCCTGCGCAAACAGCCCGTTGGAGAGTTTGCCACAGGGATTGACGGCGCCTTGGTCGCCGGGTTGGGCCGGGTCAGCGAATTGTCGCGGCGCCGCCTGTCTGTGACGCTGGCCAACGCCTTTGTCCTTTACGCGTTGCGCACGAGCCCTGTTGAGAAAGATGGGGCAAAGACACTGACGACTTTGCCAATCAGTTCCAACGACAGTCAGCTTTCAATTGCCGACAGCGTGGAATCGATCCTTGTGGCGCTACAGAACGCGAATAATCGCTTGCCACGCGATCACAGGATCACGCATCTGACCATCCTCGAACTCTACGAGGACCGGGCCATTGAGGTCGGCTCAGCCCTGTCTCGGATGGAGCGCGAGGGACGCTGGAAACAGGACTTCAAGATCGACTGCAACATCCGCAACGGCCTGGCAGGACGGCAGCGATTCCGCTTTGGTCCAGATACAAGCGGCAACCGGCGCATGCAGATTACAGTGCCCGAAAATGACACCGAGAGTCTGGATTTCGTGGTGTTTGATCGCGGCGCGTTGGCCCAGAAAGTGACTACGCGCGTCAAACGCAGCCGTATCGACAGTCTTATCCACGAGGCCACTGCAAACAGCCATACCGGACCGGACACAGGCAAACTGCTGTATGAGTGGGTCATCCCCAAAGAGTTGCGCGCCAAAACCTCGGACAAACGCAACATGACATTGCTGGTCGACGAAGCCGCGGCAGCCTACCCATGGGAGATGCTGCAGGACAACTGGGCTGAAGACGGCAAACCGGTCGCGGTTGAAGCGCAGATCACCCGCCAGTTGATGCGCCGGCGCAGCGGTTTGGGGTCAAATATCGCGGCATCGCGCCGGGTTTTGGTAATCGGTGATCCGGTCAGCTTTTTCAGTGAACTGAAAGGCGCACAGGCCGAGGCCCGGCTTGTTGCCGGCAAACTGGATGCCAGCGGCTGGACACAAAAAATGGACGTACAAATCCGCGAGAACGTAGATGTAGAGCGCGCACTTACATTAGAGGAGAACCAAATCCTGCATTTCGCCGGGCACGGTGTGTTCGAGTGGGGTGACAACAAGCAGACCGGGCTCATAACAGGCAAGAACCGGGTGCTGGAACCCGCCTTCATCGAAAAGCTGCGCTATGTGCCAGAATTCGTTTTCCTCAACTGTTGCTACGGCGGCGCCATCGGCATCGCGCCGGACATGGCAGAAAACTCGGACGAAGAGAGAGATCCGCACACTCCTCGGGCAGCGCTGGCCAACCGTCCCGATCTCGCTTCGGGAATTGCGATGAAGTTCATTGAAGCTGGCAGCAAAGCCGTGATTGCCGCCGGTTGGGCCGTAAACGATGGCATGGCGCAGCTGTTTGCGACAACCTTCTACGACGCGTTCCTGAATGGATACAGTTTTGCCGAGGCAGTACGACTTGCTCGGGCCAAGGTCTACGAGAAGGATCAAGATGGAAACACCTGGAGTGCCTATCAATCCTATGGCGATCCTGAGTTCAGATTGCAAAGGGGTGTGGGCGCGCATCGACCGGACTGGGTCAAGCCCGAATTTGTTTCGCCTCGACAGGCAACATTGACGCTGCGGTCGTTAAAACTTGACGCGCGGTTCGCGCCAACGGCCCAACAGACAACGCAGGTTGCCAAACAGTTCATGCAGACACTGCGGGTCGTCAACAGGCACAGCGAATGGAGCCGCAATCCCGAGCTATTCGAGGCCATCGCTGATGTTTGCGCGGAATTGGGCGATTACAAAAGCGCCATTGAATATTACGAGAGAGCGGTTCGCCGTTCGCCCCCGACCCTGTCGCTGAATGCCCTGGAAAACCTGATGTCCTTGCGGGTGCGCGTGGATACGCAAACCCGCATCGAGAAACAAAAAGGCTCATCGAAAAGGGAAATTGAAAAGGCGCGCAAAAAGGAAGAAGAGACGATACGGGCGGCGATCGACTATCTGGTTCAACAGGAAAAAATCGCAGGAGAACGCAGTGCTGCTCTGCGCCAGACCCGGATCGGTGACGGATACCTGCGGCTGACGGCCTGCGCGCTTGTCGGTTCCCCCACCAAGTCGACTACCATTGATTATCTGGAACGGGCGCGCGGGGCCTATGACACTGCCGTAACCTGCGGGTTCCAGCTTCCCGAGTTCGACACAGCTTACCCCCTGATCCGACGGGCACTTGCAGACTTTCTTCTGTCTTGTGCATCCGACGGCAAACTGGGTCATTCCATTGGTGAGCTTATGCCGGTGGTAAATCGCGTGGCGCAGGACATAAAGGAAACCGACGCGCAACAGACGCAGTTCCAACGCCGCCGGCTGATTGCCGAAACCCGCCTCTTCGAGCTTGTCTCGACGGACGTATACAATGCCTCACTTCAGGGCGAGTTGCTTGATGTCTTTGGGCAGTTGTTTCTGGATGGCGGCTCCATCCGGCGACGCAGAGAAGTCGTGAGCGACCTCTACACCGTCGCCCAGTTGTTGTCCGAGGTCGGCAAGCAGCGCAGCAACCAGTTGGACACAACAGTTGGCGAAACGGTCAGGACATTGGCGCTAGAGCTTGAGAACGGAATTCCAAAAGTCTCGGACTCAATTTTGAATTTGGTAGAGGAGAATTGACAATGAACGACCTGTTTGAGGGAAACGAATACGATTTTGTGGAAGGTGACATGCTTCAGGAGGCGTTAAGGGGGGATTATTCCCGCAGTGACACGCCTGAGATGGTGGAATTCCGTGCATTTTTTGACACCCTGCCCAGCGAGTTTTTTACCGCAGACGAATTCATGATTCTTGGCCCGTCCAACCGCCCCGGCGGAAGTTGTGAGGGCAAGAACGGATTGGCACCGAAAAGCCTGTGGAACAATGTCAAGCCGCTTGTGAAGGCCATGAACCTGATCCGGAAGGAATTGGGCGCTTCGGTACAGATCACAAACTGCTTCCGCAGCGGAACCTACAACGCGTGCGTCGGAGGCGTACCTGGCAGCTTCCATTCAAGATTCCAGGCAGCGGATTGGATCTGCGGTGCGGGAAACTCTGCCATGTTGGCGAGCGCGGCCAGAGCGGTCAGAGATGCCGGAGGGTTTTCAGGCGGTATCGGTATATACAACAGTTTTGTGCATGTTGACGTGCGGGGCTCAAACGCGGACTGGGACAACCGCAGCTAAATTGAGCCGCTGTATCGGTCTGCACGCGGGCGAGGCCTGTTAAAAGCATAGTACGAATTCGCGCTGAAGCGGATTCGACTAAAATTCGGAGGGCTTACTCCAAGGCGTGGAAACTAATAAATTTTGGGTTTCCGCGCCTGGCGGCAAAAAACTCGCGCCGACCCCATTCATTAAACATAATGGCGCTTATCCTGCCGAAAAGCAGCGCGTTAGGATGGGCTTTCCAACGCGCTGCAGTTTTGTGAGTAAATTTCACAATATCAGCCGGCTGGAAAATGCCGGAATGGTGGGCTCCGCACGGGGTCGCCGCCATCCCCACCTCCGCACTTGATCCGCCCCACCGTGCGGCGTCTCCTGCGGTCCCCGCGCTTCATTGGGTCCGGGTCCCCGGTCGCGATCCGGCCCTAATTGACCGAAGCCACTCAGATCAGGAAGTCAGAGCCTCCGTCTCCGTAATCTTTTCAAACTCAGGCAGAAACTCGGCGTGGTGCATTTCGATGTATCGAGTAATGAGAGCGTTGCTGATGAGTTTTGAAACGTATCCACGTGCCAGAACCAGATCGAGATGATCGGCTCCGTAAGTATCTTCAACCAATCTCAACTCACGTTCCAGATTGGCAGACTCGCGCTCCATCAGTTCCAGTTGCTGGCGGGAAACACCTTTCGCAGCCTTGGGTTTGTCGGGATTAACCAACTGATTTTCTGATGTCGCGGCCAGCAGTGAACGTGCATAATTCACCGTGTATTTGTTCATCGTCACCATAAGTTCCGCAGCTTCGATCTGCCTCAACGGTTTCATCTTTCTGAGAATTCGAAAGCTCGTCAGTGTTACCTGCTTGTCCTTCAGCAAATCGGCCGCCTCCGGACAAATTCCGTCCAACAGGCGCTTCTTTTCCTGAAGTGTTTTAATGTTGATATTGAGCGCGCGCGCCAGCCGCCCTTCCGGCACGCCACGCTTCAGAGCCATCAGGATCATTTTGTGTTCCTGGATCGTAGCAAGCCTGCTGATACGTTTGTTGTAAGTGAAGGCTTCATCGTCGGTGGAGATCTGACAAAGTGCGTCTTTCGCTCCGCGATCCAGCAGGATCGCATGTCGAAGATGCCCATCAAGCAATATGTAGTTTTCAGGGTCGGATTTGTCAGGCGCAATGACCAGAGGCTCGACAAGACCAATTTCCCGGATTGATGCAGCAACCTGAGCGTACTTGACCGTCTCCTTTGTACCTTTCTGAACGGCGTAGAGCGGGCAGATACGATCCAGCGCTATCCGCACCAACTCCTTTTCGAACGCCAGTTCGATGGGTTTTTCCAGCTTGCCGCGGGTCATTGTATCTCTCCCGTCCTTAAAGAAAGCCTGTCCGTTAGCTTTTTGGGAAGTGACGCAAGACCCTCCGCCCGCAACAGCGTCACGAAATTCTCGTCGTTCAGCAAAGTCCGAAGAGCTTCTGTGATAAACATCAGCTCGTTACGGGTTGCCGTCGCCTTTCGTAGTAGAACCTGCTTCTTCTCTACGTCGTTTTGATATGTACGTAGCAGGCTTTCGACGGACAGTGATCGCCTTTGCCGTTTGTCTGTACCAATCTGCCCTTTGCCATGTTTCTGGCGCGCTTCTACCAAACGTTTTGCGGCAAGGAGTTTACCACCACGAAGTAGATTGTTTTCGTAAGCCTGGCGCAGAATGACCTGAACATCGCTGTCCTCCGCATTCGCAATGTCGACGGCGACACTCACAGGAATTCTGCCACTTTCTACAGCTCTGAGCAGCCGGTGTTCACCGCTTTCCAGCAACCGGAGTACACCCCGCACATATTTCATTGAAAGATTGGTTTTTTGCGCGATCTCCGCGTCTGAATATCCTCTGTTTTTCAGGCCTTTGATGTCACGGAGCAGATCGAGGGCCTTATGATGGCGTCGCGCCAGATTCTCAACAAGGCTCATTACAAGGCAATCTTCGTTGCTTGCAGTGATCACAATTGCAGGGATTTCGTCCTGGCCCAGTTCCTGAAAAGCCTCGAGCCGACCCTGACCACATACAAGATCATAGCGAAGTCCATCCTCGCCATCTCTTTTTGCAACCGTGATTGGTCGCTTCAGCCCCAGCTCTGCGATACTGTCGACCATAGCTTCAAAAGCCCTTCGGTTGCGAATGCGGGGATTAACGACCGAAATCAGATCAATGGGGATCAGTTCCGCGATCGAAGCACGGTAAGTCATCAAGCGGCCTCCGGAATTGGGACCTGAACCGCCATTTCAAACAACGGAGTGAGTGTGTCGAAACGGTAGGCGTCAAGTGACAGGCCGTTGTTTTCAGCAAGCCGAAGGCGTGGCAATGTCATGTCGACACCCGGGAGCAGGTAATAGTCGAGCGGTTTCCTGTTGGGCCGATCCATCCGGACGGCAACAGTGATGTCGGGTTTCAGACTCGTGTCAAAACGGATGTTCCAGCGGAGAGACCCGGCGTTGGTTTCGTGACATCGCACAACGACGAGCGACGCAGTGAACTCGTTGTTAATTGTCAGAAGATCCGTAACGGGATCCCGTTCCACATTTCCGCCAACCTCGCCAATTCCTGCGATCGTATGTGCAACGATGTCAGGATGAATGTCCCGCAAGCGTCTGTTGATTTCGACATATCTGTAATCGCGATCAGGCTGAAAGCCGACAAGCTGATAAGCCCGAAGCAGGCTGCCAAAACGCGTACGGTATGAGCCGCTTGAAGGAAGCGTGTCTGCTTCATCGATGATCAGGCCTGACAGATATCCCTGAGCCTGAAGAATATCGCGCAGGCCTTCCAGCATTTCATCGTCAGTCAGTCTGGCTGATCTCGCGACGACGATAGCTCCTGCTGCAGCAAAAAGTTCTGGATCGACAATCGCCTCGAACGCACCCTCTGCCCTGACCCAGATCTCCGGATCGTTTTGAACGCGATGTTTCTTCAGCTTGAAAGAACTTCGGTTCCAGACGTTGTGTCCGATGTATTTCTCGTTGATCAAAATCTGATGCACGGTACCGCGGGTCCAGGCACGCTCCAGGTCGGTCAGAATTCCACGGGAATTCAGGCTTTCTGCAATGTCCGCTTCCGATTTCCCATCGTCGACAAATGATCTGAATATCTCCTGGACAATGGCAACCTCCTCCGCGGGGCCCGGAACCAGAGTGACCCTGTCCGTCTGAATACTCTTGTGCTGTCCCTGTTTGAGAATGCCTTTCGGTTCGCCATGTTCGTCAATCAGCATACGCCTCAGACCGAAACCGGGTGGCCCGCCCTGCCGATACCCTCTTTCAATCAGGCGACACTGTCCGGTGAATACTTTTTGAGAAAGCTCCCGGCTATACTCGCCGGCCATGGCGCGCTTAACGCCTTTGACAATTGTCGAGACCGGGCTGCCGTCGTTTTCGAATTGTTCAGCGCAATACACGACGGAAATACCAGCGCGTTTGCAGATGTACTCGTAGTAGGCGCTTTCATCAGCATCCTGAAACCGACCCCAGCGACTGATGTCGTAGACGAGAACTGTTTCGAAATCGGCACGCCCGGACTGTATATCGTCGATGAGCTGTTTCAGCCCTTCGCGCCCCTGGATTCGCAGGCCACTCTTACCTTCATCCGAGTAGGTTCGAACGATATCAATACCTCGTTGTCGGGCATACTGAGCAATGGCATCGGACTGGTTCTCAGTCGAATAGCGCTGGTGTTCCGTCGACATGCGCACGTATTGCGCCCCGCGGATAGCGCGCCGCGTTTCAGGAGCGTCAGAGCTCTCGTCAAAATCGTCGCGCCAGTTCAAGTGCAACGCACCTCCATTCGTCGAATTACATAACTGTCGGGAATGGCCGTGATTCCTGTGTGCCAAAGGTTAATCGCCCATCTTCGGAAAAGTATTTCCGAAGATGGGCAACACTTTTCCAAACCAGGACATTGGCAGATGAACAAATTAGACTATCGACTGGAAATAGCAGCGGCGCTGAAACGCGAACTTGGAGGATCACATCGGGCGGTAAAAGCGTCAATGAACTGGGCAGGTGTCTCAGAACGAACCGCAAAGAACTGGCTTGCCGGAGCCAATGGACCCGCTGGCGAACACCTGATCGAACTCATGCGGCATTCAGACGAGGTCGCGGAAACTGTTATGGCTCTATGTGGCCGAAGCGAAGTTTGTATATCTTTGGAGCTTGCATGTCTTCGGGCCGCTCTTGTTCGAATGCTGACAACGGCAGACGAAATCATGAGGACAGAAACCTGAAAGGGCTACCCTTTCCCTGCAGTACCGTGAGTTTTCACTGAAAAGGCACAAAAGATTCCTTGTTTAGATGTCCTGGGAACTCGCCCACAAGGCATTGATATACTTTCAGATTTCAAACCTACGGGCGCCAAATAGCGCCGAAACGGCGCATATTCCCTAAAAATTTCCCTGTTTTCAGGGAATTTTGGGTGAGACTGGCTAGCTGCAAACTGCCTGCGCAGCCACCATTCTCCGAAAGAGCGGCAAAATAAGGGGATTTCCGCCCCTTCAAGCCGACATGTATCCCATGCCTCCGAAGGTGGGATACAATGCGGGATACACGCTCGCCACTCCAAGATCGGATTTCGACCCAGGCGACGCGTTCGCGTCGGCCCCTATCTCATGCGTCGCGGTCGCACCTATTACTTCATGAAGCGACTGCCGAAAAAAATCTCAGGCAGCGCATCAAACCGATTTCTGCGTTTCTCACTGAAGACAGACCTCCCGCTCGACGCCGTAGTGCGGGCTGGATGCCTGCTCGCGGTTTACGAGCAGAGGGAACCGGAAATCGTGGACGCAGTGAACAAAAAAGATATAACACCTGAACAGGCACTTGCCTTGCTGAGAGAGATGCTCCGCGCTGAACTCAATCGTATTCTGGTGGAACAAAATTCAGATTGCGCGCTTTCGGATCAGGAAGCATACGCCCGCATCGAAGCACTGGAAAACGAAAATAAAGCTCTCAATGCAGCGATGCGGAAGCGATTGGTCCAGCATCGAACCAGCGCTGCTAGCGGCAAGGGAAACAATTTCCATCCCGGTACCAACACCGGTTTCGCCAGACCTTGGACGACGGGCGGTCGCTCAACAGAGGCAAATCAATGAAGTCGAAATCGATGTGCTTGATGGCGAAGATATCCGAATTACCGCATCCAATCTGCTCACAGAAGACGAGAACAAGGATTTTGACCGTTTCATAGCGGGTGAAATCACGTTGTCCGGAGACATTGAGAGCGCTGTGGCCAACGCAATGTCACAAGATATGGCCAGAAAATATGCGGCCACAGGCGCCATTGCACTCGAGTTTTGGGGGGATATCGCTCTGTCAACTGTATCGACAGAACACGTCAAAGACCTTATGTGGTTCGTTCAACGAATACCAGCATTGCACGGGAAGAAGCATGGCAACAATCGCTTCGTCAAGGATCGTCAAAATGCGACGAAACGAGAGGAAATCGAAATCGCGGACTTGCACGATGGCACACTCCGCGCCGAAATCGAAGCAGACGAATTGCTCCCGTTGCCAGAAAAACGTGCCCGCCTCGCTGAAGTGCTTGTTCCGAGGCTGGCAATGACCACGGTTGGACACCACCTCGACCGCCTGCACGCCATTTTTCGAAACGCTCAGGAGACGCTTGAATACAAGGGACAAATCCGGTTTTTGACCAACACCAAAATGCAACAGCATATCAAAGTGCAGAACGAAAAGAACAAAGACCCGCTGTTCTTCCGAAAAGAGAAACCAAAGGATCGGGATTCCTGGTCGCAAGATCGCCTTCGCAAGTTGCTGCTTTCTCCCATCTTCACTGGCTGTGGTTTTGTGTCCCAACGCTGGAAGCCGGGCACAATGATCGTTCGGGATGCCAAATACTGGGTCCCGTTATTGGTCATGACGCTCGGCAGTCGTATTTTAGAAGTCCTGCAACTTAAAAAGACGGACTTGATCGTCCAAGATGGTGTTCTGAGTCTTCAACTGGGGATCACGGCGGAACATCGCGTCAAAACAAGTGACTCCAAAAGGGTGCTACCGCTGCCGCAGCTCCTGATCGACTTGAGTTTTGTGGAGTGGGTTCATTCATTGCCCGCAAATCAACGCCTTCTGTTTCCTTCTCCGGCAAAGGGTGCTGATATTGCCGCCATCTCCGGAAATTTCGGGAAGCAACTAAAGACACTATTCACCCACTTGGGCATCGCAGATTGGCACGAGGATTTTTATGCGCTGCGAAAAACAATGAGCAGCGCGCTCGAAGACGCCGGCGTACCTGAAAACCATCGCCAGGCGATTGCAGGTCATGCAGGCGGCACCACGATCAATCGTTCCTACACACGGCGAAATGTATCGACGCTGAAGTCCGAGCTGGACAAGTTTGATCTCAAGGTGACGGTCGGTTTTTCAGAGCGTCTGGGGCATCCGATCATCGAGAGTTGCGATCTCCTTGCCAAACCGGGCGCCAATGTTGAAGTCGAGCTCGATGCTGATGACACCGCCAGAGTAGTTCGCATCAAATCCACGCAGTGCGGGAAGGTTCTGGTACATGCGCGAAGTATTGATGCGCACCCCAGTAAATACCAGATCGGGAACGAATTCGGCTGTACGTCAAAGGAATTGGCCGTCAGGCTCCGCAAAATCAGCGAAGACTACCACCTCTGCCTTGTCTGACGTCAGCGCCAATAGGACAGTTTAGGTCGATTTGATAAGAGAGGGTTTCTGGCACATCGTAGCCACCAAGGAGTGGAGATGAGACAGAAACCGGGAACCAAGCGGAGCTACGGCGAGAAGGTAGTAAAAGACATCCGCCGCGCCACGCGCAAGCAGTATTCAGCAGAAGAGAAGATCAAGATCTGGCTGTATGAGCTTGCTTTCGACAACGACATCCTGCTGTTCGATCCACGCAATGCCAACTTCGACGGCCAGCTTTCGAGGTTCAATGAGGATGCTTCGAAGTCGACGAATACGAGCTTTTTTGGATAGACCATATTCCCATGCTCATCGAGCCCGACACCGAGACCAAGGGAGCGGCGTTTGGCAAAAAATGCTTCTTCTTCCGGCGTCGGCCGGCTGATTGAGTTCAATAGGTTTTCCAGGTCATCCTGAGACAGGATCTTTCAGTTGCAAGTTGGGCTCAGAGCCACAGGTTCCGGTTTTCGTCAAGTATCATGGCAGGTTCTGCAGTTATGGGATTGTAACTTATCAATTGTGGGAACATCAAAATGACAGTGTGGGAAATCGCCTTCAATATTGCGGCCGCGGGAGCGACAATCATTCTTCTTCTTGATCTATGGCGGCTACTGAAAACGTGCGAGCGGGATCGTTCAAACGACGCTGAACTCGTGAAACAGTTTAGGGACACCGCGCCATATGACAATCTCGAAGACCTATTATCGAACAAAGAATGAAGCTCCAGGCCGACACATACCGCCTCCTGCAACATGCTGCGCCAAAGCGCTGGTGAATGCCGATTTGAGTTGGCGCTCGCTGTTTAAGCTTATTGATTTGGCACCATGTATTTAAAATCCAGCAATTTTTTTGTTTTTGACCGGTGGCGAGGAAACACCTCCCATCTGTCTTTTGACGGCACGAAAATCTCGAGTTCGGATCCCAGTATGTCGTCAATTGGGTCGCAGTGTTTGAACCGTGCTGTGTCAATCGCGCCCATAACCTTTGCCTGCCGATCGGGCAACCTCGCCCAGCTGGCATAACAGTACATGTGGTGATCCATTGCATGTGCGCTGGGTCAGCAAAAATACGATGTTTTTCTGCAGAATTTGGATAGACATGTTCAATGAAGAGGTTCGCCTCAGGTTTTCATTCTGTCTTTCTTTCAGCCAACGCCACTTGATGTCAGACCGTGACTAAACTGCGGTTTGCCATGGCAATCTTTGCAACATTAAGACGGGTATTTTCTCGAGCACGGATGTGCATTGGCACAAGAAACTGGGCGCGTCTGAACGCGCCCAGTTTCGTCAAGTCGCGACGTGAGATATCTCTTTGTCCGGCGAGTATATGTCCAAGATGTTCCAATGTCCGGTCGTTGGTGTTGGGTTGTTGATCATTGGCACATCGAGCACGGTTGGCTTGCCACCGGCGATTGCCGCTTCCAATGCGGGCAACAGTTCGTCGGCAGCGCTGAGTCTTTGCCCTTCCGCGCCGTAGGCTCGCGCAATGTCGGCATAGCCCGGTCCGTTTGCGGGTGCTGCGGCTGATCCAGGGAACGTTGTTCCATAGGTCAGACCGTAATGCGCCTTTTGAAGGCCTGCGATGGTGCCGAAGGCGTTGTTGTTCATAACCAGCCAGATGATGCCCAGATCAAGTTCAACTGCTGTTGCCAGCATCGACGGATTTTGACCGAAACCACCATCGCCGACCAGACTAAGCACTACCCGATCAGGTGCCGCCAGCTTTGCGCCGATGGCACCCGGAGGGCCAAAACCCATCGTCGCGAACCCGCCCGGGGTCAGGATCGAACCGGGCGTCAGGATATCGAACTGCTGTCCGACACCGTTCTTGTTCCAGCCAACGTCCGTGGTGATGATGGCATCCTCGGGCAGTGCCTTGCGGGTATCTGCCAGAATACGCTCTGGCATCATCGGAAAGGTCGATGAGGTCGCCATTTCCAAGTTGCGCGCTTTGAATTCTGTCCGGAAGTCAGCGATCTTCTGTTCCAGCGCGGGGCGGCTGAAACCGTCCGGATACATCTCGCGGGCAACCCGCTTGAGGACACGTAAAGCGGCCTTGGCGTCAGCAACAACTCCGATCTCGGTGGGATAGTTCCGACCAATCTCCTGCGGCTCAATGTCGATATGAATGACCTTGGAACCGGGAATGTTGAACGTATAGCCGGGATACCAGCTGGAGCAATCGGCCTCTTTGAACCTTGTGCCTACGGCAAAGATGTAGTCCGCGTTCAGGCAGGATTGGTTGACCAGTTCTGTGCCCCAAAAGCCAGTCATTCCCAACACAAGCGGATGGTCGTCCCGCAACGCGCCCTTGCCCATCAGGGAATGCGCGACGGGCAGACCCATATGTTCAACAAATTCTCGTAACTCCTCGCTGGCCTGTGCCAGAAGAATACCACCACCGACATAAGCGACGGGGTTTTCGGCTTTCGCCAACGCTTCGACAATTTCTCGCGCTGTTTCATCGTCAATCGACGGTTTCTTGAGCGCGCGCGTGTTGTCGCGAATACGGTCGAAACTGTCCGAGGGGATCACCTCTGAAAAGATGTCCATGGGGACATTGACCAGTACCGGTCCGGGCTGGCCGCTTTCAGCGAGATGAAACGCCTTTTCCAGAATCTCGGCCATCAGGTCTGCCCGATCTACGCGCCATGCACGTTTGACAAAGGGGCGATAAATCTCCCACTGGGCGGCGTCTGCATGCAGGTTCACTTCCTGATGCGGATGTTTGCCGTAATAGTGCGAAGGAATATCGCCCGCGATCACGACCATCGGGATACAGTCCAGTGCGGCGTTGGCGACCCCGGTGGCGCAATTGGTCAGCCCCGGGGAGAGATGGGACAGCACCACCGAGGCCTCGCCCGTCACGCGGGCGTAAGCGTCCGCCGCGTGGCTGGCGATCTGTTCATGCCGTACGGTGACGAAATCGATGGGGCTTTCGGCCAGCGCAGCCAGAACCGCGATGTTCGTGTGCCCGCACAGGCCGAATACATGCTTGACCTCTCGGCGTTCGAGAAAGTCAACGATATGTTCGGCAACGGTTTTGCCTTCCAGTTTTGCTCCGTCCATCACGCGACCTCCTGTCCGTAGAATTCACCGAACAGGTCCGGCTCCGAGGGGCGATCCTCGGGGATTGGACGGCTGACCCAGGTGTAGTTCATCATGTGTTTCATGGTGACGTTTTCGTTGGTGATGTTGCCGCCCCAGATGCCGCAGCCCAGGCTGCTGGTCATAGGCATGCCATTGGTCCAGGCACCCGCATTGGCCTTGGACTGAGGCTGTCGAACCATCATGCGGCTGACCGGAGCCAGACGCGCCAACCGGTCGATGTGATCGTCATTGTGGCTGTAGATGCCGCAGGAATGGCCCTTGCCCCCGGTGTTGTAGATCTGGCTGACCGTTTCCAGCGCGTCATCGAACGTGTCGAAGTGATAAAGCGCCATCAGAGTGGTCAGTTTTTCCTTGGAGAACTTGTGCTGCGGGCCGATTTGCCCCTGATTTTCAACCATCAGGAATTTGCGATCTTCGGGGATCGAAAACCCGGCGACCCTGGACGTATGCTGAGGCGGGCAGGCGATGGTCGGGAAGGTGCGGTTGCCCTTTTCGTCCCACATAGCAGCTTCGAGCATAGCCTTCTCTTCATCCGAGCACAGGTACCCGCCTTCGGCTTCAAGCGCCTTGACCATGTCGTCGTAAATTGAACGCTGGATGATGATGTTGCCGTCAGCCGAGCAACCAGACCCAAAGTCAGACGTCTTTGAAATACGTGTGTTCTGCGCTGCGATGTCCAGATCGGCGGTTTCATCGATGACGATGGACGAATTGCCCGCACCTACGCCATAGGCCGGGCGCCCGGAGCTATAGGCCGCTTTGACCATGGGCTTGCCGCCCGTCGCCAGCGTCAGGTCACAAATCTCCATGAGGTGCTGCGTCAATGGGATCGAAGGTTTGCGGATCGACTGGAACAGGTCTTCGGGTGCGCCTGCTGCTCGACAAGCTGCACGCATGACCTCGACCATTTCAAAGGTGGTATGGGCGGTTCGCGGATGCGGGCTGAAGATAACAGCATTCCGGGCGTTGGCAGCGGAAACACCGGTCACCGGTGGTGTCATCGCTGGATTGGTCATCGGAATCAGGGATGCGATCACACCGGCAGGCTTGGCATATTTTACCAGACCCTTTTCTTCGTCGACTTCGACGATCCCGGTCGATGGTGTCCGCAAGACATCACGCAGCACCATGTGAATCTTGAAACGCTTCGCGGGACGCCCTTCGCGATCTCCGATGCCGCTTTCGTCCACGCCTTGCTGAGCCAGACGGGTGAAGGTCTTCTCATTCCCCGCATACCACGCAATGGCCTGAGACAGGCGATCCAGCCTGTCCTGATCCCAATCCTCGATCTCGGCCATAGCAGTGCGGGCGCGTGCCAGCATATCGGCCGCAAGTTGTCGGTCGTTTTCAGTGAGCTCTTTGCCCATGATGATCCTCTTGGTGATTTAGAATTGCTGCATCGGGCATACGACGCTGAGATCGCGCCTGGCCGAATGTCCGCTTGGCGTGGCTGAGACAGCGACGCGCGTGTTCTTCATATCCCAACTCGGCAACGCGGCTTTGGTTGGGCAATTCGATCGAATAGTCGACGGGTGGCATCCGTTCGATGATGCCGGTGAAATCGATCCAACCTTCGCCGGGATACAACCGTGCATCACGGGCCAGCTGGATCATGCCCTCGCGCGTATCGGCGATGCCGGGCAGGCAGTCGGAGATATGCAGGAAGTGAAACAGGTCCGAAGGGACGTGCAACAGCTCTCCCAGATCTACACGGCTAAGGTGCAGATAAAGCGTATCGACCAGAATACCGCCATTCGGTTGATCAGAAGCGCGGACAATATCCAGCGCCTCATCCAGAGTGCGCAGGCGGGAAAAGCTCGGGAACTCCAGGTCCACCGTTAACCCGTAGGGCGCCGCCAGTTCGCAGGTCTCGGAATAGACGTCGATCAGAAAGTCACGATCATCGCGGGTGTTGGTCCATGCGCTCATGATCATGCGTTTGGCGCCCAGCTCGCCGCCGATCTCCAGAGAAGGCTCAAAACTGCGCGGATCGACATCTTCGGTGATGCGCGCAAGCTCGACATCAAGAACTTTCAAGCCGGTGGTAGTGAGAGCAGTTTTGGTGGCCTGCACCTGTGCCTTGTCGATCGGGGATTGAGTGAATTCACCGGGCACATGCATCGGAATGAACCGAGGGCTGACTGCATCGTACCCGGCCCGCGCGGCGATATAGACCAACTCGGGCGGCGTACAGCCAATCAGCGTCAGATGCGCCAAGGAATAGAGAGAGGGGCTTGCGCCAGCCTCTTCGGGTTTCGCCATGAACGACAGCTCCACGCGTCTGCGAATCTCAGTTTCATCACACGCAGTAAAAAATATCTGATATTTTTCAAAATATCAACTTTTAATACTGAGCAGGAAATGAAAACGCCCGGGCGACGGCCCGGGCGTGTTTTACATTCGTGTTAGCAGAGCCTTAGAGAGTGACCCAGTCCCCTCCGGACTGGTGAGAGCGCACAGAGGCATCTATGAATCGGACGCCGTCTGCGCCTTGATTGACACTGGGATAAGCAAGCCAATCGGCCGGAACGGTGACGCCATCCCGGCGCGCGGCCACGGCCATGGCAAATTCCGTATAGAGGTTGGCCCAGGCTTCGATAATCCCTTCAGGGAAGCCGCGCGCGGTACGGATCAGACGTTCTGCGCCGGGACCGATGCCATGCCCGTGACCTCGGCTGATGATACGATCCGGCTCACCGAACCGATTGAACTTCAGCTGTTCCGAATTCTCCAGGTCCCACTCGAGGCCTCCTTCGTTCCCGAATATGCGCAGGCGCAACCCACCCCGGTTTCCGGGGGCAAGGCGTGTTGCCATCAAGGTTCCGGGGACTTCATTTTGGTAACGGGTGAACATGAACACCGTATCTTCCAAAGGCTTTGGCGCGCCGCAGACATGAAACTCGGCCCGTAGGTTGGTCAAGGGCAGGCCCGAGACAAAACTGGCCAGATGCGCGGCATGGGTGCCGATATCGCCGACACAACTGGTCGGGCCAGAAATCTTTGGGTCCAGCCGCCACTTTACATGAGGCGCATCGGCCACATCTTCGGGCGTCATCCAGTCCTGCATGAACTCAACATGGATCTGGTTGATCTTGCCGATTCCTCCGTCGGCCACGATCTGCCTGGCCTGACGGATTACTGGAAAACACGACATCGCATAGCCGACAGCAAAGATGTGTCCCGTGCGCGCGGTAATCTCCTCAAGCCCCTCGGCCTCGACGACTTCGTTGGTCAGGGGTTTGTCACACAACACGTCAATGCCCGCCTCCAGAAACGCTTTGGCCGCTTCGAAATGAATGTGGTTCGGGGTCGTGATCATGACGGCATCTACGCCATCCGGGCGTGCCGCCTCGGCCTGTGCCATCTCGTCGAATGACGCATAGCACCTGTCTGCTGGCAGATACCACTCAGCCCCACGCGCCTTGCTGCGCGCAGCGTCAGAACTGAGCGCGCCTGCGACGACCTCCCACCGGTCGGTCATTCGCGCGGCAGTTGCTTGCGTGACCGAGATACGTCCACCACCAACAACGCCCAGCTTCAAACGACGAGACAAGCGGGGGAAAGGACCATCAAAGTTCAGGTTTTCGGGTAAAAGTCTCTCAGCCATTCTGAACCTCCATTTCCGGGACCCGTACACCTTCGGGCAGTATTTCCACCGCCATGAAGATGCTGGGGGTAATCGTCTCGTATTGATGCCAGGGATAGTTGCCTTCAGCGTCATACATCGGCTTGTGCGTCGTGCCGGGGGCCATGAATTCTTCGAGGTAAAGGGTTTCAACGTCCCGTTCGCGGCATTGCTGCATTTTGCCAAAGCCTACGATTTGCGTATGCACTTCGCGAAACCCCGGTACCGGGCAGAAAGGATGATCCTTGTGCAATCCGACATTCAATGGGACCGAGCCGGAATGGTACATGGTCAGTCCAACGTTACCCACGAAAACTTTTGGAGACATGTAATGACTGACACCGCGCAGACGCTCCTCTTGGCGAACATCAAAAGCAGATGGCCATGTATCTTTCACCCATGTGAACAACTCGTTGTCATCGGCATGGGCGTCGAAACCGTGGACAATGACGGCACGTTCCACGCCGCTAAGCGTGCTGTCTTGCACGATCACAGAGGAAAGCGGCGCAATAGTCTGATCCTCGACCGCGAGGTCCCTCCCCCCAAGGTTCAGAACAATGGCGCGACCCTCGACAGATACTCCGTCTTCATCCGTGACGTGCTGGACGCGAAAGAATGGCTGAGCAAAGTCGAGTGTCTCAATCGGCATGAACCAGCTCCTTCCTCTCATCATTAAGGAAATCGACCGGCAGAGGCTCCGGAGCCGCGCAACGGCTTTCTATCGTCTGATAAGCGCCAAATTTCGGCGCTCGTTCAATCGCGTCCATGACCTCGAAAACGTGGTAGGCAAGCGCTCCACTTGCTCGGGGTTGGCGTCCTTCTTGTGCCGCCAGGGCCAGATCCAAAAGGCCGAGCCCGCGGCTGTCCTCATTGAACCCGTGTTTGTTTTCGACCACCTGCCAGTTTTCGCGACCAGTTGGACGAGGCTGATGAGACCAGCGCGAGGTGTCCCGTGTCTTCAACCAGACATCCCCCTGAAAGATATTGGCACCATGAACCGGGTCAGGGTCAGGGATGCTGATGGTGCCGTTTTCACCGTAGATCTCGAACCGCGGAGTTTCGCTGTCCCAGACGTCGAAGCTCATGGTCATCGACCCTATAGCTCCTGAAGAGAACTGCAGCAGGCTTAGGGAGTGCGTGTCGACCTCGACATCCATCCATTCACCGTTGCGAGGACCGTTTTCGATCATCCTTTTGTCGAACGTGCGCCGAGCCATTCCGGCGACCCGGTCAACGGGACCAAGGCAGCAGATCATGGCGGTCAGGTAGTATGGCCCAAGGTCCAGCAAGGGCCCACCACCTGCCTTATAGTAGAAATCCGGGTTGGGATGGTGGCGCTCCGTCCCGTGGGTCCCGACATGGGCAAAAACCCCTGTTGGGTTCCCGATAGCGCCTTCATCGATCAAGCGCCGAACGGTCTGCCAACGACCGCCCAGAAACGTGTCGGGTGCGCAACCGACCAGTAGCCCCTTTTCAGTGGCCGTATGCAGGATCGCTTTTCCATCCGATCGGTTCATGACCAGTGGCTTTTCGGAATATACGTGCTTGCCCGCCTCTAACGCACGCAGGCTGATTTCGGCATGCGCCGCCGGAATTGTCAGGTTCAGAACGCAGTCAAGCGTCGGATCATCAAACACGTCATCTGGCGTACAGGCCTTGGCGATATCGTATTGATCTGCCTTGGTGCGGCTTTCCGAAGGGTCAAGGCTTGCGCAAGCCACGACCTCAACGTTTGAGAATTTGGACAGTGTTTTTAGATAAATATCGCTGATACGACCACAGCCGATAAGGCCGACCCGGAAGGATTTCGATGTCTCACGTGTCATCATTCCTGTCTTCGTAGAGGGGTAAGTAGTTCGGGGGCATCGGCCCTTTGTTCCGACCGCCCTGGTTCATCTGTTCCCAGGCATGGGCGAGTATTCCGACCGAACGGGACAGACAAAACAGCCCACGCGACAAGGGTGCCGGAAAGCCAAGTTCACAAAAGATCACAGCTGTTGCGCCATCGATATTCATGGCAATCGGCCGCCCGCCGCGTTGGCGACCAAGCTCGGCCTGAACCTCTTCTCCGATATCGGCAAACCGGCCAGAAACTGTGCCTTCTGCCGCCGCATCACGAACAAGTTGCATCAATCGTGGTGCGCGTGGGTCGACAGGCTTGTGAAACCTGTGACCAAAGCCCGATACGATCTTGCCGTAGGTCTCGCGCCAGCTGTCCAAGCCATCCCGAACAGCGTCATTCAGCGAAGCTCTCGCTTCCATGCGGGCCGCGATATCATAGTACAGCTCTGCGCACTGCTCCCCTGCCCCACCGTGTACGTCGCCCAGCATGTTCACTGCCGTCGCCATCGCGTTGTTCAGCCCGACCCCGCAGGTGGCGGCCATGCGCGCCGCCGCGATCGAGGGGGCTTGGGGGCCGTGATCGACTCCCGCAACCAGAGCAGCCTCGAACAGACGGGCCTGCGTATCGCTGGGCAGATCGCCCCGCACCATCAGCCAGATCATCTGCGGGAAAGATACGTTCCCGATCAGGTCCTCTATGGCGTTGCCGCGAAAAGCGATCTGTCCGGGTTTCATGTCGATGATCGAGGTGCGCCACCATTCGCGAACGGCTCGCTCATCGCTTGTCATCTGCGCGGTCATTGAGTTTGCACCTCTTTCACCGTCTGGGTTTTGCTTTGCGCGGCAAGGCGAATGGGCGCGTTACGCGCACCGTAACCGGCATAGCCCATGCGGCGTTCAACAATTTCGAAAAAGAAGCCGTTAAAGATGGGGCGGCTGTATATCTGAAAATACTCAGCACCCGCCGCCCGATCGTAGAGTATGTTACCCCGGTGCAGTTGAGCGAGCAAATCGTCCTCCAATCCGAATGTCGCTTGCAGATCCGCGTAGTAATTTTCTGGGATAGAGAGGCCGGGAAACCCGGACTTCCGCAGCTGATCCGACGATTCAAAAATATCATCCGACTGGAAGGCGATGTGCTGAACACCGGCCCCCAAGCCATCTTCAAGGAATGACGCCGCCAGTGTTCGGCGCCCAACTGCCCCGTTCAGGTTTAAGCGCACTTCGCCTTCGGGACTTTCGATAGCTTGGCTTTGCACGACACCGGACGGGTCGGCAACGTTGACGATAGGAGACTTTGCCATCTCGAAAGTCGAAATGTAGTAGAGCAGCCAGCTCTGCATCTCATCGTGACGCATCGTCTGTGCCAGATGGTCGATACGGCGCAGACCGGCAGGCTGGGTCGCTTTGGTCTTGGCGACTGGCTCAAACTCGATGTCCCAAACCCGATGCAGATCGGATTTCTCATCGATGAAATGGACAACATTGCCACCCACACCTCGGATGGCTGGGATGTCCAGTTCCCCGGTCCCCACCGGTTGTGAGAAATTCGGTGCGCCCAACGCGGTCGCCCGCTGGACCGTCTGATCCGCATCTTTGACACGCAACCCCATGTCACAAACGGAGGGACCGTGACCCAGGAACGCGGAATGGGCAAAACCTTCCTTCTCGGTATTCACGACGATGTTTATCGCGCCCTGCCGCCAAAGCTCGACGGACTTGGTGACGTGTTTTCGTTCCATTCGAAAACACATTGCTGACAGCATATCTGCCAACTGCGCGCCGCTTACCTCATCGGCTGTAAATTCGACAAACTCAAAGCCTGACGCATAGACGCGTTCCGGCAGGTCCGGGATGCCGAAATCACTTCCCGGCTCGGTCCGTGATACCTCATCCAGCAGGTTCACCAGCGACCTGTAGCTGTCTCGGGCCAGTGTTCGGCCACCGGGTTGAGGAGCTGCTTCGTTGACGCGCGCAATGGACCAAGGCCCCTTGTACCCGGCGCGGGACAAAACCCGTACGAAGCCCGCTAGGTTCAGCGATCCAAGCCCCGGCAAAAGCCCAAAGTGCCGTTTGAGCCTGCGAATATCCATCTCAAGCCGGGGCGCATCGGACAGTTGCACATGGAACAGCCGCTCTCCGGGAATGTCCCGAAGGCGGGCTGGTTTGGACCCGTCGGCGAGCGAGAAGAAGGAATTCAAGGCCAACCCCAGATGAGGGCTGTCGACAGCTTCAACGACGCCTAACGCCTGTTCATCCGAGTGAATAAGATCCGACCATGGCAAGCCCAAATAGGCCAGACGCAGCCCCATTGCCTTTGCTATCTCGGCCGCCTCGCCAAGATCTGCGATTACCTGTTCTTCGGTTGCAGCGGCATCAACCTCGAAAGCGGACCCGATTAGCAGCAATTGCGTTCCCAACTCGCTCATCAGGTCGAGTTTGCGCTTTAGCCGATCAAAGGCGCGCTCCCGTCCACTGTCGGACTGGCCCTCAAGGTTATGAAAGGGTTGTAGCAGGCAAATCTTCAGGCCGAGGTCCGATGCAATTTCGCGGACTTGCGATGGCGATCCGTCAAAAGCGGTCAAATCCGGTTCGTGTAATTCGACACCCCCGAATCCCGCGTCAGCGATAGCACTCAGCTTTTCAGCCAGATCACCGGGGATCGACGTTGTCGAAACCGAGAGGCACATTATCCCTGATATCCAAACATACGCGGCAACCACAGGACCAGATCCGGCATCAGCATCATGATCACCAAGGCGAAGATGAGAACCGCGAGGAAGGCCCAGATTTCCGAGATGATTTCGCGCAGCGGAATGTCCGTCACGGCGTTGATCACAAAGAGTAGAATGCCATAGGGCGGCGTGATCAGACCGATCATCGAGTTCACGACGACCAGCACTCCGAAATGCACCAGATCAATCCCAAGCGCTTCGCAGGTGGGAATGAACAGAGGCACAATCACCAGAATGATCGTCGTTGCGTCCAAGACGCATCCCAGCGCGAGGATCAGCAGGTTAACCAGGATCAGGAAAACAATCGGACTAACATCCGAACCCTCTAGCAGTGCCGAGATCGACTGAGGAATTTGCTCCTGAATGACGATGAAGTTCAGAATGAACGCGCCACCAATGACCACCCCAACGGCTGCGGAAGAGCGCGCGCTGTCGACGAACACTTGATAAAGGCCGCGGAAGGTCAGCGCTCGGTAGAACAACGCTGCCAATAGCAGAGCGTAGAATGCAGCCACGGCTGCAGCCTCGGTCGGAGTAGTAACGCCGCCATATATGCCGTACAGCAGGATTGCGGGCATCAGCAGTGCCGGGAACGCGTTGGCGGTTTTAGCCGGCAACTCGCGCAGTGGAACCGGGTCCTCCAACGCAAAGTTCCGCTTACCTGCCAGATAATAGTTCATCGCCATCAGGACGACGCCCATGATCAGGCCCGGCAGAATACCGGCCAGGAACAGCGACCCGATAGAGGCCTTGGAAACGAGCGCGTACAATACCATCGGGATCGAAGGCGGAATGATTGGGCCAATCGTCGCCGACGCCGCGGTAATCGCAGCAGCATAACCCCGGCTGTAACGGCCATCCTTGGTCATCATCTCAATAATGATCTTGCCGATCCCGGCAGCATCCGCGACGGCAGAGCCGGACATACCCGAGAAGATCAGAGACGCAACCACGTTGACGTGTCCGAGGCCGCCCTTGAAACGACCGACAGCAGCGACGCAGAAGTTCAGCAGGCGGTCCGTGATCGACCCAGCGTTCATGATATTCGCGGCGACGATGAACAAAGGCACGGCAAGCAGGATCGTGCTTTTGTAGAAGCCTTGCAGGATCTTCTCGCCCGCAAGGGCGACGTCCAATCCAGCCGTGCCAAGGTACACCAATGAGGCCAAGAGGATGGAATAACCGATAGGGGTCCCGATGCCTGCCAGAAGAAAGAGAGCGAGCAGGCAGGAAAGAAGTTCAAAACTCATTTGTCTGCTTCCTCGTCGTCTTCTCCGTCGACGCGGGGATGATCGTCAACCACGTTGTACCCAACGACCAGTTCCAGCTCGGTTTTAGGTGGGCCATTGCGCAGGATGTCAAAGAACAGCCATCCATACCGCGCGGCCACGACCAGCATGAACACCGCATAAATTGAGAACACGGTGCGCAGCGGTATCTTCTCACCCGAGAACGGATTGCGCACAGTCGAAGTTTTGCGGATTTTCATCCAGTCGATGTAGTCCCACGTCGGCAGGAAACTGTAGAGCATCCCGACCACAATCGCTGCGGCCGCCAGCATCGCAAAGACCTGCCGCACGCGCATCGGCACGGAAAGGTAGATGATGTCGAACTTTACGTGATCCCTCTCGCGCACGATAAAAGCGCAACTGAAGAAGATCACCCAGACCCACAGAATGCCAATCAGTTCAAGCGTCCAACCGGCAGGGGTGAAGAAATACCGCAGAAGAATTTGGAGAAGGAAGATCAGGAAGATTGCCGCCAGCATCCCGCCGGCAATCGCTTCGGTCAGTCGGGAGAACCCCTTTATGAAGCCTTTCATTGCGGTTCTCCCTCCCTTCTTCAGACGACCTTAGTTGCCCAGAGCGTTGATCTGCTCAAGCACACCGTCGGGCCATGATCCGGCGAATTCACTTTCCAGATACATCGACTGTACCTGATCGCGGAACGCCGCGAGGTCGGGCTCGTAGACTTCCATGCCTTGTTCCTTGAGGAAGCTGACAAGGTCTTCTTCTTTCTGAAGCTGCTTCTGGCGACCGGATTCAGCCGCTGCATCCGCAGCTTCCTGAACCTTGGCCTGCTGTTCCGGTGTCAGCCCGTCCCAAACCTCTTTGCCGATGGCGATATAGTTCAGGTCGACCAGATGCGATGTCAGGATGATCTGATTGGTCACTTCGTAGAATTTGGCATCAACCACAGTCGGCAGCGGGTTGTCCTGACCGTCAACGGCACCGGTCGACAGAGCTGTGTAAACCTCTGAGAACGCCATTGGTGTCGGGGCAGCACCCAGCGCTTTGCCGAGGAACTGCCACGCATCTGTGCCCGGCATCCGCAGGTTCACACCTTCCAGATCAGCCGGAGTGCTGACGGTCAGTTCATCCTTGGGCTGGCGCAGGTTCACCTGACGACGGCCCAGATACATGACCGACAGCAGTTTGACGCCCAGTTCTTCTTCGGCCTTTTGCTTAAAGGCATCCATCAAGGGATCGTTGAAGACAGCCACCTGGTGCGCGGCGTCCTGGTGGACATAGCCTGCGGTAAAGATCGAAAACTCGGGGAAGAACTGTGCCAGCTCTTGCGCCGAGGTGATCGACATTTCCAGGTTACCCCGGCTGATGGCGTCCAACTCAGTGCCTTGGGCGAAGATGGTTCCATTATAGCTGGGCTCGTAGCTTGCGAAATCAGCGACCATGGGCGCGAAAACCTCGGCCATAGCGACCGAGCGTTGGTCGGTCTCCGATCCTGATGTTGCGAGGCGAAGTTGCACTTTGTCTTCCGCCAGCGCACCACTTGTTGCGCTAAACAGAACACCGGTTGCGACCAGGGCTGATACAGCAGCCCGGCGGGTAAGTTTGGTAATCACTTTGCTCCTCCCTGAGACATCATGATGCATTTTTCCGATTCTGAGTTTTGACCTATTTTGGACATTTTGCAAGATTTTTTACAAAATATCAGATATTTTTTAATACCTACAATCTCTGTTGTTGCGTTTCCTGAAGGTTTCTTATCCTGACAGTCTCGCCACTCCTGCAGGAATTCTGAATAGCTTCAATAACTTGAAGTGTTCTAAAACCTTCCCATCCAGACACAATCGGATCTGCTTCGCCCCGAGCAACTTCAACAAAGTGCCTGAGTTGATTGACCAGAGGGTCAGAGGCACCCTTCTTCAGCGCGGTTGATGAGATTGGCGTCCACCAATCCCTTTGCTCTCTCTGGTAACTCCACAGCCGAAGATCGGGAACGGACAACGACCCATGAGAGCCACCGATCATGTAGCTACTCTCAGTGGTCGACGGATAGATTGGATATTCTTGAGACGTCATCTCCCAGCTCCACGGGGCGACGATGCTGTCGGACACACTTATGGTCCCAATCGCCCCACTTTCAAACGTCAACAGCGCACCGGCAACATCTTCGTTGTCGTAACCCCGCTGCGATTCAGCCGACTGAGCCTGTACGGTCATGACCTCTCCGGCCAGGTACCGCAGCAGATCCACATCGTGGACAAGATTGACCGAGATGGGCCCTGCACCGGGTTTCTTTCTCCAGGGCGCAGCATCAAAATACTCGTCTGGCTTATAGAACCAGCAATTCGCATGGACAGCGCGCACATCTCCAATCTTCCCATCGACAATGGCTTCCTTAGCCGACCGGATCAGAGGATTGTGTCGACGATGATGTCCGACCATCAGTGGCACATTGGCCTTCTCCGCTGCTTGAACAAACTCAAGTGCAGCAGTGGCTTCTACGGCGATCGGTTTTTCGACAAGAACGGGACAACCATGTCGAATACACTTGAGGCCTTGTTCAACATGAAGCGTGGTCGGGGTCGCAAGAACAGCTCCGTCTGGCGTCTGATTTGCAAACATTTCCTCGAGGGTCTCGTAACATGCGACCCCGTGTTCAACTGCGTACGCACGTCCTTCGTCGCTGGGATCAACTACCGCGACAAGATCAACATGGCGCAACGCTCGGATAGCGTCTGCGTGGCGGCGTCCAACAAGGCCAATGCCGACAATGGCAATGCGAAAGTTCTGAGACACTTTGCTTCCTTCCGGAGGGTCTGGAAATCCCAAACCCTATGTTTGCGACCGGGCTGCATTGCCCAACTTGGCCACGACCGTATTGGGGTTTTCACGATTCCGCAATAATGTATGATATTTTTATTTTTACCATACATCGGATTGGATTGCTGATACCTCCGAAAAATGCTAACTGAACGAAGAAACTGATAATATCGGGTGAAACGCATGGCGAAACAGCCGTCTACGATAGGTGCAAGCACTTATCAGCGCATCAAGCGGGACATCATCTTCGGAGAGCTGCAACCCGGTTCTAAACTGAAGTTGGACGCCTTGAAGGAACGCTACTCGGCAAGTCTTTCGACACTTCGTGAAACGCTGAACAGGCTCGCCAGTGACGGATTTGTCGAAGCTCCTGAACAACGCGGATTCCTGGTAACGCCGGTTTCACGAGAAGACCTGACAGAGATTTCAGAGCTGCGCGTCCTGTTGGAATGCCACGCGTTGGAGTTGTCCATTGCGAACGGCGACACGGACTGGGAAGGCAACCTCGTTGCCGCACACCACAAACTGCACCTGATGGAACAGCAGCTTCTCAAGGGCGACGAGTCCGAGAAAGAAACCTGGAAACGATATGATTGGGAGTTTCACCAAGCGATGATCGCGGCCTGCAACTCCAAGAACCTTCTGTCTCTGCACTCGATCATCTACGACAAATATCTGCGGTATCAGATGCTCGTGCTGACCTATCGCGGCGAAGAGGCCGTCAAGGAGCACAAGGGCATGTTCGATGCCGCATTGGCCAGAGACGCCGACACGGCCAAGAAACTGTTGGAAGATCACATCCGAAACGGCCTCACCCACACATTGGAGGCTATGTAAGGCGGCATGCTGATTGCGTGCTTCGACGTCTTCAGGTCGATTTGGCAGGGAATATCTCAAAATTCTACATCTAAATCGAGAAGTTTATGAACG
>NZ_JAKRGB010000040.1 GCF_022347725.1 Ruegeria sp. Ofav3-42
CATCAACCTCGCCAAGGCCGAGGAAGGCATGAAGATCATGGCGGACAACGGTGTGACATTCGCCGAAGTCGACCGTCAGCCCTTCATCGACGTGATGACAGCGTATTTCCAAAGTGAGACCGAGGCCGGGAACCTTCCGCCCGAGTTTCTGGAAGCTGTTGAAGCGACCCGGGCGCAGTGACCGATGGTTACGCTGTTTCGTAAATTCGATCGCCTCCTCGGGGCGATCGAAACCGTTTTCGTGGTGCTGGCCGGGGGCATGATGATCACCATTCTGGCGATCATCTCTGCCAACATCGTGCGGCGTGGGATTTGGGACAAGGGCATCGTCTGGGTTTGGCCATGGGCCGAAGTGCTATTCGTCTGGATGGTTATGATCGGCTTCTTCGTGGTCTACCGGCAAAAGCGCTATATGGAGATTGACTTTGTCGCCCGGCTTTGTGGTCCAGTTGGCATGGCGGTCACCCGGATCATCTCGCAGGTCGGCATTCTGTCGATGACAGGTCTGATCCTCTACTACGCACCGACGCTGTTCGGCTCCCAATCAGGCGAAATCGATATCGTTGGATTGCCACGATATGCCATCGCAATCCCGATGTATGTCTCGGCTGGGCTGGTGTTTCTCAACTCTCTCGCTGAACTGATCAAGGCCGTCCTTGGCGATCCCGAAGTCAGCCACAGCGCGCATTTCTGAGGCCGCAATCATGTCACTAATACTATTTGCAAGCTTTGTGATCGGATCGCTGATGCGGATCCCGATCGAAATCGCCATCGGCATCGCCTGTACTTTTGCTTTTCTTTATCTGGGGTTTGACACGCTTTACATCATCCCCAACCAGATTTTGGATGGATTGCAAAGCCCCACGCTGCTGGCAATTCCGTTCTATATCCTGGCCGGGAACCTGATGAATGTCGGCGGGCTGACCGACCGGATTTTCAATTTTGCCTCCGCATTGGTCGGGCATTTCCGCGCGGGTTTGGCGCATGTGAACGTACTGGCCTCGATGATTTTTGCCGGTATTTCAGGCGCAGCTCTGGCAGACGTAGCGGGCCTTGGCATGATCCAGGTCAAGGCCATGCGTGAACGCGGCTATTCGGCCGAATTCGCAGCAGCCCTTTCGGTCGCCTCAGCGACAATCGGGCCGCTTATCCCGCCCTCCATCAGCCTGATCATCTATTCTTTCCTATCTGGCACTTCGATTGCGCGGCTCTTCCTAGCGGGTCTCGTACCTGGTGTGATGATCGGCATTTCGCTGATGATCTACAATTTTGTGGTCGCAAAAAAGCACGACTTCCCGCGTGAAGAACGCAAACCACTACCAGAGTTGGTACGCAGTTCCAAGGACGGCCTCGCTGCCCTGATTGCCCCCGCAATCATCATCGGCTCGATGGTCTATGGCTTCGCAACTGCAACCGAAGCAGGCGTTTTGGCCTGTGTCTACACCCTGCTTTTGGGTCTCGCTTACCGCGAACTGACGTGGAAGAAGTTCTGGAACGCGATCATCGACTCGGTCGCGATCACCGTCACCATCATGCTGATCATCGGGTTCAGCCACGTGATGGGCTGGCTGCTGGCAATTGAGCAGATGCCGCAGGTGCTGGCCGAGACCTTCCTGAACTATGCCGACAGCAAGTTCATGTTCCTGGTGATCATCACCATTCTGCTGCTGGTCGTCGGCTGTCTGGTCGAAGGTGTTCCTGCCAAGCTGATCCTGGTTCCGATCCTTTTGCCCGTAGTGGATCAGTTCGGGGTCGACCGGGTGCATTTTGGTATCATCCTGACTCTGAACCTGTTGCTGGGTATCGCGACTCCGCCGATGGGCATGGGCCTTTATATCATCTCGCGAGTCAGCGGCGTGCCCTTCGAAAAGGTGGCCGTAGCAGTGCTGCCGGTACTGGTTCCTCTGTTCATTGTGCTGCTGATGGTGACCTTCGTGCCCGGGTTCTCGCTCTGGCTGCCGAACATGATCATGGGGCCGGAATGATGGCCGCGACCAAGGACAATCCAATGAAAAAACTCCACGTTGTCGTAACCATCGATATCGAAGTTCCGACCTGCGATTCACATCCTTCGGCCAGCGGCCCGCCCGACCACGAAAAGGGCGGGGCCTGGGCGCAGGCTTACGGAGAAATCGCGAAGTCTTTCGCTATGCCGGTCACTTACTTCATTCATCCCGAAGTCGCCGTACGGCAGGCTGATCTTTATAAGAAATTGGAGAGCCAGGGGCATTGCCTTGGCCTCCACATCCATGCCTGGCGGTTCGACAGGCGTTATCAATGCGAGTTTGGGGGCCTGACCGAAGATCAGGCCCGCCAGATGTTGTCCGAGGCCACAGGCATGTGGATGACGGCCTTTGGTCAGCGCCCCCGGCATTTCCGCCCCGGAACCATGTCAGCCAATGACAGTATTTTCCGAGTTCTCTCCTCGCTCGGATTTGCCGGGGCGGCTGTGTCCCTGCCTGGTCGTGTGTTTCCCCAAAAGCACGCTGTCTGGGCAGGGGCGCCTTTGGACCCGCATCGCGGCCATAGCCATTTCCGGATGCTTGAAGGCGATCTGGATGTGGTCAACATGCCGATGTCGGTGGACACTTCAATTGTGGTCGAGAAAAACGGGCTCCGTTTTTTGCGGGACTTGCGGCCGGATTTTATGGATGTGAATCATCGCGAGTTGGTAACTCGCTGCATCGATCAAACTATGGCCCGCGATCCGGACGTAGCCTGCATCAATTTGGTCACACACAATGACTTCGATTTTTCTGACGCGAAATCGGAAATTACCCGCAACTTCGTGAAAACTCTCACGGCAATTTGCGATGTCTGTTCTGAACGCGATATCAATTGGGTTGGAAGCACGATGGACGACATCTGCAGCGAGGTTCTTTCGAGCCCAACCAAACCATATCAGTTCAACCCAAATGGAGGTCGCGTGATGTTTGACAAAGACGCGAGGCCCAAAGCTTGATGAATTCGTCAATTTGGCTCGAACCCAAATTTTCACGCGGGGCCCACTCCTGTTTATTTGGTGGATCGCATTCACCGGCGGCTCTGTTGCAAATATTGAGAATTGACGACCCCTTGATGGAAGGGTGAATGATTTTCGACGCTATCAAGTTAAATGTCAGATCATGATTTCCTTCACCTCTTGAAGATCAAAACCCAGCGAGGAAAGCGAATAGCGAACTACCGTTTTGCCCCTTTTTTGTGAGTTCGCATACCAATGGGTTTTGCGATTTCAGCGAAATCTAAGATCAATCGAACTCGGGGATTGCGAACGAAAAAGACGTTGAGTTTTTGCACTCGGCCCGCGTTTCACTTTAGCATCGACACTATTCCGAGCTTTTGGATTTCGAGAAGATCACGCAGTTGCTCTACATCCTCAGCTCGATCCCTGAGGCCGAGCGACGACAGCACGATACACTCTGCCAACCGATCAGTTGAGATGTTCGTGATTGAGGAATTTGAATGATCCGCCAGAGTTTTTTTCCAAGCGCCGATCTTATCGGATTGCGCGCGTTCGGTTGCGGCCTTTCCTGCCGCGTTGAAACCTCCAATCATATCCCTTGCGTCGGGCGTCGCGGAGACGATGGCAAAAGAAGATAGGATTGCATGTTCGAAAAACGCATCAAGCTTGTCGCCCAAATCGCTGCTGCGTTCCCAGTCTTTATGGATTTTTGCCAAAGACTGATCTGAGTAGTGTTGAATTGCAGCGCACAGAACTTCGTCCTTGTTCTTGAAAAACGAATATATGGTTTGGCGAACAATCCCAGCCTCCGCTGCGATGTCGCCCATCCTGGTTCTTCCTACTCCGTAGCGCATGAAGACACGCACGGCGGCTTCGAGAATTTTCGTTTGAAGGTCTTGCATGGCGACATATTGACATTCATCGAAGTTTTGTCAATAAACGACAAACCTACACCAAATGTCGTCGTGAGGTTTGCGGGGTTTCGGGTCAAGTTAAAAAGTCACAATCGAACAAGTCGAAATGTGCAGGGAGGTCAAAACATGAGAAGACGAACGACGCTCGGCGGACTTGGGGCAATGGTTCTGCTCGAATTAACGGGAACGCGCAGAGCAATGGCAGACAGCATTGATACAAAAGGGAACCACATGATCATCGTGACAGTCGAAGTCGAGTTTGAAAACGATGGAATTCACGAAAAGCGGGATGCGATCAAGGCAATGGATGAAGCGACGGCGATGGAAGAAGGATGTATCGCCTACAAGTCATCCTTTGACGCAACAAACCCTCGGATCCTGCGAATCTATGAGATGTGGGAGTCGATGGATGCGCTGGTCCCGCATTTCAAGACCCGGCATATGGCAGAGTTTCAGGCGGCACTAAGTGGGCTGGCGGCCAAAGGCATGGATGCCAAAGTCTATGAAGTGGCCCGGGAACTTCCGTTTCCAAATTAAGGTTTGGGGTAAGCGAGGCTCCGGTGATCGTTCGACACACAACTATCCGCAACCCGGCCCTGAGCCGGCTTGCGGCGACAAAATATCAGCCCTCAAATTCTCACCCGGCCGATGCTGAGGACGGCCCACACAAGCCATTCAATTTAGGTGCCGACGCCGCGCTGCTACTTCCCCAAAGCAGCTATTCGTGCTCAGAGCAGCATTTACTCATCCTGATATCCTCCGCGGCGGGCACGTTCACGCATTCTATCAAAGAGCAGCGGCGGACTATCAGAACGGAACGATAGGCTTTTTCTTACCGAACATCAGTTTCCAGGCAAGACCGACAGTTGCTACAAATCTGCGAACGGAATGCCGGTCCGGATGCCACCGGTTCTGGGCAGTGTGGCGGGTGCCAAAGTTGACGCCTCACGAAGGCTCGGGCACAGTTTGAGAATGATCCAAACAGTTCTGGTTGATGTCTCTGGAGTTCTCTATCAGGGGGCCGAAGTAGTCCCCGGGGCCGTGGAGGCACTTGCCCGGTTGCGTTCCAGCGGACGGCAAGTGAGGTGCCTTACCAACAGCACCCGCCAGCCAAAGCACCGTATCATGGCCAAGCTGCACAATCTAGGGTTCGCTATTCGGCCTGAGGAGGTATTTACACCCGTTGCCGCTGTTCTTGACTGGTTGGTGCGCACGGGGCATAGCCCGCATTTGCTCGTCCACCCTGAGCTTGAGGAAGAGTTTTCCGGCTGTGATCGTAGTGGACCGCTCGCCGTCATTGTTGGCGATGCTGCCGAAGAATTTTCCTATGAAAGCATGAATCGGGCATACCGATTGTTGCAAAAGGGCGCGCCTTTGATTGCTCTCGCGAAAAACCGGGTTTTCATGGATAAGGATGGGCAACTGAGCCTTGATGCCGGCTGCTTCGTCAAAGCGCTGGAACACGCTACCGGCGCCCGGGCCCGGCTGTTCGGCAAGCCGGATTCCGAGTTTTTTAGAGCTGCCATTGCCAGCACCAGAGCCTCTCCAGCACAGTCGGCTATGATCGGCGATGATGCTGAAAGCGATATTGCCGGTGCCTTGGCTGCGGGTGCGGCAGAGGCGTATCTGGTGCGCACCGGAAAGTTCCGGGAAGGCGACGAAACCCGGTTTGCCCCCGAACCGACAGCTACGGTGGATGATATTTGCGAAGCGGTGGCCTACCTGACCAGTTCTGTCAGCCTTAAGGCAGAACCTCCAACGTGACAGTCGAGGAAGGGTTTGACCGCGCCAGAGGATTGCAGGTAAGTCCTCGTATGGCTCATCACCCAATCTTATGGACGTTCCGCCGCTGCCCGTACGCTATGAGGGCCCGCCTCGCCTTGGCGAGTTCGGGTGTCAAAGTCGAGTTGCGTGAAATTCGTCTAAGGGAAAAACCACAAGCCTTCTTGCAAACATCTGCATCCGGCACGGTGCCAGCGCTTCGCCTGTCAGATCAGGTTATTGACGAAAGCCTGGATATCATGGTTTGGGCGCTGGAACAAAATGATCCGCAGCGGCTTTTGGACATGCCTAAGGAAGGGTGGGGCCAGATCGCGGAAAATGATGGTCCATTCAAGGCTGCATTGGATCACACAAAGTATGCCACGCGCTATCCGGAAATCGACCAACTGACAGAGCGCAGGAAAGCTACAAGCTACTTGGTCAACCTCGACAGACAGTTGAATGGGCGGTCTTGGTTGTTTGGAGATCGCCCAACACTTGCCGATCTGGCACTTTTGCCCTTTGTCCGCCAGTTTGCCCACATAGACAGGGAATGGTTTGATGCGCAGGAATGGCCAAATTTGATTGCATGGCTGGATCGTTTTCTGGAAAGCGAAGCCTTCAAGCATGTAATGAACAAGTACTCGCCGTGGGCAGAAGACGACGCGCCGCTGTGGTTCAGCGGATAGGCTCAACATAGCGGATCGGCCCATTCCGGACGTTGACCGCCACCCGAAGTGCCGCAACGCAGAGTTCTTCAAAATCATATTTGATCCTATTGCCTGTTCTTTCTGTTCAAACAGGCGTGACGGGCTGTTAACGGACCACGGACACATCTCTTTTCCGTTGCGCATCCCTGATGAGAGCAGCAAGCCGATAGAACCCATGTGCCATCTTGGTATAGGGCATGAGCAAGAAAAATGTCAGGACCGATCCAAGGTGGATGGCAACCAGCGCGGGCATCAGAGCCGTT
>NZ_JAKRGB010000041.1:0-2500 GCF_022347725.1 Ruegeria sp. Ofav3-42
GTTGGTTGCGGGAGTAGGATTTGAACCTCTGACCTTCAGGTTATGAGCCTGACGATGTTTGATCGTTAAGCAGACAGTCCGGTGGACTGTTTGTAGATCGAACGGGCTGTTAGAAGTTGGTTGCGGGGAGAGGATTTGAACCTCTGACCTTCAGGTTATGAGCCTGACGAGCTACCGGACTGCTCCACCCCGCGCCAGGTGTTGTTTTCATCGTTTAGAGAGAAGGGGGATTTTACTAGGTTTGGCGGTGACCTACTCTCCCGGGGCTTAAGCCCAAGTACCATTGGCGCGGCAGTGCTTAACTTCCGGGTTCGGGATGGGACCGGGTGTTTCACTTGCGCTATGACCACCAAACCGAGGAAAATCCCCACGTCGACTTTTGCTGAGCAAAAGCGACGGGCAGGAGGCAGCGTATTCGCGAAGCGGATGCGCGTTCCTGCACGGTTGTTGTATCAATCAACATCGCGGCTAGGTGCTGCGACGCTGTCCTTAGTCAAAGGTGTATGTTTTTGATTTGTCTTTCCATTACTGGATCAAATCAAGCCTATCGGGCGATTAGTACCGGTCAACTGAACGCATTACTGCGCTTACATCTCCGGCCTATTGACGTGGTGGTCTTCCACGGCCCTCAGGGAGACCTTGTTTTGAGGGGGGCTTCCCGCTTAGATGCCTTCAGCGGTTATCCTGTCCGATCATAGCTACCCAGCACTGCCGTTGGCACGACAACTGGTCCACCAGTGGATCGTTCACCCCGGTCCTCTCGTACTAGGGGCAACTCCTCTCAAGTCTCCTACACCCACGGCAGATAGGGACCGAACTGTCTCACGACGTTCTAAACCCAGCTCACGTACCTCTTTAAACGGCGAACAGCCGTACCCTTGGGACCTGCTCCAGCCCCAGGATGAGATGAGCCGACATCGAGGTGCCAAACACTGCCGTCGATATGGACTCTTGGGCAGTATCAGCCTGTTATCCCCGGCGTACCTTTTATCCGTTGAGCGATGGCCCTTCCACTCGGGACCACCGGATCACTATGGCCGTCTTTCGACTCTGCTCGACTTGTCAGTCTCGCAGTCAGGCTGGCTTCTGCCATTGCACTCAACGAGCGATTTCCGACCGCTCTGAGCCAACCTTCGCGCGCCTCCGTTACGCTTTAGGAGGCGACCGCCCCAGTCAAACTACCCGCCACGCAGGGTCCCGGATCCGGATAACGGACCGCGGTTAGACATCAAGAGTGCGAAGGGTGGTATCTCAAGGGAGGCTCCACCGCGACTGGCGTCACGGTTTCAAAGCCTACCACCTATCCTGCACATCACAATCCTGATGCCAGTGCGAAGCTGTAGTAAAGGTGCACGGGGTCTTTCCGTCTAACCGCGGGAAGCCTGCATCTTGACAGGCAATTCAATTTCGCTGAGTCGATGTTGGAGACAGCGGGGAAGTCGTTACGCCATTCGTGCAGGTCGGAACTTACCCGACAAGGAATTTCGCTACCTTAGGACCGTTATAGTTACGGCCGCCGTTTACCTGGGCTTCAATTCAAGGCTCTCACCTCTCCTTTTAACCTTCAGGCACCGGGCAGGCGTCAGACCCTATACGTCGTCTTGCGACTTCGCAGAGCCCTGTGTTTTTAATAAACAGTCGCCACCCCCTGGTTTGTGCCCCCAGCCCCTAGTTGCCTAGGAACCGGGCCTCCTTCTCGCGAACTTACGGAGGTATTTTGCCGAGTTCCTTCAACATCGTTCTCTCAAGCGCCTTGGTATGCTCTACCAGTCCACCTGTGTCGGTTTAGGGTACGGTCTGATGGAGGGCTATTTCCAGGAACCACTCAGCAGCCCAATCAATCCGATAAGATTGAACTACACCTGTGATCCGTCACATCCTCCTGGCCTAGGAATATTAACCTAGTTCCCATCGCCTACGCCTTTCGGCCTCGGCTTAGGGGCCGGCTTACCCTGCTCAGATTAGCTTTAAGCAGGAACCCTTGGACTTTCGGCGAGAGTGTCTCTCACACTCTTTGTCGCTACTCATGTCATCATTCTCACTAGTGATCTCTCCACGGGATCGCTCACGCGCCCGCTTCATCGAAAGCTCCAAATATCCTCCAAGGCGTTCCGAAGAACGCTAAAGAGGATAGGAACTATGTCACACTACGCTCTGCTACCGATGCTTACGCATCCCTAGACTTCGGCTCATGGCTTGAGCCCCGTTACATCTTCGCCGCAGGACAACTTATTTAGACCAGTGAGCTGTTACGCTATCTTTAAAGGATGGCTGCTTCTAAGCCAACCTCCTGGTTGTTTTGGTCGTCCCACCTGCTTTCCCACTTAGCCATGAATTGGGGGCCTTAGTCGTAGGTCAGGGTTGTTTCCCTCTCCACTACGGACGTTAGCATCCGCAGTGTGTCTGCCATCTAGTACTCCCGGGTATTCGGAGTTTGGTTAGGATCAGTAAGCCTGTGGGGCCCCATTACCCATCCAGTGCTCTACCCCCCGGGGTATTC
>NZ_JAKRGB010000042.1 GCF_022347725.1 Ruegeria sp. Ofav3-42
GCGTCTTGTGCGGGCCATACTCTTTGGGTGCATCACGCCATCGCAAGCCATTACGGTTGATGAAGATAATGCCGCTCAACACGCGCCTGTCATCAACACGTGGTTTGCCGTGCGACTTGGGAAAGAAGGGGGCGAGCTTCGCCATCTGCTCGTCGGTTAACCAATAAAGATCGCTCATGTCACCGCTCCGTTTTTCGAGCCGTGAATCACGCAGCCAAGCGGAAATCAATGCATCCTGGCCCTAGAAGGTGAAGTTCCCAACATTTTTTTGCGTGCCAATAGTGCTTCAGGCGTGTTGGTGCGGCTTTAGTGCGGTAAACTTGGCACAGCTTTACCAATGTTCATGACACTACTTCAACTTGAGACGGCGGTCCGACCTATGAACGCGGACGCCAGTTGATCCCATTCTTCTTGTGTCATCGAGAAATCTGAAACTACGTCACTTTTCATCTCAACCAACACAGGTTCAATGTTGTTCTTAAGGTTCAAATCCACCCTCTCGAAAAAATCGCTTCCGCAAAGTTGTTCTTCGCACCTATTGTACCATCTCGTGACCTCTTGTTGGATTTCTTGCAATAGCTGATCACTGGATGTCATAGGGTCCTCGACATTCCGATAGCCTCCCATCATCAGCCAAAGACAGAGCTTAACCGTGTCGCCAGCCAATCCTTTTGATTGCTCTGCTTCCGTCGTTCGTTTGCCATTGCCACCTCGAAAAGATCTGATCAAAGCGCCTACACCGCCACTTTCGTTGTCGCCTGCGTCGTTCTCGTTCCACTCACTGCTTGGCCTGACTAGGTGTCTCAATGGAAATTGAGTGATTACTGCTCCTACGCTTTTGCCTAGGTCGTGCACTTTGGTGATAGTTATGTCCTTGAAGAGACAATTGAAGATGTAGGTTGCAATCATACCAGCAGCATAATCGACCGGGTCGATGCTCTTTACAAAGAAACCGTGTAGCCATTCCGATGCATCGGCAATTGGTGATTTAAGGACGTTTGATTGAGAGACAGCAGATGTAGAATCAGAAGCTAAACTTTCCGAAGTGCAACGAAGTACATTCGTGGTTTCATCGACTGATGTAACTGTGAAAATCTGGTTCGGTCCACCTGAATTTTGTACGATGAGGTGGTCGCCGACTGCCAATCCGGACCAACTTGGCATCGCGTCCGTGTATCGGTACTCTAAGCCAATTTCTTCCTCTGTGCTTTGAAAGGGTTTTACGTCCACTCGACGTGAGCGATTTTGCCACCAAACAGGTAGATTGCGATCAAGATATGGAGAGAGACTGCAAAGTCGAGGGTCTAAGTTTTCGAGCTTTCTTTGCAACTCTAAGGCCTTCAGAATACCAAAGTAACTGTTATGATCAACGGAAGAGAAGTCCTCGCCAATCGTAAAGTGCTCTGGAGACAACGATACAAAGGCGGAATCATCGCTATCGAGCATTTTCCTTGTGAGTCTGATTGCTTCACGTTCCACAAGTCTCACCACGCGGATTCCTCGGGCCAAGCGAGCTTTTAAACCTATATCTTGATCAACATTCTTCTGCGCATTCTCCTGTTCGCTTTCTTTTGGTTTCGGGGAATCGACAGATTCTGCCGCGCTCGACTTTTTGTCGCTCGCGCCTTTCGGCTTTGCATGTATCACAGGTTCATTCTGATTTTTTGTCTCTTCTTGGGTCTCTTCTGCGAGCCTAGGAATGTACGTGAGTAAGAGTCTTGTAGACTCCATCTCCGTAACACTAGAAATTAACTCCTGCGCAGTAATGCAATTGACAGTACTTCGGTTGTGCTCTGACGCACCTAAGTCGCGGATAAGGCCACGAATTTCCTCCACAACGCCATGCCAATCTTCCGAGTCGGGGTCCATACGATCAAACTTAAATTTCTGATAGAAGGAATCTTCTGGCTCCGACATACAGCACTTCAATAGAAAACCAAGTATTCTCTCTGAAAGTCCAGATCCGGGCTGTAACGCTGCCCTCTTAAATATAGCTGAAATTTCGGGGTCGATTGTCTGCTGGGCATGCCAAACTGAGTAATAGGCTAGGATGGATTCCGAAATCTTTGTTCCGGGCCTGTCGTATTTTCGAAGAAGTTCGTAAAAGCGTTCGGGTGAGTCTCCCGCCGTAACTATATCAAACAGAATTGCTCCTAGACCGAACAAGTCTGTTCTCGCAGTCGGGTTTTTTACGAAAGCGGCTTGTGTTCTAGAGTCGTCAAATAGCGCCCGTCTCGCAATCTCAACATTTTCATCAGAAACCTGTGCGTCGTTTTCTGGAATCGATATCTGGACCCGCGTTTGGGATTTCTCCTCATCGGTGTCGACATTGTCGATCAAGTAAAGAATTCTACTATTGGACTTAGGAAAGAATACAAAATCTCCCTGATCTATGTTTGTATGAATAAACTTCGGGTCGAAGGTAATGAGTGACGCTGTTCCATTCTCAAAATCTGCAACAACATCAACTTCCGCAGTGTCACTGTAGTCAATTTGCTCAACTGATCGATAGTGCTTAGTACCAATCGCGAGGCTGTCGGCAGAAACCATGCCACTCAACGCTGCGACTGCGGCGTCCGGTCTAAGAAAACCCAAGTCACCTAGGCGAAACTCAACTCTTCCCATCAATTCTCTGTAGTAAATGTTGGCGGGCTTAATATCCTGATGTCGGAGCCCTGCAATGTGCAATACATTAAGTCCTTCGGCGATACCTTCCAAAACATGTAGTGCCGACCGTTCTCGCTCGGATACGGATGTGTTCTTGAGCCTAGAATAACCTCTTGTGAGTTGGCGGCTTTCGTTCCCGTTGGGACGTAGGATCTCACTCTCGAATAGGTCCTTCAATGAGCAAGTAAAGCGTTCCATAACATACGCGTAACCAGATAGGTGAATGTCGCGCGTTTCCAAAGAGGCTTTGGCGGCCATGAACTTTTCGCGTTCAGCTTCTCCGCCTTCTCCGAAAACACTCTTGTCAAAAATATCGAAACAATAATCGACGGGAAGAACTAAAAACCTGTGGAAACTGCGACGTATGTCTTCCTTGTAGCGATCAATTTTGCCACTTTGTTCAATACTTTCACCAATAATCCGTCGGACTTCAAGCTCTTCGCGGACGCGCTGCGACTTGGTCCATGAACCCAATTGGGGGGATGACTTGGTGTCACCATCTTCAACTTGGTGTTGGTAGATTACCTTGAGGGCGTACTCACCGACCTCTCCACGGGTGCCTTCGGCGGCAAAAACAATACCATAGTTGCCGTCGCCGATCTTTTCCAATTCATCGGAAAGGTATTTTGGACGAAAATTTGTTCCAGCTATAAATTCCATTGTGATCGCCTATTTTAAGGAAGCTACAACACCGTACATGAGAGACTGCGGAGCTTTGCCGCTTTCTTCAACTCGACCGCACGAAAAGACGCAAATGTTCTTGAATCCGTCACTGCTGAAATCGCAATAACTATTTCCGGTGGCGATCAACGACTCAAGCTTATGATTGGATAGGGAATAAACAAATCCTAAGCGAAGAAATATCGAATATGTGCTTTCAATCTTGGGAAATACTGATGCAATTTGGGCATGCGTTGATTTTCCAAGCTTACTGGTTCTGCTTACAGACTCAACCTTGTCTAGGCCATTCAAGTCGAAAACCGGCCTAGAATTTTCGACAACAACCGCGGGTGCCAAGCGGCGACGTTGTCCAATTTCTAAGTTGATTTTGTCGTTGTTGCTCATAAAAAATATGGGGAACCCATCAATCAAAAGACGGTATGGAGTGCCATCAACGGGCAATCCATGGAATCGAAAGTAAGAGCCAACAATCGTGTTTTGATAGAGACTGTTTGTAACATCGAGATTTGAATGCCCGGCCTGCTCGGGAGGGGCATGAATGTCCTCATTTCCTAGGTTTGTGGTCATTGAGCTCCGCTTGTCACTCTCTGATTGACCATCTGATGACGCTTCTGAAACATTCCTTTGATTCACGATTAGTTGGACCGTGAAGTCTTCAAAATTGACCATGCTGTAGCGTGAACGAGACGAGTCGACGTTAATTGGTAAGAACTCCATTTTTTCGATCTTGACCGGACTCAATTCTAGACTGGACGGCACGATCTGACTAAGCGCATCGAGAAAGTTCATTTTACACCCCGTTTACACCTATCGTTGTGCAGAGACATGATTCGCGTCAAGCTCAAGACCTCATTTGAGAAATCAGCTCTTGGTCTCCGCTACTGGTAAATCGATGATCACAATATCTGCTTTCCGGCGGCGGCCAGCGTCTCCGCTTGCTTAGCTGGCAATTTTCTGGGTTAAGCCCAAACGCAGTAGGTAACACTATGGAATGTCAGCCATCGTTTTTCCGGTGCGGAGCAAACGGTTGGCGTATACCAAGTAACTGCGAGAGCAGGTTGCCGCTGTCATTCTCAAGTCGTTATGTTCAAATGCCAACCCATTGTTCGGTCGAGGTGCAAAACCATTGGCACAACGACACTGGTTTCGAAAAAGAAGTCGTTCGCTTATGGTGAAGCATTTGTCATAATGGGCTCTCTGCCGCCCGGTGCCGATGCAGCATCGCCCACGCGGCAAGCAGAACGAAACCGGTCGTCTACTGATCCAGCCAAAGTTGCGATTTCACAGGGACTTAGATGGGCAGCTGCCGTTGGACATAGATGAGCCAAAGTCTAGGACGGTGGCGACGAAGTCGACGGGTGAGCCCTTAGTGTAAACGGTGTTGTCATGTTAACCGTTGTTTGGTTGTGCATGTCGGGAATTGGACGTAGGTGACATCGATGACGCCATCGCCCATCAGCTACAAGCGCCACCGATTTCCTCCCCAGATCATTGCTCACGCGGTGTGCCTGTACGTCCGCTTCAATTTGAGCCTCCGCGAACTTGAAGAATTGTTGCTGCAACGAGGGATCGACGCCACATACGAGACCGTCCGGCGTTGGGTCATCAAGTTCGGGCCACAGATCGCTCGAAAATTGCGACAGCGGCAAGGTCGTCCTGGCGATGTCTGGCATCTTGATGAGGTTGTTGTGAAAGTCTCAGGTCGCAAGTATTGG
>NZ_JAKRGB010000043.1 GCF_022347725.1 Ruegeria sp. Ofav3-42
TGAAACGCACGCCTCTTTACGATTTACACGTTGAGTTGGGCGGTAAGTTGGTTGATTTTGCTGGGTGGGAGATGCCTGTTCAGTATCCGTTGGGGATCATGGGGGAGCATAAGCAGTGTCGTGAGAAGGCGGCGTTGTTTGATGTGTCTCATATGGGTCAGGTGATCCTTCGGGGTGAACATGTGGGGGAGAAGCTGGAAGCTTTGTGCCCGCAGGCTTATGCGACGCTGAAGGACGGCAAGGCGCGGTACGGGTTTTTCACGAACCCGGAAGGCGGGATCATGGATGACCTGATCGTGTCGAACGCGGGGGATCACTACTTTGTGGTGGTGAACGCGGCGCTGCGCCATCAGGACATTCCGCATATGCGTGAGCACCTTGAAGGCGTCGAAGTGATTGAGATCTTCGATCGCGCTTTGGTGGCGGTGCAGGGCCCGGCAGCGGAAAACGTTGTGGGTGGTCTTTGCCCCGCGGCCCGCGACCTGAAGTTCATGGAAACCACCGTGGCGGATATCAACGGTGTCGAGTGCCGCATCTCGCGTCTGGGGTATACCGGCGAGGATGGCTACGAGATCTCGATCCCCGAGGACAAGGCCATCGAGATCAGCAAGGCGTTCCTGGCGCATGAGGATTGCGAAGCCGCCGGTCTGGGCGCGCGCGACAGCCTGCGGCTTGAGGCGGGTCTGTGCCTCTATGGCAATGACATCGACCAGAGCACCTCGCCGATCGAGGCCTCGCTGGCTTGGGCGATCCAGAAGCGCCGCAAGGAAGAAGGCGGTTTCCCGGGTGCCGAGCGGGTGCAAAGGGAACTGGCCGAAGGCCCCGCCAAAAAGCTGGTCGGCATCAAGCCCGAAGGCCGGGCGCCTGCACGTCAGGGTGTGGAAATCCAGTGCGCCGAAGGCAATACGATCGGGCAGATCACCTCGGGCGTGTTTGGCCCCACGGTCGGCGGACCGGTGGCGATGGGCTATGTGAGCAAGGGCCATGGCGAGCCGGGTGAGGTGGTGAACCTGATCATCCGGGGCAAGCCGCAGCCGGCGCAGATCGTGGCGCTGCCCTTCGTCAAACAGAATTACAAGCGTTGAAGTCAGGAGAGAGACAAGATGGCAACCTATTATTCCGAAGAGCATGAATGGCTGACCGTTGAGGGTGACACGGCCACTCTGGGCATCACCGCGCACGCGGCCGAGCAGCTGGGTGACGTGGTGTTCGTGGAACAGCAGGAAGCAGGCGACGAGTTCGAAAAGGGCGGCGAGATCGGCGTGATCGAATCCGTCAAGGCGGCCTCCGAGCTCTATGCGCCGGTCGATGGCGAGATCACCGAGGTGAACGAGGCGCTGGCCGACAACCCTGGCGCGCTGAACGAAGATCCCGAAGGCGAAGCCTGGATCTACAAGATCAAGATCGCAGATGCCGCGCAGCTGGAAGATCTGATGGACGAAGCCGGCTACAAGGCCTTCATCGGCTAACCCCTTCGGAGCCCCGCCATCGGGGCTCCCCCGCTTCATCTTTTCCCAAATACTCCCGCCGGAGGCATCCGCCAGAGCGGCTGGGTAAGACATTCCCTGAGGAGCGCTACCATGGCCTTCAAACTGACTGACTACGAAGCCTATGACTTCGCCAATCGCCGCCACATTGGGCCCAGCCCGACCGAGATGCGCGACATGCTGCAGGTGATCGGCTTCAAGACGCTGGACCAGCTGATCGACGCCACCGTCCCCCCCGCGATCCGGCAGAAAGAGCCGCTGGACTGGGGTCCGGCGATGACGGAACGCGATGCTCTGTTCCACATGAAAGAGGTGGCGAGCAAGAACAAGGTTCTGACCTCGTTGATCGGTCAGGGTTACTATGGCACCACCACGCCTGCGCCGATCCTGCGCAACATTCTGGAAAACCCGGCCTGGTACACCGCCTATACGCCTTATCAGCCCGAGATCAGCCAGGGCCGTCTTGAGGCGCTGCTGAACTTCCAGACCATGGTCAGCGACCTGACCGGTCTGGACGTGGCCAACGCCTCGCTGCTGGACGAAGCCACAGCCGCGGCCGAGGCGATGGCGATGGCCAAGCGCGGCGGTCGGTCCAAGGCCAACAACGCGGCCTTCTTCGTCGACAAGAACTGCCACCCACAGACCATCGCCGTGATCAAAACCCGGGCTGAGCCTCTGGGCATCGACGTACAGGTCGCCGATCCCGACACGCTGGATGCGGGCGCGGTCTTTGGCGCGATCTTCCAGTATCCCGGCACCCATGGCCACGTGCGCGACTTCACCGCCGAGATCGCGGCGCTGCATGAACATAAAGCGATTGCCATCGTGGCGGCCGACATCCTGTCGCTGGCGCTGCTGAAGTCACCGGGTGAGATGGGCGCGGACATTGCCATTGGCTCGACCCAGCGCTTTGGCGTTCCGATGGGCTATGGCGGGCCGCACGCTGCTTACATGGCGACCACCGACAAGCTGAAGCGCGCGATGCCCGGCCGGATCATCGGTGTGTCGATCGACAGCCGCGGCAACAAGGCCTACCGCCTGGCACTGCAGACCCGCGAACAACACATTCGCCGCGAGAAAGCCAACTCGAACGTCTGTACTGCGCAGGCGCTGCTGGCGGTGATCGCCTCGATGTATGCCGTGTACCATGGCCCCGACGGCATCAAGGCCATCGCGCAATCGGTGCACCGCAAGACCTCGCGCATGGCCGCTGGTCTGGAAGAGGCGGGCTTCTCGGTCGAACCCGAGGTGTTCTTCGACACCATCACGGTCGAGGTCGGCCACCTGCAGAAGACGGTCATGGAGGCCGCCGTGGCGCGTGGTGTGAACCTGCGCAAGGTGGGCGAGACCAAGGTTGGCATCAGCCTGGACGAACAGACCCGGCCCGAGACCATCGAGGCGGTCTGGGGTGCCTTCGGCATCGACCGCAAGGACGACAGCTCGAACAAGGTCTATCGCCTGCCCGATTACGCGTTGCGCGAAAGCGCCTATCTGACCCACGAGATCTTCCACAAGAACCGGGCCGAGGCCGAGATCACCCGCTATATGCGCCGTCTGGCCGACCGTGACCTGGCGCTGGACCGGGCGATGATCCCGCTGGGGTCCTGCACCATGAAGCTGAACGCCACGATCGAGATGATCCCGGTCACCTGGCCCGAGTTCGGCAACCTGCACCCGTTTGTGCCGCAAGATCAGGCGCAGGGCTATCACGAGATGATCGATGATCTGAACGACAAGCTGTGCCAGATCACCGGCTATGACGCGATCAGCCAGCAGCCCAACTCGGGTGCGCAGGGGGAATACGCAGGCCTGCTGACCATCCGCAACTATCACTTCGCCCGCGGCGAAGGGCATCGCAATGTCTGTCTGATCCCGACCTCGGCCCATGGCACCAACCCGGCCTCGGCCCAGATGGTGGGCTGGCAGGTTGTGCCGGTGCAGGCGGATGAGAACGGCAACATTGATCTGAATGACTTCCGCGCCAAGGCGGAAAAGCACTCGGATCATCTGGCCGCCTGCATGATCACCTACCCGTCGACCCATGGCGTGTTCGAGACCACCGTGCAGGAGGTCTGCCAGATCACCCATGACCACGGCGGTCAGGTCTATATCGACGGCGCCAACATGAACGCCATGGTCGGTCTGTCGCGTCCGGGTGACATTGGCGGCGACGTCAGCCACCTGAACCTGCACAAGACCTTCTGCATCCCGCATGGCGGCGGCGGCCCCGGCATGGGTCCGATCGGCGTCAAGGCGCACCTGACCGAACACCTGCCCGGCCATCCGGAATACGGCACCGCCGTGGGTCCGGTCTCGGCCGCGCCCTTCGGCTCGCCGTCGATCCTGCCGGTCAGCTGGGCTTATGTGCTGCTGATGGGCGGCGCGGGTCTGACGCAGGCCACAAAAGTGGCCATCCTGAACGCCAACTATATCGCGGCGCGTCTGCAGGATGCCTATCCGATCCTCTACACGTCCGAGACGGGCCGGGTGGCGCATGAATGCATCCTCGACACCCGTCCGCTGGACGAGGCCGCCCATGTCAGTGTCGACGACATCGCCAAACGTCTGGTCGATTCAGGCTTCCACGCGCCGACCATGTCCTGGCCGGTGGCGGGCACCCTGATGGTCGAGCCCACGGAATCGGAACCCATGGCCGAGCTCGACCGCTTCTGCGACGCCATGCTCTCGATCCGGGCTGAGGCGCAGGACATCATCGACGGCCAGATCGACGCGGAGAACAACCCGCTGAAAAACGCCCCCCACACGGTGCGCGATCTGGTCGGCGACTGGGACCGCCCCTACACCCGCGAACAGGCCTGCTTCCCCCCGGGCTCCATGGGCGTCGACAAATACTGGTCCCCCGTCAACCGCGTCGACAACGCATACGGCGACAGAAACCTAATCTGCACATGCCCGCCAATGGACGCGTATGAGGAAGCCGCCGAGTAA
>NZ_JAKRGB010000044.1 GCF_022347725.1 Ruegeria sp. Ofav3-42
AATTGCATTTTGAGCACATTTTTTATTGAACGTTTATTTTGGTGGATTTGTCGCGGGACGTTATTTTGGAAAGTCGCTAGTCAGTCGCAAAAAAGTGACATGTTGACGTGAAGATTCGAGCGGTATCCCTGAGGCGGAAAGGCCTGTTGGCCCTGGTGTGTGCGGTTGCGACCGGTATGGCGCAGGCGCAGTCTGTGTCGACCTATGGAACGCCCGGCCTGCTTGAGGTTCCGACCGCCGAGATGTTTGATGACGGGATGCTGGTTTTCACGGCCGCAGGGCTGAGGGATACCGGGCGGGCGACGATGACCTTCCAGTTGCTGCCCTGGGTTCATGGCAGTTTCCGCTATGCCGTCATCAATGGGTTGGACGGCGCGGATGGCGACCGCTACGACCGCAGCTTTGATGTCCATTTCCGGCTGCGCGAAGAAAGCAAGCACGGCCCGGCCATCGTGATGGGGCTGCGCGATTTCGGCGGTACCGGCATTTATGCGGCCGAGTATTTCGTGGCCACGAAGACAATTCGCGACCGGTTCAAACTGACCGGTGGCATCGGCTGGGGACGCATGGCCGGACGCGGTGCGTTCTCGAACCCGCTGGGCATATTCGGCAGCCGGTTCGACACCCGGCCTTCGTCAAACTCGAACGGCGAAGGCGGTGAACTGGAATTCGGCAACTGGTTCCGGGGCGACGCGGCCCTGTTTGGCGGCGCCAGCTGGCAGTATAATGATAGACTGACATTTTTGGCAGAATACTCGCCGGACCTCTACACCCGGGAGCGCGACGACATCGGCTTTGACGTCCGCTCGCCGATCAATGTCGGGGTGCAGTACCGGTTCAGGAACGGGTCACAGCTGACCACGTCTTACCTCTATGGCACCACGCTGGGGCTGACCTACAGCTACTTCGTCGATCCGCGCAAGGCGGTGACGCCGGGCGGGCAGGGTGCCGCCCCGCCGCCCCTGCGGCCCAGATCCCAGGTTGCTGCCGCAACCGCAGACCGCAGCACCGGTGACATTCGGGACCGGATGCAGGCGGCGCTGAATCAGGAAGGGCTGCGGCTGGTCTATCTGTCCGAGACCGGCGATACCGTCCGGGTCGGGGTCGAGAACGACCGCTATAACCAGGCCGCCCAGGCCCTTGGCCGCACGGCCCGCGTGCTGGCCAACGAACAGCCGCCCCAGACCGAGCATTTCGACATCGCGCTGATGTCGGACGGCGTGCCGCTGAGTGCGGTGCGGGTCAATCGCGACGACCTCTACGAGCTGGAGCACGATCCCGACAATGCCTGGCGCAGCTTTGCCCGGGCCGAGATCTCGGACACGCTCCCGCTGATCGAAGGGGGCATCCTCAGCGATGCGTATCCGCATTTCTCGTACCGGTTCGGGCCCTATCTGAACTTCTCGTTCTTCGATCCCGACGACCCGCTGCGGTACGAGCTGGGCGCCGCGCTGGGGCTGGATTACACCGTAACGCCGGGCCTGACCTTTTCGACCGGGCTGCGCCTGCCGATCCTCAGCACATTGGACGACAGCACCCGACCCTCGGATTCAACCCTGCCGCATGTGCGCTCGGACTGGAACCTCTATGCCCGCGAGTCCGACCTGCGGATCGAGCATTTGACCGCCGAGTACATGTGGCGCCCGGCCACCAACTTCTATGCCCGCACCACGCTGGGCTATCTCGAGACCATGTTCGGCGGGTTCTCGGGCGAACTGCTCTGGTACCCCACCGACAGCCGGCTGGCGCTTGGGGTCGAGGCCAACTACGTGGCCCAGCGTGATTTTGACGTCCTGTTCGGCTTTCAGGACTATTCCGTCGCCACGGGTCATGTCTCGGCCTATTACGACCTGCCCGGCGATTACCACGCGCAGGTCGATGTCGGGCGCTATCTGGCCGGCGATTATGGCGCCACCTTCTCGCTGGATCGTGAGTTCAACAACGGCTTCAAGGTGGGGGCCTTCTTTACCCTGACCAATGTCAGTTCCGAAGAATTCGGCGAAGGCTCGTTCGACAAGGGTATCCGGCTGGAAATCCCCGTCTCGTGGCTGACCGGGCGCCCGTCGCGCAACAAGATCAGCCAGACCATCCGCCCGGTTCTGCGCGATGGCGGTGCGCGGTTGCACGTGCGCAACCGGCTTTATGAAGTGACCCGCGAAGCCCGGTCACAGGACCTGTCCCGCGGTTGGGGGAGGTTCTGGCGATGAAAGCGCTGCGGTCCATCTGCCTGGCCCTGCTTCTGATCTCCTGCGGCGAAGCGCAGGAAGATGTCGATCTGCTGCGGGGCACGCTGTTTCCCAACGCGCCCCGGTTCCACCCGCGCGCCGAGGCACTGGCCGCCCGCCGCCCGCTCCCGCCCCGGCTCGAGGTCGGCTTCCCCACCCGCGATCTCAGTGGCATCATGCTGCTGGAGACCGAGCGTGCCGGCGTTCAGACCTGGCTGACCGCGGATGGCGCCACCATTACGCTGGAACATGGCATGCTGACCTCGGCCCTGGGCTTTGGCGGCGGTCTGAGCGGGTCGGATATCCGCCAGAGCGCCGGTCTGATCCTGAACGGTGGCTCTGGCCAGGTCGAACGGTTCCACAGCTTTCTCAACGGCAATGACGAGATTGAGCTGCACGCCTATAAATGCCGGATCACCTCTCTGGGCCCTGAGACCGTTTTGCTGCGCGGTAACCCCGTCGCAACGGAAAAACGGCAGGAGCAATGCTACGGGGTGGCGCAGCGCTTTATCAACGTTTACTGGGTGCAAAACAGCACAGGCCGCATCGTCCAGTCCTCGCAATGGACCGGCGATTTCCTGGGCAACATGTTCATAAAGGCTGTTCCCGATGACAGCTGAGACTTTAGGCAGCGGAGGCCGTATCGTGCGCCATTTCCCACTTCTCCTCAGTGCGCTGGCCCTGACCGGTCTGATCGCTGGCTGCTCGACCATTTACCGCAGCCCTTCGGTGACTGCGGGGGTCTCGGATGCCGGCAAGGTTCGCGTTGTGCCGGTGACGCCGGAGACCGTTCTGGTGGCCAATCGCTCGCCTTATTCCCCCAAGACGCTGCCTTCGGTGTTCGGCCTGTCGGCCGGGTCCGGCTCCTCCACCAGCCTGCGCGGCACCGGCCCGCTGCCCGAGGCCCCCTCGACCCAGGACGGATCACGCGCCGGGCTGCGGCTGGACCCGCCGCCGCAGGTGAACCCGGGGCCTTACACCATCGGCATCGGCGACGTTCTGGTGCTGTCGACCCCATCCACCCAAGGCACCGCCGGAGAGCTGTCGGGCCTGTTGGCCGCACAGAACAGCCGCAACGGCTATACCGTGCAGGATGACGGCTCGATCAACATTCCCGATGTCGGCCGCGTCCGGCTGGTCGGCCTGACCGTGGACGAGGCCGAAGCGCTGCTGTTCCAGCGTTTGGTGGAGAACCAGATCGACCCCACATTCAGCCTCGAGATCGCCGAGTTCAACTCCCGCCGCGTCTCGGTCGGCGGAGCCGTTGGTCAGCCGGGCGTACAGCCCATCACCCTGACTCAACTGACCCTGGGCGAGGCGCTGTCCGCCGCAGGGTCGGTCTCGGTCAGCGATATCGACAACTCCTCGGTGCGTATCTACCGCGACGGGCAGGTGTATCAGATCCCGCTCGAAGATCTTTATTCGCGCACCGAATTGCAGAACCTCAACCTGATCGCCAATGACTCGGTCTTCGTCGACACCGACTATGATCTGGACCGTGCCGAGCGCTACTTCGCCCAGCAGATCCAGCTGCGTGATACCGTGCTGGAAGGCCGCCAGACCGCCCTGCAAGAGCTGAATGTCGCCGTCAACCTGCGCCGCGATGACCTGGCCGAGCGCCGCGACAACTTCGTCCAGTCCATCGAACTGGATGCCGTCGACCGCGACTATGTCTACCTGTCCGGCGAGGTTCGCACCCAGGGTCGTTATGCCTTGCCGTTCAACCACCATGCCACTCTGGCCGATGCGCTCTATGACACCGGCGGCGGCGTGGCCAAGGAAACCGGCGACGCCTCCGAAGTCTACGTCCTGCGCGCCGCCCAGGACCCGCGCGAGTTCGGCGCCATCACAGCCTGGCACCTCGACACCACAAACGCCGCGCATCTGACCCTCGCCGCCCGGTTCGAACTGCGCAACAACGACATCATCTTCATCGCCGAAAACCCCGTCACACGATGGGGCAGAACAATCAGCCAAATCACTCCATCGCTCATAACAACACCCATAAACGCTGCCGTAAACTAAACAA
>NZ_JAKRGB010000045.1 GCF_022347725.1 Ruegeria sp. Ofav3-42
CCGCGTGCGCGATGATCTGAGGTGGAAACCGGTGGCGCTTGTAACTGATCGACGATGACTTCATCGAAGTCACCTACGTCCAACTGCGTGCATGAGCAACCGAACGACAGTTAACGTGACAACACCGTTCCGTTTGACCTGCGGCGGAAGGTTATTTTTTGCCACTTTTTGCAGTTGAACGCTGCTGTTCTTAGACGTCGTTCAACTGAGAAAACCCAACCACACCCGCCCACGACTGGTCCAAAAAAGCACTCCCGGGTGCCCGAAGCTCACATCAATTTCAACCCAGGACATGGAGGCAGACACGTTCAAATCAAAACATGAACAGCCGAACGACGGGTGGCGTGACAACACCCCCGAGACAGATATGTGCAGATGTGGTAATGCTTTAGCATTGTCTTAGTATCCTCGAATTTAAACCGATTGGTCGGGAAACCACTATGGCGCGCATCTTCAAAGTTATGATCCAAGCTGTCGTCTGCGCGGTAATACTGATCATTCCATTCTTTTGGCTGTGGGCCGTACCCAGTGTTGAAAACCACCCGATTGCGACCGATGCTGAAACCATCGCGAAGGGAAAATATTTGACTGCTGCCGGCGACTGCACGTCCTGCCACACCACCGAGGACGGTGCGGCGTTCGCAGGCGGGCTCAAACTTGATACCCCGTTCGGTGGAATATATTCCGCGAACATCACCCCCTCTGAAAAGGGCATCAAAGGCATGACCTCGGCTGAGTTCTACCAGGTCCTCGCTTATGGTTCTTATAAGACTTTTCGGCCGCTTTACCCTGCGATGCCCTATCCATCATATCACTTGGTCACACGATCAGATTCCGATGCGATGTTCGCGTATCTGATGACGCAGACGCCGGTTGACCAAAGCGTCCCAAAAAACGAATTGAGCTTTCCCTTCAATATCCGACAGCTTGTGCTTTTCTGGAATGTGCTCTTTGCGCGGCGGGGGCCATACGAACCCGATGGATCCCGGGATGAGGTTTGGAACCGCGGTGCCTACCTGGTCGAGGGGCTCGGCCATTGCGGAGCCTGTCATACGCCACATAACAGCTTTGGTGCCGCTGAACATGACCGGGCGCTGGCCGGCACACCGCTTGCAGGTTATGAAGCGCCTGATATTCAGCCCGAGGCTCTGAAGCGGCGCGGATGGAATGCTGAATATCTGACCGAATATTTCAAAACGGGCAGGGGGCCCAAAGGGACCGCCTTCAAGGAAATGTATCTGGTGGTGAAGAATTCGCTGTCGCTGCTGACCGACGAAGACCGGGCCGCCATTGCCACCTATCTATTGGATCTGCCATCAGCCCCAACGGCAGATGGCAATGTTGTGCTGGCCGCCTCTGATGGCGACACTGACGAACCGTATCCGGAAGGGCGAACACTGTTTTTGAACAATTGTTCGATGTGCCACGGCCCGCGCGGCAAGGGAGTGAAAGATGGGGCACCGCCGCTGGCAGGCAATTCCACGGTTGCACAGGTCGGGGGCCGCAACATGATCTATGCAATCGTTTACGGATTTCCTGAACCCAGATCCGTTCCCAATTCCAGCCCGATGCCTGCCTTCAAGGACAGACTGACCCCGACGCAGATCGTGGAATTGGCAAATTTCCTGCGTCACACCTTCGCTTCTGAAACACCCGACCTGCCCAAGATTACCGAGGCCGACATAGAGGCGATACTGAAATAGGTGGCGACAGACGAGTCCGGAGAAATGGATTTTGACATGAGTGATGACCAAGAAAAGCGGGCAAAAACCGATACCAACGTCACACGGCGTAGCGTGTTGACGGGCTGCGTTGGCGTGGCCACTGGCACTGCCGCCACTTTGGTTGCCGGGCTTGGAGCCGAAGGCGCAGCGGCTGGTCCTTTGCAACGCCCGTGGGCGACTGAATTGGGCGATCCGGTTGGCACGAACCCCTATGGTCACCCGTCATCATTTGAAAAGACAGTGGTTCGTCGCCTGACGCCAAGCCAATTCTCACCGAAGGGCTATGTGCCGCCAATGAACGAGTCCTCCTGGACAGGGACGCCGTTGCAGGATCTACGCGGGATCATCACCCCCAACGGGTTATTCTATGAACGATCCCACGGTGGTTATGCAGACATGGATCCAGCAAACCACAAAGTGGTCATTCATGGACTTGTCGACCGCAACCTTGAACTCAGCATGGAGGATCTGCGCCGCTTTCCCACTGTCACCACGTTCCGGTTTCTTGAATGTTCTGGCAACAGCGATCTGATCTGGGGCAAAGCAACCTATGGCGGGCAAGAAACGTCACCATATTTGACCGCGCAGGACATTCACGGCCTTCTCAGCTGCGCAGAATGGACCGGCGTGCGGTTGTCTGACCTGTTGCGCGAGGCAGGGGCCGATACAGAAAGGGCCACGTGGCTGATCGTCGAAGGCGCGGATTCCGGAGCAATGGCGCGTAGCTTGCCGATGGCACGGGCGCTGGACGATTGCATCCTTGCCTTTGCCCAAAATGGCGAAATGCTGCGCCCCGAACAGGGGTATCCAGTACGGTTGCTCGTGCCGGGTTGCGAAGGCAATCTGAACATTAAATGGGTGCAGCGGATTGAGGTGACCGATCAACCCCTGTTTGCGACGTTTGAAACCGGCGGTTACACCGATCTGCAAATGTCCGGAAAGGCGTGGATATCTTCGCTGGTGATGGAGGCCAAATCGATCATCACCTTCCCGTCGGGTGGTCAGTCCCTGCCAGAAAAAGGGTTCTACCAGATCCGGGGCATCGCCTGGTCTGGACGCGGGCGAATTACGCATGTGGACGTGTCGCTCGATGGCGGCCGTAACTGGGCCGAAGCGCAGTTGACAGAGCCGGTGATGTCGAAATGCCTGACCGAATTCACCATGCCCTGGAGGTGGGACGGGAGCGAGACGCTGTTGATGAGCCGCGCCACTGACGAAACCGGCTATACTCAGCCCTTTGTTCAGCAGATCGTCGAAGCGCGCGGCAAATTCTCAGAGTACCACAATAACGGCATCCAGACGTGGCGGGTCGAAAGCAACGGCGAGGTGTATAATGCGCAGGGTTAACCTGATTTTCTGTGCCATTCTGCCGCTGATGGCCCCGGGATTGGCCGTTGCACAGACCGCCGACTGTAATGATCGCCCGTTGTGTCTCGGCCAAACCATTACCGAGGCAGATCTGGCGGTTTGGTCGCTTAACGTTTTCCCCGATGGAACTGGGCTTCCCGATGGGATGGGCAACGCGGAAGAGGGGCGTCAACTATACACGGCCAAATGCTCGGCCTGCCATGGTGACAAAGGCGTTGGTGTGAAAGTTCTGCTGGATCGCGGTGCATTTCCCACCCTGGTCGGTTCGACGCCGCCCTTAACGGATACTGAAGAATGGCCCGCAAAAACTGTGGGCAGCTACTGGCCGTATCCCACGACTTTCTTTGATTATGTTCGCCGCGCCATGCCTTTCGCAACGGCTCATTCCCTAAGCAACAACGAGGTCTATGCCATTACCGCGTATATCCTTGTGCTGAACGACATCCTGCCCGCAGGAGCGACCCTGGATCGTGACGATCTGATGCAGGTGACGATGCCAAATGTTGATGGTTTCATTTGCGATGCCCGTCCAGATGTGTTCGCTCCCCGCTGCATGTCGAATTGTGCAGCGCCCGGCGATGCGGGCCTTTCGATCGGATCCGGCGAGAACTACGGAAAGCCGGTGCCCACAACGGATTGCATGGTGCGAAAGTAATCGCCGGGGTGTTGTCAGGTTCACAGTCTGGGCGGCGAGAACTTGTGGGGCCCCCGGTGGCGCATCCGAGTCATCAATCTTTTGGAGACGATGATACTTAGATTTTAAGATGGAGCTATCGGGGCATTTGCTGGCAGGCCGAGAGCACACAAGAGGGTGTTGTCACGTTAACTGTCGTTCGGTTGCTCATGCACGCAGTTGGACGTAGGTGACTTCGATGAAGTCATCGTCGATCAGTTACAAGCGCCACCGGTTTCCACCTCAGATCATCGCGCACGCGGT
>NZ_JAKRGB010000046.1 GCF_022347725.1 Ruegeria sp. Ofav3-42
GATACCGCTCGAATCTTCACGTCAACATGTCACTTTTTTGCGACTGACTAGCGACTTTCCAAAATAACGTCCCGCGACAAATCCACCAAAATAAACGTTCAATAAAAAATGTGCTCAAAATGCAATTCAACAATTAATTCGAAAGTTAGAATGTGGTGATATATACACCTTTAAGGTGATATATTGTGCAGAAATTTTTCGCTCACCCCGTGAGCCGCGGCATCAAGGCCTCCTAAAAGACTCAAATTACAAGCTGTTCGCTTGGTATCTCAGGCATCTACCGGCGACTGAAACAAATGATGCTCCAGATCTCCGGGTGAATCTCAAACCTGAAATCTGATTACGCGCCGCCGCGACGCAACATGACAGCCAGGGTCTTCCAGACGATTCGCGCCTCCATCGCCAAACCGGCATTGGCGATATAATACAGGTCTGCCTGCACTTTCCGGCGAGTTGCATCCGTGCCTTCGATGTATCCCAACTCAACCTGTGCCCAGCCGCTGATGCCAGGGCGCACGCCATGACGTTCTTGGTAACCCGGCACTTGTGTCAAATAGTTTCGGGCATGTTCTATGTAGTCCGGGCGAGGGCCGACCAGGCTCATTTCGCCTTTGATAACATTAATAATTTGCGGCAACTCATCCAGGCGGGACTTGCGCAGGAAACGGCCAAGCGTCGTAATTCTGTCTTCTTCCAAAGGGCAGTCCGCACTGCGCTCGATCTTCTCAGCCGGGCGCATTGAGCGAAACTTGTATGCGGTGAATGGCTCGCAATTCCGGCCCATACGTTCTTGCAAGAAAAACAGCGGGCCTTTGTTCCAGAACGGGTTCAGGATAAGCAGGACGATCCCGCACAGAACCGCGAGCGGCAGCAACACAAGCGTGCTCACGACTAGATCAAACGCCCGCTTTGCAAAGTTGAATGCGATGCCGGAAGTGGGGGTTTCAGAGCGAGGATAGTCGACCAGGTTCGGAGTCTCCCGGTCAGAAAAATTAGAATCAAACATACCTGCTCAATAACCTTAGCACTGTCGGATTTTAAACACGCAAGAATTGCACCGTTTCTTGATTGGGCTTTTATTAACTGTTCCGAACACCAGTCAACCACTTTGAATCAAATTAGTTGCAAATTCTCATTGTTGTCATCCAGTTGACATAAACCATCGCTCAAAAAACGTGCGCCGACCGTTTGATTGACCTATCGGCAGAGGTTCGGAAAAAATGGTTGCCTTGCTATTAAAAAATTGGAATACGTTGCGATCATTCCATAGCTGGTTGAAGTAGCGCCCGAACCAGTTGGGCGAACGACGGATCAAACACCCTAGGCCAACAGGCTTCTTGCAAGACCTTCTGCCATTTGGCCCCTCTGAGCTGGTATGCGGTTGCTTCGAGGGAAACGGAAAATTGGTACCTACCCGGTTTCCCATCCTGTCGTTACGTGACCCTGCGGAGTGCGATGATTTGGACCCCATTCCCAGCGAATGCGGCTGTTGCATGCCACCATTTAGGCATCCCCTGTTGGCCCGATCCGGACTTGGGAACTCCGGGTTCATTTCAAGGCGGAGCGTTCATCTGGTTTGCCCCAACCCGCCCGACAAACAGCCGATAGCATTGATTGCCGTGTTGTTTGGGGGCTGGGTTTGAGCGGCCCCGATGTCTGTTGTGATGTGCGTGTGGTTATGGGTGTTTTTGCTCTGACGTTGCGCGGTTTTTGAGGCGCGTATTGCGGGGCCTGTCCGGGCGCTTTGTGCGTGTGTCCGGTTGTGGTCGGTCGGGCGGTTTAGGGATCTTTATTTATAGACCTGAGCGGTGTAGAGAGCGCACGCGCACGTGGATTGCGTATATTGTCATTTGGGATTGTATTTCTGACATGAAGCAAACGCCGATACACGACGGGCCTTTCAACCCCGGCCGCCCGCAAGTGAGTGATGCGCCCGAGGACGACACGATCGACCTGGGTGCCTTGATGGGCACGTTGTGGCGCGGCAAGTGGATCATTGCCCTGACAACCGCTGCGGCGATCCTGCTTGGGGTGTATTACGCGTTTGTTGCCGCGGTGCCGCTATACCGGTCCACGGCTGTGGTCATGCTGGAAACCGAGCAGGCCAGCGTGATCGATCTGCAAAGCGTGGTGGGTGGTCTGGCCGGAGATACGGCCGAGGTCAATTCAGAACTTGAGGTTCTGCAGTCGCGGGGCCTGATGGGCAAGGTTGTGGACAAGCTGGATCTGGTGTCGGACCCCGAGTTCAATGCCGCGCTTCAACCGGTCTCGGCGCTCGACGGCGCGAAAGAGTTTCTCAAGTCCGCTCTGGGCACCGGAGGCAGCCCCGCCCAGGAGCCGGAGGATCTGGCCAGGCAGCGCACCCGGGACAGCGTGATTACGGCCCTGCTCCGGAAAGTCTCGACCCGCAACGTGCGGCAAAGTCTGGTCTTCGAGGTGACGGTCGAGACGGAATCGGCGCGCAAATCCGCCCTGATCGCAGACACGATTGTCGAGCTTTACGTCCTGAACCAGATTGAGGTGAAGTTCGAAGCCACCGAACAGGCGACCGAATGGCTGACCGACCGTGTGGCCGAGCTGCAGGTCGAGCTGGAAACCGCGGAAGCGAAGGTCAACGAATTCAACGCGACAACTGCCCTGATCTCGCCCGAGGCCTTGCAGTTGCAGGAAGTCCAGCTGAAAGAACTGCGCGAGCGCAGCGTGTCGGCCGAGGCGACCCGCGTTGCCGCTCAGACCCGGTACGACCTGCTGGAGGCCGCGGATAGTCGCGCGGCGCAGGCCGAAGCCGGTCAGGATCCGCAGTTGCAGCGCCTGTACGCGCAGATCGACGACTCCGACACCGGCGAAGCCGCGTTCGACACCGCTTATCAGCGCCTGGTCGCACGAACAGCGCTCGAGGCGCAGCGGGCGGCGCAGCAGGTTCAGGCACTGACGCAATCGGCCGAAGATTTGGGTCAGCAGATCGCACAACGGAATGCGGATCTGATCACGCTGCAACAGCTGGTCCGCGAAGCCGAAGCGGTCCGGCTGCTGTATGAGTATTTCCTGGCCCGACTGAAAGAGACCGCCGTACAGGAAGGGATCCAGAAAGCGGACAGCCGACAGCTGTCACGCGCGGTGATCCCCG
>NZ_JAKRGB010000047.1 GCF_022347725.1 Ruegeria sp. Ofav3-42
CGCGGAATTCATCAAGGCCAGTGGCGACAATGCCGCCACACAAACAGGCCGGACAGACGAAGGTACTGACAAAATACCCGCAAACATCACCAGAAAACTCTTGCAATGCAGGAGCCACCCACAGAGGTTATTACCGAGCTATCTGGTTGCTGCGGGTGCATTAGGCGGCAAACGGCACTTTGCCGACCTTGGCGGCCTAATTACCCGTCTGTTGTCTCAGTGAAATGGTCGGATGTCGGCTCCGAGCCCGCTTTGACTGACGCTGCGCGTAACACGAATGGCAGAAGATGTAGATTTATGCTGCTAGCTCTGCACCAAGAACTGCTCCAAGGCTCGTCCCGCATCAAGGATGTGTTGAGATGTAAGCGTAATCGCGGCTTCCGTATCTCTTGCATAGCAGGCGTCTAGTATCCCGCGATGCTCGCTGGATGAGCGCGAAACGTAATCGAGCTGCGATAACGTTACTCCGAGGTATCGTTCAGCGATGTCGTGTAGCCCCGATACATGCTCTAATAGCCGTGGCCGCTCACAGGGCGCGTAGAGAGTCATGTGAAACGATTTATTCAACCTGCCATATTCGGACACATCAGAGGTTTCAATCTTATCCTGAATCGCGGCGGCTTCGTCTATTTGCGCGTTGGAAAGATGCGGGAGAGCTTTGCGCAGGGCAAGCACCTCTGCGGCCTCCCGCATTTCTGTGTTTTCACGTAGTTCAGCCGCATCAAGAGGTGCCACGACCGCACCTTTGTTAGGCTCTAGGTGAACCAGACCCTGTGCTTGCAGAAGGCGCAGCGCTTCTCGCACCGGGATGCGGCTCGTTTCATATCTGCGCGCCAGTTCTTCCTGCCGGAGCGGCACTCCGGGCGAGAGTTCTCCCGAAACGATGCTGGCCCGAAGTGCTTCAGCCAAATGTTGAGCGCGATCACCGCGTTTATGAGCAGTCGAGGCAGGCATTCCATTGCGTACCACTCACGCATTTGACTCACAAGATCACTAATTGCATACAATTTATAGATTCGCATGCAATGGGGGAACTCAATGACCAACTCGCGACTGGCCAACATTCCAGGCATTGGTTTGGATCAGATGGGCAATGCCGCAGATGCCCTCGCCAGCGGGACGATGCTGCGGCTCGAAAATCTGGATACTGACCTTCCCCCACCGCAAGAGGCGACAGAAGCGACAAAGGCCGCTGTCGGAACGGATGCTGCCAACAGTTACCTGCCATTTTTGGGCATGCACGCCTTGCGCGAAGCTGCTGCCCGCCGAGTCTCTGCAACCGCCGGGGTAGACTACGTGCCTGATGAACAGTGTATTGTGTCCGCTGGTGGATTGTCCGGTATCCTGAATGCTTTGTTGGCAATACTGGAGCCAGGTGATGAGGTAATCATCACCGACCCGGCCTATGCGGGGTTGATCAATCGCATCTATCTGGCGGGTGGCGTTCCAAAGCTCGTCCCGCTGATCATTGAAGATCGCCGATGGCGGTTGGATATTGACGCCTTAAGGGATGCGGTAACTGAAAAGACGCGCGCAGTTCTCACCATGAGTCCATCGATGCCAAGCGGCATTGTGCATACCCAGGAAGAGTGGGATGAAATCGTAGCGGTTGTTCGTAAGACCGATGCTCATGTTTTGCATGATGCCGCCATGGAGCGCATTCTGTTTACTGACACCTCTGTCATACATCCGGCGTCTCTCGATGGCATGGCAGATCGGGTTATCACAGTAGGGTCGGTTTCCAAGGAATACAGGATGATTGGCTGACGCTGTGGCTGGGTGGTTGGCCCAAAACCAATCATGAAAGACATAGGGCTTGTCAGCCTTACCAATGTTGTTTGCCAGGTTGGAATTGGCATGCAGGGCGCTGCTGCTGCGCTGAATGCGCAAGATGATGGCGTGGATCAGGCAACACGCGAGTGGCGATCTCGCAGGGATTTTCTGATCACAGAGATGAGCGATCTGCCAGTGGTGTCCCCCGATGGTGGTTGGTCTCTGTTGATCGACACGCAGAGCATAGGACTGACGCCCGGCGAAGCGTCCAAACACCTGTTTCAACATGGTGAAATCGCGGCCACGCCAATGACCGGATGGGGCAGCCCGGAGCGCGCTGATCGCTACTTGCGGTTCGTCTACGCAAACGAACCGATAGCAAGGCTTTCCGATATTCGAGACCGGATCAGAAAGGCTTGGAAGACATGACGATAAGACGAATTGAAACCGGGCCACGCATGGCGCAAGCCGTCATTTCCAATGGTCATGTCTTCTTGGCCGGGCAGATCGGAGCCGGCGCAACAACCCGAGTACAAGCCGAAGATATCCTGAAAAAGATCGATCATCTTTTGCAGCAGGCAGGCTCAGGCCGCTCGCATTTGCTGAGCGCGAATATCTGGCTGACCGATATGTCTGATTTTTCGGACATGAATGAGGTGTGGGATGCCTGGATTGACGCGGAACATCCACCCGCGCGCGCCTGTGTGCAATCTAAACTCGCCCTCCCGGAGTTGAAGGTTGAAATCGCCGTAGTTGCACAAGTTGAGGACAAGGGGGATTGAAATGTCAAAAAGCGTGAAACGCGTCGAACAGGCCGCGAAGATTCTGGGGCAGAACATATCAGTTGAGTTAATGCCGGAAAGCACCAGAACAGCGTTAGATGCATCGAAGGCCTGTAACTGTGACGTAGGTCAAATTGTGAAATCTCTGGTTTTCGAAGGCGCAGAAACAGGAAATCTGAAGCTTCTTCTTGTCAGTGGGAAACATGACGTGAACCTGGACGATGCGCAGGCCATCTTTGGCGAAGCCTTGAACCGAGCCGATCCCAAGCGCGTGCGCTCGGAAACCGGCTTTGCCATCGGCGGGGTCGCCCCTATCGGACATCTTTGCGCTTTGAGGCGCTTGAGGATCGTAGTCCCAAGCCGTCACCGGTCTGGAACCGCATTTCGCAGCCGATGCGCGAGAAGATCAAGGATCTGGCTCTGAAGGAAAGTGAGCTGTCTCCGCGTGAGTTGGCTGTC
>NZ_JAKRGB010000048.1 GCF_022347725.1 Ruegeria sp. Ofav3-42
GCCACAGCGGGATTGGCGCTTTCGGGCACCGCCGCTTTTGCGGAATGGAAGCCGCGGCGCCCTGTGAACATCATTCTGCCCTATAAGGCCGGTGGCGGCACCGACAGCTATGCGCGGGCGGTGGCGTCCGCAGGCGATGGGTTGTTCCCCGTGCCTTTTGTCGTGGTCAACAAGCCCGGCTCGTCGGGTATGACGGGTGCGACTGAGGCGTCTCGGGGGCGGCCGGATGGAACAACGGTGCTACTGACCTCGGCGGGCTCGTTCCTGCTGACTTCGTTGCTGCGCGACACTGATGTCACCCCGCTGGATTCGTTCCGCGTCGTTGCACAGATCGGCAAGCTGACCACGTCGCTCATGGTTCCCGCCAACAGCCCGTATCAGTCGCTGGACGATCTGGTCTCGGACATCAAGGCCCGTCCGGGTGAAGTACGCTGGGCGCATACCGGCAATGGCGGTTTCCACCATGTTGCAGGTCAGGGATTTTTGGACACCAACGAGTTGGACGCGGTCGGCGTTCCGTTCAAAGGCGGATCAGCAACCCGTGCAGCCCTGATCGGTGAACAGGTTGATTTTGCGATGATCGGGATTCAGCAGGCCGCAGGGTTCGAAAACGAACTGCGCCCATTGGCGCTGAACTCTGACCAGCGCGACGCGTTCATGACCGACGTACCGACTTTTGCCGAAGCGGGTTTTGACGCGGTAGACGTCAGTTCACCCATTATCCTGTTCGCCCCCAAGGACACTCCGGATGATGTCGTGGCCGGACTGGAAGCGGCGATGAAGGATATCACTGAATCCCAGGCGTTCATCGATGCCATGGCCGAGCGCGGCAACGCACCGGTTTACCTGCCGGGGGCCGAGGCCGAAGCGAACCTGCAGGCGATGAAAAACAATGTCGAGTCGATCATCAGCGCGCTGAAAAGCCAGGGGTGATCCGATGACAACACGCGTTCTGAACTCGAGCACAGTCATCGGCGCAGGTCTGGCGATCTTTGGGTTGGTGGCAGTTGCCGCAAGCATGGCCATCAATCCTGACCCGGACGGTGGATGGGGCGCTCGAATATTCCCGCTGGTCGGATCCGGCGCTCTTGTCGTGCTTGGTGTTGTGGAATGCGTGAAAGGGCTGTCCTCTTCCGCTCCCGCCACCACTCCCAAGGAAGAGGGCAGCATCCTGCCTCGGATCTTCAGCCTGCTGGTATTGTCGCTGGCCTATGTCTGGCTGATGGGCAAGCTTGGCTATTTGATCAGTACGGGTATCGCAGCCGTTCTGGTTCTGATGATTTTTGGCGTTCGCAACCCGATAGGTCTACTGATCGCTGCAATCGTATGCCCCGCCATCTATCACCTCATCTTCTTTGTCATGCTCGGTGTCTACCCGCCTTACGGCGAGTGGTTCGACCTGCTTGACGTTATTCAGGGGAATTGATCCATGGAGATTTTTGCTGCTCTGGGCACCGTCCTGACGGACCCGATCATCCTCTTGTGGGTGCTGGCCGCCGCCGTTGTCGGCATGGTTGTCGGCGCAATCCCCGGCCTGACTGCATCGGCCGCGATTGCCATGCTTTTGCCGGTCACCTTCTACATGCAGCCGCTGGCGGCGCTGGCCTTTTTGTACGTCATCGGAAAATCCGGGCGATATGGCGGTTCAATCGCGGCAATCCTGTTCAATACGCCGGGGACGGCGGCCTCTGCCGCGACCCAGATCGACGGGTATCCCCTGTCCAAGCGGGGCATGTCGTCCAAGGCGATGAAGGTTGCGACCATTTCCTCGATCATCGGGGATTACGTTGGTGAGATCCTGTTGATCGCCGGTGTTGGCATTATCGCCGCCATCGCCCTGAAACTGGGCCCACCGGAATTGTTCGCGGTCTACTTCGCAGCGTTTGTGGTCATCGGCTCGGTGATCGGCAAATCGATCACCCGCGGGCTGGCTTCTGCAGCGCTGGGTGTGCTGATCAAGATGGTCGGCCTTGACCCGATTTCCTCGGAAGAGCGGTTCACCTTCGGCTCGTTCGACCTCAGCAACGGTATCTCTCTGGTGCCGCTGATGATCGGTATCTTCGTGTTGGGCGAGGTGTTCTCGCAGCTCGAAGCCCGCGGTAAGCCGATCGAACAGTTCGATGAGCCACATGATCAGGATTCGATCGCCAAGAACCGCCTCACATGGGCTGAATACAAACCGTGTGTCCCACATGTCATCCGGTCCTCGTTTATCGGTTCCTTCATCGGGATGCTTCCGGGGCTTGGTTCGGCCATTGCAGCCTTCGTCGCGTACGGAGAAGGTAAACGCCGCGCCAAAAACCCCGAGCAATGGGGCAAGGGCGCGCTGGAAGGCATCGCAGCACCCGAGGCTGCAAACAACGCGGTTTCCGGTCCGTCGATGGCACCGCTGCTGACGCTTGGCATTCCTGGCTCTACCATCGGCGCCATTCTGGTCGGCGTGTTCCTGATCCACGGCATTCAGGTTGGCCCGACGCTGTTTCTGACCCAGAAAGAGCTGGTCTACCAGCTGTTCGCCTGTGGTCTTGTGGGTATCGCCGCTTATGGTCTGATCGGGTATTATGGTGCGTCCTATGTTGGTCGCTTCATCCTGAAAATCCCAACGGACGTGCTATATCCGATCATTTTTCTGACCTCATTCATCGCCGCGTATTCCTCGCGCGGGAACCTGTTTGATGTCTATGTGATGGTCGCGGCGGGCTTTGGTGGCTGGCTGATGAAACGCTATGACTTCAACCCTGCCGCTTTCGTTATCAGCTTCGTGCTGGCCGGCGGGGCGGAAGAAACCTTCCGCCAAGCACTGCTGCTAAGCAACAACGGCGCATTGATCTTCTTTACCCGCCCCGTCGCTCTTGGCTTCCTCCTGCTGGGTGTAATCGCCGTGTTCGCACGGGCCAGGTCGCTAAGCAAACAGGCCAAAGAAGCGTCGTTGAAAGACGCCTGAAAACTTCCCCCAAGGCCCGCAGATAAAGGCGGGCCAA
>NZ_JAKRGB010000049.1 GCF_022347725.1 Ruegeria sp. Ofav3-42
ACAATGGCGACGGCACCCTGACCTACACCCCAAATGCCGGGTATGAAGGCAGCGACAGCTTTACCTACACCATCACCGACGGGCAGCTCACCGACACCGCAACCGTCAATCTGACCGTGAACCCGCAGCCCCCCGCCGGCACCTCCAGCTCCGACGACTTCTCGGGTGCGGATAACCCTGCACCTGCCAGCTTTGTTTTGAGCGGTACCACCGAAGATGGCCCCGGTGGTGGTAGTGACGAGCTCTCTTTTGCAGGCACAGATCGTGCTGTGGTGGTCGATTTGTCTGCCGGTTCGTATACCCATGCCGCGACAGTCCTGCCGAATGGCGACTCCCTTACCGTTGGTGTAACCGGCAGTGACGTGCCGGCATCGATCCTGGAAGGTTATCGTCAGATTCTGTTCGAAAATGTGGTCGCTGCAGGTGGGTGGATCGATTACGTTGGCGGCTCTAACAACGGCCCCGAAGGGATGCTGGATACCGACAACGCCGCTGTTGTAGGAGTTTCGGTAAGAGACGTCGCAGGGAACGGCGTGGCAGGCGCGGCCGATATCTCAGAAGCAACCGCTGCATATACGCCCGACATCGCGCTCATGATGCTCGGTACAAACGACATCTTAGATGTGACGGAGTTCCCGGTCGGGTCCGGCGGTGACGCAGTGGCGGCAATCATCGACAATTATGAAACTGCGATAAACCAGTTCTTTGCCAATGCAGACGCGGGCGCATACCTCGTCGTTTCAACCATCGCACCACGAATTGACAACGGCCGGGAAGCAGTAGCATCGGAGTATTTGAACCACGGCTACAGCATTGTCGCCGGACAACCGGTCGTCGGAGACGCGGGGAACGGCACCTACGTACCTGGGTTGATTAGTAAAATCAACGACTTGCAGACCACTTACCCCACACTTTTGTTGTTTGAAAACCCGCATGCCGACTTCGTCACAGCCGGAAGCCCGGAATCTCTTGATCATCTCAGTGCAGACGATCTGCACTGGACGCAGGAAGCAAATGTCGAATACGCAAACGCACTTTTCACGTTCCTGGAAAGTGAAATTGGCATCACGGCGGGCGCACCGGGGGAAACTGCGCAAAGCATTGCGCCAGAGGTCACGCATATCTATGGCAGCGACGCTGGCGACCGCCTTACTGGGAACGCAAGTGACAACACAATAAATGGTGGCGCGGGATCAGATCTTATTGAAGGTGGTGCTGGTGCAGACACTTTCGTGCTCGACAGCTCAGCTCTTTCTACTGGGAACTTTGATCGGATTGTAGATTTCAACGCGGCTGAAGGCGATCTCATTGATGTCAGCGCAATCTCAAACCACCTTGGTCTGTCTGAGGCCCAGGTTCAGTCATCTTATTTTTTCGAAGGGACTTCAACCGGGGTGAAGCTTATGCTCTCCCATGGTGGCACGACGTACCACCTGGCCACCCTCATCGGTCTCAGCTTGAGCGACGTTAACCTTCTTGATCCGGCCTGGAACATAGCGGGTCCGCAGGGAACCTCTGTGGGGCTGGGGGTGACGGGTTCGGATGCCTATCTGGAGCTTGTCACGCCGGATGGCGATCACAATGTCTGGGGCTCGACCAACAACAGTGCACGGGCGGTGCAGGCGATTGCTGACACGGATTTTCAGCTTGAAACCCGGTTCCTGACCACACCGACCGAGCAATTTCAGATGCAGGGCCTGCTGGTTGAACAGGACGTGAACAACTGGCTGCGGTTCGACACCTATTCCGATGGCACTAATCTGCGTGCCTTTGCTGCGATCACCGTGGGCGGCAACACTTCCGTGGCCGTCAACGTGGTCATCCCCGAAGGCAGCGCCCCGTATCTGCGAGTGACCCGGACCGGCGATCTGTGGGTTTTGGACTATTCCACCGACGGGGAGAACTGGACCACCGCCGGCAGCTTTACCCATTCGATGACTGTCAGCCAGGCCGGTGTGTTCGCTGGCAATACCGGGCCGGCGACAGGCTACACTGCTCAGGTGGATTACTTCGAATTCGCAAGCGACCCGATTGTCGATGAGGATGGGACGATCACGCCGGTGAACGATCCTCCTGTTGCGGCGGATGACACCCTGGCGACAGATGAAGACGTGGCGCTGACCATCAACGTGGCCAGCGATCTGCTGGTCAATGACAGCGACCCGGAAGGCGATGCGCTGAGCCTGACCGCCTTTACCCAACCCGCCAACGGCACGGTTGCCGACAATGGCGACGGCACCTTTACCTATACCCCCAATAGCGGGTTCTCGGGCAGCGACAGCTTCACCTACACCATCACCGACGGCACCAACACCGACACCGCAACCGTCAATGTGAACGTGAACGGCGCGGGCAACGCGGCCCCGGCGGCTGTGGATGACAGCGGATTGGCGACAACCGAAGACGTGGCGCTGACCATCAACGTGGCCAGCGACCTGCTGGCCAATGACAGCGATCCGGACGGCGACGCGCTGAGCCTGACCGCCTTTACTCAGGCCACCAACGGCACGGTGACCGACAATGGCGACGGCACCCTGACCTACACCCCAAATGCCGGGTATGAAGGCAGCGACAGCTTTACCTACACCATCACCGACGGGCAGCTCACCGACACCGCAACCGTCAATCTGACCGTGAACCCGCA
>NZ_JAKRGB010000004.1 GCF_022347725.1 Ruegeria sp. Ofav3-42
GGCGTTGGGCAACCTAACGCCAATGGAATTTGCAGAGAAAATGAACATGGACAAACTGGCCGCGTAAGGCCATCAAACCGAACCCAAGGACTCTCCGAAGGTTGGAGGAAACTTGGGGCTCAGGTCAGGTGGGATAGAAAAAGCGATGGCATACGTGCTGACAATGTAAACAGATGGACTATGCTGGAAACGGCAATAATTACAACGTCACCATCAGAACCGGCGAAATGACCCTTGTCCTCATTTGTATAATTTTAGACCTGATCAAAGCTTCATCCTCCAAGCATTTGAATGCATCTATTGCCGTGTGTCACAGATATTTCGGGATGTATGATGGAACCTCAAAGGTGCTAGACTGCAAGCGCTTTTTGATTGATCCACGCAACATCACTAAACCTTCTGTTGACTGATCAAGAAAGCTTCTGGTGCTAAAGCGATTGTCGTATTTGTAGCCGAGCCAACTTATTGAAGATCCCGCAACCGCCCCTCCGACTCCACCGATAGCAGCACCCGCTATGCTTGCCAGCGCACTAATTCCATACTTTCGGTTTTGAGAAAAGCGATGTGAACCGAGCCGGTTCTTTGCCAAGTCCATTTCCTCTTCAAAAACGGATTTGATACGTGAGGTGTTGTTAACGAAATCCCTTAGGCGGTCGAGATCGTCAAATTCATTGTTGACAGCGAAATCGCGGAGAAAGACATTTAGATTTCTTCGAATGTCTGAGTAATCACTCCTTATCGCCATGAACTCCGACGCGGTTAGTTTCTCAATGTCATCGGGTACAATTAGATCAAAAATAGTACCTAATAGGGCACTTCTAGTTTCCCTTTTTGCTAACTCTCCATCGAAAGCATGATTTGATATATCGCTATCAAGAAGTGAAAGAGTGGGAATTTTCTTATGATCAGAAATTTCTCGTGCGAGGCGAGCAAGGACGAACTTTGCAACTGTCCCGTTGACCAGCAACGGCTGATAAGTTGCAATCTGGTTTGTGTCCGGGTAGGGCCAAGAGGCAATCGGTACTGCTAAACGGCGCTCGATTAGCAAAGACATCAGATCCGGGTGAATGCGTTGCTCTGCCACCAGCATCCAGCCTTTCCTAAAAAACCGATCTGCTTGCTCTTTTTCCAAGTTTGCACGTTGGTAATTGGCGATGTTCAAATTTGCGGATCGTAGGAAATCATCAACTTCCTGATCAACAGCGTTATTTTCCAAAGCCATATTCCTCAAGATTTGCTCAATTCCAGCAGGCTCATACCAATTTAAGTGGGGTTCGGGGTCTTCAAACTTAATTGCATCGGCATCAATTTCTTTTATTTCATAGACCTGTGGTCTTTTTTCTACGCCACCTCTATCAATTTGCGGAACGATTGCTGAGATTTCATCGTAGAACAGGAGTAAACCTCTAAGCTCCAGTTTGGGGAGGGAATAGGTGGGATATGTAAGTACCCTGCTCATTTAGAGCCTCCTCGCATACCTAGTTAGTGATATTCTCTAATAGCGGAACCTACTGTCAAGGTTATGTGTTCACACTTAATGTGGCAAAGGATCAGGCATTAGGTGCGATTGTGAAAGCTGCCCTGAACCTAATAAATCTGAGAGTTGCCAGTCTTTTTCCACCATTGATCTTTTCCGAGGTTGATAACTGGCGATGTGAGTTAACTCGTTTCCGGTAGAATCTACACACGGCGTTAAGGGAATACTCTTCATCGACGCCTCATTCCCACCCGCTGTTAAACCAGCTGAGTTGGCGTAGTTGCCTATCCTTCATTGCGAGTTTCACTCTCGCGATCAAAAGATCGATTTCAACAAAATGCACCATTTGCAGAATGTTGGCTTTAGCTGGTAGAGTTTTATATGAGCCGGAGTTTCGGCTAAAAATCAACGTTTTGTCCAAAACGTGTCGACTTATGACCACAGGCCAACAAAGGTTCCCGTTGTATTCTATGGGCGACTCCGCAGTCACTCACACAGTTGTTGGGGAATTTTGTTACCTTAACCGTTCAATAGCAAACGGAGACACAACATGACATGGTCCTTCTCACTCGGCCGGCTTCTGGGGTCGGAACTGAGGGTCCATGTCACCTTTTTCCTGCTGCTGGCCTGGGTCGGGTTTGCCGCCTACTCAAATGGTGGATTATCGGCAGCTGTCGAAAACCTGATCTTCGTTCTGGCCCTATTTGCCTGTGTTGTCGCGCATGAATTCGGCCACGCGCTGATGGCGCGGCGCTATGGAATCAAAACCCCGGACATCACATTACTACCCATCGGTGGGTTGGCTCGACTGGAGCGGATGCCAGAAAAGCCCATGCAAGAAGTTTGGGTGGCACTGGCCGGGCCTGCGGTGAACGTCGTAATCTGGATTGTACTGGTGGCTTTGGGTGCCGGAATGCCAATGGAGTCGTTGGCTCAGATCGACTCACCTAACGCGGGATTGCTGAACCGGCTGGCTTACGTGAACCTGCTGCTGGCCGCATTCAACATGATCCCGGCTTTCCCGATGGACGGCGGTCGCGTGTTTCGCGCGCTGCTGTGCCTGAAGATGGACCGCGTCAAAGCCACTCGGGTCGCGGCGCTGGCTGGGCAAGCTGTTGCCGTAGCGTTTGGATTTCTTGGGCTGAGCACGGGCAACCCGCTGCTGGTTCTTATTGCTGTCTTTGTCTTCGTCGCGGCCAATGCGGAAAGTCAGGATGTCGCCATGCGCTCGGTCGCCCGGCGGGTGCTTGCGCGTGACGCTATGATCACCGAATTCCACGCGCTGTCCCCCGCTGACACCCTTGCAACAGCGTCGCAGGCCGTCATCCACACAACACAGCACGAGTTCCCTGTACTGGGGTCGGATGGAACCTTGCTGGGTTTTGTAGCGCGGGGCACGCTTTTCACCGCCCTGGCGCAAGAAGCCCCTCGGTCAGATCCGGCAACCTCGATTATGGAAACCGATATTCCACGTGTGGAACTGACCAGCGGTTTGGAAACCGTTCTGGAAAAGCTGCACAAAGGTGCCCCGGCCGTTGCTGTGTGCACGCAGGCTGGCCATATGGTCGGCTACATCACCCGCGAGAACATCGGTGAGTTGATGGTGATCCGCGGACGCTGATCAGGCCGTTGTCAGAGCATCCTCGAGCACCGACAACACCGCATCGCGCGGAACTTCAGAAGTGACGAATGCCTGCCCAATCCCACGCGCCAGGATAAAGCGCAGCTGACCGTCAATGACCTTTTTGTCCTGCGCCATCAAATCGACCAACGCCTCGGCACCGGGCAGGTCTCCGGGAATATCGGCCAGATCGGTTTTCATCCCCATCGCGCGCAAATGCGCCCTCACCCGGCTTGGGTCTTCCTGCGAACACAGTCCCAGACGTGAGGACAGTTCGAACGCCAGAGCACAACCAATGGCAACGCCTTCGCCATGGAGCAGGCGGTCAGAGTAGCCGGTAGCAGCCTCGAGCGCGTGACAGAAGGTATGGCCAAGGTTCAACAGCGCGCGGTCGCCCTGCTCGGTCTCGTCCCTCGCCACGATATCAGCCTTCATCTGCACCGACCGAGTGACAGCCCGCACCCGCGCAGCCATGTCGCCGGCGGAAACGTCGGGGCCGTTGACCTCCAGCCATTCAAAGAACTCGGCATCGCCCAGCAGGCCGTATTTCACCACCTCGCCATAACCCGACAGGAAATCCCGCTGGGTCATCGTGCCCAGCACCGAGGTGTCAGCAAGAACCAGCGAGGGTTGATGAAACGCGCCGATCAAGTTCTTGCCTTGCGGCGCATTGATACCGGTCTTGCCTCCGACGGAGCTATCCACCTGTGCCAGCAATGATGTCGGGATTTGAACAAACCGCACACCACGCCTTAGAACGGCAGCGGCAAAACCAGCCAGATCGCCAATGACGCCGCCGCCGAGGGCGACAACCACATCGCGACGCTCGATCTTTTCCGCCAACAGCCACTCGACCGCGCGTTCGAAATGCGGCCAGCTTTTGGTGGATTCGCCTGCGGGCAAAGCGAGAGACGTCATCTCGATCCCTGCCGCAGCCAAACCATCCCTCAATGTTTCGAGGTGCAACTTGGCCACGTTCTCGTCCGTCAGAACAGCCACCTTGGGCCGATGCAGCAAGGGCGCGATCAGCGAACCCGATTGCGCCAGCAGGTCGGGGCCGATTTCTACGTCATAGGACCGTTCGCCCAACTCAACATGTACGGTTTGGTGCATTTACTTTCGTTCCAATACGTCGGGTCGTGTCAGCAAGGCATTCACCACCCGCTCCACCATATTCTCAATCGAGGTTTCGCCATCGGATTCAGCCGTCAGGTCTGCCTGCGCATAAACCGGCACGCGGGATTCGTACAAGGTGCGCAAGGTCGCATAGGGATCCGCCGTGCGCAGCAGAGGTCGCGTGTCCTTGTGTTTGACCCTGTTCCAAAGAACGTTCAGGTCCGCCCGCAACCAGACCGACACGCCGCGCTCGGTAATCATCTGGCGGTTCTGCTCGGCCAGAAAGGCACCTCCACCGGTGGATAGGATGCCTTTTTCCTCATCCAGCAAGCGCCCGATGACCTGACTTTCCTTGGTGCGAAAGAATGGTTCTCCGTCGCGCTCGAAGATCTCGGGGATGGTCATATTGGCAGCCGATTCGATCTCGGCATCGCTGTCGAGGAAGGGAACCCCAAGCCTCGCGGCCAATGCACGGCCCACAGCTGTCTTTCCGGCCCCCATCATACCCACAAGAACAACCGTTTTGTGCAGTGCAAAGACCGCTTCGGTGTCCTCGGTGTGGGTGTTATGCTTAATTTCGCTCATTTCACTGTGAATGACGTGATCTTAAGAAAAATGCCAGCTATAACTATGGCAAAAGACAAAATTGGGGCAGCGTTGAGCAATGGGCCGTCTGATCAAGTTCCTGTTATATCTTGTGTGCCTGTGTTTTATCGGGTTGGTGGGGTACGCCTATATAGGCCCCATTTTTGGCGTGGACTTCTCGGCGCCGCAAAGCGAAATCCGAGAGCCGGTAATCCTGAATGTTGAATAGAGCCGCAGTGGTTGCACTGTTGCTGGCTGGATCGGCGCAGGCGCAGCAGGCACCTCTCTCTGTCATTGAGTGGTTGAGTGACCCGCCCGAGAATTTGCCGGGCACGGTCCTTCTGGAGCCGCCGGTGACGCAGACAGGCGTCCAGCCGGATATCGAAGTCACGCCGCTTGAGGCATTGTCCCAACCGCTGGGCCTAGTGTCCGCATCCGTGACCGGTCTGCCGGTCAACCTCTGGCAAAACAGCGATGCCGATCGACTGGCCCAACTGATCGCCCATGTGCCGGTAAAGTATAACCCTGCAATGCAGCGTCTGCTGTTCACCCTTATCCTGACCGAAGCGCGCGCGCCTGCAGGCTCGGATGCCGAGGAAACTCTGCTGCTGGCACGTATCGACCGTCTGATGCAACTCGGGGCGGCCGACCCGGCGCAATCACTGGTTCAGTTGGCCGGGCCGACAAACACCCGCGCGCGGTTTCAGCGCTGGTTTGACGCTACCTTGCTGACCGGGGACGAGGATCGCAGTTGCACGGCGCTGATCGCCGCCCCGCATCTGTCACAGGATTACGCCGCCCAGATATTCTGCAAAGCCCGTCGCGGAGATTGGCCCTCGGCCGCCCTGACATTGGAAGCGGCGCACGCGCTGCAAATTCTGCCGCCCGAAGAACTGGACGTTCTGGATCGCTTTCTCAGCCCCGAGCTTTTCGAGGGTGCCGCGTATCTGCCGCAGCCCGACGACCCGAACCCGCTGAGTTTTCGCTTGTTCGAAGCAATAGGCGAACGTCTGCCTTCCACGCCCCTGCCCCGCGCTTTTGCAAATGCGGATCTACGCGATGTGGCCGGATGGAAAGCGCAGATCGAAGCAGCAGAGCGTCTGACCCGGATCGGCGCGCTGACCCCTAATCAGTTGCTTGGACTTTACACCGAACGATCGCCGGCGGCGTCCGGTGCGGTTTGGGACAGGGTCTCGGCTGTTCAACGGTTCGAGGCTGCACTGAATTCAGGAAATGCAGAGAAGATCGCCGCGACCTTGCCTTCGGTCTGGACGCAAATGCGATCGGTCGGCTTGGAAGTACCCTTCGCCGAACTCTTTGCGGGTCGCTTGTCGCAGTTAACGCTGAAAGACCCTGCGGTCGAACAATTGCGCTGGCGTATCCTGCTGTTGTCGGAACTATACGAAACCGCAGCCCTGTCCGTTCCGGACGATTCCGAAGAAAATCAGTTCCTGGCAGCGCTGGCACAGGGTGACCCGGGTCGCGCCAAGTCACCTTCACCTTTGGCAGACGCCGTGGCGCAGGGATTTGCTTGGGCTGCTCCGGTTCCATCGAATATCGAGGCGATGCTGGACAACGATCAACTGGGCGAGGCGATTTTGGAAACCATGGAGAAGTTTGCACACGGATCGCGTGGCAACCTTGTCGATCTGACAGCGGCCATCGCAACGCTGCGGCGCGTGGGGCTTGAAGATACCGCCCGCCGCGCGGCGCTGAGCCTGCTGATATTGCAGGACAGCTGACCATGGCATCCCCGGCAACACAGGAATTGTGGATTTCCACGTTTTTGCAGGCTCAGGCCGCCGAGTTGGGGGCTGCGACGAACACTCTGCTGGCTTATGGCCGTGATCTTAAGGAATTTTCTGGCTGGCTTGATCGCCGCAAGTCGAACTTTCCTGACGCCGAGAGGGAGCAGATCGAGCAATACCTTATCGATTGCGACGCACAGGGCCTGTCCCGCTCGACCCGTGCCCGGCGCTTGTCTGCGATCAAACAGCTTTACCGCTTTGCGTTCGAGGAAGGCTGGCGCGAGACCAACCCGGCCATTCAGATCAAGGGCCCCGGACGGCAAAAGCGACTGCCCAAGACACTGGACGTTCTCGAAGTCGACCGGTTGCTGGATGCCGCCCGACGAACTGGCCGTGCCGTAGGTGACCGGGTGCGCAACACCTGCCTGATGGAAGTTCTCTATGCCACCGGCATGCGCGTGACCGAGCTGGTTTCGTTGCCCGTGTCCTCGGCCCGGGGCGATCCGCGCATGCTGCTTGTGCTGGGCAAAGGCGGCAAGGAACGGATGGTTCCCCTGTCTCCTCCGGCGCGCGACGCCTTGGCAGCGTGGCTGGTGATCCGAGATGAAACCGAGGATCAAAGCGTTGCAAACGGTGGCCAGCGCTCAAAGTTCCTGTTTCCGTCCCGCGGAAAATCCGGGCATCTGACGCGGCACAGGTTTTTCCTTCTGGTCAAGGAACTGGCCCTAGAGGGCGGAGTTTCGCCCGAAAAGGTCACTCCGCACACATTGCGCCACGCCTTTGCGACGCATCTGCTGGCGAATGGCGCTGATCTGAGGTCGATCCAGACCCTTCTGGGCCATGCGGATGTCGCGACCACGGAAATTTATACCCATGTTCTGGACGAACGCCTGTCCGAGCTGGTGTTGCAACATCACCCGTTGGCCAAAGACAGCACCGAGGACAAAGGCTAACCCCTTGAACCGATGCGCCTGCACCCCCATAACGGTTGCAGTTACACGAATAACCAAGGACCGATGGAACCCACTTCTTCTCTGATCGACGGCGCATTCTGGTTTACCACAGGCGCCATTTTACTTTTGCTTGTCCTGTCGGGCTTCTTCTCGGGTTCTGAAACAGCATTGACCGCCTCATCGCGCGGTAAACTGCGTGCGCAGGCTGACAAAGGGTCGCGCGGGGCGCAAAAAGCGCTGGACATCACCGATGACAACGAACGGCTGATAGGCTCGGTCCTGCTGGGCAACAACCTAGTCAACATTCTAGCGGCGTCGCTTGCAACGGCGCTATTTACGCGCCTGTTCGGTGAAAGCGGCGTGGCGCTGGCAACGCTGGTGATGACGCTGCTGGTTCTGGTCTTTGCCGAGGTTTTGCCCAAGACCTATGCCATTACCAACGCTGAAAAGGCCGCTGCTGCCGTGGCACCGATTATCAGCGTTGTGGTGACCGTCTTCTCTCCTATGGTTGCGGCAGTGCGCCTGCTGGTGCGCGGTGTCCTAAGGGTGTTCGGCGTTCAGATTGACCCGGACAGCAACATTCTGGCAGTTCGTGAAGAAATCGCCGGTGCGTTGCAGCTTGGCCATTCCGAAGGCGTAGTCGAAAAAGAAGACCGTGACCGGATTCTCGGCGCTTTGGACCTTGGCGACCGGGCGGTCGAAGAAATCATGCTGCACCGCTCAGATATCGAGATGATCGATGCGGACGCACCGCCCGAGTCGATCCTTCAGCAGTGTTTGAAAAGCCGCCACACCCGCCTGCCGGTGTTCCGGAACGAGCAGGAAAACATTGTCGGTGTTGTCCACGCCAAAGACTTGTTCAGGGCGATGTATGCGCACGCCGGAAGCAGTGAAAGCGATGCAAATCGTCTGCAGGAATTCGACATCCTCAAGGTTGCCAACGATCCTTATTTCGTACCCGAAACTACTACGCTGGACGACCAGATGCGGGAGTTCCTGCGGATGCACAGCCACTTTGCGCTGGTCGTCGATGAGTATGGGTCGCTGCGCGGATTGATCACGCTTGAGGATATTCTCGAGGAAATCGTGGGCGAAATTGCCGATGAATTCGACATTGAAGAAGACGTGCCCGTAACGCGGACTGACGACGGGCAGTTCCTTGTCGAAGGCTCAATGACAATCCGCGACGCAAACCGCGCGATGGATTGGTCCCTGCCCGACGAAGAGGCCAACACTGTTGCCGGATTGGTCATCCACGAGGCGCAGATGATCCCTATCGTGGGTCAGGTCTTTTCTTTCCACGGCTTCCGCTTTGAGGTCACCGAACGTCAGGGCAACCGGATCACCGAGCTGAAAATCCGCCCTCTCTGACGACTTCCAACGCGTCCAAAGAAAAACCGGCGCTCAATTCTGAGCGCCGGTTTCTTTTTTCCGATCAGGCGAACCATGTCCGGCTGGCAACGTAGCCATCCATGAGGTCGCCATTGGCATGTGCACCCCATCCGGTCACCTTGTCCGAGTAGCCATCGATGGTCTGGTTGAACATCGGGTTGATCAGGCCACCTTCTTCCCAGACGATCCGCGCCATCTGAGTATAGATTTCTTTGCGCTTGGTCTCGTCCAGCTCGGCCCGCGCCTTGAGCAGCAGAGCATCGAACTCTTCATTCTTGAAGCGGGTATCGTTCCAGTCTGCTGTCGAAAGATACCCAACCGACCACATCTGGTCCTGCACCGGGCGGCCGCCCCAATAGGACGCACAGAACGGTTTCTTGTTCCAGACTTCCGACCAGTAGCCATCCGCCGGTTCGCGCTGAATTTCCAGCGGGATGCCCGCCTCTTGCGCCGACAGCTGGAACAGCTGGGCTGCATCGATCGCTCCGGCAAACGCCGCGTCCGAGACGTGCAAAACAATGGGCGACCCGTCATGACCCGAAGCCTTGTAGTGCTCGGCAGCCTTGGCCAGATCGAACTGACGCTGTTCCATCGCATTGTTAAACAGCGGGTAGCCCTCGTTGATCGGAATATCGTTGCCGATCGAGCCATAACCACGCAGCACCTTGTCGACCAATTCTTCGCGGTTGATCGCGTATTTCAGCGCCAGACGCAAATCCTTGTTATCGAACGGCGCGGTGTCGGTGTGCATCACAAAGATATAGTGCCCGCGACCCGAAGTGGCGTTGAGTGTAACACCAGGTGCACGACCGAACAGTTTGGCAGTGCGCGGCGGAACGATGTTGATCGCATGAACCTGACCGGCTTGCAGAGCCGCGGAACGTGCAGTGTCGTCGTTCAGAACCAGAATTTCGTGGCTGTCGTAATGGCCAACGCTGTCGTCCCAGTGGTTGGCGAATTTCTCGAACCCGTAACGTACACCAGGTTCGTCGGCGATGACTTTGTATGCACCGGTCGAAATGCCCTCGCCCGGATTATCGATGCCGCCACCCGGTTGCATGACCAGGTGATAGTCCGACATCAGATAAGGAAGGTCTGCGTTCGGAGTTGTCAGAGTGATCACTACGTTATTGCCGTCAACACGAACGTCTTCCACACCGCGCATGATACCCAGAGCACCGGACTGCGATTCTTCGTTGGAATGCCGCTCCAGCGTAAGTTGGACATCCTCAGGTGTCAGCGATTTACCATTGTGGAACTCAACGCCCTTGCGGATGGCAAAAGTCCACACCTTGCCGTCCTCAGACGCTTCCCAGCTTTCCGCGATGCTGGGCGCGATTCCGCCGTCGGCCGTCAGAACCGTAAGCGTGTTGCCGTAAGCTCGCAGCGCCTTCGCAGTGACGTGAGACGCAGACAGCGCAGGATCCAGGGAATTGGTGCTTTCTCCACCTTTCAGGCCCAGAACAAAGTGTCCTCCCTTTTTTGGCGTGTCCGCCAGACCGGCTTCGGTCCAGATCATGCTGGCGGCCGTAGCGCTCAGGCCTAGCGCGCCGGCCTTGGCCATGAAATCACGGCGGCTCAGCATTTCGGGGTTGAGGTTGAACTTCTTCATTGGGGTGTCCTTGCAGAGTGGTTGACCTGACATTCAGTCGACAGGCCATTAGTTCGATTCTGTAAAAGTCTTGTGACCAGATTTGGCGGGAATGCAAAGCGTTCGGATTGCCCTCTGCGACACTTTCTGTCGCTGGAGCTATTGCATTGGCGGTCGTCCTATTCAGACTGACGCCGTAACCAGCAGGAGTCGTTCATGAAACAAACAACCCAAGTCGTAGTCATTGGCGGAGGCGTCGTTGGATGTTCGGTTCTCTATCACCTGACCAAGCTGGGTTGGTCAGACGTGATTCTGCTGGAACGGTCCGAGCTGACCAGCGGATCGACTTGGCACGCGGCGGGTGGGTTTCACACACTGAACGGCGACACCAACATGGCGGCGCTGCAGGGATACACGATCCAGTTGTACAAAGAGCTGGAAGAGATCACAGGTATGTCCTGCGGGCTGCACCATGTGGGCGGGGTAACGCTGGCCGACAATCAGGACCGGTTCGACATGCTGCTGGCCGAACGCGCCAAGCATCGCTTCATGGGGCTGGAAACCGAAATCGTTGGGCCGGACGAGATTAGGAAGATCGCGCCAATCACCAACACAGACGGAATCATCGGCGCGCTCTACGACCCGCTGGACGGGCATCTGGACCCATCGGGCACCACCCATGCCTATGCCAAGGCAGCCCGGATGGGCGGTGCCACGATCGAAACACATTGCATGGTGCGCGAAACCAACCAGCGCACTGATGGCACATGGGATGTCGTAACCGACAAAGGCACCATTCACGCCGAGCACATCGTCAATGCGGGCGGTCTATGGGCGCGCGAGGTTGGCGCGATGGCGGGCATTTACTTCCCCCTGAACCCGATGGAGCACCAGTACCTTGTGACGGACGCGATCCCTCAGATAGAGGCAATCATAGACGCCGGCGGCGAGCACCCGCACGTGATGGACCCCGCCGGCGAAAGCTATCTGCGACAGGAAGGGCGCGGGTTGTGCATCGGATTCTACGAACAACCCTGCAAGCCCTGGGCCGTTGACGGAACGCCCTGGGAGTTTGGCCACGAACTGCTGCCCGACGACTATGACAAGATCACTGACAGTATCGAGTTTGCCTACAAACGCTTCCCGGTTCTGGCCGAGGCGGGCGTCAAATCCGTGATCCACGGTCCGTTCACATTTGCGCCGGACGGCAACCCTCTGGTCGGGCCTGTGCCGGGCATGCGCAACTACTGGTCGGCCTGCGGTGTGATGGCGGGGTTTAGTCAGGGCGGCGGCGTTGGCCTGACGCTGGCGCAATGGATGATCGAAGGTGAGCCCGAACGGGATGTGTTCGCGATGGACGTCGCCCGGTTTGGTGACTGGATCAGCCCCGGCTACACGCGCCCAAAGGTGATCGAGAACTATCAAAAACGCTTCAGCGTCGCCTACCCCAACGAAGAACTGCCCGCTGCGCGCCCGAACCGGACAACACCGATGTACGACATCTTCAGCGAACTGGGCGCGGTCTGGGGTCAGCAATACGGCCTCGAAGTCGCGAACTACTTCGCCCAAGACGGTGAACCCGAATACGAAACGCCGTCTTTCCGCCGATCCGACGCATTCGATGCCACAGGCCGCGAGGTGAGCGCCGTTCGCAACGGCGTCGGGATCAACGAGGTCCACAACTTCGGCAAATACCGCATTACCGGTCCCGGCGCGCGCGGCTGGCTGGACCGCATTATGGCCGGGCGCATTCCGAAACCGGGGCGGTTGTCTCTGACACCGATGCTGTCGCCAAAAGGCAAGCTGATCGGGGATTTCACGGTCTCTTGCCTGAGTGAGACAGAATTCCAGCTGACTGCCTCATACGGCAGTCAGGCCTTCCACATGCGGTGGTTCCTGCAACATCAGGAAGACGGTGTTTCTATTGAAAACGTCAGTGACCGGCTGAATGGATTTCAAATCGCAGGACCAAAGGCAGCAGAGGTGCTGGCGGCATGCACCCGCGCAGACATCTCGGACCTCAAGTTCCTGGATGTGCGTCGCATGACCATCGGCATGACCGATTGCACCGTCCAGCGGGTCAGCTACACAGGGGATCTGGGGTACGAGATCTACTGTGATCCGATGGCTCAACGACAACTCTGGTGGACCCTTTGGCAAGCCGGTCAGCCGCATGGAATGGTTCCCTTTGGCATGCGCGCAATGATGAGCTTGCGTCTGGACAAATTCTTTGGGTCCTGGATGCGTGAGTTCTCCCCGGATTACACCGCCGCTGAAACCGGGCTGGATCGCTTCATATCCTTCTCGAAGAACGTCGACTTTATCGGCCGAGCCGCTGCCGAGCTTGAACGGGCCGAAGGTACGGCGCGTAAGCTGGTGTCGTTCGAAGTGGATGCCGACGATGCGGATGTAAACGCCTATGAGCCGATCTGGCTGGACGGTGTGGTCGTCGGATTCTGCACCTCTGGCGGCTATTCGCATTTCTCGGAAAAGTCGATCGCCATGGGGTTCCTACCCTCTGACCGCGCGCGTGATGGGCTGGAAGTCGAGATCGAGATTCTGGGACAGATGCGCAAGGCCCGCGTGATTTCCGCTCCGCTGTTCGACGCGGACGGCGCGCGCATGCGCGGATGACAGGGGACGCTCTGGCGGCTATGTGATGGCATGATCGAAATTCCCATCATCCTTCTGGCCGCCGGACAATCCCGCCGTATGGCGGGTGCGGATAAACTGTTGCAGAGCATCGAGGGCAAATCCCTGTTGCGCCGATCCGCGCTGACTGCGCTTAAGACCGGACCTGTTATTGTTGCGCTGCCGCCTGCCCCGCACCCCCGCTACGAGGCGCTGGCCGGGCTGGATCTGACAAAAGTGGGCATTCCAAACGCGGATGAGGGTATGAACGCAAGCCTGCGCGGCGCACTTGCACATACGCCGCCCGAAGCGGACGCTGTGATGGTTCTGCTGGCCGATCTGCCGGACATAACCGTTGACGATCTGAAAAGCGTCATCGCCTCTGTCCACGAACAACCTGATCACTTGATCTGGCGCGGCGCGACCTCTGCCGGAAAGCCCGGTCACCCGGTCATTTTTGATCGCCAGCTTTTTGACGAACTCAGCCGCCTGACCGGTGATGACGGTGCGCAATCGGTTGTGCGCGCCCACAAGGATAAGGTGTGCCTTGTGCCTTTGCCGGGCCGGAACGCTCTGTTGGATTTGGATACGCCTGAGGATTGGGCGCAATGGCGATCACAAAGAACCACCTAACGTGAAGCGGCCCGGTCGATTTCGACCGGGCCGCTTGCCCAAAACAGGACTACCACTTTTCACCAATCCCGAAAACGCGGCCAAAAATGTCTAAAGACACCCTGGCTATTCCGCTGCTGAACCTAAACAAGACCCCCTCGTTAACATGCCGCTCAGCGTTTCCAGTGACTGTGACAAGCCGTTGGCACCCCCTAGTGCCGTCGGCTCCCCCTCGCTTGGGCAAGATCATCGTCACCCATCCGGTGCGTCCAAACAACGTAAAATTGGAAAGAACAGTTAATTTTTCGCATATCGGGTTGGCTTTTGCGCAACATCCCGCCGAAGGCAACTCTACTTAAAGGCGATCACAAAAACGACCCTGATGCACCAGATTCAGTGTTATGCACATTCTTAATTGGGCATATAATAATCTTATTGGGTGCATATGCTTTAACTATGCACAAATTCAAAAAACCAGGCCACAACCAAAAGACGAATATTTTCATTCAGCGGTCTTCGGGCAGCCCTTTGTTACCAAAACTGAATCAATTCAAGTCATTTCAGAGATTGACCGTCAATTCAGCAACAATCCACTGATTCGAATCTTTTGATTCGCAGCCGGTTCATCAATCTCTCGGGTCGGAGCGATAGAACGGCACGTTTGTGGCGAAATTAAGATTTCTTAATGTGCAGCACAGGAAACTCACAGACTGATGCCGCATCTCCTCTTTCAACGCGCGGCCGCAATCGCGCGATATAAACAGGAGACTAAAATGAGCATCCGTAAATCCTCTCTGCTTTTGCCACGTGTTACCAGCTGGGCCGGCGTATCCGCGCTTAGCGCTGCACTGTTGGCCACAACCGCCCTGCCCTCGCTGGCGGACGAGGCCCTGGCTGATCTGGTTGAGAGTGTGTCCCCCTCGGTGGTGACAATCATCGCCGAGCAGGACGTCGTGCCCGCACAGGCCAAGGGACAGAACTTTGATTTCGAAGGACACCCATTCGGAGAGTTCTTCGAGCGTTTCGGTGGCCCTGAGGGCTTTCAAATGCCGCAACGCGGCCCGGCTCAGGGACTGGGATCGGGCTTTGTACTGGATGAAGCCGGCTACATCGTGACCAACCACCATGTGGTCGACAACGCCTCGACTGTAACCGTCCGCCTGAGCGACGATCGCAGTTTTGATGCCGAGATTATCGGTACCGACCCGCTGACCGATATTGCCATCCTCAAAATCGATGCGGGTGAAACCTTGCAAGCGGTTGAACTGGGCGACAGCGACGTCATTCGCGTAGGCGAAGATGTTGTCGCCATCGGCAACCCGTTCGGCCTGCACTCTACCGTGACCACCGGCATCGTATCGGCCAAAGGCCGCAACATCTCGGCCGGCCCCTACGCTGAGTTTATCCAGACCGATGCTGCTATCAACAAGGGCAATTCGGGCGGTCCGCTGTTCAACATGGAAGGTGAAGTTGTCGGCGTGAACTCGGCCATATATTCACCGACCGGTGGTTCGGTTGGCCTGGGCTTTGCCGTGACCTCGAACATCGTCGAACATATTGCAGCGGACCTGCGTGATGATGGTCAGGTCAGCCGCGGCTGGTTGGGTGTTTCTATCCAGAACGTCAGTCCTGAGATTGCCGCCGCGATGGGCATCGACGCCTCATCGGGCGCGCTGGTTTCGGATGTCGTTTCCGGCAGCCCCGCCGAAGGCGTTCTGCAGCAGGGCGATGTCATCCTGACGTTCAACGATGAAGCCGTGGACTCAAGCAGCGACCTGCCGATCCTCGTCGGAACGACCAAAGTCGGCACTGACAGTGTCCTGACCGTTCTGCGCGACGGCAAGGAAGAGACGCTGAACCTGACAATCGGCCAGCACCAGAGCGCCTCGGCCGAGATCGACAAATCAGTGGACGAAGGCATCTCGGGCACAGCCCTGGGTGTGACCGTCGCCCCGCTGACCGACAGCAACCGCGCCCAGATGGGCGTTGCTGAAAACGTCGACGGCGTGGTCGTGACCGAGCTGAAGCCCGACAGCCCCGCGGCCAAGGCCGGTCTGCAACGCGGCGACGTGATCGTGAAGCTGGGCGGCCAGGAAACCGCGACACCTGACGCGCTGAAGGCCGCATTGGACAGCGAAAAGACCGATCCGGCCCTGGTGCTGATCAATCGCGGCGGCAACCAGATCTTCGTGGCGGTGGAAATCGCCTGAACTTAAGCCTGTGCGCGCCATTTGATGGGGAATTCTGGCGCGCGCCTCCCTGGCGGATTGAATTGTCCGCTCTCCGCCGGGACTGCCGGGTGCTCCTCAACGCACCCGGCACGTATTTTTTCAAATCCTGTGCTTTATCTGATTTTTGTGTTTAAATCCCGCTGGAAAGGAAGGCAAAACATGAGCCGTCGCTTGCTGATCGTCGAAGACGACGAAGACACCCGTGAATTCATCGCCAAGGGTTTTGGCGAAGAAGGCTACGTGGTCGAGCAGGCCGCCGACGGGCGTGAGGGTCTGTACCACGCCACGGATGGCGGGTTTGACGCCATTGTGCTGGATCGGATGCTGCCGGGCCTTGATGGCTTGTCGCTGATCAGATCCCTGCGGGCGGCGGGGGTGAAAACCCCGACCTTAATGCTGACCGCTATGAGCGCCGTTGACGAGCGGGTCAAAGGCCTGCGCTCAGGTGCCGATGACTATCTGGTCAAACCGTTTTCGTTTCAGGAACTGCACGCGCGGATCGAAGCCTTATTGCGGCGTCCTCAGGAATCCGAGGAAACTGCAACGCTGACCTGCCGCGACCTTGAGATGGACTTGCTGACGCGCAAAGTCACCCGCGACGGGCATGAGATTTCACTGACTCCGCGCGAGTTTCAGATTCTTGAGTTCTTCTTGCGCCGTAAAAACCGCGTAGTTTCGCGCACCATGCTGCTGGAAGGTGTTTGGGATTACCATTTCGACCCGAATACCAACGTGGTCGACGTTCATATCTCAAAGCTGCGCCGCCAGTTGGATGAAGGCGGCCGACCACCCTTGATTGAAACAGTTCGAGGCGCAGGTTACATGATATCCGATGGATAACCTGCGACTTTCGTTCAACAATTCGCGCACCCGACTAGTCCTGGCCAGCATGGTTCTCAGCACCTTGCTGACAGCAATTGTGCTGGGTCTTGTGTATTTCACGGCCAATCGCAGCATTGAAGGTGAAACACGTTCGGTGGTTTCTGCCGAACTGACAGGTCTGGCCGATGAATACGAGCGGCGCGGTCTTATCGGGCTGTTACAGGCTATCGAACGGCGGCTGCCCACGGCGTCGGAGCGCGACGCGCTGTATCTTTTGACCGATCGCTTCGGGGTCAAGCTGGCTGGCAACCTGAAGCACTGGCCCACCGAAGTTACCGCGGGCAGCGGTTGGGTCGATCTGGAACTGCGGCGGGCTGACAATGACCAATTGGTTCCAATTTCAGCGGCCTCGGTTCGACTGCCCGGAGGCGAACGCCTGTTGGTTGGTCGCGACGCCTTGGCACGACAGCAATTCGACCGGGCGCTGTTGCGCGCCGTTGCGCTGGCGCTGGCGATTGCTTTGGCCCTCAGCTTTCTGACTGGCTGGCTGTTCACCCGGTTGGTGTTTTCAAGATTGTCGGACATCGCAAGCACGGCAGAAAACATCGTTTCCGGCGATCTGTCCCGTCGCATGCAATTGCGTGGAACCGGGGATGAATTTGATCAGGTCGCCGGAACTCTGAACACCATGCTGGACCGGATCGAGGAACTGATCAGTAACCTGCGCACGACATCCAACTCAATCGCGCATGACCTGCGATCACCGCTTTCGCGCTTGCGTCAAAGGGTCGAGTCGCTGTCCGATCCCGACAAAAGCGATCTGGACCGCGAAGTGGATGTGGCCCGCGCAACCACCGAGATCGATCACGTACTCCGCGTTCTTGGACAACTGACCGAGATCTCGCGTGCCGAAGCCGGCGTGGGCCGCGAACAATTCGAGCCCGTGGACCTGCAGCAGCTGGTCGGCGATGTCGTCGAGCTTTACGAGCCTGTGGCCTCTGATCAAGGGGTTACGCTAGAGGTCACTGGAACTGCAAATGCCGTTCAGGGCCACCGCCCTCTTCTGTCGCAGGCGTTGTCGAACCTGTTGGAAAACGCCATGCGCTACGCGCCGGAAGAAACGGCCATTACGATCACCTTGTCAGAAGACGGTCCCTTCGCTTGCCTGAGCGTACGTGACCGGGGCCCCGGTGTGCCCGAAGACGAACTGCCGCGTCTGCAGGTTCCGTTCGTAACACTCGATCCTGCACGGACCGAGCGAAATGCCGGGTTGGGCCTCGCTCTGGTCGCAGCGATATCTCACATGCATCAAGGCGCGTTTGAGGCACACAATCGCAACCCGGGCCTCGAAGCTACAATCAAGTTGGCGCGCAAGCTTTAATCCGGCACACCCTTGATGGCCATCATCTTGTTTTTGTAGCGTTTATCGGCAGTGACATCCATTCCGAACCATACCGGCGGTGTGTAATCCCGCGCCTCGGATTCCGAGGTGAATTCGACCTCGACCAATTGCAGCGGTGCAAGGTCCCCCAGAAAGATATCCAGTTCAAAAACCCGTCCGTCGGGCAACTGCCCGGTGTAGCGCTCTTTTTCCACCCGGCGACCTTCGGTCTCGGGCCAGAAGGTGTTGAACTGGTCAGCGGTGATTTCGGCCTCACGTTCGACACGCACCATCGTGCCGCCCCCCTTGAGGGTCAGAAAGTGTTTATCATCCTTCTGCCGCAGGCGCAGTTCCGTGGAATCGTCCGGTGCCGTCAGATAACCCTGACGGACCACCGCCTTTTTCGTAGCGCTCAGGTCCGGCAGATCGGCCACCAGAAATTTACGTTCAATTTCGGTGCTCATTGGCTTGAAACAACTCCGTTTTCTATCTCGTCATACAGCGCCTGATAAGCCGCGCTGGCAGCGCTGCGCGGCGCAAAAACACTAACCGGTGCGCGATTTTGCCCCATGCGTTCGACATCTGCCGCGAAAGGGATCGAACTGTGCAGGAAACGCTTGCGATACAGTTTTTGCATCTCGTCCATCGTTTCCAGATGCAGGGTCTTTCGGCGCTGCACCATGGAAAAGAACGCCTTCAGCTTTCTCTTCGGCAGCTTCTTAGTGTCGAAAAAGCTGACAAGCTGGTCGAATGTACGTTCCGATAAGGTCGTCGGGATGACCGGGACAACGATCTGATCAGCCGCTTTGAAGATGTTTTCGGACAGGGTCGAAAAGTTCGGTGGGCAGTCCAGAATGATCACGTCGTAGTCACTGCCTGCCGAAACCAAAGCCTTTTTCAGTCTCGAGCGCTTGTTCCGCATCCTCGACAAAAACACGTCGAAATCCCGGAAGGTCATGTTGGCGGGCAGCACGTCCAGCCCTTCGAAATCACTGGCGCGGATTGATGCCGTAAACCGTTCAACATCTTCGAAGAACCGGGCATCCGTCAGCTTTTTCGACGGCTTGACCCGAAAGTAAAAGCCAGCCGCCCCCTGCGCGTCCAGATCGCATAACAAAACCGTCTGCCCCGCCATGGCGTAGGCATAAGCAAGATTAACCGAGGTTGCGGTTTTACCAACACCGCCCTTGTTGCTGTAGCAGGCAATGATCTTCAATCCTCAGCCCTCCTTCTTATGAAACAAACTACGGAACAGATGCCGGATTTCCGGGCTATCGAAATGCTGGAAATTTGCGACCACCCGGTCGCGCTCGGTCCTTTGGCGTTGATTCAGAACTGCAATCAGCCCCCCAACCGACATGGCAATCTGTGCATTGGCACGGCCTTGGTTGTTGCTTTGCTGTGCAACAAAACGCAAAAGCGCCTCTTGCTGAACTGAGAAATCGTTGAACAGCCCCAGGTTATCCTGCAGCTTTTTCAAAGGCTTGATAATCGTCTTGAAAGCTTTCGCATTGAACAGTGGTGCAAAGAACTCCATCAGATACCGCAGCTTTTTGCAGTCGATGCGCAATTCATGCACGTCGTCATCTGGTGTATCCGGAGTAATCCGCCGCGCCAGTTTGCAGACTTTACGATAGCGTTTCCAGATCAGGGCACATGCATACTCATATGCGGCTCGATCCGCATTTTCGCCCGGTTGCAGGTTGCCATGATCAGAAAAAAGCGCGGCCAGATCATTCATCTGTTGATCGTAAGACGCAGTACGAAAGCGCCGGGACAGACTGCTGAGCGCCTGCGCGCGCTCTTTTTCGAACTGCGCAAACATGGCCTTGGCGCCCTCGTGAAGGTTGGGCGGGATCAGATCAAAGTAATCGTCCTTCTCAAGCAGATAGACATCCAGATCCCGAACCCGGCCGGTAGGGGCCATAAGGTCGGAAAATTCGCGCTTCAAAGCGGTGGTTTGGTCTGGCGAGAACACCCCTTTGAATAAGCTGATCACCGAACGCACACGACGCAGCGAGACGCGGTAATCGTGCAAAAACTCGGTATCGATATCCGCGAGCACGCCCGCCTCATTCTGGCGGGCGACTGCAAGATAGGTACGGATGATATCGGTGGCTACCTCGATCGACGGCTCTTGCGTACCAATACTGATTTGAGGTTTGGCTTTGTACACAACCAAATTCGGAAACAATGCCTGGAACAAAGGTTCGGTTCCGGTCGCCCCCGCCGCCATCTCATCAAACTTGCCGCAAACGGCCTGAAATGAGCGGTCGTAACCCCGCATGGGCTGCACGGCCACAAGTGACACCTGCCCGTAATCCGAGGACAACGTCATCATGGAACCGCGCACCTGAGTTTTCTGCAGATCATCGAGAATGGCAAACGAGCGGTTCTCAAGTTGCCCTGCCCCCATGCTCATCAGCGCACGAAGTTTTGGAAATCCTGCAAGACCATCGCGTACCGGCCCTTTGGGTAAGTCCTGCGCAAACTTGCCCTTGCCTTTGCATCGCTGGGTTACGGGTTCACCCGCGTGCAACAAGCGCAATGTTCCTCCGGATTCGATCAGAACTTTGCCCGACGCCCTGAGAGATTGGTCATGGCAGTCGAGGATCTCAAAGCCCTGTGCCGGCTTTGCGTCTTCAAACCGAGGATCCAGCCCTTTCAAACCGCCAGAAAACCAGGCTTCGTCAAACGCACCGGGGATTACAAAGAAGCACTCGACCAGAGCCATCAGGACCGTCCTTTTCGCGGCATGTCCAAATAGTCGTTCACAAGTGTTTCCACGATCTTCTGGACACTGGTCCCCTCTTCGATCGCGCGAATTTTCAAGGCCTTCAGTGTTTTCCCATCCAGCCTTAATGAGGTATTCTTTTTGTCCTTAACGGTCTTTTTTGGGGTTTCCTTGTTCTTCGGCATGGACGACCTCATGACAGCATGACGTCATGTGGTCACATTCCGGAAATTGGATCAATTTATATTTCCACTTACCATACGTAAGACACGATTTGCACAGAGCGCGCGAAACAACCAAATGACTCTGTCGGGCCATCCGGCTAAGACAAGGGCATGTCTGACCCCGTCTCATCAATCCGCAACCTCGGCCCGGCCTTCGAACAGTCTTGCGGGCGTGCGGACATACACTCGGCGCAGCAATTGCGCGAGCTTGGTGCAGACGAGGCCTACGCGCGTCTGTTGCAGGCAGGCACGCGTCCACATTTCATCGGATACTATGTGTTGGTGATGGGGCTGCAGGGTCGTCCGTGGAACGACTGCAAGGGCGAGGAAAAGAAAGCCCTGCGTCAGAGATTCGACGCGATCAAAGCCAGCGTGAGCACAGCGCCGGAAAATCTGATGATATCGGAACTGGACGCGATAGGTGTGCGGATCGCGCCGAAAGACCTCAAACAGGTCTGACAACGAAAAAGGCCGCACCCGGATGGATGCGGCCCTGATCTTTGACTGGCGACAGATTAGCCGACCAGTTCGATGCCCGAGAAGAAGTAGGCGATCTCAACAGCAGCGGTTTCAGGTGCGTCCGAACCGTGGACCGAGTTTTCGCCAACCGATTCAGCGAACTCGGCGCGGATGGTGCCGGGTGCTGCGTCTGCGGGGTTGGTTGCGCCCATGACTTCACGGTTCTTTGCAATGGCGCCTTCGCCTTCCAGAACCTGAACGACGACCGGAGCCGACGACATGAATTCGCACAGTTCGTCATAGAACGGACGCTCGGCGTGCACGTCATAGAACTTGCCAGCCTGAGCTTTTGTCATGTGGATGCGCTTTTGCGCAACGATGCGCAGGCCGGCGTCTTCGAACTTGGCGTTGATCTTGCCAGTCAGGTTGCGGCGGGTTGCATCGGGTTTGATGATCGAAAATGTGCGTTCCAGTGCCATGTCGGCCTCTCCTTACTATATGGCGCGGGGCCCGCGCCGAAATCCATCGCGCGCCGCCTAACACGGTATGTGCCTCATGAAAAGTGGAATGATTGCGCCTGCGGTTTTTGGCGGTCAGATTGTGTCCGGCAAGGGCTCCAACGCGTCGACCCGGCGGACGTAAAGCACGGCGAGCAGGCCGATAAAGCTGCTGGCAAACATCATCCCCAGCACCAGGTACGGCCCGTTTTCGGGCGTGACGAAAGCGCCCGTCATTGATGTCAGCACCGCCCCCAGCGCCACGATCATGGCCCCGGATAGCCCCGCCGCGCTGCCAGCCAGCTTTGGGCGCACCGACATCACTCCAGCCGAGGCATTGGCGTTCGTCAGGCCATTGCCGAACCCCACGAAAACAGCAGAGCCTAAGAACACCCAGACTGACCCCTGATCCGCCAAAAATAAGAGTAAACCACAAAGTGGGCCAACCGAGGCAATAACCCGGCCGATCAGGATCATGGTCGTCAACTGCGTTCTGGCCGCAATGCGTCCGGTGATGAAATTTCCCACCATGAATCCACCGGTGATGATGCCGATCCCAAGGCCCAGCATGGCCGGACTCAGATCGAACCAAACGGCGGCTACAAGGGGCGCACCAGTGATGAAGCTAAAGAACGCACCGATTGAGAAAGCGGCGCACAGCGCATAGCCCCAAAACCGGCGTGCGCGAAAAAGGTGCGGGTATTCCTTCAATTGGGCCGAGAACGTTGCAGACCGGTTCGTATTCGTCTCGGCCATATCCGCCCACAACAATAGCAGCATTCCGGCACCAAGGGTGGAGTACAATACGAACCCGGCCCGCCAGCCAAACAGCATATCCAGTGCCCCGCCCAGCATCGGCCCAAGCATTGGCGCCAAAGCCATCGCCATGGCGACATAGCCGAGTTTGCTGGCGGCTTCGTTCGGGGTGTACAGATCTCGGATCGACGCGCTGGACAGCACAGGGCCCGCTACGACAGCCGCTTGCAAAAGGCGGAAGCCAAGGAACACCCAGATCGACTCTGCCAGCACACAGCCTAAAGAGGCGAAGGCGAATATACCCATGGAAATCAGCAGGATCGGGCGGCGACCAAAACGGTCCGACAATGGTCCCATGATCAATTGCAGTACGGCAGACACAGCCAGATAGCCCGCAACCGACAGGTTGATCAGGGCGTAATCAACCTGAAAGTCGTCTCCCATCCGCGCCAGCGATGGCAGGAACATATTCAGGGACAGCACCGACAAAGCGGTCGCGAAAATCAACGTGATCAATGTGGGGGGCGTCTGGGCCGCGCGCATGATGAAACCGTAAAGAAATCCAACCGGACCAGCGCTAACACATTGCTTCGATATTGAACATGCCAAGCCGCTGGCGGTGGCAACACTGCTCTGCTAAGAGCGCATCATGCTACGGATCGAAGACATAACCTACGCGGTCGAAGGCCGCCCCCTGTTCGACGGGGCCAGTGCGACAATTCCCGACGGCCACAAGGTTGGTCTTGTGGGCCGGAACGGCACAGGGAAGACGACCCTGTTCCGGCTGATCCGGGGGGAACTGGCCCTGGAATCGGGAAATATCGTGCTGCCGAAACGCGCGCGGATTGGTGGCGTTGCGCAGGAGGTGCCCTCGTCGGATGTCTCTCTGATTAATACGGTACTGGCAGCCGATGTTGAGCGCAGTGCCCTGATGGCCGAAGCCGAAAGCGCAACGGATCCGGCACGCATCGCCGAGATACAGACCCGTCTAGCAGATATCGATGCCTGGTCGGCCGAGGCCCGCGCGGCCTCGATCCTCAAGGGTCTGGGATTTGACGACGAGGACCAGCTGCGCCCCTGTTCCGATTTCTCGGGCGGATGGCGGATGCGTGTGGCGCTGGCGGCGGTGTTGTTTTCACAGCCCGATCTGCTGCTTTTGGACGAACCGACCAACTATCTGGACCTTGAAGGCGCGCTGTGGCTGGAAAGCTATCTGGCGAAGTATCCGCATACCGTCATCATCATCAGCCACGACCGGGGGTTGCTGAACAGGGCGGTCGGCTCGATCCTGCATCTGGAAGACCGCAAGCTGACCTACTACGCGGTTCCCTACGACAAGTTCGCGGAACGCCGCGCCGAACGTCTGGCACAGGCTGAATCCGAGAACGCCAAGGCCAAGGCCCGCATCGCTCATCTGCAAAGTTTCGTCGACCGCTTCCGCTACAAGGCGTCCAAGGCGGTTCAGGCGCAGTCTCGCCTAAAGATGATCGAGCGCATCCAATTAGTCTCGACCCCACAAGAGGCCGCCTTGCGCGCGTTTTCCTTCCCTGAACCGGAAGAACTGTCTCCCCCGATCATCCAGATCGAAGGCGGTGTGACCGGCTATGGCGAGACCGAAGTGCTGCGCCGACTGAACCTGCGTATTGATCAGGATGATCGGATCGCGCTGCTAGGGAAGAACGGTCAGGGCAAATCGACCTTATCCAAGCTGCTGTCCGACCGCCTGCCCCTAATGGCAGGCAAGATGACGCGCAGCAACCGGTTGCGCATCGGTTACTTCGCGCAGCATCAGGTGGATGAGCTGCATGTGGACGAGACACCGCTGGATCACTTGCGCCGCCTGCGCCCGGACGAAGCGCCGGGAAAATGGCGTTCGCGTCTGGCTGGGTTTGGTTTGAGCGCAGATCAGGCGGAAACACTGGTTGGCCGACTGTCGGGTGGTCAGAAGGCGCGCCTGTCTTTGCTGATCGCCACAATCGACGCGCCGCATATGCTGATCCTCGACGAACCGACCAACCACCTGGATATCGAAAGCCGCGAGGCGCTGGTCGAAGCGCTGACCGCCTATTCCGGCGCCGTTGTGCTGGTCAGCCATGATATGCACTTGCTCTCGCTGGTTGCGGATCGGCTATGGCTGGTCTCGGGCGGAACGGTGAAGCAGTATGACGGAGACCTTGAGGCCTATCGTGCCATGCTGCTGGCACGCGACAAACCGGTGAAAGAAAAGCCGCAGGCCGCAAAACCCAAACGTCCCTCGCGTGAGGCGGTGCTGGCGCTGCGTGCCGATCTGCGCAAATGCGAAGACCGGATCGAGAAACTGACGGATATGCACGACAAACTCTCGGCCAAACTGGCGGATCCAGCCCTGTACGAGGATGACAAGATCAACGATCTTGAGGCGTGGAACCGTAAGTTTGCTGAGGTCGTCGAAGCCATGCAAAAGGCGGAAACCCTGTGGGTCGCTGCCGCTGAACGCCTTGAAAACGCCGAGAACGCCGCATGATGGACCTGGCCTTTTTCATCACCGCCTTCACCACGCTGTTCGTGGTGATCGACCCCTTTGGCACGACCCCGATCTTCGTGGCGCTGACACAGGGCATGGACTCCCGCGCCCGCCGTAAGGTGGCTTTACGTACCTGCGCGACGGCCTCGGGAATCCTGATCGCCTTTGCCGCCTTCGGCGAGGCGGTTCTGGGCTTTGTCGGCATCTCGATGGAGGCGTTCAAGGTCGCTGGTGGCGCGTTGCTGTTCCTGACCGCGTTGGACATGTTGTTCGAACGCCGCACCAAACGCCGCGAAGACCGGGTCGAAGAAGAAGAGGAACACCCGGACCCATCCGTGTTCCCTCTGGCCATTCCACTGGTCGCCGGACCGGGATCGATTGCGACGATCATCCTGCTGGCCGGTCAGCATCCCGGCATTCTCGGCATTGCCGAAGCCTGCATCGTCATGCTGGCGGTCATGGCCGTGGTTTTGACGTTTTTCCTGTCAGGCGGCCTGATTGCGCGCATGCTGGGCAAAACCGGGTTGAACGTGCTGACGCGGCTGTTGGGCATGTTGCTGGCGGCGCTATCGGTCCAGTTCATTCTGGATGGTCTGAAGGCCTTTGGATTTGCGTCATAAATCCCCATATACCTTTCAGGTGAATTGGTTAGGGTAACGGTATGGACGGCGACAGCATTGCACGTTTGGCGTATCTGGGATTGCTCGGCGCGGCCGTTGCGGCATGGTTTTTTTCGCAAAATCGCCAAACGCTGAATAAGACATTGCAACAGGTCGTTGCCTGGGTGCTGATTTTTATCGGCGTCATCGCTGTTGTCGGCTTGTGGGAGGACATCCGCACAACCGTCAGCCCAGCCCCGCAGATGACAGTCACCGGCCAAACGGTCGAGGTTCCGCGCGCTTATGACGGGCATTACTACCTGCCTGTTGAGGTGAATGGCGAGCCGATCACCTTCCTTGTCGACACCGGCGCAAGCCAGATTGTCCTGAGCGAACAAGACGCCGAGCGTATTGGCATCGACCCCGACCAATTGAACTATTTCGGTCGCGCCGCCACCGCGAACGGAGAAGTCCGCACAGCGCCGGTGCGCCTCGACACCCTGACCCTTGGGCCGATCACCGACCGAAACGTGTCAGCCTGGGTGAATGAGGGTGAGTTGCATCAATCGCTTCTGGGCATGGACTATCTGCATCGGTTTTCGAATATCCAGTTCGCCGATGGTCGTCTGATTTTGGCGCGTTGAACGGATCATCGGCCACATTCCCCGATTGAGAACAAAGTGAGAACATGATAGTCTCACGGCATGTCTACAAACCTTCTTGGCCGCAAACCCGCGCGTGAGGCGCCGGGGATAAACCTCCATCCGCAGATCAGCCTGCAACTGGCCCGCGTACACGAGGCCTGCGGCCCTGCCCGGCGCAGCTTTGCCATGTGGTTGGCCGGTCAGGCACAGGGGCCGGTGCTGTGGATTTCGCCCGCGTGGGAACCCGGGCAACTGAATCCTGACGGTATGATGGCTTTTGCCGACCCGGCCCGGTTCCTGTTTGTCCGCCCGACCCGATCCGAAGACCTGCTGTGGTGCATCGAAGAGGCGCTGCGCAGCGGGGCCATCCCGCTGGTCATCGGTGATCTGCCCGGCGCACCGGGCCTGACGCCGGTACGGCGGATGCATCTGGCCGCCGAACAGGGCGGCGCGATGGGGCGGGCTCCGCTGGGGTTGCTGCTGACGCCCGGTGACGGCGGCGCGCAGGGGGTCGAGACGCGCTGGCACATGGCCGCAACCCACAAGGCCGAGGCCCGACGCTGGACCCTGACCCGCCGCCGCGCCCGCGCCCTGCCCCCGGTCAGCTGGCACGCCACCCAGACCAGACCGCGCGCCGGCCTGCACCTGCAGCAGATCGCCACAGAAGACACACCCGTGTGATCATGCGCCCCTCACGGGAGTTGTGACTGGCCAAAACATGGGGCGAGCCCTAGCGTTTCGGCATGAGCCATGCGATCCACGATAGTTCGTATTCCTGGCTGCGCCTTGCGATCACCCTGATCATCGCAACCGTGGCGAATGTAGGAATGTGGGCCGTCATCGTCGTGATGCCTGCCGTCGAAACACAATTCGGCGCCGGACGAGCAGAAGCGGCGATGCCCTACACACTGGCCATGATCGGCTTTGCGCTGGGCAATCTGTGGATGGGGCAATTGGTGGACCGGCTGGGTGTAACCAAAGCCCTGATCGGGGCCGCAATCCTAAGCGCCGTCAGCTATCTGCTGGCAACGCTGTCTCCCAGCATTGTTCTTTTATCTGTCGCACATCTTCTTTTGGGGCTCGGAGCATCTATCGGTTTTGGACCGCTAATCGCAGATATCTCGCACTGGTTCATGAAACGACGTGGGATCGCCGTGGGCCTCGTGGCCAGCGGCAACTACCTGTCCGGGGCGATCTGGCCCACCTTACTGTCCGGCATATTGGCGCGAGAAGGCTGGCAGCAGGTTTACCTGACACTGGCGGTCATCACGTTGGTTGTCGTCATCCCACTATCGTTGCTACTTCGTCGACAAGTCCCGGACGAGGCGCACAGCACCGCCGCATCTGCAGCGCAAATCAAAGCACGCAGCGTCGGAATTTCTCCCCGGACGCTGCGATATGTTCTGGGGCTGGCCGGGATCTCGTGCTGTGTCGCAATGTCGATGCCTCAAGTGCATATCGTATCCTATTGCGTCGGGCTGGGTTACGGACCCACAGTCGGCGCAGAGATGCTGTCTCTGATGCTGTTCGGAGGGGTCATCAGCCGAGTCATCTCGGGCCTTGTCGCCGATCAACTGGGCGGCGTTCGAACAGTCCTTATTGGCTCGGTCCTGCAATGTCTCGCATTGCTACTATTCCTCCCTTACGACGGAATGGTCTCGCTCTATGTGATCAGTTTGCTCTTTGGCCTTTCGCAGGGCGGCATTGTCCCCGGCTATGCGTTGGTGGTGCGTGAATACATGCCCCCTCAGGAAGCGGGTGCACGTGTGGGGTTTGTCATGATGATGACCATCATGGGCATGGCACTGGGGGGATGGATGTCCGGCTGGATCTACGACGTCACCGGCAATTACCAACTGGCCTTTATCAACGGTATCCTCTGGAACGGTCTGAACATCGGCATTCTGCTATTCCTGCTCAGCCGTTCCCGGCCGCGCAGGCAAGAGGTTCCGGCATGAGCGCGCTGACAAGACGATCCATGCTGGCGGGTCTGGTGGCGTTGCCGCTGGCACGGCAGGCACAAGCCGCACTGGTCCCTTACATGTTGTCTCCGGTCGGGACATCCGTCGGCTTTTCCTTCATGCTCTCTGGGGTCGCCCAGTCAGGTACGATGCCAATCCAATCGGCAAACGTCCAGATCGACACTGATCAGTTGCAAAACAGCCGTGTTACCGTGGTGTTAAATGTGGCCGCTGCACGCACCAGGCTGCCCTTTGCCCGCGGCCCGATGCTGAGTCAAAGCGTTCTGAACGCACAGGACTTTCCCACCATCACATTCAAATCCACCCGAATACAGCTTGGCCCGACCGGTCGTATCTCTGAGGGTGCGACCATAACCGGAGATCTGACCGTTCGCGGTGTGACGCGTCCGGTGACGCTTCGGGCCAATCTCTACCGCAGGCCAGGAACTGCAGCGGATGATCTGAGCGCATTGTCCATTCTGCTATCCGGTGCTTTGAATCGCCATGCGTATGGTGCATCCGGATACCCGGATTTGGTCGCGGACACCGTCACGCTCAACATCCGAGCCGAACTGATCCGGAAGACCTGACACACGAAAGGCAAAAAACGACGCGCAAAAGTCGAATTAGAACGCGCACCGCTGGTTAATGCGGTAATGCTGGCCCTACTATGCGCACGATCATTTCTTTTGCCGCCCTTTTTCTTTCGGTCATTCTTCTGCAGCTCTCGACGGGCGGCGTTGGTCCTCTGGATGCGATCTCGGGCATCACGCTTGAATTCACAACCGAGCAGATCGGTCTGTTGGGATCGGCGCATTTTCTTGGGTTCTTTATCGGGTGCTGGTGGGCCCCGCGGCTTATGGGCAATGTCGGCCACTCTCGCGCCTTTGCGGTCTGCACAGCCTTGGGTGCGATGGGTCTGATCGGTCACACACTGACCGACAACCCGTATATCTGGGCCGCGCTCAGGATCGCATCCGGCACCTGCGTCGCAGGCAGTTATACGGTGATCGAGGCATGGCTGAACGCCAAGGTCACAAATGAGACACGTGGGCGCGCCATGGGCACCTACCGCATTGTCGATATGGGGGCGTCCCTTGGTGCGCAGCTGATCATCGCCGTTCTGCCACCCGCATCTTATGTCTCTTACAACCTGTTGGCGATTCTTTGCTGCGCCGCCCTTTTGCCCCTTACGATGACGCGAGCCAGCCAGCCCAAAACGCCGGATGCTCCGCGCCTGCGACCGAAACTGGCCTGGCGCAGTTCGCCATTGGCGGTTGCTGGTGTGATCGTGGCGGCGTTGAGCTCGGCTTCGTTCCGGATGGTGGGTCCCGTCTACGGGCAAGAGGTTGGGCTGGGCGTGGATCAAATCGCCTTCTTCCTGGCGTCTTTTGTTCTGGGCGGGGCGCTGGCCCAATATCCGATGGGCTGGCTTGCGGACAAATACGACCGTCGCTGGGTGCTGATCTGGCTTTCCGTTGCCGCGGTCCTGAGTTGCGGGATAACAATGGCCGCAAGCGGGACTGGCACGATAGGCGTCATGACGGCCGCCGTTCTGTTCGGCTTCACAACGTTCCCGATCTTCTCGGTGTCATCGGCGCACGCAAATGACTTTGCCACAACGGAACAACGGGTTGAGCTATCGGCCGCGCTGATGTTCTGGTACGCGCTGGGTGCGATTGCCTCGCCCTATATCTCTTCGACATTGATCCAGCAATTCGGCCCAGGTGCCTTGTTCGCTTTCGTAGCGCTTGGACATGTTTTCCTGATCATCTTCGGCCTTGCGCGGATGCGCTCGCGCCCAACACCGGAAGAGAGAACCAACTATGTCTACGCGCCGCGCACGTCGTTTACGATTGGTCGCTTACTGAAGCGGTCACGCGAAGGCCGGTAGCACAAGAGGCGGGATTTTTCCGGCTCAGCTATGTTATTGATTGGTCGCAGCTTCTTCGGGGACAAGCCCGAACTTATCGACTTGTCCGATGGTCGGCCGCTCAGGCGATTGCCCGAGGGATGGAGCCCGGAATGCTACTCCGACGGCGGCGGGGATGGGATCATTTCATCCAGAAGAGAGCCTGCTTCATATCCCAGCAGGTCAACTTCCATACGCCCCGGATCCCCGAACGCCCAGGCGCCGACAAGACGTTGCATTCGCTCGTAACCGACGAAATCGGCCATCGCTTTGTTGCCATGCGCGTTTTCGGCAAACATGACCTGGCCCGCCGCGACTTTCTTCGGCATTACCCGCTCCAGATACAGCTCAACAACGTTTATCCCCGTCACATTCGACCCGCCGTGATGAACAACATACATGTCGTCCCAGACTTCTTTGCTGACCGCAGCGCGCGCGTCCGACACGGCCTTGTGTAACGTGGCCAGCTCGGCCCGCGCCGCTTCACGCATGTTGGCCGCCCAGATCGGGCGCATGCCGTTGATCGCATCTGTCACGTCCTGTCGCGTGAGTGTCCCGCGTTTGACCGCCCCGCTCACAAAGCTACGAGCGCCCTCAAGCATTTGTCGTTGCCGGGCGATCTCTTCTTGCGGCAGGTCGATGCCATCTATCGCGGGCAGGAGGGTGTCGATTTCCTGTGCGATGGTTGCAAAATCCCGCTTCCAGCGCGGATTCTCGCTGTCTTCGTTCGGCCACGGGGTGACTGCTCCGATAATCCCCAGCAGAACGTGGGAAGTTGACTTGAAAATAAGATAGTTCGGTGCGCCCCTTGGGAACGAAACCTCGCCATTGTCGGACATGATGGTAACGTCCCGCGCGATCACCATTACAGGTCGGGTTTCTGCCGTCAGCGCATCCTGACCCCGGCGAAAAATCGACAGCATAGCTTTGTCGAAGGCCCCGACAGCGTCCATGGCCTTACTTTGATCGGCCCAAACGCCAGGTGGTACCGCAAAAACGCTCAAACAGAGAATAACGGACAGATGTTTCAGGCGATCAACCGAAAATAGTTTCATATTGCCCCCCACGTGACTGATGCGCCTAATAATACACGTTTACGGGAAACTACGCGAAGGCCCGTGTCAGACCCGCTCTTACCTGCCTTTCAGGCGCTTATCCGTGAATGCGGGGTTTTGCTGGCCCGTTACATAATGTAGACGGGCGCGCAGACAGTTACGTGGATACGGTACATGGCTCGGATTCTCATCACCTCGGCGATCCCCTACATCAACGGGATCAAGCACCTCGGAAACCTGATCGGCTCGCAATTGCCGGCAGATCTGTACGCGCGCTACCAGCGCGGCCGGGGGAACGAGGTCATGTTCCTGTGTGCCACCGATGAACACGGCACCCCGGCTGAATTAGCGGCGGCAAAAGCAGGCAAACCAGTCGCCGAGTATTGCGCCGAGATGCATGGAGTGCAGTCCGACATCGCCAACCGCTTTGGGCTGAGCTTTGACCACTTTGGTCGCTCGTCCAGCGAACAGAACAAGCGTCTGACGCAACATTTTGCCGGTAAGCTGGACGACGCGGGCCTGATCCGCGAAGTCAGCGAGAAACAGGTCTATTCCAACGCCGATGGCCGCTTTCTGCCCGACCGCTATATCGAGGGCACCTGCCCCAATTGCGGTTATGAGCGCGCGCGTGGTGACCAGTGTGAGAACTGCACCAAGCAGCTGGACCCGACCGACCTGATCGAGCCACGCTCGGCCATTTCCGGCTCGACCGATTTGGAAGTGCGTGAGACCAAGCACCTGTATCTGCGCCAATCGGCAATGAAGGATCAGTTGGATGCGTGGATCGACAGCAAACACGACTGGCCGATCCTGACCACTTCGATTGCCAAGAAATGGCTGCATGACGGTGACGGCCTGCAAGACCGTGGCATTACCCGAGACCTGGATTGGGGTGTGCCGGTCAAGAAAGGCGATCGGGACTGGCCGGGCATGGAAGGCAAAGTCTTCTACGTCTGGTTCGACGCGCCCATCGAGTACATTGCCTGCGCCAAGGAATGGGCCGACGCCAACGGCAAGACCGACGCCGATTGGGAACGCTGGTGGCGCACCGACAAAGGTGCCGAAGACGTGCGCTATGTCCAGTTCATGGGCAAGGATAACGTGCCTTTCCACACTCTGTCTTTCCCGGCGACTATTCTGGGATCGGGCGAACCGTGGAAGATGGTCGACCACCTGAAATCGTTCAATTACCTGAACTATGACGGCGGCCAGTTCTCGACCAGCCAGGGCCGTGGCGTATTCATGGATCAGGCGCTTGAAATCCTGCCCGCCGATTATTGGCGCTGGTGGCTCCTGAGCCATGCGCCCGAAAGCAGTGACAGTGAATTCACTTGGGAAAACTTCCAGCAATCCGTGAACAAGGACCTTGCGGATGTTCTTGGGAACTTTGTCAGCCGGATCACCAAGTTTTGCCGTTCGAAATTCGGTGAGGCTGTGCCCGAGGGTGGTGCCTATGGCGAACGCGAACAGGCGCTGATTGATGAGCTCACCAAACGAATCCGGGCCTATGAAGGGCATATGGAGGCGATGGAGGTTCGCAAATCCGCGCAGGAGCTGCGCGCGATCTGGGTTGCGGGCAACGAATATCTGCAGGCGGCAGCCCCCTGGTCGACTTTTAAGGAAGATCCGGAACAGGCAGCGGCACAAGTTCGTCTGGGCCTCAACCTGATCCGTCTCTATGCAGTGCTCAGCGCTCCGTTCATTCCGGAAACGTCGGCTAAAATGCTCAGCGCGATGAACACGCTTGATACCCGCTGGCCCGAAGACGTGGCGGCCGCGTTGAATGCCCTGCCCGCCGGGCATGATTTCGCGGTTCCGGACGTGCTGTTCGCCAAAATCACGGATGATCAACGTGAAGACTGGCAGTCCCGGTTCGCAGGCACGCGGGACTAAGAAAATCATTCAGACAACCTAAGGGGGGGGCAATTTGCTCCCCTTTTTCTTTGGCTATCCACTTTGCCCTCTAATTGCTACGGCGCCAATCCGCCTACCAATTGTCAAAAGCTGCCGGTAAACCTGCGACCTGTCGTGATAATTTCTGGAACCGACATCCAGTAACGGGCGTCAACAAGGTTGAGAAATACATTCAAACCCGCCATCCTGACGAAAAGTTCTGGCGACTCGGCCCGTTAGTGACGGTTCGGGTCGTGTATAGTTTTCTTCAACGAGGCAATTGCCATGTCCCTTGTACCGACGTTTTCGAAATCCCCTCACAGCAGCCGTGCCGGCAAATTCCTCTGGCCCTCCGCCGCTGTGATCTGTCTGGGACTGGCACACGCCGCCGTCGCACAGGACCAAAGCGAAGCCCCGCCACCGAAAGTCTCGATTGCGGCTGCATACACCGAAGAGATCACGGATGAGGCAGTGTTCATCGGGCGCGCCGAGGCGATCGACAAGGTCGACATCGTTGCCCGGGTAAACGGGTTTCTTGAAACTCAGGATGTTGATGACGGTGCTCTGGTCCAAAAAGACGACCTGCTGTTCACCATCGAACCCGACCTTTATGAGGCGACTTTAGAGGCTCGCAAAGCAGATCTGGAACGCGCCGAGGCCAATCTGGAACTGGCCAAGATTGATTTAGCCCGGAAGGAAGAGCTGTATCAACGCGATGCGACTCCGGAAGCCGAACGTGACACCGCCCGCGCCAACGAACTGGTCGCGGAAGCCGAGGTAAAAGCTGCTAATGCCGCCATTCAGCAAGCCGAACTAGACCTGAGCTATACGGAAATTCACGCGCCGTTTGCCGGCCGGATCGGTCGCGTGAATACAAGTGTCGGCGACGTGGTCGGGCCAACAAACCCGCCGCTCGTGAACCTTGTCAGCGAAGCGCCCATCTTCGTGAATTTCTCGTTGAACGAAAAACAGTTCACTTCGGTTCTTGAACAATATGGTGAAAGCGCAGCGTCCTTGGCCGAAAGCGACCAAAGTCCGAACGTGCACCTGACCCTGCCCAATGGAACAGCGCTGGACGAAACCGGTGAGATCGTTTTTGTAGATAACCGCATCGATCCGCTGACAGGTGCGATTACACTTCGGGCGCAATTCCCCAATGCCGCCCGCCTGATCGTAGACGGTCAGTTCCTGAGCGTTCAGATCGAGGCGCTGGAGCCGACGCTTCAGGTGTTGGTCCCCCAGGCCGCTTTGCAGCGCGATCAGCGCGGCGAATTTGTTCTGGTGGTCAATGACAAGCAACTGGTCGAACAGCGTTACATCACCACGGGCGATACCGTCGGAACTGCGATCATCGTGCTGGATGGTTTGCGCGAAGGCGAAAGCGTGATCGTCGAGGGCCTGCAAAGGGTTCGCCCGGGTGTGGCGGTGGATGCCGTCGTCGCTTCTGAACAGCCGGGAGAATAACGGATGTTCTCAGCCCTGTTCATCAGCCGGCCTAAGCTGGCGCTTGTTATTTCGCTTGTCCTGACCATCATGGGCGGCATCGGCTATCTGGTTTTGCCGGTCGCCCAGTTCCCGGACATCACACCACCAGTGGTCAGTGTGACGACCACCTACACCGGCGCCAACGCCGAAACCGTGGAAAACACCGTTGCCGCCCCGATTGAGGCGCAGGTGAACGGTGTGGACGACATGATCTATATGACGTCCACCTCATCCGACAACGGCTCGTATTCGCTGAACATTACGTTTGAAGTGGGTACTGACCCCGATATCGCGTCCGTAAACGTGCAGAACCGCGTGGCACAAGCGATGTCCTCGCTACCGGCAGAGGTAACATCGTCAGGGGTGGTAACACAAAAGGCGTCGACCAACATGTTGTTGCTGGTGACGCTGACATCGCCGAACGGCACATATGATAGCGTTTTCCTGTCCAACTATGCCTCAATCAACCTGAAAGACGCTCTGGCGCGGGTTCAGGGCGTTGGTAAAGCGGACGTTCTGACCAATCTGGAATACGCCATGCGGATCTGGATGGACCCCGATCAGATGGCAGCTCTGTCCATCACACCGGGCGACGTGATCAACGCCATTCGCGAACAGAACGTCGAAGTTTCGGCCGGTTCCATCGGTGCGCCTCCGGTGCCAGAAGGACAGACTTTTCAGTACACGATCAAAACCAAAGGCCGCCTGACCTCGGCTGCCGAATTTGGTGACATTGTCATCCGAACCGGTGATGCAGGGTCTATTGTGCGGGTCAAGGATATCGCCAGGGTCGAGCTGGGTGCGGAATACTATGCAGCCTCTGGTTTTTTTGACAGTGTTCCGGCCACCGTAATCGGCATTTATCAGGCACCCGGTGCGAACGCGTTGGCGGTCTCTGAACGCGTCGAGGCTGAACTGGAACGGTTGTCGCGCACCTTTCCCACGGATGTCGAATACGACGTTCCCTTCAACACCACTGACTTTGTAGAACAGTCACTGAATGACGTGGTCACGACCCTGATCCTGACTTTCACGCTGGTGATCACGGTTGTGTTTGTTTTCCTTGGCAGCTGGCGGGCAACCATCATTCCCGCGGTTGCGATCCCGGTCTCTCTGATCGGTACGTTTGCGTTCCTGCTCTTGTTCGGCATGTCGCTGAACACGATTTCGCTGTTCGCGCTGGTGCTGGCCATCGGGATCGTGGTGGATGACGCCATCGTTGTGGTCGAAAACGTCGAGCGGATCATCGCGGACGAAGGTCTTCCCCCGGCTGAGGCGACACGCAAAGCTATGGGGCAGATCACTGGCCCGGTGATTGCAACCACGCTGGTTCTGTTGGCGGTGTTTGTACCGGTGACCTTCATGCCCGGCATCTCGGGGCGGCTCTATTCGCAATTCGCTGTGACGATCTCGACCGCGGTTGTGATCTCATCGATCAATGCTTTGACTCTATCGCCTGCATTGTGCGGGCTGGTGCTGAAACCGCGGTCTGGCCCGCCCAAAGGGCTGTTGGCGGTGTTCGAGAACTTTATCGGCACCATTCGGACCGGCTATGTCGCAATCGTTCGCAAGCTGCTTATTCTGCCGGTTGTCGGGCTGGGTGTCATTGTTGTGCTGGCCATGGGCACGGGCACGATCATGTCCAATACGTCCAGCGGCTTCCTTCCGCTTGAGGATAACGGCTATCTGTTTGTTGATATTCAGCTTCCCGACGCCGCGACTCTGGAACGCACCGAGGTCGTGTCCGGTCGGGTCGATGACCAGATCCAGCAGATCCCGGGCGTGTCCAGTACCGTTCTGATCAACGGTTTCTCGATCCTCAACGGCACGACCACAAACGGCGCTGCGATCTTCGTGAACCTCGAAAACTGGGACGACCGTCAAGAAGACGACCTGAGTGCGGACGCCATTCTGCAAAAGGTTCTGGCCATCGCATATGGTGAGTCCGCGGCTTCGATCGTGGCATTCAACCCACCGCCGATTCAGGGTCTCGGAAACTCGGCGGGTGTTGAGATGGAGGTTCAGCAAACGGGGGGCGGCACGCCTCAGGACTTGGCCTCGGCGGTCGGATCGTTTGTATACGCGGCCAACCAACGTCCAGAAATCGGACAGGCCTATACCACCTTCCGCGCAAACGTGCCGCAGCTGTTCGTCGATCTGGACCGCGAGAAAGCCAAGACGCTGGAGGTTTCAGTTGCCGAGGTTTTCCAGACGATGCAGGCGCAATTGGGGTCGTATTACGTGAACGACTTCAACCTGTTCGGACGGGTGTATCGGGTGATGATCCAGGCCGACGGGTCGTATCGGGACAATGTTGACGATATCTCGAACCTCTACGTGCGGTCGACCAAAGGTGAGATGGTGCCCCTGGGTACACTCATTGACGTCGAAAACGTTCTGGGTCCGGTTTTGCTGAAGCGTCACAACCTGTTCAGGTCCGCGACTGTGACGGCCGTTCCTGCCGAGGGGCTTTCGACCGGCGATGCGATCACAGTGATGACCGAGGAATCGACCACCGCCCTGCCCCCCGGATACGCCTTTGAATGGACCGGGACGGCGCAACAGCAGCTGGCTTCCGGTGGTCTGGTCATCGTCATCCTCGGGCTGGCGATCCTTTTTGGATACCTGTTCCTTGTGGGGCAATACGAAAGCTGGACGATGCCGGTATCGATCCTGCTGTCGGTGATCGTTGCGCTGTTCGGTGCGGTGGCCGCTGTGGCCATCGTTGGCAGCGACATCAACCTGTACACGCAGATCGGGATGATCATGCTTGTAGGTCTTGCCTCGAAAAACGGCATTCTCATTGTCGAATTTGCGATGGAGCAGCGGGCCAAAGGCCTTTCGATCAGGGACGCCGCCGCCGAAGCTGCGTATCAACGTTTCCGCGCGGTGATGATGACGGCCTTGTCCTTCCTGCTGGGTGTGGTTCCGCTGCTCGCAGCAAGCGGCGCGGGCGCTGCAAGCCAGAAGGCCATCGGTGTGGCCGTGTTCGGCGGAATGCTGGCAGCGACGCTGGTCGGGGTAATCCTCGTGCCGGTCCTGTATGCCTTGATGCAAAGCCTGCGGGAGTGGATCAAGGGAACGAAAAACGATCCGGGCTCTTCCGAGGAAACTGCCTGATCCAAAACAAAAACCCCGCCAATCCGGCGGGGCTTTTTTTAGGCCGGCTTGCTTAGGCCGAAACGACCGCTGGCGTGTTTTGGTGGTCCATCCACCCCTGAATGCGCTCGATTTGCTCGGCGGTCAGTCTCAGGCCCATCTTGTTCCTGCGCCACACAACGTCCTCGGCCGTGCGGGCATATTCCTTGTCCATCAACCACGCCAATTCCCGCGCAGTCAGGGTTGCGCCGAAGTCTTCGCCCAAATCTGCTATGGAGGTGGCATCCCCCAGAACGATCCGGGCTTCGGTGCCATAGGCGCGGACCAGCCGCTCGGCCCAGGCTCGGTCGAGAAACGCGTAGTCAGCCAATAGCCCTGCGACCAAATCCTGTACGCCATCGACCGGAAAATCCCCGCCGGGCAACGCGACGCCAGCTGTCCATGGGCCTGGCAAATCGGGGAAGTGCTCGGCTACCTTTTCCATCGCGCTTTCCGCCAGACGCCGGTACGTGGTGATCTTTCCGCCGAATACGTTCAACACAGGCGCCCCGCCCTGCGCGTCGACCTTCAGGGTGTAATCGCGGGTCGCAGCCGTCGCACTGCTGGCCCCATCGTCATACAGAGGTCGCACGCCGGAATAGGTCCATACGATATCATCGCGCGCGACCGGCTGCTTGAAGTACTTTGTCGCGAACGCACACAGATAATCCTGCTCTGCCTCAGTACAGACCGGTGGTTCTGATGGGTTCGGATGATCCTGATCTGTTGTACCGATCAGGGTAAAGTCGCGCTCATAGGGGATGGCGAAGATAATGCGCCCATCCTCGCCCTGAAAGAAATAGCACTTGTCGTGATCAAAGAGTTTGCGCGTCACGATATGGCTGCCACGCACCAGGCGCACCCCTTCGCGGGAATTGACCCGGATCTTGGTCTGGATAATGTCTCCGACCCACGGTCCACCCGCATTGATCAACATTCTGGCGCGAACGACGCGTGTTTCTCCATTTTGCCGATCACGGATTGTGACCTTCCACAGATCATCGACCCGTTCAGCGGAGAGAACTTCGGTCTGCACCAGAATTCTCGCGCCGCGAGCCTCAGCATCGCGGGCATTCAGTACTACCAGGCGAGAGTCTTCGATCCAGCAGTCGGAATACTCATAAGCAGTTTCGAACTTATCCTGCAGCGGCGCACCTTCCGGAGCGCTGCGCAAGTTCAGCGAAGTTGTCCCCGGCAGGATTTTACGCCCGCCAAGGTGGTCGTACATAAACAACCCCAAACGGATCAGCCACGCTGGGCGCTGTCCCCGCATCCACGGCATCACCTTGTTCAGCAACCGGGACGTCGGTGTCTCGGAGTCGAACCGCATGTCAGCGTGATACGGCAGCACAAAGCGCATCGGCCAGCTGATATGGGGCATCGCGCGCAGTAGCGTTTCACGCTCGATCAGAGCCTCTCTCACCAGGCGAAATTCGAAGAACTCCAGATACCGCAAACCGCCATGAAACAGCTTCGTCGAGGCTGACGAAGTCGCCGAGGCCAGATCGTTCATCTCAGCCAAAGTGACGGACAACCCTCGCCCAACTGCATCTCGCGCGATGCCGCACCCGTTGATCCCGCCACCGATGATGAAAAGGTCTGTGACCTCGCCACTTTGCCGTTCCATATCCGGATGATTCCCTATGCTGGAAAAGTCGCGGCCATTAACCCGGCGCAGGCGCGTTTCGTCAATGCCGCTATTCGGTTTTTTTCGCTTTCACTTCGGGAGAGTGCACGAATTAGCACAAGGTAACTGTAAGAACAGCGTACCCTCGTTCAAATGCTTGATTTATTCTTCAAATAGAACAAAAACGAACATACCCACTCATCCGGAGCCAAACATGTCCCTTTCCTTTCGTCAGTCGGATATTCTGAACATTGCCAGACAAGACGGTCGGGTAATGGTGGAAGAATTGGCTGCGCGGTTCGGCGTTACGGTTCAAACCATTCGTCGCGACCTCTCCGAACTGGCCGATATGGGAAAATTGGACCGGGTACATGGCGGCGCGGTGTTGCGGTCCGGCGTCTCCAACATTGGCTACGAAGACCGTCGCGCCCTGAACGAAGATGCCAAGGCACGTATTGCGATGGCTTGCGCCGGTGACATTCCCGATGGCGCGTCCGTTTTCATGAATATTGGGACATCGACCGAGGCCGTTGCCCGCCAATTGCTGAACCATAAGGATCTGATGGTCGTCACCAACAACATGAACGTCGCCAACATTCTGGTGGAAAACCCCGATTGCGAAATTGTCGTTGCAGGGGGCGTCCTGCGCCGTTCGGATGGTGGGTTGATCGGCAATCTGACGATATCGACCATCAGGCAATTCAAGTTCGACTACGCCGTTATCGGCTGCTCTGCGCTGGACGCCGATGGGGATCTTCTGGACTTTGATTTTCAAGAAGTCCACGTCAGCCAGACAATCCTCGCCCAGACACGGCGCACTTTTCTTGTGGCCGATCATTCCAAGTTTCAGAGGGCGGCTCCGGCCCGCATCTCGTCTTTGGCCGAAATCGATACGTTCTACACCGACCAACCGCTGACAGCCTATCTGCGCGACCGGTGCAACGATTGGGAAACGATCGTGCGCATATGCCAATAGCGGCGTAAGCGGTTCGCCTAAAAGGTGAACCTTGCAACCCTTTCCTTGCCAGATACCATTTCGCCTGACAGTATCCCCGTATTGCGATCGTTGCACGGAAGGGGAGAACCGGGCCATGATAGCGCTTTTATTTGCGTTACTTACAGCCACCATGGGGCTGAACTATTTTAGAAGAACAACAGCAGCCAACACGCTGTTCATTTTCACGCTTGCGTTGAGCGTGTACTGGCTGAAGTTTCATGCCACCAGCCAGTTGACGATCCAGTTGTAGGGGGCAGAGATGACACCGGACCTGTCCCGAACTCTGAACGCAATTGGCATGCTGGCCGTCAGCCTCGTGCTGTTGCTGGCCTATATCTACCAACTGACGCTGTATGAACTGCCCTGCCCGCTTTGCCTGCTGCAACGTGTGGGATTTGTCGCCGTGGGCGTTGGTCTGGGATTGAACCTGCTATACGGAGCCCGCCCCCAACATTACGCGCTGATGCTGATTGCCGCGTTGTTCGGCGGCAGCGTCGCAGTGCGGCAGATCCTTCTACATATTGTTCCGGGCACCGGACATTATGGCTCGCCTGTTCTAGGCCTCCATTACTACACATGGGCCGCCATCTGCTTTTTCCTGATCCTGTTGGGCACGGCGATCATGCTGATGTTTGAACGGCAATACGCCACCGACACATCGGACCAGCCGCGCTTTGGCGGCAGCACTCTGGCCAAAACGGCATTCTTCATCATGCTGGGCTTGGCAGTGCTGAACGCTGTTTCAACCTTGATCGAGTGCGGCCCGGGAATTTGCGCCGACCCGCCAACCAGTTACAAATTGATTGACGAACTGGGCACCAACAATTGAGGATGGGGTAACCTTCCCAAACGGAGGCACGAACATGGGGTTACTTGGGCAGCCGCTTGATTACTATGACTACCTGACGTTTCTTGCATTGATATTGCTGCTGGCGGCGGTGATGGCTCTGTTCCTGTTCGTCATGGGATTGCCGGGACGCATCGCGATCAAACGCAACCACCCCCATGCCGAGGCGATAAAGATCATGGGGTGGATGGGATTTCTGGCCATCGTCCCGTGGGTCCACGCCTTTATCTGGGCATTCCACGACGGAACCGTTGTCGATATTCGCCGAATGCCCGAAGACGAACGAGACGCCGTTCGCAAGGAAATCAAGAGGTTGGGCGGAGAGTTGACAGAGGAATACCGCGACCCGCTTGATCCCGACGAGACGCAGAAAAGCTAAGGCCAAAGGAAACTACTCAATATGTTCGTCGCCCTCGGCATTACGCTTTTTTATATCATCTTCGTCTGGTTTATCTTCTTCAAAGTGAAGTGGCTGAAGTTCAGCATCACCTGGGGGATCGTGACCTTCTGGGTGGGCGCACACCTGTTGCTGGTATTTCTGGTCGCGCTGCGGTTCTTTCAGCCGTTTTCCATCGACAGTCACGTTGTGCGCTCGACCATCCAGATCGTCCCGCGCCTGACCGAGCCTACGATCCTGACCGAAGTGCTGGTGGAACCGAATACCGAAGTCAAAAAGGGCGATCCCCTGTATCGTTTTGACGACACCGTTTTCGCGCTGGAAGTCGAAGGAGCCACCGCGCAGTTGGTTGCGGCACAGCAAAATGCCAAAATCCTAGAACAGGATGTGATCGTCGCAGCCGAAGCGGTTGAACGCGCGAACGCCCAACTGGCATACGCGCTTACGCAGCAGGCTAGGTACGAAAATCTGGTACCTGCAGGCGGTGCGCGTCAGGACGAACTGGATCGCTGGAACGAGCAGGTCACAGAAGACGAGGCGCAGATCAAAGAGGCCGAGGCAAATCTGGAAAAGGCCAATCTGGCTTTGGCTTCGCAAATAGATGGGATCAATACGGGCATCCTGCAGGCACAGGCTCAGCTGGATAAGGCTCAGTATTTTCTTGACAATACAACGATCTACGCGCCCGAAGACGGGATGATCGTGTCTCAACAGGCGCGTCCGGGACTTGTCGTTGGCGATATCCGCCTGGGGGCTATTGCCAGCTTTGTGACCAAGGACAATCCCTACATTCTGGCCACTTACCGGCAACAAAACCTGAAATTTGTCGAAGTCGGCCAACCCGTCGAGGTCGCGCTTGACCTCTACCCCGGCGAAATTCTGACCGGCAAGGTCGAGGCGATCTGGTGGGCCACCCGTCAGGGCCAGTACCTGCCCTCGGGCCGCCTGCCCGGCTTTGAACTGCCGAAACTGCCGGGACGTATCGCGGTGCAAATCTCGGTCGACATCCCTGACGGGCACACCTTCCCTGCTGGCGGTCACGCAGCCGTGGCGATTTACACAGGGCAAGGCAAGAGCTTTGAGTTTCTGCGGCGGATTAATATCCGGCTGTACTCCTTCGCCAACTTCATTCGACCATTGGATATCTGAGGACGCTTAGCATGACCCGGTCCAGACTTTACCGCCGACTGATGGGCACGGCCCTGTGTGCGACGCTTCTGGTGGGATGCGCACCAGTTGGTCCGAATTTCGTGCGTCCCAACTCTCCGGTCGTTAAGCAGTGGATCGAAGTGAACAGCCCAAGCACAGGGCAAAGCGGGCTAACGTCGCGCAGCGCGCCGGTAGTTAAATGGTGGGAGACCTTCAACGACCCCACCTTGAACAAACTGATAGCCGAAGCCTATGCACAGAACCTGGATCTGCAGGTCGCGGGCGCACGTGTCCTGCAGGCACGCGCGCAGCTGGGCATCGCGTTCGGTGAGTTGTACCCGCAATCGCAGGCTATCGGCGCATCCATTGAACGCCGTCAGGTCAGCGACAACCTCGGGCCAATTTCGGATATCCGCCGGATCATCCCGCTGGACACCGAGTTTTCGACCTCGCAGGTCGGGTTTGACGCGCAGTGGGAACTGGACGTCTGGGGCCAGCAACGCCGCGGCGTGCAGGCGGCGCGGTCCAATCTGGCGCTGCAGGTGGCAAACTATGACGATGCTCTGGTCACGCTGACCGGCGATGTCGCGGCTCTCTATGTCAACATCCGGGCCCTGCAGGAGTCGCTGGCGGTCGCGCGCGAGAACATCAAGCTGCAACAGGAATCTGCCGACCTGACCGAGCTTCGGTTCAACAATGGCGTTACAACAGAGTTGGACGTTCAGGAATCGCAGGCCTTGCTGAACAACACCAAGGCTCTGGTTCCTGAAATCGAAAGCGATCTTCAACAGGCCAAGAACGCATTGGCGGTATTGCTTGGCGCGACGCCATCCCGCATGACCAGCCTGTTGGGTAACTCTGGTCGCATCCCTTCTGCACGTTCAAACGTGGCGGTCGGTGTTCCGGCAGAACTACTGCGTCGCCGCCCCGACGTCCGCGCGGCAGAACTGGCAGCGGCAACGCAATCCGCTCAGGTCGGTATCGCGCTGGCTGATCTTTATCCGCAGTTCATTCTGTCCGGCTCAATTGGCCTGCAGGCCTCGGGTGGTCGAGATTTGTTCTCGTCGGCCAGCAACACAGGGCTCGCCAACGCTGGTGTCGTCTGGAACGTGTTGAACTACGGCCGAATCAAGAACAACGTGCGGGCGCAGGATGCCGCCTATCAGGCTCTGATCGCCAATTATCAGAATACGGTCCTGACCGCCTATTCCGAGGTCGAAAGCGCGATGGTGGCCTACGCACAGTCCCGCAAGCAGGTCGGGTTTTATGAGAACAGCGTGGCGGCGTCGCGCAAAGCGGCCGAGATCGCCATCGATCAGTACCGGGACGGCATCGCCAGCTATTCTCGAATCCTGAACACCCAAACTGCCCTGCTGCGGTCTCAGGCCAATCTGATCGAAGCGCGCCAGCAAGTGTCCAGCAATCTGGTTGCGGTCTACAAAGGATTGGGCGGGGGCTGGCAAATCCGGCAGAATCAGGAATTCCTGCCCGAGACCGTTCTGGCCGAGATGGCATATCGCACCGATTGGGGTGACCTGCTGGAGGAAACCCCAACGCGTGCCAGCCTGAACTGACGCTTACTTGGTCAGCCCACGTAACCCGCCGGAAATCAGGATGTTCACCTCGTACAGAATCCGCGGAGCCGCAAGACCGCCGGGACTGGCCAGATAGTTCGGGCTCCATTCCGGGTCGAATTTCTGCTTGAAGGACCGCAGTCCTTCGAAGTGATAGAACTGCTCGCCATGCTCATAAACGAACCCACCAACACGGTTCCAGAAGGATGCCAGCTGCCTGTTTTCGATCCCCGAAAACGGTGCGGCCCCGAGCGAGAACCAATGGAAGCCCTGCTCTGCCCCCCAGGTCATCATCTCGGCAAACAACGCGTCCATAATGAAGTTCGATCCGTCGGGCTCGTACCGCATCAGGTCCAACGACAATTCGGATTTGTGCCCGCCTTGGAAAAGGTTGGCAAAGGCCACGATCTTTCCGGTATCGGCCTTCTTCAGAACTGCGAAATCAAAATAAGACAGATATTCATCGTCGAATCCGCCCAGCGCAAAGCCCTTTTCCTCTCCCGCCTTGTGCTCCAACCAGTCATCTGAGATCTTGCGCAACTCTGGCAGAACCGGGGCCAGTTTTTCCTTTGGAATGATCTCGAACACGTATCCTTCGCGTTCGGCCCTGTGCTTGGCTTGACGGAACCTTTTGCGCGGCTTTCCGTCCAGTGAAAAATCCTTGAGCGGAACGCGCGCGACCTCTCCGATTTTCAGGATGGAGAGGCCCAGATCCAGAAAGGTCGGCAGGTACTTGGTCGAGACGCTGTAAAACGCGCACAACTTGCCCTCGCGATCCGCCATCTCGCGCAACTGCCAGACCAGTTGCTGGCCAGCCGTTTCATCCCCCACGGGCTCACCCTTGCTGATCAGAGCATTACCGGTATCGGCGTAGGCCAGAAACGCTTTGTCGTCTGGAGAAATCAGGAACTGTTTGTCGCCGGTCAAGGAGATCTGCGCCTCGGTGTCTTCGCTTTCCAGCGCCAGCCGTTCGACAACTTCCGGTATCTCGGTCCTCATCGGTTCCGGTACTTCACGCCCGAACAAAGAGTTCACTGCCACCACACCAAGAATGACGGCGACCACAAGGCTCGAGCGTAAAAATCGCGAGGCATTTCCGTTCCAGGCGAATTCCCACCAAAGGGCGTTCTGATACTCGACATGTGAATAGGCAAACAGTCCGATCCAGAAAATGACCAGCAGCAAGGCAATCACGCTGACCAGCCACGGAATGTTCAGGCGGAAGATCGACGCGCCGCTGACCCGGTAAAAGGCCCCCCGAAACGTGGCCAGCAAGGCGATAGTGCACAACATTGTGATTGCTTCATGGGTGTGAAGGCCTTTTGTCAGCGACGCAATGAACCCCGCAACCATCAACAACATGGCGACCACCCAGGCGCGGTACAGCTTGCGGAACAACCCCCGTGACACAAGGAGCAACAAAACCCCGACCGCACTACCCGCAAGGTGAGACGCCTCGACAAATGACAAGGGCAGGAAGTCACGCAATGCGCCCAGACTCTGGCTGCTGGTGGGCAACGCTCCGGATACCAACAGGATGACTCCGGCAACCGCAGCAACGCCCGCGGCAACCATCGGGATGATCGGTCGGATCACGCGATAAACCCATGTCGCCGCCCCGCTGATGTGGTGGCGATGCGTCAGCGCCGACGCCACGGCGATAGACAATGTGGCGATCGCAAAAGGCAGAAACGTGTAGACCAACCGATAAAGCAACAACGCTGCGATCACGTCGGACCGCCCCGAGGCCCCTAGCCCTGCGATCAGAGTTGCTTCGAACGCGCCAATCCCGCCGGGGGCGTGGCTGAGGATGCCGACGGCGATGGCTCCGATGTAGATTGTGAAGAAGAACGGATATCCAACCCCAATATCATCCGGCATCAGAACGTATAGGGTCATCGATGCCCCGAACAGATCACCGACCGCGGCCAGCGTCAGAAGTCCAGCCAATTTGCCGCCCGGCAGGTTGAAGCCCAACCCACCCGTGGCCAGTCTGCGCCCGCCCCTAGAAAGCCAAATGAACAAGCTTGCCAGCGCTACCAGCAAGCCCACACCGATCACGGTTTCGGTGACATCACTTATGGGCAAAATCTTGGAGATTCCGTCCGGATGCAGCGCCAGCAAAGTGCCCAACAGCAGAACAAAACCCGACCAGAAAGCAATCCATGAGGTGGCAACAACGCCCGCGACTCTGCCTAAATCCAACCCGAGGGACGCATAGATCCGATACCTGATCGCCGTGCCCGTAATGTAGGAAAATCCAAGACAATTCGACACTGCATACCCGCAGGCCCCGGCCATACCAGCCACGGGCAATGGCACCTCGCCGTCTGCCACACTTTGCACCGCAAATACGTCATAGAGCGACAGCGAAAAAAAGCTGAACGCTGTCCAGCACAGCGCAATGAGCATCAGTTTCCACGACGTGTTCGCAACGTCCGTCTGCACATCAGCCCATTTCACATGGGATGACAGCTCGTGCAGAACTGTCAGTGCGATGAGGGTTACCAGAATCGGTATCGCGATCCTGACCGCGGGCTTCTCCAGAAACCCCGCCACCCGTTCCGCCAAGCGTACAGCCCAGAGTTCTTCGACGTTCTCTTGCGTTGCCATGCTTTGTCCCTGCTCTCAGGCCCTGTCACGTCCGGCGCGGTTGGATCACGCAAAGCAACTTTCGCACAATTTCGTTCAGGCTCAAAGCACTACGGGGTCAGAACCGCCCCTTTCGGGTCGAGAGCAGCAGGTTGGTCTCGGACCGGGTTATCCCCTCCATGCGGCGAATCTGAAACAGAACCTCGTCCAGCTCGGCCAGAGTCTCGGTCCAGATTTCGGCGATCAGGTCCCAGCTGCCGTTCGTTGAATGCACGGCGCGCACTTGACGCATTGCGGCGATGCGGGCCATCGTGCGCTCGGTTCCCCGGCCTTCGATTTCCAGCATCATGAGCCCACGCACCGGGCTTTGCGCCACGTCCTGACGGGTGAGAACTGTAAATCCTACGATCTCGCCTGACTGCTTGAGGCGTTGCAACCGGCTGCGGACGGTCGTGCGCGTCACACCCAGCGTTTCAGCGAGTTCAGACAGCGATGCCCGTGCATCCCGATGTAAGGCGCTTAGCAGCCTGCCATCCAAATCGTCCATGATTACTTTCCAGTTCGTATATCAAAGTGTCATTTTGAACATTTTGTTGTCTTTTCGCAAGCCATCCTGTGTGAGTACATAGACATATGGATACTAAAAACGTGATATTGGTCGGTGCGCCGATGGACGCGGGCAAGCGTCGTCAGGGGTGCCGTATGGGTCCCGACGCGTATCGGGTAGCGGGCCTTCAAGAAGCCCTGACAGATCTGGGGCATCAAGTTGCGGATATCGGAAATGTAAGCGCCGATCCGTCGGACGTGCCAGAGCACCCGCATCTAGTTGCCCTACCCGAATGTGTCGGCTGGACCAGCGCGCTTAGCCGCGCGGCACAGGAAACCGCACCCAAGGGCCTGCCGATCTTCATGGGCGGCGATCACGCTTTGTCTATGGGCACCGTTGCAGGAATGGCCACGCATGCCGACCGGATCGGACGCCCGTTGTTCGTGCTTTGGCTGGATGCGCATAGCGATTTTCACACTCCGGACAGCACCGGCAGCGGTAATCTGCACGGCACTCCGGTTGCATATTTTACGGGGCAACCCGGGTTTGACGCCTTCCCACCATTGACCGCCCCTGTTCCGACAGACCGCGTGGGTATGATCGGCCTCAGGTCCGTGGACCCTGCAGAACGCGCAAGGCTTGAACAGGATCAGGCCATGCTCGCCGACATGCGCAGCATCGATGAGCATGGTATCAAGGCACCGTTGATAGCATTTCTTGACCGTGTCCGGGCGGAAAACGGTATTCTTCACGTCTCGCTGGATGTCGACTTTCTGGACCCTTCGGTCGCTCCGGCCGTGGGCACCACCGTTCCCGGAGGCGCCACCGAACGGGAAGCCCATCTGGTGATGGAATTGTTGCACGAAAGCGGACTGGTCTGCTCACTGGATCTGGTCGAACTGAACCCGTTCCTTGACGAGCGTGGACGCACCGCAAAACTGATGGTCGATCTGGCTGCCTCCCTGCTGGGTCGCCGCATCTTCGACCGCCCGACCCGGAGCTTCTGATGAATTCTCTTCAATCTCCCTCTGCCGTTGTCATGGTCCGCCCGCATGAGTTTGTTTCGAACCCAGAGACTCGCCACGACAATGCGTTTCAGACGCTGGCACACCGCTCTGCCGAAGCAACGTCAGCAGCCGCGCGCGATGAACATGATCGGGCGGTTGAACAACTGCGTGGGGCTGGTGTCACCGTTCATGTCTTTGACGATCACGGTCAACAGAACACGCCGGACAGTGTTTTCCCTAACAACTGGTTCTCGACGCATCCCGGCGGGCACATTGCGATCTACCCGATGTTTGTTCCGTCGCGCCGACGCGAACGCCGCACAGATGTCATCGAGTTGCTGAAACAGCAATACCGCGTTCAGGACGTGATCGATTATTCGGGGCTGGAACAGGACGATCTTGCGCTGGAAGGTACCGGAGCAATGGTTCTCGATCACGTCGGGCGCATTGCCTATACGGTCAAATCCAACCGCGCCGACCCCGTTCTGCTGGAGCGGTTCTGCACCAATTTCAACTACGAACCCATCGCGTTCGAAGCCCGGGATGCCGAAGGCCGAGATGTCTATCACACCAACGTGCTAATGGGGATCGGCACACATTTTGCTCTGATCTGCCTCGACATGATTACCGACCCCAAACGCCGCACGACCGTGCAGGCGCGATTGGAAGAATCCGGCCGCACCGTCATCGACCTGTCCCATGAGCAGATCGCGAATTTTGCCGGAAACACCATTGAGCTCAGTGGTCGTGAAGGCCTTGTACTGGCATTGTCCAGCCGCGCCAAAGAAGCACTGACGCCCAAACAGATCGACACCATCGAAGACAGCGCCAACCTGCTGCCTTTGTCGGTTCCAACCATAGAAACAGCCGGAGGATCAGTACGTTGCATGATCGCCGGAATCCACCTTTCCCGCCGATAGGAGACCATGATGCAACCTTCCGACAAGGCGCTTGTGCCCTTTGTATCCGTCGACAACATGATGCGGCTGGTGCACCATATCGGGCTTGAAAAGATGATCACTCAGATCGCGGCTCAGATTGAATCCGACTTCAAACGCTGGGAGAGCTTTGACAAAACCCCGCGCATCCCGGCCCACTCACCCCATGGCGTGATTGAGCTGATGCCGACCTCGGATGGTGAGGCCTATGGGTTCAAATATGTCAACGGCCACCCCAAGAACACGTCCGAGGGCCTGCAGACGGTAACAGCGTTCGGCCTGCTGGCTGACGTCTATACCGGCTACCCAACCCTGCTGACTGAGATGACGATGCTGACCGCTCTGCGAACTGCGGCTACGTCTGCGCTGGTGGGCAGCTATCTGGCGCCGAAGTCCGCGCGCGTTATGGCGATGATTGGCAACGGCGCGCAGTCCGAATTCCAATGTCTGGCGTTCAAGGCCATGTGCGGGATCGACACCGTGCGCCTGTACGACACCGACCATGCTGCAACTGAGAAATGTGCTGCAAACCTCAAGAACTCCGGTCTGACCGTTGTGTTGTGCAAAACGCCCGAGGATGCCATCGAAGGCGCACAGGTCATCACCACCTGTACGGCGGACAAGAAATACGCCACGATCCTGACCGACAACATGGTCGGACCGGGTGTTCACATCAACGCCATCGGCGGTGACTGCCCCGGCAAGACAGAACTGCACCGCGATATCCTTTTGCGGTCTGAGATCTTTGTCGAATATCCCGAGCAAACTCGTGTTGAAGGCGAGATTCAGGCATTGGACGACGATCATCCGGTGACCGAGATGTGGCAGGTCATGACCGGTCAAGCCAAGGGCCGCACCGATGGCCTGCAGATCACGCTCTTCGATAGCGTTGGCTTCGCGATCGAGGATTTCTCGGCCCTGCGTTACATCCAGTCCGCCATCGAAGGCACTGATTTCTTTGAACCTCTGGACATGCTGGCCGACCCCGACGACCCGCGTGACCTGTACGGGATGTTGATGCGGGCGAACTGAAGAACCCGCGCTTCACGTCGACTGGCCCCCGGTTCACCACCGGGGGCTTTTTCTATCCGGCCAGAGACGGCAGGTAGAGTACGATGCCCGGAAACGCCACGAGCAGTGCAATTGTCACGCCATCGGCGATGAAGAACGGCGTCACCCCCTTGAACACGTCCTGAACACTCAGATCCGGGCGCACACCAGCGACCACGAAACAGTTCAGACCAATAGGTGGTGTGATCAGGCAAAACTCGGCCATTTTAACCACCAGAATGCCGAACCATATCGCACACATCGGACCTGACATGCCGAACGCGCTGTCGGCGGCACTGACCGTTTCGCCCCCGTTCAAGGCCATGACCGCCGGGTAAACCACTGGCAGTGTCAGCAACAACATCCCGATAGCGTCCATAAACATGCCCAGAACAGCATAGGCCAGCAGAATGCAGATCAGGATCAGCATTGGCGACATTTCCAACGAGGTAATCCAGTTCGAAAACGCGCCTGGAAGATCGGCAAACCCAAGGAAACGTACATAAATCAAAACGCCCCAGATGATCGTGAAGATCATGGCTGTCAGCTTTGCGGTTTCCAGCAGGGCCGATTTCAACTCGGGCCACCGCATGCCGTGGAACAACGCGAAACAGAAGACGATGAAAGCGCCGATTGCGCCGCCTTCTGTCGGAGTTCCCCAGGCTTTTTCTCCAAACGGGTTATAGACAAAGCAGATGATGATCAGGATCACGGCGACGATTGGAAACGCGCCGGGCAACGAGGCAAAGCGCTGTTTCCAGGTAAAGCCTGTGACCGGCGGGCCGACGGATTTGAAAACAACCGCTATGCCTACGATCAGCAGGCCGTAAACAACAGCTGAGAACGCGCCGGGGATAAATCCGGCCAACAGAAGCTTGCCGACATCCTGTTCCACGATGATTGCATAGATCACAAGGATCGCAGACGGAGGGATCAGGGATGCCAGCGTACCACCTGCGGCGACGACCCCGGCCGCGAATTGCTTATTATAGCCGACCTTCAGCATCTCAGGGATGGCAATCCGGGCGAACACAGCGGACGTAGCGACTGAGGCACCGGAAACGGCGGCGAATCCCGCAGTGGCGAATACGGTCGAAACCGCCAGCCCTCCAGGCACCCAAGCGACCCAGCGTTTCGCAGCCTCGAACAGCGCACGTGTGAGTCCCGCGTAGTAAGCCAGATAGCCGATCAGGATAAAGGTCGGGATCAGGCTGAGCGTGTGGGCAGCAACCTTGGAATGGGGTACCTGCCCAGCTGTTTTGACAGCGACCGTAAGTGCTTTGCCAAAGCGGTCCGGATCGTACCCAAACTTGGCCCAGAATATCCAGACCAGTCCAACCAGACCCGCAAGGCCAGCGGCAAAGGCCACGCGCATCCCCGTAACAACCAGAACCAGCAGGCCACCCGTGACCCAAAGGCCAATCTCGATTGTGTCCATGTGCTAGTCCTGCCCTTCGAATTGCTCGGCTTCGGCGGCAGCTTGTGCGGCCGCGTCCTGTATCAGAGGCACCGCAACCGGGCTTTCGATGCCCAGAATCAAGGCACGACCATAGCCCCAAACCTGCAGAAGCAGCCTCAAACAAAGAACCGAGAACGCCACCGGCGCCAGCAGCTTGGCAGGCCAGAGCGGAATGCCAATATCAATCGAACTGTCACGGCTCCACATCGGCGCGCCAAAGTCGAACGAGCGGTCAAAGTGGGACCAACTGCCCCAGACCAGCGCCAGCATCAGCACAAGGATCAGCAGGACCGAGATCAGCTCGAACAGCCACAGTGCCCGCCCGTGCAGGCGCGAGATTACAATATCCATCCGGATGTGACCGCCATCGCGCTGAACATAGGAAATCCCCAGAAACGCAATCAGTGGCATCGCCTGTTCGATCCAGTCGACATATCCCGGCAATGGCGCGTTGATTGCATTGCGACCGCTGACGGAGACAACGGCCAGAACCATAAGCCCAAACACGGCAAGGCCGCTGATCAGAGCCAGAAAACGCTCCAACCTCAGCAGTTTACGATCCAGCGAACTCAGAAGGCTGTTGTCCTCAAGCACCGTGGCCTGTCCTGCCATTCCGGTGTTCCCCTGTATTTTGATTGTTGTCCGGGCGCCCCGATGGGCACCCGGATTTCGCGATTAGTTACCGCTGCGTTGCTGTTCCAGAGTGGACTGGACCAGATCATAGAGGTCTTGCGCGGGAAGACCCTGAGAGGACATGTCTGAAATCCACTGTTCGCGGATCGGGTCAGCAGCCTTTGTGCGGAACTCGGCGATTACCGCATCTTCAATCTGCACTTTTTCAACGCCTTTTTCGGACAGAACACCGTCCCACTGCTCCAGCAAGGTGCCGTAGTTGGCCAGATAGTGATCAATCGCTTCGTCGATCGAGCTATCCAGCGCTTCGCGATGCTCAGCAGGCAATGCTTCATAGGCGTCGATATTGACCACAACCGGGCAGTTGACGGTGCCGGGGTTCAGGTTGGCTGTCCACCAATCGGCTTCGTTGATCGTGCCAAAGGACAGGTGCGCGTGCTGGGCGAAGGCCACTGTGTCGACAACACCGGATTCCATCGCGTTGAACGCTTCGGTCGCAGGCACCGATGTCGGCACACCACCTACAGCTTCGAACGCCTGACCCAGACCACCCGTGGCGCGGACGCGCATCCCTTCGAACTCGGCCAGTTCATCGCGCGGCTCGCCAGTGCCAACCAGGTTATACTGCGGCATCGGCGAGGTCATGATGATGCGGGCGTTCCACTGCGCCATCTCATCTTTGACAGCGGGGTGATCGTAAACAGCGTGGCTGACCGCGACCTCTTCATCAAGATTGCTGACGCCAAGGAACGGCAGCTCAAGTACGGTGATCGCGCGGTTCTTGTCGCGGTGATACCCGGCACAGAACTGCGCCATTTCGAAAGCACCGATTTCAATACCATCCAGGTTTTCGCGCGGCTTGGACAGGCCGCCATAGCTGACGTTGATGGTGAAATCGCCATTGGTCTTTTCGCTGACCAGTTCCGCGAGTTTTTCAACATGCTCGGTGAATGCGCGGCGCTTGCCCCAGACTGACGCATTCCACTCTGTTGCGGCGGCCTCGGACACGAACGCAACGCCCAAAGCGGCCACAGCGGCGCCGCTCAACATCTTTTTCATAATGATTTCTCCCTTTGTTGCACCCCCTTGCCGAGGCGCTTGTGCTCAAAGCTAGCGCCAACATCGGTATGTGCCAACCCCCGGACAACAATCCCAGTCGACGGCAAAAGGAACCGTCATACGCTAACAACTCAAAGATGAGTTCTGAATACCCATTTGTTCGTCGTCGACCGCCTGAACAAGCTGACAAAATCGTTACACACATGTATTTGTTTTTATTCTATTTTTACAATCTCTTCACCAATTTTTTACAAATACACCGATTGAACCGAAACAAATTTACAAACTAATCCTGAGTTTTCTGTAATTTATTTCATTGTTTTCAACCCTCCGTATTATGGCCAGCAGGGAGGATATGGGTCGACATTGCCGGTTCAGCAGGCAAAATCGGCTCAGTTCAATATAGTCCAGAGGGAGGAGCCTCAGAATGACAACCGCTGCCCAGGCAGATGCCAAGACCTTTCCGCCGTCCGCCGACACTATAGCCCGCGCACATGTCAACGCTGAAAAATACAATGAGATGTATGCGGCCTCCATCAACGACCCCATGGCGTTCTGGGATGAGCAAGGCAAGCGGGTGGACTGGATCAAACCCTACACGCAGGTCAAGGATGTCAGCTATGATTTCGGTTCGGTCAGAATCAACTGGTATGCAGACGGCACGCTGAACGTTTCTGCAAACTGTCTGGACCGCCACCTGAAGACCCGCGGCGATCAGACCGCCATCATCTGGGAACCGGATGATCCAAATGACGAAGCGCAGCACATCACATATGCCGAGCTGCACCGTCGCACCTGCCGGATGGCCAACATTCTGGAATCGATGGGCGTACGCAAAGGCGACCGGGTCGTGATCTATCTGCCGATGATCCCCGAAGCCGCCTATGCCATGTTGGCCTGTGCGCGGATCGGTGCGATCCACTCCATCGTTTTCGCGGGTTTCTCCCCCGACGCATTGGCCGCTCGGATCAATGGCTGCGACGCCAAGGTCGTCATCACCGCCGACGAAGCACCGCGCGGCGGCCGCAAAACCCCGCTGAAATCCAACGCGGATGCCGCCCTGCTGCACTGTAAGGACACCGTGAAGTGTCTGGTCGTCAAGCGTACCGGTGGTCAGACCACCTGGATCGGCGGTCGCGATTATGACTACAACGAAATGGCGCTGGAGGCGGACGATTACTGCGCGCCTGCCGAGATGAGCGCCGAAGATCCGCTGTTCATCCTTTACACCTCTGGCTCGACCGGTCAGCCCAAGGGCGTGGTGCACACCACCGGCGGCTATCTGGTTTATGCCTCGATGACGCATGAAATCACGTTCGATTACCACGACGGCGATGTTTACTGGTGTACCGCTGACGTGGGCTGGGTCACCGGTCACAGCTATATCGTCTATGGCCCGCTGGCCAACGGTGCGACGACGCTGATGTTCGAAGGTGTTCCAACCTACCCGGACGCCAGCCGCTTTTGGCAGGTTTGCGAAAAGCACAAGGTGAACCAGTTTTATACGGCTCCGACTGCGATCCGCGCCCTGATGGGTCAGGGTAATGAGTTTGTCGAAAAGTGCGACCTGAGCGACCTGAAGGTGCTGGGCACCGTGGGCGAACCGATCAATCCCGAAGCATGGAACTGGTACAACGAGGTCGTCGGCAAGGGCAATTGCCCGATCGTGGACACCTGGTGGCAGACCGAAACCGGCGGTCACCTGATGACCCCCCTGCCCGGCGCCCACGCGATGAAACCCGGTTCAGCCATGAAGCCGTTCTTTGGTATTCAGCCCGTCGTTCTGGACCCACAATCTGGCGTCGAGATCAGCGGCAATGGCGTCGAGGGCGTTCTGTGCATCAAAGACAGCTGGCCCGGCCAGATGCGCACCGTCTGGGGCGATCACGAGCGGTTCGAGAAGACTTATTTCTCAGATTACAAAGGCTACTACTTCACCGGTGACGGCTGCCGCCGTGACGAGGATGGTGACTACTGGATCACTGGCCGTGTTGACGACGTGATCAACGTCTCGGGCCATCGCATGGGCACGGCCGAGGTCGAAAGCGCTCTGGTCGCACATGCCGCTGTAGCCGAGGCCGCCGTGGTCGGCTATCCCCATGAAATCAAAGGACAAGGCATCTATTGCTATGTCACTTTGATGAATGACCGTGAGCCTTCGGATGAGCTGCTGAAAGAGCTGCGCACCTGGGTTCGGACTGAGATTGGCCCGATTGCATCGCCTGATGTGATCCAGTGGGCCCCCGGTCTGCCGAAGACCCGCTCGGGCAAGATCATGCGCCGTATCCTGCGTAAGATTGCCGAGAACGACTTTGGCTCTCTGGGTGATACTTCGACGCTCGCCGACCCGTCGGTGGTCGAAGACCTGATCGAAAACCGTGCGAACAAGTGAGGATATGATGGACGCTGCCACGACCATATCTCCCGCCGTTCTCATCCTTCTCGGCCCTCCGGGCGCCGGGAAGGGAACGCAGGCGCGGATGCTTGAAGACAAGTTCGGACTGGTTCAACTCAGCACCGGCGACCTGCTGCGTGCGGCTGTTGCGGCTGGGACAGAGGCTGGCAAAGCCGCGAAGGCCGTCATGGAAGCCGGCGATCTGGTCAGCGACGAGATCGTCATCGCCATCCTTCGCGATCGACTGGCCGAGCCCGATTGCGCCAAGGGTGTTATTCTGGACGGCTTTCCGCGCACCACGGTTCAAGCCGAGGCGCTGGACGCGCTACTCTCGGAGACCGGGCAGAAAATCAACGCGGCCATCAGCCTCGAGGTCGAAGACGCCGAAATGGTGACCCGCATCTCGGGCCGATACACCTGCGCCGGGTGCGGCGAAGGATATCACGATACGTTCAAGGTCCCGACGGTTGAGGGTGTATGTGACAAGTGCGGCAGCACCGAGTTCAAGCGCCGTGCCGATGACAACGCTGAGACGGTTGCCTCGCGTCTGGCGGCTTATCACGCGCAAACCGCGCCGCTGATTACTTATTACCAAGACCATGGCGTTCTGAAAGGCCTGAACGCCATGGGCAATATCGAAGACATCGCAGGCAATCTGGAAAGGATCGTCAGCGACGCGATGAACTAAGGGAGGACGGCCCACCCTGAATAAGGGCCCAATTCCTAAAGGAAAACTTCAATGGACCCGCCCTGGCGGACCGGAGAAGTCTTGCCTGATGCCACGCCGGCATTCGGCATTACGAAAAGCGGCCCCGCGCGCTGGAGGATTTGGACAAAGGGTCGCCCAAGGAGGAAGCGAAGGAGGAACCCGCAATGGCGGATCAATCAACAAACTCCGCGCAGACTGCCGAAGCCGACAAGGGCTATTGGCAGGCGAACCTGCGTCTCATCTACATCAGCCTCGTGATCTGGGCGCTGGTGTCTTTTGGATTCGGCATTCTGCTGCGTCCACTACTGTCTGGTATCGAAGTCGGCGGCACCGACCTGGGCTTTTGGTTCGCCCAGCAGGGATCAATTCTGGTCTTCCTGGTGCTGATCTTCAACTACGCCTGGCGCATGAACAAGCTGGACGCTGAATACGGCGTGGATGAGGAGTAAGCAGAATGGACCAGTTTACCATTAACCTGCTGTTTGTCGGCGCGTCATTTGCGCTGTACATCGGCATCGCGATCTGGGCCCGCGCGGGTTCCACATCCGAATTCTACGCCGCCGGTCGCGGCGTTCACCCGGTCACCAACGGTATGGCGACTGCGGCAGACTGGATGTCTGCGGCCTCGTTCATCTCGATGGCGGGCCTGATTGCCTTTACCGGCTATGACAACTCGACCTTCCTGATGGGTTGGACCGGCGGCTACGTTCTGCTGGCTCTGCTGCTTGCGCCGTACCTGCGTAAGTTCGGCAAATACACCGTATCGGAATTCATCGGCGACCGTTTCTACAGCCAGACCGCACGCGTCGTTGCGGTGATCTGTCTGATCGTAGCGTCGGTGACCTACGTTATCGGTCAGATGACCGGCGTTGGCGTGGCGTTTGGTCGTTTCCTTGAGGTGTCGAACACATCTGGCCTGCTGATCGGTGCCTGTGTGGTGTTTGCCTACGCAGTGTTCGGTGGGATGAAGGGCGTGACCTATACTCAGGTCGCTCAGTACTGCGTGCTGATCACCGCCTACACCATCCCGGCGATCTTCATCTCGCTGCAGCTGACCGGTACGCCGGTTCCGGCGCTGGGTCTGTTCAGCGATACCGCCAGCGGTGAGCCTCTGCTGACCAAGCTGGACGCGATCGTGACCGAACTGGGCTTTGCCGAGTATACGGCGCACCACTCGAACACGTTGAACATGGTGCTGTTCACGCTGTCGCTGATGATCGGTACTGCCGGTCTGCCGCACGTGATTATGCGCTTCTTCACCGTGCCGAAAGTGTCGGACGCACGCTGGTCCGCTGGCTGGACGCTGGTCTTCATCGCTCTGCTGTACCTGACTGCCCCTGCGGTTGGCGCAATGGCGCGTCTGAACATCACCGACATGATGTGGCCCAACGGTGGCATCGAAGGTGGTGCAGTTTCGGTCGAAGATATCGACAATGATCCGCGTTACGACTGGATGCAAACGTGGCAGAAAACCGGCCTGCTTGGTTTTGCACCTAAAGCCCCCGAAGAATCCGCCGAATTTCTTACCGAGAATCCACAGGCTACTTTGTCATTGCGCACCAAAGACGGCGATAGCGTGTTCGTTCAAGCGAATGGTCGTGGCGCAGAAGAAGTTGCCCAAGAAATCAACGGCTATTTGGAATCCGGTGCAATTCAGAACCACCTGGACAAGAATGGAGACGGAAAAGTCCAGTACTATAATGACGGAGCCGACTCGATTTCGGAACGTGCTGCAGCTGCAGGTTGGAACGGGAATGAGTTCACTAACTTCAACCGTGACATCCTAGTTCTGGCCAACCCCGAGATTGCCAGCCTGCCCGGTTGGGTGATCGGTCTGGTCGCTGCCGGTGGTCTTGCGGCTGCTCTGTCGACCGCTGCGGGTCTGCTGCTGGCGATCTCGTCGGCGGTGTCCCACGACCTTGTCAAAGGTGCGATCAACCCGCAAATCTCTGAAAAGGGTGAACTGCTGGCCGCTCGTATCGCCATGGCTGTAGCCATCGTTGTTGCAACCTATTTGGGTCTGAACCCACCGGGCTTTGCGGCGCAAACCGTGGCACTTGCCTTTGGTCTGGCGGCTGCCTCGATCTTCCCGGCGCTGATGATGGGGATCTTCTCGACCCGCATCAACAACACCGGTGCTGTTGCTGGTATGCTGGCCGGTCTGACCGTGACGCTGGTCTACATCTTCCTGCACAAAGGCTGGCTATTCATTCCGGGCACCAACTCGTTCACCGATGCTGACCCGCTGCTGGGTCCGATCAAGTCGACCTCGTTCGGCGCCATCGGTGCGATGATCAACTTCGGCGTTGCTTACGTCGTCGCCGGAATGACCAAAGAGACTCCGCCAGAGATCGTCGAATTGGTCGAAAGCGTGCGTATTCCCCGTGGCGCAGGCGCAGCTCAGAATAAATGAGCATGATGCGGCATATGGTTAACTTCCATGCGCCGCGTTTTTCGATCTACTGCTCCCGCCCGGAACTCCACCGGGCGGGATTTTTAAACCAGAAACCAAGGAGTGACTGATGCCCCTGTCCTATGACCAGATCACCCGGTTTCTAAAATCCGTACATCCTTATGACGCGCTGCCTCCGGAAACACTGGATCAGGTCGCAAAGCAGATCGAGGTATGGGAGGTCGACGAGGACTTTCCCGTGTACGAATTGGGACATACCCTGCCCGGCGTCTTTGTGATCTACGAGGGGCAAGTTGAGATTACCGATGAGAACGACGCGGTCGTGTCCCATCTTGGCCTACGGAACTCGTTCGGAGAGCGCGGCCTGCTGAAAGACGGCAAGGCCGCGACCAAAGCGCGGGCGCATACGCCATCCGTGTTGCTGGTGTTGCCCCCTGATCTGGTGCGTCAGCTCATTGACGGACACGAGGTCGTTTCGAAATTCTTCAACCGGACCCGATCGAACCGGTCCGGTCCACAGAGCCTTGCCACCAGCGCCATCGACGTTCTGATGGCACATAACCCGGCCACTTGCCCGCCGGGCACATCAGTTCAGGAAGCAGCCCGGATGATGCGCGACAAGCACATTTCATCCTTGTGTGTCACTGAGGCGGACGACCTACTGGGCATTGCAACGCTGCGGGATATCTCAGGCAAATTCGTGGCCAATGGCATGCCCGCCGACACGCCGATCTCAGCGATCATGACGGCACACCCGATCACCCTGTCGCCATCCGATATCGGCTCGGACGTTCTTCACGTGATGATGGAACGCGGAATCGGTCACATTCCGATCAGCGAGGGTGGTCGTCTGGTCGGCATCGTGACGCAGACGGATCTGACGCACTATCAGGCGGTAAACTCGGCAGAGCTGGTCCGTCGGATTGCACAAGCGTCTTCGGCGGATCAAATGGCGGCTGTGACCGCTGAAATCCCTCAACTTCTGGTGCAATTGGTAGCTGCGGGAAACCGGCATGAAATCGTAACACGCCTGATTACCGACATCGCAGACACGGCCACCCGCTGTCTGCTTTCATTGGCCGAGGACAAGCTGGGCACCCCACCCGTTCCTTACCTGTGGCTGGCCTGCGGATCGCAAGGGCGGCAGGAACAGACCGGCGTCTCGGATCAGGACAATTGCCTGATGCTGGATGACAGCGTGACCGATGCAGACATGAGTTACTTCACGGACCTTGCAAAGTTTGTCTCGGACGGTCTCGACACCTGCGGATACTTCTATTGCCCGGGCGATATGATGGCGACCAATCCGCGGTGGTGCCAGCCGGTGCGCGTCTGGCGCGATTACTTCAGCGGCTGGATCGCCAAACCCGACCCCGAGGCACAGATGTTGGCCTCGGTCATGTTCGATCTGCGCCCGATCGGGGGGGCCTTTCACCTGTTCGACGATCTGCAGGCCGAAACGCTGGCAGCGGCCAATGCAAACTCGATCTTTGTCGCGCATATGATCTCGAATTCACTGAAACACACGCCTCCGCTGGGCCTGTTGCGCGGGATTGCCACGATCCGTTCCGGCGAGCATCGCAACACACTGGACCTCAAGCACAACGGCGTGGTGCCGGTGGTCGATCTTGCGCGCATCTATAGCCTGCAGGGCCAGTTAACTGAAGCCAATACAAGTGCCCGGCTGAAAGCCGCAGGAGCCGCCAACATCCTTAGCCCCTCTGGCGCGCGGGATTTGCTGGATGCCTATGATCTGATTGCCGAAACCCGTTTGGAGCATCAGGTCAGGCTTGTAAAAGCAGACCAAAAACCAGACAATTTCCTGCCTCCTTCAGACCTATCGGACTTTGAGAGAAGCCATCTTCGGGATGCGTTCGTTGTGGTAAAGACCATGCAATCTGCAGTGGGTCACGGCAAAGGAATGCTGGGCTAGGTCCGGCAAATCAAGACCGGCGGAAGCGCCTGAAATACGGAGAGACATCATGTTTCTGGAACTGATCGGCACCATTTTTGCAGGCTTCGCCTTTGCCGGTATCGTAATGTTGCTGAACAAGCTTACCGGTGGCCGCCTGCCCCGCTGGATAACCCCTGTCGCTGCTGGGCTGGGCATGATCGGCGTGACAATTGCCAGCGAATATTCGTGGTACGACCGGACGCGCGACGCTCTTCCCGAAGGCATGACCGTTATCCAAGAGGTCGAAAGCCGCGCCTTCTACCGCCCCTGGACCTATGCCGTGCCCTTCGTCGACCGCTTTGCCGCCATTGATGCAGGTTCCGTGCGTACCAACGAACAAGTACCCGAACAACGGCTGGTTGATCTGTATTTCTTCGGTCGTTGGGCTCCGGTTTCGAAACTGCCGGTGGTCGTCAACTGCAAGGAGTTCAGCCGCGCAAACCTTGCGGATGGAGCCGAATTTGGTGATGACGGCCGCCTGTTGAACGCAGACTGGATCGACGTCACCGCCAACGACCCGATCGTCGAGGCAACCTGCGGAGTGTAACGTGTTGACCCGGTTGAGCCTGCGCCTGCGCATCTTTCTGTTCTTCTGCCTTCTGGCTGTGGGGTCGCTTGCCGTCAGCACACTGGCCTTGTGGATCAGCTATCGGCGCGCCGCGAACCCTGAATTGGCCAACGCATTCGTCTTTGCCGAAATCGTGATGGCTTTCGGCTTTCTGGCCCTGATAGCCGCGGTCTGGCTTTTGTTTGATGACAACGTCGCCAAGCCAATCGAAAGAATTTCAGCCCAACTCCGGGCGCGGGCGCATGCGGGCGTCAGCACTGAAATGGACGTGCAGGCCGCGCGATATCTGGGCGACTTGGCCCCTGCAGCGGCCGGACTGGCAGACCAGCTGTCAGACAAAACAATGGATGTGGCACAGGCCGTCGCCGAAGAAACCGCGCATCTCGCGGCCGAAAAAAAGCGACTGACTGCCCTTTTGACAGACATCCCGGTTGCGATGCTGCTGGCCAGCCCGACCCATAAAATCGTTTTGTACGATAGTCAGTCTGCCGAAGTTCTGGCGCAGATAGCACACCCACGCCTGAACGCGTCACTTTTTGAATACCTGCAGCCTGGCCCGCTGGAGGACGCATACGCAAAACTGGCGAAAACCGGTCTTGAGGTCGCCTGCACCCTGACCAGCATCGACGGCACACAAAGCTACAGCGCGCGTCTGAAACCGCTGGGGGATGCGCCGGGATACATGCTGATTTTCGAAGACAGTGCGGCCAATATCGCGCCCGAAGCGGCCCGGCCCTTGGTCTACGACTTCAACCTGCTGAGCGCGGCCAGCGATGACGCCTTTGAAAGTCTTGCCCTGCGGGATTTGTGTTTTGTCGTGTTTGACACCGAAACCACGGGCCTGCTGCCTCACAAGGACGAAATCGTTCAGATCGGAGCCGTCCGGGTTGTCAACGGGCGCATCGTCGACGGCGAGCGGTTGGACCTGCTGGTCAACCCCGGCATCCCTATCCCGACCGCCTCGACCAAAGTGCACAAGATCAGCGACCGGATGGTTCAGGGCGCGCCCGACATCGCCGAGGCCGGTCGCGTTTTGCACCAGTTTGCGTGTGACGCCGTGATCGTGGCCCACAATGCTCCCTTTGACATGGCCTTTCTGCGCCGACATGCAAAACGCATGAATGTCGAATGGAACCATCCAATTCTGGACACGGTGCTGCTGTCCGCAGTCCTGTTCGGCGCAAGCGACAAACACACGTTGGACGCTTTGTGCGAGAGGCTGGGTGTCACCATTCCTGAAGATCTGCGCCATACGGCACTGGGGGATGCTGTCGCGACCGCCGAGGCGTTGGTCAGAATGCTGCCGATGCTGCAGGCGCGCGGAATGACGACCTTTGGTCTGGTTATCGAGGCAACACGTCAACATGGCCGTCTGTTGGAAGACCTGAACTAAGCTGGAAAACACGCAATCCGAACTTAGGTTTTCATGGACAATCCCGGCGCGCCGTGGCACCTCAGGCGCGGCCACGGGATGAACGCGCAATGACGGAAAAACACTTTACCCCAACTCCGGATCAAAGCATCGCATTTCGCGAAGCGTTGGGGTGTTTCGGCACCGGTGTGACGGTGATCACCACGAACACTGCACAGGGACCACGGGCTATCACTGTCAACTCCTTCGCTTCAGTCTCATTGGACCCGCCCCTTGTGTTGTGGTGCTTGGCGAAAGAATCCAACCGGTTCGACGATTTCAATGCCAGCCAGCATTACTCGATTCACGTGATGGCGCAGGATCAGCAGGAACAGGCCCTGAAGTTCGCTCGAGACGGCAAGGACTTTTCGCACGCCGACTGGGCGCACGATTCAGCGGGTCGGCCTCGACTATCCGGTTGCCTGGCCCGGTTCGATTGTCAGGTACACGCCCGCCATGATGCAGGAGATCACCTGATCCTTGTCGGCGAGGTCCAGGAGGTCATGTACCGCACCGGGAAAGGCCTGATTTTCAAGCGCGGCCAGTTCGGCGGCTTTGCGGATCTGATCTGACGTCTACTCGTCCAGCGACCCATGGACGGCCAGGGCTTCAAGCTGAGTTTCTTGCGGCGTGATAACGCGGAAGGCTTCGCGCACCCCGGCATCGGACAGATCCCGAGCCACGGTCAGCAGAGTATTTGGCCCGTGCTCTTCACACAGTTCGGACATATGTGCGACCTCTGCGCGCGCGACGTCCATGGCGGCCTCAACCGAGGGTGCGCCGTAGAACTGCACAAAGTGCTCGGCCAGGTTCTGGGTAATTCCGTCTAGTTCAGCAGGCTCAACCTGCGTGACCGCGACAAATGTCACGCGCCCGAATGTTTCGACCCCTAACCAGCCATTTGAAAACGCCTGTCGCGCTTTACCTTCCAGATCGCCCTCACCCCAGTTGGAAAACTCGAAACCGCCCGAAATGCACCACTCGCCGGTACGGGCCGGAGAGTGGAACACATTCAAATCGCTCTCATCGAAATGAATTGCGCGGGCTAGTTTCATTATCCGTTCTCCAACAATTCCGTCAGCGGGCGAAGCTGTGTTTCAGACCCGGAACGGATCAACATCCCGAACCGCTCGTCCGTTCCCAGGAACACGCCTGTTTCTCCGTATGGCTCTCCGACACCGTTCAAAAGGCCCATCCATTCGGCGTGTAACGGGGCGTTGCCGTCCTCCTGCCAGCGATTGAGCCATGTGAGCATATGTCGTGACCAGCTTTCAACAAGCTGGGTTGCCGAAACGTCCGCACAGCCCTCGTCATACAGGGCGGTGACATCCGGCGTTTCTCCCGGCGCTTCGTTGGTTTGCAGCAGGGCAAGCTCCCAACCGACGACCAGCCAGTCGGGCTCTGCCTGCGGATCAGAGCTTGAGGCCGCACCGTGAAACATGCCGCACTTCGCGCCGTTGACACAAATCAGCCCTTCCCAGCCCAGGTGGACCGCAACCTCTGGCGGTGCCAACGCGCCCAGAGCGTTCTGAAACCCGACAGCACAGAGCGGCATCATCGCCATCGCGTCCTGCAAGGGGACCTCGGGTGCAAAGACGATAGCAACACGCAAGCGATCTGCCTGAATATTGTAGACTACTGTCCCCGCATCACAGCCCAGCGCGGCCATCGCCTGCGCGCGCTCGAACGGGTCTTCCCCGCCTTGCACCGGGTGACCCGTCAGCAAAGGGGGGAAGACCGGCTCGCTCATGCGTTACCCTTAGTAATCATGTCACGGGCGATCTTGCGGAAGGACTCTGCCTGCGGGCTATCGGGTTTGCTGACCACAATCGGCGCGCCACCGTCTGCCGCCACACGGATATCCAGGTGCAGCGGGATTTCACCCAGCAAAGGAACGCCCAGCGCCTCGGCCTCGGATGCGACGCCGCCGTGGCCGAACACATGTTCCTCATGCCCACAGTTCGAGCAAATATGCGTCGACATGTTCTCAATCATCCCGACAATCGGCGTCTTCAGCTGGTTGAACATGTCGATGCCCTTGCGGGCGTCGATCAGTGCGACATCCTGCGGGGTCGAGACAACGATGGCACCGTCCACCTTGAACTTCTGGCTCAGCGTCAGTTGCACGTCACCGGTGCCCGGTGGCAAGTCGACGATCAGCACGTCCAGCGCACCCCACTGCACCTGGTTCATCATCTGTTGCAACGCGCCCATCAACATCGGACCGCGCCAGACAACCGCCTGTCCTTCATTGGTCATAAGGCCCATCGACATCATGGTCACGCCGTGGTTGCGCAAAGGCAGGATTGTCTTCCCATCCGGGCTGGCCGGACGGCCCGAGACGCCCAGCATCCGAGGTTGCGACGGGCCATAGACATCGGCATCCAACAGACCGACCCGGCGACCTTCGGCAGCCAAAGCGCAGGCGAGGTTGGCCGACACGGTAGACTTGCCAACGCCGCCCTTACCTGAAGCGACCGCGATAATCCGGTCTACGCCGGGGACGGCCTGCGGGCCGGTCTGCGAGGGTTTAGGCTTGGGCTTCAGATCCGGCGGTGCCTTCTCGGAATGCGCGGTCAGCATGGCCGAGACCTTGTCGACACCTTCGACCATTTGGGCGGCTTGCTCAGCTGCTGCACGAACAGGTTCCATCCGCTCGGCCTGCTTCGGATCGATCTCCAGCACAAAGCGCACCGTGTCGCCTTCGACATTCAGTGCTCGGACAACACCGGCGCTTACGATGTCCTGTCCGGAGACAGGATCGGTGATCTTTCTCAGGTTCGCCAGAACTGCGTCACGAACACTCATGCGTATTTCTCCTTTTGGAACCCGGCTGTTAGGGCTCTGCGTATCGACAAGCTGTGGCTGCCGCTCATTGCATGTGTCTCCGTCTCATTCAGTTCATTTGACGCATTTGGTGCCGTGCCGTTAGGCTGCGGCATGCGCGTTGTCCTTTTGTGCCTGAGCCTGACGCTCTCTACTACCCCCTCTTGGTCGCAAGAGGCAATTGGTCTTAATGCGCCTGATGAAGTTACGGCCTCTGGCCTGTTGCAACATATTCTTCCACGCTTTTCACTCAAGACCGGGATACGGGTTATTGCAGATGACGCGGGGGTTTTGATGTTGGAATCCGCCCCTCCGGGTGATCCCGTCTTTGCCCGCGATGGTGTGATCTATCATCTGCGGATCGAAGACGACGCCAAACATGAACGATTCCGCGACTGGCTGCTGTCCGATATCGGCAAACGGACGGTTGAAAGCTTTGCACCGGATCAGGGCGAGCCATTCTCAGCCAGTTTCGATGTCGCGGCTGCGGAAACCGAAACGGTGATCGACGGCGATGCCCTGCGTGGCGAGGAACTGTCGATGACCCATTGCGGCAGGTGCCACGTTATCGGACCAAAAAACCGGATGAACGGCCTGGGCTCGACACCGTCTTTCGCGGTCCTGCGCGCCATGCCTGATTGGTCGGAACGGTTCGAGGCCTTCTTTGCCCTGAATCCCCATCCCGCCTTCACGCAGATTGACGGTCTGACCCCTCCGTTTGATCCTCAGCGCCCGTCGCCCATATACCCGGTCGAGATGACGCTGGAAGACCTCGAGGCCATTCTGGCCTTTGTCTCGGTCATTAGCGCGGCGGACTTGGGTGCGCCACTGCAGCTTCAATGATCCTTTCGTTTTGAGAAGTAGTCCTCGGTCGTGACGACGCGAGGTTTCGGGTTGGACTGGAACGGATTGTCCTGTTGCTGGAACTGCGCATTCACACGGCAGTTGTCACACATCTGGATCATCCGCGCTTTGTCCGAGGTTGCAAACATCGGATGCGTGCCCGACAGCTTTTCCATGATCCGTTCGACTGTCGATTTCACGCCGAACAAGGCCCCGCATTCCACGCAGGCAAACGGTTCTTCTTCGTTCAGGACTTGCTGAGACAGGGCTGCGTCGCTCAGATCAAACTGCGGAACAAGTGCGATAGCATCCTCGGGGCAAATACCTTTGCACAACCCGCATTGCAGACAGGCATCCTGCTGGAAGTTCAGCTGCGGCCTATCCGGATTATCGATCAGCGCGCCCGACGGGCACAGCGACACACAGCTGAGGCACAGGGTGCAGGCATCCGTATTTACCGCAATTGCGCCGTAGGGTGCGTTTTCCGGCAGCGGCAAAGGTGCCTCAATGCCCGGGTTCAAAGCTTGCGCCGCCAGCCGCGCGATCTGTCTACGATTGCCTAAGGGCAGAACCGGGTCAGGCAAAGGCTTTGGGACGTCCTGCGTGTATAGAATGTCGGACATGACGTCCGGATCAGCCTCGTCAACGAGGCCAAGAGCATTCGGCGCAGCTATTGCTTGCGCCAGCGTCAGTTCACGATCCAGCGCGTCACGCTCGGTCGTCGGAGCCAGCAGGACATCTACGCGCGCGAAGCCATGAGCCAGAGCGGCCAGCATCTCAGCATGGCCAAAGCCAGAAATCACGTTCAATTCCAGAGGGATTACATCCGCAGGCAAACCACGCCCAAAACGAGCCGCCAGACGGATCATTTCGGCCCCGTGGGCGTCGTGCACCAACAGCCGCGGCGCAGTCCCACCCGCACGCCGGTAAGTGCGTGCGAGAATATGCAAGCGCGACAGCAACGCCGATACCGGTGGGTCCTCGTAAGTGATCGCTGTCGAGGGACAAACCGCAGCGCACTCGCCACAGCCAGCGCAGATCATCGGGTCGATCTCTACGTGTTCGCCAGCTGGTGTGATAGCTCCGGTCGGGCAGATGTCCAGGCAGTTCGTACAGGCGACCTTCTCGGCGCGCGAATGGGCACACAGCGTTTCTTCCATCCGCACATACAACGGCTTTTCAAAGGTTCCGACCAGTTGAGCCGCTTCAAAGGCCAGTCGTTCCACGGCCAGAGCGTCCTTTGGATCGGCCCGCAAGTACCCTTCTCGTTTGGCCGGGGCCTGCACGAAAGGCGTTCCCGCAGTCAGATCGAGAACAATATCACAGGCCGAACGCGCCTTGTCCTTTGAATCGGCCCAGGAAAACGCGCCGCGCCCGCCGGGCTCAAGTTGCTGAAACGCGTCTAGCTGCAAGGTAAACCCGCCCAGCGCCCCGCTGAGCGCTTTGATACGCCCCCGCACAACGTCAAATGCACGCGACATCGGCTCGGTTTCATCGGTGACCAGTACCGTCACCGCGAGTGTGTCCGACAAACGATCAGCAAGCCTAAAGGCAATTTCGCCGGGACCAATGATCAAACAAGTCCCTTCACTAAAGACATCAACGCTGGGCGTGACAGGTTGCGGCAAAATAGCCTCCGCCGCCAACGCCGCCATTTTGGGCGTCGCGTCCGCGCCTTGCTCGGACCAACCTGCCCGGTCACGCAGATCGACAAACCCGGGGGCTTCGACATTCAGCTCTTCGGCAAGCGCCTGGAACGTGTCCTGTTCCTGCCCGCAGGCGATGATGGCGTCTCCGTCCTGCATTAACGCCGCCGCCAGCTCCAGTTCGCGTGTGCAAAGCGCAGTGTGAACTTTCGTGCATTCGGCCCCGCAGGCTGAGGCAATTTCCTCGGCATTCAGAGGCTGAGACCCAGCGCAATCGCATAGCAGTAGTTTGGTGCTCATAATCCTCCCCCGAAAAGTCTCCGTCTCTCCGCATCGTAGGCTGTATCCCGCCCGCGGCAATGTAAACCCTTTGGCAAAGCGGAGCGATTGCTCGCGCAAATGCCTGTCTTGTCTAAGAAACACAGGCATCTGCACGATGAAATCACGAATATGCTACCCCGGCCTACGACTAAGGTCGTAAGGCTCGGGCTTGGCACCTAAGCGCTTTGTGTACCATAGTGGACCCGAGGAAAGACAGGGGAGCGTCTTTCGGGGAGGAGCCAGTGGCCAAGGCCGCAAGTCAGGTAGAAATGCCGATAGGCGTCGTTGTGCGCAAAACACCCGGTGTAACCCGCTGGGCAAAATGGAACTGGCGTGCCGTTGCCGTCCTGCCCGGTGCGGGTCCTGCGGATTGGCTTGAGATGCGGCGCGAGGGCGAAGCTGTCGAGTACCACGCCGCCACACTCCCCCTGACATTGTGGGCGGATGAGAGTGAAGCCTACATGGTCAACCTCTCTGACGGGCAACCTTCCATCTATCTGGTTCTGCGCGATGAGCTGAAGGGCGACCAGCCCCTTAACGCCGTGCTGGTCACGGCATCTCCGTTCGAAGGGCAGGATTACGCGGATACTGGCGAAGAGATCGTCGAGAAAATTCCAATGACCGAAGGCTTGATCGCCTGGGTTCGGGATTTCGCGCTGGAACACCACCGGGAAGAAGTCTTCATCAAACGCCGCCGCGATAAGAAACGGACCGACCTTGTAGAGGACGGCAAGGGAGATGCGCGTATCCGGCAGGAGTCAGACGTCTACCGCGCCCCGCGGAGGATCGTGCAATGACCGAAGCCCGCGATTTCTGGTCCCGCCGCAAAGCCGCCGTTCAGGCGGAAGCCGAGGCCGAGATTATCACGGCCGAGGAACAAGCTATTGCCGTCCAACAGTCGAAGCTGGAAGAGAAGAGCGATGCCGAGATACTGGCCGAATTCAACCTTCCTGACCCCGATCAGCTCCAGGCCGGTGACGATGTCTCTGGTTTCATGGCCAAAGCGGTCCCTGACCGGCTGCGCCGCCGTGCATTGCGGCGGCTTTGGCGGCTGAACCCGGTGTTGGCCAATGTCGATGGCCTGGTGGACTATGGCGAGGATTACACGGATGCGGCTTGCGTGATCGAAAACCTCCAGACCGCTTATCAGGTTGGCAAGGGTATGCTGGCGCATGTCGAGGCTCTGGCCGCTGAGGCAGAGAACGACGCCGAGGAAACGCCTGAAAGGGATGTGCCGCCAGAGGAACCTGAGGCACCCACAGATCCCACACCCGAGCCTGTTTTGGTGGCTGAGGCAGACACACCGGCGGACGCATCAGAGGAGGCTGAAGTTGCCCCTGCCCCGCGCCGTATGAAATTTGAATTTGAAGGATGACCTGATGACCGCAAGCGAAGCGCAACAGATTGATGTCTCGGCCGAGGATCGCCTGCGCGCGGATTTCTACAACTTTCTTGGGCTGCTACTGGCAGCCCCGCCCGATCATATGCTGCTGGATCAGGTGTCTGGCCTGACCGGCGACGACACGGATCTGGGTCAGGCCATTCAGGCCATGGCGCGCGTTGCCAAAGTGACCAAACCCGCAGCAGCAGAGCGCGAATTCAACGCGCTTTTTATCGGTTTGGGACGTGGCGAGCTGCTTCCCTATGCCAGTTTCTACCTGACCGGGTTCCTGAACGAGAAACCGCTGGCGCAACTGCGCAATGACATGGCTGCGCGCGGTATCACCCGCGCTCAGAACGTGTTTGAGCCTGAAGACAACATCGCCTCACTGATGGAGATGATGGCTGGCATGATCGTCGGTCGCTTTGGCACACCGGCACCACTTGAGGACCAGAAAGCGTTCTGGAGCAAACATATCGGCCCCTGGGCCACGCATTTTTATTCAGATTTGGAAGGCGCTGAGAACTCGGTTCTCTATGCCTCGATCGGCACCGCCGGTCGGGTGTTCATGGAAATCGAGCGCGAAGCCTTTCGAATGACGACAGCGTGAACCGCTGTCATTCGCCGACGCCCGCTAAAGGCGTCAAACTGCAAATGGGAAAGGAGGACCCCATGAGCAAGACCAAGGAAGAAGGCGCAACCCGCCGCGACTTCCTGAAACTGGCCGGAACCGCAGCGCCCGCTGCTGTTGCCGCCGCCAGCCTGAGCGGAAAGTCCGAGGCAGCAGAGCTGCCGACGGATGAGACCCGCATTCAGGACACTGCGCATACCCGCGCCTACCTCGACAGCGCCCGGTTCTGAACCGGACGACGTCACACCCGACTGACGGTTGCGATTGGCCCTGACGTCGGCACCAGAAGTACCAAGCCAGCCATGGCTTACATGGCGAGCAAGGGAGGAACGAAATGCTTAGGAAAAAGACCAACGGGGTTGCGAGACGCCCCCAGCGGACAAGTATCCTGTCCCAGGTCGGCGAAAAAACCGTCGATCGCCGCGCATTCCTGCGTGGCTCGGGCCTGACGATCGGCGGTTTGGCCGCGATCAGCGCCACGGGTGGAACCGTGACGCCAGCCAGCGCCCAGACAGCCGCAAATCAAGCTGTCGAAAACATCAAATCCATATGCACCCACTGCTCGGTCGGCTGTACGGTCGTCGCCGAAGTGCAGAATGGCGTCTGGATCGGGCAAGAACCCGGTTGGGATAGCCCGTTCAACTTGGGTGCACATTGCGCCAAGGGGGCTTCGGTCCGAGAGCACGCCCACGGCGAGCGCCGCCTGAAATATCCGATGAAAAAGGAAGGCGGCGAGTGGAAGCGCATCAGCTGGGAAGAGGCGATCAACGAGATCGGCGACGGCATGATGAGCATCCGCGAAGAATCCGGACCGGACAGCGTGTACTGGCTGGGTTCCGCGAAGCATAACAACGAACAGGCCTATCTGTTCCGCAAGTTCGCCGCCTATTGGGGTACGAACAACGTGGACCATCAGGCCCGTATCTGCCACTCGACCACCGTTGCGGGTGTTGCGAATACATGGGGCTACGGCGCCATGACAAATTCGTACAACGACATCCATAACTCTCGGGCCATCTTCATCATCGGCGGCAACCCGGCCGAGGCGCACCCCGTCTCGCTGCTGCACGTTCTGCGCGCGAAAGAGCAGAACAACGCGCCGCTGATCGTCTGCGACCCGCGCTTTACGCGCACTGCGGCGCATGCGGATGAGTATGTGCGGTTCCGTCCCGGCACAGACGTCGCGCTGATCTGGGGCATCCTGTGGCACATCTTCGATAACGGCTGGGAGGACAAAGAGTTCATCCGCACCCGTGTTTGGGGCATGGACCAGATCCGTGAAGAGGTTGCCAAGTGGAACCCGGATGAGGTTGAGCGCGTCACCGGCACACCGGGTTCGCAGCTGAAGCGTGTTGCGCGCACCATGGCCAACAACCGTCCTGGCACAGTGATCTGGTGTATGGGCGGTACGCAGCACACCAATGGCAACAACAACACCCGCGCCTACTGCGTGCTTCAGCTTGCTTTGGGCAACATGGGCACATCGGGTGGTGGCACCAACATCTTCCGCGGCCATGACAACGTGCAAGGCGCGACGGACCTTGGTGTTCTGTCACACACCCTGCCCGGCTACTATGGCCTGTCAAAAGGTGCATGGGGTCACTGGGCACGGGTCTGGGGTGAAGAACCCGAATGGCTCGCTGGCCAGTTCGCCACGATCAAGGACAAGGAAGGCAAGGACAAACCGCTGCAAAACGAACGCGGCATCCCTGTTTCCCGCTGGATCGATGGTGTTCTGGAAGACCCGGCCAACATGGATCAGGACAACAACGTCCGCGCCATGGTGCTGTGGGGCCACGCGCCAAATTCACAGACCCGGATGACGGAAATGAAGACGGCGATGGAGAAGCTGGACATGCTGGTCGTGATCGACCCGTATCCCACTGTCTCGGCCGTGCTGCATGACCGCACCGATGGCGTCTACCTGTTGCCCGCCTGTACGCAGTTCGAAACCCGTGGCTCGGTCACGGCATCGAACCGGTCGTTGCAGTGGCGTGACAAGGTGGTTGAGCCCCTGTTCGAAAGCCTGCCGGACGAGGTCATCATGGCCAAGTTCGCCAACAAGTTCGGCTGGGCGGATCGGTTCTTCCGCAATATCGAGATGGAAGACGCTGAGACTCCGAATGTTGAAAGCATCACACGTGAGTTCAACTCGGGCCTCTGGACCATCGGTTACACCGGTCAGTCGCCGGAACGTCTGAAAAGCCACATGGCCAATCAGCACACGTTCGACAGAACCACGCTGCAGGCAATCGGTGGCCCGAACGACGGCGAATACTATGGTCTGCCATGGCCCTGCTGGGGAACGGCTGAGATGGGTCATACGGGGACACCAAACCTCTATGACATGTCCAAACCGGTGGCCGAAGGCGGCCTGACATTCCGCGCCCGTTTCGGCGTGGAGCGTGACGGCGATAACCTGCTGGCCGAAGGGGTCTATAGCGCCGGATCGGAAATTCAGGATGGATATCCCGAATTCACGATGCAGATGCTGATGGACCTTGGCTGGGATGGCGATCTGACCGCCGAGGAACGCGCGGCGATCGACGCTGTGGCGGGCCCAAAGACCAACTGGAAAACCGACCTGTCCGGCGGTATCCAGCGGGTCGCGATCGAGCATGGTTGTGCGCCCTTCGGGAACGCAAAGGCCCGCGCGGTCGTCTGGACCTTCCCGGATCCGATCCCACTGCACCGCGAACCGCTTTATACACCGCGGCGCGATCTGGTGGCGGACTATCCGACCTACGAGGACCGTCAGGCCTATCGCCTGCCCACCCTTTATGCTTCGATCCAAAAGAACGACTTCTCAAAGGATTACCCGATAATCCTGACGTCTGGTCGTCTGGTCGAATATGAAGGCGGCGGTGATGAGACACGGTCAAATCCGTGGCTGGCTGAGCTGCAGCAAGACATGTTCGTCGAGATCAATCCGCGCGATGCCAACAACCTTGGCATTCGTGACGGAAGCCAGGTCTGGGTCGAAGGTCCTGAGGGCGGCAAGGTCAAGGTGATGGCGATGCTGACCAACAGGGTCGGTGCCGGCGTGGCCTTCATGCCATTCCACTTTGGCGGCCATTTCCAGGGCGAGGACCAGCGGCACAAATACCCCGCAGGTGCAGACCCCTATGTCTTGGGTGAAAGTTCCAACACCGCCCAGACTTATGGCTACGATTCAGTGACCCAGATGCAGGAGACGAAATGTACTCTCTGCAAAATCTCGGCAGCGTAAGGAGGACGACGAATGGCTAGAGCAAAGTTTCTCTGCGACGCTGAACGCTGCATCGAGTGTAACGCCTGCGTAACCGCGTGTAAGAATGAACACGAGGTGCCGTGGGGCATCAACCGCCGCAGGGTGGTGACGATCAATGACGGCAACCCGGGCGAACGCTCGATCTCGGTGGCCTGTATGCATTGTTCGGATGCGCCTTGCATGGCGGTGTGCCCGGTCGACTGCTTCTATCAGAATGAAGAAGGGGTCGTCCTGCACTCCAAGGACCTGTGCATTGGCTGCGGCTATTGCTTCTATGCGTGCCCATTCGGCGCGCCGCAATACCCGCAGGCGGGCAACTTCGGATCGCGCGGCAAGATGGACAAATGTACCTTCTGCGCCGGTGGTCCCGAGGAAAACAACTCGACCGCAGAGTTCGCAAAATATGGTCGCAACCGGATCGCCGAGGGCAAACTGCCCATCTGCGCCGAGATGTGTTCCACCAAGGCCCTGCTCGCCGGTGACGGTGACGTGGTGTCGGCCATCTACCGCGAGCGCGTCGTGGCGCGCGGGTTTGGCTCGGGCGCCTGGGGTTGGGGCACGGCCTACGACCAGAAAGACGGGTAAAACCGTCTTCGTGAACCAAACAGACGACCCGCAACGTCGGGTCGTCTGAACAGGGATTTTGACCGAGGTTCAGATGTTCCGCTTACTCACCGTATTGCTGCTGACATTCTCGATGGCCCAGACCGCTGTGGCCCAATCAAGTGAAACCGAAGCCCCTGCCCCGGCTGACAGGGCGGAAACCGGGGGTGCGACGACGCTTGAGGATATCATGGCGCGACAGCGCGGTGAAAAGGTGGATGACAGCTATCGCTCGGACAATACCGGCCAGGGCAACGCTGAAGGTTTGCTTGGCCAGTTGGGTACGCGCGGTGTGGCCTCGGACAGCGATGTCTACCGCGCGCTGCGCTATGGTTCAGCGGACGTAACGGTGTCGTCCAAAGGGCCAGCAGCCGGAGTACTGATTCAGGACGGTGGCATGTGGTGGTTGAACTTCCGCACCGGTCCGCTGCGCGAATATGGCAGCTACATCATCGGCGGAATGCTCATCATCCTTCTGCTATTCTTCCTGATCCGTGGAAAGATCAGGATCGACGGCGAAAAGACCGGCCGCACGGTCACCCGCTTTGGTGGTTTTGAAAGGTTCGGCCATTGGCTGTTTGCCGGGTCATTCCTGATCCTGGGCATTACTGGCCTGTTGACCCTGTATGGCCGCGACTTCCTGATACCGATCTTCGGGAAAGAGGGCTTCGCAATGATCGCTCAGGGGTGCAAATGGCTGCACAACAACCTCGCATGGGCTTTCATGCTGGGGTTGATCATCGTCACCGTGAACTGGATCAGCCATAACATCCCGAACCGTGTCGATCTGAAATGGCTCGCCGCCGGTGGCGGCCTGTTCACGAAAGGCAGCCATCCCCCGGCCAAGAAATTCAATGCCGGACAAAAGATCATCTTCTGGGCCTGTATCGTGTTGGGCGTCTCGATCAGCCTTTCCGGGTTGTCGCTGCTGTTCCCGTTTGAAATGCCGCTGTTTGCCAAAACATTCTCGATCGCAAATGCGACAGGCATCCCGCAGATGCTGGGCCTGAACCTGCCGGTGCAGATGTCCCCGCAGGAGGAAATGCAATACGCCCAAGTCTGGCACGTCATGGTCGCCTACGCCTTCATCGCCATTATTCTAGCTCATATCTACTTAGGTTCGGTCGGCATGGAGGGTGCGTTCGACGCAATGGGAACCGGAGAGGTAGAAGAGCAATGGGCCCGCGAGCATCACTCGCTGTGGCTGGAAGAGGTGCAGGCAAAAGAGGCCAGCGAAGGAGCGGCCTCGCCCGCCGAATAAATGCGCTGGCTCGCTTTGGCGCTGGCGTTGGTGCCGCTGCCCACTATGGCCGAGTTCTTTACACTCAAGGGCCACGGCGGGCCCATCATGGGAATAGCCACGGCGCCGGATGGGCGGATCGCCACAGCCAGCTTTGACAACTCGGTGGGAGTTTGGACCGGCCAAACTCCGAAATGGCTGGAGGGCCACGAAGCAGCTGTAAATTCAGTGGTGTTCAACGGCACGGCCATCTACTCCGCCGGAGACGACTTCACCTTGCGCCAATGGCCCGGTGGTCAGGTTGTCGGTCAGCACAAAGGCAAGATCGTTGGTATCGCCGCGTCTAAAACCCATGTGGCAACGGCCAGTTGGGACGGCACCATCGGTGTGTGGCCCGTCGACGGAGCAACACCGATGTCACTTGGCCCGACCGGCAGCGGTGTGAACACCGTGCAGTTTTCATCGGATGGATCGCAACTCTATTCCGGCGGCGTTGACGGGTCATTGCGCCTTTGGAACGTAGCCAGCGGGCAGGAAATAGACCGTTTGGTCGAGCACGGCTTTGGCATTAACGAATTGATTCTGAATGAGGCGGACAATTGGATCGCGTACGGCGCGGTTGACGGCGTCACCCGCATCGTTGATCTAACGACCGGGGGCGAACGCGATTTCACACTGGACCGCCGCCCGATTCTAGCGCTGGCCCTCAGCCCGGACCGTAGCCTTTTGGCTGTCGGAGATGGCGAGGGCTACATCATGGTGATCGACACTATAGAATGGCGCATCGCGCAGGATTTCCGGGCCACATTGCGCGGGCCGGTCTGGGCGCTGGCCTTTTCTCCGGATGGTGAAAATCTGCACGCAGGCGGTATCGATGAGGCCATGTATAGCTGGCCTGTAACCGCGCTTGGGGATCAGGAACAGATGGCTTCTGCTGAGCCAAGCTTTCTAAAAGACCCCGAGGAAATGGAAAACGGCGAGCGTCAGTTTGCCCGCAAATGTTCGATCTGCCATAGCCTGACCCCAGATGGACAGCGGCGCGCCGGCCCGACGCTGCACGGCGTGTTTGGGCGCAAGGCTGGTACGCTTTCGGGATATTTTTACTCGGACACGCTGCAAGACTCTGATATCGTTTGGAATGAAGAAACGATAAACGCTCTGTTTGACGAAGGGCCGGACCATTACATCCCAGGGTCGAAGATGCCGATGCAACGGATTACTCAACCCCAGGACCGGGACGACCTGATTGCCTTTCTGCGCCGTGCAACGGCACCGGAAAACTGAGCCGGAGGAGACTATGAAAGCCTTTCTCGCAGCTGTCGCCGTAATGGCAGTGATAACTGTCGCCGCGCCATTTGCGCTGGAGCAGATCGATTTCAGTGCAGCAGATGCCGGAACCGGATCGGCTGTGCGTCTCGACTGAATGTCCGAATATCTAACCACCAAAGAACTGGCCGACCTGCTGCGCATTGGCGAGCGAAAGGCTTATGATCTGGCCTCATCAGGCGAGGTTCCCTGCGTGCGCGCCATGGGCAAGCTGCTGTTTCCACGGGCCGAGGTGATTGCCTGGCTGAACGCATCGCGATCCGGTCCGAAGGTGGCCGAGCCGCCCCTGCCCCCGATTGTCGCGGGCAGCCATGATCCGCTGCTGGACTGGGCGTTGCGCGAAAGCGGTTCGGGTCTGGCGACGTACTATGACGGTTCGTTCGACGGTCTGACCCGCCTGAGTGACCGCAACGCCCAGGCAGCGGCGTTGCATATCCACGAAGACGGTGGCTTCAACATACGAGCTTTGCGAGACACTTTGGGCGAAGCACCGGTTGTTCTGTTCGAAGTTGCGCATCGCCAGCGCGGGTTGTTGTTAGCTCCGGGCGTAACGGATATCCAGGGTTTTGCGAACCTAAAAGGCCGACGTGTCATCCTGCGTCAGGACAGTGCGGCCAGCCAAAGGTTATTCGATGCCCAACTGGACGCCCACGGCATGACACGTGACGATTTGGAAACCCTGCCAACCTGCGCCCGCACCGAAGAAGAGTTGGCCATTGCCCTGCACGACAGCAAGGCCGAAGCGGGTTTCGGACTGGGCGCACTGGCCGGGCTCTACGACCTAGGGTTTGTTCCTACGCATTCCGAGCGTCTGGACCTGGCAATCTGGCGCAGGGCCTATTTCGACGAACCGATGCTCAAACTGCTGAGCTTTCTGCAATCGGAAAGGTTCGCAACCCGCGCGGATGAGTTCGGCGGCTACGACCTTTCCGGGCTTGGCACAATCCACCATAACGGTGCCAGCGGGTGACCCGCCTCAGTTTGCGTTCGGAAAAAACAATTGCTGGCCATTCAGTTGATAGGACTCAATTGCCGCCTGCCCGTCCGGGCCGACAAGCCAGTCAATAAATCGCTGTCCCGCCGCTGCGCGCACTCGGGGGTGTTTTTCGGGGTTCACCAGAATGACGCCATATTGATTGAAAAGACGCGGATCGCCTTCGACCAACACCTCTAGGTTTCCTCTGTTGCCAAAGGCTTCCCACGTCGCGCGATCGGTCAACGTATAGGCATCCATGCCGCTGGCTACGTTCAATGTCGCCCCCATGCCGGAACCCGTTTCGCGGTACCAGGTGCCCGAGGCACCGGTTGGATCGACACCGGCCGTTTTCCAATGACGCATTTCGGCCTTGTGGGTCCCGCTATCATCCCCGCGCGAGGCAAATGGCGCCTCAGCTTCGGACACCGCAGCCAGCGCCGCCACAATGTCTGATCCGCCCTTGACTTTGGCCGGATCGGACTTGGGCCCGACGAGGACAAAATCATTGTACATGACGTCAAACCGTTCAACGCCCCAGCCGTCTGCGACGAACTGCTCCTCGTCCGCTTTGGCATGGACCAGCAGAACGTCGCCGTCCCCGTTGATCGCGTTCCGGATCGCCTGACCGGTGCCGACCGCCACAACGCGCACGTCGATCCCGGTCTCTGCTTCGAACCAGGGAAGGATGTAATCCAACAGCCCTGAGTTCTGGGTCGAAGTCGTTGATTGCACCACGATAAAGGGCTCTTCGGCCAATGCCGGGCCTGTTAACAAGCCAAGGGAAACCAATGCTGCCCGAAAAACGTTCCGGATCATTCCGAACTCCAGTTTTTGATTATGTGACTAACCCACCTGCAAGATACCTGCGAGAGGCATCGCTTTGGGGGGCATCCAAGACCTGCCGAGCGTCACCGTGTTCAACCACACGACCACCCTGCATCATTACGATATCCGCCGCCAGTCGACGTGCCTGACCGATGTCATGCGTGACCATGACGATCCGCACCCCACGGGTCGAGGCGCGCAGGATCATCCGTTCGATCATCTGTGTAGCGCTGGGATCTAGTGCGCTCGTCGGCTCGTCCAGGAACAGTGTGTCCGGGTCCAGCGCCAACGCGCGCAATATGGCCAGCCTTTGTGCCTCACCCCCGGACAGTGATCTGGCCGATTGTCGAGCCTTGCTTTCCAGCCCGCCTTCGGCCAGCAATTCCGCGATGCGCGCCTTGCGAACCGTGCGTTGCAAGCCCCGCCGTTTCAGAACAAAATCCATGTTGGCCGCAACTGAGCGGCGCAACAAAACGGGTTTCTGAAAGACCATCGCCTGACGCGCCTTGTGGTCCTTATTCAACGGAACGCCGTCTTGTTCCACGCGCCCTGTGTCGGGTGCAATCAGACCGTGCAGGCAACGCAGCAACAGGCTTTTGCCAGCCCCATTTGGCCCAAGAATCATAGTTGGCCCCGGCCCATCCAGATTCAGGCGCGGTACATTCAGCAAGGCGGTGCCATTCTTTGAGATCTGCAAACCACTGACAGAGATACAACGAATCATTTCAGGGGCCAGGTCACGCATGACGCAACCCCTCCTTCTCGGCACGCAGGCTAAGCGTGCTGACCATCGCGTTCACCGCCACCGCAATACCAATCAGGATCGCCCCTAGCGCCAGTGCCAGCGCCAGATTACCTTTTGAGGTTTCCAACGCGATGGTCGTCGTCATGACGCGGGTAACGTGGTTGATGTTGCCGCCGACTATGATGACCGCACCAACTTCGGCAATGGCGCGGCCGAACCCGGCCAACAGGGCCGTAACGAGCGCCAGCCGCGCGTCCCACAACAGAACCGGAACCGAGGCCAAACGAGACACGCCCAGCGAACGGAGCTGCTCCGAGTATTCCTCAGCCAGCATCTCAACCACCTGCCGCGTCAGGGCAGCCACAATGGGCGTCACCAGAACCACCTGGGCGATGATCATCGCGGTAGGTGTGTAGAGCAACTCAAGTACGCCCAAAGGCCCGGACCGCGACAGCATCAGGTAGACCAACAGACCCACAACAACTGGCGGAAACCCCATCAGAGCGTTCATCAGAATGATCAACATCCGCCGCCCGGGAAAGCGCGCGACGGCCAAAGCCGCCCCAACCGGCATCCCGATCAAAGCGGAAATCAGGACTGCAAAGATGGAAACCTTAAGGGACAACAGCACGATCGCCCAAAGCTCGGCATCCCCGTTCAGGATGAGCGCAATGGCAGAGCTGAATTCTGTTGCAAATCCCTGCATTTCCTTCGGTCTTTCGGGTGTTTCGTAGCAAATGCGCTAAAATACAATGGAATTCTAAGCCATTTTGACCGCAAGTACAGACACATTTCCGACATCTTCAAAAGGAAACGCGGCCCCAAATGGGACCGCGTTTTTTCAGCTCGATTGAGCAGGATCAGTTCAGGGCAGCGTCTGTAATCTGATGCGTCCACGCTCCGTCCGGCTGCTTGGTGATCACCGGATCAGAACCACCGGCCAGCAACGTGGCCACTGTGCGTTCGAAATCGGCAGGGTCCAGCGCGCCGTTTGAACCTGCGGTCAGCTTGGCAATCTCACCCATCATGCGCTTTTGATGTTCTTCGGTCTGGGCACCGGTCGCGTCGTTCTCAAGCACGATATCCGCCGCCTCTTCCGGGTTCTCTTCGGCGTATTTCCAGCCCTTCATGGATGCACGAACGAAACGCTCCATCTTGTCGACGAAGGCTGCGTCGCTCAGGTTCTCTTCCAGAACATACAGACCGTCTTCTAGCGTCGCGACACCCTGATCTTCGTATTTAAATGTTACCAGCTCATCGGGGCTAACGCCGGAGTCGATAACCTGCCAGTACTCGTTGTAGGTCATCGTGCTGATGCAATCGGCCTGTCGCTGCAGCAGCGGGTCGACATTGAAACCCTGTTTCAGAACCTCGACACCACTTTCGCTTTTGCCCCCGGTGTCGATGCCCAACTGGCTCATCCAGCTCATGAACGGGAATTCGTTGCCGAAGAACCAAACGCCCAGCGTGCGGTTTTTAAGGTCTTCGGGCGCGGCAATACCGGCATCTTTCCAGCAGGTCAGCATCATGCCCGAGCTTTTGAACGGCTGCGCGATGTTCACCAGCGGCAACCCCTTTTCCCGCGCGGCCAGAGCGGCGGGCATCCATTCAACGGTCACGTCAGCACCACCACCTGCAATCACCTGCGTTGGCGCAATGTCCGGACCGCCGGGCAGAATGGTGACGTCCAGCCCCTCTTCTTCGTAGAACCCCTTGTCCTTGGCAACATAGTAGCCCGCGAACTGTGCCTGCGTGACCCACTTCAGTTGCAATGTCACCTCATCCGCAGCGAAGGCCGAACTGGCGGCCAGGCTAAAGGCGGCTATCGCCCCGCTGAGTAACTTATTCATCTTCATATCTCCTAGTTACTGTTGGTGCCCCTTTTGGGGTCTGTTGAATTGTTATTGTTATCCTCGTTGCGACGGATGCCAGAATGTCACCGCCTTTTCGATCATTGCGACCAGACCATAAAATGCTGTCCCGGCCAATGCCGCCACCACGATCTCAGCCCAGACCATATCAAGCGACAATTGCCCGACGCTGGTCGAAATCCGAAAGCCCATGCCAAGCGTTGGTGAGCCAAAGAACTCTGCCACGATAGCGCCGATCAGTGCCAGAGTGGTAGAAATCTTTAAGCCGTTGAAGATAAAGGGCATCGCGGCTGGCAATCGCAGCTTTAGAAAGCTTTGCCAGTAGGTGGCTGCATAGGTCTCCATCAGGTCGCGTTGCATGGCAGTGGCCTCTCGCAAACCGGCCACTGTATTCACCAGCATCGGGAAGAAGACCATCACAACGACCACGGCGGCTTTGGAGTGCCAGTCAAACCCGAACCACATCACCAGAATGGGGGCCGTGCCCACAATAGGCAGGGCCGCGACGAAGTTGCCAACTGGTAGAAGCCCAAGCCGCAGGAAATCCCAACGATCCACGGCGATCGCCATCAGGAACGCGGCGCTACAGCCGATAAGGTAACCGCTGAGCGCCCCCTTTATGATGGTCTGAAAGAAGTCCGCCCAAAGTATCGGCAGGCTATCGGCGAAGCGCACCGCGATGACGGATGGCGCAGGCAGGATGACCAATGGCACCTCAAGGCCCCGAACCACCAACTCCCACACCGCAATGATCGTCAGGCCAAAGATGAACGGTGCCAGAAATCGAACCATACGCGTGTTGGCATATGGTCCGCTGGCCAGTCGGCCGTTCAGCCACCAGCCAGACATCCAAACGGCGATTGCAATCAACACCAACATCATTGGACCATCCCCATCCGTTTGAGAACTGTCCGCTCAATCAGCCCCAGTAGTCCGACCAGACACGCCGCGAGAATGGCTGCCGCGAACAGGGCCGACCAAATCTGCACCGTCTGACCGTAATAGCTGCCGGCCAGCAAGCGCGCGCCAAGACCGGCCACCGCCCCTGTCGGCAATTCACCGACGATTGCTCCGACCAGAGACGCTGCGATACCGATTTTCAACGACGTGAACAGGTACGGCATCGAAGCAGGCAGACGCAGTTTCCAAAAGCCCTGAGACCGACTTGCGTTATAGGTGCGCAGCAGATCCAGTTGCATTGCGTCCGGGCTGCGCAGGCCTTTAACCATGCCGACAACGACCGGGAAGAAACTCAGATAGGCCGAAATAACCGCCTTTGGGATGATCCCCTGAATACCGACCGAGTACAGCACCACGATGATCATTGGGGCCAGAGCAATGATGGGAATGGTCTGGCTGACGATAGCCCAAGGCATCACTGACAGATCCATGACCCGGCTGTGGACGATGCCCACGGCCAGCAAGATGCCCAATCCGGTGCCGATCACAAAGCCTAGCATCGTCGCACTGAGCGTAACCCAGCCGTGGTAGATCAAAGACCGTTTTGAGGTGATCTTCTTCTCGACCGTCGTCTCCCACATCTCGATGGCGACCTGATGCGGGGCTGGCAAACGAGGTCGGTCCTGCTCCCACGTCGCCGGAATAGCGAAGCTGTTTTTGAACACCAGTCCGAACTCGGACATATCCCGCCGGTCTTTTGCTGACGGGGGCTGCACTTCGGCCCCTGCACGCTCCTGCTCGGTCAGCACGCCTTTGATGTTCATGGGAACACAGGCGGCGTACCAAAATGCGACGATCACCGCGAGAACGGTCAAAACAGCCCAGAATGCCTTGATGCCGTCACTCATCATCCGCATGCCCCGCCCTCAGGCCCTCGCGCACGCGATGGGCGACCTCGATGAACTCCGGCGAGTCTCGGATGTCCAATGGCCGTTCTTTCGGCAGCGGGCTATCAATCACATCCGTAATCCGCCCCGGTCGCGGGCTCATCACCACGATCTTGGTGCTGAGATACACAGCCTCGGGGATCGAGTGCGTAACAAACCCAATGGTCTTTTCCGTCCGCGCCCACAGCGCCAGAAGCTGTTCGTTCAGGTGATCGCGCACGATCTCGTCCAGCGCCCCGAAAGGCTCATCCATCAGCAGGATATCCGCATCAAATGCCAGTGCCCGAGCGATGCTGGCCCGCTGCTGCATTCCCCCAGACAATTGCCATGGGAATTTTCCACCAAACCCTTCTAGATCAACGAGTTCCAGAACGTTTTTCACGCGGTCATTCTGCTCAGCAGTCGAATATCCCATGATCTCGAGCGGCAGTTTGATGTTCTTGGCAATGGTGCGCCAAGGATACAGCCCGGCCGCCTGAAACACGTACCCGTAAGCACGATTTCGCCGCGCCTCATCCGGTGTCATGCCATTGACGGTCAGGGTCCCCCCGGTCGGCGTTTCAAGCGCAGCGATGCATCGCAAGAAGGTTGTCTTGCCGCAACCAGAAGGCCCAATGAAGCTGACGAAGTCTCCCTTGTCGACCGTCAGGTTTACGTCTTTCAGCGCGTGAATTGGTCCGTCATTGGTTTGGAAGGTCAGGTCCAGCTGCCTTGCCTCGATAACGGGCTGGGTAGTGCTTTCAGTATTCATTCCATAGCCTTGAAAAGATTTGGCTTTGGGCCGCGAGATACGCGGCCCGCACGCATCATACGCCCGTCGCCGGAATGCCCGACCGTTCCACCGGTCGCGGCGCGGTCAACTCTTTCCAAGTACTCAGCGCTTTGTTCACGTGCCCATTGGGTTCGCGCGCAACGAAATCGCCATGCCCCTCTTGCGTGCGAATTTCGCCGTCATGTACAGCCACATGGCCACGGGTCAGCGTAAAGCGCGGCAGGCCCTCCACCTCTTTGCCTTCGAACACGTTGTAGTCGATCGACGACTGCTGAGACCCCGCACTGATCGTCTTGGTCTTCTCAGGGTCCCATACAACGATATCCGCATCCGCCCCGACAAGGATCGCGCCCTTTTTCGGATAGCAATTCATGATTTTGGCGATATTCGTTGATGTAACGGCCACAAACTCGTTCATCGTCAGACGCCCGGTGTTCACCCCGTGTGTCCAGAGCATGGGCATCCGGTCTTCCAACCCGCCTGTGCCGTTTGGGATCTTGGTAAAGTCCCCTACTCCATACCGCTTTTGCTCAGTCGTAAAGGCACAATGGTCCGTAGCTACCACGCTCAGCGATCCGGATTGCAGACCGTTCCACAGACTGTCCTGATGCTGTTTATTCCGGAACGGAGGACTCATAACGCGGCGCGCGGCATGATCCCAATCCTGATCGAAGTACTCGCTCTCATCCAACGTAAGATGCTGGATCAGAGGTTCACCCCACACGCGTTTGCCCTGCATCTTGGCCCGGCGAATGGCTTCATGCGCTTCTTCGCAGGACGTGTGCACCACATACAGCGGAACACCGGCCATATCGGCGATCATGATGGCGCGGTTGGTCGCCTCGCCCTCAACCTGTGGCGGACGGGAATAGGCATGCGCCTCGGGTCCCGTGTTGCCCTCGGCCAACAGCTTGGCGCTCAGCTCCGCCACCACGTCCCCATTTTCGGCATGCACCATCGCGGTGCCGCCCAGTTCGGCCAGACGCTTGAACGAGGCGAACAGTTCGTCATCGTTCACCATCAGCGCGCCCTTGTAAGCCATGAAGTGCTTAAATGTGTTTATGCCGCGTGTCTCGATCACGGTCTTGATGTCATCGAACACCTGCTCGCCCCACCAGGTCACAGCCATGTGGAAAGAGTAGTCGCAGTTTGCGCGGGTGGATTTGTTGTCCCAGCGTTTCAGAGCGTCCAGCAGGCTTTCGCCCGGGTTTGGCAGAGCGAAATCGACAACCATTGTGGTACCGCCTGCCAGCGCAGCACGCGTGCCGCTCTCGAAGTCATCGCTGGAGTATGTACCCATGAAAGGCATCTCAAGATGCGTATGCGGGTCGATCCCGCCCGGCATGACATAACAACCGGTGGCGTCCAGTTCGTTGTCACCTTTCAGACCCATTCCGATTTCGGTGATGACACCGTCTTCGACTTTGACGTCAGCTTTGTACGACAGATCAGCAGTAACGACGGTTCCGTTCTTGATCACAGTAGACATGTTTTTCTCCCTGCGGGCGCTTTGCGCCTCATGTTGTTTTGACTTGAGAACCCAGCGACCGGGCCGATTCCCTTTTATTCAACGATTTCTGCAGTTTCTACGACGGCGTGAAACAAGACGTCCGCACCAGCAGCGGCCCATTCCTTGCTGATCTCTTCGGCCTCATTGTGGCTCAACCCGTCGACACAGGGGCACATGACCATCGCGGTTGGTGCCACACGGTTAATCCAGCAGGCATCATGTCCCGCCCCCGAAATGATGTCGGTGTGCGAGTATCCCAGCCGCTCGGCCGCATCGCGAACCGCTGCGACGCACCCCTCGTCAAACTTCACCGGATCAAATCCGCCGACCTTTTCGAATGCGATCTGCAGGCCCATCTCTTCGACGATATCTTCAGCCGCGACGCGCAGACGGTTCTCCATATCAGTGATGACGTCCAGCTCGGGCGAACGGAAATCGACTGTGAACACCGCCTTGCCGGGGATCACGTTGCGAGAATTGGGATAGACATCGATATGCCCAGCCGCGCCAACGGCGTGAGGGGCATGGGACCACGCGATCTCGTCCACCTTCTCCAGAATACGCGCCATCGCCAGCCCGGCGTTCTTGCGCATCGGCATCGGGGTCGAGCCGGTATGCGCGTCTTTGCCAGTCACGGTGACTTGGGTCCAACTCAGGCCCTGCCCATGCGTAACGACGCCGATGTCTTTGCCTTCGGCCTCAAGGATTGGCCCCTGTTCGATATGCAACTCAAAGAACGCATGCATTTTGCGGGCGCCAACTTCTTCGTCGCCACGCCAGCCGATGCGCTGCAACTCATCCCCGAACTTCTTGCCCTCGGCATCCTCGCGGTCATAGGCCCAGTCCTGCGTGTGCATTCCAGCAAACACGCCTGAAGACAGCATCGCCGGGGCATAACGCGTACCCTCTTCATTGGTCCAGTTGGTCGCGATGATCGGGTGTTTCGTCTTGATACCCAAATCGTTAAGCGTGCGGATGATTTCCAGACCACCAAGCACCCCCAAAACACCGTCATACTTACCGCCAGTCGGCTGTGTATCCAGATGCGAGCCGACATAAACCGGAAGCGCCTCGGGATCGGTGCCTTCGCGGCGGGCAAACATATTACCCATCTGGTCCAGCCCCATAGTACAGCCCGCATCCTCGCACCAACTCTGGAACAAGGCGCGCCCTTCCGCATCCTCATCCGTCAGGGTCTGGCGATTATTGCCGCCCGCAACGCCCGGGCCGATCTTGGCCATCTCCATCAGGCTGTCCCAAAGTCTGTCGCCATTGATCCTGAGGTTTTGCGCCGGAGCTGCCATTTTGATTTTCCCTGTCGCTTGCGAATTGGCTCGCTTTTGGTGTCTTGATTTGACCATCTGGTCAAACTCACGCTATCACGGGTTCAACATCAGTCAAGAAATTGCATGGTGCCGCCGGAAATTTCGGCATATTTGGTGCCCGCTTGGCGGAAAAAGAGACGACCTGGAAACATGCCCAAAGACCGCGCCCCGACCCGAATACAGAAAAAGAACCGCGCCGCGATTCTCGAGGCCGCGCTGAACGTGTTTTCCGCGCATGGTTTCCGTGGGGCAACTGTCGATCAGATCGCAGCCGAGGCCGGGCTGAGCAAACCGAACCTGCTGTATTACTTCCCGTCGAAAGAGGCGATCCACACTGCCCTGCTGTCCGGCCTGTTGGAAACGTGGCTGGCCCCCTTGCACGATCTTGACGAATCAGGCGACCCGATGGAAGAAATCCTCTCGTACACCCGCCGAAAATTGCAGATGAGCCGCGAGTTACCGCGCGAAAGCCGCCTCTTCGCCAATGAGCTGGTTCAGGGCGCGCCGCGTATTCACGATGCACTTTCGAATGACCTGAAGGCTTTGGTCGATGAAAAAACGGCGATCCTGACGGGTTGGATGGATGAGGGGAAAATCGCACGGCTGCATCCCTACCACCTGATCTTCTCGATCTGGGCACTGACGCAGCACTACGCGGATTTCGATGTTCAGGTCCGTTCGATCCTGGGGGATGAAGACCCGTTTGAAGGGGCTGAACCGTTTATCGATACGCTCTATCGCAAGCTGCTGGCGCCATGACGAAGGGCTACGTGCGGGAGCCGTGGCAAGTAACATCCGCATGCGACCTACGGAGACTTTGGCGATTCCGATAGTCTGGCTTAGCTGCGCATAACGCTAAGGCCACTCAAAGTCGCTGAGCTTTTTTCTGTCGTGGCTGAAACTGCGTGATAGTATGATTGCTTAGTTCATACTGGGTTTTGGTGACGGCGCGCGACCAGCCAGGCGTTCCGTGGTGCTTGTAGGGGCATTTGATATGCGCCAGTTGTTGTTAGTTGCTTTTCTCTTTTTGACCGGGTGCGGTGTAACGTCCCGCGGAAATACCGAGGCAGAGTACCTGCAAGAGATCGATAGGCTTTTGAATGCGGGTGACAACTGCGAAGTGTGGCGATACGTGGTGGCACGCCCTTTCGCCCTTACAGGTGACGACGAACTATCAAGGGAATTGCGCAGCTTCGTATGGAGATCTCGCAACGAATGCGATCCCCGCAAGAATAACTTCTCAAACAGCACAAGAACCGGGCGTTCCGAAAAAGATAATGGGGCCGACAGCTTAAACAACAGTAGGCTCGAAGGCCTAATCGCGAGCGCCCAAGTTGGCGGAAACAGCTTCGACGAAGTTGACCGAGCGACGGACGCGCGAGGCGGCAAACGTTTCGGTGAAAGCGACGACAGCAAAGGCAAAGGCAAAGGTGCTGACAAGGGCAAAGGTAAGGGTAAGGGTAAGGGCGGTGACAAAGGTAAGGGTAAAGGGAAAGGGAAAGGGAAAGGGAAAGGGAAAGGTGAGGGCAAAGGCAAAGGGAAAGGTAGCGGCAAAGACAAAGACGATGACGATGACGATGACGATGACTAAGATACCGACGGTGGCGAAAACGGTGGCTGCCTAAAAGCTTGATATCTTATAGTACTCGTCTTCTGGCTTATGAGCGGCTCTGATCAAGCCCAGCTTTCTCGAGATCCTTCTCTCTTTCCACCAAACACAAGGGATGTATCGGGCAGTTACCCCCGATGACTTATCTAAGTGCTCAGATGCGCAGGATTTTCCTTTTGGCCGCCATTTCCCGCCGGGCGAAAACTCACCCTTTGGCTAAAGACAAATTCTAGTAGCGGGCTGTTGGGGGGCCTTTGCAGGGCAAACGTGCAGCTTTTCGTTTCGTAGAACGTACAATGTGTCAACGGAAGTGCGGTTCTCAAAAAAGGGCCCGCATTTGCCGGCCCTTTGTTGCTTTTGCCAGTCGACCTATTCGGCAGCTTTTGCCATCGGATTGTTTGGATGGGTTGTCCAGTTCGCATATTCCGGCTGTACTTCCCGTCCGGTGCGCGGATCGACCTCTCCTGCCTCCATCGGCACCATCGAGATACATCCGTCGACCGGACACACATCCACGCACAGGTTACAGGCGACGCATTCGTCATCCATGACCTCGAACACCCGGTCATCGGACATCGAGATCGCTTGATGGCTTGTATCTTCACACGCGGCATAGCAGCGGCCGCATTTGATGCACTGGTCCTTATCAATCTTGGCCTTCGCCACGTAGTTCAGATTCAGATACTGCCAGTCGGTGACGTTCGGAACGGCCAGACCGACGATTTCCGAGACATCCTTGTAGCCCTTTTCGTCCATCCATTTGGACAGGCCGGCGGTCAGTTCGTCGATGATCTTGAACCCATAGGTCATCGCCGCGGTGCACACCTGAACGGTGCCACATCCCAGCGCCATAAACTCCGCCGCATCCCGCCATGTGGTCACGCCGCCGATACCTGAAATCGGCAGGCCATGCGTGGCTTGAGCCCGGGAAATCTCGGACACCATGGACAGAGCGATCGGTTTCACCGCGGGGCCGCAGTAGCCGCCATGGCTTCCTTTGCCATCAATCGACGGTTCCGGGCTGAACGTGTCCAGATTGACGCTGGTAATCGAATTGATGGTATTGATCAGAGATACAGCATCCGCACCACCGTTCCTGGCGGCCTCGGCTGGCTTGCGAATGTCGGTGATGTTCGGCGTCAATTTCACGATGACCGGGCGGTCATAGTATTGCTTGCACCAACGGGTCACCATCTCGATATATTCCGGCACCTGCCCCACGGCCGAACCCATGCCGCGCTCGCTCATCCCGTGCGGACAGCCAAAGTTCAGTTCGATCCCATCGGCGCCGGTTTCAGCGACGCGCGGCAGGATGGCTTTCCATGCCTCTTCCTCGCACGGCACCATGATCGAGGCGATCAGTGCACGATCCGGGTAGTCAGCCTTGACCCGCGCCATCTCCTCGAGGTTCACCTCAAGCGGTCGGTCCGTGATGAGTTCGATGTTGTTGAGACCCAGCAACCGACGGTCAGCACCGTAAATTGCCCCATAGCGTGGGCCATTAACGTTTACGACCGGCGGCCCTTCCGACCCCAGCGTTTTCCAAACAACTCCACCCCATCCGGCCTCGAATGCGCGGCGCACATTGTATTCCTTGTCCGTCGGCGGCGCGGATGCCAGCCAGTACGGGTTCGGGCTTTCTATCCCAAGAAAGTTTGTCTTCAAATCAGCCATTTATCCGGCCTCCCTGATGCAACTCGGCATCTTCATCTTTTTACAAATACTCACTGTTCGACGCCTGCCGTCATGCGGTCAGGCTTGCGTGAATATCCATCGCGGCATCGCGGCCTTCGGCCACAGCTGTCACTGTCAGGTCTTCGCCACCCGCGGCGCAGTCGCCCCCAGCCCAGACCCCAGCCATCGACGTGCGTCCAGCCTCACTCACGGCAATCTTGTTGCCATCCAGCTTCAGCCCATCGGGCGCGCCATCCAGCTTTTGTCCGATTGCCTTGAGCACCTGATCTGCTGGCACGCGGATCATCTCTCCGGTACCGGAAAGCTGGCCGTCATGGCTGGAAGTATACTCCAATTCGATCTCGGCCGCTGCCCCGTTTCCATGAACGGCCACGGGCTGCACGTTGGTCATGATCTTGACGCCGTGCGAGGAAGCGAGATCCTGCTCATATCGGCTGGCTCCCATGGCATCCCGGCCGCGACGGTAGGCGATCGTTACATGTTCAGCGCCCAGCAGTTTCGACTTTACCGCAGCGTCCACCGCGGTCATGCCGCCGCCGATCACGACCACGTTTCGTCCAACCGGAAGATTTGCCAGATCAGACGCCTGACGGACGTCCGAGATGAAGTCGACCGCGAAGCGGACACCGTCCAGATCAGCCCCCTGCGCCCGCAGAGCGTTCACCCCGGTCAGTCCAATGGACAGGAACACGGCATCGTAGTTTTGAACCAGTCCGTCCAGTGAAATGCTCTCGCCCAGCACAGAACCCGTTTCGATTGAGATCCCGCCGATTTTCAGCAACCAGTCGACCTCGGCCTGGGCAAAGTCGTTTGTCGATTTATACGCAGCGATCCCGTATTCGTTCAGACCGCCAGGTTTGGGACGGCTTTCGTGGATCACCACGTCATGACCAAGCATCGCCAGCCGGTGCGCGCACGCCAGTCCTGCAGGCCCTGCCCCGATTACGGCAACCGTTTTGCCCGTGGGCGCAGCCCGTTCAAACGGATGATCCCCTGCAACCATGACACTGTCTGTCGCGTAGCGCTGCAGACGACCGATCTCAACGGGCTGGCCTTCGGCAGTTTCGCGCACACAGGATTCTTCGCACAGTGTCTCGGTGGGACAAACGCGGGCGCACATGCCGCCCAGAATGTTCTGCGCCAGAATGGTCTCACCCGCAGCTTCAGGTTGGCCAGCCTGTATCTGCCGCATAAACAGCGGAATATCGATGTCCGTTGGACAAGCCGTCACACATGGCGCGTCGTAACAAAAATAACACCGATCTGCTGCCACGGCGGCCTCATGCGGGGCCAGTGGCGGATGCAGATCCGTGAAATTCGAGGTCAGCTCATCGCTGGACAGCCGCCCGGAGACAATGCCGGAGGCAATCTGGCCCTGTGCCATCACTCTACTCCCTGTAGATATGTTCGTTATGACCTCAGCTTGCCACAATCTGATTTTTTATCAATTGGTAAAATTTGCCAAATGGTCAAAAAAATCAAAAATCCGGGTTTCGAAGTACGATTTTCTGCAGGTTTTGCCTGTTTTTCATGCAGATGGATTATTCAGATCATCTCGGACAAGTGACCGGATTTAACCCAAACACGCGCGCCTGAAGGCCCAGCGACGACGTTGGACTGCGTTTCCGGTGGCAGTCTCAGCCAATCCCAGGTCGAAAACTCTTCACCGGATTCTTGAAACCCGCCCTCGATCACGAACAATTCCAAACCCTGGGATGCATCCAGATCCAGCTTCTCACCAGGTGCCAAGTTTAGGACACGGACCTCTTCACGTTCGTCCTTAAAAAGTCGAACCGTGCCCTCACCATCGATCGAACGGCGCAGTTCGGTCCGATCTTCAGGGTCGAACTGGTGCAATTTCACCAGAATCGTCGCCCCCTCTTTAGCCGAAGGTGTATGCGATGAGGTCGGCGGGTTTCGAACATAGCTACCGACCGGGAAATCTCCGGTTTCGTCCTGAAACACACCGTCCAAAACCAGATATTCTTCTCCGCCGTCATGCGTATGTGGGGCAAAAGCGCTGCCCGGAGCGAAGCGAACGATGGTTGTCGCGCGAGCCACCTCCTCACCAATGCGATCCAGCATCTTGCGCTCGATCCCGGCTGCGGGTGAAGCCACCCATTCGTTCTGATCGAAATGAACCGCGACGCGTTTGGTGAAATCTGCGTTGACCCTCATGAGGATTCTCCTGTCTCGCCACCTCAGCATTACATGGGCGCGAATCCGACGTTTTCAAATTTTGCCGGACGATCCCCGTTCGCATCTGGTTTTAGAGGCATCTGCTGCGTACTGTAGGCCGGACAGAATCCGAGCAGTGCCGGACAACGGCCAAATACCCGAAAGAAATCCGATGCAGGCCAACCCACCGAAATTCAACATTGTCATCATCGGACAAAACAACCGGCTTCAATACGAGGCGCTGCTGTTCGCGGCCTCGCTGCGCCACAGTTCACCGAATTTCTCTGGTCGCCTCTTTGTCGCAGTACCTCAGCCCGGGCCACGCTGGCCGCAGGACCCCAGTATCCAGGACGAGGATGTCCTGAAAGCCCTGCGTCAGCTGGATGTCGAATTCCTGCCTTTCGAAAACCATTTCTTTGGCAGCAGCTATCCTTGTGGCAACAAGATCGAAGCCCTGCAGGCCATGCCCAAAGGCGAGCCGTTTGTGTTTTTCGACAGCGACACGCTGATCACCGGTGATCTAAACACCGTCCCCTTCGATTTTGACCGCCCCGGTGCATCGCTGAAGGTCGAGGGAACCTGGCCTAAGCCGACACTCTACGGTCCCGGATTTGATGGCATCTGGAACGCCTTGTATCGCCGGTTCGGGTTGGATTTTGAAAGCTCGCTGGATACCAGCCAACCGGTGGACTACTGGCGGCGCTACCTGTACTTCAACGCAGGATTTTTCTTCTATTCCTGCCCGCACACGTTTGGGGAACGCTTTCTGGATTATGCCCGCACGATCCGGGATGGGGATATTCCGGAACTGGCAGGCCAAAACCTTGATCCGTGGCTGGATCAGGCTGCATTGCCACTGGTGATCCATTCCTTTGGTGGTGGTCGGGATGCCCTGCCCTCGGGTCTTCTGGATGGGTCGGTCAGCTGTCACTATCGGTTGTTCCCCCTGCTTTACGCCCGTGAAAACGATCACGTTGTCGAAGTGCTGGAAACCGTTGTGGCACCAAACCGGGTCAAGAAAGTGCTCAAGGGCTATGACCCGATCAAGAAGCTGGTGATCCAGCGCAAGGGTCACAAAATCCGGGATATGTTCGACCGCGAAAACCTGCCGCAGCGCGAGCAGGTCATTCGCAATCAGATCCGCAGTAACGGCCTTTGGATGCGCTGACAGGATTGTTGTGCGCGCGAGCCCAATCGCCTAGAGATTCAGCAACGCATATATATCAACAGGAGAATTCCAAGATGTCTGACGGCCCCACCTACGGTTTTGATACGCTTCAAATTCACGCGGGCGCCCGGCCCGACCCGGCAACTGGCGCACGTCAGACACCTATCTACCAGACCACAGCCTATGTATTCCGCGACGCCGATCACGCGGCCGCCCTGTTCAACCTGCAAGAGGTCGGCTTCATTTATTCCCGTCTGACCAACCCGACGGTGGCCGTACTGCAGGAACGCATCGCCACATTGGAAGGTGGCGTTGGCGCCGTTTGCTGTTCCTCGGGCCATGCGGCGCAAATCATGGCTCTGTTCCCGCTGATGGGTCCGGGCTGCAACGTTGTGGCCTCGACGCGTCTGTACGGCGGTACGGTCACCCAGTTCAACCAGACCATCAAACGCTTTGGCTGGTCTGCGAAATTCGTCGACACCGATGATCTGGACGCGGTGAAAGACGCCATCGACGAAAACACCCGCGCGGTATTCTGTGAATCCATTGCCAACCCCGGCGGCTATGTCACCGATATCCGTGCGATGGCTGACATTGCAGATGCGGCGGGTATTCCGTTGATCGTCGACAACACCTCGGCCACACCTTACCTGTGCCGCCCCATCGAACAGGGTGCGACGCTGGTGGTGCACTCAACCACAAAGTACCTGACCGGTAACGGGACCGTCACCGGCGGCTGCATCGTGGATTCGGGCAAATTCGATTGGTCGGCCAACGACAAGTTCCCCTCACTGAGCGAACCGGAACAGGCCTATCACGGCCTGAAATTCCATGAGACCTTCGGCCCGCTGGCCTTCACTTTCCACGGTATTGCCATCGGCCTGCGCGATCTGGGCATGACGATGAATCCGCAGGCGGCGCATTACACGCTGCTGGGGATCGAGACCTTGTCCTTGCGGATGGAGCGTCACGTCGAAAACGCACAGAAGATTGCGGCCTGGCTCGAGGCGGATGACCGCGTGGAATACGTCACTTATGCCGGACTACCCTCCTCGCCCTACCACGACCGGGTCAAGGCGCAATACAAGAAGGGCGCGGGCGCGCTGTTCACCTTCGCGGTCAAAGGCGGCTATGACGCTTGCATCAAACTGGTCAACGCGTTGGAAATCTTTAGCCATGTGGCCAATCTGGGCGACGCGCGATCGTTGATCATCCACTCGGCCTCGACCACGCACCGTCAGCTGACACCCGAACAGCAAGAGGCAGCAGGCGCTGGCCCGAACGTTGTGCGCTTGTCCATTGGCATCGAAGACGCGGACGACCTGATCGCTGATCTGGATCAGGCGTTGGCCAAAGCGTCGGCCTGACAGATGAGCGGGCACGACACCAACGAACTGGGCCAACCCGTCGGACTGTCGGTGTCAGGCGACTTCCCTCGCCCGACCCCGCCTTATACGCCGATGGAAGGCCGCTATTGTTCTGTCGTGCCGCTGGACGTGAACCGGCACGCGCCCGGATTGTTCCGGGCGTTTGCCAACGACACCGATGGCCACAACTGGACCTACCTGCCCTATGGGCCATTCGACAGTGAACCGGCGTTCGAGGATTGGGCGCGGGCAACCTGTATGGACGCCGATCCGATGTTTCACACGGTGCTGGACAGCAATGAAACACCGGTTGGTATGGCCTCATTCCTGCGGATTGAACCTGCGGCGGGTGTGATTGAGGTAGGACACATCCACTTCTCGCCCCTGCTGCAACGCAAGCCGCAATCGACCGAGACCATGTTCCTGATGATGCGTCGTGTATTCGATGAGCTGGGATATCGTCGCTATGAATGGAAATGCGATGCGCTGAACGCGCCGTCATGCCGGGCGGCCGAGCGGTTGGGATTTACCTACGAAGGCACATTCCGACAGGCCACCCACTACAAAGGCCGCAACCGGGACACGGCGTGGTATTCCATCATCGACAGCGAGTGGCCCCGCATCCGCAGCGCCTTTGGGGCGTGGCTGTCGCCAGACAACTTCGATCAAACGGGCCAACAACGACAACCGCTGATGGCCCGCGCAGGTTCTTGAGGTCACTCAGAGATTTCGAATTCCATTGTCACGGTGACCGAGACGGAAACCTCGCCGCCAGCGACCGGTACGCCACCTGCATCCGCGGCACTGAACTCACGCATCATAGCAACGGGACGAACACCGCCGACCTGTTCGCTGATCTCTTGAACCGGACCAAGCGTCACGTTTGCCGCCTGCGCAAGCTGCTCGGCCTTGGCCGTCGCTTCACCAACGGCATTGGCCCGCGCCTTCGCTTCCAGCGGCTTGGGGTCCTGCACACCAAAGCTCAGCCCGCCAAAGTCATTGGCGCCGTCCTGGATAACCGCGTCCATGATCGTTCCAAGCTGCGACAGGTCACGAACGCGGACGAAAACGCGATTCGACGCGACAAAGCCTGAAATCTCCGGTCGATCTCCGGTCGAGCTGTTCCGGTTGTTCCAAACCGGCGACAAGGACACATCACGCGTCTGCACGTCGCGCGTTTCGATCCCAAGCTCTTGCAGGCGATTCAGTACCTGCGCCACAGCGTCTGACGTGGCTTTCATGGCGTTCGACGCCTGCGCGTCCTCATTGGTGACGCCAAGCGTGATGGTCGCCATGTCGGGCGCGGCCTGCACGGTTCCCGCCGCGTCAACTGTGATGCGACGTTCTTCCGCATGGGCGAGGCCAGCCACCGACATCGACAATACTGCGGCCAGAAAAGCGATTTTATTCAAGGTCTTCCCTCCGATATGCTTTGCCCCAACATGGGGTGGCGGTGGTCTGCCGAACAAGGGGAAAGACCGGCTTTTTCTTTCCCTCGGCGGGATCCTGCTTTAATGTCACTCTGCGAACGAACAGTCGTTTGCACAGATGCTGACAATTATGGTTCTTCCGGATTATGAAACCCGCCTTTGCGCTGTCTTTTTCTTCGACCGGAATATCCTTGCACCACCATTCGGACGGCGATTGGTTCTGCGTTGGCGAGGTCTCTCTGGATGCGCCGGACCTGAATACGCAAATCGTCGCATTGCGAGACAAAGGCTTTGCCCTCGAAAACGATCTGAATTGCAAACTGGTGATCCCAGCGGATCAGGTGCGATTTCTGTCCGTGACGACCGACGGGCTTGGCCCGAAGGAAAGCGCCGAGAAAGCGCAGGCCGAACTGGCCGATTCCACGCCCTATGAATTGAATGAACTGGCCTTTGACACAGCGACAGATGGTCCGATCACCCATGTCGCGGCGGTTGCTAAACAGACCCTGGAAGAAGCGCGAACGTTTGCGACCGAGCACGGGTTTGTCCCCGTTCAATACAGCACGCCGGTTGAAGGGCAGGACTTTCCGTCTGAACCCACATTCTACATCGGCGACGACAACCCGACTGTAGCTGAGCCGGACGAGGTTGAAGAACCTTCTGCCAAAGAGCCCGGCCCCGCCGTCCATGCAATCGCCGAATCCGAGGCTCCGACCGAGTTTCGTTCCGCGCCGGTAGCCAAACCCTCAGTCAGCGCGCCCGCGTCACAGTCCGTTACCCGGTATGCCATTCCGGCCGCTGCGGCATGTGTGATCGTTGGCATTGCCGTGGCCATGTGGTCGTTGACAGGTTCGGGTGATGAGAAACTTTCTGCAGCGGACACCGTTCAGGTCGAGGATACCGAGCCAGCCCCTGAACCCTTGACCAGTGACACCCAGATTGCCCAAGCGCCGGAACCAGAGGTAGCCGACGAACCGGAAATTGCAGTCATTACCCCACCTGAGGCCCAGCAGCCTGCGCCGGATGGAGAAGCGGCCTTGGATCTTGTCGAGGAAACGGCTCCGGACCTGAGCGCCACGGACGCCGCGATCCTTGAGGCCCTGAATGTTGCGCCGACCACTGTTGAACAGGTCGAACAAGACACCGAGACTCAGCAATCTGCGACGCCGACAGGTATCGAGATTACCGCTCCAGGCCCCCTGCAAGACCCGATTCTGGCACCGCCCGAAGACCTGTACCTTGCGACTTTGGACAAAACAGATCTGTCTCAAGACGCCGTGGCGCTGCCCCCCGTCAGCAGTTTTGAAACCGACTTGCCTTTCGAACAATCCGTCCTGCCCGCGCTGGCCGGAGCCCAATTCGATCTGGATGAACGCGGTCTAGTCACGGCCAGTGCCGAAGGAACCCTGAACCCCGACGGGGTTGTTGTTTATCTGGGCCGTCCGGCCAAAGTTCCACCGGCCGTTCCGGTCAGGTTCGAACAAGAACCAATTGAGGAAGACCCAGCAGATCGGCTGGCGCAATACCGGCCGAAACCCCGGCCGGGTAATCTGTTGGAAAGCTTTGAACGTCAGCAACTGGGCGGGCGCACACGCGAGGAACTGGCTGTAGTCCGCCCGAAACTGCGCCCCGCGTCCGTGCAGGAAGAGATCGAGGTTGATCACACGCCGACCGCTTTGGCCGTCGTTCGGGTACCACGCCCCAAAACGCGCCCTGCGGGGCTTGCTCCGCCGACCAGCACTAAGACCGCTAATCTTGGTTCGACCGCTGCGATTGACCAGAGCTCGAATGAGCCCGGATCTTTCCAGCCGAAAAGCGTTGCACCCAAAATACCCTCGACCGCTTCGGTGGCGCGGCAGGCGACGATCGACAATGCGATCAATCTGCGCAAGCTGAACCTGATTGGGGTCTACGGCACCCCGGCCAACCGGCGTGCTTTGGTCCGGTTGCCGAGTGGTCGGTACAAAAAGCTGAAAGTCGGAGACAGGCTGGACGGAGGCAGCGTCATCGCCATCGGTGACAGCGAGCTGCGATACCAGAAGCGTGGCAAGAACGTGACCTTGAAGATGCCTCGAAGCTAAAGGCGCAAAAAAAGGCGGCCTAAATGACCGCCTTTCGCGTGATTCAAGAAGAGCTTTTAAGCTGCTGAAATTTCGCCACTTTCGATCTGCTCGCGTTCGATGGATTCGAACAGGGCCTGAAAGTTCCCTTCGCCAAAGCCATCATCGCCTTTACGCTGGATGAACTCGAAAAAGATCGGGCCAATCACGGTTTTCGAGAAGATTTGCAACAGGATCCGCGTCTCTCCACCGTCCAGAACGCCCTCGCCATCGATCAGAATGCCGTGCTTCATCATCCGGTCCAAAGGCTCTTCGTGATCCGCGACGCGATCCGTGGACATCTCGTAATACGCTTGGTTCGGACCCGGCATGAACTTCAGACCTTTTTCGGCAATCGCATCGGTCGACGCGTAGATGTCTTCGCTGCCCACCGCGATGTGCTGAATACCTTCACCCTTGTACTTTTTCAGGTAAGACACGATCTGCCCCGTCTCGCCACGGTCTTCGTTGATCGGGATGCGGATACGGCCACAGGGCGACGTCAGCGCGCGGCTAAACAGGCCAGTGAACTTGCCCTGAATGTCGAAGAACCGGATTTCACGGAAGTTGAACAGGTCCTCGTAGAACTTGAACCACTTGTCCATGTTGCCCTTGTAGACGTTGTGGGTCAGGTGATCGAGGTAATAGAACCCGTCGCCACGCGGTTTCGACTGGGTAGTCCAGTTGAACTCCTGATTGTAAGGCGATGTTTCGTAATACTGATCGATGAAATAGATCAGCGACCCACCAATGCCCTTGATTGCCGGGACGTCCATGGTTTTGTCGGCCGCTTCGTAGGGTTCAGCCCCTTTAGCCACCGCGTGTTCATAGGCCTTTTGCGCGTCCACAACACGCCATCCCATCGCTGGCGCGCATGGTCCGTGCTCTTGGACAAATTTGGCGGCGAAGCTTTCGGGCTCGGCATTCAGGATGTAAGTCACATCACCTTGTTGCCACAGTTCGACCAGAGGCCTGTCCTTGTGGTGCCCGACCAGTTCGAACCCCATTTTTGCGAAGAGATCGCGCAGTTCCTGAGGTTCGGGATGGGCGAATTCGACAAACTCGAACCCATCGGTTCCGGCGGGGTTTTCGGGGCTGATGACAGATTTCGGGGCGTTATGCGGGAAAGGACCCATGGCGCGTCTCCGTAAAAACAGGAATTTCTTTGCTGATTCCAAAATACGCCTTATCAAGCGCTGTTTCTGCGCATAGTTTTCGTGTAAACTGTATTCACGCGCGCAAATCACGCACGGTTTTAAGAAATTCTGGAGAAATTCCGCATATGCTGGATTCCACCGATACGCGTCTGCTGTCTGCCCTGCAAAAGGACGCCCACCTGACCGCGCATCAACTGGGTGAAATGCTGAACCTTTCCCCAAGCCAGGCGGGGCGACGTCGTCAACGGTTAGAGGCCGAAGGCTACATCACCGGTTATGCCGCGCGGCTGGACCCCCTGAAACTGGGGCTGCAGGTTCAGGGCTTTATTCAGGTGCATCTGGGCACCCATGGACCGGAACAATCCGAGAGTTTTGCCCGCATGGTAAACACCCGCCCCGAGATCACCAGCGCCTGGACGATGACCGGAGAGGCAGATTACCTGCTGCACGTCTATTGCGACGATCTTTCCGCGCTCAATCGCTTGCTTCACCAAGTGATACTGCCGCATCCTGCAGTGGCACGGGTGCACAGCCAGATCGTGATGGACCAACTTAAACGCGACGCACCGTTGCCCACCTGACCGGACCGAGAGGACAGACATGGACGATTTCCTTTACCAGGCTTCAATCTATCTGGCTGCCGCCGTGATAGCAGTGCCGTTGTCGGCACGTCTGGGGTTAGGGTCAGTTCTGGGTTATCTGGCTGCTGGTATCGTTATCGGACCTATTTTCGGTCTGGTCGGTGCTGAGACCGAAAGCCTGCAGCATGTGGCCGAATTCGGCGTCGTCATGATGCTGTTCCTGATCGGGCTCGAGCTGGAACCAAGGGCGCTATGGGACATGCGGGATCGGCTGCTGGGTCTTGGGGGCCTGCAGGTTCTGCTGTCCACAGCCGCAATCGCCGCTGTAGCCATGTACGCAAACCACCCGTGGTCGGTCGCTCTGGCTGTCGGGTTGACCTTGTCTTTGTCCTCGACTGCGATTGTTCTGCAGACCCTTTCGGAAAAGGGACTTATGCAGACGAATGGCGGCCGGGCCACGTTCTCGGTACTGCTGACGCAGGATATCGCGGTCATTCCAATTCTGGCATTGCTGCCGCTGTTGGCTCTGCCGGCCATTCCTCATCTCGAAAGCGATGGCTCGATCGATCGAGGCACGGGCGCAGCGCATGACGCGGCGCATCACAGCCTGTCTCTGGTCGAAGGCTTGCCGGGCTGGGCCGTTACCCTTGTCACGATTGGCGCGGTTGCCTTTGTCATTCTGGCGGGCATCTACCTGACACGTCCCCTCTTCCGGTTCATACACGCCACGCGCCTGCGCGAGATGTATACGGCGCTGGCGTTGATGATAGTCGTGGGCATTTCCTTCCTGATGACCCTTGTCGGGCTTTCCCCAGCCCTTGGCGCGTTTCTGGCGGGCGTTGTTCTGGCCAGCTCGGAGTTCCGGCATGAAATGGAAAGCGACCTCGAACCGTTTAAAGGCCTGTTTCTAGGTCTGTTTTTCATAACGGTCGGTGCCGGGATCGATGTGGGGTACTTCTTCAACGACCCGCTCGACCTGATCGGCCTGGCGCTGCTGGTCATATTGGCGAAGGGGGTCATTCTGTATCTCGTCGGGCGCGCGTTCAGGCTGCGTGGCCGGGATCACTGGCTATTCACGTTGGGCTTGGCGCAGGCGGGCGAGTTTGGCTTTGTCTTGCTGGCCTTTTCGACCCAGCAGAACGTCATCCCCCCCGACCTGTCCCAGAAGCTGTTGATGATCATCGCCCTGACCATGCTGATCACACCGCTTTTGTTCATCATCTACGACCAGCTTTCGCGCCGTATCGGTGACGGCGTCCCCCAGGCCGAGCCGGATGAGATCGACGAAAAAGGCCCGGTCATCATCGCCGGGATTGGGCGATTTGGTCAGATCGTGAACCGGCTGGTCCGGGCCAGCGGGTTCAAGACCGTCGTGCTGGACCACGATATCGAGACGATCCAACTGATGCGCCGTTTTGGCGTCAAAGGGTTCTTAGGCGACCCAACACGGCCCGAGTTGCTGCGTGCCGCCGGGATTGAAAAGGCGGCCGTGTTGGTTGCTGCAATGGACGACCCCAAACAGGTCACACGACTGGTGGGCTATGCACGTCGTCAACGCCCGGACCTGCACATCGTGGCACGGGCGCATGATCGCACCCATGTCTACGAGCTATATCAAGCCGGTGCAGACGACATTGTGCGCGAGATGTTCGACGGGTCGCTACGAGCGGGCCGCTATGTCCTCGAAAACATTGGACTGAGCGAATACGAGGCCGCGCAGGCCGAGCAGACCTTTTACCACCACGACCGGTCTTCTGTGCGCGATCTGGCAGAGCTGTGGATTCCCGGCATGCCAACCGCAGACAACAAGAAGTACATCGAACGCGCGCAGCAGCTTGAGAAAGATCTTGAGACCGAGCTTTTGGAACTGGCCGAGAAACACGCAAAGAAATCGGCCTGATCCGTTTTTTTTCGGATCAGGCCATTTTGATCAGCCGTCCGAAACGCCCGCTTCGGCAAATGTCGCCATACCGGAATGGCACGCGACAGCGCTTTTGAGGATGTTGATGGCCAGCGCCCCGCCCGAGCCTTCGCCCAGACGCAGCCCAAGGCTCAACAGCGGTTCTTTTCCAAGCTTGGCCAGCACCGCACCATGCGCGCCCTCGGCGCTTTGGTGGCCTGCGACAGTGTGATCCAGCGCGCCCTCGGATGCATCAGCCAGGCAGGCCGCCGCAGCCGAACAGATAAAGCCATCCAGAATGACCGGAATACGCAGGGCACGGGCTGCAGCAATGGCGCCGGCCATGGCCGCGATTTCACGCCCACCCAGACGGCGCAGGATTTCCAGCCCGTCGCCCGATCCGCCATGCAGGGCCACGCCCTCGGCCACAACGCGGGTTTTGTTGGCCAGGCCAGCATCGTCGACGCCGGTGCCGCGGCCGGTCCAATCCGCTGCCCCACCGCCGAACAAAGCACAAGCGATGGCGGCCGCCGGAGTCGTGTTGCCAATCCCCATTTCTCCGACCACCAGCAAATCCGCATTAGGGTCGACAGCTGTCCAACCTACACGCAGGGCCTCAAGCAGTTCATCCTCGGACATGGCCGGGCCTGAGGTGAAATCCGCCGTGGGTCGGTCCAGATCCAGCGCGTGCACATCCATCGCCGCACCTGCCGCCTTAGCCAACTGGTTGATCGCCGCGCCGCCATGTTCAAAGTTCATGACCATCTGCACGGTCACCTCTGGCGGAAAGGCCGATACGCCCTGCGCAGTCACGCCATGATTTCCGGCAAACACGATGACCTGCGGGGCCGAGATCTGCGGCCGGGCATCCCCACGCCAGCCTGCATACCAAATCGCCAGATCCTCGAGCCGCCCCAAGGCTCCAGGGGGTTTGGTCAATTGTCCGTTCCGCTCAGCGGCACCTTGCAGTGCCGTATCCTCGGGTCCGGGAGCGTTGTTCAGGGCGTCTCGGAGTGTATTCAGGTCTTTTAGTTCGGGCAGCATCCAAAGCCTCGTTGCATCAGAGTGGTCCTGTGTGTTTAACCGAAGCGTCCGATCCAACAAGACCCCGAAAGGCGCGGGAGTGAACAAAAACGACACCAAACTCTTTTCCGCGTGGGATTTTCCGCTGTCGCTGGTGCTGTTGACGCGCCTGCCTATACCGCGCCTGCCGGAAAATGTGTTTTCAAGGCAAGCCAACGCGGCTTGGGCATTTCCCTTGGTTGGGCTGGTGGTCGGCCTTTTGGCCTGTGCATTCGGTTGGGTTGCCATGACCACGAACCTGCCAGCAACGGCAGGTGCGGTGGTCTTGGTGGCAGTGCTGGTCATAGCCACGGGCGCGATGCACGAGGACGGGTTGGCCGACACGGCCGATGGCTTTTGGGGCGGCTTCACCACCGATCGCCGGCTGGAAATCATGAAAGACAGCCATATTGGTGCCTACGGTGTCCTGACCCTGATCTTCACACAATTGCTGCGCGTCGCGTTGGTTGCAACCCTGATGGCCGCAAACAAATACGCAGGAATACTGGCGGCCTGCATCATATCTCGCGCGTTCATGCCGGTACTTATGTCCGCGCTGCCGAACGCCCGAAACAGTGGATTGAGCCATTCTGTCGGCGGTCCAAAGGCCGAAACTGCAGCAATTGGTTTCGGCCTTGCCATTGGCTTGTCCATGTTGCTGCTTGGATCTGGCGCTTTGATCCCCACTGTGTTTGCCGCACTAGTCGTCGTTGCCCTGGCTATGGTGGCAAAAGCCAAGATCAAAGGTCAGACGGGGGATGTATTGGGCGCGTCGCAGCAACTGGCCGAGCTTGCGTTTTTGGCTGCGGTGGCCGCAGCGATCTAACTGGTCCCGCCGGTTTCAATCCTGAGCGTCTCGCCGCAGTGCTTGCAGTGCACTGCATCGGGATCGTGGCGATACAGACCACAGTTGGAGCACTTGTGACGCACTTTCTGCGGCATGAAGATTGCCTGAGCCAATCGGACGAACAACGCCACGCCGACAATCATGATGAAGACCGAAAACAGTTTGCCCCCGGGCGTGGCCAGAGTGATATCTCCGAACCCGGTCGTGGTTAGCGTGGCCATCGTGAAGTAAAGCGCGTCGATATATGCGTTCGGGCTGTTTTCAGGGATGAAGAAAACCAAAACAGCCGTCGAGGTGGCGAATACGAAGACCAAAAGGTTGATCGCCGCAATTACCGCGTCCTCATGCGTGCGAAAGAAATCGCTGTCGCGCCGTAAATCCCTCAGCAAATGATAGGAATGGATCAGGCGCAAAGCACGCAGGATCCGCAGGAACGCCAGATTCCACGGTAAGAAAAGATCAGCCAGAAGTGAAACGATCACGACTATATCGGCCAGTGTGTAGATCTTGCGCAGCAGCTTCCAACGATCTTTCGCAATCCACATCCGTGCCGAAAAATCCAGCACGATGAACAACCCGATAATCAGGCTGGCAACCGTGAATCCTGGACCGTGCTCGCCTCTGGCAGTTGCAACAAAGAAGACGATTGTGACCGCATCAAACAGGATCAGGACATAGCGAAACCAGACCGAAATCGGGTCGTGCCCGACATACAGGTACTTAACTGCTTGCTTCACATTCGCCATCTACATGCCTCTGTCTATTGGGAAATTAACGGCAATTCAGACGTTCACCAAGCCGCGAAAATGAAAAAAGCCGCCCCCTTTCGAGAGCGGCTTGGATATTGAAAACAGATGAGATTACGCAGCAGCAGCAGCGCGCGAGGTCAGAACCTCATCAACTTGCTTGGCTGCGGACACTTCATCGGCGCCGGAAACAGCAGCAACTTCGCGGGTTAGACGCTCCAGCGCAGCTTCGTACAGCTGACGCTCAGAGTAGCTCTGCTCGCGCTGATCATCGGTGCGGTGCAGGTCGCGAACAACTTCAGCGATCGAGATCAGGTCACCCGAGTTGATCTTTTGCTCGTATTCCTGTGCCCGGCGCGACCACATGGCGCGTTTCACCTTGGCCTTGCCCTTCAGCGTTTTCATCGCCTGACTGATAACATCAGGCGAGCTGAGCGACCGCAGACCGGATTCCGTGACCTTATTGGTCGGCACCCGCAGGGTCATCTTGTCTTTCTCAAAGGAAATGACAAACAGCTCGAGCGAGTATCCCGCGACTTCCTGCTCTTCGATCGAGATGATCTGGCCAACGCCATGGGCAGGGTAGACAACATAGTCGTTCGGGCGGAACTCAAGCTTTTTCGACTTAGACATACAGGTTCATCCTTGGTTACGAGAGCGAGGTGCAGACAACAAAAGACCCCAAACCACGCCAGTTGCAGGCCCGGTCAGGCGACAAGTATGTCAAAAAATCACGACTCCAAAGCGCACATACTTACGGAGCACATCCCCATCTCATTCATCATTCAGCTTAGGAGTATATCACAAAATTGCGGCACCCGAAAGGCCGACCCCCCTGACCCTCAGAAAGTCTGATGTTTTTCAGAGGTATACGTCTTGAATTGGCAATTGAACCAACCGGTTCAATGAGCGAATCGCCTAGCCACCTTCGCCGGGTGCTTCAGAGAAATACTTCTCCATCTTACCTTCTTCGCCGTCGCGTTCTTCTGCGTCAGGCAGGGGGTCTTTCTTGGTCACGATCACCGGCCACTGCTCCGAGTACTTCCGGTTGAACTCAACCCATTGATCCATCCCCGGCTCGGTATCAGGACGGATTGCATCCGCTGGGCATTCCGGTTCGCAAACACCGCAGTCGATGCATTCATCCGGGTGGATGACCAGTGTGTTCTCACCTTCATAGAAACAGTCCACCGGGCATACTTCGACGCAGTCGGTGTATTTGCAGGCGATGCAGTTTTCGGTGACAACATAGGTCATTGTGGGATTCCCATTAGCGGTTTGGGCGTCTAGCTAATCCAGTATTATACTGTCTTCAAGGGCGGATCAGCCCTCTTTGGTGCGAGAAAGATCAAGCGCGCGTCGATCTTTCTTAGTCGGACGACCTTTTCCCTCAAATCCCGGATTTTTGGGCGGCGCGTCCTTCTTTTCCGTCATATCGAAGTACAACGTCTGCGCCTCGGGTGCCGGGCCGCGGCGTTCGCCCAGCTTTTTGACCCGTACAACCCGAACAATACGGCCTTGCGGGAAGGTCAGAACGTCACCGGGGGCCACCGCTTGTGCCGGTTTCAGCACCCGGTTTCCGTTCAACCTGACATGGCCACCGCTGACCTGCTTGGCGGCCAGGCTACGGGTCTTGAAGAACCGCGCCTGCCACAACCATTTGTCGATCCGCAGCTTGGCCTCGGCCATCTCGCCTTAGTTACCGTCTTTCAAACCCATCAGCGCTGCTGCGAACGGGTTATCCGGATCGATAGCCTTTTCTTTCTTCGGAGGCCGTGAAGAGAAGGTTTTGGAACCCTGAGGTTTTCCGCCCTTCTTGCCCTGCGGCTTGCCGCGACCGTCCTGGGGTTTACCGCGTGGCTTGCCTTTGCCCTGCCCCTGACGCTGTTCACGGCGTGGACCACGATTGGCCTGACGCTGACGGCCCCAGGTAAAGGTATAGAAGACCTCAACTTCAGGTTCGTCCGAAGCAGGTGCATCGGCTACCGCCTCTGCGCTTTCGGTGGCCTCGGCTGGCGCCTCGGCGGTTGTGGCGACCTCTTCAGCTGAGGCCTCGGGCGCTGGTGCTTCTTCGGTAGCAGGTTGTTCGGCAGCTTCTGCCGCAGGCTTTTCGGCCTCAACCGATACCGCCTTGACCTTTTCACGCTCACCGCGCTCGGCCTTGTAGCCCAAGCCCTGCATTAAGTCTGCAAACTGTTCCAGCGTCATACCGGTGATCGACAGCATGTCGGGTTTGGCTTCAAACCCGCCCCGGCTGTCTTCTGCGCGCAGCATGTCGGCCAGACGCTCCAGCATATCAATCCGGATCGAGCGTTCGCCCGCATCGCGGTAGCCACACATGGTATCGTAGCCTTCGGGCGCATCCTTGGCGACCGGAACAGTAACCAGTCCCGGAGGCGGCGCGTCAGGGAATTCCTGCAGACCGCCGGCCAGGGCCCACAAAACCAGACGCAGGCGCGTCGGGGCGGGCTTCAGCAGCAGCGGCATGAAGATGGTGAACTGACCGAAGCGGATACCGTGCTTGCGCAATGCGCCACGGGCGTCCTGATCCAGATCCTTGACCTCTTGTGCGACCTGAGCGCGCGGGAGAACGCCCAGCGCCTCAACCATGCGGAAAGCAAATCCTTTCGCCAGGCCAGACAGTTCTTCATCCCGCGACAGATTCAGCAGCGGCTCGAACAGAGCGGCCACTTTGCGGTCGATGAAGTGCTGCAAGCGGCGCTGAACCTTCTGTTCGACGTCCGGACCCGCGGCCTCGTCCACAAACACCTCGACCATCGGCTTGAGAGGCTCTGCCCCGGCAACCAGCTTGCCGACGGCATATTCGCCCCACATCAAGCCACCCTGATCGGTGAAATCAATTTCGGTATCGGGCGCATTGTAGAAGCGATCGGCACGCAGATGGAATTGCGGCGCGAGTGCTTGCAGGGACGCCGATTTGAGCGCTTTCGCTTCGGTTCCTTGCGCGCTTTTGTCCGGTGTAAACCGGAACCCTTCCAAACGACCGACGAATTCGCCTTCGACGGTCACTTCACCCTTGTCATTTACTTCGGCCAAAAGGGCCTCCTTCTGTTTGAGCCGGCGCAACAACACTGACGTGCGCCGGTCCACAAATCTTTGAGTCAAACGTTCGTGAAGAGCGTCCGACAGTCTGTCTTCTACAGTGCGCGTTTCGGCGCGCCAATGCGATTCGTCACGGACCCAGCCGTTTCGTTGCGCAACATATGTCCAGGTGCGAATATATGCCAACCTTTTGGACAACGCATCAATATCCCCTTCCGTTTTGTCGATACGGCGGATTTGCCGCGCCATGAAATCATCTGGGATTGAACCGCGCTCGTGCAAGTGGCCGTAGATAACTTCGAGCAGACTAGCGTGTTCGGAGTGGCTGATGCCGCGAAAATCAGGGATTCGACACACATCCCACAACAATCGGATCGACGGACCGTCACTGGCGCGCGCCGCGACTTCAGCGACCTGCGACAGCGATTTCAGCACATTCAAGTCGTCGGCAGGGCGCGCCTTGATCAGATGTTCGCTGTCCGGGCCGACCTCTAACGAGGCAATCAGAGCCTCAACCGAGCCAAACCGCAGGGCGGCATTCCGCCAGTTCAGCTTTTTCATCGGCGTGAACCGGCTATCCATGATCGCCTGTGCAACGCCATCGTCCAAAGGTGGTGCTTCGCCGGTGACGCCAAAGGTGCCGTCCGACATTCCACGTCCTGCCCGACCGGCGATCTGGGCCAATTCGTTCGGCGCAAGTGGACGCATCCGCCTGCCGTCGAACTTGGTCAGGGACGAGAACGCCACGTGGTTTACGTCAAGATTCAAGCCCATTCCGATGGCATCCGTGGCGACCAGATAGTCAACCTCGCCGTTCTGATAGAGATCCACCTGCGCGTTCCGGGTTCGTGGGCTGAGCGCCCCCATAACCACCGCTGCGCCACCCTTTTGACGCCGCAGCAATTCGGCAATGGCATAGACGTTTTCAACTGAAAATCCGACGATAGCACTGCGCGGCGGCATCCGGCTGATCTTTTTCGAGCCCGCATAAACCAATTGGGACATGCGTTCACGGCGGACAAACTGCGCCTCGGGCACCAGTGCCGCAATAGGGCCGCGCATCGTGTCAGAACCCAGAAACAGCGTCTCATTGGTCCCACGCGCACGCAGCAGACGATCGGTGAACACGTGGCCCCGCTCGGGATCCGCGCAAAGCTGAATTTCGTCAATGGCCACGAAATCCGCCCCCATGCCTTCGGGCATCGCCTCAACCGTACAGACCCAATACTGGGTGCGCGGCGGTACGATCCGCTCTTCACCGGTGACCAGCGCCACGACGGACGGCCCTCGGATCGCGACGATCTTGTCATAGACCTCACGCGCCAGCAGACGCAGCGGCAGGCCGATCACACCTGTTCGATGCCCCAGCATCCGCTCGATCGCGTAGTGGGTTTTACCTGTGTTGGTCGGGCCAAGTACGGCCACGATTCGGGATGACCCGCTCACCTTTGCCCCCTGCCCCGGTTCTTTAGAGGGCCGAGCCCTCGACCTGAGGCTTCAGTCGATTCACGGCATTGGTTACTTCTTCATGATGGGGATGTATAGACAAAGCACGGTTATAGGCTTCCAGAGCTTTGTCGGGCTGACCGATGATCTCGAAAATCAGGCCCAAACCGTAGATGGCCTCGTAATTGTTCGGGTTCAACGTCAGCGCATGCTCCAGATCGGCGGCGGCCATGCCGAAAAGATCGATCCCGAAGAACACGGACGCCCGAACATGCCAACCTTCGGCAAATTGAGGGGCGTGGTCCGTCAACGCAGTCAGATGCTCAATTGCGGCCTGTGTGTCCCCATGATCCAGCGCTTCTCGGCCACGCTCCAGCAGTAAATCCGCCGAGGCTGATCCGGATTGCGCCCACAGTGCCTTGAGTTGGCGATCAATGTTGATCGACTGTTCGGGGGTTGCCTGCGACAATTGCTGCAATAGCTCTTCTTCATCCCGAGAATCCGCCGTTTGAGCGGAACAAGGGAAGGAAAACGTGACTAGAAGCGCTGTTGCCGCAACGATACCTTTGAGATTGGTGCTTGCAATGCTCATAACAACGTTCAGTGTAGCGCAGCGCCCGTGGATGTCCATTCCCGGCGCACAAAACATAGTGAGGAGAATCATGAGCGACACTCTGGAAAAAGCCGCAGCCGCGCTGAACGAAAAACTGTCGGGCGGCGATTTTAGCGCGTCGGCAAAATTTGCCATCGCCGATCTGGGCTCGATCGTTCTGGACGCAAGCGGTGCCCGCGTCAGCGACGAAGACGCAGACGTCACCATGAGCGCGGATGCCGAGACGTTCGAACAAATCCTCAGCGGTGAACTGAACCCGACCGGTGCCTTCATGTCCGGCAAGTTGACCGTAGACGGCGACATGGGCGTTGCCATGCAGCTGGCGTCGGTGCTGGCCTGATGGAACTGTCGCCGGCCCCTTTCTTTGATGACATGGCCGGCGTCCCCGCCGGTGGTACGGCCCATTGGCTGATCACAGCGGACAATACACGCATTCGGGTTGGCCACTGGCTGCCCGAAGGCGATGCTTGCGGCACGGTGATGATGTTCCCCGGCCGCACTGAGTATGTCGAGAAATATGGCGACGCGTCTGCCGAGTTTACCAGCAGGGGCTTTGCCTTTTTGGCCGTCGACTGGCGCGGACAGGGTTTGGCGGACCGGCTGTTGGATGATCCCAGGATCGGTCACGTCGACAAGTTCACGGACTATCAAAAGGACGTACAGGCCACCCTGGATCTGGCGACCGAGCTGAACCTGCCAAAGCCATGGTTCGTCATTGGGCATTCCATGGGCGGGGCAATCGGCCTGCGCGCCGCGTTGGAAAAAAACTGTTTTGCAGCTTGCGCCTTTACCGGTCCGATGTGGGGCATCTTTTTTACACCGATCATGAAACCACTCAGCCGTCTGACAGCCTACTGGGGACCTCGGATCGGGTTGGGGGAAAAAACTCCTCCGACCACAACTTTGGAGAGCTACGTCGCATCCCAACCCTTTGAGGGTAATGTACTGACCCGCGATCCGGACATGTTCCAGATGATGAAGGACCAGTTGGCCGCACATCCTGAACTTGCCCTTGGCGCGCCTTCGACAATATGGCTGCGTGAGGCGCTGGATGAATGCGCCTGGTTGATGGAACAAACAGCTCCTGAAACACCCAGTTTGACCTTCCTGGGCAGCCACGAACAGATCGTCGACCGCAAGGCCATTCGCGCGCGCGTAGCAAACTGGCCCAGTGGAACCTTGGTAGAAATTCCAGATGGCGAACACGAGGTACTGATGGAAGCTCCGGAGGTACGCGGACCGGTCTTTGACCAACTGGCCGCGCATTTCAAAGCCGCTCAGCCGGATACAGCGCCGGAACCGGCCCTGTCGAATTAGGGACCCCCACACGCACCGCTTGTGATCCTCTTGCTCCGCGCCTAGATGTTGGCGAAAGCTGTTATTCGAGGTGATCCATGCGCGACCTTCCCTTTCCCGTCCGTGACGCTAATGCTGTCGGGGGCACCGACAATCTGGGCAACCTGCCGGAATGGGATCTGACCGATCTGTACACGTCAGAGGATGCGCCCGAGCTATCCCGAGATCTCGAGTGGCTGGAAGGCGAATGCGCCTCTTTTGCCGCAGATTACGAGGGCAAGCTGGCAGAGTTGAATGCCGATGGTCTGCTGACCTGCGTTCAGCGCAATGAGAAAATCAATTCCATCGCCGGACGCGTCATGTCCTTCGCTGGTCTGCGCTATTACCAGCTGACCACCGACGCCGAGCGCGCCAAGTTCCTGTCGGACATGCAGGAAAAGATCACGATCTTCACCACCCCGCTGGTGTTCTTTACGCTCGAGATCAACCGCATCGAAGATGATGTTTTGAAAGCCCATTTCGACGCCAATGCCGATCTGGCTCGGTACGAGCCTGTCTTCCGCCGCATCCGTGCGATGAAGCCCTACCAACTTTCTGATGAGCTCGAGAAATTCCTGCACGACCTCGGCGTGGTTGGCGACGCGTGGGAGCGTTTGTTCGACGAAACCATTGCCGGTCTGACCTTCACTGTCGACGGCGAAGAACTGAATATAGAAGGCACTCTGAACCTGCTCACAGAGCAGGATCGCGCCAAACGCGAAGCCGCTTCGCGCGAGCTGGCAAGCGTGTTTCAAGACAACATCAAGACCTTTGCCCGCGTGCACAACACGCAAGCCAAGGAAAAAGAAATCGTAGATCGTTGGCGCCAGATGCCAACTGCTCAGACCGGTCGCCACCTGTCGAATGATGTCGAACCCGAGGTCGTTGAGGCCCTGCGTGAGGCGGTCGTGGCCGCCTATCCCAAACTCAGCCATCGTTATTACGAGCTGAAGCGGAAATGGATGGGCCTGGACGTCATGCAAGTCTGGGACCGCAACGCCCCCTTGCCGATGGAAGACACCCGCATTGTCGGTTGGGATGAGGCCGAGAAAACCGTAATGGACGCCTATAACGCGTTCGACCCGCGCATGGGTGAGATTGCAGCGCCATTCTTCTCAAAAGGCTGGATCGACGCGGCGGTTAAACCGGGTAAAGCGCCGGGTGCATTTGCGCATCCAACCGTTACCGAGGTGCATCCTTACGTGATGCTCAACTACCTGGGCAAACCTCGCGACGTGATGACCCTGGCGCATGAGCTGGGCCACGGCGTCCATCAGGTATTGGCCGCAGATCAGGGTGAGATGCTGTCTTCGACCCCGCTGACTCTGGCTGAAACCGCTTCCGTGTTCGGCGAAATGTTGACGTTCCGCAAAATGCTGGATCAGGCTGAAACCCCGGAACAGCGCAAGGTGCTGCTGGCGGGCAAAGTCGAGGACATGATCAACACGGTCGTCCGCCAGATCGCCTTCTACGACTTTGAATGCAAACTGCATGCCGCCCGCCGTGAAGGCGAACTGACCCCGGACGACATCAACGCTTTGTGGATGAGCGTTCAAGCCGAAAGCCTTGGACCCGCATTCGAATTCATGGAAGGTTATGAGACCTTCTGGGCCTATATCCCGCACTTCGTCCACTCACCCTTCTACGTCTATGCCTATGCCTTTGGTGACGGCCTCGTGAACGCGCTCTATTCCGTTTACGCAAGTGGCTCGGATGGGTTCGAGGACAAGTATTTCGAGATGCTGCGCGCCGGTGGATCGAAGCACCACAAGGAACTTTTGGCCCCATTCGGGCTGGACGCAAGTGATCCGAAGTTCTGGGACAAGGGCCTGTCGATGATTTCCAGCTTCATCGACGAACTGGAAGCCATGGAAGATTAATCGCTTTTGGCTTTGGTCGTCAGAAACACGGCGGCCACGATAAGCACTGCCCCAAGGGCCGCGATCGGAGTGATTGCGGCCCCCAGAAACAAGGCCGAATTGATGAACGTGAACACCACGGATGCGGCAAACATCAACGTGGCCGTCAATGTCGAAACACGCGCCGCAGCCTCGTACCACAGGTAGTAGGCCAAGGCGGTTGGCAGCACCCCCAGCAGAATCAGGAAGACAACGTCGTTGGCCGTCGGCGCTTGCAGTGAAAAGACGGCCAACGGTAACAGAAACACCCCAGAGCACAGGAAAATCCCAAACAGGAAATTCAAACGCTCTTCGGTCGATTCAGAATTCCGCATCGCCCGGCTGCTGGCAATCAGGAAGACGGCCCAGCTGAGACCCGCTCCTATTTCCAGAAGATCGCCGAACAGAGGCTCGCCGCCGCCTTGAAAATCCTTATAAACCGTTAGGAAAACACCAAAAATCGCCAGTGCAGTTGCCAGAACATCAGTGCGCGTGACAGGCGTATCCGCAAAGAAGTACAGGAACACCAGAACAAAGAACGGCGCGGTATTCTCGAGAACCATGGCGTTGGCCGCACCGGTATGTTCAAGCCCGATGTGGAACAGGATGTAATTGACCACCGTGGACAGAACGGCCAACCGAAAGTTCCAGTCGCCGATCCGGATCGACACCGAGACCTTCATAACCCAGAGCATGCAATAGATGGCAAGTGCTGCGATTAACAACCGGGTCACGGCAATCTGCAGCCCGCCGAGATCGTTAGTCAAATATCGAACAATGACGCTGTGTGTGCCCCACAGGATCGCCGCCAGAAACCCAAGAACCAGCCCATTTTGCAATAGCGGCTGTTTCTCTTTGCTTGCGGGCATCCTGTTGCCCCGCTTACTTCAGTTGACTGTCTTTGGACCCGCGCCGGTTAATGCCGGAACGGGCCTTGAAGGTGCCGTCCCGCTCTTGTTGGCAATCGAGGCAGAGCTTTACACCGGGCAATGCAAGACGCCGTTTTTCCGGAATCGGCTCTTCGCACTCGCCGCAATGGGTCAGGCTTTCCCCGACAGGGCGCTTTTGCGCCTGCATCCGGGCCAGTTCGTCCGAAATGGACGCTTCGATCTGTTCACTCACCGCGCCGTCGCGCGCCCAGCCGCCTGCCATGGTCTCCCTCCTGATCGGGTGATCGCCAGATTAGACTGGCCAAGCGCGACGTGGCAAGTCAGAGGGAGACTGCACCCTCGAACACCTGATCGATCATCTCTTGCGTACCGCGCGAGAATTCCAGAGGGCACGAATAGTCAATACCGTCGCGAACCGACCGGCAGAAGGCCTCGACCTGAAGCTTATAATGATCATCGCCGGGGAAGCGTGTAACCTGCACCTCTAGGCCCGGTCGGTGCAGCTCCACCCGCCCCTCACCAAATACACGCGCATTGAACGGCGCGGTCAGGCGGATCATACCGCCTTCGCCATGGAACACCATTTCCTGATGCAGGTGCATCCGGATGGACACGTAACTGGAGTAGGTAAAGCCCGGAAACTGTGCCCGAATTTCGGTAAATGCGTCGATACCGTCCTCCCACCGGATCGCGGATTCGACGGACAGAGGCTCCTGCCCTGTCACAAACCGCGCGCTGCCGATCACATAGACTCCAATGTCACGCAGCCCGCCGCCACCCGTCTCGGCCCGATTGCGGATGTTCCCGGTATCTGCACGATTATCAAAGCTAAAAGCCCCTGTCACATGCACGAGCTTCCCGATCGCACCATCTGCGATCAGCTTACGAACGAACTGCCACTGCGGGTGATGCACGATCATATAGGCCTCGGCGGCCAGCAATCCGGTCTCGTCCCGCTTTTGGATCAAAGGCGCGAACTCGGTCGCTGTCATCGTCATCGGCTTTTCGCACAGCACATGTTTCCCGGCATCCAACGCCTTCAGGCTCCACTCGACGTGCAGGTGGTTGGGCAGCGGGATGTAGACCGCTTCGATCTTGGGATCCGCCAACAGCGCGTCATAGCTGCCGTAAACCGTCAGATCAGGGCAAAACCGCTGGAACGGCTCAGCCTTGGCTGCATCCGACGTGGCCAGCCCTGCCAATCGGGCACCGTCGGCCGCATGAATGGCTGGAGCCATATACTGGCGCGCAAACTTCGCGGCGCCCAAAACGCCCCATTGAACCGGCTGCTGCATGACGCATCCTCATTGTCTGACTGCTTGCGCTAACTGTATCAATCAACTGGGGGCAAGTCAGGCATTTCTTGGTCTTGATTTCGGCTGGTTTCGGCAGATTGAAACTCCTCCTGATCCGACTTTTTCACAAACGGTCAGGGTAACGGGAATGACTACGGACCCGGATAGAACTTGTCGAATTTTGATTGCGAGCACTGTTTCGCAGATTCAGCAGAAGTAGCAATAACTTACTGAAAAGAGACCATAAAACCTCCAATTGACCCGCTGGTGAAACAGCGCAACATCAGCAATTCTCTGAATTTCTTGATCCGTTTCATTGTCTCCGACGTAGCAACTATGTCACCGGGAAAATGGCATTGTGTGCCTCTGAAGCGCCCGGGATTGATGTTGTGACCAACTGGGTGGGAGATAGCCAGAAATGCCAACACCGACAGACACAATGACGCCGACAATCACAGGAACCGTGTTGATGAGCGGCGCCGTAGGATCGTTCGACGAGAACAACGAAGATTTCGACATCCTGCGCGAGGCCGTTGTCGCCGCCGGGCTGGCCGGAGCGCTGGACGATCCCGAAGCCAGCCTGACCGTTTTTGCACCAAACGACGCAGCGTTCGTCGGTTTGGCGCAAACTTTGGGCTACACCGGCTCGGACGAGGAAGGCGCGCTTGGGCACATTGTCAAAGCGCTGACCCTGTTGGGTGGCGGGGACCCGGTGCCCCTGTTGACGAACATCCTGAAGTACCACGTAGTCAACGGCGCGTTCGATCTTGAAGCTGTGTCTGGTTTGGGCAACGGCGCTCAGATCCCAACGCTACTGGGATCATCAGTCAAGCTGAATTTGGAAAGCACTCCGCCAAGCTTGGGCGACGCGGATGACGGTATCGCCGACCCTGGCCTGATCGGGTTTGATGTGGAAGCGTCTAACGGGATTATTCACATACTCAACGGTGTTTTGCTGCCCGTGTCCGTCAGCGACATTCTGGGCCAAAAAAACACCGACTTCATTCTGGGAGATGACTCGGATGCGTTTTACTTTACCGGGCGCGGTCAGGACTTCGTCCATGGCGGAGGCGGACGGGACGTCATCAACACGGGCAGGGGCGATGATGTAGCCCTGGGTGGCGCCGGAAATGACGTCATCTTTGGCGGGCGCGGCAAGGACATTCTGCGCGGCGATGAGGGCGAGGACACGATTTTCGGCGGCCGAGGGTCGGACGTGGTCGATGGCGGGGCCGACAATGACACTCTATTCGGCGGTCGCGGCAAGGACACGTTTGTCTTTGAAAACGGAGACGGCGATGACTGGATCGTCGATTTCAAAGTCGGAAAGGACAAGATCGACCTATCAGGCTATGAAGGCATATCCAGTTTTGAGGACATCGAAGACGATATTGCGGGTGGAATCTTCCGAACAACGATTGAGCTTGATGACGGCGACAGTATTGCCCTGACGGGCGTATGGCCAGGCCATCTGTCCGAAAACGATTTCATTTTCGCTTAAAACAAATCAGCCCGCCATTCCGGCGGGCTGATGCTTATTGGGTCAGACGGTGCCCAACATTCCTTTTTCACGCGCAAGTTCGCGCATTTTCTTCTGCAGCTTCTCAAACGCGCGCACTTCTATCTGCCGGATACGTTCACGGCTGACGTTGTACTGCGTGCTGAGCTCTTCCAGCGTAACAGCTTGATCCATCAGGCGTCGTTGAGTCAGAATGTCCTTCTCACGGTCATTCAGAACGTCCAAAGCTGCTGCCAGCAATTCGCGTCGCGCATCAAGTTCGTCGCGCGCCTCATAATCGCCAGCCTGATCGGCGTCTTCATCCTCCAGCCAGTCCTGCCATTGCATGGTGCCTTCACCCTCGGACCCGACGGTCGCGTTCAGCGAGGCATCGCCACCGGACATGCGGCGGTTCATGCTGATGACTTCCTCTTCAGTCACACCAAGATCATTGGCGATCTGAGCGACGTTTTCCGGACGCATGTCCCCTTCTTCCAAAGCGCCGATGCGAGCTTTGGCTTTACGAAGGTTAAAGAACAGTTTCTTTTGCGCCGAAGTCGTGCCCAATTTGACCAATGACCACGACCGCAGGATGTATTCCTGGATCGAGGCACGGATCCACCACATCGCATAGGTTGCCAGGCGGAAGCCTTTTTCCGGATCAAACCTTTTGACGGCCTGCATCAGACCCACGTTGGCCTCGGAAATCACTTCAGCCTGCGGCAGGCCATAGCCGCGATAGCCCATGGCGATCTTGGCCGCCAGGCGCAGGTGCGACGTGACCATTTTATGCGCAGATTCAGTATCTTGCTCTTCCACCCAACGTTTGGCGAGCATGTATTCTTCTTCCGGCTCCAGCAAAGGAAACTTGCGAATTTCCTGCATATAGCGGTTCAGCCCGCCTTCCGGCGTCGGCGCGGGGAGATTTGCGTAATTTGCCATGTTTCATGTCCCTCCGACAAATGTTTACTTCGTTAACATGGGATATGGGAATCCTTCCCAATCCATTCAAGAGGCACCGTTAACAGTTTGAAATTAACGATTGATAAAGGAAAGCTAAGAACGGGTTTATCACGTAACTTTGCGTATTATGACAGGGGCACACGAAGCCGTTCAATCAGATTTTCCATGTCCTTGGGCAAATCAGCCTCAAACCGCAGGTTTTCACCGGTTACAGGGTGCTCAAAGCCCAAAACGGCAGCATGCAACGCTTGCCGCGGAAAACTGCGCACGGCCTCGGCAGAGGCGGCACTGAAAGCCTTCGCTGCGAGTTTGCGTTTACCCCCGTATACCGGATCACCAACCAGACCATGACCCGCATGGGCCATATGTACGCGGATCTGATGCGTGCGGCCGGTTTCCAGCCAGCACTCGATCAGGGCGATGCCTGCAGGAGCGCCGAATGTCTCCACCAGACGGGCGCGCGTCACTGCGTGCCGTCCGCCATGAAACAAGACGGCCTGCCGCTGCCGGTCGGTCTTGTGCCGGGCCAGTTGCGTCGTCAGGCGCATGATGTTGCCGGGTTCAAAGCTGACGCCCTTGATCCCGCGCAGGCGCGGATCATTCGCATCCGGCACACCATAACAGATCGCGCGATAGTAACGCTCCACACTGTGCGCCTCGAACTGAGCCGCAAGACCGTGGTGCGCCGCGTCTGACTTGGCGACCACCAAAAGCCCACTGGTTTCCTTGTCGATCCGGTGCACAATCCCCGGGCGCTTAACACCGCCAACACCGGATAAGTCGTCGCCACAGTGATGCAGCAGCGCATTGACCAATGTACCGCTGGGCGATCCCGGCGCAGGGTGTACGACCATGCCTGCCGGTTTGTTGATGACGATCAGATCCGCATCCTCAAAAACGATCTCCAGCGGGATGTCTTCGGGTCCGATATGGCTCTCTTCGGCCTCGGCAACCGTGATGATCACTGCCGCCCCTTCCGCCACTTTGGCTTTGGGATCGCGAGCCTCAGAGCCGTCGACAATTACGGCACCCTCATCGATCAATCGGGTCAGCCGCGTGCGCGACAGGTTTTCATCGGCTGGAACATCCCGTGAAAGCGCCTTATCAAGGCGAGGCGGCGGATCGGCCGCGATGTGAAATTCAATCTGACGGGTGCCCATGACTGTCCCTTCCGAACCCCAAGAACCGCAGGAAACGCCACAGCTTCGCTTGCTGCGGAGAATGGTCATGTTGCTGACCGCGGTGATGATTGGCGGGGTTCTAGTGACATTCGCACTGATTGTCATCCGGCTATCGGACAGAACGCCCACCCTGCCCGACCAGATCGAGCTGCCTGACGGAGCAAAGGCGCAAGCTGTGACGATCGGCAACAACTGGTACGCGGTCGTCACCGACGACAACCGCATCCTGATTTTCGACAAGACAACCGGAAAGAAGCGTCAGGAAGTCCCCATCCTGGAATGATGGTCAGCTTTCCAATGCCATCCGGAACACGATCTCTGACGCTTTGCGCAATGCCTCGTACTCTTCGGGCGAATCCCTGCGGAAATTCTTGTCTTCTTCACCCAACTGCTTGGGACTGAACAGTTCGGACCGGTCGGGAAAAAACTCCTGCCGGAACGCGGTGTCTTCCTTGGCCAGAAATTCGTCCAGCCACGCACGTTCGTCGGGCTCCAACACGTCGTTTCGGCGCACCATAACCGGATCATCAACAACGAGCCGACGCAATTGGCGGCTTTTCTTGCGCCCAATCGCGCGGGTGACGATTCCAAATGCCTCGCTGGCAGCACGTGACTGAGACGGGTTCGACGTATGGCCGCCCGTACGGTCTTTCTCCAGAGGCGTACCGATCCGCGACAAGAAATCATCGACGACATTGCCCTGAACCATTTCGGAGCGTTCATACAAAAGCGGAGCCACCGTGACACCGGGAAAGGCAGTCCGGATCTGCGCCAGCTTGGCGGAAAAACTAAACATCGCTGGCCGATTGCGGATCTGATCCAATTGATGGCGAATGTACTCGGTCCCACCAATGGGCAATCGCCCGTTTTTGGCGCGCTGCTTGTAGCCCGCTTCGAAGAAATCGGAATAACGGCGACAGTAGAATGTGATCCTCAGCGAACGCGATGGTATTTCCGCAAAAACCTCGGCCAACCTGTTCAGATCGCAGGAATAGAACATCTCGGACGATACAAGACAGGTCTGATCGGCATGCGCATCGTATTCGCTGGTCATGGCCGCGCGAAACTGATCCATCGACTGAGAGGTCTGATTGATGTGAAACGCAATGGTATTGTGGCTTACCGCCAGACGCCTCTTACCCTCTAACCTTCGTCGACCGGTTTCCATGTACCGCAAGCCGATTTCGTTCAGCACATCCGCGTTTCCGCGCAAATACCCCTGCAGCGCGGTTGTGCCAGTCTTGGGCATTCCCATATGCAGCCAAAGCATTATTGCGCTCCTGTCCCAGAGAAATTCTGCGTCATGCCTGTTGGCTTGCCGCGAATCCCGCAGTCATCTGCTGCATTAGGTCCTGCATTTCGGGCAAGTCGCGCAATTGTTCAATCTGTTGTCGGTGCAGATTACAGGATGCGTGGTGCAGTGAAGCAATCTCGGGATCGGACAGCATTTCGTAGTAATACCCACGCTTGCGGTCCAGAATGGCGTCGATCGAGGTATTTGTCTCGGCATTCTGGTTCATCATGTTCCAGTATTCCAAGCCAAGGCTCTCGCCCAGATGGTGGGCGCGACCGCGCATCTTTTTGACCAGATAGCTTTCGCAGGACTTCAACGCGTAATGGTTGACCTGCACCAGATCATACCCGAATGAGTCCCGCGCCGATCGCCAACTTTTGTCAAAATAGCGCTCGGGCATCAACTGCCCCGATCCGTTGTACCAGTGACACTCTTCCATGGTCTCGACCGTTGGCCGCTTGGGGCGATGAACACCCAGCGCATCCCAAATTCCCCGCTGGAACATCGTTTTAAAACCCCACGCCTGAGGCGGTCGAAAAATCCGCTCAGGGGCCGCTTGCCGGAATTGATCCGACAAGAAACGATCCTCATATCGCACGACCCCAGCATTCCCGAACAACCGCCAGGTCATGGAAATCGTTTTTGCGTCGGGGATGGCGTCAGTCAGTGCCCGCAGCGTGTTGTCCCCTGTCTTGACGTTGATGTGTTCGTCGGCATCGATAACGATGACCCAGTCCTGCGGGCGCGCAATCTCCATCCTGAGAAAGGTCTTGTAGGCACGTTTTTGTGGGCTGGTTTTCCGGCGCGAATTGTTGTCGACATGGGTCAGGACGCCTGTATCGTCCAGGCGCTGCAGCAAAGCGTCTGTTCCGTCCGTGCAGTCGTTGGTCATCACAACCATCTGATCGACACCAATCGCACGATTGTGCGCCACCCACTCCAGCACAAACGGGCCTTCGTTCTTCATCGGTGTGATGCTGATGTATCGGGGGTCCTGATCGGCCATGCGTGACTGCCCTGTTTGTTTTTGTTGCCCAAAGTTCAATGGGATCATTCAGAATTTGCCTGTAAATTACGGCGAGTTGACGGAACTACCAAGGGGAAATGCGGTCATTTACCCTCCGGCTCGCTTTAATTGATTGGCAAAGCGTTTGTACGGCGGAAACAAATCATGTGCCTTTTGAAGATACTGCCTTGCTTTCCCTTTGTTACCCCGGCGGAGGTGGATTTGACCTGCTTTTCCCTGAATCGAGGCCGTCGCGACGTCGATATCGGCGGCGCTCAGGATTTGGTTTTCACCCTGCTCTACTGATCCGGTTCGCTCTAAAAAACGTCCCATTGCAAATATTAAAAATGGATTGTCCGGATCGCATGCCAGTGCCTCAGCCATCGACAGCCGCGCTTTCGGCAAATCCCCTTCCCCTTCAAACAAGCAAGCTAACCTTATGTGATACAACGGGTTTTCCGGCCTAAGTGAAACAACCTTGCGTGAGGCATCAATGGCGTTGGATTTTGAGATATCTCCCATGTGCGTATTCAAGACGATCTGCAGACTCTTTCGTCTAGGGTCATCCTCAGGGATATCGCCCGCGCGCACCAAACCATCCGTTAACAACTGAATCCTTGAAGGATCTGTGAGCAGTCTCTTCGCTTTTTGATCCAACGCCAAATCGGACCAGTCCAACAGGATCATATCGAAATTGCACGGTAACCGGATCAAAGCTTTGCGTTGTGCGACGTGAGAATTGAAATTGAACCATGGCCGCCTGAGATACCATTGCAGCGACCAATCTGTTGGCGGAAGCACACGCAATGCCAACTGATCTCGATAAAATGCGCGGGAGCCTAGAACCACGACATCCGGTCTAAGTGGTTTTGCCCAATAAGCCCGACTGAAAGAGACCGCTGCCTGCCATCTTCTCTTAAGCCTTCCTAATATCGCGCAACGTAACGCGCAAAGGACCGCGTAATCCTCAGGCCAAAGATCTTTGCTCTTTAGTGCTAGGTCAGTCATCTCCAGTGCGTCGCGCCATTTGCCCAGGTAAAACAAGTTGAGAGACTGCAGTAGTGGCAGAAAGGCGTTGTCAGCTCCTTGTTCAAGCAGTGGCCGGGCAAGATCGAAAGCTTCTTGGGATCGATCGTCCGAACCGAACTGAAAAATGTGAAACAAGGCTTTGGCATAAATATGAGAAGCCTCTGATACATTCAGAAAGTTATCTGAACCGCCTTTTAGTCTCTGCACTACTCGCTCGCTGGCGTCTTGGAACTCATCCTCGGAGAGAACATCCCGAAACACTTTGCGCTGCTGCCCTGAGATGCGGGCGGCGGCCATGGAGAAGGCAGAGATGACCGGCGCAATTACCTGATCCGCCCGCGACATTGTATAAAGTTCCAGAAAATCACGTTTCGCGCGGGTCATCCCCGACACATCGGCGATGTCCGACATCTGCAACAGGTTTGGAAACCGCTTTTGAAACCGCCGGATCAGTTCGGGCTGATCCGAAAACATGATCGCTGTCTTATCGGCATTTTTCTCAAGATGCGCCTCATACAGCTCTTCTGGCTCGATCTTCGCGGGCCAAGTGGTGTGTTTCCATGGCAACCCGTTCAGAATGTCGCCGCGGCGGATATGATAGGCCGACACGCCCTGCCCTGATAGCTTGGCGTCCGCGCGGTCCATCACTTCGCGTATTTCTTCGGTGAACCCGACCTGACGGATAAAGCCGCGGTACCTTGGGCGAATGGCTTCGATGTCTTCCCAGGGAAAGGCCAGAACCTCGAACCCTTCCTCAACCAGCACCGACCTGCCGGAATTGAGATGTTTGATCAGGCGATCAGGTGACTCATCATTCTGAAAAGACCAGATCGGAAGGGCATCTTGTGCCAGTGCGCTGAATGCCTCCTGGCTCAGGAAGTGATCATCCATCCACCCTTGCGCAAACAGTTCCTGCGGGTGATCCAATTCCGGTGCATCAGCACCCTGAGGGAACCAGTTCACCCGATAGGTCGTGTCAAAATCCTCGGCCAGACGTATGCAGGTCAGCATCATCAGCAACCGCGCGCCCATGCGGTCCTTCCGTTGGCCGACGAACACGCCCTTGGCGGGTGTCATTGGGCATCCTTTGCCATCTCGGCCAACGCTTGTCGGCGCAGTCGGCGAAACCGCTGCCTTGCCCGCTGCACCAAATCCGGGTGTCGTTCCCTTCCGGCGGCCTCGATCCCCCGAATATATAGCGGCAATCGACGCCGCGCGCGCATCAGCTTGTAGTACTCGGTCGTGTCCAACGATCCATCCATCGCCCCCAGCATGACCGGCTTTAGGATATCGAGCTTGCGAAGCATCGGCGCGGCAAAGTGGTTCGAGAACCACGTCTTCAGCAACATCACATTGTCGCCTTGCAGACGCCCAACCTGCTGGCGGTCCAGATCAAAGAACGGGTCGTAGAACACGTAGGCCTTGCCCGCAGCCTGAACTGTCTGCGCCGCGTCGCTCATTGGCAGATCCCAGTCCTGCACGCGACCGAACCGATACCGGGTTTCCCAAGGCACAAGGCGTTCATCGAGCGTAGTTTGCGGGTTGAATGCAATCACGTTCGCACCGGGAACATTCGCCGAAAAGGTCAATGCCCCAAAGCCCCCCATCGACGCACCCGCGAAAACGACCTGATCGAACCGCTCAAAAAACCCTTCGGCAACTTTGCTTTCGAAATACGAAAGGATCTCAGGGTCACGGTACCACGCTTTGGTGCGCGCAAAGACCCCCATATGAGACCACCCTTCATCCCGAAAGAACTTCCATCCCCAAGGTTCGCGCGCGAAAGACAGGTCGTTGGCGTTGGCGATATTATCGAAGCTGACAACCAGCCGCGAGGTGTCGCGCTGATGGAACAGGATTGAATGGCGCTCCAGCTTTTGCAGGAAACCAGTCCCGTCACCACCGGGATAAAGCTCGACAAACCACGGCGGCGCGGGGTCGGTCAGAATACGTTCATACCCGGTCTTGCGGTCAGGATGTTCCGGTTTCAACTGCTCTTTCGAAAGTTCGTCTGTCATGGCTATCAGATCAGATTGTCAGCCAGCCATGAGCGGAACTCGACCCATTCAGGGCGCATCTTGATTTCGGACACCTTAGCGCGATGCCAATCGCAGGCCTGCGCGTGCTGTTCCTTCAATTCGGGATCCGATTTCAACTCTTCCAGCAACGGCGCAGCGCGGCGCGCGGCGGGCAGGATGGACTGGTCCGGCTCTTTATTGGCGTTCATGTCCTGCCAATAGGATTGCCCCTGATCCACCTTGATATGGTTCGTCCGACCCCGGTCGCGTTTAATCAGGAAACCGTCCATAGACCGAACCGAATAGTGATGAATCCGACCCAGCGAGTGGTCAAACCCGCGCCATGCCCGCCAACCGACCTTCTCAGCCGGGAACAGTTTGCCACCAGCATCGGACCAGGCGATCTCAGACGCCTTTTCCTCTTCGAACCCCTTCGGCCGATGCGGCCCAAATCGCGTAAACTTGCCATTGTTCCGGAACAGGGTTTTCAGACCGTAGGCGCGGCCCGAATGATGGGGATACTCCTGATCGCCCATCGAAAACGTTTCGGTCACGGGGCGGTCTTCGAAGCTGATGTTCCCGGAACTCCCAAACAACTTCCAAGCAAACGAGATGGCGTCGACCGGCTGCCCTGCCCGACTTTCGATCTCAGCGATCAGAGCGCCAAAACTATTGTCGCCGCATCGGATGTTCCAGAACTCATCCACGTCCAGGCATAGCAGCCAGTCGGCTTCTTTGACCTTGGGCTGGCGCCGCGCACGTCGCAGCATCTGGTGCTGAGGGTTCCCGCCCTCTTTAACCTCATTGCTAACATGAGTGGCCAGTCCAAGCTCTTGCAACCGCCCTGCGATCTTGTCCGTCCCGTCGTCACAGTCGTTTGTGAAAATCACAAAGTGATCGACACCCAACGTTTTGTGAAACGCGACCCATTCCAGCATGTAAGGGCCTTCGTTCTTCATCGTTGTGAATACGGTAATGGACTGAGACATTAATACCCTTCCCGAAACTGTCTTGCCCCACACATACACATCCCGATCCGCGCGGGCGAGACAGGAAATTGCCGAGCGAGCATTCCAACGCGAACTGGTGCAACTGTACACAACAGATGCACTGATAAGTCATCAGATTTCGTTGGATGATGGTGCGGTCGAGATGCATTGAAGACTTGAACACGCCCGTTTCCGAACGCTTCAGATAGCTTCAAGAATACCGCTAAACCCCTGCCAAAAAATAAAAATATGGTTTCCATTCACGTCAGAGTGGTTCACTGTGCCTCAAAGAACAAGGTGGACCAGAGGGTGGACCAATGCCAGCACTCAACAAGCTATCATCATTGCAGGTAAAGAATGCCCAACCCGGCAAATACTCGGACGGCGGGGGCCTCTGGTTGCACAAAAAAGATGGTGACGGCGGCAAGTGGTTCCTTCGGGTTCATGTTCACGGGCGTCGTAGAGAGATGGGTTTGGGGGCTTTGTCTGCCGTCTCTCTAAAAGAAGCGCGCGAAGAGGCAGAGAAATGGCGAGCCGTCGCCCGTCAGGGAAAAGACCCGATCAAAGAACGGGAACGTGTACGCCGCGAAGCCGCCAAAGCTGATCACACATTGACGGTAGTGGCAGAGGAAGCCTTCGCAGCACGTCAGGCCGAACTAAAGGACGATGGCAAGGCTGGACGCTGGTTTTCGCCACTGCAACTGCATGTCCTTCCCAAACTTGGAAACGTGCCAATCGAAGAGATTGACCAACAGGACATCAAAAACACACTCGCTCCTATCTGGCATTCCAAAGGCGAGACCGCAAAGAAAGCCATGGACCGTCTGGGCATCGTCTTCCGGCATGGTGCAGCGATGGGACTGGATGTGGACCTTCAAGCAACGATGAAGGCGAAAGCCCTGCTGGGCAAATCTCGTCAGGTTCGCAAGCACATCCCGGCTATGACGTGGGTCGAAGTTCCCGCTTTTTATGAGAGCCTAGATGATGGTTCAGTTACGCATCTGGCATTCCGGTTACTGATCCTGACGGCGGTTCGTTCCAAGCCGCTGCGTTTCTTTCATTTGGATGAACTGCACGGCGATACATGGGTCATCCCTGCGGACAAGATGAAAACATGCAAAGAGTTTCATGTGCCCCTAGGGGCCCTTGATCGCCTTGGAGATCGTGGCAAGTTCTTCTTCACGACCAATAAAACCGGTGTCATCGAAATCTGGTGTAGGCAAATTGTGCAAAACAGTTTCTGGGTCACCTTCTGGCGAAGAAATTGTCAGGCTCAAAAGATAGGCGGGATCGTCTTCGACCTTGTGGATAGTTTCTGAAAGCTCGCGCCATAGAACAGGGTGGCTCTTCACCGCAAGTCGGCATGTTTCAAATGTCAGTACATAGTCGTCAAACTGCAGAGGCCGAGTATGCATCACTCGATTTCGAACCGGAACTAGGTTGTTAAGCCTAGAAGAGATTGATCTATAGTGTTTTCGTCCTTTTTCCCCAAGGAATGCGGAGTTCTTTGACAAAACGTGTAGTGTGTCGGACAGGTTAGTGTAGTCTAGAAGTGACTGCGGTTCGGATAGGTCTCCGCTGTCGCGCCGACAACGGTCCACAAGACCAGAAACGACCTCTTCCCCAAATGCTTCATTCAACTCGACAAATGGAAGAACATAGTCGGAGATCGCCTTGCGTAGATCTTTCTCCATCGCGGAGAGCAAAGCATAAAGCACCAATCGAGTTCGAGCTGACGACATCCTCAATTCCTGTTCGTTATTGTTTTCACTTGATGAATCGGACTAGCTCCGAAACGTTTGGATGCACCCTAAAGATCTGCCAACCGGCTTCAAGGATACAAAACTCGTGTTTGAAGGTGGCACAATCAAACCAAAAACGACGGCTCCGACATACGCATTAGGCAATTCTACAGAAACTGGTTTCAACTTGGCTTGAGCTTTGCACTAGGCGTTGCAACTGGTTGCAGCGCCACCGTTTTAATCAATCTTAACCATCCGAAAACCACTTCTGCCCAAAGCCCCGTAAAATATGGATTTTTATCTGCCCCACTAGACGTTGTCCGCGCCTGTTAACATCAAAATTATCCACTATTGCCAGCCAAAAACGTTGATCTATGTCACAAGGGGTGGAGAAAAAATCTGGGCTGTATGTTCGTAGCCGTTGATTACTTCAGCCCAGCTGCTTCTACCCCCGAAGGATATTTCTCTCGTACAACCTCATACTCCGATAGCCAGTAGTGGCGCAGAAACCGCTTCAGTTCGATCGAGCCTAGATGCAATACCATCTCACGCCAGTTTGCTTTCGTTTGTTCGAGCCTGTTTCCTGACTTCGAGAAAATGTAGTTTTTAAGCAGGTCTGCAACTGAAAGGGCCAATCCCCGGTCGTTCAGTGTTTCGAACAGCAAATACGCGTCACGGTCTTCTTTGACGGCAATACGAATGACTTGAAAAGTGTCATCCATCGCTTCTGTTATCGAAGTGACCAATTCTCCAAGAGACATATGGCCATCCAACTGTTCTTGGACTTTGTCATAAAGGTTGCAGTAACAAGAAGCCAAGAGACGGTTCGTCTTCAACAAACTGCGTTGATTGGATGCCCGTCGAATTTGCTCTATACCGACAGGGTTTACTATATACTCATCGTAGAATTTTCGGTTGTTCGTGTTCAAGGTCAGTTTGGGCGCAGTATCTTTTGACTGGTAATTGAACTTGCCGAGAAAATCTGTGCTGATCTGTTTTGCTGTGTCATCCTCACCCAGCCGCGCGGCATGGTCGCGAAGCACGCAAATTAGGATTGATATTGTTGTCAATCGCTGTTGCCCATCGATGATCATGTAATTCGAAGGGTTTTGGTCGTTTATCACAAAGGAACCAAGGAAGTAATCATCATTTTGGTTCAAGATAGCGGCCTGAAAGTCGTCCCAAAGCTGGTCTACCTGTTCGCTTTCCCAACTAAAATCTCTTTGGAACTCTGGAACAGAGTAGCGCTTCCCGTCACGCAGCATTGTTCCAACATTGGTTGCTCCAGTATCGATATTCGCCACTACGACGCCCCTTAATGTTGATTTGTCTTTTTAGCTTTCAACCGATGGATGCCAAACGCCGCTATCCCATTCAAGTACAATGTTGGAAGTGCGACATATCGATAACGGAAGAAGTCAATTGGTACTAAGAATTTACCTACAGGTGCAGTTGACGATTGGAAGATACACATCTTGCCAGCAGCAAATCCAGTGCGCACTCATGCCGCAATCGAGCGGAAGCAGAAAGGTGGCCTAAGGGGTGGTCCGATTGCATGAATAATCACACAAGCGCTTGTTTTTTAATATATTTTGTAAGTAATTTGGTGCGGTCGAGAAGACTCGAACTTCCACGGGAGTTACCCCACAGCGACCTCAACGCTGCGCGTCTACCAATTCCGCCACGACCGCACTGCCAGTGACTTGGTAGAGGCGCGTATAGACGGTGGCGAACAGGATGTGAAGAGGCAAAAAACACGCTGGTTTGAATTCCTCTTTGCTGCCCATATCTGTAGCATGTACATCGCTAATCGCCCCTTTCCTCGGAGCCCGTCTATGACCGCGCAAGAATCCCGCCCAATTGTCCAGATTGATATCGTGTCGGACGTTGTCTGCCCGTGGTGTATCGTTGGCTTTCGCCAACTTGACCAGGCTTTGCGGGAACAAAACGTACTGGCTCAGCTCAGGTGGCATCCGTTCGAGTTGAACCCGAACATGCCCGCCGAAGGTCAGAACCTGCGAGAACACATCGTGGAGAAGTATGGCTCGACACCAGAACAAAGCCAGCAGGCGCGTGACCGCCTGACCCAGCTGGGGTCCGAACTGGGTTTTACCTTTAACTTCAATGATGACAGTCGAATGGTGAATACCTTTGCCGCACATCAACTACTGGATTGGGCCGAGACTCAGGTCCGCCAACATCCTCTGAAGATGGCTCTTTTCGCGGCTTACTTCACGGACCAAAAGGACGTCTCCAGGATCGAAGTCCTGCTGGATGCCGCCCAGGACGCAGGGCTGGACCGGGATGCCGCGCGCGAGGCCCTTGAATCAGGCAATCACGTCGCGCCGGTTCGGGAGAAACAGCAATTCTGGACGAACAACGGTGTTTCCGGTGTTCCGTCAATGGTGTTCGGTGGCAAGTACCTGGTGACAGGGGCTCAGGGGACCGAGACGTACACGAAAGTTCTGCAGCGATGTCTGGCCGAGGCCGCGTGACCTCTTTTCTTTGCTCGGCCCCAGCGATAAGGAACCGCCATGGAATGGAAGATCACTGACGGGCTGACCAACTACAACGACGCCGTGGCCTTCATGGAGGCGCGCGTTGCCGCTATTGCCGCTGGCGAAGCAGACGAATGCGTCTGGCTGCTGGAGCACCCGCCGCTATACACTGCTGGTACATCGGCTCGGATCGAGGACCTGACCGATCCAGATCGCTTTCCAGTATATGAGGCCAAACGCGGCGGCGAGTATACCTATCACGGCCCCGGCCAACGTGTTGCCTATGTCATGCTTGATCTGAACAAACGCGGCAAAGACGTCCGCCGTTTCGTCAAGCAACTGGAAGAATGGGTCATCGCATCACTTGCCGAGTTCAACGTGCATGGTGAAATCCGGGACGGTCGCGTCGGGGTTTGGGTGCGGCGTAACGACAAACCTTTGACCGCATCCGGCCAGCCTGCCGAAGACAAAGTGGCCGCCATCGGGCTGCGCCTGCGCAAGTGGGTCAGCTTCCACGGTATCTCGATCAACGTTGAACCGGATCTGGATCACTTCTCGGGCATTGTGCCCTGCGGCATCACCGAGCACGGAGTGACTTCGCTTGTCGATCTGGGGCTTCCGGTCACTTTGGCCGACGTGGATACGGCATTGCAGAAAACTTTCGCGGAGATTTTTGACCCGGTTGGTGCTTAAAAGGGTGCTGGCGAATCGTCCGAGCCGCATGAAACGTTGACAATCCCACGAAAGCCGCACCTTCTGTTTCCATAGCGAGCCAAAATTTCCAAATGGCTACCGCTCATTTGGTCGAAATTAACGAAAATCTCACTCAAATAGATACATCCCGCGCGTTTGAGGGTAGTATGGATTCACCGTTCTTAGAGTGAGTGGTGTGTTAACCGGTGATCTTGGGTCATCCCATGTAATCGGAAAAGTATTTGGTAACGAGTCTGCCGTTCCGACCCCAAATCGGAGCGGCAATTCTCGTCCCACACCGCGCTTAGCCTTCCCCATGCCCAAAACGAGATGACCCGACGCAGGCACGATCCTCCTGTTCAATCTCCAGCGTCGCGTGCCTTATTCCGAACTGATCACTCAGCGCTTGCCTGACACCGGACCTGACCCCTTCTGCCTCTGACCAGGCCGGGGCTGCAATGACCAGATGGGCCGTCAGGGCGAATTCGCGCTCCTGCATGCTCCAAAGGTGGACATGATGGACATCGGCGACGCCTGGCATGCTCTCTATGGTCGAAGCGACCTCTTCGGGGTCGAGTCCGGGCGGCGCGGCCAGCATCAGAACTCGGATCGTTTCGCCAATCTCGCTTTTGACATGCCACAGGATGTAGACAGAAATCATGATCGTGACCGTCGGGTCCACCCATGTCCAGTTGAACAGGATCACCGCGCTGCCAGCTACGATGACAGCGATGGATCCCAGGGCATCCGCCACATTATGCAGGAAGGCCGCCCGGATGTTCATGCTTTCCTTGGCCATCGTATAGGTCAGCGCAGCAGTGATAAGGTCCACGATCAGGGCCAGGGCTGCTATCCAGATGACGATCCAGCCGTTAATGGGCTCTGGTTCGAAAAACCGCATGACGCCTTCGTAGAACAGGTACACCGACAGAACGATCAATGTTGTGTAATTGACCAGCGCGGCGACGACCTCGGCACGGCCATAGCCAAAGCTCATTCGGGGATCTGCCGGACGCCGGGCAATCTTGCGGGCAAAAAAGGCGATGACCAGCGCAATGGCATCCGAGAAATTGTGCAGGGCATCCGCGATCAGCGCCAGCGACCCCGAGAAGATACCCCCGACAACCTGCGCCAGTGTCAGGAACATGTTGACGGCAATCGCCCAGACCACACGTGCATCACCCGCTTCGGGATCAATGTGAGTGTGCGTGTGGGTGTGCCCCTTGTGAGAATGATCATGCGGCATCTTATTGTGTGTCCCTTGTTATGACTCCACACCGCATGTAATTCCTCTAGTTACTAGAGGTTCAAGAGCCCAAGGCAAAAAAGATGTATTCGATTGGAAGTCTGTCGCGCCGGACCGGGGTAAAAGTTCCGACGATCCGGTTTTATGAAGACAAAGGCCTGTTGCCTAAGCCAGAGCGAACAGCGGGCAATCAGCGCCGGTATGACGAGACAGCGTTGAAACGGCTGCTCTTTATTCGCCATTGCCGTGACTTGGGATTGCCGCTGGCCGACGTCGTGGGCTTGCTGTCCCTGGAAGGCGCATCCGGCAGCGACCTCAATCGGGCGCATGAAATTGCCGAGAAGCAACTGGCCGACCTCAGGGACCGTATTGCCCGCCTGCAAAATCTCGAGGCTGAACTGACCCGAATTTCAGCGGCCTGCGACGGAAAGCACGACCACGTCTGCGCCGTGCTTCACGCCTTTGGTGATCATAGCGAATGCATGGGTGCGCACTCGAACACAAAGTAAACCGGGTCGCTCAGCTCAGCGCGGCTTTGACCCTTTCACCGTGTTCTGCGATCAGATCAAAGTCGCCCATCGTTCCGGGCGCACGCACCGCGACGCCGTCATGGCGTGGCAGGACGTGGAAATGCAGATGGAAAACCTCCTGCCCTCCGGCGGCTTCGTTGAATTGCTGGATCGTGAGGCCATCCGCATCGAAGGCCTTGACCACAGCCTTTGCCATTTTCTGAACCGTCGCCATTACCGCTGCAAGTTGCTCGGGCGTTGCGTCCAGAATGTTGCGGCACGGCGTTTTAGGGATCACCAGCAGATGCCCGTCCGCGCGTGGCATGATATCCATGAAGGCCAGGGTTTCATCATCTTCGTAAACACGGGTCGACGGAATCTCGCCACGCAAAATCTTGGCAAAGATGTTTTCAGGATCATAGGCGGCCATAACAATTCTCCGATTGGGACGTTGGCACCAGTTCTGCGGTGCCCCTCGACTTGGGTCAAGCGCTGATAGCACGCCAAGCGAATAGCCCTTGAAATCCCGGCGCTGATACCCAGATGAGTGCTGAATTTGGTCGATAAAGCGCGGGTCAGCCTCTTGCCCGCGACAATTAATCTTGATCCAGATCAAACTCGACCATTGAAGGTCGCCCCCCCGCAATCTAAAACCAGCAGGAATCCCGCGCGTTGGAGAGGTCCGGCTGCGCGGTGCAGTTGCAACAGGAGGCACCTAAATGGCAGACGCAGCCATTCATGGTCACGAGCATGAAGACAATCGCGGTTTCTTTACCCGCTGGTTCATGTCGACCAACCACAAGGACATCGGGATTCTGTACCTGATCGTTTCGGCACTTGCCGGTCTGATCTCGGTTCTGATGACCGTCTACATGCGGCTCGAACTGATGCACCCCGGTGTTCAGTACATGTGCCTGGAAGGCTTCATGGCCGACCCATGTACCCCCAACGGACACCTGTGGAACGTCATGATCACCTATCACGGTGTTCTGATGATGTTCTTTGTTGTCATTCCGGCCCTGTTCGGCGGATTTGGCAACTATTTCATGCCGTTGCAGATCGGCGCGCCGGATATGGCGTTCCCGCGGATGAACAACCTGTCCTTCTGGCTGTACGTTGCTGGTACCTCGCTCGGTGTGGCTTCGCTGCTGAGCCCCGGCGGCAACGACCAGCTTGGTTCGGGCGTTGGTTGGGTTCTCTACCCGCCGCTGTCGACGACCGAAGGCGGCATGTCGATGGACCTTGCGATCTTCGCCGTGCACGTATCGGGCGCCTCCTCGATCCTCGGCGCGATCAACATGATTACCACCTTCCTGAACATGCGTGCCCCGGGCATGACCCTGTTCAAGGTGCCGCTGTTCAGCTGGTCGATCTTCGTCACCTCGTGGCTGATTCTGCTGTCGCTGCCGGTTCTGGCGGGCGCGATCACCATGTTGCTGATGGACCGCAACTTCGGCTTCACGTTCTTTGATCCTGCCGGTGGTGGCGACCCGATCCTGTATCAGCACATTCTGTGGTTCTTTGGCCACCCGGAAGTGTACATCGTGATCCTGCCCGGCTTCGGCATCATCAGCCACGTGATCGCAACCTTCGCGCGCAAGCCGATCTTCGGTTACCTGCCGATGGTCTGGGCGATCATCGCGATTGGTGTTCTGGGCTTTGTCGTGTGGGCGCACCACATGTACACCGTTGGCATGTCGCTGCGTCAGCAGGCCTACTTCATGCTGGCCACGATGGTCATCGCGGTGCCGACAGGCGTTAAGGTCTTCTCGTGGATTGCGACCATGTGGGGCGGCTCGATCGAGTTCAAAACCCCAATGCTGTTTGCCTTCGGCTTCCTGTTCCTTTTCACCGTTGGCGGTGTGACCGGTGTTGTGCTGTCGCAGGCGGGTGTGGACCGCGCCTATCATGACACCTACTACGTGGTTGCGCACTTCCACTACGTGATGTCGCTTGGTGCCGTTTTCGCAATCTTTGCCGGTGTATACTTCTATTTCAGCAAGATGACGGGCCGTCAGTATTCCGAGTTCTGGGGCAAGATTCATTTCTGGCTGTTCTTCATCGGCGCCAACCTGACCTTCTTCCCGCAGCACTTCCTGGGTCGTCAGGGCATGCCGCGCCGCTACATCGACTACCCCGAGGCATTCGCCCAGTGGAACTTTGTATCGTCGATCGGCGCGTTCATCTCGTTCGCCTCGTTCCTGCTGTTCTTCGGTATCGTGATCTACGCCCTGCTGCGCGGTGCGAAAGAGACGCGTCCGAACCCGTGGAATGAATACGCGGATACGCTGGAATGGACCCTGCCCACACCGCCGCCCGAGCACACTTTCGAGCAGCTGCCCAAGCAGGAAGACTGGGACAAGGGCCACGCGCACTGATCCCGGCATCATAGAAATCGATCAAAGCCCCGCCCTGTGCGGGGCTTTTTTCTTGCCTGCACTTCGTCGGCTGTTTGGACGCGCACGTAGACACACGCAAGATCGTCCGAATAGTATTCAAAAACAGGAATTAGCGACGCGCAGGCAGACGATACTTAACCATGTTACTTCATGACGGCATTTCCATTCGAAAGCTGATCAAGGGATCCGCTGGCTTTATCTGTATTGTGCTGGCTTGGATTTTTCTTGTTTTGGTGGTCGATGAGCTCACCCCAATTGACCTGATTTCGAACCCCAGCCCGCCGGTCGCCATGCTGGGGCTGGCCGTCGCGTTCTTCCTGGGGTTCAAGAACACATCCGCCTATGGGCGCTGGACAGAAGCAAGGCGCGTATGGGGCGAAATAGCGAATTCAAGCCGCGATTGGGGGAATACAATCGGCACGCTCGTCCAACCGGACGGCGCCCAGATCGAACCCGAACTGCGGTGCGAGTTGGTTGAACGGCATATCGCGTGGTTGAACATGCTGGCCTATCAACTGCGCCAACCTTCCCCCAGTGGACGCACACGCCGGCCGTGGATGTTCGGCCATTCGCCTTTGTCCGACCGGGAAGAGCTGCACCAGAAACCCGAGAACTGGAAGAAAAGCCAACTGGACATGGATTTGCCGCGCCTTGAAGGAAAAAACAATCGCGCGGCCTTCCTTTTGAACTTGCAGGCCCGACGGCTTTCGGAAATGGCGCAAGACGGTAAGATTTCGCCCTACTGGCACGTGGCGCTGATGGATCGCTTGGGCCGGCTCACCGCGGCCCAGGGTCAGTGTGAGCGTCTCAAGAACACCCCTTTTCCCCGTCAGGTGGCCGAAGTCGGCCGCATGTTCAGCTGGATCTTCATCTTTATGCTGCCGCTGGCTTTCAACGACGAGCGTTCGGTCATTACCGGGGATAACGTTTCGATGATGAAAGCAGTGATGGTCGACTGGCTCACCTTTGCCCCGTTTGGCGCACTGGTATGCTGGATTTTCTTCGTCACCGAACGCGTCAGTGCCTCAATGGAGGACCCTTTCGAAGGAGATGTCACCGATGTGCCAATCTCGGCCTTGTGCCGGACAATCGAAATCGATCTGCGCCAGATGACCGAATGCGGCGTAGCACCTCAGCCTGCGCAACCCATCGAAAAAGCTCTGTTTTAAGGCACCGGTTTTGGGCGGACCTGCCGCCCGATTTCACGGCGAGTTCGAAAACCTGACCGTTTTAGGGTATCATACATCCTGAAACTCTGGGATCGGAGTAAACAGATGCCCGAAATAGATTTTTGGTATTCCATCGGCAGCACATATAGCTACCTGACGATCATGCGCCTGGATGACTGGTGCGATGAACATGATGCAGCGGTTAACTGGCGGCCGTTCAACGTGCGCACCGTGATGTCCGAACAGAAGAATATTCCCTTCGCCGGCAAACCGGTCAAATCCGCATATATGTGGCGCGACATTGAACGGCGCTCCGCCAAATATCACCTGCATGCTAAGCTTCCTGCGCCCTACCCGATCTCGGACCTCGCTCTGGCAAATCAGGTTGCCTTGCTGGGGATGTCGGACGGTTGGGGCAAAGCCTTCACCCAGAACCTGTATCGCATCTGGTTCGAAGACGGGATCGAAGCCGGAAGCGAAACGGCCATATCCGAAGCCCTGCACCGCTGCCAGCAGGACCCGCGTCTGACCCTCGCCCGTGCCCGCAGCCCCGACACAGTCGCAGCGCTGGAGACTGAAACCGATCAGGCCACGAAGCTGGGCGTATTTGGCGCCCCCAGCCTGGTCGTGCGCGGAGAGGTTTTCTGGGGCGATGACCGCCTTGACGACGCCTTGTCCTGGGCCAAGGTCGGCCACGTTACCTGATCTTTCCCATTCGAAACTCGACGGCGTTGCGCTATTTTCGAACCATGCCTTACCGATGGAAACAAACCTCTAGTTCCGAGCAGGAGTTGCGGCTGTGGCCACATAACTCCCTGCCGCCACGCTTGGCGATGTGGGTGGTGTTTTCCGTATTTCTGTTTGGCCTAATTCCCCTGCTGGCGGTGCTTGGCTCGGTTCTGCTGTGGGGTTTGCTGCCCTTTTTGCTACTGACAGTCTTGGGGCTATGGCTGGCGATCCAATCCAATTACAAAACACGCAGCGTGTTCGAGATTCTGACGCTGAACGGCACGCAGGCCCGGTTGGTGCACCACCATCCGCGTCGGGGTCAGCAGGAGTGGAGCTGCAATCGCTATTGGGCGCGCCCCGAAATGCATGTGCACGGAGGCCCGGTTCCCAACTATGTCACGCTAATCGGAGAGGGGCGCGAAGTGGAAATTGGCGCGTTTCTGTCGGAAGAGGAACGGATTGCGCTTTATGATGAGCTCACAAAAAAACTGCGCGAACCTGTCGCGCAGCCTTAGCATTCCCCGATTGATTACCGCTCAGCAGCTGCCGTTTGACGCGCAGAGCTGGTCCTTGACCATTGGACCGACCTTGCCGAAGTCCATCTGGCCAGTGTAGCGGGTTTTGAGTTCACCCATCACCTTGCCCATATCGCGGATCGACCCGGCACCCGTAGCGGTGATTGCGGTCTGAATGGCCTTTGAGACCTCGTCATCGTCCAATTGCTTGGGCAGGAATTCCTCGATGACCTCGACCTCGCGCAGCTCGCGCTCGGCCAGATCCAGTCGGCCGCCTTCTTCATAGGCACGTGCGCTTTCCTTGCGCTGCTTGGTCATTTTACCAAGAATTTCAAGAACTTCAGCGTCTCCGCAGCCCTTGACTTCTTCGTTGCTCGACGCGCGCGAAGCAATATCACGGTCTTTGATCGCAGCATTGATCAGCCGCAGCGTCGACAGACGCTCGGCGTCCTTGTCTTTCATTGCTTGCTTAAGGGCTGTGTTCACCCTTGATCGCATATCCATATGTTCTGTCCATCCCCATGGCAAAGGAACCCTGACCATATCGAAACAAAAAGCACGATACAACCGGGGGCGTATGCAGCTAACCTATTGATTTAAAACAATAGCCTAAAAATTGAACAGACTTGACCCGAGCGTTCAACCCCCTTAGGTATGCGCCGGTTTACCTTGCAGGAGAGTCGCGCCATGGCCCAGAACGCCCCGTCCAAGCCCACCGCATGTCTGGCATTGGCCGACGGTACATTGTTCTACGGTATGGGCTTCGGCGCCACCGGCCAGACCGTTGCAGAACTGTGCTTTAACACCGCAATGACCGGTTATCAGGAAATCATGACTGACCCCTCCTACGCGGGACAGATCGTGACCTTCACATTCCCTCATATTGGTAATGTAGGTGTGAACCCCGAGGATGACGAGACCGGCGATCCGGTTGCTGCCGGAATGGTAGTCAAGTGGGACCCGACCGAGCCGTCGAACTGGCGCTCGGCCGAAGAACTGAAAACGTGGCTTGAACGCCGCGGACGGATCGCTATTGGTGGCGTCGACACCCGTCGCCTGACCCGTGCCATCCGTCAGCAAGGTGCGCCCCATGTGGCGCTGGCGCATGACCCCGAAGGTAATTTCGACATCGAGGCTCTGGTTGCGGCCGCGCGTGGCTTTGCCGGTCTGGAGGGTATGGACCTGGCCAAAGACGTTACTTGCGCCCAAAGCTATCGCTGGGATGAGATGCGGTGGGCCTGGCCGGACGGTTACAAGCGTCAGGAAGCCCCGGTGCACAAGGTCGTCGCCGTCGATTTCGGCGCAAAGCGCAACATCCTGCGCTGTCTCGCTTCGGCTGGCTGCGACGTAACAGTGCTGCCCGCAACGGCCACCGCTGCCGAAGTTCTGGCCCACAACCCCGACGGCGTCTTTCTGTCGAATGGCCCCGGAGACCCGGCGGCCACCGGAGAATACGCGGTGCCTATGATCAAAGAGGTTCTGGACACCACTGACCTGCCCGTCTTTGGTATTTGCCTGGGTCACCAGATGCTGGCGCTGGCTCTGGGCGGTCAGACCGTCAAGATGAACCACGGCCACCATGGTGCGAACCACCCGGTCAAGGATCTGGATACCGGCAAAGTCGAGATCACCTCGATGAACCACGGATTTGCGGTGGATGCACAATCCCTGCCCGAGGGCGTAGTGGAAACGCACCGCTCGCTGTTTGACGGATCGAACTGCGGTATTCGGATGGCGGATCGCCCGGTCTATTCGGTGCAGCACCACCCCGAAGCCTCACCCGGCCCGCAAGACAGTTTTTATCTGTTCGAACGCTTTGCCGAAGCGATGGCCGGCCAGAAAGCACAGGCTTAATCGCTTCATCGTTCAATGTTAACCCGCTGTTAACCTTGATTGAGCAACCCTGACGCCGGGTCACCGCGTCAGGGTTTTTTTATGGTCGAACTGAACCTGCAGCAATTCGCGCGCGCCGCGCCGATTTCTGTTCGGGCGCGAAAACCCTTGGGCACCTGCCTGATTGAGCGTGGTTGCATCACTTCTGCGCAGCTTGAAAAAGCCCTGCATCTGCAATCCAGACAACAGGCCCCGCTGGGCGAGATCCTGGTGGGTGAAGGCTGGGTCAGTCGCCAGGAGATCATGGATGGGCTGTCGGAACAGAACAGCCTGCAGATTGCAGACCTCGAAAACACCGTGCCGCCGCAGGATTTGTGTGCCATCAAACCTGTCGAATTCTGGTTGGAACACAATGTAATCCCATGGCAGCGCATCGGGCCGATTCTGTTGGTTGCAACCTCGCGACCGGACCGCTTTGCTGCCGTTCGTGCCGCACTGTCGGACACCGAACACACGATTGCACCCGTGTTGGCGTCGGCAAGCCAGATTGATCGGGCAATTGCCCAATCCTTCTCTGGCGCGCTGGCCGCGGCCGCGGAAACCCGGGTCGACGAGGATCAAAGTTGCCGATCATGGACTCCAGCGGCTCGCGCGGGGCCTGTCGTGGTGCTGGTCGCACTCGTTTGTTTTTTGACGGCCTTCCCTGTTGCCGGTCTGACCATCCTTCTGACTGCCGCCGTTGCTTCTTTGATCCTGTTTATGATTTTGCGCCTGGCCGGATTATTTTCATTCTTAGCGCAACCCAGTCAGGTTCGTGCAAACTCCGAAACCGTTCCGGTACCGCTGCGACTGCCGCGTGTTTCGGTTATGGTGCCGCTTTACAAAGAAAGAGAGATCGCCGGTGCCCTGATAAAGCGGCTTCGACGTCTGACTTACCCCAAAGCCTTGCTTGACGTCATTCTGGTTCTCGAAGCTTCGGATGATGTCACACGCGCCACGCTGGATCAGGTCAATCTACCCAGTTGGATCAGGACCGTTGAAGTCCCTGAACTGAACGGGTTAACCACCAAGCCGCGCGCGATGAATTACGCGCTGGATTTTTGCCGGGGCGATATTCTGGGCGTTTGGGATGCCGAGGACGCTCCGCAACCCGATCAGATAGAACGCGTCGTCGGGCATTTCGCTCGGGTCGGTGAGGATGTTGTCTGTTTGCAAGGTGTCCTGGATTACTACAATCCCCGCACCAACTGGCGGTCGCGGTGTTTTACCATCGAATACAACAGCTGGTTTCGGATCATCCTTCAGGGCATTGCGCGTCTGGGTCTGGTCGTGCCACTTGGGGGCACGACTTTCTTTTTCCGCAGGGATAAACTGCTGGAACTAGGCGGTTGGGATGCGCACAACGTGACCGAAGACGCCGATCTGGGCGTCCGCCTCAGTCGCGCGGGTTACCGGACCGAGATGGTCGATACCACCACGTTTGAAGAGGCCAACTTTCGCGCCTGGCCATGGGTCAAACAGCGCTCGCGCTGGCTTAAGGGATTCATGGTGACATATCTGGTTCATATGCGCGCGCCGATGCGTCTGCTCAGGGACCTTGGGCTAAAGCGCTTTCTTGGAGTCCAAGCGTTTTTTCTGGGCACGATTGGCCAGTTTCTACTGGCCCCGGTTCTCTGGCTGTTCTGGTTGGCGACACTAGGCTTGCCGGGCCCGTTCGATCCGCTTTTGCCAGACTGGGCCTTCTACGCGCTGATTGGCCTGTTTCTGGCTGCCGAGATCACGAATCTGATCGTCGGAATGCTGGCCGTCGCATCCCGCGAAAGACGGTTCCTCATGCCTTGGGTTCCAACCATGCCTCTGTATTTTCCACTTGGTGTTTTAGCCGCCTACAAAGCGCTGTGGGAACTGGCCAGCAACCCGTTCTTCTGGGACAAAACCCAGCATGGGCAGGCCAGTGAAGAGATTAAGCCGCTCTAGAAATCAGTTCTCGCGCAGCACCGCGTCCTGTTTCAGGCGAGTCATGAACGCGACAGAGATATGGTCCTTCAGCGCGCGTTCGGCCGCCTCTTCATCCCGTGCCGCAATTGCTTCGACAATTCCTTTGTGCTCGCTTTGCGCAATCTCACCGCGCCCCTGAACGGCCAGGGATGTGGTCGCCATCAACGCCATGGTCCGATGAACAAGGTCCAGCTGCTGCACCAGATACCGGTTGTGCGAGGCAAGGTGGATCTGCTCATGAAACCGGCGGTTCGCCCGAGACAGCGCCGAAGGGTCGTTCACCAGAGCATCATCTGCTTCGACCATGTCCTGAAGCACTTTGATCTCTTCTTCGGTGGCATGCTTGGCGGCCAGTTTTGCCGCCAACCCTTCAAGCTCGCGCCGCACAACATACAATTCGGCCATCTGATTGTGGTCCAACGAAGCCACGATCAGCGAACGCCCATCGCGTTCCAGCAGGGATTGCGTCTCCAGCCGTTGCAGGGCTTCGCGGATCGGTGTGCGGGATACGCCAAAACGTTCCGCCAGCTCGCTTTCGACCAATCGGTCGCCGGGCTTGTAAACGCCCACATCAATCGCTTCGAGAATAAGGCTGTAGGCGTCTTTGTTGGGCTGTCGGGATTGCGGCATGGGGTGTTTTGTCTCCTCGTTCGGACATGTCTATCCGTCTCCGCCCCCCGCAATCAAGTGCAGCATTGAAAACCTTGCGCCCGCGCCCTAAACCCAAAGCCATGGTCAAACCTTCCTTTGCTCACGTCACCCAATGGGTGTTCGATCTCGACAACACTCTGTACCCGCCTCATATGCGCCTGTTCGACCAGATCGAGGTGCTGATGACAGATTACGTGGTGCAGGCCATCGGTGTCGACCGGGCCGAGGCGGATCGGCTGCGCTCGCACTACTGGCGGCAATATGGCACCACGCTGGCCGGGTTGATGGCCGAACACGATTTGGACCCCGACCCGTATCTTCACGCCGTCCATCAGGTGGACATGAGCCACATGGACCCTGACGCCGAACTTGCCGACCACATCCGGTCCTTGCCCGGCCGTCGCATCGTCTACACGAACGGCAGTGCGCCTTATGCTGAGCGGGTTTTGGCGGCACGGGGCCTGAGTGGGTTGTTCGATGCGATCTACGGGGTCGAGCACGCCGAATACCGGCCAAAGCCCGAAAAAGCCGCGTTCGAAGCGATTTTTTCCAAGGATGGCATTGATGCCGCCAAGGCCGCAATGTTCGAGGATGACCCGCGCAATCTGACGGCTCCGCACGCGATGGGAATGCGTACCGTTCATGTCGCCCCTGAGCCGCATGAAGCCGATCACATACACCACCACACCGATGATCTGACAGCGTTTTTGGCCCGCCTGCGGTAGGCTGTCACACTGCGACGATCTGCACATTCTGCAGGTGCAGCATCGTCCCTATATGCGCCTTGCGACGAACAGAATCGGAGACCCCATGAGCGCGATCGAGATGCCTCGGCGCCTGCCAATCTGGCAGCGCCTGTTATTTGCAATCCCCCTGTTTGGCTGGATGGCCCGCGATGCCGCTCATGCGAAGGGCGAAGATTGGGGCTATACCGCCGCCGCGATTTTCAGCATGTGGGGTTGCTCGGCTCTGTTGTTTGGCTTGCCAGGGCTTTATATCCCGGCCGTGATGATGGTGCCGGTGATGTTCCTGATCCTCATCCTGATTTCACGCGGCTGAAACACGGGACAGGATGTCACTTGGCACCAGCTGCGGAACCGCACTAGGTTCTGCGCAAGACTTGGAGGCCAAGGCCATGAAAGACAGCTGTGACATCCTGATTTCCGGCGGCGGAATCGCCGGACTGACTGCTGCGGCGGCCTTTGGAACTGCTGGGTTCGACGTGATCTGCGTCGACCCTACTCCGCCCATTACCGAACGCGACGTAGACGGCTCCGACTTGCGGACCACGGCTTTTCTGCAACCGGCTCATGGGCTGTTGGAACAATGTGGGTTGTGGCAACGGTTGGACGCACACGCGGCCCCCCTGCAGATCATGCGTATTGTAGACGCCGGCGGAGACGTTCCCGAACCTCGCGTGGTGCGTGATTTCAACGCCGCCGATATCTCGGATCGGCCCTTTGGCTGGAACCTTCCCAACTGGTTGTTGCGGCGCGAGATGGTGGCACGTCTGGCCGAGATGCCCAATGTCGATTTCCGCCCGGGGACCGGAACTGTCAGTCTGTTTACCCGCACTGCCGAAGCGCGCATTGGTCTGAGTGACGGAAGCCGCATCCGAGGTAAGTTGGTGGTGGCTGCTGACGGGCGCAATTCGCCCATGCGAGAGGCGGCCGGAATTAACGTCCATACCACACGCTATGGCCAAAAGGCGCTGGCCTTTGCGGTCACACACCCAATTCCGCACGACAATGTCTCGACGGAAATCCACCGCTCTGGCGGGCCATTCACCTTGGTTCCCCTCCCTGACTGGCAAGGTCAGCCGTCGTCCGCGATTGTGTGGATGGAGCGCGGTCCCCGCGCGGTTGAGCTGCTGAATACCGAGCCCGAGGCGTTCGAGGCTCTGATGACCGAGCGCTCCTGCGGCTTGTTCGGACCATTGAACCTGGCCTCGCGCCGGACCATCTGGCCGATCATCAGCCAATCTGCGGAACGCCTGTCGGGTGAGCGCATCGCTCTGATGGCTGAAGCAGCCCATGTGGTGCCCCCTATCGGCGCACAGGGTCTGAACATGTCACTTGGTGATCTGCGCAGCCTTCTGGATCTTGCGCAGGCTCGACCCGAAGGTCTGGGTGACGCGCAAATGCTGGACGCCTATCACAAGGCCCGCCACACCGAGATTGAGATGCGCGTCAAAGGTATCGACCTTCTGAACCGCGCCTCGATGATCGAAGCGCGGCCATTGCGGGACGTTCGGGCGATGGGGCTGAACGCGCTCTATTCCCTGCCGCCTGTTCGCAAGACGCTGATGCAGATGGGCCTCGGCGTACGCTGAGGCCTTGCCATCAAAGCACCTGATCCAACACGCGCTTCAGACGCGCGATTGTGCCGTCAACGTCATAGAGCTTGTCCAGACCAAACAGGCCCAGACGGAAGGTGCTGAACCCTTCCGGCTCATCACATTGCAGGGGAACGCCAGCCGCGATCTGCATGCCCAGAGCGGCAAATTTCTTGCCATTCTGTATCTCGGGATCGGACGTGTAGCTGACAACAACGCCGGGTGCACCGAACCCGTCCGCAGCCACCGAAACAATCCCTTTGTCCCGCAGCATTGCCCGGACACCGTCGCCTAGCTCCCATTGCGCATCGCGCAGTTTTTCGAACCCATAGTCGCGGGTCTCAATCATGGTGTCTCGGAAGGCTTTCAATGCATCTGTCGGCATGGTGGCATGATAGGCGTGACCACCGTTTTCGTACGCTTGCATGATCTGACGCCATTTTTTCAGATCGACCGCAAAGCTGTCCGACGTTGTCTCTTCCAACCGTGCCTCGGCACGTTCGGACAACATGACCAGCCCTGCGCAGGGGGACGCGCTCCACCCCTTCTGCGGGGCCGAGATCAGAACGTCCACTCCGGTAGCCTTCATATCGACCCACGCGCAACCGGATGCGATGCAGTCCAAAACCATCAGCGCACCGACTTCATGTGCCGCAGTGGCCATTGCGGTTACGTAGTCATCCGGAAGAATGACACCGGCCGCAGTTTCCACATGCGGAGCAAACACGATGTCCGGGCGCTGCTCACGAATGGTGGCGACGACTTCTTCGATCGGCGCGGGCGCAAATGGGGACGGGCTGGAATTGCCGGTCTCGCGTGCCTTGAGCACAGTGGCAGACGCGGTCAGCCCGCCGGTTTCGATGATCTGGCTCCAACGGTAGGAAAACCACCCGTTCCGCACGACCAGAACGTTGGCGTTGCGCGCGAATTGCCGGGCAACGGCCTCCATTCCATAGGTGCCACCACCGGGAATGACCGCAACGCCGTCCGCGTTATACACCTCTTTCAAAAGGCCCGAGATGTCACGCATCACCTGCTGAAACTGAACCGACATGTGGTTCAGCGACCGGTCCGTGAACACGACCGAGAATTCTTCGAGCCCATTGGGATCAACGGTATCCAATAGCGCTGGCATGATTTGTCCTTTCGATTTGTCGACTGCTGGCTCACGCCCCCAGCACGTATGTATCGGCCAGCACTCAAACCCAATTCTTGACCCAAGGGAACCCAAAAAATTAACGATTAATTTACTAATATTGCGTCAAATGAAACAACAAATGACGCCAATTAGTGTCAGCAACCCTTTACACTTTGACGTGTTTCTGACCAGATACGTTCACTTTGTGGAAGAAAGGTATTTCGACACGTGAATGCGCATAAGCGGATCAGTTTTCAAGTTGTTCGGGACGAAGTTAAACGAAGGATCGAAAGCCGCATTTGGCCTCAAGGATCATTGCTGCCGACGGAAACGCAACTTGCCGAAGAATTCAATTGCGCACGCGCCACAGTGAACCGTGCCCTGCGTGAGCTTGCCGAACAGGGATTTGTAGAAAGAAAGCGCAAAAGCGGAACACGGGTCAAAAAAGAGCCCAGCAAGCATGCGAAGCTTGAATTTTCCCTGGCACGTCAAACGGTTGAAGGCCAAAATGCAACTTATCGCTATTCGCTGGTCGAGCGTAACGTCGTGGACATCCCCGGCTGGCTGGCCTCGCAGATAGGGGTTACATCTGACGCGCGCGTCCTGCACGTCATCTGTATGCACTACGCCGACAATCGCCCGTTTCAGCTGGAGGAACGCTGGATCAACATCGATGCGGTGCCAGAGGTGGAACATGCCGATCTGAACACGCACGGCCCGCATGAGTGGCTGCTGAACGTAGCCCCCTTTACCGAGGCCGAAGTTGCCTTTTGCGCGATTTCCGCCGACGGCCGGTTGGCTGAATTCATGGGTACAACCGCAGGCACTTCAATGATCCAGTTGGAACGCACCACTTGGAAAAATGGTCAGCCAATGACGTTTGCGCGGATGACTCACCATCCCGGATATTGCATCCGCACCCGGTACTAACGCCGCTTACCCAATCGGGCCGGGCAATCGCTCCTCACTCAACAAAACATTCGCTTCTACGTCCCCTGCACCGGGCAATGTCATGATCCGTCGGCGCAGCACCCGTTCAAAATCTGAGAGATCACGCGCAACCACACGCAGGCGGTAATCGTACAGCCCCAATACGTGCTCGACCGTTTGCACTTCTGGAATAGCGCTTACTGCACGCTCAAAATCTTCCAGGCTGATCTGCCCCTTGCGCGCCAGTTTCACGCCGAGGAATACCGTGACGCCAAACCCAAGCGCTTCTGCATTCAACCGCAACCTACGCCCTTTGATGACGCCTGCGGTCTCCAACCGCCGAATTCGCCGCCAGGTCGCTGGTTGCGACAAGCCCAGCTTGCGCCCCAACGCCCCGGCACTTTGCGAAGCGTCCTGCGCAAGGGCGAGTAGAATCTTCCGGTCCAGTTCATCCAAGTCCGTCACAGCGGTAGAACCTCTTCGCTTTTGACCCTGGCGATGTGCATCAGTGCCTCGATATCCGCGATATGCGGCAGGGTCAGAATGCGGTCCCGGTACAGCTGTTGATAGTGAGACATATTCTTGGCGAGTACGGAAAGGCGAACATCCACGCGTCCCAGAAACGTCTGCAATTCGATAACCTCGGGGACTTTCCTGGCCGCAGCCGTGAACTCATCGAAGGCGCGTGGCTGCGTTTTGTCGAGCGTGACGCGCAGCGAGACTTCGACCGCGTAGCCAAGCACAGCCCAGTCAATCACCGCCTCTTGTCCTTGGATGATGCCGGCGGCCTGCATCTTTTCAAGCCGACGCCAACAAACGCCTTGGCTGATCCGGCAACGCTCGGCCAATTCCGCCGCTGACAGGCTGGGGTCGGCCTGAAAATGGCGCAGGATTCGCCGGTCAATGTCATCAAGCATGATTTTCTCGCACTTAGATCATTTAACGAATTATTCTTCATCTTTTTGACAAATACTCAAGCGCAACCCTATCGCCAATACCACGCTGGGCGGATAGAACCTCGGCAATCGAAACGGAAAGGACCGGCGACATGCGCGTTTATTACGATCGCGATTGCGACATCAACCTGATCAAAGACAAGAAAGTGGCGATCCTGGGCTACGGCAGCCAAGGCCACGCCCACGCACTGAACCTGCGCGATTCGGGTGCCAAGAACCTTGTCGTCGCTCTGCGCGAAGGGTCCGCATCGGCCAAGAAAGCCGAAGCCGAAGGTCTGCAGGTCATGGGCATCGCCGAAGCGGCGGCCTGGTGCGACGTCATCATGTTCACCATGCCCGACGAACTGCAGGCTGAAACCTACAAGAAGTACGTGCATGACAACATCAAGCCGGGTTCCGCGATCGCGTTTGCCCACGGCCTGAACGTCCACTTTGGCCTGATCGAGCCGAAAGAAGGCGTCGACGTCATCATGATGGCCCCCAAAGGCCCCGGCCACACCGTGCGCGGCGAATACGTCAAAGGTGGCGGCGTACCGTGCCTGGTCGCGGTCGACAGCGACGCAACCGGCAAAGCGCTGGAAATCGGCCTATCCTACTGCTCGGCCATCGGTGGCGGCCGCTCGGGCATCATCGAAACCAACTTCCGCGAAGAATGCGAAACCGACCTGTTCGGCGAGCAGGCCGTTCTGTGCGGCGGCATCGTCGAATTGATCCGTTGCGGTTTCGAAACGCTGGTTGAGGCAGGTTACGCGCCCGAAATGGCCTATTTCGAGTGTCTGCACGAAACCAAACTGATCGTTGACCTGATCTATGAAGGCGGCATCGCGAACATGGATTACTCGATCTCGAACACTGCCGAATACGGCCAGTACGTCACCGGCCCGCGGATCCTGCCTTATGAGCAGACCAAGAAGGCGATGAAAGAGACGCTGTCGGACATCCAAACCGGCAAGTTCGTCCGTGACTTCATGCTGGAAAACGCTGTTGGTCAGCCGACCATCAAAGCGGCCCGCCGCCACAACGATGAGCATCAGATCGAACAAGTCGGTAAGAAACTGCGCGACATGATGCCGTGGATCTCGGCCGGCAAGCTGGTTGATCAGGAAAAGAACTGATCCCATCAGGCATTTTCGAAAGGGCGGCCCAGTTGGCCGCCCTTTTTTGTCACAACCGATCCCTGAACTGAGGCGAAGATGGTCCAGCAGCCCACATCCCGCGACTGGAGCGGCGTTATTACTCTGGGCCTGATCTGGGGCGGCACCTTTATGGTCGTTGCCATGGCGCTGGAAGGTTATGGGCCGATAACGGTCGCCACCGCGCGCACGACCCTGGGTGCGGTGATGTTGTTGGGCCTGATGGCGGTCACAAAACGCAGGTTACCCGTTGGATCTTCAGCACTTTGGACCTCGGTCATTGTGATTGGAATTCTGTCGACGGCCCTGCCCTTCGTACTGCTGAGTTGGGGGCAGCAATACGTGCCATCGGCCTTTGCGGGGCTTTCCATGGCTGCGATTCCGCTGATGGTGCTGCCACTTGCGCATTTCTTTTCAGATGAGCCTTTGAACCTACGTCGGTTCGTGGGCGTCACTCTCGGATTCTGCGGCGCTTTGGTCTTGATCGGCCCCGGTTTGACACAACTTGGCCAAGGGTCGGAGCCACTTGCCCAATTGGCCTGCATTGGCGCCGCGCTGTGCTATTCCTGCGCGTCGATCCTGACGCGGCAATGCCCGCCGATCGATCCGGTGGTACTGGCCGCCCTGACCTTGCTGGTCGGAGCGGTAATCCTGTTGCCAATCATGTTCGTGACCGAAGGCGTGCCAACCTGGGAGGGAACCCGGCCGAGCGTTGCCATCATCGTGCTTGGACTTGTGCCAACAGCATTCGCAACACTGCTGCGCGTCTCCGTCATTCGCAGTGCAGGATCGGTTTTTATGACACTGGTCAACTACCAGGTGCCGATCTGGTCGATGGTGCTCGGCGCATGGGTGCTGTCCGAAGCGCTGCCGCTGCGTTTTTACGTGGCGCTTGCGATGATCCTGACCGGATTGGCAATAAGCCAGTGGTTCAGTCTGCGCAAAATGTTGATCGGGCGTTAACCCGCGACCGCTTCGACCTCGGCGACGATCCCGTCGACAACCTGTGTCAACAGGGCGTCATCCTCGCACTCAGCCATAACGCGGATCAGCGGTTCAGTTCCGGATTTGCGGATCAGAAGACGCCCTTGCCCGTTCAGTCGCGATTCAGCATCGGCAATCGCCGCCTGAACGCTGGCCGCTTCGAGCGGAGCCTGCCCTTCACTGTAGCGCACGTTTTTCAGCATTTGCGGCACGGTTTCGAACTGGATCGACAACTCTGATGCCTTACGACCCGTACTAACCATTTCGGCCAGGAAATGGAGCCCGGCCATCAGACCATCACCGGTTGTGGCGAAATCGCTCATGACGATGTGGCCCGATTGCTCGCCGCCCAGGTTGAACCCGCCTTCGCGCATCCGTTCGACAACGTACCGGTCCCCGACGCCCGTGCGCTCCAAACGCAGTCCATGTTCGGTCAAGTGCCTCTCCAGCCCCAGGTTCGACATCACGGTTGCAACCAGCGCGCCGCCCTTGAGGCGATCCGCTGCGGCCCAGCTTGTCGCCAAAAGCGCCATCAGTTGATCGCCGTCCGCCACCTGTCCATGCTCGTCGACCATGACAACGCGATCAGCATCACCATCCAGGCAAATTCCAACGTCCGCACCATGGGCCACAACCGTTTCTGCAGCCAATTGCGGTTTGGTTGATCCGCAATTCAGGTTGATGTTCTTACCATTTGGCGCGGTGCCCACGGGGATCACGTCCGCACCCAACTCCCAAAGAACTTCGGGCGCTGTTCGGTGTGCCGCGCCATTGGCGCAATCGACCACAACCTTAAGCCCGTCCAGTCGCAGGTCGCGAGACAGCGAGGACTTTACGCGCTCACCATAACGAAACCGGGCGTCGTCAACTCGGCGGGCACGGCCGATATTCTGTGCCTGCGCGGGCCGTACGCCCTCTTCGATCAGTTTTTCGATCTCGACCTCGGCCTGGTCCGACAATTTGTACCCGTCCGGTCCAAAGAACTTGATGCCATTGTCTTCGGCTGGGTTGTGACTGGCCGATATCATAACCCCCAGATCCGCACGCATGGATCGCGTCATCAGACCAACGGCTGGAGTCGGCACCGGCCCAAGCAGCAACACGTTCATACCGGTCGAGGTCAATCCGGCGGTCAAAGCATTTTCAAGCATATAGCCGGACAGGCGCGTATCCTTCCCGATTACGACGCGGTGTGCGCCGGACTGGTCGCGGCGGAAATACCGCCCCACGGCTGCCCCGATGCGCAATGCCATCTCGGCCGTGATCGGATGCGTATTGGCGGTGCCTCGCACACCATCGGTTCCGAACAGCTTGCGCATAATGTTACTCCGTTATTTCTTGCCTGCGTCCGGATTACCGGACGGCAGCCCACAGGCGCAAGGCCTGAGCTGTTTCGGCCACGTCATGTACGCGTAGAATCTGCACGCCTTGAGACAATCCGGCCAAACCTACAGCGATTGATCCCGGTGCCCGGGCATCCTTGCGCGGCTCTTTGCCAATCTGGCCGATAATTCCTTTTCGGGACACGCCCAACAGAATCGGACAGCCCAACCCGTGGAACAAGCTGATACCTTGCAGCAAGGCGAGGTTGTGCGCCTCGGTTTTGCCAAAGCCTATGCCCGGATCAACTACGATCTGATCCCGGTTCAACCCGAGCTTTTCGAGATAGGCCACTTGCCCTTCAAGAAAATCGAATACGTCCAACAGCACGTCTTCATAGGTCGGATCGTCCTGCATTGTGGCGGGATCGCCCTGCATATGCATCACGCAAACCGGGGCGCCGACTTCGGCACAATACGGGGCCAATTCCGGGTCGAACGTAAAGCCGGACACGTCGTTGATCAGCCCTGCTCCGGCCTCCCACGCAGCTTTGGCAACGGCGGATTTACGCGTATCAATGGACACCAACGCGTCAGTGCGGGTTTTGATGGCTTCGATCAGCGGACGCGTCCGGGCGATCTCTTCATCTTCATGCACGAAAGTCGCGCCAGGTCGTGTCGATTCGCCACCGATATCCAGAATAGTGGCATCCTGAGACACCATATGCTCCGCCGCAGATTGCGCGGTCTGGACCGAGTTGTGCACTCCTCCATCCGAAAAGCTATCTGGCGTTGCGTTCAGAATGCCCATGATGTGCGGGCGAACCATGGATAGGCCAGCGATGTCCGCGCGCGGACGTGTCAGGCGATTCAGAGCGTCTTGTGGGACATCCCTAGCCGCGATGATCTGCGGCCTGTCCAATCGGCTCAGCCGTTCAACATGAGTGAACCACAGCGATTGCCCAGCCAAAGGCACCGCACCCGCAGGACGGTTAACTCCATGCTGAACCAGTGGCCGGAAGTAGTCGGTCACAGTTGCGCCTGATCCACGGGCACTGCACGCAAGGGCGTTTTCGGCGCATCAGGCAGTGCGCCACCGATCACCAACATCTCGCTTGCCTCAAAGGTGGCTGCGAACCACGCGGCCAGCGCGACGGCATCTGATGGTGCGGCAGACGGGCCATCAACGGCGTCCAACACGATTTTCGACGGTGCCCAGACGCAGATCTGGCCGTTTTTCATGGCCCAATCCAGCTCGGTCCGCGTGGAGACCACAACGCAACGATGATCGCGCGCCGCCAAAACCCAAGCGTTCTGTTCGATCGCCAGCAGGTCAATCCGGCGCTGGGTCATCGCGTGACCCGTCTGAGCGACGGGAATTTCAGCCGCGCCGACACAAAGGATCAGCGGGCGCTGGCGGTTTTCAAGCTGATCAATCCAACCGGTCAGGTTAGGTGAAGCAATCGCTTCGTTCGACAGGAAAACCAAACGCGGATGCGGCCGTTCTTCCTCGACCATATCGTGGTGGAGGGTATCCTTGCCGCGCACAATCTCGACACCCAAAGCACCGGGTCCGCGATCCAGTTTTTCTATTCTGACAAAGGCTCTTACAGCCTGAGGTTCAAGTAGAATTCTCTCAGCTACACGGTCCGCAAGAGTTTCGAGCAGATTAAGACGCTCAGCCGCGAGCTCATATGCGATTGCCTCGGTCACACGGTCATAAGACAGAATGCGATCCACGTCGTCGTCGATCGGGTCGGTCAGCGGGCGCACTTCGACCACGATATTAAAGCAAATGCGCTGCGTCGTACCGCGCTCGGCCTGAAAAGCGCCTATCTCAACCTCGACAATATGGTCGCGCAGCGAAATACGATCCAGCGGCCCCCGGGTGGCGGTCGCTTCGGACCGCTCGGACGGGTGCGCAAAGGCAAGACGGATTTCAGAACTCATGCGACAAACCTTTTCGGGCTTCGTGGACGTGTTTGCCCAAATTAAACGATGCGCGCGCGTATAACACCGCAACATGCGTCTTTCCAGCCACCGAATGCGGCGTCAGGTGACCCGGAACCAGCTCATCATACCCGAAGCGGCATGCCCCAGCATATGGCAATGCAGCAACCAATCGCCCGGATTATCGGCAACTAGCACGATCTGCCGAGCCTGCCCCCGCTCGACCAGCACCGTGTCACGCCAAGGCCCCAGACTGCCGTCCGGCAAGACAAGTCGGAAATGATGGCCATGCAAGTGCATCGCATGGGGAAAGGCCGTTTCGTTCACGAACTCGATCCGATGGGTCTGGCCCAAACGGGCGTCGAGAAACGGATCTTCGGGACGTTCCGCATACCCGTTCAACGCCCAGAAGCGACCCAACTGCGCCAACTCTCGGCCGGTTAGTTCGGTATCCCCTAGCCTTGCGTTCTCCAGCCACCTCATCGCGCCGCCCAGCATTACCATGCGGTGCAAGGGTGCGGCATCAATCTGGACGTCCGGCATGCTATTTGCGGGCAAAGGCTCAATACCCTGTTTTCCCATTGTCGCGGACCCGGCGGAAATCGGGAAACGCACCAGCCCAAATCCACCATCCCTTTCAACGCTCACGAGACTGGCAACCTCCCCAGAAGCTGAAGTTACGTCCACGAAAAGGTCGGCCCGCTGCGCCGGAGCAAGAGGAAAGCTGTCCGAGACGATTAATGGCTCAGCCAGCGGCATCCCATCCAAGGCCACAATCCAGCCGGTCAGTCCGTCCAAGGCCACATCAAAAACCCGAGCATTCGAAGCGTTGATCAGGCGCAGCCGCAACCGCTCACCAGATCTGACCGGATGTGCGGGATCAAACCGACCGTTGACGGACACAAGGTTGCCTAACCGCCCCGCATGGCTGAGGTCATGCCCATTGTCGAAGTCATCAACAATATGGGCGGTTTCCGGATCCAGCCGCCAGTCGTCCAGCATCAGCGTCAGATCCTGACCAACATCCGGCGGGCTGGCTTCTTCTACGATCAGAGGGCCATAAAGGCCGCGTGCCACTTGCTCAACAGATCGATTATGTGAGTGATACCAATACGTTCCAGCATCCGGCACCGCGAAGTCGTATTCGAAGCTTTGTCCGGGCCCGACGGCGTCCTGCGTCAACCCCGGCACGCCGTCCATGACATTGTCGATCCGAATGCCATGCCAGTGCACGGCAGTTGGCTGGGGAAGATTGTTGACGAGCGTGCGGTTGACCCGCTTCCCCTGAGGCAATCGGATTTCCACACCGGGAACGCCGCCGCCATAGGTCCAAACGTGCGTAGCTGGATAACCATCCGGTGCGATCTGCTGCATAGCTTCTTGCGCGACCAGATCAGTTCCGACCGCCTGAGCTGCCTTAGGCAGCAACAGCAATGCGGTCGAAGTTTGCAGAAATCGTCTGCGGGATAACATCATGGCGGACCTCCTGGCCCGCTACTTAGGTCATAAAACGACCCGCGCCATCAAGGTTCCAGCGCGGGTGCGTCAATCAGTTGCTCGCGGTGCGGTAGTTGTGGCGATAAAAAATGTGCACGCCAATCCGCGCAGTTTCTTTGTAGACGCGCGACCAGGACGGGCGCACCGCTTTGGTGTGGTAGTGGGTCGCTCCTTCGGTCAGCCCAACGCCAACGCCGTCGATTGCGGCCCGCGCAACCTTGGACACTCGCTCATAGGCCTTTTTCTCGCGGATCACTTCCTTTTGCCCGTCGCAGGTGTAGGTGAACTGGCATTGGTATTTCTTGCCCGTCCCCTGCTTGATCACCCCGCACAGTGAGTTCGGAAAGCGGCCGCTTTCGACCCGGTTCAGGATCACCTCGGCCACGGCAAACTGACCGCGGACGCTTTCGCCGCGCGCTTCAAAGTACAGCGCTTCGGCCAGGCATTTAAAGTGCTCATCCCCGGTGGCCTTCGGCAGTTGATCCAGCCAAGCCTTCGAGTACGAAACTTTTTGCAGTACAGGCGCCTTTCGAGGCTTGAACAGATTCAGATAGTCGCGAAAGTTTTGCCCCGGCAATTCGCTCCGGTTCACAAGCTCACGTTTGGCAGATTCGGTGGCTTCTCTCTCAGCGAAAGAAACATTCGGCAGCACGGTTGCCGCCATCGTGGCAACAGCCATTATGTATCGTAGCATCAGATAACCTCGCACAGGCACATTCTGCGCCATACCCTCCCCCGGCGGGCGCGACGAGGCTCTTACCGAATTCAATCGGCCACGTCCAGTTCTGACGAAAAAGCAAGTGGAAAATCGCCGTTTCGTCAACAATATTTGACGACGGCGCTCTCTGTCTCCTACTAATTCTAGTTTCGAGTTTGGCTGTCAACCCCCAAGTCTGGACGAAATCGCCAGTTGAGCGGCAGCCAGCCGAGCGACGGGGACTCGGAAGGGGGAACAGGACACGTAGTCGAACCCCAAATCACGGCAAATGGCGATTGATTCGGGGTTACCGCCATGTTCTCCACAGACAGAAAGTGTAACGTCTGGTTGAGCTTGCCGGCCACGTTCAGCCCCAAGTTTAAGTAGCTCACCTACCCCATCCGGATCCAGCACATGAAACGGATCTTCTACAAAGACACCCTGCCGGACATAGGCCGACATGAACCGGCCCGCATCATCCCGAGACAGACCGTAGGTCATCTGCGTCAGGTCGTTGGTGCCGAAACTCAGAAACGCGGTCTGTGGCGCGATTTCATCGGCCCGCAGGCAAGCCCGCGGAGTTTCGACCATCACGCCCAGCCGGTATTCGAACTCCTGCCCGCGTTCGGCGGCGACGGATGCTGCCACGGAATCGATGCGCGCCTTGACCAGCTCGACCTCACGCTTTGCTGACACCAGCGGAATCATCACCTCGGGCACGACCGGTGCCCCGTCTTTGCTTGCCTCTAGCGTCGCTTCGAAAATCGCGCGCGCCTGCATGTCATAGATTTCCGGCACCGTGACACCCAGACGAACACCGCGCAGGCCCAGCATCGGGTTGTATTCGGTCATTGCCGCGACGCGACGCTCAACATCCGAAACCGGCAAATCCAAAGCCTCGGCCAGTTCACGCTGCCCCCCGCGCGTAGTTGGCAGGAATTCGTGTAACGGTGGATCGAACAGGCGGATGCAGACGGGCTGCCCTTCCATGATCCGGAAAAGCTGCACGAAATCGTCTCGCTGCATCGGCAGCAAGCGTTCCAGCACCGCTGCGCGACCGGACGAGGTTTGCGCAAAAATCATCTCGCGCATCACGATCAGTCGGCCGGGGTCAAAGAACATGTGCTCGGTCCGGCACAAACCGATCCCCTGCGCCATGAAGTTCCGAGCCGTCTGCGCGTCGGCCGGCGTGTCGGCGTTGGCGCGAATTGCGATGTCGCGCTCTTCGTCGGCCCAGCCCATCAGGGTCTGGAAACAATCATCCAATGCGGCTTCCAGCATGGTCGGCTTCCCTGCCAGTACCTGTCCCGAACTGCCGTCGATTGTCAGTGTGTCACCCGTCTTGAATACACGCCCGTCCGGTGCGGTCAGCTGCCTTTTCTTGGTCTGGAAACGCATCTCTGACGCGCCGACGATGCAGGGCAGCCCCAAACCGCGACCAATCACGGCGGCGTGGCTGGTCATGCCGCCCTTTTCGGTCAGCACGGCCACGGCTGCGTGCATCCCGCGCACATCCTCCGGAGACGTCTCACGGCGCACCAGAATACAGGGTTCTCCACGTGCGGCGCTGGCCTGAGCCTCAGCCGATGTAAACACGATTTTACCTGTCGCAGCGCCAGGACTGGCGGCGATACCGGTGGTCAGCGTGTCCCGGCGCGCATCCGGATGAACCTGCCGGTGTAGCAACTCGTTCAGCGAGTGCGGATCGACCCGCATCACCGCCTCTTGCGGCGGGATGATGCCGTCCTCGGCCAACCGCACGGCGATACGCATCGCAGCCCTAGCACTACGTTGAACACGCACACCGTCCAGAATATGAACATGGCCGTTTTCGATCACGAATTCGACCTGCATTTCCTCGCGCAACTTGATCCGCATCAGCGCTGCGTGCGCTTTTAGCTCTGCAAACGCCTCGGGTGCGACATCTTCCAAGGACGCTCCGCGCGGGTCCTTTTCAAGGTACAGCGCCGCAACGCCTTCACCCAGCGCGTCCCGGCCCTGGCTCTGGCTCAGATACCGACCGGTTATCTGAGGCAATCCGGTCGTCGGATCGATCAGTTGCAGAACGCCCGACCCGCACTCACCCTGCCCGACGCCTGGGATCATCTCTTGGATAACAAGCCCCAGCCCGGCATCCGCCGGCGCACCCTTGGCCTGCCGCAACAACCGGGCCGAGGTGCCATCCCACGCCCGCGCCATCGATCGCAGAACGGCGATCAGTTGCTCGCCCCGATCCTGCGGAAAGGCTTCGTCAGTTTCGTCCTCATAGGCGCGCAGAGATTCCTGCAGACCCTCGCGCCCGTCCGCTTCGATCTCGTCAAACACATCCGGGTCAAGGCGGGCCACATGAACGGCGAAGCTTTGCACAAAGCGCAGATACAGCGCGGCGGCGGCCTCAACTCCCATTGAATCCGACAGGTCGACATAGCGCGCGTCATTCATTCCGATGTTCAGAATGGCCCCCGGCCCGCCCCAGTCCGGGTCTTCGGAACTGGGTCTGACACACACCAGAGCGGTCTGGTCGAACTGGTCGAGAATTGCGCTGATGTCCGGGACCTGCCCGTCCGAGATTTGATGAACGGCGTCAAACGACAAGGCAACCGTTCGCGGTACTGGCAAGTCCAGCCGAACCAGACGTTGCAAGCATTTCGCCCGGCCGCCATGGGTATTGGCAGCAACGGGGGCTTCGGATGTGATCAGCGTGGTATTCGGATTATTCTGCACTGCGGCACCTTTTGGTTTGCACGCAGCATAAGCCCCTGCACCAATGGCGCAAGGGCGTTCTGGATCATCCGTCGATGCGGCTCAGATCGGCAACACTGGAGCAGACCTGACGGATCTGGCTCAGCAGGTTCAACCGGTTACGACGCAGGATGTCATTGTCGGTGTTGACCTGAACATCCTCAAAGAACGCATCCACCGGGCCGCGCAGATCGGCCATTGCCGACATGGCGGTGGGGAAATCCTCGGCCTTCAGCGCCGGGTCGATCTTGGCCTGCGCGGCTTCCAGCGCTCCGAACAGAGCCTTTTCGCTGTCGGTCTCTGCAAATTTGATATCCGCACCATAGGAGTACTCGACCCCGTCCTTTTCCTCGGCTTGGGTGAGGATGTTGTTGGCGCGCTTGAAGCCCTGCACGAGGTTCTCACCATCCTCGGTCGCGATCACAGCGTTCAGAGCGCGGGCACGTTTGACCAGCAGGTTGAGGTCGTCGTTGCCGTCCATCGCGATACAGGCGTCGATGATGTCGTGGCGGATGCCTTCGTCCCGGAGGAATACTTTGAGGCGGTCGTGGAAGAAGGAAAACAGATCATTGGCGGCTTGACCGCTGGCAGCAATGCTGTCTCCGCTCCGATACTCCGCGCTACGTTTTTCAAACTCTCTGTTTAGGAAACCGCGAGCCAGCTCGGGGTCCCGTGCTGCAATCCTAGCTGCAAGGTCCTCGGATTCCTGTTTCTTTTCGGCGTTTTCGCGTTCAACTAAAGTACGCGCAAGGCGCCAGAACACAGTCTCGCCAAGCTTCAAATGGAGTTCATTCTCCAACACCAACCGAATAACCCCCAACGCTGCACGACGCAGGGCAAACGGATCCTTCGACCCCGTCGGCTTCTCATCAATCGCCCAGAACGCTGTCAACGTATCCAGCTTGTCGGCCAGCGCCACCGTCACCGACAACGGTGCGGTGGGCACGTCATCCGACGGGCCAAGCGGCGAGTAATGCTCTTGCGCCACGGCGGCCACGGCGGCGTCTTCGCCTGCGGCTTCGACGTAATACCGCCCCATAAGCCCCTGTAGTTCGGGGAATTCATAGACCATCTCGGAACTCAGATCGGCCTTGGCCAGACGCGCGGCTTTCTCAGCCTGATCTGCATCTGCGCCCGTTACCGACGCCAACTCACGGGCCAGCGCGGCAATGCGGCCGATCCGCTCCGCCTGCGTGCCCAGCTTGTTGTGGAAGGTCACATTCTCCAGCGCGCGGGTCCATTGGGCGATGTCCGACTTGGCGATACGCAGGTCGTTCTCCCAGAAGAACTTGGCATCGGCCAAACGGGCCGACAGCACCTTTTGGTTCCCCGCCAGAATGGTCGCGCCATTGTCAGTGGTTTCGCGGTTCGCAACAGTGATGAACCGTTCAATCCGACCAGTTTTGGGATTACGGACCGAGAAGAACTTCTGATGCTCTTTCATCGAGGTTTGCAGAACCTCGGGCGGCAGTTCCAGAAACTCGACGTCGATCTGCCCCATCAGGACCACTGGCCATTCGACCAGCCCGGCGACCTCGGCCAGCAGGCCCTTATCGTCGACCACTTCCAGACCGGCGGCAAAGGCAAGGTTCTGGGCGTCGTTCCAAATATGCTCGGCGCGTTCCTCAGGCGACAGAACCACAAAGGCGCGTTTCAGCTTGGCGGCGTAATCCTCGAAGGACGAAACAGAAAAGCGGCCCGGCGCCATAAAACGATGACCTTCGGTGGTGTCGCCGGTCTTGATGCCCTCGATTTCCATCGGCACGACCTGCGCGCCGGTCTCATCGGTCAGAATGCACAGGATCGAATGCAGCGGGCGCACCCAGCGCAGACCGCCACTGCCCCAGCGCATGGATTTGGGCCATGGGAAGTTGCGGATCGTCGCCTCAAGCACCTCGGCAATGATCGCGGCCGCCGGACGGCCGGGTTTTTCGATGGTCGCGAAATAGACCGCGCCTTTGGGTGTTTCGCGTTCTTCCAGCTGGTCGCGGGTCAGACCTGCGCCGCGCAGGAAGCCCTCGATCGCCTTGTCCGGCGCGCCGACTTTGGGACCTTTGCGTTCTTCGCGGGTTGTGGGGCTTTCAGCCAGCAGCCCTTCGACCGCTAGTGTCAAACGCCGGGGCGTTGTCAGGGCAGCGGCAGAGGCATAGGTCAAACCGGCCTCGACCAAACCATCGGTGATCCGCTTTTTCAGGTCTTCGCCAGCGCGGGTCTGCATGCGCGCGGGGATTTCCTCGGAAAACAATTCGATCAGCAGGTCGGGCATATTCGGTCCTTAGAAATTGACGATCGTCTGAATGACGATGGCATTAGCGATATCCACAAAGAATGCGGATACAAGGGGCAGCACGATAAAGGCAATAGGCGATGGGCCATATCGCTTGGTGACTGCGGTCATATTTGCAATAGCGGTCGGGGTCGCGCCCAGGGCAAAGCCGCCGAAGCCCGCGGCCAGCACGGCGGCACGGTAGTTGCTGCCCATGACGGGAAACAGAACCCAGATCACGAAGGCCACCGTGAACAGCGTTTGGGCGGACATGATAACCACAATGGCAAGACCGAGTTCCGCGATGGTCCAGAGCTGCAGGCTCATCAGTGACATTGCCAGAAAGGCACCCAGCGAGAATTCAGAGATCAGCGCCAACGAAGGCGTACGTTCGACCGGTGGCCGGTTGGGCGCAAGCCAGGCGCGCAGGTTGGCGATTACGATGCCCATGATCAGGCAGGGCACGAACAGAGGCAGCTTCAGACCGGCAGCGCTGATCGCCTCGCCCAGAGAATACCCTGCAATGATCGCCAGGTTGAGGAACAGCAGCACCCGCATGATCGACAGGTGGTCGATTTGGTTGGACACATCATTTCCGTCAGAGGGCAGACCCACGGTATGCTCTTCGTCCGGGCGTGCGGGGTAGAGGTTGCGCCCTTCGACCAAAAGCCTTGCAATTGGACCTCCGACCAGAGCGGCCAGAACTAGCCCGAGCGTTGCCACCGCCACCCCCAACTCGGTCGCCCCGTCCAATCCGGTGGCCTCGGCCACTTCGGGTGCCCATGCAATCGCGGTGCCGTGCCCACCGATCAGCGCAGCCGAGCCGAATAGAACACCAGCCTGTGCTGGGTAGCCGAACATTGACGCCCCCAGCGCGCCGATCCCATTTTGCGCAATGATCGTGATCAACGTCAGGATCAACAACAAAAACAGAGGCTTGCCACCCGAAATCAAATCGGAAATTCGCGCATTCAACCCGATACCCGCAAAGAACACCACCAACAAGAAATCCCGTGTCGCAAGATCAAAGGACAGCTCGAGATCGAAGACCACATACAGCAGCAGCACGACCAGAGAGGCCAGCAATCCGCCCGTAACGGGTTCGGGAATGTTGAATTGACGTAGTGTGGCGACGCGCGCGTTGATCTCGGCCCCCAGCAGATACACCGCAAAACCCAATGTGGCTGTTAGAAAGTCGGGTATCTGCAGGGATTCGGCGGTCATTACGTCCTCAATTCTGCGGTTGGGCCGGGCATTCCTCGCCAATCACGGTGCCGTCATAGGCCTTTTCCCCGCAGTTGTTCAGGACGTGCCAAACATATCCTTTACCGTCGTTTGTAACCGCAACAATACGATCAACGCCGAAATGGATGTTCTTTGCCCCCATGAACGCTTTGGCATCGCCAGACTTCAGGGCATCCGCCAACGCGACGGCGTCATAGCAATCGAACCATCCCGGTGCCGTCAGCGGCTCTGCATCCTCGACGGCGATATGTGTTTCCTCGATCTGCTCAGGCGTCAGATCTGTTTCAAAACAGGCGCGGTAGCGGATGGGAGAGCTGTCTGCGTCTATCGCCTGAAAAGCGCTGTAGGAAATCGGCGCGGGCTCTTCGCTGCTCTCTGTCATCAACATGACATCCTGCCCCGGCTTGGGTTCAACGTCATAATAAAAACCGTAAATCTGCAGGTAATACATCCCGGCGCCGGCCACGACAGCCGAGACCAGTAGAATGATCGCAAGCAATTTTCCTGTCATCGTCTTTCCCTTCTGCTCACGATGCCTCTTTCACGCACGGTAAAAATAGGACAGGTTCCAATTGTTTACAGGCCGCAAAGAGACTTTTGGAATGGACAGCACCCTTGCCGTAGGATTTTTCGGAGCGCTTTTTGCGATCATGAATCCCATCACGAACCTGCCGGTTTTCCTGAGTGTCACAGACGGCTTGCCCCCTGCCGAGCAACGAAAGGTTGCAACTAAGACGGCCATCTACTGCCTGATCCTCGGCGGTGCGTTTGCGGCCATCGGCAACCAGACGCTCGGCCTGTTTGGGATCAGCGTGGATGATTTGCGCGTCGCCGGCGGTCTGGTCGTCCTGATGATCGGGCTGAACATGCTGAACGGAAAGCCCAGTACGTCGCATCATGGGACCGAGGGAGAACGGCAGTCCTATCCCGAACCTGATACCGTCGCGTTTTACCCCCTGGCCTTCCCGATCCTCGTGGGCCCAGGCACGATTACAACGCTGATCCTTTATGCTCACCATATCAAAAGCACCATCGATGCCACTGTTTACGCAGGTGTTTTTCTGATCGTTCTCTTGCTGTTGTTTGTGACGTTCTGGAACGCTTCGGCCATTGCAAAACGCCTGTCCGAGAACGCCCGTGTCATCATGAGCCGGTTCATGGGCATGATCCTGTCGGCCATCGCGATCGGTATGATCGCGGCTGGCCTCAAGGTCTTGCTGCCCGGACTGGCCTGAGCGGCGCATCAGGCCTCGAACCCGGCGGCCTCGGTCAGCAAGAACGCATCCGCGCATTGTTTCGCCAAGGCCCGCACGCGACCGATATAGGCTTGGCGTTCGGTTACCGAGATCACGCCGCGCGCATCCAGCAGGTTAAACACGTGGCTGGCCTTGATACACTGATCATAGGCCGGGTGTGCCATGATGATGCGTTTGCCGGTCTTTGGGTCGTCGTGTTCTTGCGACAGGATGGCAGCGCATTCTGCCTCGGCCTCTTCGAAGTGGCGCAGCAGAACCTCTGTGTTGGCCACGTCAAAGTTCCAGCGGGCGTATTCCTCTTCGGTCTGCTTGAAGATGTCGCCATATGTCAGCGGGCTGGGCGACTGAGGGTCATTGAATGGCATGTCCATCACGTGATCGATACCCAGCACATACATGGCCAAGCGTTCCAGACCATAAGTCAGTTCCCCCGAAACCGGCGCGCAGTCATGGCCGCCGACCTGCTGGAAATAGGTGAACTGGCTGACTTCCATACCGTCGCACCAAACTTCCCAGCCTAACCCCCAGGCACCCAGAGTCGGACTTTCCCAGTCATCCTCGACAAAACGGATGTCGTGCAGGTTCATGTCGATGCCGATGGCCTCGAGCGATCCCAGATACAGCTCCTGCAGGTCCGGTGGGCTGGGTTTGATCAGTACCTGATACTGATAATAGTGCTGCAACCGGTTCGGATTCTCACCATACCGACCATCCGTCGGACGGCGCGAAGGTTGCACATAAGCGGCAGCCCAAGCCTTGGACCCCAACGCGCGCAAAGTCGTCGCCGGGTGGAATGTCCCTGCCCCAACCTCCATGTCGTAGGGCTGCAGAATGGCGCAGCCTTTCGAGGCCCAATAGGTCTGCAGTCGCAGGATTATTTCCTGAAAAGAACGTGGAGCGCTGGACGGTTCGGTCATGAATTTCCCTTTGGGCACATCCGCGCCCTTTGCCGGTCGGTTTTGTCCTTCCTATGCAAGGGGCCAACGGGCGTCAACGGGCGTCAGCGCCCATGCTGTCACTGCGCAGCCACACTGGAAATTCCCCGTATTCCGGGCATGGCGTTCCGCGCATCAAATCGCGTAGTCTCCGGCAAAGATAAAACACTGCGGACATGGGCAGACAATGACACGCATACTTACGGCTATATTGTTTCTTTTTCTATTCGGCACGCGGGCCGTGTTTGCACAACAGGATGCTGGTGTGTGGGTTCAGGTCGAAGCGCAACCGTCGCTGCGTGAAGCGCAGGAACGGGCGCAGGCATATGCAAGCTTTCTCCCTGACGTAAACGGTTTTCGCCTGAACTCTGGCTGGTATGCTATTGTTATTGGGCCTTATTTGCGCAACGACGCCGAGCAGGTTTTGCGTGTCTACCGGGCCGAGGGGCAGATACCGGCAGACAGCTACATTGCGTTCTCAAACGCGCTGGGTCAGCAATTCTGGCCGATCGGCGCGAATATCCTGGACCGGGGTGTTGTGACGGCACCTGTTGAACCCCAGCCGGAACAGCCGGCGGTCGGGCTGACACCGCAAGCATCTGATGAAACGCGGTCGCAAGCTTTGCAAAGCGAACGCCTGCTGACCGCGAAAGAACGTCAGGACTTGCAGACCGCACTGCAGGCAGCTGGCTTCTATAACTCGACAATCGACGGCGCGTTTGGACAAGGTACGCGGCGTTCGATGGGCGATTGGCAGCGGTTCAATGGCTACGAGGCGACCGGCGTTTTGACGACCGCGCAGCGTAAAGCGCTGATGGATGACTTTAACGCCCCCCTGCTGAGCGTTGGGATGGATCGCCATTTGGACGCTCAGGCCGGTATCAATGTAGACCTGCCGCTGGGCGTCATTACGTTTGACCGGTACGAAGCACCGTTTGTCCACTTCAACAACTCAACCGATCTGGGCGCAAAGGCTCTGCTGATCAGCCAGAAAGGCGACAAAGCCACGTTGCGCGCCCTGTATGAGGTGATGCAGTCGCTGGAAATCGTTCCGCTCGACGGTCCTCGGCAGTTGCGTGGCGACAGCTTCTCCCTTGAAGGTCGCGGCAACGGAATCGTATCCTATAGCGAGGCACGACTGGATAATGGCCAGATCAAGGGCTTTACCTTGGTTTGGCCCGAGGACGACGATGCCCGACGGGCCAGAGTGCTTGCGGCAATCAAGGCCAGCTTCACCCCAACCGGCGCGGTGCTGGACGCATCGGCCGGAGCGGATGCTGAGCAACGGATTGATCTGGTCTCGGGTCTGCAGATCCGCAAACCTCGCCTGTCCCGCTCGGGCTTTTTTACCGACGCAGATGGCACTGTCCTGACCGTGTCCGAGGCGATCAATAACTGCACGCGTATCACGCTGGATGGCGATCAGGAGCTTCAGGTCGCCTGGTCGGACGCGGATCTGGGAATCGCTGTTCTGCGGCCCAGCCGCAATCTGGTTCCGGTCAACGTGGCAGAATTCAGCATAGACGCTCCACGCATCCAATCCGAGGTCGCTGTGTCCGGATTTTCCTATCAAGGCGCATTGGGTGCACCGACGCTCACCTACGGCCAAATCGCTGACCTGCGCGGATTGAATGGTGAAGACGGAGTAAAGCGTCTGGCGCTGGCAGCTCAGCCGGGCGACGCGGGCGGACCGGTGTTTGACGGCAACGGTCAGGTTGTTGGCATGCTGCTGCCGACGCCGACCGAGGGGCGCACCCTGCCCGAAACCGTCAGCCTTGCCGCCACGGCGAACCGGCTGAATGAGGCATTGACCAATGCCGGAGTGTCGGGCCAATCAGGCCAGTCCGCAGCGCAAGTTTCACCCAACGAGCTTAGCCGGCGCGCCACCGGGATGACCGTTTTGGTCCATTGCTGGGATTGATACGCGCCGAATGAGATCCAAGCGCCGCTCTTTCGGGCGGCGCTTTTTTGTAGGCTAAAGGATATCCGGTGTGACGCGGATCAGGGTCGGAACCGGCGCGTCGAATGCCGAACGAACTGCGACCTGCATCTCGTCCAGATTGGATGGCGCGGCCGACAAGGCTCCGAATGCCTCGGCCAGTTTACAGAAATCCGGATTCCGCGCCACGACTGCATTCGGGGCGATCTGGCCTCGAACCATACTGTCTTCGATCTCTTTGAGTTTCCCGTTGTCCCAAAGGATGATCGGCAGAGACAAACCCAGTTCAACCGCGACGCCAAGCTCTTGCATCGTATAATGAAAACCATAATCGCCTGCGATCACCGCAGTGGGTTTGCCCCTGCGGGCTACGGCCCCACCAATTCCGGCCGGTAGTCCATAGCCCAAAGTGCCGAACCCCGTCGGGTGGTGCCAATGGTAGGGATAGGCCATGTCCCAAACCTCTTTGGCGACATAGGCAAACTGTGTCATGTCGGAATAGATCATGGTGTCGCCGGGCATGGCTTCGCGCAGGGCGTCCATGACCGGCACAATTCCGGGGCGTTCCGCGTCCACCTCGGCCCGCCAGCGGTTGCGCGCCTCGACCACCTCTGCCGGTGACCAGCCGGTCGCAGGTTTTACATGATCAGTGGCTTCCAAGAGCGCGCGCGCAAAGCTTTCGCCATCTGCCTGCAGCTTGACCGCAGCCCGGTGACGGTCAGACAGAACTTTCGGATCGAGATCGACGCGCACCAGACTGGCAGAGTTGCCCAGTTCATCGCGCCACAGGTCAACCTCGCCCAGTTCCGCGCCAACCACGACCACAAGGTCCGCTGAGGCGATGACATCGGCGCTGCCTGGTCGCGGAAGCATGGCCCCAAAATCCAGAGCATAATCCAGCCCAGCCATTCCGCGACCGGCGTAGGTGGTGAAACATGCCGCACCCAATTCGGTCAGAATCTGCCGCCACAGGTTCGACCGCGCGCCTCCGCCCAGAATAAACAACGGACGCCGCGCAATGTTCAGCATGGACATCACCGGCGCAAGGTCCGGCGGCAGGACCTTTGTCCGCAAAGCGGGCTGGTTGGGAAATGGTGCAGGATCAGCGTCTGCTTCGAGCTGCGCGATAGGCACCTGAATGTGCTTTGGACGTGGGCGGCTAAGTTCGAATTCCTCGAAGGCGCGTTCAACCAACCCATAAGCCGCCTGCGCCGAATTGGCCTGACGCGACCAGTCGGTGACGGTTTCAGCCGCAGCCCGCTGATCCTTCATCTGGTGCAGTTGGCCATGCACAGCCTGCGCTTCGTCCAGACAGGACGACATTACCAGCATTGGAACCGAGTCCGTATAGGCCTGCCCCATCGGCGTCATGATGTTGCACAACCCCGGCCCTGTGATCACATAGGCGACACCCGGCTTGCCAGTCGCTCGGGCATAGCCATCGGCCATGAACCCGGCGCCTTGTTCGTGTCGGGCCAGAACATGTGTAATCCCGGCTTCCTCGATCCCGCGATACATTTCCTGATTATGCACGCCGGGAATGCCAAAGATGACATCCACGCCGCGATCCCTGAGCATATGCGAAATTTGCGCACCAAGGGGTCTTTTCATCAGTTTCTCCAGAATTGGACAGTGAACAGTGCGTAGACGGCCAACAGCTCAAGCCGCCCGACCAACATACCAATCGATAACAACCACTTGGCGGTGTCGCTGAGTCCCGCGAAGTTACCGGCTGGTCCGATTTTATCCCCCAGCCCCGGCCCGACATTGGCCAAAGCTGTGGCTGCCCCGGATACCGAAGTTATGAAATCCAGCCCTGTCAGTGCCAACGCCCAGGCAAGCACACCCAGCGAAACCACGAAGAACATGAAAAAGCTCATCACTGAGGTCAGAACATCCGGGCCGATCGTACGGCCGTCATACTGGGGTGTAAAAACACCATGTGGTGTACGAATTCGCCGGATCTGGGTTTTGATCGAGGCAAACAGCAGCTGATACCGAAAGATCTTGATCGAACAGGCGGTAGACCCCGCGCACCCGCCGATCAGACCGATCAGAAAGAACATCATGATCGGAAAGCTGCCCCAGCCCATGTAGTCGACGCTGGCATAGCCAGTACCGGAAATGATCGACGTGATGTTGAACAGGGACTCCCGAACGGCCTGTTCCCAATGATGGGGAAACACTGACGTCAGAAAGACCGCCATGATGACAACCAACACCAAAATCGTAGCCAGAAAAGTTCGAATCTGGCTGTCGTGAAAAATCGATTTTGTGTTGCCATTTGCGAACTGGACATACCGGACGAACGGCAGCGCCGCCAGGATCATGAAGACCGAGGCCGCATATTCGGCAGTGCCGGAAAACGTCCCAAAGGACGCATCATAGTTCGAGAACCCTCCGGTTGAGATTGTCGTTAGTGAGTGAACCACGGCATCAAAGAAACCCATGCCCAAGCCGGCGTAGACCAAAGCACAGACGACGGTCAGAAAGACGTAGATCAGGGAAATCTGACCCGCGATCTCCTGCGCGCGCGGCAGGATTTTCCCCATGGTTTCAAATCCTTCCGATCGGAAGATCTGCATACCACCGACCCGAAGTTCGGGCAGGAAAACCATCGCTACGACAATGATGCCGATACCGCCCAGCCATTGCAGCAAACCCCGCCACAGCAACAGACCTCGCGGCAGGTTGTCGAGACCCGAGATGACGGTCGAACCGGTTGTCGTCAGGCCGGACATTGCCTCGAAGTAAGCATCGACAAATCGCAGCTCGGTCTCACCGAGCAGAAACGGAATAGCACCAAAAAAGGGCAGCGCGACCCAAACGCCGGTGGTCAGCAAAAAGGTCTGACGGATCGTCAGACCTTCGCCCACCCCGTTCGAACAACTCATCGCCAGGATGACGCCGGTCAGAATCGTGATGACGCCGCTTTCCAGAAATACGTGCCACTCACCCCGTCCCTCAATGAGGTCCGCAAGCATGGGCAGCATCATGGTCGCCCCAAGAATGGCGACCAACAGGCCAATCACATATCCAACCGGGCGCATGTCCGTCATGAGGCGCAGCGTTGGCGCGCCTGCACGACTGTGTCAAGCGGTGTCCGGTTTTACTCTTCCGTTTTAGCCGCAGGTGTTGGCATTACAGGCGGTTTGGACGGTGCGCGGGTACGACGCGCCGGGGCCGCAGATGCCTGTGACGTTGCCGGTTTTGCAGCGTCAGACGCAGCAACCGACGGGTTTGCGTTTGCCGGCTTGGCCACAACCGGTTTGACGGCTGGCTTGACCGGAGCCTTTGGAGCCTCGGCTTTGGCACTCACCTGAGGGGTCGCCGGCTTGGCGGCCTGAACTTTAGGTTCAGCCGTTTTCGCAACTGCCGGTTTTTGCGCCACCGGCTTTGGTTTCGCCGCTACTGCCGGTTTCGGTGCCGACCGCTTTTTCGCGACGGCGGGTTTTGCCACCGGCTTGTCTACAACCTCGGCAGTTTTTGCCGCCACCGGAGCCGTCTTAGTCGCGGCTGGCTTGGGTGATTCGACCTTTGGCTTGGCAACCGTTTTCTTGCGGGCGACCGGCTTGGGTTTCGCGACCGGTGCTGGTTTGGCCTTGGCGGCCGGTTTGGCCTTTGGCTTGACCTGTTCCGATGGTGCAACCGGTGCCGGAGCCGAGGCTGACGCGTGCAAAGCGTGCACTGACACAAACGGCAGTTCCATCGCCGAGCGGGTCAAAATCTGCATTATTTTCATTTGGTTGCTAACCGCATATCCGGCCATTCGAATGGCCGCAGCCTGAAACTCCAGCGGTTGGGAAATCGGATTCATACGTTAGTTCTCCTCTGAAAGCGATGCAGCCGACAAAAGAGTGAAGGACCCTGCCCGTCCCGATCTCTCGGGCGGATTGCGCAGTCAAGCAGTTCTGAGCGTCGCACGTCTCAGCTTCCTTTCAGGGTGGCAGACCCTGCAAACAATGCGCACCTGCCACGGCTGCATTCCGCGCCAGTGTACCGCGAACAACTGTGCGAGCGCAGCAATATTCGCTGCACTGCGGCGGAAAACCGCCGTTAGTCTAATTTTGATACTTTAACGATCTATTCTGGCCCGTCATCCGACGTGGAACAGAGTGCTGAACATCCTTGGGTCCAGGCTGGCGGAAACAAAGGTCGGACCTTCGGTCAGAACCGAGACCGCGTCATGGCTGTGCAGGCTTTCCTGATGGCTGGCAACCACGCGGAAATCGCCGACATGGTGGTCGGCCAGCAACTCGGCACAGAACAGACGGGCGGCATCTTCAACGAAAATCGGGTTGGCGGCATTGAGCTCGGCAAAGGCCTGTTCGTCTTCGCGTTTGACCATCACCTGCGTTTCCGTCGGCACCGCACGTCGACAAATGGCGATCAGGTCTTCGAACCACAGACAATCCGCATCACAATCGACCACGACCGAAATCCGGGCCACCGACCGCTGCGAATGCGGCGTGGCCAGTTGCCCACGGGTCGAACGCGCGTGTTCGCTGAGTTCCAGCGAACATGGGCAAGTCGAAGAGTAAACATAGTCCAGATGCATGATCTTCTGACGCACGCCGCCCTGCTCTACCAGTTCCAGCGCGATGTCATAATACTGGTACCCTTCCAGGCCCGACCGCAGGCTTTTTACCCGGTCAGGATAAGAAAACCGCATCTGGATACGTGCGTCGAAACTGTCCAAATCGGATATGTAGTCATCAAGCGCTGCTTCCATCACCTCAAAGCTGAAGGTGCGTTCGGCATGCTTGTAGAATGATCGCATGATCCGGGACATGTTGATGCCCTTCTTTTCGGCATCAAGGCTGACCGTTCCGGTAATCGAAGTTTCGAGCGTCAAGTCTTCGCCATGCTTGCGATGAAACCGGATCGGCAGGCGGAAATTGGAAATCCCGACGTGCTGGATCTGTTGCTTGGCACCGCGGATCAGACTGGACGGACCGTTTTGCAGGTCCGGCAATGTGGCGCGGTATGCACTGTCGACCGTGAACCCCTCGGGGTAGTTGCGCGACAACGATGGGTAATTCACCGGAACCAGACCAGGCACCAGCCGAGCAATCGCCGGGTCCAGCTGACTGATCTCGGTTTCGGTCGCTGACTCGGCCCATTTCCGCAATGTCTTCAGAGCGGCTTCGGCTTCGTCGTTGTCAGGCGTGTCCTCAATGTCGCGGGGGTGCACGTTCATCGATCGGGTTCCTCGGTTGATCGCCGGACTATATACAGCTCCGGCGCGTTTTCCAGTGTAGCTTTATACGCTGGAAATCACAGTCCGGATCGAAATTCGGCGAATGACGCATGAGTTGCGTCATTTTCACTTACGTTCGATCCGGATTTCAGTAAACCGCCGTCGCTGTTAACGTTGCGACACATCCAAGGCGTGTTTGATGTCTGCCAGCAGATCGCCAGCATCTTCCAATCCGACGGAGAAGCGGATGAGGCCGGGTGTAATGCCCAGCTCGTCTTTCTGCTCATCACTAAGCCGCTGGTGAGTAGTGGTGGCCGGGTGCGTCGCGATCGACTTGGCATCCCCCAGATTGTTCGAGATCACCGGGATTGTCAGCGCGTTCAGGAATGCAAACGCAGCATCTTTACCGCCTTTGATATCCAGCGACAGAACGGTTCCGCCCTTGCCGCCCAGCTGGGTCTGAACCAACGCGTTCTGAGCGTGGGTTTTCAGGCCGGGATACAGGGTACGTTCCAGCGCCGAATGCCCTTCCAGTGCTTCGGCAATAACCAGCGCCGTTTCGGCCTGAGCATTAACGCGCAGCGCCATCGTCTCCAGCCCTTTCAGCATGATCCACGCATTGAACGGGCTCAGCGCGCCGCCGGTATGTTTCAGATAGGGTTCGACGGTTCCACGGATGAAGTCCTTGGTACCGATGATGACACCGCCCAGGGCGCGCCCCTGCCCGTCGATATGCTTGGTCGCGGAATAGACGACGACATCGGCCCCCTGCGCGATCGCGCGCGAGAAGACCGGTGTGGAAAACACATTGTCCACAATCACAAGCGCACCAACCGCATGAGCCAGTTCGGCAACTGCCGCGATGTCGATCACCTCAAGCGTTGGGTTCGACATGGATTCGAAGAACACCGCCTTTGTGTCTGGCCGAATAGCAGCCTGCCATGCGTCCAGATCAGTGCCGTCCACAAACGTAACCTCGACCCCAAAGCGTGTCAGGATGTTCTCGAGGATGTACAGACACGACCCGAACAAAGCCTTGGCCGACACCACATGATCGCCCGCCTTCAGCATCGAAGTCAGCGCAGCGTTTACCGCAGCCATACCGGAAGCCGTGGCGAAAGCGTCCTCGCCCCCTTCCAACGCGGCGATGCGCTGCTCAAACATCGACACGGTCGGGTTGCCGTAGCGGGCATAGATGAACTCGTCCGGGCCGGTTTCGATGAACCGTGCCTCGGCCTGCTCGGCTGTCTCATAGACAAAGCCCTGCGTCAGAAAGATCGCTTCGCTGACCTCATTGTATTGGCTGCGACGGGTGCCGCCATGGACGGCTTGGGTGCGTTTATTCCAGCTCTCGCTCATCTCATTCCTCTCGACCCTTGTCAGGCAAGGGCATCAAAAAAACCCCAGACGCGGTCAAGCGAAAGGGGCCTTTCATCCTGACCTTTTAGCGGTTTTGTTTAGCGTGGCCCGCAATCCGGTAACAAATCGCCACGTGGTGCCGTTGCCCTTACGCCGCACTTGCGAATTCGTCAACCCCGACTGGGACAACGTCACGGTTCTGTAACCGCTCTTTCACCAAAGCGTCATAGCGTTATGGCAGATCGACACCACAACATATTGTGTGAGGCAAAGTCATGCCAGTAGTCAGGATCAATGCCATCGGTGACACCGTCACCCTGCACCGTAGCCCCCGATCCCCGCGCAGTGTCTTGCGGCAAACACGCGATACGCAAGGGCCGGTCATCATCATGACCCACGGATACAAATACCGGCCAGAAGACGGCAAAGCCTGCCCGCACCGACATATTTTGGCTTTCCACCCAACGCCAACGCCTTGGCATTGCCCCAGTTGGCCGCAGCAACTGGGCTTTGGCTCCGGTTTCGATGATGAGGGCCTGGGCATCGCCTTTGGATGGAATGCGCAGGGACCATTGTGGGCGGCGCGTCGGCGTGCTGTGGAAGCTGGTCGCGCGCTTGCCGATATGGTCCGCTACCTGCGCCGTCTCAACCCGAATCGGCCGATCCATTTCATCGGGCATTCGATGGGTACGGAACTGGCGCTGGAAGCTCTGCACTACATCCAACCCGGATCTCTGAACCGCATCATTTCGATGACCGGCGCCGCCTATCAAAGCCGGACGCTGAGCGCGCTGGAAACCCCGGCAGGTCGACAGGCCGAGTTCATCAACGTGACCAGCCGGGAAAACGACGTGTTCGATTTCATGTATGAATGGCTGATCCAGCCACCCAAACGCGGCGACCGCAGCATCGGCCTTGGGTTCGAAGCTCCAAACGCGGTGACCTTGCAGATCGACTGCCATGACACACTTGAACATCTGTCGCGCATGATTTTCCCGGTCGGTACCCCGCAACGCCGTGTCTGTCACTGGTCCAGTTATACCCGCCCCGGCGTTCTGCGCGTCTACAATGCTCTGTTGCGCAATCAGGACCACCTGAGCCTGCACCAACTGCGCGGCGGCGTCCCGGAACAGTCTGATCGCCGTTGGTCACGGCTTTTTGCTCTGCCCTGCCCGTACGACCTCTTGCCGTTTGCACAGAAAGCCTCATGATCTTCTCAACTTGAGGAGACGCCATGATCGACCTGTATTTCTGGCCCACGCCGAATGGCTGGAAGGTATCCATCGCTTTGGAAGAGATGGAGCTGCCCTACATCACCCACCTGATCAATATCGGCAAAGGCGATCAGTTCGACCCCGAATTCCTGAAGATCGCCCCCAACAACCGCATGCCTGCCATCGTCGACCCCGACGGCCCGGACGGCGAACCGGTCTCAGTATTCGAAAGCGGCGCGATCCTGATGTATCTGGCTCGCAAAACCGGGCGCTTCTATGGGAAAACCGAGCGTGATCGGATCGCAGTCGAGGAATGGCTGATGTGGCAGATGGGCGGCGTCGGCCCGATGGCGGGTCAGGCGCATCACTTCCTGAAATATGCCCCCAACATGGACCCGCCCCAAGACCTGCCCTACGCAAAAGACCGCTATAGGGCAGAGGTCGGACGTCTGTACGGCGTGCTGGACCGGCGGCTGGCCGAAAACGAATACGTCGCGGGTGATTTCTACTCGATCGCCGATATGTCGATCTGGGGCTGGGCTAGTCTGTGGGAGGGCCAGCAGCAGGTATTGGAGGACAAGCCACATTTCACCCGATGGCTTGAAACTGTGAGCGCCCGCCCGGGGGTTCAGGCAGGGCGCGCACTACACGCCGAGCTTCGAGGCGATCATAGGGACAAACAGGCGCAAGGGGTTTTGTTCAAACGGTGAGAAAATTACCTGAGCTGTGGTCATGACAAATTCATTGCTTCTAAGCTGACCCACCGCTGCGACTTGGAGGGTCGTCGTTGAATTGCTCAAAAAACCGTGCAAGTCCAACCAGTGGAGAGGTATGGGGCAGATCGACCAGCGCAACAGATTTGCGGCCTTGTGCCCGCATCAACTGCCCGTGCATATGGTCACCTGCAAAGTCTGTTAGCCAGAAGCCTACTTCCGCGTGAATATTGGCGCGGTCGAATACTGTGCGTTTTTCACAAATTGTCATTCGACCCGCTCGACGGACGCTGAGATATTCGACCTCAACCCGCGACTCTCCATCAATCTCATGATATACTGATATTACCTGATTGAGGTCATCCTCCTGCTCTATCCTACAGTAATAGCTCATCATCTCGACCTCTGGCTCGAGGGTCTCAGCGTTCACGGTGTTTATTTTGGTGTTAACGTGGAAGAGCCCATTCTCACCCACAGGGCCAGATTTTGTGCGGTCATTGGTGCTGTTTGGTGTAGATTTGAGAATTTTGAACGCCTCATTCGGAGGTATGTCCGTTCGAATGCGCGAATGCATTCGTTTGCTTCCGAAAGAGTACTTCTCAAAGGTATTGGGTAACCAATTCAGTCCGAGCCACAAAAAAATTCCGCCGAACACGACACCGAATATCAGCCAGGCGGTGGCTTGTCCGCGATTATGGTCCGGCGCGGTTGCCGGTAAGGCTTCGAATAGTGGAAATAGCATCAGAACGAGCCCAAGCACCATTGCAGTGGTAAGCGTTTCCCACCAGACGCGCGGATAAGTGAGCACTAAAGCCATAATGACCGCGATACAGAACAGGGCCACGCCAGCTTGGATCGGGGGGTCTTGTAGCAATACAGAAGGCCCAAAGAGCCACCAGCCGATTGCCCATTGTGCGAATATGGCCAAAAGACAGGCTATGATGAGCCTGCGCAATCGGACAATACGGTATAAATACTTGTTGTTCATAATTTATCGCCTTTAAGTTGCAGTACTTTCTTCACTTAATTTTGGCGAAATCATGACGTTTCCAGCCAGCTGACTTCAGTGTGGCAGGCGCCTGCCATTATGTTGGCGGTTAATGCTCCCCCCGCACCAGTACGTCCAGCATCCCTGAGATATCCTCGACCTCTTCCGCGATCACATGGGTGACCGAATGTGCCCGCTGCATGCGGCCCGTGACCCGCAGCAGCCTCCCCGAAATCACTGCACGGCGGAATTGCTCGTAGATCTTGCGCCAAACCACCACGTTCACGATGCCGGTCTCATCCTCAAGCGTGACAAAGATCACCCCCTTGGCCGTCCCCGGCCTCTGCCGCAGGATCACCAGCCCCGCAACAGTCACCAGCGCACCCTCGGGCGGGTCGTCCAGCCGCTTGGCAGGCAGGCACGCGGGCGGGCGCGGCCAATCTCGGTTCGAAACCGCAGGGCGGGCAGACAGCACAATCATGGGAACAAAAATAGAACATACGTAAGGAAAGTCCAGAGGCGGCGCGGCGAGTCGCAAATGATACTGGAAAGACGTAAACGCCTTCACTAAGGAAGAAATCGACAAGCGAAAGAGGAAGACGCACGCAATGGCAAAGATCACCTATGTCGAGCACGGCGGTACCGAACACACAGTCGACGTCGCCAACGGCCTGACCGTCATGGAAGGTGCCCGTGACAACAACATCCCCGGCATCGAAGCCGACTGCGGCGGCGCCTGCGCCTGTTCGACCTGCCATGTCTATATCCACCCCGACTGGGTCGAGAAGGTTCCGGCCAAGGACGACATGGAAGAGGACATGCTGGACTTCGCCTACGAGCCTGACCCGGCCCGTTCTCGCCTGACCTGCCAGATCAAAGTCACCGACGAATTGGATGGCCTCGTCGTTCAGATGCCCGAAAAGCAAATCTGATGCCTCCCAAAGCGCCGCGCCTGCCCGTCCGCATTTGGCAATGTCGGGCACGCGGCGCGCTGTTGGGGTTGTACGCGTGGCTGGCTGGAGTGGCTCCCGCGATCTCTGACACTGCGATAAGTGCACGCTTTACAGAACCAACGGATCGCTACGCCCATGGTGTATTGGGCGACGATATCGAATATGGCGCGCTGGAAATAAAGACTTCCAACGCCGCGTCTCAGGGACTGCTGATCCAGCCGGTTTACAAATACTCGACAATCACGATCAAACTGCCGCTTGATCGCGTCTTCGAAGATCTTGAACCGCGCATCGTCGATATCGACCAGGACGGCACATCCGAAGTCATCGTCGTCGAATCCAGCGTTTATGAAGGTGCACAGCTGGCAATCTACGACTCGCGCGGCGAAAAGATCGCCGCAACGCCCCATATCGGCACCCGCTTCCGCTGGCTTGCTCCGGTTGGAGCCGCCGACTTGGATGGGGATGGCAATGTCGAAATTGCCTATGTCGACCGCCCGCATTTGGCCAAAACCCTACGCATCTGGCGCTTCGAAAATGGCAAGCTGACCGAGATCGCCTCGCTGCCCAACCTCACCAATCATCGCATCGGTGAAGACTTTATCTCAAGCGGCCTGAATGACTGCAGCGACACACCCGAATTGATACTCGTCAATGGCAATTGGACGCGTATCATCAGCGTCTCACACGTAAACGAATGGGCCACCACCGATCTCGGCCCCTTCACTGGCCCCAAGAGCCTGAAACGTGCCATGACCTGCTGATCCGCTTCTTCATCTGGCTAAAAATACCTTGGGGGTGAGGCCGCAGGCCGAGGGGGCAAAGCCCCCTGGCCGATCAGTCCCTCACAGCGCCCGCCAGCCAATGTCGCGACGATAGAAGCCTTCTGGCCAATCAACACCTTCGACCATCGCATAAGCCCGATCCCGCGCCTCTTTTAGCGTATCACCGCGTGCGGTTACGTTCAGAACTCGTCCGCCTGACGCCCGTACCTGCCCATCAACGGCCTTGGTGCCGGCATGAAACACCATATTGCTGCTGTTTTCAGGAAGCGCATCCAATCCTTTGATTACGGATCCTTTTTCATAGTTTCCCGGGTAACCCTGCGCCGCCATCACAACCGTCATTGCGTGGTCATCAGCCCAGTTCACCTGCGTCTCGCTCAACCGCCCTTCGGCAGCGGCGTGCATTAGATCCAAAACCTGCGCTCCAAGCCGCATCATCAGGACCTGACATTCCGGATCGCCAAATCGAACATTGTACTCAACCAACCGAGGCTGACCGTCCTTGATCATCAGGCCCGCGTACAAAACCCCCTGAAACGGCATGCCGCGGCGCTTCATTTCGGCCATTGTCGGGCGTACGATCTCTTCCATCGCGCGCGTTTCGATCTCGGCACTCAGAACCGGCGCGGGGGAATACGCACCCATACCGCCGGTGTTCAAGCCTGTGTCGCCCTCTCCGACTCGCTTGTGGTCCTGTGCGGTTCCGATGGACAGAATGTCCTCGCCATCGCACAACACGAACAACGACGCTTCTTCGCCCTCCATGAATTCCTCGATGACCACTTCAGCGCCCGCACCTCCGAACGCTCCACCGAACATGTAATCAATGGCGTCCAACGCCGTCTGTTCGTCCATCGCGACGATCACGCCCTTACCAGCGGCAAGACCGTCGGCCTTGACTACGATTGGCGCGCCTTGTTCGCGAATATAGCTCTTGGCGGGTTCGGCATCGGTGAACCGGGCATAGGCGGCTGTGGGCGCATTCGAGGCGTCACAGATTTCCTTGGTAAAGCTCTTTGACGCCTCCAGTTGAGCCGCATCAGCAGACGGGCCAAAGACCAGAACGCCCGCTTCGCGCAGTCGGTCCGCGACTCCAGCGGCCAAGGGGGCCTCGGGGCCAACGATCACGAAATCAATCGCGTTCTCCTCGGCAAAGCTGACAACCGCGCCGCCGTTTTCGATATCCAACGCTGCGCACTCGGCGATTTGAGCGATCCCGGCATTTCCCGGTGCCACGATCAGGCGGTCACATTTGGGGTTTTGCATCACCGCCCAGGCGAGACTGTGTTCGCGCCCGCCGCTACCGAGAATGAGGATGTTCATGAAGGTCTCCGATCTGCTTGGCCTCGCCTTCCGGGCGTTCTAAGCTGGCCGGGCATTTGACACAAGGCGCTGAAATGTCCGACCTGCTTGATGACCCGATCCCGGGCCAAAATACCCCTGAATACACCGTTTCGGACATCTCGGGCGAGGTGAAACGCACGCTCGAAGGCACGTTTGGGCGAATCCGTGTGCGTGGTGAGGTCGGTCGTGTGTTCAAGGCGCGCTCGGGCCACCTTTACTATGACATCAAGGACGACCGGAATGTTCTTGCCTGCACCACCTGGAAAAGTCAGATTTCCGGTCTGTCGGTCGTTCCCGAGGAAGGCCTGGAGGTTGTCGTCACCGGCCGCCTGACAGCCTTTGGCGCTCAGTCAAAATACAACCTGAATGTCGATGAGGTCGCTGTCGCCGGACAAGGTGCCCTGATGGCCCTGCTGGAAAAGCGCAAGAAACAGCTTGAAGCCGAAGGCCTGTTCGCGCCCGAGCGGAAAAAGCCTCTGCCCTACCTGCCGCAGATTATTGGCGTGGTGACTTCGCCTTCGGGTGCAGTGATCCGGGATATCCTGCACCGCCTACGCGACCGTTTCCCGCGCAAGGTGCTGATCTGGCCCGTTGCTGTACAAGGTGCCAACTGCGCGCCAGAAGTTGCGCGGGCGATTGAGGGGTTCAACAAACTGACGCCGGGCGGAGCGCTGCCCCGACCCGACTTGATCATCGTCGCACGTGGTGGCGGATCAATCGAAGACCTTTGGGGGTTCAACGAAGAGATCGTCGCGCGAGCAACAGCCGCTTCTGACATTCCTTTGATTTCAGCCGTAGGCCACGAAACGGACACGACTCTGATCGACTTCGTCTCGGACCGTCGCGCACCGACACCAACAGCCGCCGCTGAGCTTGCTGTCCCTGTTCGCATGGAACTGCTGGCCTGGACTGGCGAGCAAGGCGCACGCTTGTCCCGTGCGGCGTCGGATGCAGTACAGCGGCGCTCTCAGCGACTGCGCGATTTGTCTCGGGCGTTGCCGCGCCCCGACAGCCTGTTGAACACACCGCGCCAACGGCTTGATTTAATCGCAGATCGACTCACACCTGCTTTGGAGCGCGGCGTTCAGAACCGACGGCTGCAAGTCGTCGAACTGTCCGCGCATTTGCGACCGTCTACATTGCGGAATTTGGTTTCGAACAGAAATGAGGCTCTGCGAAACCTGTCCTCGCGTCTGTCCCTGCGTCCGATCCAGCGGGAAATCCAGCAACATCGGCAGAACATCAACAGTTTGGCGGACCGCATGAATGCAGCGCAGGTCACCCGCCTGGATCGGATGCGGCAAAAGCTGGATGCTGCCGACCGGTTGAGGGAAACGCTCAGCTACAAAGCAACGCTGCAGCGAGGTTACGCCGTTGTCCGGGCCGAGGATCAGGTTCTGACAACCAAAGAGCAGGCATCGAAACACAGCGCCTTCGAGATCGAGTTCGCAGATGGAGTGCTGAAGACCGATCAGGTTCCGGCCTCACGATCACCCACGAAGAAATCCTCCAAGAAAGATGCGCCAGATCAAGGATCGTTGTTCTGATTTAAAGCATTGTTACACGCCGACATCGGGGCCAAGGCAGACCATCTCTTCATCGATGTCTTCGGCCTCGTACAATTCCGTCATGTCCGGATTGCCTTCGAACTGAGCGATGAGGCCACCGCCGGTTTCAGTGAAAACCCAGCACTGCGGATCAATACGGTCTTCGTATATAAAGCAGATCTGCTCACCCTGCTCATACCAGACGCCCTCCTTGCACCTTCCGTCCAGAAACGACCAAATGACGCGCCGGTTGGGTAAATAGCGTTCGACCCCGTACACCGTCCCCTGGAAGCCATAGAACAAAGTCTTTCCGCGCGTGTATTTGTCGAATTCGGACCCCGACAATGCTGGTTGGGCCGCGGCGGCCTGAGCGGTCAGTATCAAGAGAATCGCAATTCGCATCAGCATGGGTGCATTCTGTCAGATGCGGTTCCGCATCGCCAAGGGGCATTTCCCGCAAACACCTGCCTTAACGTCACTGCTTGAGTTGTTCATGCGATCCCGGTGATGTTGCTTGAAAAACGCCAATAGGGGGACTTTTTATGACGACCGCTTTATTCTGGATTGCCGCCGTAAGCGCACTGACATACCTGCCCATGTCGCCGCGACCTGCCAGCGCATTGCGGTCTGTTTGCAAAACGGCCTCTGTCGCGCTGCTGGCTCTAGTAGCAGCGCTAAGCGGTGCACCGATCCTGTTGACCCTAGCGCTGGCCCTCTGCGCCGTGGGCGACGCGCTGTTGTCGCGCGAAACGGAGTCGACCTTCATGGCCGGCATCGGTGCTTTCGCGGCTGGTCATCTGGCCTATATCGCTCTGTTTCTAAGCCATCCCGCCAGTGACGTGGCCCTGATCTTTGGCAGACCCGGCATCTTTTGGACGCTGATCATCCTTGGAATCGTCGCCGCAACACTGTTGGCCCCACGCGCTGGGGACCTCAAGATTCCGGTTCTGGCGTACATTCCGATCATCCTTGGCATGGGCGCGACGGTTCTTGCCCTGCCTGAAATCGGCACCTTGCGTTGGGCTTTGCCCGCTGCGATGGCCTTCATCGCGTCGGATCTGATCCTGGCGACCGAGAAGTTCCTGCTGCCTGCTGGCCATCCGGCCCTGAGATTTACGCCTTTCATGATCTGGATCCTGTATTGGGGCGCGCAGGCGGGGCTGCTCATTGCGTTCTCGTGACCCTTTGCACTTGCCGCAAATCCGCATTAGGTGAAGGGAACACCTGCGGAGACCAAAAATGGCGTTTTTCTCAAAGCTCAAGGACAAGCTGTTCAAATCCTCGTCCCGCCTCGAACAGGGGCTTGATGCCATTGTCGAAGACGGGGGCGAGGAAACAGCCGCACCCGACCCGATCATCCCCGAGCCCGAGCCGCAGCCCGAACCGGTACCCGAAGTGCCACAACCGGTGCCGGAAACCCCGGACCCAACGCCCATACCGCAACCAGTTGAAACGCCTGAACCTGCACCAGCCGATCCCACGCCTGCCCCACCCCCGCCCGAGGCTGCGCCATCCAAAGGTGTTCTCGGTCGACTGTTTGGTCGCAACGAAACAAAAACCGTCATTCGGCGCACGCTGGATGACGACATGCTCGAGCAACTCGAAGAGCTGCTGATCGCCTCGGATATGGGTGTGGACACCGCGCTGCGCGTCACCTCCAACATGGCCGAGGGACGGTTGGGCCGAAAAATGTCCACGCAAGAGATCAAACAGTTGCTGGCGCAGGAAGTTACACGGGTGATGGAGCCCGTCGCCAAGCCTTTGCCGATCTACCCCAAACGCCCCCAAGTGGTGCTGGTCGTCGGCGTGAACGGGTCGGGCAAAACCACGACTATCGGCAAACTGGCAAGCCAGTTCAAAGCCGCGGGCAAGAAAGTCGTCATCGCCGCCGGAGACACCTTCCGCGCTGCCGCCGTCGAACAGCTGCAGGTCTGGGGCGATCGCGCGGGCGTACCCGTTCTGACTGCACCCGAGGGATCGGACCCTGCCTCCTTGGCTTTCGACGCCCTGACCCGCGCCCAGCAAGACGGCGCGGACCTGCTCATGATCGACACGGCTGGCCGCCTCCAGAACCGCGCCGATCTGATGGAGGAGCTAGCCAAGATCGTCCGCGTCATCCGCAAGGTCGACGACACCGCACCACACAACACTCTGCTGGTTCTGGACGCCACAACCGGCCAGAACGCGCTGAGCCAAGTGGAAACATTCCGCAACCTCGCTGACGTATCGGGACTTGTCATGACCAAACTCGACGGCACCGCCAAAGGCGGCGTTTTGGTCGCGCTGGCTGACAAATTCGGTCTGCCGATCCACGCCATTGGTGTCGGAGAACAAATCGACGATCTCGCCCCTTTTGACCCCGAAGAATTTGCCGCCGCCCTAACCGGCCTTGAACAAAGCTGATCCGAAACTTCATCTGGCCCGAAATACCTTCCGGGGGTCTGGGGGTGGAAAACCCCCAGCCTCTCCACCCAGCGAAAAGACTGACACTTGAGCGACTGGCTGATCTCTCTTGAAGGCACCGAAGCGGGCCACCAACTGGCCCTGAGTCTCGCTTTGATGGCGGCTTTTCTGCACGCTGTTTTCGGCGCGCTGCAAAAGGGTCGCCACGACCCCTGGCTGTCACGCGGGGCCATTGACGCAAGCTACTGCCTGATGGCGGCCCCCTTTGCGTTCTTCGTGGTGCCGTGGCCGGAACCTTATATGTGGCCGATCTTTGCTGTCGTTTGGCTGATCCACATTGCCTACAAGACGCTTCAGGCAATGGCATATACCAAAGGATCTTACACCGTCGTTTACCCGGTGGTGCGCGGCACTGGTCCTTTGTTCACTGTGATCGGCGCCTATCTGCTGTTCGGCGAAACCTTTACAGGCATGCAATGGTTTGGCGTTCTGGTTCTGCTGGCAGGCATCTTTGGGTTGGCCGCCTATAACTTTCGGTTTCTCGAAACCAACCGGGAAACGTTGGGCATCGCACTGGCGCTGGCCTTGGCAACTGGCCTGTTTGTCGCGCTCTACACCACCTATGACGCCTATGGTATCCGCGCCACCGCCGATCCCTTCACCTTTCTGGCATGGTTCTTCATGATCGACGGGGCCGCCATGCCGATCTATTCCTTCCTCAGATGGCGCGCCATGATCAACCGCCCCGCCATCGGTCCGCTGATGTTACGCGGGTTGGCAGGAGGCATCATCGCACCTATGTCCTTCGGAGCGATCATGCTGGCCACCCGACTGGACAAAGTTGGCGAAGCCGCCGTACTGCGTGAAACCTCGACCGTGTTTGCTGCCCTCATCGGTTGGCTGATTTTGAAGGAAACCGTAGGGCCAAGACGGATTGCGCTAATGGCATTGATTGCATTGGGCGCCGTAATAGTTGAAATGGGCGGGTAAGCAGCAGGAAACCGACATGTCAGGCAAAAAAGAGATCAACCCGTTTCTGAAACAGGCGCTGGAGCTTGGCCCCCCGCTGGCCTTTTTCTTCATTTACCTGCGCCTGCGGGACGACAGCTTTATTATCGGTGGAACTGAATACTCCGGCTTCATCGTGGCCACCATCATATTTGTACCGTTGATGCTGGCCGCCATGGGGATCCTCTGGTACCTGACGGGCAAGCTTAGCCGGATGCAGATTTTCACCGCCTTCATGGTCATTTTCTTCGGCGGATTGACCGCATGGTTCAATGACGAGCGGTTCTTCAAAATGAAAACCACGCTGGTTTACGGGTTCTTCTCAGTGATCCTGGGGATCGGCCTGCTGCAGGGGAAGTCCTATCTGGCCTATGTTCTGGACGAGATGCTGCCCATGCGCCACGAAGGCTGGATGATCCTGACCCGGCGCCTGTGCGGCTGCTTTGCCGTTCTGGCGGTCGCCAACGAGTTTGTGTGGCGGACCATGTCCACCGACCTTTGGGTCAAGATCGAAACCTTCGCCTTTCCTATCGCGTTGATGGTATTTCTGATGCTGCAGTTCAGTCTGCTGCAAAGCTACATGGATGACCCCGACCACCAATAGGCGAAACGGCAAAATACGCATTCTGCCTATGCGTTCACACGGAAAACGGGTCATCGACGTATCCTAACTTCGTGGGACCCGACAAAATCCTTGGTTTTAATGCCCGGCTGTGGAACATTGGGGCACCACTCACACCAGCAGCCGGAGCACTCTCAACCACATGACGGCAATCCCCAACAGCGGCTTTCTGTCCGAGGCATCAGACCGGCTAAGGGCGATGCTTTCCGCGCTGGCATCCGAGATTTCCTTGGATCGAGGGGAGGTTCTGTTCGAGCAAGGGGATGAAGGCGACGCGCTGTATGCCATTCTGGAAGGCACGCTTGAAGTTTCGTTTCTGGCTATGAGTGGGCGCAAGTTGTCTTTGACGTTGATGAAGCCCGGTGAGGTATTCGGCGAGATCGCACTGTTTGACAGCGGACCGCGGACGGCCACTATCGCGGCGGCCGAACCATCGCGGGTTCTGCGCGTTCGCCGTAACGACGTTATGGACCAGATCCGACTGCATCCCGACCTTGCAGTCGACATGATCCGGTTGGCTGGTCTGCGCATGCGGTGGATGGGCTCGCAACTCAATGAGCAGGTCTTCCTGCCGATGCCCATTCGTCTGGCGCGCAAACTGCTGCATCTTTCCGCTCTTCAGGGCGAGCCGGTGGACCGCATCACCTTGTCACAAAGCGAGCTTGCCGAGTTCGTGGGGGCCACGCGCGAGGCCGTGTCCAAAACGATCTCCACGTGGAAGCGGGACAATGTCGTCGAGGCCTCTCGCGGCGGGCTGATGATCCAGGACTTCGATGCCCTGAAGGAACTGGCGGAATCCGACCTCATTTAACTCAATTCGATAGCTTGTGACCTCCTTCACATACGAAAGGCTGCGCAATAGCTATCTTCGGAAGTGTTACCGTAGGAGGTCAGAGAATCATCCCCGATATCTGTCCACTGGCCTCTCCCTGTACCAGAGCCACGCGCCTCCCCGGCGTGTGGCTCACTTGCTTTCAGCGGCACCAGAATTGAAAAGGCCGGGGCAATTGCCCCGGCCAAGTCTTAATGTTTGAAGTGTCGCGTTACCCGCCCAGGCTCAGTGCGACAAAGCGTGGGTCACCCCCGCGGCGCACCAGCAACAGCAGCGACTTGCGCCCTGCCTCACGCGCTTCTTCCATGCGCGCCTCAAGGTCTTCAATCGATGTCACCTTCTGTTGGCCGGCTTCCGTGATCAAATCACCCGCGCGCAGGCCCTTGGAAAAGGCTTCCGAGGCTTCGTCCACTTCGGTCACGACCAACCCTTCGGCATCCTCTTCAAGGCCAAGATCCGTGCGCAGCGTGTCGGTCAGCGGCGAGATGGTCAGGCCCAGAATATCCGCGTTTTCTTCGGTCGGAGCCTCAGAGGTTTCCTCATCGCCGTCTTCTGCCCGCTCGGCGTCCTCACGGCGACCCAGCGTGACCAGAACGGTCTGTGTGCCACCATCACGGTGCACCACGACACGTACCGATTTGCCAACGGTGGTCTCACCGACCTGGCGTACCAGACCGCGTGTGTCTTCGACTTCAACGCCATCAAAGCTGAGGATGACGTCCCCGGCAAGCAAACCAGCATCCTTGGCAGGTCCGTCCGGTACATCGCTGATCAGTGCGCCACCGGGTTTGTCCAGGCCCATGGCTTCGGCCATGTCTTCGGTGACGTCCTGAATACGCACACCCAGCCATCCGCGGCGAGTTTCACCAAACTCACGCAGTTGATCGACCACCTTCACCACGACGTTGGATGCCATTGAGAAGCCAATCCCGATCGAACCACCATTAGGCGACAGGATCGCCGTGTTCACGCCGATCACCTCACCGTCCATGTTGAACAGCGGACCGCCCGAGTTGCCCCGGTTGATCGCGGCGTCTGTCTGAATGTAGTCGTCATATGACCCGCTCAGCGCACGGTTCCGCGCCGAAACGATACCGGCGGAAACCGAAAATCCCTGACCCAGTGGGTTGCCCATAGCGATGACCCAATCTCCGACGCGGGCAATATCACTGTCGCCGAATTGCACGTATTGCAGCGGGCTTGGGGCTTCGACCTTAAGCAGAGCAATATCGGTCTTCTCATCGGTGCCGATCACTTTGGCGGGCAGTTCTTTCTTGGGCTGGCCGTCGCCGGGGAAGAATTCGACAAGAATTTCGTCAGCTTCCGCAATAACGTGATTGTTGGTGACGATATAGCCGTCCTCTGAAATCACGAAACCTGAGCCCAAAGCATTGCTACGGCGCGGACGGTCACCTTCATCGCCGTTGCGGTCCTGAAACTCGCGGAAGAAATCTTCGAACGGGGATCCCTCGGGTACGATTCCCTGCGGACCGGTCTGGCCTTCGATCAATGTGGAAGTCGTTATATTGACCACAGCCGGGCTGATCTTTTCCGCCAGAGGTGCCAGGCTTTCGCCCCGCGCGTGAGCTGAGACGGTCTGAGCCAGAACAAGCATCATCCCTACGAAGACCAGCCACATCAACCGCATTAAACCAACACCCTCGTCCTGCCGGACCGAAATACTGCGTGCTTGTGCCTGCACTTGGGAACTCCTTGTCAACAAATCTTGCAGAACCGCCCGTGGGCAGCCCTTCTTAGGGACCAATGTAGTCAGTTTGTACAAGCCCGCAACTCGGGATCGCGGGGAAATCACCGGCAAGTGAGGTTACTGTGTTAAAACCCGACCTGATAGGCGCCCCAAAGCAGCACCAGACCGGTGACGACACACAAAAGCCCGGCCAGCCGCCGTGCCTGTTCAGGCAGCGACCGCAACGCCTCCAACATACGCTCAATAAGCGAAGGGGCCAGCGCATACGCCAGCCCCTCGACAATCAGTACCAGCCCGAAGGCCAGAAGGATCATGCCCATTACCGACCAGCCTGTCCGGTGGGCGATTTCAGGTAATTGAAGAACTCGGAATCCGGACTCAGAACCATCGAGCTGTTTCCACCCTGCAGCGCGTTTTCATAGGCGCTGAGCGAGCGGTAGAATTCAAAGAACTCCGGGTCCGCGCCATAGGCTTCGGCAAAGATCGCATTGCGTTCGGCATCAGCCTCACCGCGAATGATCTCGGCCTCACGACGGGCATCCGACACCAGCTCAACCACGGTCCGGTCAGCCTGCGCGCGCACACGTTGCGCGGCTTCGTTACCACGGGCGCGTTCGTCGGTGGCCTCACGTTCACGTTCGGCTTTCATCCGATCAAACGTCGCCTCAAGGTTGGCTTGCGGCAGGTCCGTGGCCTTCAGACGCACGTCGATCACGTTCACGCCCAGCGCCTGCGCTTCGGCAATCGCGCTGTTCCGGATGCGCAGCATCAGCGCCGCACGGTCCGAGCTGAGGATGTCGCGGGACGAAACCGAACCCAGCACTTCACGGGTTTCGGCGCGCAGGATGCGGTCCAGACGGTCTTCGGCGACCGGGATACCACCGACACCAACGGCCTGACGGAACCGGTTCAGATCGGAAATCCGGTACCGCGCGAATGCGTCTACAACCAGACGACGGTCGTCCAGAGGTGTAACCTCCAAGGGCTGAACGTCGATTGACAGGATGCGGTCATCGTAACGGACAACTTCCTGAATCAGCGGGATTTTGAACGCCAGACCGGGCTCTTCCTTAACGGCGACAACGCGACCGAATTGCAGGACCAGCGCACGTTCGCGTTCGTCCACGATAAAGATCGAGGACAGGCCAACAACACCCAGGATCACGATCAGAATGAGGATAATAGGTGACTTACGCATCAGTTGTTCTCCTCGGCCTGATTGCGGCGCAATTCGTTCAGCGGCAAATAGGGTACGACGCCCTGCCCCGAACCGGTCGAGTTCTCGTCCAGAATGATCTTGTCGACGTCACCCAGAACCTGCTCCATCCGCTCCAGATAGAGGCGTTTGCGGGTCACGTCCGGTGCTTTCGAATATTCTTCCAGAACCGCGCTGAAGCGGCTGGCCTCACCCTGAGCACCATTGATCTGCTGCGCACGATAGGCTTCGGCTTCTTCCAGAACCTGCGCAGCTTCACCGCGTGCTTCCGCAAGAACGCGGTTGGCATAGGCGTCGGCTACGTTCTGCAGGCGGTCACGTTCCTGCGCGGCGGCCTGAACGTCGCGGAATGCAGCAATCACGTCCTGCGGCGGGTCGGCCTTATCGAAGTTCACCCGGATGATGTTCACACCCGAGTCGTAGCTGTCCATTGTTGACTGAATCAGTTCCTGCAGACGGTCCGCGATAATACCACGATCCCGGTTCAGGATCGGCGCCAGTTCGCTTTGCGCAATAATCTCGCGCATCGCCGATTCCGACACAGCGCGGATCGTCTGACGCGGGTCGCGCAGGTTGAACAGGAACTTGGCAGGGTCGTTAATGTTCCAGACGACCTGATAGTCGATATCGACGACATTTTCGTCGCCAGTCAGCATCAGACCATCGTCACTACCGCGCGCACCACCCATGTCCTCGGTCTGTTCGCGGGTTACCGGGATGACCTCGGCGGTCACGAAGGGCCATGGAGCGAAGTTCAGACCCGGATTGCCGACGGCCGAAAACTCACCAAGAAACAGTTCAACCGACTGTTCTTCGGGTTTGACGGTGTAAAAGCTGGCCGCACCCCAAAGAACTGCAGCAACGACAAGGCCGATAACGACCGTGCCTTTGGTAAAGATGGGGCCACCGCCACCGGAACCCTGGCCGCCGCCACGGCCGGAACCACCGCGGCCGCCCATCAGGACGCGCAGTTGCTCTTGACCCTTCTTCATCAGCTCATCAATCTCGGGGATCTGCGGGCTGTCGCCTTCGGGGGGCTTGCGCCCATCCCCGTTGTTACCCCGATTTCCTCCGCCTCCGGATGAGCCTCCGCCCCCCCAGGGGCCACCGCTGTTGCCCGCCATATGTATCTATTCCTTCGTGTTGGACCGTGTGATCACGGGTTCCCTTGTAACTTGTGTGCGCGCGGTTGCAAATCAAGCAGTGCGCACAGGTTGCCGCATTGTCACCAGTTCTTCGGCCATTACCGGGTGAACGGCAACCGTGCGGTCGAAATCTTCCTTGGTTGCGCCCATTTTCACGGCAATACCGGCCAGCTGGATCATCTCGCCCGCGCCGGGTGCAACAATATGGCAGCCCAGCACTTTGCGGGTCGCCTGGCTGACGATCAGCTTCATCAGCACGCGTTGCGTCCCACCAGCAAACGCCTTTTGCATCGGCTTGAACGACGTGGCGTACACCTCGATCGGTTCCTGCGCGGCGGCGTCTTCCTCGCTGAGACCCACCGTGCCGAATTCCGGCTGAGTAAAGATCGCGGTCGGGATCAATTCGTGATCTACCGGCGTCGGGTTGCCTTTGAATACGGTTTCGACAAAGGCCATGCCTTCGCGGATCGCAACGGGCGTCAGGTTCACGCGGTCGGTGACGTCGCCGATAGCATAGATCGACGGTACGCCGGTCTGGCTGTATTCATCGACAACGATCTCACCTTTGCGGCCACGCTCAACGCCCAGCGCCTCAAGACCCAGATTGTCAGCATTGGGGGTGCGGCCAGTCGCATACATGACCACATCGAACTGGTCTTCTGTACCATCAGTGGCTTTGACGCGGATCTTGTCGCCTTCTTTGGTCATCTCAAGTACATTGGTGCCCAGACGCACATCGATGCCATTCTGACGCATCTCTTCGCAGATCAGACCGCGTGCTTCCTCGTCAAAGCCGCGCAGGATTTGCGCGCCGCGATAGAACTGAGTGGTCTTCACTCCCATTCCGTTCATGATCCCGGCAAACTCACTGGCGATATAGCCGCCACCGACGATCAGGATGCTTTCCGGCAGCTTCTCAAGGTGGAAGATTTCGTTGGAAGTGATTGCCAAGTCCGATCCCGGGAACTCGGGTACAACTGGGCGGCCACCCGTGGCCACCAGAATGTGCTTGGCTTTCATACGCGTACCGTCGGCCAGTTCAACAGTATGTGCATCCACTACATGGGCACGCTGATCAAAGCTCTCGACGCCGTTGTTTTTCAGGATGTTTCGGTAAATGCCTTCCAGCCGGTCCAGTTCGGCCACCAGTTTGCCGTGGAAGGTGTTCCAGTCCAAAGCACCAGACCGAATGTCCCATCCATAGGCCTGCGCATCACCGACCATGCCGGAAAACTCGCTGGCAAAGACCATCAGTTTCTTAGGCACACACCCCCGGATGACGCAGGTGCCGCCGTAGCGATCTTCTTCCGCCAGCGCTACTTTAGCTCCATTTTCGCCAGCTGCGACACGCGCAGCGCGGACCCCGCCTGAACCTCCGCCGATGACGAACAGATCATAGTCAAAGCTCATTTGTCCTGCCTCTTCCAAACTTCAGCAATCGCCACACCGGCGTTGCAAGGGGTGTACTCTATCTCGCGCTGCTGTCCAGAGTGATCACAAACCGCTAGCCACGTGTGATTTCCCGAACTTCCACCGGAAAGTCCTGCAGCTCTGCAAGCATCCGTTCAGATATAGTACCGTCAAGCAGATTCAACTGTAGCCGGATCGTCTTGGGCCGACCATCTTCAGAGCGGTAATGAACCAGGCAGAAATTGCGCAATGGGCCTATGTCAATTGCGTCAAAACGGGACCAGGGAATGTTGCGAAAGACTGTATTCCAGGCGCGAAATCTAAGCGCACCAGCAGTCAGGATAATCAGGCGTGGATCCCGCATCACGTTCAACAAACGAGCAAAGGAAATCCCCAGAAACACCGTGACCAACATGAGGGCTGCCAGTTGCCAGGGGGTATGCAGCATGTCACCGGACAACGTTTGTGTCATGATGAGCCACATCACCAGAAATAACCAGAACCCAGTAGGCGCACGCCAAATAGCTGTCGAGCGCGATATTGAGAATATCTGTTGGTTTCCCGCTCAATCCGCCAGATCCGAGAACAGGTTCTCGCCGCCCTCGACCAGTTGGTCCAACTCAATCGTGCCCTCGTTGATATCGCGCAGCTCGACCCGGCCATCGCCGTGACCGATCACAACTTTGTCACAGATGTCGATAAACAACCCGTTCTCGACGACACCCGGTACCTGGTTCAGCACCAGCGCCAGTTGCCGGGGGTTTCCGATGCGCTGAAGGTGAAGGTCCAGAATGTGGTTGCCCTCATCAGTGACAAACGGTGCCTCGCCGTTCATGCGCAGCGCGCCGGAGGTGCCCAGCACATCCATCGTATCCAGCGCCTCTTCGATCAGGGTCCGCGTGGTTTGCCATCCGAACGGGATCACCTCGACCGGCAAAGGGAAAGCACCCAGCGTTTCGACCTCTTTGCCCGCATCTGCAATCACCACCATCTGGTCACTGGCCGTTGCGACGATCTTTTCCTGCAGATGCGCGCCTCCGCCGCCTTTGATCAGGTTCAGCTCGCCGTCGAATTCATCTGCACCGTCGATAGTCAGGTCCAGCCACCCGGCCTGATCCAGAGAGACGACCTCGATCCCAAGTTCACGGGCCAGTTGCGCGGTACGGGTTGAGGTTGGGACGCCTTTGACCCGCAATCCTTCTTCCTGCACTCGTTCACCCAATCGCCGAACCATCCAGGCGGCCGTCGATCCGGTTCCCAGCCCGACACGCATCCCGTCCTGAACCATTTCGGCGGCCCGGCGCGCGGCAACATATTTGGCCTTGTCGATGGGTGACAGATCTCCGGTCATGGCAGTATTCCCCTGTAGTACTGAGGGACTTATACGAAATGCCCCGCGCAACTGCGAGCGCCAATTCGCTCACCACCCTGAGCTAAGATGACGCAAAAATACGCGTTTCCGATTGGAAACGTCGCAATCGAAGCGTTCGGCACCCAAGCTGGTGTATACATACGCATCATGAACGCGCCCTATAGACTGCACTATGCCCCCGACAACGCCTCTCTGGTGATCAGATTGGTGTTGGAAGAGATGGGTCTGTCGTTTGAAACGACGCTGGTGGACCGTCGGCAAAGCGCTCAGGACGGCCCGGCGTACAGGGCCTTGAACCCGAACGGCCTGATCCCGGTTCTCGAAACACCACAGGGCCCGATCTTTGAAACGGCGGCGATCCTGTTATGGCTGGCCGATACGCACGGCCAAATGGCGCCTGCCCCGGACAGCCCGGATCGGGCGGCGTTTCTAAAGTGGCTCTTTTTTGCATCGAACACATTGCACGCCGATCTGCGTGTTCTGTTCTACGCCGAAAAGTACATCGACACGGCGCAAGCCGACACGCTACGACACGGTATCCGACCCCGGCTGCGCCAGCATCTTCGGGTTCTGAATGACGTCGCTCGTTCCGCGCCTGATTGGTTGCACGCCGACCAGCCCTCAGTGCTGACCTACTACCTTGCATGCCAGATGCGTTGGATGGCCCTGTATCCGGCCCGCGCAGATCGCAGTTGGTACCAATTGGCGGATACGCCTTATTTGCAAACCGTTCTGATGAACCTAGAAAGCCGCCCCGCAACCCGGGCTGCCATCTCGGCAGAGGGGTTGGGGATTACCCCCTTCACCAGTCCAGCTTATGCTAAACCTCCAGAAGGCTCTGCTACCTGATATGTTTCTGTCTGTCTTCGATATGTTCAAAGTGGGCATCGGCCCGTCCTCGTCACACACCATGGGGCCGATGGTTGCCGCCGCTCGGTTTCTGGACCTGATGCGCGAGTCGCCGTTTGAGTTTGCGGGGCTGAAGGGTTCGCTGCACGGGTCGCTGGCCTTTACCGGTGTCGGCCATGCCACCGATCGCGCAACGATCCTTGGTTTGGCAGGCTTTGTCCCGGACACGTACGACAACGACAAGGCCGAAGCCGCACTGGCTGCTATCGCCGAAACGCATTCGGTCACGCCCGAGGGTTTGCCGTCGCTGCAATTCGACCCAAAGTCAGATCTGATCTTCGACTATGACCACAACCTGCCAGGTCACGCGAACGGCATGATCCTGATGGCCACCGACGCGCAGGGCGATGTGATCCTGCGGCAGGTTTACTATTCGGTCGGCGGTGGGTTCGTCCTGACCGAAGAAGAACTGGCCGAAGGCAAAGCCACCAATGATGGCCCTCCGGTCCCCTTCCCGTTCCATTCAGCCGCCGAAATGCTGGAGATGGCCAAGGCTAGCGGCAAAAGCATTGCCCAGATGAAGCGCGAGAACGAGATTGCGCGTGGCTGTGCTGACAGTTTTGCCAAGGGCACTGCCCGCCTTTGGGAGGTGATGAACAACTGCATAGAACGCGGGCTGCATACGGATGGTATCCTGCCCGGCGGTCTGAACGTACGTCGCCGCGCCAAAGGCATTCACGATGCTCTGCTGGCCGAACGAGGGATGAACCTGAACGCGCCGCACACCATAAATGACTGGATGAGCGTTTATGCGATGGCGGTAAACGAGGAAAACGCGGCTGGCGGACAGGTCGTCACTGCTCCGACCAACGGAGCGGCGGGGACAATGCCTGCCGTACTGCGCTACTACCTCGATCACGTGCCGGGCGCCTCGGAAAGCCATATCGAGGACTTTTTGCTGACTGCAGCCGCTATCGGTGGTTTGGTCAAATACAACGCCTCAATCTCGGGCGCTGAGGCGGGTTGTCAGGCCGAGGTCGGTAGTGCCTCGGCCATGGCTGCCGCCGGTCTGTGTGCCGTAATGGGTGGCACGCCCGAACAGGTGGAAAACGCCGCAGAGATCGCGCTTGAACATCATCTGGGCATGACTTGTGACCCGGTTGCCGGGCTGGTGCAGGTACCCTGCATCGAACGAAACGGTCTGGCCGCAATCAAGGCAGTTTCGGCAGCATCACTGGCGCTTCGCGGTGACGGGCAGCACTTCGTACCGCTGGATGCAGTAATCGAGACGATGCGCCAGACTGGGCATGATATGCACGAGAAATACAAGGAAACATCTCTGGGCGGACTGGCGGTGAACGTGCCAAACTGCTGACAAAGACAGCAACGGAGGACAACGATGCAAGGACATTGCCTGTGCGGCACCATCCGGTACGAAGTTGATCCTCCGGTCCTGTCCTGCGTGAGCTGCCATTGCGATAGCTGCCGCAGGCAATGCGCTGCGCCGATGACGACCTATTTCGGTGTGCGGGACGGGCAATGGCGCTGGACGGGAGAACCGCCAAAGACCTTTAACTCCTCCCCCGGAGTCGAGCGTAGCTTTTGCCCCAATTGCGGCACACCGATCTCGTTCCGCTCGCAATCCATGTCGGACGTGCTGCACCTGTATGTCGCGACGCTGGAGGACCCCAACCAACTGCAGCCCACGCTGCATGTTGCCCATGAGGAAAGGCTGACGTGGCTGAAACTGGACGACGGTCTGCCCGTGTGCATCGGTCCGGACTACACCAAGGTTCAGCCCCTGCCCTAAGCGCTTTCAACCGACCGACAAAACCCGTAGCGTCGCGGGTATGACACAGGACCGTCCCGTATTCGGCATCTTCTTGATGCTCTGCTTTTGCGTGCTCGCACCATTGGGCGATTCTATTGCCAAGCTGTTGGGCGAGACGACTCCGGTCGGCATTCTGGTCTTCATTCGTTTTGCTGTTCAGGCACTGATCCTGATTCCGCTGGTGGCCCTGACCGGGCGGCCCTGGCGCATGAACAGGCGCATCCTGCGGTTGGCGATCATCCGAACAGTGTTGCACATCCTCGGCATCGCGGCGATGTTCAGCGCGCTTCTGTACCTGCCGCTGGCAGATGCGGTTGCCATCGCCTTTGTGATGCCCTTCATCATGCTTTTGTTGGGCAAGTATGTGCTGGGCGAAGAAGTCGGCATGCGCCGCCTGATCGCCTGCATTGTCGGCTTTGTGGGGACTCTGCTGGTCATTCAGCCCAGCTTTGTTCAGGTCGGTGCGGCAGCCCTTTTACCTCTGGTCGTGGCCGTGGTCTTCTCTCTGTTCATGCTGGTGACGCGGCAGATCGCTAAGGAGACCGACCCAATTGCACTGCAAGCCGTGTCCGGGGTAATCGCGACGGTCCTGCTATTGCCGGTTCTGATACTGGGAACGCTTGGCGGCGTTTGGCAGCTATCCCTCGTAGTACCCGCGAGCGACAGCCACCTCCTGCTCATCGGGATAGGCGTGCTGGGCACCGTCGCGCATCTGTTCATGACCTGGTCATTGCGGTATGCGCCGTCAGCCACTCTGGCCCCCATGCAGTACCTGGAAATCCCTGTTGCAACGTTTTTTGGCTGGCTGATCTTTCACGACCTGCCGAATGGCATGGCAGCAACTGGCATCGGTATCACCGTCGCTGCGGGTCTGTATGTCATTCTTCGCGAGCGGGCCAGTGCCCGGTCTGCCCCGACAGAAACGCCTGCGTAACCTGATCCAAAGCGTATCGTGGCACCATGACCAACATCCCCGGCGCGTCCGCAGTTAACTCGACCTCGGCCAATGCCCGGTTGGACGTGCCGATCTGCCCACCAGGTTCCATCACAAGATCGTCGATCGGCCATTCCAGCCCCCGGCTCGATCCGGATACTCGTCGAAACGGAAACAATGAAACCGCGTCCCCCGGCGTTATGCTGAGGGCAATCCGCGGTGGAGCGTGGAAAACCACCTCACGCTCGCCCAAAAGGACGCAGGGCCGATCCTGCCGTTCAACCAGTGTGTTAAGCACCGCGAGTTGATGATCCAGCCGCCCCCCAAGAAAACCAACGCCCAGTACAAGAGGCGCGTCGATGCTGCGCAGAGCCTTGTTGAAATCCGTGCTGTCTTGTTCACGTATCGGAAACAGACGGTCCGGCGGAATCTGGTCTTTGTGCCGGCTTTGCAGCGAATCGAAATCACCGATCACGGCATCCGGTATACGGCCTGATTCCACCAGCGGGGCTGCCCCCCCATCAGCGGCAACAACTGTTTCGGCGCGAATCATCACCAGATTCAGGTCATCGGGGCCGATTTGTCCGCCGCCAACCAACGCAATTGGCGCGTTTGACCGCACAATTGGTTGTTTTTTTCTAAGATTGATCATTTTTTCCGGATTTGGACACATTGAGACCACAAAATGATAGGTTCATGCAGAGAGTTCCGAGCCAATGGGTGTGCCTGCACAAGGCTGGTTGGCTCTCGTAGTTTGTAGAGGACGTGCGTCTGATGGTACAGAATAACAAGGTATTGACCGTTTCTTATGGAACCTTCTCCTGCACATTGGAAGGTTTTGATGATTCATTCGAAACGATGAAAGCCATTGCCGAATACTTCCGTGATCTTGCTGCCGATGATCGTTACTTCGGCTCAGAGCCCCCGCAGCCGGACGCCGAAATGCTGACACGGATCGCGCAGCGCGACGCCTCAAAACACGTTGAAGCCAGCCAGAGCGACTCGGGCCTGCTGCTGCGCGCTAGTCAGCAAGCCGCTGCGCCCACCACCGCGGCGGTACCGACGGCCGCACAACCCGAACCAACGCACCTCAGCAACACGCCACCTGCTCAGGGGTCTTCGTCCTTCTTTGCCGATGCCGAGCCGGTCGAAAATGCCCCCCCCCCTGCGGCGGACAGCATCGCTGCCAAACTGCAGCGCATCCGCGCCGTCGTTTCGCATTCCGAGGAAAACTCGGTCGTTTATGCCGAAGACGAAGAAACAAACCTGGTCAACCAACCGGCCGCCCCCATGGACGCAGTCGCAGCCGCTTTTGAGGCTGGCTCGCTCGATTCCTCGGATCTGACCGATACGGCCGAGGCAAAAATTGAAGACGCCGTGGAAGCGGTAACAGAGGCGACGACTTCGGCGGTCGCAGCGGAAGACACCGATGACACCATCACCTCGCCGGAACCTGAGGCAAAGGCTGAAGAAGACGACACCGTCGAGGAGTCAATTGAACCGGCCCAACCGGTCGCAATGGGTTTGGATACCGAATACGAAGATCAGGAGGAAACACCCTCTCCTTCCGTTCTGTTCACTGATCTTGAGGAAAGCACAGACACGGATGAGCCCGGCAACATCCTGGGCGAAGAGGCCGAGGATGTGCAGACCGACGAGGTCACCGAAACCAGGGACGGCTACCTGACCGCTGAGGATGAGACGAATGTACTCAGCGAAATCTCGAAGGTTGAAGCCACAATGGAAAATCTTGCGCCGCAATCCTCGCCCGACGAGACCGCCCTGGATCAGGATATGTCGCGTCTGATGGACAAGGCAGACGTTCAAATGGACGATCCTGCCACTAACAAGCAGCGCGAAACCTATTCGCATCTGCGTTCGGCCGTTGCCGCGACCGAAGCTGAACGCGCAGGTCAAGGCAAGGCAGATGATGAAACAAACGAAAGCGGCTATCGCGGTGATCTGACGTCGGTCGTCAGCCCGCGTCGCCCAGAAATCCAAGTCACCAGCATGCGCCCGCAGTCGGATACCTCGTCCCCGCTGAAGTTGGTGGCGGAACAGCGCATAGACACCAATGAGCAAGACGCCGGACCAGTGACCCCTCGCCGCGTGACCGCGAAGACTGAAGAGGAGGAGGAGACCAGCGAGGAAGGTGGTTTTGCCCAATTCGCTCAGGAGCAAGGCGCCCAGTCGCTGCCTGACCTTTTGGAAGCTGCCGCAGCGTACTTGTCGTTCATCGAAGGTCAGGAACAGTTTTCGCGCCCACAGCTGATGAACAAGATCCGCTCGCTCAAGCAGGACGACTTCAATCGCGAAGAAAGCCTGCGCTCTTTCGGTCAACTGCTGCGGGACGGCAAGATCGAGAAAGCCGGTGGCGGTCGTTTTGCGGCATCCACGCAGATCGGGTTCCGCCCCGATGATGAGCGCGCCGTAGGGTAACCACTCACGACACTCCAAGTTCAGGGGCCGAGGATAACCTTCGGCCCCTTTTTTGTGCGCCTTGGTCAAATAGCCGTAGGGAAGCTGAACCCGCTTACCTGTCACCTATGCTGCGCCGCAGAAAAATAGTAAGATCGATAAGGTATGAGTTTCCCTGATACCCATGTTCAAGCAGAGGCCGAGCCATGTATGAACTACCAATCCGACGCCTGCGAATTTTCGACAAACCCAAAATAATCAGCCACTTTAGAAACCTGGACCAGGAAACCCTGAAATCGCGTTTCGGTATCCCAGTCGGTCCGGAATTCGTTGAATTCTACCTGTCCGGGTTGTTTGACAACGCCACTTTGGTCTTCGGTGCACTCCCCGATTCCCACTTGCGCGGAGTGGGAGAGTTACACATCGTTCCCGACAGCCGAAACAGCGTGGCCGAGGCGGCATTTACCGTTGAACCCGCATGGCAGGATCAAGGGGTCGGCGATGCTCTGTTATCGCGGATCATAACAGCCGCTCGCAACCGCAGGGTACGTGAAGTCCACATGCTGTGCCTGGCTACAAACCAGAAGATGCGGCGGCTGGCGCTGAAACACAAAGCAGATCTCAACCTCATCACCGGCCAGGTAGAGGCAACCGTAGCCGCCCCCTGGCCCACCCCTTTCAGCCTGGCCGAAGAGATTTCGGGTGAATATCACGCGATGGCCCGGGCCATCCTAAGCTGGCCGCAAACTGAGGCGGAGGATGTGGGATGAAGAAAACCGGATCAGTCCTGCGACTGATCCGGATCTTCTTTTCCGACGCCCTTGAACACGAATTTGAAGGGCAAGGCCCACAAAACGCCCAAGACAACGTAAACCAGAAGTTCCAACCAGATCGGCGGACGGTCGAGCCAGTTCACGACCGTCACCACCGCCACAATATACAGCGGCAGACCAATCAGCAGCAGCAGCAAAGACCAGCGACGGCGCGCCTTGTAGCTGAGGCCGCTATTCTGCCCCTCGCCCATCAGTCGGCAAACGGGTCCGTCACCAGAATGGTGTCGTCCCGCTCCGGGCTGGTGGATAGCAATGCGACCGGGCATTCGATCAGTTCTTCGACGCGGCGCACATATTTGATGGCGTTTGCGGGCAGATCCGCCCAGCTGCGCGCACCTTCGGTGGATTCGCTCCAGCCCGGCATTTCTTCGTAGATCGGTGTGCAGCGGGCTTGCTGATCCGCCGCAGTCGGAAGATAATCCAGACGCTCACCATCCAGCTCGTAACCGACGCAGATCTTCAGGGTCTCGAATCCGTCCAGAACGTCCAGCTTGGTCAGCGAAATTCCGTTCACGCCGCTGGTCGCACAGGTCTGGCGCACGAGGCAGGCGTCGAACCAGCCACAGCGGCGCTTACGGCCCGTAGTGGTTCCGAACTCGTGCCCACGTTCACCGAGGCGTTGACCGTTGTCATCATCCAACTCGGTCGGGAACGGCCCCTCACCCACTCGGGTTGTGTAGGCTTTAACGATGCCCAGAACGAAATCGATGGAACCCGGGCCGATGCCGACGCCCGTGGATGCCTGACCCGCGATGACATTCGACGACGTCACAAATGGGTACGTACCGAAATCAATATCCAGCAAAGCGCCCTGCGCGCCTTCGAACAGGATACGCTTGCCGGCTTTGCGCTTTTCGTTCAGCACTTTCCAGACTGGAGCGGCGAAGGGCAGGATTTCGGCCGCAATTTCTTTCAGCTGAGCGATCAACGCGTCCCGGTCGACCGGTTCAATGCCCAGACCTTTGCGCAGGGGGTCGTGGTGCTGCAGCGCGCGATCGACACGCGCCTCAAGTGTCGCTTCATCCGCAAGGTCAGCGACACGTACGGAACGACGTCCGACCTTATCTTCATAAGCCGGGCCGATGCCGCGGCCAGTAGTTCCAATTTTGGTGCCCTTGCTGGCGGCTTCTTCGCGGGCACGATCCAGTTCGCCGTGTATAGGCAGGATCAGAGGGGTGTTTTCCGCAATCATCAGCGTCTCGGGCGAAATATCGACACCCTGCGCCCGAATGGTTCCGATCTCTTTGATCAGGTGCCACGGGTCCAATACGACGCCATTGCCGATAACGCTCAGCTTACCTCCGCGTACAACACCCGAGGGCAGCGCGTGCAGTTTGTAAACCTCACCGTCGATAACCAGTGTATGACCGGCGTTATGTCCGCCCTGAAAGCGTGCAATCACGTCTGCCCGCTCGCTAAGCCAGTCGACGATCTTGCCTTTTCCTTCGTCACCCCACTGGGCGCCGACAACAACCACATTGGCCATATCAGGTCCTTTTGCGCTGAGTAATCAAACTCGGCTCGTATAACGGGGGGAAAGCGGCAGGGAAACCGGTAATTCGACGCATGCTGCGATCGTGCTTCGCACGATGCCTCCGGCGGAGGTATTTTTGGCCAGATGAAGCCCGGATCCCTTGTTCATCTGGCTGAAAGTACCTCGGGGGAGTCGCCCGCAAGGGCGGCGGGGGCAGAGCCCCCCTACGCGTCGGCCAATCGCACTGGCTGCCCGTGGGGCGTTGTCAGATAAGCCTCTTCCCATCTATCGCGCAGTTGGCTGACATCATCGGAGGCTGCTGTTCCCTGCTCGGCCAACAGAGCTTCGAGCGTTTCAAGCCACGCGAAAAAGTAGTCGTCGCCGCCATTCAGTTCGCGGCGCAGCCCGTGGCGTTTCAGAGTAGCCGAAAACCGGGCTGCCCAGTCCGACCAGTCCAATCGCCCGGCCTCATTCAACGCAACCGTCACGGCGAATACCTGCGCGTGCCACGGCTCAGCGAAAACTGGTTCGGGGGCGGTATGGCTAAGGCAACTGCTCATGCGGGCTCCAGGTAGCTTTGCCAGAGGTCCAGAACCACTTCGTCCTTTGGGTGTTCGGGATTTGCCCAAAGCTCGGATGCGGGGAAAACCACGGCATATAGCGGCTCGGGTGCTTCGCCTAACCTATGCGCGCTTGAGTCCGGCAACACATGCGCTCCATGCACCATGAGTATGCGCCCTTGCGCTCCGGCGGCATACATGGGCAACCGGGTGTGCCCGCCGTCGACAAAGCGGTTTGCTGCCCGGCGCGCTGTCACAACAAGTTGCCCAACTTCGAATTTCACCGGCACGTCCGACGGGCGATCTGCAGGTCCGCCGCTGGCCAATACACCGGCCACGGCTTCAGCCTTCAAAGCTCGGCTTGCCAGCGGGTGGTCGTCGTCACTGGTGCCTCCCCGCAGGTCCTCTTCGGTTAGCACACCGGATTCGACCAACAGATCGGCCAGAGCTGAAATCCACTTCTCGTAATATGAGAACCGCGTGTAATCCTTGGGCGACAGACGCTCGCGCGCGTGACGTTTTACATCGATATTCCACTGACCCAACGAGTCCGCAGCCACCGTCACTGCCAGCGCTCTAGCGTGCCAATCTTCTGCGAAGTTCGGAGCGTCTTCGGGCTCAGGGCATACAGGCCCGTCGCCGAACCGCCCGCCCATATCATGTACGCGGGTCATGTCGGCACCTTTGGCAATCCGGTGCCGATCATGCTGTCGCGGGTAACCAGATCGGCCAATTCCTCTTCGCTGAGGTCATCTGTCGCCTCGGGGCGCATCGGGAGAACGAGGTACCGAACCTCGGCCGTCGAATCCCATACACGAACAGAAGTCTCTGCAGGCAAGCTCACTCCGAACTCCGCCAGCACTTTACGCGGCTCACGCACGGCCCGGGCGCGGTAGGCGTCGGATTTGTACCAACCTGGTGGAATGCCCAGCAGCGGCCATGGGTAGCAACTACACAAGGTGCACACGACCATATTGTGCTGTTTGGGAGTATTCTCGACCACGACCATGTGTTCGCCCTGGCGCCCAAAATAGCCAAGATCCGCAACGACTGGCGTGGCATCTTTGAGCAGAGCTGCCTTGAAGTCCGGATCAACCCAAGCCTTTGCGACAACGCGCGCGCCATTCTGGGGGCCGATCTTATTCTGATAGGTATCAATAATCTCATCCAGCGCCGCCGGATCGATCAGACCTTTGCGGGTCAGAATCGTTTCCAACGCCTTGACGCGAAGTGCTGGATCCGGCGGTAAAAGGGCGTGCGGGTGGTCATGATCGTCATGTGGCATGGCCGCAGCCTGCGCGAGGTTCACCCTTGCTGTCCAGTGCCTTTGCCGTGATCTGGAACATCACCGGTCTTGATGCCAACTCCTCCCTTGCCCCCGATGGCAAACTTGCATAGATACCACGCGATACACGCCACGCTGTACAGGAACACCATGGAAAACGTCGTTCTCATCATCCACCTCCTCCTGGCCCTGGGCCTGATTGCCGTTGTTCTGATGCAGCGGTCCGAAGGCGGTGGCCTTGGCATGGGTGGCGGTGGCGGCGGTGCCATGACCGGTCGCGCGGCAGCGACTGCTCTGGGCAAGGTGACCTGGATTCTGGCCGCATGTTTCATCGTGACTTCGATCACGCTGACCATTCTGGCCGCACAGAAGTCCTCGGGCAGCTCGGTGATCGACCGTTTGGGCGTTCCGGCCCCGGCACCGACCGAGGAAAGCACTCCGGCGGTTCCGTCGGCTGATGATCTGCTGCCTCCGGCAGAGGGCGACAACGCGCCGCTGATCCCGCAGGCCAACTGATCCACAAAACCTAGAAACCTGAAAGAGGACTGCAACAGCATCTTGCGGTTCTCTTGCGCTATTGGCGCGAATCCTTTATACGTGAAGTCCCGTGATGCAGCGGTTTTTCGGAACCGTCGGGCAGCTGATTTTGACGTCTCACGGGAGCAGCCGAAAACATGGCGCGTTTTATTTTCATCACTGGTGGTGTTGTTTCGTCCTTGGGCAAAGGACTGGCTTCGGCGGCTTTGGGCGCGCTGTTGCAGGCCCGGGGATATTCGGTGCGTCTGCGCAAGCTGGACCCCTATCTGAACGTCGATCCCGGCACGATGTCGCCGTTCGAACATGGCGAAGTGTTCGTGACCGATGACGGGGCCGAGACCGATCTGGACCTTGGCCACTATGAACGTTTCACGGGTGTGGCCGCGCGCAAGACCGACTCGGTCAGCTCGGGCCGGATTTATTCCAACGTGCTCGAGAAAGAACGCCGTGGAGATTATCTCGGCAAAACCATTCAGGTGATCCCGCACGTGACCAACGAGATCAAAGATTTCATCTCCATCGGCGAGGATGAGGTCGATTTCATGCTGTGTGAGATCGGTGGCACCGTGGGCGACATCGAAGGCCTGCCCTTTTTCGAAGCCATCCGTCAGTTCAGTCAGGACAAGCCACGCGGTCAGTGTATTTTCATGCATCTGACGCTGCTGCCCTACATCAAGGCATCCGGCGAGCTGAAAACCAAGCCGACCCAGCACTCGGTGAAGGAACTGCGTTCGATCGGTCTGGCCCCCGATATTCTGGTCTGCCGTTCTGAAGGTCCGATCCCGGCCAAAGAGCGTGAAAAACTGGCCTTGTTCTGTAACGTGCGCCCCGACAGCGTGATTGCGGCTCAGGACCTGTCTACTATCTACGACGCTCCACTGGCCTATCACCGCGAAGGCTTGGACCAGGCGGTTCTGGACGCGTTCCAGATCAGCCCGGCCCCCAAGCCGGATCTGGCCAAGTGGGAAGACGTCAGCGACCGGATTCACAACGCCGAAGGCGAAGTGAAAGTTGCCATCGTCGGCAAGTACACCCAGTTGGAAGACGCCTATAAGTCGATTGCCGAGGCGCTGACTCACGGCGGCATGGCCAACCGCGTCAAGGTCAAGGTTGAGTGGGTCGACGCCGAGATTTTCGACAAAGAAGACGCCGCGCCGCATCTGGAAGGGTTCCACGCAATCCTCGTCCCCGGCGGATTTGGCGAGCGTGGTACCGAAGGCAAGATTAAGGCGGCGCAATACGCGCGCGAGCACAAGGTGCCCTATCTGGGCATCTGCCTCGGCATGCAGATGGCTGTGATCGAGGCAGCCCGGAACGCGGCTGGCATCAAAGAGGCCGGGTCCGAAGAATTCGACCACGAGGCGGGCAAAAAGCGTTTTGAACCCGTTGTTTACCACCTCAAAGAATGGGTGCAGGGTAACCACAAGGTCGAACGCAAAGTGGGCGACGACAAGGGCGGCACCATGCGTCTGGGCGCATACGATGCCGTGTTGGCCGAAGGTTCGAAAGTGGCCGAAGTCTATGGTGGCACCAATATCGAGGAACGTCACCGCCACCGCTACGAAGTGGACATCAAGTATCGCGACAAGCTGGAAAAAGCTGGCCTGAACTTCTCGGGCATGTCCCCTGATGGCCGTCTGCCAGAGATCGTCGAATGGTCGGATCACCCATGGTTCATCGGCGTTCAGTACCACCCGGAACTGAAGTCCAAACCATTTGACCCGCACCCCCTGTTCCGCGACTTTGTGCGCGCCGCGAAGGAGACCTCTCGCCTGGTCTGATACCAGTCGAGTCACCGCATTGTGACGGCCTGCGCGAAAAAATCTGTACGCGTGGGCCGTTTCCACGGTTAACTGTCCTCGGCAACGAGACAGGAGACCGGCCATGACCAACCAGATCACCAACGCAGAAACCTTTGCGGCCCTGCACAAAAAGGGCGATCCGGTCATCCTCTACAACATCTGGGACGCAGGCAGTGCCGGGGCCGTGCGGGACGCCGGGGCCAAAGCCGTCGCGACAGGCAGCGCACCGGTGGCAATGGCGCAGGGTTTCAGCGATGGCCAGAACATCCCGATGAACGTTGCCCTGGATAACGCCCGCAGGATCGTGGGCGCCGTGGACATTCCTGTTACTCTGGATTTCGAGGGCGCATATGCCGAGGACTTCGCGGGAATCATCAGCAATGTCCAAAGCGCACTTGAGACAGGCGTCATTGGTTTCAATTTTGAAGATCAGGTTGTCGGAACCAAAGACCTGCACGACATCGAAACGCAAGCTGCCCGTGTCAGCGCGATGCGTGAAGGGTGCGACGTTGCGGGCATCCCTGCCTTCATAAATGCGCGAACGGACATCTTCCTGAAGGCCGCCCCGGAAACGCATGATGAGGCCATGCTGGAGAATGCCATGGCCCGTGCCAAAGCCTATGCCGATGCAGGTGCCAATGGATTTTTTGCTCCGGGACTTAAAGACGAAAAGATGATCGCACGTCTTTGCGAATCGACCGAGCTGCCGGTGAATATCATCGCCTTGCCCGGCACGCCGGATACCGCAACGCTGGCGTCGCTGGGCGTCGCACGGATCAGCTATGGCCCTGTGCCCTACCGGCATATGCTGGGCTGGTTGCAGCAACAGGCAAAGCAAGCGCTGCAGCAAGGCAATTGATCTTCTATATGATATAATCCTCGACAAGCGAAAACCGGCAAAGTTGTGACCATTCATGGCTATGACGGGTGGTCAGCGCTTGGCGGTCCACAAAATATGGAATAACCTCGCGGTATGTTGAAAAAATTCCTCCAGGCTTTCCGCCCGCCACAACACGATCATTTACCAGACCCGGATGCCGAGCTGGCGCTGGGTGCTTTGATGGTCCGCGTGGCGCAGGCGGATCGGGATTACAAGCTGGAAGAAATCAGCCTGATCGATCGCATTCTAGCGCGGCTTTACCAACACAATGCGATCGAGGCTGCCAAGGTTCGGGCCACATGCGAGAAACTACACGCCGCGGCGCCCGAGACCGACACATTTGGCAAATTGATCCGCGAGACTACCGATCTGCACGAACGTCTGGCCGCTCTGGATGCGTTGTGGGAGGTCGTTCTGGCCGACGGTAACTCGGATGAAGGCGAAATGAAGATCGTCGAAGAGGCCCGCATCGCCATGGGTCTGAGCTATAACGACAGTCAGGAAGCACGAAACCGGGTACAAAGGCGCTTGGAAGAGAAGTAGTCCCCTTCTATATCTTTCTCATGTTTAGCGATTTTCTGTCCCGGCTCACGCAGCCTCAGCCCGATCCACTTGCCGATGATGACGCGCGCCTGGCCCTTACGGCCCTTCTGGTGCGCATCGCCCGGTCCGACAATGACTATGCCGACAGCGAAATGGCCCGAATCGATAAGATTTCGGCCGAACGCTATGGCCTATCCCCCTTCGAAGCGGCAGGCCTTCGCGCCCGCGCCGAGGATTTGGAGGCAGAAGCCCCCGATACAGTCCGCTTTACCCGCGCGATTAAAGAAGCCGTCGCATACGAGGACCGTCTTGGAGTTGTGCAGGCGCTATGGTCGGTAGCGCTTGCTGATGGGCATCGTACTGGAGAAGAAGATTCTTTGCTGCGTCTGGTTGTCAGTCTTCTGGGCGTCAGCGACGTGGATTCGGCACTGGCCCGGCAAAAGGCGGCCAAATCGTGATCGCGATGCTGGGCATGTACGACATGCCCGCGCTGCAACCGGCAAATGATCGGTTCTGGTCGTTGATTCGGGGCCATCTTGGGTTCGGACCAACGCATTTGACCCGAGGTGCCGACGTTTGGGACGTCTGGCACAGTCCTGACCTTGTCTTCGCCCAAACCTGCGGCATGCCCTATCGCACGCGCCTGCACGGCAAGGTGCAGCTTGTCGGCACACCCGACTATGGGGTGCCTGAATGTCCGCCGGGGTACTACCGGTCCATTCTCGTAGCCCGGCAAAGCGATCCGCGCAATCTGGATCAATTGGCTGACGGTACGTTCGCCTATAACGAAGCGCTTTCACAGTCTGGTTGGGCAGCCCCCATGGTGCACCTGTCCCGGCACAGCCGCCTGCCCACGACTGTTCTGGAAACCGGTGGTCACGCCCTTTCTGCAACCGCCGTTGCCGAAGGTCGCGCCGATTATGCTTCTTTGGATGCGCTGACCTGGGAACTGCTCAAAGAGCATACGAATCTGGGTGGTGAACTGCGTGAGATTACAGGAACCCAGCCTTCGCCTGCCCTGCCCTACATCACCGCGACCGGGCAAGACGCGCGGGACATCGCTCGCGCGGTTCGATCAGCCATCGATGACCTGTCGCCCGCCGACCGGAAGCTGCTGCATTTGCGCGGCCTGATTGATATCCCCGCTGACCATTACCTCGCGGTTCCCAATCCGCCCCCCGACGCGACCAAATTGCTCGATCCGTAACCAATTTGGTCAGAACGCTTGGTCAATTTGACGGTTTCAGGCCCGTTCCGCGTCATTTGCGCATTGCATTGCGCAGAATTTTCAGCCCTAGTACCGCACCAACACCAATAACAACTGGACCACCCGTGACAGATTCCACTCCGGTCATCGAGATCAAGAACCTACACAAGAGTTTTGGCAATCTTGAGGTATTGAAAGGGGTGGATATTACCGCCAGACGCGGTGATGTCGTGTCTCTGATCGGCTCGTCAGGGTCCGGAAAATCCACGCTTCTGCGGTGCTGTAACTTGCTGGAAGACAGTCAGGAAGGCGAGATCCTGTTCAAGGGTGAACCTGTCCGCTGGACCGGAAGCACGCATCACCGCCGTCCGGCCGACCCGAAACAGGTGCTGCGCATTCGTACGAACCTGTCGATGGTATTCCAGCAATTCAATCTGTGGGCCCACATGACCATCCTGCAAAACGTGATGGAGGCCCCGGTGACCGTCATGGGCCGCGACAAGGCCGAGGTTGAGGACAGCGCGCGCAGGTATCTGGAAAAGGTCGGCATCGGTGACAAATGCGACGTCTACCCTGCGCAATTGTCCGGTGGTCAGCAGCAACGCGCCGCGATCGCCCGCGGCCTGTGCATGGAACCCGAGGCTCTGTTGTTCGACGAACCGACCTCGGCGCTGGACCCAGAACTGGAACAGGAAGTTATCAAGGTGATCAAGGACCTGGCCGCCGAAGGCCGCACCATGATCATCGTGACGCACGACATGAAAATGGCCGCTGATATCTCAAGCCACGTTGTGTTCCTGCATCAGGGCCTCATCGAAGAAGAAGGGCTGCCGGAAGACATCTTCACGACCCCTGAATCCGCACGGCTTCAGGGCTTTCTATCCGCCACCAAGGCGGCATAAATTCAGGACAGAACCAATAAGGGGAGTAACCAATGAAAAAACTGATTCTGACAACTGCTGCACTGGCGCTGAGCGCTGGTATGGCCATGGCCGACACTGTTCGCATGGGCACCGAGGGTGCCTACCCTCCGTGGAACTTCATCAATGACGCCGGCGAGATCGACGGTTTCGAGCGTGAACTGGGCGACGAGCTGTGCAAGCGCGCGAACCTGGAATGCGAATGGGTCAAGAACGACTGGGATTCGATCATTCCGAACCTGGTCTCGGGCAACTATGACGTCATCATTGCGGGCATGTCGATCACTGACGAGCGCGACGAAGTGATTGACTTCACTCAGAACTACACGCCGCCGGATCCATCGGCTTACGTTGCGACCTCGGATGACGTTGACGTCGCAAACGGCGTTGTTGCTGCGCAGACCGGCACCATTCAGGCCGCGTATATCGCCGAATCCGGCGCAACTCTGGTCGAGTTCGCCAGCCCCGAAGAAACGATTGCGGCAGTGCGCAACGGCGAAGCTGACGCCGTGCTGGCCGACAAATCGTTCCTGGCACCGATCGCGGACGAAGACGCTGACCTGCGCTTTGTTGCCGAAGACGTTCCGCTGGGCGGTGGTGTCGGCATCGGTGTGCGCGAGTCGGACGGTGATCTGAAAGAAAAGCTCAACACTGCCATTCAGTCCATGAAGGATGACGGCAGCCTGAACGAGCTGATCACCAAGTGGGAAGTGTCCTCGACCTTCTGATCTGAACCAGGTCGCGCGCCCTGAATACCGGGGCGCGCAGCCCCTGAGCCTTAGCACCTCAAGAGGCCCGCCATTTTCTCGTTTTGCACTGATCCCGATACGCTGGGCACGTTCCGCTGGTTTTCCTGCTACCTGACCAACGGCGTGCATTGGTCGTTCTATCTGTCGTTCTTCAAGGTTTTGCTGCTGCTGGCCGTCACCGCGCCTGTAGCGTTGAGTTTTGGGTTCGTCGGCGCGATGGCCGCCCGATCGCATATCCCCCCCGTCAGCTGGTTGGGCAAAGCGTATATCGCGATTGTAAGGGGCGTGCCGGACATCGCGTTCTTCATGTTCTTCGTAATCGCTCTGGATCAGGCCTTTGAATGGACGCGCCACAAGATTCTATGCCCCGACTGGACGGACCCGATCCGTCAGGGCAACGACTTCATCGTCTGCCAGTCGGCAAAACTGCCGCTGAGCACCGCACCGGAATGGGTGCATGAAACCTATGGTTTCTTCCTTGCGGTCATTACCTTCTCGATCGTTTTCGGAGCTTTTGCGGCCAACGTGTTGTTCGGCGGTATGCGCGCTGTTCCGCATGCGCAGCTTGAAACCGCCGAAGCCTATGGCATGACGCGTCGCCAGACCTTCTGGCGCATCCTCGTGCCGCAGATGTGGGTCTATGCCCTGCCCGGCCTTTCAAACCTTTGGATGGTGCTGATCAAGGCCACGCCGCTGCTGTTCCTGCTGGGCATCGAAGACATCGTCTATTGGGCCCGCGAATTGGGCGGTACCAAGACCTCAAAATTCACGCAATACCCCCATGGCGACTGGCGCATGTGGTACTTCCTGGCTCTACTGATCTTCTACCTAGGCATGACCCGTGCGTCAGAGCTGGGGCTTGAAAAGCTGATGCGCCGCTTGTCCCATGGTCAGGCCACATCGGGCGGAGAGCTTCTGCGCAAGGAGACAACCGCATGAGCTGCATCCAAACCATCCAGGACTATGGGCTGCGATCCATCGGCGTCGGTGAGCGACTGTTGCCTCGTAACGACTTTACGCTCTGCGAACAGTTCACCCTGATCGGGTCGGGCATGATCTGGAATATCTATTTCGGCATCATGGCTCTGGCGACCGGGTTCTTTCTGGCTACTGCCGTTGCGATGGGCAAAGCATCCACCAACAAGTGGCTGCGCAAACCGTCGGAATGGTTCATCTTTATCTTCCGCGGCTCACCACTGTTCATCCAATTCTTCTTTGCCTACTTCTTCTTCCTGTCACTGAAGAAATCCTACCCCATGTTCGATGCCCTAACATCGGCATGGCTGGGGGCATTGATCGTTCTGTTCCTGAACACCGCAGCTTATTCGGGCGAGATCTTCTACGGCGCGCTGCGCTCAATCCCCAAAGGCGATATCGAGGCCGCCGATGCCTATGGCATGTCGGGCTGGTCGCGGTTCCGTCGGATCGTTTGGCCCACCATGCTGCGTTTAGCATGGCCCGCGTACACGAACGAAGCGATCTTTTTGTTCCACGCCACCACGCTGGTCTTTTTCTCGGCCTTCCCGGCATGGCAGCAACGCGGTGACGCGCTGTACTACGCCAGCTATTTCGCCGACAAAACGTTCAACCCGTTTATCCCCTACCCGATTCTTGCCTTCTACTTCATCCTGCTGACGCTGGTGATCGTGGGTGTGTTCGGTCTGGTCAACAAACGGCTGAACCGCCATCTTCCGGCGGCCAGAAAGGCCAAAATTCGGTTTCGACTGAACCTGGCGCGGTAAGTTCTACAAAACCACACTTCTCGAACCGGGCCCTAGAGCCCGGTTTTTTTAAGCAAATAGCCCATCGTTACGCGGGCATTATTCATCGGCAATTGGAGGGAGATGGTACCGCCTCCCTGGCTTGAACAGGGGACCTCTGGATCCACAATCCAGCGCTCTAACCAACTGAGCTAAGGCGGCACTCGTGAGGGGCGATGTACCGAACGCGTCGAGGGATTGCAAGAGGATTAAAGAGGAATTTTCCAGCTTTGTTCGACAAGATCGAGCCCAAAGGAATGAACCTTTTTGCTGCCCGTCAATTGCCATCCTGACGCTCTGTAAAGCGCGCACACAGCCCGATGGCTTTCGTGGGTCCATAAGGCCATTTCTCTGTAACCTGCGCTGCGTGCAAAGGCCATGCAGGTGTGCAACATCCGTTTTCCCAGCCCCTGCCCCCGCGCCTCTGGCAGCAACAGAAACAACCGTAGTTTTGCCGTATGATCATCAAGGGCAACACAGAAAATACTGCCGAGCCGGGCGCCTGCTCGTTCCGCAATCCAGCCCCGCTCGCGCAATTGATCATGCGATGCGTTAAAGTCCACGAGGATACGTTCAACGAGGGGCGCGAACGTGTCGTCAAACCCCTCGTCCCGCTGGTAAAGGCGGCCATGCTGCTCAACAAGCCAAGGCGTGTCATCAGCGTGGAATTGTCTGATCAGAATGTCTTCCATACCCTACCTGACCGCAAAGGCGGCTTGATTCTCAACCCTTTGCACGCTAGCAGGAGTGCTCAGTCCCGGAGGCGCAAATGGGCATCAACACCGAACGTGACATTCAGGCAAACCTGCAGATCGGCCCGACCGACCACGGAATGGTGCGCCTGTTCATCGAGGCGGACAACATCGAGATTCCGATGGACTTCGACCCTGAAGAAGCCGAAGAAATTGCGGATGAAATCCGCGCCGCTGCGCAAGCCGCCCGGGCCGTTAAGGACTGATCTTCAAATTCTCGGATCGCGCAAAGCCTGCAACCTGCGGGCCGTGTCGGTTGCGAACTTCTGAATCATTTTCTTCCGACGCGCCGGCGCGAGTTTGTCCTCTGGTGCCATCCGCACAATCTCGGCATCATATGCATCCGCGATGATCAGGCCGGTTTCCTGCGGCAAAAGTTCGGTCGGGAAATCGGTATCAACAGCCCAGAAAAAACGGTCACACCAGTCCAGATACCCCTGCCATTTGGAATCTGACAGGTAATCGGCCCGGCTGGATTTGCACTCGATCACCCACAACTCACCCTTGGGACCCAGGCCTATGACATCAACGCGCAGTCCGCGCGTCGGAACAAATTCTTCAACAGATACAAAGCCATGCGACAGAAGGTGGCGGGAAACCCCACGGGCCAGTTTTTGTCCGGGCTGCAATTCCAGTGTCATGATTGGAATGTGAACAATTCGTGAACAAAAATCAAGGCACCTAAAACTTCTTGACACGATACCGTTTGGTACTGCATTTAATCCAATACCAAACGGTATCACAAATGGGGTGACAAATGCAGATCCAAACCCAAAACGCGTTCCGCGCTCTTGCTGACCCTACCCGTCGGGAAATCGTGCAGATTCTCGCATCGCAGGACATGACGATTGCCCAACTGACGGACCGGTTCGACATGACCCGCGCTGCAGTAAAAAAACATCTGACTGTCTTGTCGGATGGTGGCCTCATTTCGGTCGAAGCACGCGGGCGCGAGCGCATAAATCGGCTGGAGCCAAAGGGAATGGCCCCCATCCTCGATTGGTTCAGCTATTTTGACCAGTTCTGGGATGACCGCCTGAGCAATCTCAAAGAAGCTATTGAAAGGAATAAACAATGACCAGTTCAGTTTTGCAGAAGACAATATTCCTGCGCGCCGAGCCCGAAACTGTCTGGGCCTACCTGACCGAGCCCGATCGGCTGGCCGAATGGTTTCACAAGCCCGAACGTCCATTGGCCGTCGGCCAGAAGCTTGAGATGTTTGGCACAACCAGCGGAGACCTTCTGATTTGGGGCGACGTTCGCGCCGCGCGCCCGCCCGAGTATCTGGAGTACACGTTTACCATCAAGCCACTGGGAAACGCCGTCAGTGTCGTCAAATGGACGCTGGACCCGGTTCCGGGCGGCACTCGGTTGGGCCTGGTGCACGAGGGCTTGCCGCAGAATGCCGAGGCGTTCGGCTTGATCCTGTCGCTTGATGATGGCTGGGACGAGCACTTTGGCAAGATGCGCAAAGCGCTGCACGAAACTGTTGATGCCTGACCCCTTGCGCAAACCCGCCTCACGCCCTACTTAGGCCCGTGGCGGGTTCTGCCCTTCTTGTGATTGGTAGCATTCTGGTGGCCTTAAGCAATTCCGAGGGGGCTGGCTCTGTTCAGGTCCTGGCCTGATTACCTGGCGCCCACCTGTACATACAGGTCCTCGGGAATCACACCGCACGGTTGACTGGTGGTCCCGCCACATACACTGATCTCAGGCCTCGTCCGCGGTCAGATCAACTTTTACAAATGTCCCATCCGCAAGCGCAAAGTCGTAAAAAAACATCAACAGGCGGCCGCGATTGCCTCAGGCGCTGCCCCAGATCAATGCCGATGAACTTAATGGACGGGTTCGAATGGAGGGCAACAAGCGCCGCTTGCCCGGCTGCCACGCCAACTTCGGCAAAGCAATCGACTTCTTGCGCCAATTGATGCAGCCCCCGACGTTTTGGCTCCATGCCGGGTGCCATTTCACCGAGGTGAAAGTCCTGCCGCATGTGTCCGTAACAAACGTTCCCATTGATGGCGACAGGCTCGCCCGCGTCAATCTAACTTTGGGCGATCACATGGTTAAACTGGGATAGGTCCTGCCGGAATACCGGGGAGTTCAACAGGTCTTCGTATGTAACGTCGCTCAAGGAAAAGCTCTTCACTTGTCGTTTCGAGTGGCAGGGCCATCAGGTGCCAATCAGGAGCATTTTGCAGGCGGAATACCTGCTTTTTCGGCCGTTGGCCGGTGCTTAAGACAATTATCTTACTCAAACGGTCGAAATTGGAAGTCAGGTTTTGTCAGCCGCAACGCGAATGGGTTCGAACTTCGCAACGACGGGCGTACCACCCCCGGGACCTTTAGGCTTTTCCGCCAAACTCATGATTGCATAGGCGAACTGAACCCCGGCAAACACGATGCCGTTCATGAACCAGATCATGGCCAGCGCAATCAGGCCAACGTCAGAGCCAAAGATCAGACCGCGCAGATTGGCGACGTTCAACGCCAGCAGCACCCCAACAAATATAGCCGAGATGACAAATCCCCACGCAACCTGAGTGATGTATAGGCGGATCAGTTTGGGCATGCCAAAGCTCCTTGTCTGACACCATCATGATAGCGCATGGTCGGTCTGAGTAAACCGCAGCCGATGGGGTGCGACACTATTTTCGGAGTTTCAATGAACGCCCTCAGCCTGTTCACGCTTGATCTGCTGGAAGAGCTCTCTCTGCGCCATGTTGATCAGGAGCGTTGGGAATTCACGTTGGACCGGCTGGCAGAAATTGGGTTCAACGCCCTGAACATGCTTTGCTTTACGCCCGAGACCGGCGCAATCCATTGGGTGCGCAGCTCTATGTCCAAAGGTTGGCTGAATCGCTATGACGCCGAAGGGTACGCAGAAGCGGACCCCATGTTGGCGCAGGTTCAGAACGGAAAAGACAGTCTGTACGTGCAGGCTGCAAGTTTGAATCCGGCGGATGGTCACTCGAACAAAGCGCTTGGCCTGAACCACGACTTGCAAAAGGCCGGTTATATTCACCTTTACTCATTGGTCGTGCCCTGCCCCGACAATGAGGCCAAGCTGGTGGTTTTGTCTTCAGACCGACCAGAGGCTCAGCACATGATGACGGATCAGCAACGAGAAATGCGTGTTCTGGCTACCGTTCTGGCCACCAACCTTGGGTCGGATATCCCAAGTAATCATGGCCGCGTCTACGACATCGCCAGCATCGCGCCAATCACACCGGACCTTTCGCCGCGCGAATTGCAGGTCATGAACTTGCTAGCGCTCGGACATCGCAATGAAAGGATTGCCGAACTGTTGGGCTTGTCCGAAATCACCGTGCGCACTCACCTGAAAAACGCGCGCGACAAGTTGCGGGCTCCGACCCGCGAATCGGCGCTGGTCCGTGCAATGCAACTTGGGCTGATCGACCCTCAGGGCTATCGGAATCGATAGCTGGTACGCCGACGGCGTTCCGCTAAAGTATTGGTGTCTTGGGATAAAACTGTGAGTGGTGGAGGCCGAAGACTTGTTTAAACAAGTGTTTTTTTAAGTTCAGGCGCAGCTAAACTCGTGGCTGCGCCTTATTCTTTTCATTGGATAATTTGGCTCAGAACGCCTCGGGCTGAGCTTCGCGCGCCATGTGATCCAACACGGCGTTGACGAATTTCGGCTCTTTACCTTCCGGGAAAAACGCACGTGCCACATCTACGAATTCAGTGATGACCACCTTTGGCGGTGTATCACTTTGCGTCAGTTCGGCGCCCGCCGCTCGGAAAGTGGCCCGCAAGGTGGGATCGATGCGTGCGATCGGCCATTTTGCGACCAGAGCCCGGTCTGTCATCTGATCGATTGGCGCCTGATAGTTCACGGCGTTTTCGACCAGCTTGCGGAAGACCGAGATATCGCCATCCAGCATTTCTTCGCCTTCGTAGACTGCGCCAAACCGATGATCCAGAAACTCGTTCACGACCTGTTCGGTCGTCTGTCCCGATTGCTCCATCTGGAACAGCGCCTGCACGGCATACAGCCGGGCGGCGGATTTCATCAGGCGTTTCTGGTTGGCCGGTTTCGGCGCGTCTGTCTGGGTCATGCTGTCGAGGGTCCGTTGCTGTCGCCCGCCACAAGGATGGACTCGGACGGCGGCTTGAAGCCCACGCCCTTTTTGGAAGAGCCCCACTTACGGCTGAGCGCGATCAGATGCAAGGCCGCAGCGGCCGCCCCCCCGCCTTTATTCATCTTTTCCGGATTTGCGCGGACTTCTGCCTGATCGTCATTCTCGACCGTCAGAATGCCGTTGCCGATACACAGCCCCTGCAACCCCATCAACTGAATGGCACGGCTCGAGTCATTACACACGGTTTCGTAATGCGTGGTCTCACCGCGGATAACGCAACCCAGCGCGACGTAACCGTCATAGTTGCACTGACGATCTGCCATCGCGATCGCAGTTGGGATTTCCAGCGCGCCGGGTACTTCAACCACGTCGCAATTACCGCCAGCCCCTTCGATCTCCGCCTTCGCCCCGTCAACCAGATTGTCCGCAATGGCGCGATAGAACGGCGCCACAACAATCAGCAGTTTCACTGGTTTGTCAAATGTCGGCGTCGGCAGTACGCCGTGTTTGTCTTGTTCAGCCACGATCAGTCATCCTTGAGAATGGAACGAGTTCCGACGATGGACAGACCAAACGCGTCGAGACCCAGATATTTTGTTTCCGGTGTATCCGTCAGCAACACCAGTTCCTGAATGCCCATCTTGGACAGAATCTGCGCACCCAGACCGGTTTGCTTGATGGTCCGCGGGCCTTCGTCATCGGCGGCATACAGCGAGTTACGCGGCTGGCGGAACAGGCAAACAACGCCGCGGCCTTCGGCGGCGATCTTTTCCATCGCGCGCGGCAATTCCTGCGGGGACTTAGGTCCAAGGCCCAGAATGTCCGGGGCTTCATGCAGCGCGTGGGTCCGGGTCAGAACCGGCTCGGGCGTGGAAATGTCGCCCTTGACCATGACAACATGTTCGATGCCGTGCGTCTGATCAGTGAACAACCGCATCTCCCATTCGCCGCCATATTCTGAGGTGACCTTCTCACGCGAAGTTTCAACTACCAGGTTGTCGTTGCGCGAACGATACGTAATCAGATCACTGATCGTACCGATCTTCATGTCGTGCTCTTTAGCGAACGCAACCAGGTCCGGCAAACGCGCCATGGTGCCGTCGGGTTTCATGATCTCGCAAATCACGCCCGAAGGATTCAGCCCTGCAAGGCGCGAGATATCCACGGCCGCTTCGGTATGACCGGCGCGCACCAGCACCCCGCCCCGCTTGGCCCGCAAGGGGAAGATATGGCCCGGTGTGGCGATATGGGCCATCGTGTTCTGCTCGTTGATTGCCGTCGCCACGGTCAAGGCACGGTCAGCTGCGGAAATTCCGGTCGACACACCCTCACGCGCTTCGATGGACACGGTGAAAGCCGTTTCGTGACGGGATGAGTTGTTCACCGCCATCATTGGCAGACCAAGAGAGTCAACGCGCTCAGCCGTCATCGGCAGACAAATCAAGCCACGCCCATGAGTGGCCATAAAGTTGATTGCCTCGGCATCTGCGAATTCGGCGGCGATGACCAGATCACCCTCGTTTTCGCGATCTTCGTGATCGACCAGAATGTACATCCGGCCCTTGCGCGCCTCTTCGATGATGTCTTCGATCGGGCTGATCGCGTCGCGCAGCTGGGCCTCGACCGGACCGGGGGTTTCAAAGCTCATGGGGCAGCCTTTCACAAGAGCATGTTTGAACGGCTGGATAGACCACCAAGCGCTCAAAGACCAGAGCGCTTGCGGCTACACATCGCTGAAACGCGGCGTCTGTTCCGCTGGTTCAGCCCATTTCGGCCAAACGGGCGACGTACCGTGCCAGCGTGTCAATCTCGAGGTTTATCCGGTCGCCAACGGCGACATCGCCCCAGGTGGTCACTTCTTTTGTGTGAGGGATGAAATTGATGCCGAAATCGCAGCCATCCACATCGTTGACCGTCAGCGAGGTGCCGTTCAGGGCAACGGATCCCTTTGGTGCGATGAAACGAGCTAGATCTTTGGGTGCGCGCAGGGTCACGCGGGTGCTGTCCCCCTCATCCTGAACGGCAACCACATCGGCCACACCGTCAACGTGGCCCGACACGATATGGCCGCCCAGTTCGTCCCCAACCTTGAGGGCCCGTTCAAGGTTCACACGCTTGCCCAGCTTCCAATTGTCGAGATTGGTTTTTGACACCGTCTCAGCGCTGATCTGAACGTCGTACCAATCATCGCCAAGGGCGATCACGGTCAGACAGACGCCATCACTTGCAATGGACGCGCCAATATCGATGCCCGCTGTATCGTAGCCCGTTTTAATCCGCGCACGCAGATCCCCCTGCTGATCCAACTCGGTGACAGTGCCGATATCGGTGACGATCCCTGTGAACATTGTGTTTACCCTTAGCTTTTAACCTGTGCCCAATTGTCCACGCCGAGGTAAGCCTAAGCAGCGCTGCGGGCAAGCCCCGCCTTGCTGAGATTGATGAAAACAGGCATAAATTCGGCACCAAACACTAAAGAGCAGCACGGATGCTACCACTCACCACGCGCTCGCAAGGCCGGGTGTTCCTGTTTTTACAGGGTCCGCATGGTCCATTTTTCAGTGCATTGGCACGCGCACTCCGCGCCGCCGGTTCCGATGTGCTGCGCGTGGGCTTCAATGCAGGCGATCAGGCATTCTGGTTTGACCGCGAAAGCTATATCCCATTTCTCGATCATCCTGATCAGTGGCCCGCAAAGCTGCATGTGCTGATCCAATCTCGTGGCGTTACCGATATCGTGTTGTACGGCGACACGCGGCCAGTACATGCGCACGCGGTCGAAGTTGCGCGGACTATGGGTATAACGATCCACGTATTCGAAGAAGGATATCTGCGTCCCTGGTGGGTCACATACGAACGCACCGGGTCGAACGGAAACTCACGCTTGATGTCGCTGGACGTCGAGCAAATGCAGCTCGCATTGGACCAGTTCGATACTCAGGTTCCGCCGCCACCGTCTCATTGGGGCGATATGCGGCAGCACATCTTTTACGGCGCGCTCTACCACTGGTTCGTTTTGTTCGTGAATCGACGCTACCGCAACTTCAAACCCCATCGGGAACTACCTGTTTCAAAAGAGTTCCGCCTTTATTTTAAACGGTTGGCACTCATGCCGTTTCACAGAATTCGACGCCGTTGGGCCACGGCGCGCGTTCGGCAAAGTGGAGCACCCTACCACCTTGCTCTGCTACAGCTGGGGCATGACAGTTCCGTGCAGTCTCATTCGGACTATTCCTGCATGTCAGACTTTCTGGAGCATGTGATTGCCGGGTTTGCTAAGGGCGCACCGACGCACCATCAACTTGTGCTCAAGGAGCATCCGCTTGAAAACCACCGTGAGCCTTTGCGACGCAGGGCTCGTCAGATTGCCCGCGCGCTTGGGGTAGCAGATCGTGTGCATTATGTCCCCGGAGGCAAGCTGGCCCGACTACTAGACGATGCGAACTCGGCCGTCACAATCAATTCCACCGCAGGCCAGCAAGTGTTGTGGCGGGGTATCCCGTTGCGCATTTTCGGGCGGTCCGTCTATGACAAACCCGAATTTGTTTCACGGCAGGCTATCACCGAGTTCTTTGCGACCCCCGCAGCACCGGACCACAAGGCCTACAGAGCCTATCGGCAGTTTCTGTTGAATACCAGCCAGTTACCGGGCGGCTTTTATTCACTCCGCGGTCGTCGCCAATTGCTGCGCCGCGCGGTTGACATGATGTTACGCCCCCAGGACCCATACCAGTCCGTTCTTTCCGACAAAGAGGCACCAACGCCACAGTTGAAACTCGTCAAGTAGAACGCGTCGCTTGGTGCTGGATGTTAAAGCGCAACCAAGCTAACTTGTCGCAAACAAAAGACGACTGAGGATTAACGGCAGTGAATTGCTTTCCATTTCGCTGGGTGCGAGGGGCTTCTCTTGTGGCCGTGTTCGGCCTGCTGGCCGCGTGTCAGCTTCCCAAATCCGGCCCCAACAAGAACGAGATTCTGGCGGGTGCCGTGGAAAACGGCGGCAACGCCTTTGTCGTCGAAGTGGATGATCGCGTCACACGTGCCACGTCTGCGATTCCGCAATTCGGATTCTCGTCCACATTCACCAGCGCTCAGAACCTGACGGCGGACACCGTTCGCCCCGGCGATGTTTTGGGATTAACGATCTGGGAGAATGTCGACGATGGACTGCTGTCGGGCGAAGTGGGCTCTTCTACATCGTTGAACGAAGTCCAGGTGGATAGCGCAGGTTTCATCTTTGTGCCCTATGCCGGGCGCGTGCGCGCCGCGGGAAATACGCCAGAGCAACTGCGCCAGGTCATCACCGACAAGCTGCGGGATCAAACCCCCGATCCTCAGGTCGAAGTGCGCCGGGTTGCGGGCGATGGCTCGACCGTGTCGCTGACCGGCACAATTGGCGCGCCGGGAATCTATCCGATCGAACGCCCCACGCGCACCCTGTCGGGGATGCTGTCGCAAGCAGGTGGCGTCTCGGTCGGTTCGGATATCGCAATCGTCACTTTGATGCGCGGCAATGAAAAGGGCACTGTCTGGTACGAAGACCTGTTCAGCAATCCCAAGCTGGATGTCGCCCTGCGCGGCGGTGACCGGATTCTGGTAGAAGCCGACAGCCGGTCCTACATCGCCCTTGGCGCAACAGGCGGCCAATCGCGCGTTGCTTTTGACAGCCAAGACCTTTCGGCGCTAGAGGCGTTGGCTCAGGTCGGCGGGTTGCTGTCGTTGTCCTCGGACCCAACCGGGATTTTTGTATTGCGTAAGGAACGTCAGGATATCGCCCGCACAGTCATGGGCCGCCAGGACCTGCAAGGCGACCAGCGCATGATCTATCTGCTGAACCTGACCGCGCCAAACGGCCTGTTTATCGCCCGGGACTTCGTGATCCGCGACGACGACACGATTTACGTGACAGAAGCCCCTTATGCCCAGTGGACCAAATCCATTTCTCTGATCGCTGGCGGGCTGACACCGCTTGCAAACGTCGCCACACTGACGGGCAACTGATGTCTCTGGAAACAACAGCCGGGTCCGAGCGTACCCGGCTGCTTGTCTTTAACGGTGGCTTCCTGACATCCCGCCGAATTCACCGCATTCTGACTCTTGCCGGCTATGATGTTCGTCTGGGCTTGCCCAAAGAAAACGACGTCATCGGGGTCTGGGGCAACAGCCCAACCGCCCATCGCGGCCTGAGCGTGGCTGCCCGAAAAGACTCCCCGGTGTTGCGCGTCGAAGACGCCTTTCTGCGATCTTTGCATCCGGGCCGCAGCGGAGAACCTCCTTTGGGCTTGCTGCTTGACCGGTCCGGAATGCATTTCGACCCGGCTCAAGCGTCTGATCTGGAAACTCTGCTGGCCACCCACCCGCTGGACGATACTGCCCTGCTGAACCGCGCGCGCGGCGGGATCGAGCGGATGCGCGATCTGCATCTCAGCAAATACTCCGCTTTCGATCTGTCCGTTCAGCCACCGGACCCCGGATACGTGCTGGTCGTGGATCAGGCACGCGACGATGCAGCCGTCACCGCAAGCGGGGGCGATCAGGCCCGATTTCGGGAAATGCTGGTCATGGCTCAAGAGGAAAACCCCGGCGCCAGAATTCTGATCAAGACACACCCCGATACCATTGCCGGGCATCGGGCCGGGTATTTCTCGGAGGCTGAGGAAACGGACCGAGTGTCCCTTATCAACACCCCCACCAGCCCCTGGTCGTTGCTGGAAGGTGCTGTTGGTGTCTACACCCTGTCTTCGCAGATGGGCTTCGAAGCGATTTTGGCAGGGCATAAGCCGCGCGTATTTGGTCAACCTTTCTATGCGGGTTGGGGGCTGACACAGGATGAACTCCACCTGCCGCGCCGTCAGCGCAATCTGACGCGGGCACAGTTGTTTGCCGCGGCGATGATCCTCTACCCAACCTGGTACGACCCATACCGGGACCAATTGTGCGAGCTGGAAACCGTTCTAGACACGTTGGAAGCCCGTACGCGCGCGTGGCGGCAGGATCACAAGGGGTGGACTGCTTCAGGCATGCGCCTGTGGAAGCGGAAACACCTGCAACAGATGTTTGGGCGCGAGAAGAAAATCAGGTTTACCGAGGGTGTCCCCGAGCATTCGGACCGGCCGCACATGGTCTGGGCCAGTCAGGCCCGCGGCGCGGTAAACGCGGTCAGGGTCGAGGATGGCTTCCTACGCTCACGCGGATTGGGTGCGGAACTGGTGCCGCCTCTTTCATTGGCAACCGACGATCAGGGCATCTATTACGACCCAACACAACCGAGTCAGTTGGAAGAGTTGATAGCCGCCCGTGAGATTCTGAGACCTGATCAGGAAATGCGCGCCGAAAAGCTGGTCGCACAAATCGTGTCCGCGCAGATCAGCAAGTACAATACCGGCGGTGCCGCGCCTGATTTGCCCGATGGGCACCGGATACTTGTCCCTGGTCAGGTCGAAGACGATGCCTCGATCATGCTCGGTACAGGCAATGTGCGCACCAATACAGAACTGTTGCGAGCGGTGCGCGAAGCAAACCCGAATGCCATTTTGATCTACAAGCCACATCCAGACGTCGAGGCCCGCTTGCGCGATGGGGCCATCGACGCGCAAGGTCTGGCTGACGTCATCGCCAGTGAATGTGATCCAGCGGCCTTGTTGCCGCAGGTGCAAGAGGTGTGGACCATGACCTCGCTGCTGGGGTTCGAGGCTTTGATGCGAGGTGTCCGCGTAACGACGCTTGGGGCTCCGTTTTATGCGGGCTGGGGCCTGACAACCGATCTTGGAATCGTTCCTGCCCGTCGGGGTGCGCGGCCTTCCCTCTGTGGATTGGTCCACGCCGCGCTGATTGACTATCCCCGGTATTTTGATCCGGTCACAGGTGACCTCTGCCCGGTCGAAATTGCCGTGGAGCGGCTGTCAAAGGGCGGCATGCCCAAGGGCGGCCCTGTCGTTCGGATACTCTCGAAACTTCAGGGCGCGTTTGCGACCCACGCGCACCTTTGGCGTCGTTAACGCAGTGCCCGCGCCCAGCGATGCATCACGTCCGGCCCTATGACATGAGTCTCGATCAGTTTGAAACGGGGCGCGGCGTCCAGCCTGTCCAACCCAAGTGCGCCAACGGCTGACAGTCCCTCGGCACCGATGGTCAGCCCGGCGGTGAACCCCACCAGCTCATCCACAAGGTCGGCGGCCAGCAGAGACGCAGCCAGGGCCGCACCGCCCTCGCAGAACACGCGCGTCAGCCCCGCCTGCCCCAGCTGTTGCAACAGGTCCACCGCGTCAATCTGGTGATCACTCAGCGCGCAGGGCACCAATTGCGCGCCCAGCCCTTCCCAAGCGCGCGCACGCTCGGCGTCCGGAGATGGGCCATGGCACAGCCAAACCGGAACCTCGGAAGCAGTGCGCGCTAGTTGTCCCATCAAGGGGATGTCCATATGCCGCGAAACCACAACCCGAACCGGTTGAGCATCGACCCCAAGATCGCGAACCGTCAAAGACGGGTCATCGGCGCGGGCGGTACCTGCCCCGACCATAACAGCGTCGTGACGAGCACGCATCGCGTGAACGGCGCGTCGAGCCTTAGGGCCGGTGATCCACTGACTGTGGCCGCTGGCGGTGGCAATCCGCCCGTCAAAGCTGCTGGCGAGCTTCAGCGTGACAAATGGCCGGCCTTGCTCGGTCTTCAGGAAGAAACCCGCGTGATCACGCGCTGCTTGCTCGGCCAGAACGCCGGTGGTTACCTCGATCCCAGCCTCGCGCAACATGGCAAAGCCCTGACCGGCCACACGTGGATCGCTGTCTTCGATCGCGGAAACGACCCGCGATACGCCGGCATTGATCAGCGCCTCAGCGCAAGGTGGCGTTTTTCCATAATGAGAACAGGGTTCTAACGAGACATAGGCCGTTGCCCCGCGCGTTGCCTCTCCGGCCTGCGCCAATGCCACAGGTTCGGCATGAGGCCGACCACCCGGTTGGGTCCAGCCACGCCCGACAATGCGCCCGTCGCGCACGATCACGCAGCCAACGGCCGGGTTTGGCCAGCACGTCCCTTGCCCGCGTCGACCCAAGGACAGGGCCAACGCCATGTATCGCTTATCTGTTTCGCTCACTCGTCCGTCGAAGGCTGCGGCGGGCGCAGTTCGTGGACAAACTCCTCGAAATCATCGGCCGCCTGGAAATTCTTGTATACGCTCGCAAAGCGAACATAGGCGACGGTGTCGATCCGCGCCAGAGCTTCCATGACGATCTCGCCAATTTTACTGGACGGGATGTCGGTCTCGCCCATGCTTTCCAGACGGCGCACGATCCCTGAAATCATCTGGTCGATACGATCCGGTTCAATCGGGCGTTTCTGCATCGAAATGCGGATAGAACGTTCCAACTTGTCACGATCGAAATCTTCTCGCTTACCGTTGGTTTTGATCACCACCAGATCACGCAACTGCACACGTTCGTATGTTGTAAATCGTCCACCGCAAGCGGGGCAGAACCGGCGCCTGCGGATCGCGACGTGATCCTCTGCCGGGCGTGAATCTTTGACCTGAGTGTCGATATTTCCGCAAAACGGGCAGCGCATCCGCCGTCTCCTCGTCCCTTGTTCCGCCTCTTTTTGTAAGCACTATGGCTTACTTATCCACAACTATAGGGCAGCCGCTAGGATTTGGGTAGTCGGAATTTTTCACCGCAAGATAAAGGGGTCAGGTGAAATGTGCAGCGACCCGCCGGACGTGCGGCGCATTGCGGTGTTCGAACAGATAGATGCCCTGCTGTAGCGTGACACGATTTTTTTCACAGTTTGACAGAGATGTTTGCAGCAACTCACTTTTTGGTCTGAGCACCTAGTATCGGACATTTGGCGGTTCAGGGGGACGTGGAAGGTTAGGAACCGCAGATACGTTGTGGCGCTCCATCCATTCCTTTACTCGCAGCCATCTATCCTGCGGCGCAGGCGTAAAACGATAGCTGTCCAGGTCTGCCATTGCCGTTTGCAATTCGGAGTACCACTGCACCTTCAGGCGCAGCTTGTGCGTCTTTGCCCAGGCGCGCACGGCGGACTCCCAGTCCCCCGCATCACGCTTCTCCATCTCGCATTCCAGGTCGAAAGGGATGCCGTTGGGCCAGACAGAAAATATCGCAGTACCCTCTTCTTGAACGGTTCGAGTGTTTAAACTGTGATCTTTGAAGCCGTTTTAAATAGGCCCTAAAGGTTTCCCTTGATGGCATTCTACCATCGCACTCACCAAGTTAGACGATCGCTCCGGCAGATACTCGCTTCAGATCTGGGAATGACCCCTGATAGCTTTCCGCCGCGGATTCAACATTCCCAAGAACATCACTACCCGGCGTATGGCAATTGACTTGTCGTCCCTCTTTTTGGGCTTCGTCCACTAAATCATTCAGCAAATTGTCGTCGAGCATTGGGCCCTCGACGCAAAAATGCTGCTTATCGTGGTCCACTACGATCACAACGAATGGCTGCATATTCGACATTTTTCTACGTCTCCCATTTGATGATTTCCGATTTCAGGATTCTTGTCGGGCTTTAACGCGTTCCAAGTCGGCGCTCAGGTCGCCCAATGACCGGGCTGGTGTAACCGGAGCATCAGCCAGGGGAACTTCAGCGCGCTCCTGCGGCGCAAGGCTATCCCGTATCTCAGTCAAAAGTGAGATCACCCGCTCGACCGCCATGAACAATACCCCTGCGATCGCCAGAGAAAGTGCCGTTGGTAGCAAGTGAACAGGCCCCTCAACCACCACAACGAACACCGCGAATGCTGCGAGCGCCCAACAAGAATAAGCGATCCAGGACAGAACTTTCATCTTCAAAAAACTCCAAAAATTTGATCCGGACCCTGAACGGTTTTCTGCAGCACAGCAAGGCGATTCGCTCACCTAAGAGCGGTCCTTGATTGGTGGCGGCCGCTTCTAGTCAGCTATCCTCCGCCATCAGCATCAGGTTCTCGACCTGAGCCTCACCCACGCCGCGCTGGCGATCTTCGCCAATAATAACATCGGCGATTGGGACACGTTTGATATTACCCCCATTGAGCAGCTTCATTTGTGGCCACCTAGGGGCAACTGCGCGAAAGTTGCCTGCTCGTTCATCCCATTGCCCCTGCTATCCAAGCCATCGCCACCAGCATCACGACCAGTGCGCAGCCTCCCAAAAAGTCACATGAAAACGCTTTTGGTGTCGGCCAGACCCGACGCACCCAGCCCCGCATCAGCCGTACACTCTCTGGTGCCGAGCGCGTGCGAGCTCTGCCTGCACAGTGCCGCTGAGGCTCTTCAATAGCCCCAAGCGAAATGCGCAGGCCTCATCTGTAATCTCCGAAACCCACTGGATGGCCAGCGCCAACCGCAAATCGTCACTTAGTCCGTCGGCGATGACTTCGATCTCGGCGAACAGAGCACTGGCCGTTTGGTCAAAAGGAGCCTTGCTGTGTGTAAATGCGCCGTTCGGTCCCATTGTATTTACTCCCACCCGCGCTCATTCAGCGAATGAGCGGTCTCATTCGCATGCTGGCGCACGATTTCGGTGTAATGGCGGGCGACCATTTTTGGCCCCGCGCGTTCGATCAGCATTGCAAGCTGCTCCCGCCCCTGGCACCGCTGGTCTGGCCAAAAATCGCATTGCGAACCGAGCTTGGGTGGAGCCCTTGCTCTTCACACCAGTCGGTCAGACTGATGCCCTGGGTACGAAGCACCCCCAAGATCACATCATAAAGGATTGTCCCAGGCCGGTATGGGAAAGGCTTTTTATCCATGCTAGTTCCGCCTAATGCGTTTCGTGGTTGTTACGCACTGTAGGTAGTCATTTGACTACCTTCAAGAAGCAATGGTTGTCATTTGGCGACCTTTTTGTGGTGGTGGGATATGGCGACGTTAGGTGAACGGTTAAGAGAAGAAAGAGAGCGCCTCGGATTGAGCCAGGTCGCATTTGCCGAATTAGGTGGCGTCGGAAAACACGCTCAGATCAATTACGAAAGCGGCAAACGAAAGCCCGACAGTAACTATCTCACAGCCATCGCCGATGCCGGAGTAGACGTTCTCTATGTTCTGACAGGGGAGCAAAACGTGGTCACAGCGCACACAGTGGCAAAAGGTGCTGAGGCGATTTCTTCGGCCTTACGTGGCGGAGCACGGTTCGAGACAGTATTGCCCCACACCCGTACCGCAGCACAGACACCTGAATCGTCTAACCATTCCATCTTCATTGATGGCACAGACTATGCCACAGTCGCCCGTTACGATGTTGAAGCTGCAGCCGGCCCAGGCACAACAGTCGACCTCGTCGAGCAAGCTGACCGTGTCGCATTTCGCCGTACTTGGCTGGATCGGATTGGTGTCAAGCCCGAGAACGCGGCCCTGCTTCGCGCTCGAGGACACTCAATGGAGCCATTTATCTGGGACGGCGATCTGCTGATGATCGATACGACCAGGATTGACCCGGACTTGTTCCGGCGCGGCCGCAAAGGAATCCAAGATGCTATTTTCGTGCTTGAGTACGGGGGCGATCTGCGCGTCAAATCTGTGCGCCGACCGGAACCAGACAAAGTATTAGTCTACTCCGAGAAAGGTCATCGGTATGACCCTGAGGTCTATCAAGGCGAAGAGATTAACAACCTACGGTTCGTTGGTAGGGTCGTCTGGTGGGCTCATACCGCTGTCTAAAGACTGCGAAACGCCGTGAAAAAAGGTAATTGTAACCAATTCAATCACTAATTAGGCGAGAAGGCCACCAAGCCGCCATTCGCTGCACGTGCAGCAAGGTTGAAGAAGCTAATCTTCGAAAAAACCTTGAAGATCATTTCTCAGCTCTTTTAGGTCATCAATGTGAGCTGAGCAGTTGGTACTTAGTTCCTCAAAACTGAGCATTGACACAGCGCGTTGAACGTCGGACTTACTCTTTTCATAAGTCATGCCAACCGCGCTATACAATTTCTTTAAATCTTCTGCTGGGGTTTGGATCTCGTGCGAAGATTGTGGGGCAGGAAGATAATCCAAGATTTCCATAACTCGTGCGTTTGTAAGATCACTGTGGAGTCTCAAGAAGTGGGTGTTTTCTGCGAGAAACCAGGCTTCAGTTTCAATAACAGCCAGCCGAATACCAATGTCGTCCTTGTCTGCTAGCACACTGGCGATGCCGGACCTCAACCTTTCGGTTTGATCAACTCTCTTTGGCCTCACGTCTTGTAGACCGATTATCTTTTCGAAGCCTTTGCTTTTCAGATTCTCATAGTTGTCCCTGATATCAGTAACTACCCGGCTATCCGAGCTAGAGTTGGTGACTAGAATGTAGTGGGTCGTTTCACCACCCGGACCCACGGTTTCGTCACTCACCTCTATGAATTGTCGGGGAAGCTTTGATGATCCACCGAAGCCTGAAAGTTCTTCTATCTCCACGGTTCGAGGAGAAGCGAGGAATTTAATGAGTTCCACAACAAAGATGGCCTCAGTCTGGCCTTCAACATAAATCGCAATTTTTTTCATAGGGTCAATTTGAAAGGAAATCCGTGGCGAGAAGGTCAAAATTGCTGAGGCCCGTGAACTCGAACTCTTCGAATTTTTCTTTCGAGTTGCGTACATTGAACGCCTTGACCACATGCCCACTTCTTCTAAGAACGTTCCAATGCTCCAACGGGACCGAATTCAAAATAAAGCGGTCATTGCTGGCCAAAATAAGCTGAAATCCCTCATTTTTGGATTTCTCAATTAAAAGTGTGACGAGTTTAGAACTGCGTTCAAAATCAAGCCCATCACCGACATCATCTGCGACCAGGCAACTGAGCTCATTTTTCCTAAGCCGATAGTTCACGTGAACTATCGTCGCAATCGCGGCAAACATACCTGAAGAAATATTGAACTGTTCTACGTCACACTCAAGATCTTCTTCTCGTAGGTACAACCCAATTAGGTCGCCGGGTACCGGATCCTGCGGATAGAATTTTTCTACCTTCTTGGTTCCAATTTTTGTAACTGGATATCCTACCGTCCGTAGGTCAGCCGCAATTGCATCACCAAAACCGTCAAACTCTTCAACCCCACGACGCATCAGCTCAACCACCTCCGCCTGATACGAAGGATCACCGCTATCTTGTTGAACGCTTGAATGCACCAGTAGCGTCAAAGTCTTTCTGGACGCCTTGTCTAAATTTAGGTGAAAAGTCTTTTTCCCCCAATCACTTAACGGGATTAGATATGGATGTTGGATTTTGTCCTGCCTAGATGAAACTGCAATTTGGTCGGTTGGTGCTTGAAATTCTACTAACTCAGGATCGTTGGATTTTCGCTCTAACCTGATTTCTCCTTCACCATCTTGCCCACGATCGATCAAGATTGTGACGTCCTTGCCAACCTGCCGGATTAGCCTTTCTTTTTGGACTTTTCGGTCTTTGACCTCCAATTGGTATGCCAATTCTCCTACTTCATCAGCGAAGACAACATCCCAAACACCATCCGCTAAAGACTTGCTCCTTCCCGAGAGGAGGTTAGACAGCGCAAAAATAACACTGAGGGTTCGCGACTTCCCGGTCGCATTTCTACCGACTATCAAGTTCTGGTCACATAAATCCATTTGCTCCAAAACCCACTCACTTGGTAGGTTTTTATGTTCAGAGTATGAAATCGATTGTAGGCGCAATCTAGCTCTCCCAAGTGCATGTCGAATGCCAGCTTTAGTAGTATATATTTGTTAACCGATGACTATAAGCTTCTCCCCGCAGAAGAAAGTACTCGCTTGGGCACATGACACTAAATCTCATTGCAATTTTGTGGGACAAATTGATGCGCCTGCAGCATCCTTAAGATGATCCAAAGTCCGCTAAGGGCTCTACGCACCAGTTCGGGCACGTCGCAGAGAAAGTCGGTAGCGAGCCCATATTGACCTCATTCAGCGATGCAGCCAATGTCGGCTTTCAAGAGGTTGGGTTTGCTAAATGGTTCCAAAACTTTTCAAGACACGATGCATTGCTGCGTTGGCGGTAGCCCTCTGGTTATGGGGCAACCCGATTCACGCACAGAACTTGGTGCAAGATTTTGAAAACCTCTTTGAACGTTGTCGCGTGTCTGTAGAAACGAGTTCAGTTTTTGACAGCAGAGGGCTTCAAAGGCAGGAAGTTCCACAGCGCCATGAACGTGATTGGGGTATGTCTTCGGCGCAAGAGGCTTGGGTTTCACCGGGATCAGAATGGTATGTTTTGCTTACGGAATGGACTTCTAGAGATGGCACGAAACGGCATCTATGCAATATTTTTTTGAACGAGGAAGAGTACATTCTGGGTTCTGTTGAACAAGCGCTGCTTCTGCGACACTTTTTGATGAAGCAAGTCGAGTTAATCAGTGCCGGAACTCATGAAAACGAAGTGCAACTATCTCCCATATCGCCATTAATTAATGCCGCATTCTTGCTTTCAGGGAAGAACCCAAAGGGCTGCATCGTAATCAACAGTTTTGCGTTTTCGCCCGACGGCATGTTCTTTTCAGCAGGGTCTGGCGAACAGGCCGTGAAGCCCTGCGAAGCTGAATAGACAGGCGGTTCCAGTATGATCGGCTGAACCACAAGCGGTCATTTGGCGGAAGAAATCGAAAGACAATTAAGTCCCGCTCACCAGCAATTTGTGACCATGTGTTGAATGTCTAGAATATGCGGTTCGCGACCTGCTGCGAGAGCGAAAGACAGATGGCAACTAACTTCCGGTAAGGGCTCTTTGCAGGCGTTCGAAGCTAACAGTATTGGTCGACAGGCGGCGCAAAATGGCAGGCGCCAGAGATACTCTGAGCCACCTCGATGACCCATAGGCACCTTGAGATTTGGTCCAAGATTCGTTCTAGGTTTAGCGGATTGACGGTCCGCGCCTGACTTCACCTAAGATTCTGTTTTGTGAAGATAAATCCCTTTCCTAGAACTCCCGCAGAAACTTAGAAGCCGAATTCTAAGTTCAGAAGCACGAAAACCATCATTCAAGAGGGCTTCACCACACTTTCACTGCCGTTTTAAGCCTAATTCAATGGGGTTTGCGCGTCCTCCGAGCAGGCAGCCGGTTAAACACTCCTCAGGTCCCTCACAGCTCTCTCAGCGCCCGATTTTGGGGTTTGTGCATGACAACGCGGTTTCAACACCCCCACCGCCTCGTTTCCCGTTGTGCCCTTATTTTTTTGACCTTCCGAAGTCTTCCGGTCTCTGCGGGCCTCTTCCGGGTTCACTGCAGGAATAAGTGTCAACTAACACCTGCCACGTCCCCAGCACCGGCTGCCCTGCAGATACAGGAACAGACAGCGAGACAGGCAACAGAGCAGCCTTGATATGGGCTGGCATATCGTCTGGGCCTTCGTAGGTATGCTTCAGATAGGCCATCGCAGGATGATCGGACGGTGGTACCAGCCTTTCAAAAAAGGCGCGCAGGTCCGTTTGCACTTCGGGATCGGCATTTTCCTGAATGGCCAGCGAACACGAGGTATGCCGCACGAACAACGTCAGCAAACCGTCGCCAGAGACCGAGTTGAGCCAGTTGCGCACGTCCGAGGTGAATTCGTACAGCCCCGGACCCTTCGTCGAAATATTTAACTCGGTCTGCATATGGCGATCAGTCCTGGATCAGTTGAAGAACGGGCGGACGTTGCAGCGTCCGTTTGCGCCCTGAACCGACATGCTTTCGCCGGGGTTAAAGCCGGATGATATCGAACTGCTTTGCTGGGCAACACCCCCTTCAGGCGGCGCTATCGAAAACTTAACGGACGTCCGCCGACCCGTTGCTTCACTTGGGCCGTAGCCACGCACAACGTAAATGCGCTGCTGCCAGCCGGCCCCCAATGTCCTGCGTGCAAAATCCGCAGCTGCGCACCAGTATCCGTCCACATCCCGGCGGGTACGCGGTATCACCTCGAATACTGTGCTGCTTAACGCGACGGTCTGATATCCGTTCCGCGCAGCGGATGCAGATAAGGGCACACTTAATAAGAACGCGGCAGAAACCGCTAAAGTCACAACCTTTTTCATAATCATACTCTTTCTGTTACCAGGTGATTTTTAAAATAGTATACTTCCTAAACGGGCAAAGCCGGTTCACAATCAATTCAGCATTTCGCCGCCTGTGCGTGATCGGACGTTAGCCAGCCATGATATCGGATCAAAGTCCCAAGGAACGGCATATCGGCAGACACGTCGAACCTGAACCGGCCTTCGTCATCCTCCCATTCCACGGTCTTTGAACGCGGCAGCAGGAACTTTGGACACGGAATGCCCAAAAAACTGAGACGCCTGATCCGGATCGACAACCGCCCATTCTCAAATACCGGCATTAGCCAAATTGAGAGCCGACCAAATCTTTCACGGACACAACCAAAATCATGATCATAGGTAAGCCGGGAGCGGGTAATGTGGCCACCGAAATCGCGTGTCCAGACCCAAACAGGCCCGTTCCTATCTACCTTGACCTGCACTGCTACATCCTCACCGTCCGGCGGCATTTGCCCAAGGCGCAAGGCCAATCCGGTGAACAATCCCCTACCCGTTTCGACCGTGCATCGCCCCGAATAACGACCGGAACCGCCATGCAGCAATTCAATCGCTTCTGGCAGCTCTGTCCGTGCTGGTAGGGCCTGCAAAAAGGGATCCGGTTCCAATCAGAACCCCTCGGGCAGGAAACGGGACCGCAACGCCGGGTCCGGGATCATACAGGTGGCCGCGCGCCCGAAGATCGCGTAGCGGTTTTTTGCAATCGCACGATACAGAGGATCTTTGACAAACCCGGGCAGCAGCCTGCAGACCGATAGTGCGGGCCAGAGCCCCGGTAAATGGCGCATGGCCACTGCGAACGCATCCAGCCGCTGGTAAATTTCACCGTCGGCAATCACGAGGTTGGTTTCAAAATCCCGTGTTGGCAACCCGAGTTCAGAATACAACCTTTGCCCCAGAGGCGACTGCGCAGTGGCAAATTTGAACCGCTGTACCTTGTCCCGCGCCACCATGAAGTGAAAAAACCCCGAGCATAGAACGCATTCTCCGTCAAAGACGATGAAATCCTGACCATCCCCCAGTTCGGTTGCTCGTTCGGTCATGCCAGATACGCCTGATAATTCCGTTGCACCAAACCATTACACCGCCGCGTCATTCGGACAATGCGACACTGGGCACCATGGCGGATTGAACGTGTCGGGGAGCCACCGGCAGTCTGCACGACAAGTTTCCTGGGCTCTGACCTCATCCCCTAAAAGGTTCCAACCCGACAACGCGCGGAAAATAGTCATACCTACGACTGCGGTCTTGCGTAATTCCGCCAATGTAATTTGAATATGTGACAACCATTACGGCCCTCGCCGAAAAGGTAGCCGGAGTAGGCACAAGTTTAACACTCAGATTAATTGGTATTAAAATATGGACGTCGATATTGCCCGCATTCAAGTGTTGGCCAGAACGCTGGAACAACGCGCAGAGAATCCCGCGGTTGTTGACCGTGTGTTTGCCAAATGCGGCCTCAGCCGCGACAACATCGCGCCGCCCGTAACGGCATTCAGCGCGCACAAAGAAGCCCTGTTCGCCCGCTACGCTTGCGACGCCTTGAACGACATTACCTTTTCCGCCCGGGCCGGGTTGGCGTTCATCGCATCTTCCAGCGTGACCGCCTATATCAGTAAGTACTCGCGGGATCTGAAGCAGGTGGTGGAAAACACATCGCGTTTTCACAGTATTATCGACCCGGCATTGTCCTTCAGCCTGCGGGTCGCGGGAAACTTCGCTGCAATCGAAGCCGAGTGGAAGGACGCCAGTTTTGCCCGATATCACCGGCGGACCGAGTTTTTGATATTCGCTGCGCTGGCGCGTATGCGGTCCTTGACGCAGACCAACTTCTTCCCCATCGAAATCAGGTTCCAGCACGAGGTCGGTGAGAGCGGCAAGCATTACCAAAAGATCGCGGGCTTTCCGGTTACCTTCGGCGCGGAAAGGCTGGAAATCGTGCTCACTTTGTCCTCGCTGGACTTGCCCGTGCCGACCTATGACCCGAGTTTACGGGAACACCTCCTGGCTTACGGTGACCGCATTCTGGCCGAACGCAGGCAGCCAACGCAACAGCTCAGGGCACAGGTCGAAGGGTTGATCACGCGATCCCTGCCCGGCACGATCATTCAGGCCGACGACGCGGCGGCCAATCTGGGTATGAGCCCACGCACCTTTGCCCGACGACTGAATGATGAAGGAACGAGTTATCGCGAGATCGTCGAAGACCTGAGATGCGATCTTGCGCAGACCTTTCTCACTGACGGGATTCCATTGTCCGAAATCGCATATTCGCTTGGCTACGCCGACCAGCCAGCCTTTTCAACAGCATTCAAGCGGTGGACCGGCCAATCCCCCAGCACGTTCCGGAGCCGCCTGGAGTCCTGACAACTAGGTGTGTGGCCGGGGGTCATCAGCGGCAACACCTCGCCCCGGCCCGTCCCATGAGTGGACTTTTAGGATATAGAAATCCCGCGGCTACCAGCCTTGTGACTTCTCGCCAAATTGAGTTTCAAACCGGACATCATGATCATCGCGTGAGCCGAAAAGAAAAAGGCGCCTCGTTCGAGGCGCCTTTGACTTTACTGATCCAGGAAAGACCGCAACTTTCGTGATCGGCTGGGATGCTTCAACTTCCGCAGCGCTTTCGCTTCAATCTGACGGATACGTTCACGGGTCACGCTGAACTGCTGACCAACCTCTTCGAGCGTATGGTCGGTGTTCATGCCGATACCAAAGCGCATCCGCAGAACGCGTTCTTCACGCGGGGTAAGTGAGGCCAGAACTCGTGTGGTCGTTTCCTTGAGGTTCTCCTGAATGGCGCTGTCCAGCGGCAGCACGGCATTCTTGTCCTCGATGAAATCGCCCAGCTGGCTGTCTTCCTCGTCGCCAATCGGCGTTTCCAGAGAGATTGGCTCTTTGGCGATTTTCATCACCTTGCGAACCTTCTCCAGCGGCATCTGCAGCTTTTCAGCCAGTTCTTCCGGTGTCGGTTCGCGACCGATCTCATGCAGCATCTGGCGACCGGTCCGAACCAGCTTATTGATCGTTTCGATCATGTGCACCGGAATACGGATGGTCCGCGCCTGATCCGCGATTGAGCGTGTGATCGCCTGACGGATCCACCACGTCGCATAGGTCGAGAACTTGTACCCGCGGCGGTATTCGAACTTGTCCACCGCCTTCATCAGGCCGATGTTGCCTTCCTGAATAAGATCAAGGAATTGCAGGCCACGGTTCGTGTACTTTTTGGCAATCGAGATCACCAGACGCAGGTTTGCCTCGACCATTTCCTTCTTGGCCTGACGCGCCTCTTTCTCACCCTTCTGAACCTGCTGCACGATGCGGCGGAATTCGGGGATGTCGAGACCGACATACTGGCCAACCTGAGCCATGTCGTTGCGCAGTTCTTCGACCTTCGCGGTCGAGCGTTCGATGAACATCTGCCAACCCCGGCCCGGCTTTTCACCCATCTCGGCCAGCCAGTTCGGGTCCAGTTCGCGCCCACGATAGGCGTCAATGAACTCACGACGGTTGATGCGGGCCTGGTCGGCCAGTTTCACCATCGCGCTGTCCAGCGACATGATGCGGCGGTTGATGCCATACAGCTGGTCGATCAGAGCTTCGATACGGTTGTTGTGAAGGTGCAGCCCGTTCACCAGCTCCACGATCTCTGCGCGCAGCTTTTGATAGGTCTCTTCATCCTTTTCACTGAACGAGCCATCCTCGTTCAGAGTTGCCGAAATCCGGCTGTCCTGCATTTCCGACAACATCGCAAAGTCGGTCGAGATCCGCTCCAGCGTGGTCAGAACCTGATCTTTCAGTGCGGCTTCCATCGCGGCCAGCGACATGTTGGCCTGATCGTCGTCGTCGTCGTCGTCGTCGTTGTTCAGCGGGTTGCCATCTGCATCCAGTTCAGGTCCGGTATCCTTGGCAGGCTTTGCCGCCTGCACGGCCGAAGTATCGACTACAGGCTCTTCAACGTCGCCATCCTCATCCATCTGGTTGCCGAACGTAGCCTCCAGATCAATGACATCGCGTAGCAGAATGTCTTCGCTCAGCAATTCGTCGTGCCAGATGGTGATCGCCTGGAAGGTCAGCGGGCTTTCGCACAGACCCAGGATCATAGTGTTCCGACCGGCTTCGATCCGCTTGGCGATGGCAATCTCGCCCTCGCGGCTCAGCAGTTCGACGCTGCCCATTTCGCGCAGATACATGCGCACGGGGTCATCGGTGCGATCCAGCTTTTCGGTGGCGGCACCAGCCAGCGCAACCTCACGGTTGCTGTCGGTGGTGGTCAGTTCGGTCGAGCCTTTATTCTCTTCCTCTTCGGCCTCTTCATCTTCGATGATGTTGATGCCCATCTCGGACAGCATCGACATAACGTCTTCGATCTGTTCCGAGCTCACCTGATCAGGCGGCAGAACCTGATTGAGCTGGTCATAGGTGATGTAGCCTTTCTCGCGGGCCTCGGCGATCATCTTCTTGACCTGGGCCTGGCTCATGTCCAGCGAGATTTCCTGTTCCTGCTCTTCGGATTTGCGATCTTCGGTCGTGTCTTTGGCGGCCATTCAATGCTCCTGCAGGGATGGGTGATTCGTTTGAACCGAATCATTAGCGCGTGAAAGTGATTCGGCCACCCGTTTACCCGTTTTTCTTTTCCAGTGCCTTACGAAAACATCACTTTAGCGACGTTTCCGTTCAAAATTGATGCCTGACATGATCGCCTGAAACGCGTCTTTCTCGTCGCGGTTGATTCGTGCGCCATTGTCAGCGATGTCGAATACCGCCCTGTCCTCATTCTGGCTGCGGCTTGTGCGGTTACGCTCTTCGGCGGCCTGAGCCAGCCGATATGTCAGCGCCTCATCGGCCAGATCGGACAGTTCCTCTGCAGCTTCGGCAATCTCGGCATCCAACCCCCGGAGCGCTTTGATTTTTGCGAGTTCCTCGGCCAGCGTGATCTCGGCCTTTTCAACTTCGCCTGGTTTGAACACACAGGGGATTACTGCGACATGGCGAAGGGCCAGCAGGTTTTCAAGGATTTCACCGCCTAAAGTTTCAATAATGTGGTCTTTCAGATGATCCGGATCGTCGATGGCATGCCGCAGGATAGCCTCGCGCAGGGCGGCATGATCGGGGTCGTGACATTCCATCTCTTCCAGCTGGTGCTCGAATTGGATCACAACTGAGGGGTTCAAAACGGCGATTGCCAGAATTGCAGCTTCGCGCATCTGGATATCGGCGTTCTCCGACGACGCCAGAAAAGAAGCGCGCGCACCGGGGGTTGCCGGCTGCTTTTGCGGCTGCCACTTGCCGCGCGGTTGCCATTGGCGATTTTGCGGCTGGCGTTGTGGACGGAATAGCTGCCAGCGCAGGTCCTTGATCTCTTGCCCGTAATGCGACCGGATAGATGGGTCGCGGATCAGCTTGATCTTTTCCTTGAGGGATTTATCCAGCGCCGCTTTGCGCTCTGGGCTGTCGAACACCTTCCCTTCTGTCTCGCGCTGCCACAGCAACTTGACCATAGGAATCGCGTTTTCCAGCACCGCCTGCACAGCACCCGGCCCTTCCGCACGAAGTAGATCGTCGGGGTCTTTGCCCTCGGGCATCAGGGCAAAGCGCAAGGATTTTCCGGCTTCCAGCAACGGCAACGCCAGATCGACCGCCCGCATCGCCGCGCGCAAACCCGCTGTGTCTCCGTCCAGCGCGATGATCGGCTCATCCGAGATGCGCCAAAGCAGTTGCAACTGATGCTCGGTAATCGCTGTGCCCAGCGGAGCAACCGAGGCTCCAAATCCAGCCTCGGCCAAGGCGATCACGTCCATATAACCTTCTGCGACGATCAGTGGCTGCCCCTTCCCCGCCGCCTGTCGCGCGGGTCCGTGATTGTAGAGACTGCGTCCCTTGTCGAACAGCTCGGTCTCGGGCGAGTTCAGGTATTTGGCATTGTCGTTGGGGTCCATCGCCCGCCCGCCAAACGCAATGCAGCGTCCACGCGGGTCGCGGATCGGGTACATGATCCGGTTGCGGAACGTGTCATATGGCTTTTTGCCCTTGTTCGACGGTTTCGCCAGACCTGCGCCAAGAATCAGATCCTCGGCCACGTTCTTGCCGCGCAGGTGATCCCACAACGCCTGCCACCCGTCCGGTGCAAAACCTATCTCCCACCTATCCAGCGCCTGTGCATCCAATCCTCGGCGTGTCAGGTAATCCCGGGCCGCCGCCCCTGCCCCGGTCTTGAGTTGCAGGCGAAAGAACTGCGCCGCCTGCTCCATCACCTCTGCAAGTTGCGACCGGCGATCCTGTTTTTCCTGCGCTTTGGGGTCGCGCGCGGGCATCGGCATCCCAGCCTCGCGCGCCAGAATCTCAACCGCCTCAATGAACGAGACGTTCTCGGTATCTTTCACAAAGCTGATTGCGTCGCCTTTGGCGTGGCAACCAAAGCAGTAATAAAACCCCTTTTGGTCATCCACGTGGAAGGAAGCCGTCTTTTCGTGATGAAACGGGCACGGCGCCCACATGTCCCCTTTGCCCTGATTGGACTTGCGCTGATCCCACATGACTTTTCGGCCGACGACCTGAGACAGGCTCAGCCGGGTGCGCAACTCATCCAGAAATCCGGGGGGCAAAGACATGGGTTAAACTTGGCAGAAATGGAAACGCGCGCCAAGGGCATGACGCGCGTTTGTCCACAAGGAAATGATGGGGCTGTGGATTATTGCTGCATACACAGCTCAAGCCATGCGGCGCCCAGATCCTTTTTGCGCACATCGCGCATCTTTTGCTCATAGACCCAAGGCGTAATCAAAGGAATCGCTGCGTTGTAGTTTTCGGGCCAGGTCGGGCCGGTGTCAGCCACGGCCTGCGGCACGTCGCGCTCTTTGACACGGTCCAGTCGGGCCTGCTGAATCGCCTTAACAACATCCGCCTGATATTGGCAGCTTTGTTCCTTGGTCTCTTGTGCGGCCAATGGTGTGGCCAGCAAGGCAGCAGCGATGGCGATACGCAACATGGGGTACTCCGGTAATCGATTCTTTCGCAGCAGCTTACCCGCCGCAAGCGGTGCCTGCCATGACCGTTTTCAAAGTACGACATGTGCCGGACTGATCCGGTGTCAAGTTTTGGGGCAATCTGACAAATGCCTGATTGCCCCTGATTTCAAACCATTACAGCCCTTTGGCGCGATAGCTTTTTGCGACCCGGTCGATGGCAACGATGTAAGCTGCGGTCCGCAAATCCTCGACATCTGCACGATCGTGCCAGACCTCACGCATCGATTGGTAAGCGATCCGCATGGTGTCATCGAGACCCGAGCGCACCAGCTCCAACTCATCCGCGCCCCTTAGGTACTTGGATTTGAAATTCGGTGACATCGACCAGGCATCAGCAAGGTAGCGGTCCAGTCGCTCAAGCTCGCTGACGATCAACTCGTGCCGCGCCTCTTCCTGACGTCGCTGCATACGGCCAAAACGAATGTGACTCAGGTTTTTGACCCATTCGAAATAGGAAACGGTCACACCACCCGCGTTGGCATACATGTCCGGGATGATAACCGTACCTTTCTTACGCAGGATCTCGTCTGCACCGGCGGTCACAGGACCGTTCGCAGCCTCGATGATCAAAGGCGCCTTGATCCGGTCAGCGTTGGACAGGTTGATAACGCCCTCCAAAGCAGCCGGAATAAGGATGTCGCATTCTTCCTCAAGAACCGCACCGCCCTCGGCCGAGTGCGTCGCATCCGGGTAATCACTGACACCGCCATGTTTGACGATCCACTGACGCACCGATTCCACGTCAATTCCGTCAGGATTATAAAGCGCGCCGTCCCATTCGATGATCCCCACGATTCGCGAGCCATCCTCTTCGCTGAGGAATTTCGCAGCGTGGTATCCCACGTTGCCCAATCCCTGAACGATGACGCGCTTGCCGTCCAGCTTACCGGACAGGCCTGCTTTCTTGATGTCTTCCGGGTGCCGGAAAAACTCACGCAGAGCATACTGGATACCGCGGCCCGTTGCCTCGACCCGGCCAGCGATGCCCCCGGCATTCAGCGGTTTACCTGTCACACAAGCGCGCGAGTTGATGTCCGTTGTATTCATCCGGGCATACTGATCCGCCATCCACGCCATCTCACGCTCACCCGTCCCCATGTCGGGGGCTGGCACGTTCTGCGACGGGTTGATGAGGTCTCGCTTGGCCAGTTCATACGCAAAGCGGCGGGTGATCTGTTCCAACTCGTGCTCTTCGTACTTGCGCGGGTCGATACACAGACCACCTTTGGACCCGCCAAAAGGTGTTTCGACCAAAGCACATTTATAGGTCATCAGGGCAGCAAGCGCTTCGACCTCATCCTGATTCACCGCCGTCGCATAGCGTATGCCGCCTTTAACGGGCTCCATATGCTCGGAATGAACCGAGCGGTATCCGGTGAAGGTATGGATGTCGCCACGCAGGCGAACACCAAAGCGAACCGTGTAGGTGGCGTTGCAGACCCGGATTTTCTCCTCCAGCCCCGGAGGAAGATCCATCAGGGACGCCGCCCTGTTAAACATCAGGTCTACACTCTCGCGAAAGCTGGGTTCATTAATGGCCGTCATTTAATCCTCCGTGCCGACGAACGACTGGCGTTCTGACGTTTTGTCGCACCCATTGGGTAAACGATCAATATTTAAGCATAAATAAAACAGGAAAATCATCGTGAATATTTGCGAACGGGGTTGAGTCGCGTCTTTTGCCCAAACTGGCGAAATTGTCCCTCGACCGAAAACAGAGAGGTCAAAGACCGGCGATTATCCCCGACCCGCCGGCAAACTTGCCAATTACCTGGCGATTTTGCCCAATTCACGCCACGTTTCGCCGTTAATTTTCAAACGTTAACTTTTCCTTAGCAGCGCTGGATGTCTGCTCAGCGGGGACAGCAATATGGCAAGACGCATTTTTTCAAATGTCTCGAATGGCACTGAAGTAAAAGTTTCAAAGTTCCGGCAATTCGCCAGAAACGAAGACGGATCGTTCATCGTTTTCGTGGTTATCACTTTCTTGTTGATCGTCGCGACGACCGGAATGGGCGTCGATATGATGAACTTTGAGCGGGACAGGGCCAACCTTCAGGCAACACTTGACCGTGCGGTTCTTGCGGCAGCTGACCTTGACCAGAAACTGCCTCCAAAGGATGTTGTGAAATCCTATTTAGAGAAGTCGGGTACGCCCGGTAAACTCGTGGGCGAACCAGTAGTCGTCACGGGTCTGGGTTTACGTAAAGTGACGGCCACTGCTGACGTCCTCGTCAATACCAATTTCATGAGGCTGTCAGGTGTAAAAACACTGGAGGCCCGCGTCACCAGCACCGCAGAAGAGTCCATTGGTGCAGTCGAGATTTCACTGGTTCTGGATATGTCCGGCTCGATGGCCTGGGCATCGGCGGAAGCGGGGAAGTCTAAACTTGAAGTACTTCAGGTTGCGGCAAAAAGATTTGTTACCGAGATGATATCAAAGCAGGAAGGCAATGATGTCTCGATCTCAATCATACCTTACGCAACCCAGGTAAACGCGGGTGAAAAAATCCTGAGTAAGTTCACAAATGTGACCAACGAACATTCGTATTCACACTGCGTTAACTTCACGGCGGACCAGTTCAAGTCGCCAAATCTGAAAACGTCGACCGCGTTGCAGCGCACAGCGCATTTCGACACCTACAAGCCAGGCAGATCAGGCACGCCATCGACTCCGCGTGAGCCCAACACATATCCGACCTGCCCCGTTCGAGCCGGCAGTGAAATCACACCTCTGACCAATAACGTCACAACTCTGCACGATGAGATTGATGATCTGACTGCATTTGGTCGAACTTCAATCGACATCGCGATGAAGTGGGCGTCCGCAATGGTGGATCCGGAGTTCAGACCCGTTGTGGAAAAACTTGCGTCTGACACAGAAAAGGTTGTTCCTTCCTATTTTTCCAACCGTCCTTTGGACTATGATGAGGACGTACTGAAGATCATTGTCGTTATGACTGACGGCGAGAACACGGGTCAGTTCAAGCTGAAATCCAGCCTGCGCAGTGGCAATTCGGATGTTTGGTACAACCCGGACTACAGGGGATATGACCAAATATTGAAAAAGACTGTGGACGGAGAGTACAGCGTTCGTATCTCAAACAATCCGCCGCTTTACTACTGGTCGCGCCAACGTGCTTACGCATACCACCCTTATGGCGACAACGAACCAGGTGATGCAGTCCGGCTGACCAATCCCCAACTGTTCGCCATGACAAATCTGGACTATAACGCCAAAAGCAATTTTCGCTGGGATGACAACTACGTAAATAAATATTACACCAAAGCGTTTTCCCAAGTCGGCGCAGGCGAAAAGAACACTCGGACAGCTGACATATGCAGAGAGATCAAGGATGAAGGCGTACACGTGTACGCGATCGCTTTTGAAGCCCCGGCCGTTGGTGTAACTACTATGTGGAATTGTGCAAGTTCGGACAGTCACTTCTTTTCAGTTAACTCTGACGGCAATCTTACTGGCAGCGATCCGGACGCCGAACCGCAAACACTGGAAGAAGTCTTCGTGTCGATCGCCTCTTCGATCAAAAAGCTGAGGCTGACCCAATGATCTTGAAAACACTGGCAAAAGCGGTGCGTTTCAAACGCGCGGAAGACGGCAATGTAACGCTCGAGTTCGTGCTTTTGTTCCCTTCGCTCCTTCTGTTTGTTGTCGGCGCGATGGAGTACGCCTTTGTGACGATGCAACAATCCATGCTGGAAAGGTCGGTCGATCTGGTTGTACGCGATATTCGTCTGGGTACCGGCAAGGAACTTACCCACGACCAGATCAAAAAATCGATTTGTGATCGCGCTCTTATGGTCAACGATTGTAATCAGAACCTGCGTCTGGAAATGAGAGTTCAAAACGCGTATGCGGGAATAGATCTGCCCGCGCAGCCAGATTGCACCGACAACTCGGAAGAGGTCAAACCGGTGCGGCGCTTCAAAAATGGTCAAGCCAACGACCTGATGATCTTGCGGGCGTGCGCCAAGGTCGATCCTCTGTTGCGAACGACACAAATGAGGCGCGCACTGGTCGATGAAACCGGGCAGATTACCCTGACGGCCACGACTGCATTTGTACAGGAGCCTTGAGAACGGCATGGCCATTTTTTCAAAGTTTCGAGGATTTCTGCGACGCGCAAACCGTGACGAGCGGGGATCGCTGACGGTTGAATATGTCCTTATCTTCCCTCTGCTGGTGTGGACGGTAACTGGCACCTACAGCTTTTTTGACGGCTTCCGCCAAAGTGCGGCCAACCTGAAGGCGTCTTATACAATCGGTGACCTGATCTCACGGGAAGCCTACTCGCTCACGGATACTTATTTTCAATCGCTATATATTCTGATGCACCGGATGGTTGATAATGGGTCGCAACTCGAAATGCGGGTAACTGTGATCAGATATGACGAGGACGACAAACGCCATTATGTGATGGGGAACACCAGATGCGGTTTCACGGCAAACTGGGAAAACGCCAACATCAAACAACTGAAAGACAGCCTTCCGCCCATGCCTGATCAGGATACGCTGATCCTTGTTGAAACAAGAAACAAGTACGTTCCAACGTTCAATATTAGCTGGCTGGCCGACGACTACACCTTCGACAATTTTGTCTTCACGCGGCCTCGCTTTAACGACAAGGTCGCTTGGGCTGCGTCGGACGAGTTTTGTCAGCAGAATGTGGAGCCAGTGCAAACAGCATCTCCGACATAAATTTTGTCTCGGCGGCAGAGGTCATCCCACCTACGCCAATGCGGTGACCGACGCGCCACCATAGGCCCGGTGCCCACGTGTTGGGCGCCTTTGTACGCGTACGAACCAGAAAGCCGTTCGAGGGTTTGAAGGCAAAGACGCCGCGTTCGACGGTCTCGATATCCTCAACCTTTGCAATGAGTTGCCCTGCCCCGGTTCGAAGTTCTGACTCGGTCAGCTCGATCCAGTCACTGGTGGCTTGCCACATGCGATAGGCCAACCAGAAAGCACCGGCTCCGACCGCAAGCAAAAAGACCAGCCATGCCGGTTCCGGCGGGGTAGTGAGAGCGACATAAAGAACCAGCGCACCGACGATCGACAGCATTCCCACGCCAGTCCAGCGCCTCGGTGCTGACGGTTTGACCGTAGCCAGAATTTCCTGTTGCATTGTCGTCCCCTGCTCTGCTCCGCCCGGGTTTAACTGCTTTGACAGTCGAAAAACAGAGGGCATCTTATTCTCGATTTTTGCACAACCAGCGTGTTTGCACGCGAATTGACGCAGATCACGCACAGGTTACATGATCCTCACAACACCAGGAGGCCAACATGTCCCTTAGACCAACACTGGAAACCCGCAAAGCCACCCCGACGATGGAAGGCGCAGGCGTCAAGCTACATCGGGCATTCGGGTTTCAGGACCCGTCCGAGCTCGACCCGTTTCTGTTGTTCGATGACTTTCGCAATGAGCGCCCGCAGGACTATCAGGCGGGGTTCCCCTGGCATCCCCATCGCGGCATCGAGACGATCACCTATGTTCTTTCTGGAACCGTCGAGCACTCGGATTCTTTGGGCAACACCGGAACACTGGGCGCGGGTGATGTTCAGTGGATGACAGCCGGGTCCGGGATCCTGCATCAGGAAATGCCCAAGGGAAACGGCGTTGGCCAGATGCACGGGTTTCAGCTTTGGGGCAATTTGCCATCGGACCAGAAAATGACGGCACCGCGCTATCAGGATGTTCAAAGCAAGGAAATACCGGAGATCACCGATGACGATGGCACCACAGTACGCGTCATCGTTGGCGAGTTCTGGGGCAAGACAGGTCCCGTGGACGGCATCGCTGCAGATCCGCAATATCTGGACGTGCAGATCCCTGCAGGCGTGAAGAAGACCTTTTGCATCGACACATACCGTCGGGCGTTCGCCTATGTTTTTCAGGGGCAAGCGGCCTTTGCTGACGCCTCACAACCCACTGGCGTACTTCTGGAAAAAGAAGTCGCCGGGCAAGAGGTCAATATTCGTGACATGTCCGGAGACCGAACGCTTGTGCGTTTCGGAACCGGCGATGAGGTCACGGTTCAGGCCGGGCCTGAGGGTGTTCGCTTTCTGCTGATCTCCGGCGCGCCAATTGACGAGCCGGTCGCCTGGCATGGCCCGATCGTCATGAATACACGAGCAGAGCTGGAGCAGGCATTCCGAGAGCTGCGGAACGGAACGTTCATCCGTGCCGCTCACTGACAAGGCGACTTCGGTCAGGCGGTTACGGCGCGCCTGACCATATCCCAATAAACCTGCTCGACCTCGTCCAGCGACAACCGTCCGCCTGTCCGGTACCAGGTCATCACACCGTTCAACATGGCAATCACTGCCAGAGTTGCGATCTTGGTATCGGCGACCGAGAAAAGCCCTGCCTGCTGTCCATCCCTCAGAATGGTCTCAAGCGAGTCTTCATAAGTCCTGCGCAGGGCCTCGATTTCAGAGAAATTTTCGGGAGTGAGATTACGTAACTCCATGTAAGCAATGAATACCTCATCTGGCCTCTGCAAGTGAAACCGAATGTGAAAGCCTACAAAGCGGCGCAGGGCATCCTCTGTATCTGCCGGATTGCCCAGTTCATCGTAGGCCGACAACAGGTCTTGCATGTGATCATGCATCAGACGGAACAACAGGCTCTGTTTGTCGGGTGTGTAGTTGTAAAGCGCCCCGGCCTGCACGCCAACTTCCTTAGCAATCTGGCGCATCGACACAGCGGCGTATCCATGTCGGGCAAATAGCCCCAGCGCAGCTTTGCGGATGCGCGGGCCGGTGATGTCGGAATGTGAACCTTGGGTACGTGCCATTTCGCCACCGTATATGAACGCATGTTCATATAGAACCCCGCTTGAACGCCCGCCTTAAAAGGTGCATCACGGTGTCAGTCGCCATTGAAAGGGTTCCGGATGAAACCCCTGCCATTGCTGGTTTTGTTTCTGACATGCGCTGCGTGCGCGGACTTTTCGGAATTGGAAGGGCGCGAACTGCCGAATGTGCGTTCGGCGGCGTACCCTAAGCTAATCCCGGTTCAGGACATCCTGGGCCCGCCAGTGGACCCCGTGAGCGAAGCGGCTGAGGTCGAAGAGGATCTGACCGCGCGCAGCGAAGCACTGGCGAAAAAGGCCGAAGCGCTGCAAAACGCCGAAATAAACTAGCCTTCAACAATTCGAATGCCCGTATCTGCTGTCTCGGATTGCGCCCCGGCGCTGAACCCGTTAAGGCACCGATGAACGGGCGGGCAGCCCGAAACCACAGAAATTCGAGCGGAAAGGAACCCACGGGATGACACAGGCGCTGCGGCTGGGAATTGCGGGCTTGGGAACGGTTGGCGTGGGTGTCGTGCGGATCGTGCGCCGGCATGCCGATCTGCTGCAGGCGCGTACAGGCCGTGCGATCGAAATCACCGCAGTTTCAGCGCGCGACGCAAGCAAGGACCGCGGCGTGAGCCTGTCGGACTACGCATGGGAAACCGATCCCGTCGCTCTGGCAAAACGCGATGATATTGACGTCTTTGTAGAACTGATGGGCGGCGAAAACGGTGCCGCCAAGGCGTCGGTCGAGGCGGCATTGGCCGCAGGCAAAGATGTTGTCACCGCAAACAAAGCACTACTGGCAATCCACGGTCAGGAGCTTGCCGAAAAGGCCGAGGCCGCAGGCCGCGTGATCCGTTTCGAGGCCGCCGTCGCCGGTGGCATTCCCGTGATCAAATCCCTGACCGAAGGCTTGGCGGGCAACGAGATCACCCGCGTCATGGGTGTGATGAACGGCACCTGTAACTACATTCTGACCCGGATGCAGTCACAGGAGCTGGGCTATAACGCGCTGTTCGAAGAATGCGCAGAGTTGGGATACCTCGAAGCCGACCCGAACCTCGACGTGGGTGGCATCGACGCAGCGCATAAGCTGGCGCTGCTGTCCTCGATCGCGTTTGGCACCAAACCGAATTTCGACGGCATCCAGATCGAAGGCATCCAACATATCAGCCTGGACGACATCCATCAGGCCGCAGACATGGGCTATCGTATCAAGCTGCTGGGCGTTGCTCAGCGCTCGGCGCGCGGGCTGGAACAGCGGATGCAGCCCTGCCTTGTGCCCAGCGGATCGCCCTTGGGCCAGCTGGAAGGTGGCACCAACATGGTTGTCATCGAAGGTGACGCGGTTGAACAGGTTGTTCTGCGCGGCCCAGGCGCGGGCGAAGGCCCCACGGCGAGCGCCGTGATGGGCGACGTTTGCGATCTGGCACGCGGGCTGCAAATCCCGACTTTTGGCCGTCCAGCGACCACACTGCAAGATGCGAAGCCCGCCATTACCGGTCTGCCCGCCCCCTACTATCTGCGCCTCGCGCTGTTCGACAAGCCGGGGGCACTGGCCAAAGTGGCCGCCATTCTGGGCGATGCGGGTGTCTCAATCGATCGGATGCGCCAATACGGGCACACCGAAGCCACCGCGCCGGTGCTGATTGTCACACACAAAACCACACGCGCGACGCTGGACGTCGCGCTGGAAGGCCTCCGCGCGACCGATGTTGTATCGGGCGAGCCCGTTGCACTGCGGATTGAAGAGGTTTGACCCTTGCAGCCTGCCCAAAACGCAGGCTATGCCCGATGAAACGCCTTTATTGACCTGAGGATACCTAAAATGAGCGCTGCCAAAATCGATTTCAACGACCGCCTGTTGTCTCTGGGCCTAGCACGGGTCGCGGAACAGGCCGCACTGGCCTCGGCCTCGCTGGTTGGACGTGGCGACGAAAAAGCCGCGGATCAGGCGGCGGTGAACGCGATGCGGGAACAGCTGAACCTGCTGGACATTTCCGGCGTCGTCGTCATCGGCGAAGGCGAACGTGACGAAGCGCCTATGCTGTACATCGGCGAAGAGGTCGGCACCGGAACAGGTCCCGGTGTGGACATCGCGCTGGACCCACTGGAAGGTACGACGCTGACCGCCAAGGATATGCCGAACGCGCTGACCGTGATCGCAATGGGTCCGCGCGGCTCGATGCTGCACGCGCCGGATGTCTACATGGACAAACTAGCCATTGGCCCGGGCTTTCCTGAAGGCGTTGTCAATCTGGACATGAGCCCGCGTGAGCGCGTTGAAGCGCTGGCAAAAGCCAAGGGCTGTGAGCCTGCCGACATCACCGTCTGCATTCTGGAACGTCCCCGCCATGAGGCAATAATCGCCGAAGTGCGCGAGACCGGTGCCTCGATCCGCCTGATCACCGATGGTGACGTGGCTGGAGTCATGCATTGCGCTGAAAGCGAAGAGACCGGCATCGACATGTATATGGGTCAGGGCGGCGCGCCTGAGGGTGTTCTGGCCGCCGCTGCGCTGAAATGCATGGGTGGTCAGATCTTTGGCCGCCTGCTGTTCCGCAATGACGATGAGCGTGGCCGCGCGGCCAAGGCAGGCATCACCGACCTGGACCGTGTGTATTCCCGCGATGAGATGGTGACGGCCGACGTGATCTTTGCCGCAACCGGTGTAACCGGTGGCTCCCTGCTGCCGCGCATCAAGCGCGAGCCGGGTTGGGTCGAAACCACTACTCTGCTGATGCGTTCCAAGACCGGCTCGGTACGCCGTATGTCCTACCGCACACCGATGTGGCCGCACAACGAAGCATAAGCGGCTTGCGCCGCTGCCTTCGGCGAGAGTATTTGTAAAAAGATGAAGAGGCCGGGTCCGAGAGGGTCCGGCCTTGGCATATGAGGGCAGGCATGAGTTTCTTAGGGGTTGAGCAGTCACTGACAGGGCGGCGTTGGGTCGGACCGGAGGCTGAGGTCGAACGGGCCACGGAAATGCTGGTGCAACAGGCTGGCCTGCCGCGTGCGGTGTGTCAGGTTCTGGCGCGGCGTGGCGTTCCGCCCATGGAAGCGCAGAGCTTTCTGGACCCCAAGCTGAAGGAACTGCTGCCTGATCCTCGGTCCATGAAAGATATGGAGAAGGCCGCAACGCGCTTTCTGGAAGCCGTCCGGAACAAGCAACGGATAGCGGTGTTCGCTGACTATGACGTCGACGGCGGCAGTTCGGCGGCTCTGTTGCTGGTCTGGCTGCGCCAAATGGGGCTGCAAGCCACGCTCTATGTGCCGGACCGGATTGATGAGGGCTATGGGCCAAACCTACCAGCAATGCGGGAGCTGGCGGCTGCGCATGATCTGATCATCTGCGTGGACTGCGGCACGCTCAGTCACGAACCGATTGCGGCGGCAAAGGGCGCAGACGTCATTGTTCTGGACCACCACCTTGGCGGTGAGACGCTGCCCGACTGCGTAGCGGTGGTGAACCCCAATCGGCAAGACGAAAGCGGCGATCTGGGCTATCTCTGCGCGGCTGGCGTTGTGTTCCTGATGTTGGTTGAGGCCGGCCGTCAGTTGCGCGAGGCCGGGGCTAAAGGTCCGGACCTGATCAGTCTGCTGGACCTCGTGGCCCTTGCGACTGTTGCAGACGTGGCCCCCTTGATTGATGCGAACCGGGCGCTGGTCCGACAAGGTCTGAAGGTCATGGCGCAACGGCAAAGGCCGGGATTGGTCGCGCTGTCGGATGTTGCGCGTATGGATTCGGCCCCCAACAGCTACCATCTGGGCTTCCTTCTGGGGCCACGCGTCAATGCGGGTGGGCGGATCGGTCAGGCCGATCTGGGAGCACGCCTGCTGAGTACCGACTCGATAACCGAGGCGGAGGCATTGTCTCAAAGACTGGACGAGTTGAATACCGAACGGCGGGATATTGAGAATGCAGTGCGCACAGCAGCGCTGGAACAGGCCGAGGAACGCGGGCTGGACGCGCCCTTGGTCTGGGCGGCGGGCGAAGGATGGCACCCCGGCGTTGTCGGCATCGTAGCGTCGCGCCTCAAGGAAAACGCCAATAGGCCCGCGATTGTCATCGGTTTTGACGGCGATGAGGGAAAAGGATCGGGCCGCTCGGTCTCGGGCGTTGATCTGGGCGCATCGATCCAGCGATTGGCGGCTGAGGGCCTTTTGGTCAAAGGTGGCGGTCACAAGATGGCGGCTGGTTTGACCGTCATGCGGGATCAGTTGGAACCGGCAATGGAACGGCTCAGCGAATTGTTGGCCAAACAGGGCGCAGGTAAAGGCGGTCCTGCGGACCTGAAGCTGGACGGTGCGCTAATGCCCGGTGCAGCTTCGGTCGACCTGATTGAACAGATCGAAAAAGCCGGTCCTTTCGGGGCCAGCGCACCTGCCCCGCGCTACGCCCTGCCGGACTTGCAGGTCCGCTTTGCCAAACGCGTGGGCGAATCGCATCTGAAGCTGTCTTTGTCAGACGGCATGGGTGCAGGGCTGGACGCAATCGCCTTTGGTGCCTTTGACGGACCGATGGGTGAACGGCTGTCCAATCACGGCGGTGCCCGGTTCCATTTCGCCGGACGGCTCGAAGTGAACACATGGGGCGGGCGGCAAAGTGTTCAGCTAAGACTGGAAGACGCGGCAGAGGCAAACTAAGCCCGTTTCCGGCCCCGCCAAAAAAGTTTCACATCCCTGCATTTTTCGACTTGCGGGGGTCAGAGGTAAACCGTAAAAGGCCCTCCACAAGCCAGCGTGGCCCGTTCGTCTATCGGTTAGGACGCCAGGTTTTCAACCTGGAAAGAGGGGTTCGATTCCCCTACGGGCTACCACTTGTGCTTGTGCCATTGGCAAATGGCCCGTTCGTCTATCGGTTAGGACGCCAGGTTTTCAACCTGGAAAGAGGGGTTCGATTCCCCTACGGGCTACCACTTTTTCAATCTACACATCGAACTTTTCGCGACACAGGTCCTGAATTTGCGCCCACAGGGATTTGAATTCCGGCGTATTTTCTGCGGCATAGTGGAAGTTCTTCATTAACCCGGTGAGTTGGGTAAAGACCTGACGCACCTCGGCCTTGTCCGCGAAACTCGCAGTTGATTGGGTCACGTCGTAGACCAGCTTGAACGTCATCTTCTGACGCTCCAGCGGAACCGTTGCGTCCACCTTGTCGAACGCGTCCTGCTGCAGATAGACCATGTCTACGAACAGGCCCTTTTGCTGGGTCACGAAGTCCTCAATGGTGACACCCTCTTCACCGGTGACTTGCATCATCTGGTCAACCTGTTCGCCTTTTTCGATCAGGCCCAGCAGGTCGCGGACCTTGCCGGTCCAACCGGCTTCGGCATTTTTGTCATACCAATCCGACAATTGATCCGTGTACCGCGACCAACTGAGAAGCGGATCGACAGCCGGATAAAACCGCTTGTAGGCACGCTCCGAAGAAAGGCCGAGGAAACACTTCACCGTGGAGAGTGTCGACTGTGTCACCGGCTCATCAAAGTTGCCGCCCGCCGGTGAAACCGTGCCGATCAGTGTCAAGCTGCCCAGATCGCCGTCATTCGTTTTCAGCGCCCCTGCACGTTCGTAAAGGCCCTTGATCGAGCTTTCCAGGTAAGCCGGAAAGCCCTCTTCGCCGGGGATTTCCTCAAGCTTGCCGGATGTCTCGCGCATGGCTTGCGCCCAGCGGCTGGTACTGTCGGCGATCAGCAGCACGTCATAGCCCATCTGGCGGTAGTATTCGCCCAGCGTAATCCCGGTGAAAATCGACGCCTCACGGGCCGCAACGGGCATTGAGGAGGTGTTACAGATAATGATCGTCCGGTCCATCAGGCTGCCGCCCGAGGTCGGGTCGGTCATCTTGGGGAATTCGTGGATCGTTTCCACTACCTCGCCCGCCCGTTCACCGCAGGCCACGACGATCACGATATCTACTTTGGAGTTCCGTGCGATCAGGTTTTGAAGAACGGTTTTGCCCGCACCGAACGGGCCAGGAATACAAGCCGTTCCGCCGCGCGCGATAGGAAAAAACGTGTCGATCAGGCGTTGCGAGGTCAGCACCGGTTCGGTCGGATACAGACGTTCCGACAGGGCGCGTTTCAGGATGCTCTCGGGCAATGGTCGCCTTACAGGCCATTTCTGGCACAAGGTCAAGGTATGTTCACCGCCTTGCTCATCTTCCAGACGCGCAACAATTTCGTGAATCGACGCAGCCCCTTTCTGAACCCAGACGACCTTGTAGTCGCCGACCCAGTTAAACGGCAGCATGATCTTATGGGTGAAGCGCCCCTCAGGCACAGTACCGATACTGTCGCCCGCCGTAACCGTATCCCCAACCTTGACCGAGGGCGTGAAGGACCACTTCGCCTGATCGTCCAGCGGCGCCACATCCGCACCGCGCGGCAGAAAAGTTCCGAATTCGGCCGCGACCTTAGGCAAGGGCGATTGCAGGCCGTCAAAGACCTGACCCAACAGACCCGGCCCAAGCTCTACTGAGAGCAATTGCCCCGATTGCTCCACCGGGTCACCAACAGCCACGCCGTCAGTGCTTTCATAAACCTGAACGTCGGCCGTGTCGCCGCGCACGCGCAGAACCTCAGCTTTCAGTCGCTCCTGCCGCCCACCGGGTCCGGCCCGAGTGGGCAGGATGAAGACCACCTCGTTCTTGACCAGTTGCCCGGGAACTCCGGCAGCATCGTGGTTAGCCTGAATTTGCACCAGCCCTTCCTGGACCGAGACGACGCGGGCGGTTGCGGTTTGAACCGGGGGTGTTTGGGCAGTCATGCGCTTACTCTCTCAAAATCGAAATCTGCGACATTGGCCATGGCCTGTTGGGCCAGTTTCTCGAATCTGGCGGCCGCATCTTTAGCACTGCTTTGCGCCCAGCGATCAAAAATGTTCCAGATCAGAACGTAGATTGCCACCGCTTCGAAATCGAACAGGTGGCGGCCAGCGTGGCGTTTCAGTTGCTTGTGGCTGACGGACAAAAGCAGCCGTTCCAGGCCCAACGGGTCCTCGGCATCCAACAGCTGACGTGCTTCCTTGATCCATGGCATCGGCACCGAAAGGCGGAAATCCGGGTCGCCCCAATTGGCGGAGATGTGACGGCTCCAACGTCCAAAACCGTATGACCCGGCTGGCGGGTTACCGCCCTGCCCCCGCAGGCGCAAGGCCGCAACCACGGTGCGCAGGTCCATCCGCTCGAGGAAGAGGTTGCGCAGAGTTGGCTGAGGGATCTCAGCCAGAGCCTGTCTGCACCGCAGTACGGCCTGGGCATCGGTGACGTCCATGTCATACGCGCTCCAGTTCAGGGCGTTTTCCATGACCTTCAGAACATGGGCGTCCTCGGGTGTCAGCGCCTTCAGGCGGCGATCCAGCCGCAATCGCGACAGCGGAGGCTGCTTGGCCACGAAAAGCCGCTCGGAACCCGGCAAGCTGCTGATCAGCGCGATATAGGCGTCAGGGTCCGACATCTCAGCGGATTACACCTTCCAGCACGGCGCGAAACCGCGGCTGCAAATGCTCCATCAGCAGTGACGCAACGGCCTTGTCCGTCAGGTCCAGAACTACGCCCTGATCCTCGGCCCGCACGCGGATACCGCTTTGCGTATCGTCCGAGGCGTGCAGTTCGACCTGTTCGCGCAGCATCTTGGCTGTCAGGCCAAGCACATACTTGGTCAGCTTGCCCGACTGAATGTCATCGGCGTTTTGCTTGATGTCCTCTTGTGTCGCGACCTTGGCGGGCAGAATGACCTGCACCTTTCCATCCAGATTGACGCCATCGGCCTCACGGCCAACGACTTCCAATATCATCTGTTTCAACAAGTCCGGGTCGGCCATTTCCTTGGTCACCAGACGCTCGACATCTTCGCGAAACCGATCCGTCAATCCACCCTTCATGGTCAAGACCGCATCGCGCATAGCGGTGTTCAACGCTTCTTCGCCAGCCGAACGGTAATTGTCAGATTCGGTACGGGCCTTTTTCTGGTAGTCGTCCGCCTCGCGCTTCGCATCTGCCAGAATTTTGGCGGCTTCGGCCTTGGCTTCGGCGCGCAGCTTTTCTGCGTCTGCCTGACCAGCGGCCACACCGTCATTGCGCAGCTTGTCGATCAGGGCATCCACGCCATGAGAAATCATGCCATCCTGTGCCATCAGCTGATCCCCGCGCTGATGACCAGAGCGAAGACGAACGCAAAGACACCGAAGCCTTCGATGATCGCCGCCGGAGCGAGCGCAAGGCCAAAGATTTCGGGCTTTTCCTTTGTCGCATTGATCGCCGCCGCACAGGCCCGACCCTGCCAAATACCGCAGTACATCAGCGCGATGCCCGACAGAATACCGATCCCGAAAAGACCGCCCGCGTTTTCGGGGGTCACATCGCGGTTCAGGGTAAACATGATGACGATGCCATAGATGACCATCGTCGATGGGAAGGCCGACACGCCAACAAAGCGGCCATAGCCTCCATCGGTTTCCGTCATCGCGCCGATACTGGCCTGCCCGGCAATGGCACAGCCAATGGCGCTTGCTGCCGCACCCAGCGCCATCGGCGCGTAAATGCCCAGCCAACCCAATGTCAAAACAAGCTCATTCATTCCTGAACCTCCTTGCGGGCGAACGGGCGAAAGACGATGCCTTCGTCCGGCAGACCCCATTTAAAGAATTCGATGTAATTGAGACGTAAGCCGTGGACGACGCCGCTCATCATGGCGAGGGCGAAGTTAAGAACATGACCGATAATCAGGATCAGTAGTGCCAAAAGAATGCCAAGCCCCTTGAGGGACTGCATCACCGATACAGCCAGATCGTTAAACGTGATCGCCAGTGAGGCCGAGGCCAGACCCAGCGCAAACAGACGCATATAGCTAAGCACGTCACCGAAGGCTCCCATTGCCCCTGCAAGGCTTTGCAGCCCTTCAATCAAGCGCCACAACCAATCTGTGGGCTTATTGATGACCCGGTTGCTAGAGAACCAGACGATGGCCAGAACCCCGACACCCATCAGAACCGCGCCGGGGATCGGTGAACTGCCCTTCATGTAGCCGAGCCACAGAACAAACCCGCCGATCAGCGCCGCGATCCAACCGAGATTAGCGATCGCCTTGCGCTGCCCCCATGCCGCGCGGGCTGCCAAGGCGTTGGCCAGAACCAGATGCAGAACACCCACAACAATCGAAACCATCATCATGGCACCAAAATTGTTCAGGTCGAGTATTTTGAACTTTGCCCAAACCGAACCCTCTGAGGGTGAAACACCGAAATAGCTGCCGACGAGAACGCCGTACAGGATCGTCGCGCCCGAGATGATCAGACCGAACCTCCGCCAGGACCGCTCTCCGGGCGTTCCATCCAGCCGTTTCCAAAACGCCAAAATGCCCAGCAGGATAATTGCTCCGTATCCGGCGTCAGCAACGATCATCGCAAAGAATATCGCAAACGATACCGCAACGATCACGCTTGGGTCCCAATCCTTGTAGCCCGGCACTTGATAAAACAGCGCCAAGTCTACGGCAGCGCTGCGTTTTTCCGGCTGTTCAAGCAAAGTGGGAGGGCTGTCATCGGGACCAGGTTCCTCAATCAAAACTGCGGCGTCTTTGGTGCCAGCCATGTCCAGCACCGCGTCGATACGATCCTCGGGCACCCAACCCTGAAGGGCGAACATGGCCTCTTCGTCGCGCACCTTCTGCGTTGCGTGGGCCAATTCAGCCGCACTTTCAGCAACTGAAAGGTTCCGTCGCATCAGCGTCAGATACCGGGTCTGTGCGACCCTTTCTGCGTCCAGCGCTTCTATGGCGATCTCCGCTTCTTCCAGCTGCGCCTCAAGCTCGTGAATGGGAAGTGAACCCGTGTGCGTACGAGACACAGGAAGGATGTCGTCGTCAGGCTCTTCGGGTGAAATCAAAACGGCATAGATGAACCGATTGTCCTGCTGCAGAATGGCCCATGGCAGTTCCATAGCTTCCAGCTCATCACGGTGCTTCAATGGCAACCGGTAGAACCACAACCTGTTGCCTGCCAGCACATCGTCAGGCGGAAAATCCAGATCGCCCCAGGGACAGACCTGAGCGATCCGGTTCGCCAGAAAATCCCTGCGATCTGTCATATCACGAGTGCGCTGCATCAGGTCCAGTACGTCGTTGACGAACTGCCCCATTTCGAATTCCGGAGCGCGCTGTATCTGCCGACGGGGTTCGGCCACATCATTCAAAAACCGCAGCGCTTTATAGGCGTCGCGGGCACCTCGTTCACTGATCTTCTCGGGCTCGCTGGGCGGCGGTGCCAGGGGCAAAACATGCATGCACCCAAGTTCCTGCAACGCTTCGAGCGTCTCGCCTTTTTGAGCGGCCGGCCCCACCAGTGACAGCTTTTTGAGCGTCGCGACACTCAAGACACAGCCTCCTGCGCATGTTTGCGTTTCGATATCTTCGAGCGAACCACGGCCTGCATCTGTTCATCACTCAGGTAAATGCGGATTTTCTTGATGTTAGCCTTGGCGCGGGGGATCAGGACCTTTTCGAATAAGTTGACCCTCTGGGTGATCGTGGCGACTGCCTTGTCAAAAATTTTCACCCTTTCCTCGGCCACTTTGACGCGCAATCGGGCCTCGATCATGTCATGCAACAGACTGGCGGCGGCATCGACCCAGTGCGGCTTGGCCAAAAATGAATACGGGCGCACCGCAACCTCAATCCGATCCAGCGCTGGCATTTTGACGCCGACGACGTTGACCTCTTTGACCTTGTAGTCTTTCAACTCGACCAGACCATCCAGATCGACGCCTTTCTGCGCCAACATCGGCAGCTTCTCCCCGATCTTTTGCGCCAGCTCATGCACTTCGTCCTGCAGGCGATGAACGTCCTCACGCGCCTTGGCACGTTCGGCCATCAATTGCTGACGTTTCAGGTCCAGCGACGGCAGGAACCGCTCATAGCTTTTTAGCTGGGTCTGCTCGCGGGCGAGTGACGACTTATTCAGCTGCAACCGCGCCATCGGCATCCTTCGGGAAATACTTGTCGATAAGTTCCTGCTTCATCAGCAATTGCTCTGGCGCGAAACACTCGGCCAGTGTTTTCCAACCCAGGTCCAGCGCCTCTTCCAGTGGAATCGAGACGTTGATGTCCATGAACCGGGTTCTGAAAAGGCCGCCGAACTTCAACAACTGATGGTCGTAATCCGACAGGTCAAAAGCCATTGCCTGTTTCTGAGCGGCGTCGCGGCTTTCCGAATAGAACCGGATCATAGTGTTCATGATCTGACTGTGGTCCTCACGAGTGGTCTTGCCGATCACATTCTGCTTGAGACGGGAAAGGCTTCCGAAGGGGTCGATCACCCCGGAATGCAGATAAAACTGCCCCTCGGTGATATAGCCCGTGTTGTCCGGCACCGGATGGGTGACGTCGTTGCCCGGCATTGTCGTAACGGTCAGTACCGTCACCGAGCCGCCCTTGGCATAGTCACAGGCCTTCTCGTACCGGCGGGCCAGCTGGGAATACAGGTCGCCCATGTAGCCGCGCTGCGACGGCACGCGTTCCTGACTGATGCCAACCTCTTTCATCGCGTCGGCATAGGCGGTCATATCGGTCAGCAGCACAAGAACCCGCTTGCCCTCTTCCACCGCGAATTTCTCGGCCACAGCCAACGCCATGTCGGGCACCAGCAAACGTTCGACCAGAGGATCCATCGCCTGATTGACAAACATCACGGTCCGGGAAAACACACCCGCGTCCTCGAAGGACGTGCGGAATGTGTGGTAATCATCAAAGATCAGCCCCAGCCCGCCAAAGACCACGATATCTGCATCGGCCTGAATACCGATCCGGCTGAGGAAGGCATTGAATGGCTCGCCCGAGACAGAAAAAATCGGGATTTTCTGGCTTTCGACCAATGTGTTGAACACGTCGATCATCGGAACATCCGTTCGGATCATCTTGTTGGGTACGGCCCGTTCCGCCGGATTGACGGTTGGGCCACCGATGTCCACACGTGGCTCGGACGACAGGTCCGGACCACCGTCGATCGACACGCCCGCACCGTCAAATACGCGCCCCAAGATGTTTTGCGAATACGGCGTCTGCATCGGGTGGCCAAGGAACGTCGCCGTGGCCTCGGTCGAGATCCCCTTGGTGCCGGAAAACACCTGCAAGGTCACAACGTCCCGGTCAATAAAGATCGCCTGAGCCAGCGTTTTGTGGCCGTCCACAGTTTCGATCACAGCCAGATCATTGAAACGCACCGCAGCGTCGGTCGATCCGTCCAACGGCACCCTGACCTTGATCGTATCCCCGACAATCTCAAGAACACGCGTGTACTTCAAAAGACTTCGGGACATCGCTCATCCTCAGTCGTTTAACAGGTTAATTGAAATCAGCGCGGCGAAATCACCGCGTTTTCTGCAATCATAGGCTCAGCTTACAACGAATTCATGAATTGGCAACTGAGGATGTTTGGGTCGGTATAACCTCGCCGGAAACTCTTGCCAGGGCTTACTTTTGCGGTCGCTGAAAGCGCCAGCGATGCTGTCGCAAGTGGTGCGGTCGAGATGCCAATTGCCCTGTCCGTGTCACCACCCGCGCCGCCCGAAAAGCGATTGCAGCCGACTTTGCCCGGCGAATGGGTCAACATCCTGAGGCGCCGTCAGACCCGACACCACGCGCTTGACCAAAATCCAGCAGAGCACGGCGAATATGACACCCCCCAGCGCCTGCCCCAACAACACGCCGGGAGCACCAGCCAGATGGCCCCCCGCGACCGCAAAAGGCCAAGTGCCCAGTGTGTGTCTGCCCCAGTTCATCCAAGTCGAATAAATCGGGAAGCCAAGATTGTTAAAGCTGGCATTCGCAACAAAGATCACGCCGTTAAAGAAGGACGCCAGAGCCAGTGGTCCGCAGAACAGATAGATCAGCGCACGCGTCTCTCCCTGTGCCTGAAACAAATCAGCGATGGGCGCACGCAGAAGGAACAGAACCGCCGCCATCAGCACCACGTAGACGGCGGTGAATTTCACTCCGGCCAGAAACGCCTCTTTCACACGGTCATACTGCCCTGCCCCAAAGTTCTGCCCGACTATTGGACCAATGGCTCCGGACAAGGCGAACACAACCGAAAATGCCACCGGTATCAGCCGCCCGATCACCGCCATGCCCGCTACGGCATCTGTACCGAACTGCGCGACCTCACGGATGACGATGGCGTTACCGACCGGCGTGGCAACATTGGTCAGAACCGCAGGAATGGCGATCGCGCGAACTGGATGGAGATCTTCGATCAACTGCACCAGCGACGGTCGGGCAAAACCTCGATGAACGCGAACGGCAGGTCTGACCGCAGCAACCAGCATACAGATCCGCGCGATCACCGAGGCGATGGCTGCTCCGTCCAGACCTAGTCCCACCGCGAAGATCAGGATGGGATCGAGTACCGCGTTCGCGACGCCTCCGTAAATCGTTGCCAACATGGACCGGCGCGCATCGCCATACGCGCGCAGCACGGCCATACCGGTCATCGCCACAGCCATCACCCACATCGTTGGTAGAATGATGGTGACATACCGCACCGCCAATTGCAGCACCTCGCCCTGCGCGCCCAGCAAGGACAGCAGAAATTTCAGGTTAATCATGACGATGGTGGACACGACTAATCCAATCAGAATGCCAAGCAAGGCAACGCTGGTTCCGAATTGTCTGGCCTTTTCAGGCCGTCCTGCACCCAGTTCACGCGCAACAAGCGCTCCGGCTGCAATCGAGAGACCGACATTGACCGCATTGGTGAAAAACAAAAGGGTCCCTGCATACCCGACGGCGGCCGCCAGCGAGTCATTCCCCAGCATCGAGATGAAGACCATGTCGACGAAATCCACAGCAAAAATCGCCATCAGCCCGATACTGGTGGTCAGCGACATGCGGGTCACATGCCGCATCAGGCTGCCGGTCAGAAAGACGGCTGTTCCCGCAGATTGTCGTTTCATTGGCTGGTCCGCCCCTCTGTTCACGGCGGCAATCTGACTGCGATTGGGCGCGATCAGCAACCTCAAATCGCCTTCATCGACATCCCGGTGTCACCGACCGGGTAATCTATGTCGAGAAAAGCAACTCAGGATAATCTCGGAGGCCTGCAAAAACCAGCTTCCCCTGGCTCAGTTGATTTGTCTCAGCGGCGCGAAGTTCACAATGTTGAACCGGTTGGAGAAACCAACTCACCCCGGTGCTCACTACCTCTTCGGCACCGAAGGACGGGCGGTCGATATAGAAGGCGCGCGCGGTGTCCGGGTCAAAGGAACGGACGGCAGCGAAGCGCGCTTGCGTGCAAGCAAAGTCGCGCTGGGAACTAATGGCATTTTCAATGCCGCCATTTGCTGCGCTCGAATGTGCGTGACGATGCGATGGGCAAGTATCTGCACGAACAGGCGATCGTGGACGTCCATGTCGACACCGCCAATACCAAGAGCTTTATCGGCGGCACCTCGGAAACCGGGCACGGCTATCATTTCTATCATGACATTGATCGCAGCGCGGCATAAAAACGGCAAAAGCAGGTCTGGCCGACATCATTCCCGATACAATCAAGAAACTTGAGGTTACCGGCTTTCTGCCGTCGGACGCCCGTATTGAGGGCATTTTTCTTGGGTCTGTCGGCAGAGGGCTCGTTCGCCGACGACAGGCTCCGCCTCCATTCCGCGCCCAATGTCTTTTTCCTGGGATCTGGGGCGTTTCCAACCTGTTCACCGGCCAACCCTTCCCTGACGATTTCGGCTCTTGCGCTCAGAGCATCGGAGGCAGTGCCATAAGGATTTTGCGCTGCCAAGTTATCGCACTGGACGTGGGCGTCGTCGGAGTCGGTATCGCTTACAGGACGATCATGGGGCACGGTATTGCAAGGTATGCGTTGGAGGTTATCCGCGAAGTTTACTGCCCGGCAGCGCAGGGTTTGCGCAGGCCTACGAAGAGTTCGTTCCAGAAAAGGGCATTCAGGGCCGATGTCGCATATGGGCTATTGGGCCGGCCTGCAGGACCTGCCCTATGTCAACGACAAACCCAGCAGGATAAACGACAGCGTGGTAGTCAAATTTGCTACGTCGACGAACGTTATCCTGGCCACTGAGCAAGGCAAACCGCTGGAGTTCGTCGCACTGTTCGACCCGTTTGAAATCACCTGCCAAAACCAGTTGGGTGCTCATGGCTATTCCGTTGCGTGACCGCGCCCCTCGTCGCTAAATCAACCGAATAGGAAAACGCGCCCGGATTTCCGCGTCCGTCTCTGGTGATATGTGTGTGGGCTCGGGCGCCGACAGCAGTTCGCGCGTCCGAATTCGCGCGTTCTCTAACAGATCCTTGTTCGATGCGGCATCCCATTCCTGCGGCGTTCGGCGATCGGCCATGGCCGGATAGTAGTAATCAGTTTGCATCCGTTGCAGCGTCTGATCGTGCCCCAGAAAGTGACCTGAGCCGCCGATACAGGTTTCACGGATCGTTTCCAGCGACAGTGTTTCGCGGCTGACCTCGAAACCGCGCGTGGCACGCATGACCGACCCGATCACGTCGTTATCCAGCACAAAGCTCTCCAGCGAGCAGCCCAGAAGCGACCCATACATTCCGGCCGCCTCATAAACCAGATTGGCCCCGGCCAGCGCCGCCAAAAGTTCGGTATAGCCTTTTTCGTATCCAGCCTGAAAATCCGGCATCTTGCTGTCTGTCATACCTGCACTGACCGCGCAGGGGATATCATAGAACCGGGCCATCTGTGCGCAGGCCGCCATTAACAATCCCTGCTCGGCGCTGCCACCTGACATCGCACCAGTGCGCAAATCGCTGACAAAAGGCAAAGCGCCAAACGTGGCCGAGTGACCCGGGTTCAGCAAATTGACATAGACGATCCCAGCCAGCACCTCGGCGGTTTGCTGAGCGACCGCCCCGGCCAGCGGGGCGGGACTTGTGGCACCGGCTTGCCCAGCCGAGACCAGCTTTAGCGGTATGCCATGTCGCGCGGCGCATTCTATGACGCCCAGCGCCTCTTCGGCGAAAGTAAGCGGTGGAACGATGAAACAGGTCGACACACAAATCGGAGGCCGTGCCCGCAGCGCCTCTGACCCGCCCATCAGAATGTCCAGCATCCCAACAGCCTCGTCCATCACGTCGGCTGACCCAAACGAAGTTCCGGTCGGTTTGACGGTACCTTTCAGGCAGGCATAGGCGGTATTCAGATCCATCTCCCGTGGGTCTGTGAGGTCCCGCGCAACCACCGTGCGCTGAAACATGTGAATGTTCGGAAGCGCATCCGCCAGTCGGGCCATGTCGTAGAGGTCACGCAGGGTGGACTCGCGAATTTTTTGGGTGGCGCTGTCCACGATATGCACTGCAGCCCCTGAGGTTCCAAAATGGATGCGGCTGCCCGACGGGTCGATGTCGTACTCTGGCTTTTGTCCGTAAAGCTTGAACCCACGACCCGCGGTCTTCAAAACGTCACGCACCATGGTTTCGGGCATTAACAGCCGGCCATCGTCCGTCATCCGCCCCCCGGCCGCGCAAACGGTCCGAGCACAAAAGTCCGTCGCGCCCTTCAATCCGATTTCTTCGAGAATGCGCATCGCTGTCTCGTCGACCATCGCCACCTCGGTTGGCGTCAAGGGCTGATAACGTCCACCTTCGATGCCAGGCCAAATCGCCTCGGTCGGACCAGAGCCTGCGCCGCCCTGCCGTTCCGCCATGCGCGCGGCGCGACCGCCGCCTCGTCTGGTGCCGGTCATTGGTCTGCCTCCTCAAAGAATTTCGCGATATCCGGCGCGTCGAACCAGTCGAGCAAGGCGTGGAACCTGTGCGAGGGTCTGTTGCAGATGGATTGGTACTTGGCTGCAATCTGCGCCGTCGTCATTGGATTCTGGGGTGCCCCGAGCGGATATGTGCAAGCCGCCTTGAGGGTCGAGCCGTCTGAAAAAGAGATGCGCAGCGTGTCCGGTTGATCGGGATCGTAGTTCAAAGCCGGGTTTCGCGCAGGCTCCGGCGTCACAGTAGTGAGGTTGATCAGACGGGCGACATCTGCTTGCAGCCAAAACTCATCCTCGCTATCGGCCAGTGTCAGACCACCCGTGACAAGCGCCTGCGCAAGACAGGCCGGGGCCGAGAACAGGGCTTCGTTCCGGGATCGGGGTTTGTCAAAAGGCAGGATGGCCAGATGAAAATCCGGCATCGTCGCCTCGATTGCGGTGATATCCTGCAAGCGATCAAGCGCTAGATGGCGCAATTCCAGCGCCGCCGTCATCAGCCGATGTGTGTAACCGCAGGACGGCCACGGTTTCAAAATCAATCCGTACTGAGCCAAAGCCCACGGAGCACCCAACTTATCCTGCATTGCCTTGAAACGGTCTGCATCATGTAAGCCCAGTAACCCGCTGAATCCGCGCTGATTTTCCAAAACTTCCGACTGCCCGGTAATGCCGTTTTTCGCCAACAATGCGGCGTCAACACCAGCTCGCGCGGTAAAGCCGGCCTGCAGTGGTTTGGCATTTGAACCGAACTGTGCGGTGTATCCGACGGCCTGCGACGTCGCGATGCTCAGAGCATGAGCGGTTTGATCCTCCGTCAGCTTCAGGATGCGTGCGACGGCCCCAGCCGCGCCAATCGTTCCGAGCGTTGCGGTAGAATGAAACCCCCGTGCGTAGTGATCCAGCGAGACGGCCTCACCCAGCCGCATGATGATCTCAGTTCCGATCAGATACGCCGTCGCCATTTCCTGGCCCGACGTTGCACAGACATGAACCGCCGCCAGCAATGCGGGCACCAGAACGACGCTCGGATGGGTGTTTCCGGGCTCTTCCCAATCATCCAAATCCCATGCATGACCCGCGACCGCATTCATCAGCGCGGCAATTGGTGGGTTGGACGTTTCGTCCACACCGAAGACGGGCGCAGAGCCCGTATTCATCCGCGCATAGGCGGCTCGGACCCGGACCGCAACTTCGCTGTCAGCACCGGCAAGGATGCAACCAAAACAGTCAGCGACCGCAGGCGCGATCACCGAACGAAGCTCATCCGCAAACTCGGCTTGAGTGGCAAATCCGGCCAGGGTTTGAATCGCAGTCATCAGCCAAACGGATCGGGCTGATGGGGATCGGTTGCCAACCAGACCGATTTGGTCTGCATGAAACAACGCATGCCTTCCCATCCGTTTTCACGACCATATCCGGATTGTTTGTAGCCCCCTACAGGGCTTTGCGTAGCGGCGTTGAAGTAGTTGTTGATGTATACCGTACCGGCCTCAATCCTGTCGGCCATGCGCATGGCGCTGGTGACATCGCGCGACCAGATACCCGCAGCGAGGCCATAGATGGAGTCATTCGCGATCCGAACCGCCTCGGCTTGGTCGTCAAAGGCTTCGATCGAGGCGACGGGACCAAAGACCTCGTTCTGCGCGAGATCCGCGTTGTTGGGAACGTCGGCAAAAATGGTCGGGCCGATGTAGTACCCTTTGTCGCGACAGGCAGTTCGGCCGTCCAAAAGCAGCTTGTGCCCAGCATCGTCTGCCGCTGCGATGCGATCTAACACGTTCCTATAATGTGGACCGTTGGCCATTGGGCCGATCTGCGTTGTGGGATCGTTTGGTTCCCCCACTTTCGCTTTCTTCACCACATCGACCAGACGGTGAGAGAATTCCTCAACAACGCTGCGATGCACCAAAAGGCGCGATCCGGAAATACAGGATTGCCCGCCTGGCGGGAAGATACCTGCCGCAACCCCATTCACGGCGAGTTCCAGATCGGCATCCGGCAATACGATCTGCGGGGATTTTCCACCCAACTCCATAATGATCGGCTTCACCTGACGGGATGCAACGGCAGCCGCTGCACGACCGCCTGCTGTGCCGCCCGTAAACGACGCCATTCGAACATCCTTGTGGTCGATCAACGGCTCTCCGGTCGTGCTGCCGAACCCGGTGACGACATTGAGGACACCGGGTGGAAGGTCTGCCTCCAAAAGCACGTCCATCAATTCAAGCGTCGAACAACTGGAGTGTTCCGAAGGCTTCATCACCACCGTATTCCCAGCAGCAAGACACGGGGCGAGTTTCCAGATCAAGGTGCCCAGAGGTGAATTCCACGGCAGTATCTGCGCGACTACACCGAAGGGTTCCCATTTCATGTAATTGTGCATGTCAGGAGCTTCGGCGGGGATGACCCGACCTTCGAACTTGTCGCACATCCCGGCGTAGTAGTGCCAGCTATCGACCAGCCATTGGCCTTCCCTCAGACCCGGCGTGATCATCTGGGGCAGCTTGCCGTTGTCCTGCGTCTCAATCGCCCCAAGCCGCTCTGCGAATTTTGAGATCACGTCGCCAATCCGGCGCAAAACCCGCCCCCGTTCCGCAGGCAGCATGCGCCCCCAAGGACCGTCGCAGAATGCTTCTCGGGCGGCCGCCACTCCGCGATCCACATCTGCCTGCCGACAATCGGGGACGCGCGCCCAAACCTCACCATTGGCCGGGTTCTCACTGTCGAACCAACCTCCATCAGCGGGATCATGCCATTGATTATTGGCGAAATACTGGAATGTGCGGATATCAGACATTCAGGTCTCCGAAGGGTTTTCTGGAGGGAGCGCGGGGCGCCCAAGTAGCATGTCGGCGGCTTTTTCCGCCATGGCGACAACCGTAGCATAGAGGTTGCCCGTGATCTGAGTGGGCATTGCACTTGCATCAACAACGCGCAGGCCATCAATCCCCCGCACGCGCAACTGACCGTCAAGCACAGCCATAGGGTCTCCGTCGCCGCCCATTCTGGCCGTGCTGCAGGGATGGTGCCCGGTATATGCCGTCTCGCGTATCGCTGAGACGATTTCCGCGTCCGTTCGCGCCGACGCCCAGGGACCGATTTCTCCGGTCACGTATTTAGCAATCTGCGGCTGGGTCATGACTTCGCGCATGACTTTGACACCGCGTACAAGTTCATCAAGGTCACGCTTGTCTGCGAAGTAGTTTGGATCGATCCGCGGATACTCCACAGGGTTTACGCTGTTTAGGCGCACAGTGCCAAGCGACTTGGGACGCTCTTGGTTTATGTCGATCTGCACCCCGGCCCGGGCAACTTTACGGCCCCGGACCAAAAGCATGCGACCGAGCCTCTGCAGTAGCGGCGCAGCCTCTGTCTCGCCATTGCCCAGATTTTCTTCGACGATCATGGGGGTCATGTAAACCTCCAGCTCGGGCAACACCGGGTCGTCGAACGCATGAAACAGCGTTGTCGAGAACATGGCCCCGCCGCCCGGACCCGACCCATTCAGCAGCCAGCGGGCCATGAGCATCGCGGCCTTATCCAACCTCTGGTGGCGCGCATGTGACAGGTCCAGACGGTCCGACGCCCATTGCATCGAAACATCAACATGATCCGCCAGGTTTTGCCCTACCCCCGGCAGGTCAACAACGGGCGCAATCCCGTGTTCTGACAGATGGTCCGCCGGACCAACGCCTGACAACATCAAGAGATGCGGTGTGCCGAATGCGCCCTGACACACGATGACTTCGCGGGCCGCGCGATATCTTTTGCCACCGATGGTTTCAAGACCAACGGCGCGTGTGTTTTCGAACAGGATGCGGGCAATGTGCTTGCCTGTCAGCACGGTCAGGTTTTCAGGCGGGGATTTCAGATAGGCGAAGGCCGATGATTGGCGAGTCCCGCGACTGACCGTACTGTCATTGCGGGCAACCCCGGTTCTGTGCGGCCCGTTGAAGTCGTCCAGTCTGGCATGGCCCGCCGCAACCGCAGCCTCAACAAAGGCCTGATCAAGCGCTCCGAAATTCGCCGCCGGTTCCGTTTTCAAAGGCCCCGCAGCGCCATGATATCCGTCACGTCGATCACGCGATCCTTCCGATCGGCGAAAATAGGGAAGAAGTTCGGAATAGCCCCACCCCTTCAGTCCCATTTGCCGCCAGGCATCATAGTCGGCAGGTACGCCGCGCATGTAGATCATCCCGTTGACAATCGAGGTGCCGCCAAGGGCCTTACCCCTTGCGAAATAGATCTTGCGCCCGTTCAAACCTGGCTGTGGAACGGACTCATACCCCCAGTCGAAGCGCGGGTTGCCGAAGACAAATCCGTTTCCGGCGGGCATGCGGATGAACAGGTCGCGCCCCTTACCGCCTGCCTCAATCAAACAGACCGTAACATCAGGGTCTTCCGCCAGACGTGCCGCCAGCACACATCCGGCGGAGCCTCCTCCTGCAATGACGTAGTCAAAGACCATCATCCAGAGAGCCTTTCCAGAATGGCATCGGTTACCGAAACGCTGTCAGCGGTGCCCCCAAGGTCGCGCGTCATGATACCGTCTGCCAAAACCTGCTCGACTGCCTGCTCTAACGCTTTCGCCAGATCCGGGCGGACCAGCGTGTATTCAAACATCATGCCGACGGATAGGATCATCCCTATCGGGTTGGCGATGCCCTGCCCGGCGATATCCGGTGCAGACCCAGACGTACTTTCATAAACCCCAAAAACCGGCCCACCTTCAGGATTGGCCGAAAGGCAGGCCGAAGGCAGCATTCCCAGCGACCCGGAGTAGACGGCTGTCAGATCGCTCAGGATGTCGCCCAACTGGTTGCACGACAGGACAACGTCAAAGTCCTCGGGGCGGCACATCAGCTGATAGGCGCAGTTATCAGCGAACATGTTCTCGAATTCGACGTCCGGATATTGCGTGGCAACCTCGCTCACCACTTCTCGCCACAGCTTGTAGCTTTCCATCACGTTCGACTTGTCGCAGCTGACGATTTTCCCACGACGTCCGCGCGCGAGTTGAAAGCCGCCATGTGCAAATCTGGCGATCTCATCCTCGTCATAAGCCGTCAGGTCATAGCCCTGCCGCACGCCGTTCACCTGCCGCTGCCCCCGTTCGCGCGCAAACATGGCGCCGCCACACATCTCTCGCAGGATAAGAACGTTTGCGCGATCGGCGAGCCCGCGCCGGAATGGTGTATGGTGCAATAACGACTGCCAGGCGCGTGCGGGACGCAGACCGAGGTAAGTTTGCAGATGGTGCCGCAGGTACATCAGACCGTCCTGACACTCTGCGCCACCGGGCATGCGGATGTTGTCCCATTTAGGGCCACCAACCGCGCCGACCAGAATTGCATTTGCGTCTCTGGCCTTATCCAACACTTCCGGGCGACAAAACGTTCTGTGCACGTCCCACGATGCACCATGTAGCAAATCGTGCTCGACGTTCAGCGTCAGACCAGCTTTTGCCGCCAATGCATCGGCGACCCGCAATCCTTCGGCAAGGATCTCCGGGCCGATGCCATCCCCTCCCAAAGCGAGCAGTTTGACTTGCAACAGAACATTCCTTTTTTCGGCGTTCACGATCAGACTACCCCCTTGCCCGCATCGAAAAAGACAGAAATGATGAATGTCGATCATTCCTAAAAGGAATAGAACAGGTGGTTAGACACTTACCTCTGGCTCAGATAAACGCATTCGAGGCCGCTGCGCGGCATCTGAGTTTTTCGGCCGCAGCCAAAGAACTGAACGTGCAGCAACCCGCTATCAGCCGACAGGTTGCAGCCCTCGAATCAGCGCTCGATACGCCCCTGTTTATCCGTAGCAAACCGCGGCTGACGCTGACCGAAGAAGGTGAGAAACTGGCCTCAAGCGTGTCCCGGGGTTTTGACTCAATCCGTGCCGATCTGGACGACATTCGCGACAGGCAAAAGGAAAGCCGCATTGTAGTCAGCGCGGCCATCGGCTTTACCAGCCTGTACTTGTTGCCGCGGCTGGCCGATTTTCAGGTGTCCCACCCCGATATCAAAGTTCAAATCGTCACGCGCGATCAAAACCCGGACTACGACCTGAACCGGTGCGACGCGGTGGTGGTGTTTGGCGAACAGGGTGTGCCTGGTTTGAACAGCATGAGAGTCTTCCCCGAGCGCATGGTCGCCATTTGCCATCCGGACCATTTGAACTCTTCCACGCCACTTTCGTTGGACGAACTTGCGCATCAACGTCTGTTACACATGTCTGGCCCAGCGCATTCGGATGATTGGAACAGGTATTTTTCCGGCAGCGGCCAGCACGTATCCCGCCCGGCGACACATGACCGGTTTCTCAGCTACATGGTCTATTTGCGCGCCATTCAAAACGGGCTTGGGATTGGCATCGGCTGGCGCCCTATGATCGACGAATTCCTGTCGAACGGATCGTTGGTTCAGGCCTGCAAGCACGAGCCCGAGACGAACCGGGGCTATTTCTGTTCAGCAACAAAAACCGGGGCGGCAATAGCCGAGGTTGATCTGTTCATGACCTGGCTTTCCGGTAGTACCTAAGCAGCACCGGAACCAGATCTACAAGCGGCGGCGGGGATCACTCCTGTGAAAAATCAGTATAAATTTCCCACCCCATACATTATAAAAAACGAATATACGAAAGATACAATGTACACTTTACGTCTTAGTTCAAATGCCTGGGGAGGTTTCAATGCTTCGACTTTCAACCTGTTTGATCTCATTGTTTGTTTTGCCAACATTCGCTTGGGCAGACGCCGTGCCCAGCAAACAGGCGGCCGAGGGCACCTTTGCGGACCGCCCGTTTTCACCTTATGCCAACCGATCCTTCCCCGAACGGCCACTCTGGGGCGACACGCACCTGCACACCGGGCTTTCGCTGGATGCCGGTGCCTTCGGAAATACTCTGCTTCCGGAGGATGCGTGGCGATTTGCAAAGGGCGAGCAGGTTATTTCTTCGACCGGTCAACCCGTCAGGCTCGCACGCCCACTGGATTGGATGGTTCTGACAGATCACACGGATCTCATGGGGTTCGCACCTGACCTGCAGGCCGGAAAACCTGGTGTGCTTTCTGACCCGAAGGGGCTGGAATGGTACGAAGGGTATAAAGCTGGTGGTGAGGATGCGGCCAAAGCAGCCTTTGATATTATCACCAACTTCTCGCAAATGACCCTGCCCGAGATTTTGTTGGAATCCTACAGCCCGGGCGCGGATGCGTTTGCGTTCACATGGGAACAGATCGTACTGGCCGCCGAACGCCACAACGATCCCGGAAACTTCACCGCGTTTATCGGGTTCGAATGGACCTCGGTGCCCAAAGGTTTCAACCTGCATCGCAATGTCATGCTGCGGGATGGTCCGATCCGGGCATTGCAGGTGGTGCCTCCGGTGACGCAGCCCCCTTACGGCGATACCGACCCCAAGGCGTTGTATACGTGGCTTGAGGACTACGAGGCAAAAACCGGCGGTCGTGCCGTTGCCTTTGCCCACAACGGCAACCTGTCAAACGGCTGGATGTTCCCGACCGAAGGCACTTATCACGGCGGTCAGGTCGATGAAGAATACGTACAGAACCGCGCCAAGTGGGAACCACACTACGAAGTCACTCAGATCAAAGGCGACGGAGAGGCGCACCCCTATCTCAGCCCCGACGATCCGTTTGCCGACTACGAAAACTGGGACGTTGGCAACCTTGATATTACCGAGCTTAAAACCGATGACATGCTGGCCGGAGAATACGCACGTGAGGCACTGAAACGCGGCTTGGCGCTGGAAGAAAAGTTCGGTGTGAACCCATATAAGTTCGGTATGGGTGGGGCGACGGACAGCCACACATCTCTGGCCACGGCTGAAGAGGAAAACTATTTCGGCAAATCCGTCAGCGCCGAACCCTCTGCCACACGCGTTTTGCACCCGTTTGTCGAAAGCGACCTGGGGGCGTTTGAAGGCCATACGCTGGTCGCCTCGGGGTACACAGCTGTTTGGGCCTCGGAAAATACTCGCTCAGCCATTTTCGATGCGTTCAAACGGCGTGAGACCTACGCCACCACCGGTCCGCGGATCGGACTTCGTTTCTTTGGCGGCTGGGACTTTCAGGATGACGACCTGCTGACGCGCCTCGTCGCGGATGTCGGTTACACCAAGGGTGTGCCCATGGGCAGCGACCTGCGCCCCCGCGAGGGCGACGGAGCGCCGAATTTCCTGATCGGCGCCCTGCGCGACCCGATCGGAGCCAATCTGGACCGTGTTCAGGTGGTAAAAGGTTGGCTGGATGCCGAAGGGGAAATGCACGAGAAGGTATTTAATGTCGCCTGGTCCGATGACCGCGCGCTGGACGCCGATGGTAATCTGCCCGAGGTCGGCAACACTGTAGATCTGGAAACGGCCAGTTGGAACAACACGATCGGAGCGTCCGAACTGGTGACCGTCTGGACCGACCCAGAGTTCGACCCCGGCCAGCGCGCCTTCTACTATGTTCGGGTGCTTGAAATCCCGACGCCGCGTTGGGTCCTGTACGACAAGCTCCGCTTTGGTGTGGACTTGCCGGAAGAGGCTCAGCTAGTCCACCAGGAACGCGCGTATTCCTCTCCGATCTGGTATACGCCCAGCGAGTAACAGGATAATTTGATTTACAGGTTCTCCGGGTGGCTTACCCTGCCCGGAGGTTTTTCGATACGACCTTGGGACCTCGCATGCGAATTTTGAAAGAACCTCTGTTCCACTTCATTCTGATGGGGATTGCCATTTTCTGCTGGTTTGCTTGGATCTCACCCCAGCAAGAAATTGTCGAAGAAACTGACACGATCACAATCGATGGCAACGATGTCGCCCTTTTGACCACTCGTTTCGAAACCAGCTGGAACCGCCCCCCGACACAGGACGAGTTGCGGGCTCTGATCGATGCTACGGTTCGAGAGGAAGTTCTGGTGCGCGAGGCGCGCAAGCTGGGGCTGGATCAAGGCGATCAGGTCATCCGCGCGCGGCTTGCGCAAAAGATGGATTTCCTGACCGACGCGATTGCTGCGTCCGTCGAGCCGGAAGACGACGTATTGCAGGCCTATCTGCAGGAAAACCCCGAGCGGTTCACGACGCGCCCGCAGATTGCGTTTGATCAGGTCTATCTGGGGCAGACGGTTGAGGCCGACGCTATCGAAAACGCAATTGCGTCCGTAAACGGGCGGGAAGACTGGGACAGTGTTGGGCAAACGACGTTGCTGCCAAGGTCCATGCCCTTGTCGGCGGCACGAGTGGTGGATTCGAACTTCGGCATTGGCTTTTCGTCGTCGCTGGGTACGCTGGAGCCGGGTATCTGGTCTGGCCCGGTCCAGTCTGCATTTGGCATTCACCTTGTGCGCGTCACCGATAAAAGAGCGCCTAAGCTGCCGCCATTGGATGAAGTCCGGGATAGTGTTCTACTGGAATGGCGCCGAGAAACCGGCGCGGAACTGGCGCAAGCGCAATATGAAAGCCTCGCGTCGAGTTACCGGATCGAAACCCCTGAGATAAACCAGGCTTCCGAATGAGGCAGGTCTTTTGTCTACTGCTTTTCAGCTGGGTGATGCTGTCGGCAAAAGCGACACACGCGCACGCGCTTGATCCCGGATATCTGGACCTGCGCCAATTGGCTACCGATACATGGCAGGTGTTGTGGCGCAAACCCGATGTCACCGGTCAACCGATGGAAATCGACGCCCTTTTGCCCGGCCAATGCGACCAGCCTCGGGGCCCGGAACCAAAGTCGGATGGGGCCGCGTGGATCTCAACCTGGGTTGTCCAATGCGATGAGGGCTTCGCGGGTCAAACCATCGCGATCGAGGGTCTGGAACGCCAGCGCAATGACGTTCTGATGCGCATTCAGCCTCTTTCGTCTGCGCCAACAACCCTGCGTTTCACACCCGATATGCCGGTTCTGACCATACCAGAACAACCGACGACATGGACTGTACTGGGCAGCTATTTCCTCCTTGGGTTCGAACACATTCTGGAGGGCTGGGATCACTTGCTGTTTGTCTTCGCCCTGTTCGTTCTGGTGCGCGACCCATGGCGATTGGTCGGTGCAGTAACGGCTTTCACAGTGGCGCATTCAATTACCCTGGCCCTTGCAACTTTGGGTGTCCTGCGCGTCCCTGCCCCGCCTGTCGAGGCCGTAATTGCACTATCCATCGTGTTTCTGGCACTGGAAATCCTCTACCGCAAAGACGGCAAGCTGCGATTGTCTGAACAGTACCCCTGGATCGTCTGCTTTTGCTTCGGGTTGTTGCATGGGCTCGGTTTTGCCGGTGCGCTGGCCGAGATCGGTGTACCGCCAGAAGACATCTTTGCCGCTTTGTTTGCCTTTAACGTGGGCGTCGAGGTCGGCCAGCTTCTGTTCATCGCCGTTCTGTCGACCCTGATTCTGCTTTGGCGCCTGTTGGCACCATCCGTGACGTCCAAGGCCGGTGCTGTTGCCGTACCGGTGACCGGATATGCCATCGGCTGCGTGTCGATGTACTGGCTGGTCGAGCGTGTCAGCGGGTTTTGACTCACCAATTCGCTAAACTAGGGCGCCTCCAATTGCAGTGAGAGGGCATGCACCTGTTCCATCTGGGCCTGCGCCCAGCCTTCGTTTGTCAGTTTCTGATAGTGGCGCGCTTCCGCCAGAATGCTTTGTGCGCCCTGCGGATCACCGATTTTCAAGGTTAGCTCGGCAATAAGCGTCAGAAAGAACGGTTTGTAATTGCCCGCGCCGCTATTCCACCAGGCATCGGCGGCCTGACGCAGTGCGTGGATCGTCTCTGGCGTAGGTGAATTATACGCTGTCGCCCAGCTGCGCCAAAAGTTGGCCGTCACTGTCATGAAGGTGAATGAGTGCTTGTCTGACAGCTCTTCCAGTTGTTGCACCACCTCCAACACCTCGTCGGGTTCGCGGCGTAATATGTGCAGCATGGAAAGGTAGGTCAGCGTTTGGGCAATACTGTGCGCATGTTTTAGGCCCTGCGCGGCGGTGACAGCCGTGCGCTGGATTTCAAGCGCACGGTCGGGCTCTCCCATCAGCCAGACCGCTATGCTCAGAAAGCAGGACGTTATCGCTGCATGATCGGAACCATAGACGTAGGCGAGGCTTCCATGCTGACCCGGATCGTATAGCTCTAGCGCCTGTTCAAGATGCTCATGCGCGGCGTCCAGATCACCAATATGCAACAGGACAGCCCCCATCGCGCGATGGGCGATCATGACATGATGCGTTTCGTCGGACTGGCTCGCGAGTTCGAGAATTTGTTCGGCCACCTCCTTCGCCAGATCATATTCGGCCCGCACCAGATGGAATGCGTAAAGGCCGTTCAGGACGGGGAACAGATTCTCTGTTTCATCCAGACGGTTGCACAGCTTTCGAATCCGGGCGTAAGCAGCGCCGGTTTCGTCGGCCGCAATGCCCGCCGTGGACCGGAGCACACCTGCGCGCAGCACCTGAATCTCAACTTCCTTGCGATCGCGTTCGGCGGTTTTTTTAAGCTCGCTTAACTGCTTAATCGCATTTCCAAGTTGAGTCACAGCTTCGACATTCGCTGATCGCTCGGCTGCGCGCTGGCCTGCAAGGTGCCACTGCTCGATCGCCTCTGCGGTCATTTTGGCCATGGTGTAGTGATGCGCCAGAACTTCCGGGCCCGTATCGGCGTTGTTCGATGTCTCGTGATCCAGAGCCTTAGCAACGCGCGCATGCAGACTGCGGCGTTCGCTTTTCAATAGGCTGTTGTAGGCAGTGTCACGAATAAGCGCGTGACGGTACACGAACGTCTCTTCGGGCTCGGATTCTGCGACTGTGACGATTCCGGCATCGACCAGCAGATCCAGACCCGCGCGCAACGCCTTGTTGCCAAATCCGGACACGCTGGAGATCAAAGGATATGTAAAGTGCGGCCCGATTACAGCGCCGATCTGGGCCACTTCCTTGGCCGAACTCAGGCGGTCCAGGCGCGCCATCAATGCGTCATGCAAAGTGCTGGGAACTGAAGGCGCAGGGTTAGAGGCACTGCTCAGCGTGACCGCGTTCGCACGTTCTGCCAAAAGACCGGATTCCAACAGATCCTTGGTCACCTCTTCCACAAAAAGTGGAACGCCATTGGATCTGCCGGCGATCACGCCGAACATCTCAGGCGGGATCGGTTTACCTCCGGCGACTTCATGAACGATTTCCCTGACTTGCGGGAAATCCAGTTGTTTCAGACGGACGTGCGACACGTGCGGCTTCGTATCCCATCCCGCGTCGAACCCGGTCCGATGCGTCATCACAACCAAAACCGGCGTATCCGGGATCCTGTCAACGATCCGATCCAACAGTGTTTTTGTTGTCGGGTCGATCCAATGCGCATCTTCAAACAGAAACAAAACGGAGCGTTGCCCGGCCTCGGCGACAAAGTGTTCGACCAGCATGTCCAGCGTCTGGTCCATGACTTGCTGAGGCGTCAGATCAAGTGGGCCCAACTGATCTTCAAACGGGATGGACAACAGCGCCGCCGCCAGTTTCAGCGTGTCAATAGACGGGGCACCCAGAGTTTTAGCCACTTTCTCAAGCTTGACGTCGTCAGTGTCGTCGGCCCGCAGATCTGCGGCGTTTTCAAGTTGCCGGATAACTGGATAAAAAGCGCTCGTCTCGTGATAGGGCGAACACTGGAACCGCAAATGCCCAGAGCGCGCGTCGCCAACTTTGAGGCGTAGTTCTTCGATCAATCGGGACTTACCGATCCCTGCTTCACCGGACACCAGGACGACCTGCCCCTGCCCGCCGCTGGCCTGCGCCCACTTGCCGTGCAGGGTCTTGTACTCGTGCTCCCGACCAATCAGAGAATTCATTGGGCCACTGTCAGCGGCCATGAACCGGCTGAGGGTCCGCCGCGTTCCCGTCACCTGCCAGGCTTCGACCTCTTTCGCGAAGCCCTTGAGCTTGAATGCACCGCGCAGAACATACTCGAAAGCATCCCCAGCCAGTTGGTGTGTAGTGGGCGCAACGATCAGAGTGCCGGGATCGGCCATTGCCTGAAGACGCGCGGCCAGGTTCGGCGTTTCGCCCATGGCGGTGCCGTCTTCAAACATGTTCTCACCGCGCAGATCGCCAACAACCACCAGACCTGTTGCGATACCTATACGCACCTCAAGCCGCGCATGGGTGTGAATTTCCGGCGTCTCCTGAATGATGCGCAGCCCGGCGCGAATTGCCCGTTCGGGATCGTCTTCATGCGCATGGGGAAACCCGAAGAACACCATGATGCCATCGCCGTAATAACTGGCGATATGCCCGTCGAATACCGCCACGGCCGCGGCGCAGGTCTCTTTGAAAAGCCGCAAAACTTCGGCCAAATCTTCCGGATCTAGCCGTTGAGCGATTTCGGTAGATCCGACAAGGTCGATGAACATAACGGTCAGCTGCCGCCGTTCCGCAACGATTGCGGGGCCTAGCGCCGAATTGACCGGCTGGGCGCCATGGAAAGCTTGCTCTCGAATGGCTTTTGAAAATCGCCGCCGTGGCCCAAGCGGCAAACCGATTGTGACAAGATCATCATCCGTCAACTCGGACAGATCGCCCACTTCTATTTCATGTTGGGCGAAGGCCTCGGCGTATTTTGACAGGCCGTGCTTTTCAAGCCAGATCTCGATTTCAGACATGCGATCGTTTCATTTGCCTCAAACCAGAAACAGGGTGCCGCAGAGCGAAGGGACCCGTTCGTTTCAGCTGCCTGTAGAATGTGGTGAATCCACCACCTTCTCCAACCAGACTTACGTTCCATGAAGGACGACCCCGCAGCTTTGGTCAAGTGGTCAGCTTGCCAAAACAACAGTGCGGATTTGTGCGCAGAGAACAAGTGCGATCATCCAACAACACAGCCCATCGCCCGGGACAAATGATCAGAGCGAACGCAACGGAACTGTGGCAACGAAACTCGGATCGCACTTAAATCGGTTTGAATCCGGGGCAAGTGGGGGGGCCGGTACGACCGGTTTGGATATCGAGTAATGGCAAAAACGCTGAACATTGTCGCGGGAGCCCTTGCTCTGGGTATCGTCGGGGCGGTGGGATACCTGATTGTGTCCCCTCCGGACCTGTTGAAAGTCGGAACGAACTATTCGGCCAAGATCGTCTGTTCCAACGTCTTTATCGCCGGACGCAATCCGGATGAGGTTCTTGCCGTCGACGTGCAGGCTCCGGGCCATCCGTTGCTCAAGCAAATCGCGATCAATGTGGACGCGGAAAAGCAAACTGTGACAGCCCGGATTTTCGGTTTCTTTGCCCCGGCAACATCGCAATATCGCGAGGGGCTTGGATGCACCAACATCCATGATGCCACACTCAGCGACACGACGCTGACCGCGCTGGAGCCGTTGCCCGATGGGATTTGGCCGACCGGAAACCAGGTCGAACTAACCCAGGACCCTGAAATTGCCCGCATCCTGTCGGATGAGACGCTGCTGGGTGAAGGTCATCGCGCTGTGGTCGTCGTTCGCAATGGACGCATCGTCGGGGAAAGCTATGGCGACGGTTTTGACGAAAACACCCCTCTGCTTGGCTGGTCGATGACCAAGACCGTCACCGCAGGATTGATCGGCACCCTGATCAAGTCCGAGCAGATATCGCTGCAAGACACGCTGACCGCCAGCTACCCCGGCTGGGAACAGGATGGGCGCAAGGACATCACCGTCAGCGACATGCTTGCCATGTCCAGCGGACTGCAATGGAATGAGGGGTACGGAGATGTCTCGGATGTCACCAGGATGCTGTATCTCACTAATGACATGGCAGAATTTGTCTCGGGCCAACCAGCGGAAAGTGAAATAGGGACGGACTTCAACTATTCCTCGGGGACGAGCACGGCGTTGTCACGCGTCTGGCAGGACCAGCTGAGTGATGGCGGCCTGACCTATCCGCAAGAAGCACTGTTCGAACCGCTTGGCATGACATCTGTTGTTTTGGAGACAGACGCCGCAGACACGTTTGTCGGGTCCAGCTACATGTACGCGACTGCGCGCGATTGGGCCCGCTTTGGCCAATTGCTGCTGCAGAAAGGGGAATGGGACGGTCAGCAAATTCTGCCCAAGGGCTTTACGGACTGGATGTTTGAACCGGTTGCCGCGTCGGATGGAATGTACGGCAAGGGCCACCTGTGGCTCGAGTCTCCCGGTGGGCTTCCGCCGTTCGAAGACGCCGTCTGGCTGCAGGGGCATGATGGTCAGTTCATCGGAGTCTTCCCATCTCATGACATGGTGTTGGTGCGGCTGGGCTTGACCCCGTCGAAGCACGGATACTCATCGCTTCCAATGGCCAAAAGGCTTATTACAGCCTTCGGGAATTAAGGCGCTGCGAATGAAGGGCCCGTCATGTGGGCCTGCCATTCAGTCCACGATTTGCGTCGCAATGCGGGTATCTACCAGCTCTTCCTCAACCAATGCATAGATCTGGTCGGGCGGCGTGTTCAACGAATACAGCATCAGTGCAGGATCGATATCCATATCGATCAAATGCTGCATTGTCTCGCCCTGGCCTTTCTGGATGTTCTCGACGGCAAAAACGACCGGGATCAGGCGCGGTTGCTCATAGTAGTGTTGATGCATACCGACGATACCCTGCAGGGACACGATCCGTTCCGCTCCACCCGCCAGAATGTAGGGACAGGCGGACATGCAAACAGAGCCGGTCAGGACAGCCGAAGACAGTCCAGCCGTGCGGATCTGCCTTCCAATCGACAACGCCTCGGAAACGGTGCCACCGGGGCTGTGCAACGCCACAAGATCGGGTTGGTCCTGCATCTCAGACAGGTAGGTTTCGAACCGATCCGCGTCACCCTTATCGATCTGGCCCGTTACAAGGAGCACCCGGCCAAAGTCGTCGACCATTTGTTCGGAAAAATCCAACCGCGTTGGGAAGTTCTCCGGCACGGGTAGGTCCAGCGGCTGATCTTGGGGCAGCAACGTTGGGTCGGTGCGGTCGGTCCGGTACTCGCGGCGCTGATCGCCTGGTGAGACGGGACCGGTCGGCAGCGCAACCCGCTGCCTGAACGGGTTTTGCACCACCTCTGACACGTCCGTCAGGATAAGGATACCTGCAATGACCAGCTGCAGCACCAGCACATATCGCAGCCCATTGCGCATATCTATTTTGGATAGGAAACCCTTCATGTTTCGTCTTTGTTCGGCGTTGTGCGATCAAGGATCGCGGCATCCGCAACCCCCATTGTCGCCTCGACATCCTTCATGGCGTTCATCGCCGCCCGCAGGTCGGACAGAGTCAGGGTGTCTTCGATGCTCATGCCGTCTTTCCCGCTCCGAATGGCGGCCTGCGTGATCGCCAAAACGAACACAAGAACTGCAGGAAGAAGATCGATAGCGATGGCTCCGGCCCAAGATGGGACAAAATTGTGGGCATACTTGATAACCGCATCCGCGCTGGAAATCGGATTGTAAGCCGTCTCGATCGGGGGCTCGATGTCCAAGACCTCATCGGCGGCATTCCTGAGCGTTTGACCACGCTGATCCAACGCATTCAGGACTGAGTTGATGGTCGACGACTGCGCGTCACGGACTTCTGAACTGCGCCCATCCAGTTCAGGTAGCACGACCGAGGACGGCAGATCCTGCGCCGCACGCGCGACAAGAGGTGCCACATTGTACTGGTTCAAGCGCGAGATCACCCCGGCAAGCTTGACGCTTTCCTCGGAGAACTGGACGGAACGACGGTCAACTGGTCCAGGGGCCACAGTAAGTTCCCGCATTCTGGCGAGGATCTCGTTGCCCTGCTGAAACGCGTCTTCGATCAACGGTTGCTGGTTGGCGATCTGTTCTTCCAGATTGCGCAACTCTTCGGCCTTTTGGGTCAAAACGCGGAACACAGCACCGCGCCCAGCGGTTCCGGACAGATCACCGGACTGTTCAAGCTCGGCCAGTTCCTCGAAACTCTGGCGTGCGCGTTCGACTTCGCGGCCAAGCGCTTGCCCGCTCAGAGCAATATCATGGGCCTGTTCCAGTGCGGCCTGATAGTCGCGCACCGTGTTTTCCAGGTGCTGTTCGACGGCGGCAGCCCCGGCCAAAGCAGCCGCGTTCAACCAACTGGACATGGCAATGATGGCAACCGAGCCGACTATGGTGGAGATCGTCAATCCAATGAAGCCGCTGGCGGTGCGCATCGAAGGTAGCAGGCGCAGCATGTAGCTCCAGAACACAAAGATGCCGACGGATACTGCGATGGAATAGGCGACAGCCGCGAAAAACGAGACAGCACCGTTATCTTCCAGCAGCGATGAGACACCGAGGTAGGTGTAAATCCCTGAGGCAATTGCCAACACACCCAAAGCGGCAGGTGTGAACGTGTCCAGCCACGCCAGATGCCCCTCAAGTTCCTTGGCCGTCCGCAGCCCCTTCGCTTCTTCGGCCGTCAGGCGGTCCTTTTTCTCTGTCATGTCACCCCACGCTCCAAATCGTTAATCTTGGTTAATCACAAGATAATAGCGCACAGGTACAATTGATATGGTGTGACCTGTAACTTCAATTTGAGGGGATTGATTGAACGAAGACACCGAGTACGGCGTCTTCATTGCAAAACCCAATATCGACTGACCGACAGTTTGTGAAACGATCAAAACCGATCTAGTCCATAGCGCCATTGGGTCGCTTCAAACTGGCGGCAAAACCAGCCTGGCAAAATGCCAGCAGGTTCTGGATCATGCCTTCCGAGTCCGGTTTGCTGCGAGGTCCGGAAAGCGCTGAAATCCGCCATTCGGATGTGCAAAGGGCCAGCATGGACGACACCGAGAACACCAAAGCTCCGGCAACGCGCGCAGGGTCAGCCTCGGGGTACCGAGTGCACAGCTTTTTTACGACCAGCGATGCTACAGGGTCAAAGTGGGCCTTCGCCAACGCATGCCAGCGCACATCAGCTGACACAATGGCCACGATCCGCGCATAAGCCAGCCATTGCCGGTCTCCACCGAAAGCGCGGGTCAACAAAGGCATCATGAATGCCGCGATCAGGTTTCCGGCATCCCATGCTCCTTGCTCATCCAGTCGGCTGATTGCCTTAAGACGTTCTTGCGACAGCTCATTGGCGCGACGTGCAACGATGCGCTCGAACAGCTCGTCTTTTGGGCCGCCGTGGAAATTCACATTGGCCTTCTGAACCTGCGCGCGCTCTGCAATGTCGCGAATCGATGCACCTTCGAATCCCAGCTCGGCGAACACCAGTTCCGCAGCGTCAAGTATGCGCTCTCGTGCAGCGACGGATCGCTGCGAAGGCGCTCTTTTTCTCTCTTTTACAGCGTGTTGTGCCATTTCAAAAACTAATTTGCCTTATTTCGAACGATCGTTCAAGATAAATAGTGTCGCAGGAGGAGAGGCGCATGGAACAGGTTCAGGTAGGAGCGGGCCAGCCGGTCACGGTAAAGGCCCGCCCAGAAGAGTGTTTTGCTCTGATCGGAGCCGGTCCCATGGGACTGGCGATGGCAAAAACACTTATCGAGCAGGGAGTGCCATTTCAGGGATTTGAACTGGCAGATGATGTGGGTGGCCTTTGGAACATCGATGCACCACGATCTACGATGTACGAGACCGCCCATCTCATTTCCTCTAAAAAGATGACCGAATTCGCCGATTTTCCGATGTTGGAAAAAACGGCGGAATATCCGTCGCACCGCGAATTGAAGACATACTTTCGAGACTTCGCAAACGCCTTCGACCTGTATCAACACTTTCACTTTGGTGCCGAGGTCCTGAGCACGACGCCTCTGGACGACGGCGGTTGGGAGGTAAGCTGGCGGGATAAAACCGGCGCCGAACACTGCCAGACGTTTGCAGGCGTTCTGATCGCAAACGGCACGTTGTCCGAACCCAACATGCCTGAATTTCAGGGTGAGTTCACAGGAGAGCTCATCCACGCCTCGGACTACCGTTACCCGACGCAGTTCACGGGCAAACGTGTGCTGGTTATCGGGGCCGGCAACTCGGGCTGTGACATTGCTGTAGACGCCATTCACCACGGCCAGTCCTGCGAAATCTCGATGCGCAGGGGGTACTATTTCGTTCCCAAATACGTTTTCGGCATGCCCGCTGACACCATGGGCGGCAAAATCAAACTGCCCATGTGGCTTAAGCGAAAGGTCGACGGCACAATCCTGAAATGGTTCATAGGCGATCCGCAAAAGTATGGGTTCCCAAAACCGGACTACGCACTTTATGAATCCCACCCCGTGGTCAACTCGCTCATCCTGTTCCACGCGGGGCATGGCGATTTGAAAGTGCGATCCGACGTTGAACGGTTCGACGGCAAGACGGTGCACTTCCGTGATGGCACCAGTGCCGAATACGACATGGTCTTGGCTGCAACAGGGTACAAGCTGCATTATCCGTTCATCGACAAGACGCTGCTGAACTGGCAAGGCGACGCACCGCATCTTTACCTCAACTGTATGCACCCTGATCGCGATGACTTGTTCGTTCTGGGAATGGTCGAAGCATCTGGCCTCGGCTGGCAAGGACGCCATGAACAAGCCGAGATGGTCGCCCGTTACATCGCCGGGTTGAAGTCCGGCAACACCGCCGCAAAAGCCATCCGCGCGACCAAATCCGAAAACTACGAGCGCGCGACAGGCGGCATGAACTATATCGACCTGCCCCGCATGGCCTACTACGTCGACAAAGCGACCTACCGGGGTGAAGTTACCGGGCAGATCGCCGCGCTGAAGGCCGCGCAGCCATGAGCGGCATAGATGACGTCGTGCTGAACTTCGACGCGGGGAACTTGCGGTTGCTCAATGCCATCCTTGCCATCGTCATGTTCTCGATCGCACTGGATCTGCGGATTGATGATTTCCGCCGCATCCTGCGCGGACCGAAACCTCTGCTCGTGGGCCTAGCATCCCAGTTTCTGGTTCTTCCGGCCATAACCTTCCTGATGCTTCTTGCAGTCAACCCAATGCCGTCTGTTGCAATGGGTCTCATCCTTGTTGCGGCTTGTCCGGGCGGAAATATCTCGAATTTCATGACGCATCGCGCGGGCGGCAACGTTGCCCTATCTGTGTCTATGACAGCCTTCGCAACCGTTGCCGCGATTGTCGTAACACCGGCCAATATTGCGCTTTGGGGAAACCTGTATGGCCCGACGCGCGAAATTCTCCAGCGGACTGAGATCGACCCAATGGCAGTGGCTATCACTGTTGGCTTTATGCTCATCCTGCCCCTGATCATCGGGATGTTGGTCAACGCGAGATTTAGGCGCTTCGCAGACAAAATCCGTCGCCCCATGCAATGGTTATCCATGGGGATTTTCGTGACGTTCATAATTGTCGCGTTCGCAGCAAATTGGGAAAACTTCCAGCGCTTTGCCACTGCAATCATCGGAATTGTTATCCTCCACAACGCTCTGGCGTTTACGGGCGGGTATCTTACCGCAACGGCGGCCAACCTGTCGGAACGGGACCGCCGGTCTGTCACCATTGAGACCGGGATACAAAATTCCGGCCTTGGCTTGATCCTGATCTTCGCCTTTTTCGGAGGGCTTGGCGGGATGGCCATTGCCGCTGCTCTTTGGGGCATCTGGCACGCAATCTCGGGGCTGGCGCTTGCCGCGTTCTTCGCAAGACGGGAGGTACCGGAATGCGCAACATCTTGATTACCGGCGCCGCTGGTGCCGTTGGGACCGCCCTTCTGCAACGACTGGGTGCCTGCCCAGACATCAAAGTCCTCGCAACTGACATTCGCGAACCCGATAACCTGCCGGAAAACGCCCGCTTCCTGAAAATGGATGTTACAGGCAACGACCCTCTGAACGTCATCCTGTCCGAGGCTCCGGACATCATCGTGCATCTTGCGTCTATCGTGACGCCCGGGCCGAACTCGACCAGAGAATCCGAGTATCAGGTCGACGTCGAAGGCACCCGAAATGTGCTGGATGCAGCGATAGTAGCCGGAGTGCGACGCCTCATTGTAACGTCATCAGGCGCGGCCTACGGATACCATGCCGACAACCCGATCCCCCTGCGCGAGACGGACGCGATAAGGGGCAATCAGGAGTTCGCCTATTCCTGGCACAAGCGTCTGGTCGAAGAGATGTTGGCAGAGGCAAGGACCGAGGCACCCGATCTGGAACAGGTCGTTCTGCGGGTTGGTACGGTTTTAGGAGCCAAGGTTGAAAACCAGATCACGGCCCTGTTTCACAAACCCCGCCTGCTTGGCCTGAAAGGGTCCGATAGCCCATTTGTGTTCATCTGGGACGAGGATCTGGCCGATATCCTTGTTCGTGCCGCAACCGACGGCCCCGCGGGGGTTTTCAACGTCGCAGGCGATGGCGCACTGACGGTATCTCAGATCGCGTCTCAGATGGACAAGACCGTTCGTTGGCTGCCGCCAGCGCTGGTCCGGGCGGTATTGTCGATTGCCCACCCTCTTGGACTTTCCCGGTACGGACCGGAACAGGTGCGCTTTCTGCTGTACCGCCCGGTTCTGAACAACGCCGCGCTGAAAGGCGTGTTCGGCTATCACCCCAAACTCACAAGCGCCGAAGCATTCAAACGCTGGTGGGAGGCCGCCCAATGAAACCAACTGCTGTCATCACTGGCGGAGCCGGCGGTCTGGGCCGCGCCCTGTCCAGCGCGCTGCGGGATCAGGGCTGGCACACGGCATTGATAGACCTGGCGGGCCCGGAACTTGACGCGCTTGCCGATATCGATGACGTGAGCGTCTATGCCTGTGATCTGACCCACCCCGACCAGTGCGAAGAGACTTGTGCCCGGATCATAAGCTCAAGGGATTCAATAGACCTTGTCATCTACAATGCAGGGGTGTCTCAGATATCCGCATTTTCCGATAGCGATTTGGACTCGCATAGAAACCTTTTCGAGATCAACTATTTCGCCGCCGTAAGCTGCGCCCAGAATTTTTTAATGCCGGTCAGAAAATCCAATGGAACACATCTGGCGATATCATCTGTTGCCGGCTTCGCCCCCTTAATCCATCGCACCGCATATGCGGCAAGCAAACATGCGATGGAAGGGTTCTTCAAATCCCTTAGGGCTGAGGAAACTTCCCACGGGGTTCGTGTATCCATCGCGACGCCGTCGTTTGTAGCGACGAACATTGGCCGACCCGATGCGGCGGGCAACGGGTTTGTTCGCCCCGGCTCCGCCTCAGACGGAATTGATTACATGGAACCCGAAGCCGCAGCGCAGGTCATTCTGCGCGGGTTCCAGCGTGGCAAGGATTACATCCCTGTCGGCCGTGTCGCGCGTATTGCCAACCTGCTTAACCGTCTGGCCCCGGATTTCTACTTTCGACAGATGATGCGCACGGTTGGCGAAAAGCGGCCCTCCTGACCCTTTGCGGTGCCCCAAACCGGTCAACCGACTGCTGTCTCAAGAGCTGACTTCAGCATCTGCGCATCAATCGGCTTATGCAAAAGCGGAAGACCCGCTTTCTTGCAGTATGTAGCCAGTTCAGGCGACCGGTTCGCTGAGATGATGCACCCGGGCAGATGGCCAAATTCGCGCGTTAGGTCAGCAATGGCATCGGTTCCTGCCTTTCCGTCGCTCAACTGGTAGTCAGCGATTACGACATCCGGCAAAATCCCGATCTCGCGCAGAAGCTCGGCCGCCTTTTCTGTGCTTGCTGTTTCAAGAACCTGAACGCCCCATGCCTCCATGGTCATGCTCAGTGCCGCCCGCAGGTTGTCATCGTTTTCGATCAGCAAAGCGACTGTTGTCCGCAGCACCTCCGAGTTGGATTTCTTCGCCGCAATGCCGCTGCTTTGTTTGGTGCCAGTCTCCTCGGCCGATGGAACTTCAATCGAAAATCCGGATCCGCGACCCAATTCCGACCGCAGTTGGATGGGGTGTTTCAGCAAACCGCAGGCCCGCTCCACGATGGCAAGACCCAGCCCCATACCGTCAGCCGCACTCGCGTCAGAGTGGAGGCGTTTAAACTCCTGAAAAACAATATCTTGTTGATCGTCGGCGATGCCGATTCCGGTATCCCAAACATGGATCGCGAACACGTTGTTCTTTCGCCTTACACCGACCAAAACCTTACCGGCTTCCGTGTACCGGATCGCATTCGACAGCAAGTTCTGAAGAATGCGCCGCAAATAGCTTGCATCACTTCTGACCGCCGCCTCGGTACCGACAAACCGCAGCTCAAGCCCCTTGGCTTGTGCAACCGGTCTGAATGCGTCTTCGAGCTGTGAAAAAAGCTCCCCGACCAAGACTGATGACAGATGCACGGATGCCCGTCCGGAATCCAGTTTCGATATATCAAGCAGCGCTTCAAGAATGTGCTCTACACTATTGAGCGCGCTTTCCGCCTTTGCTGCGACTGCGCTTGCCTCGGCCTCATCTAAACCACCGCCGAGTGTTGCAACATAGAGTTTGGCAGCTGAAAGCGGCTGAAGCAGATCATGGCTGGCTGCTGCGACAAACCGCGATTTCGATGCGTTGGCGCGTTCTGCCTCGTTCAACGCATCGGCCAGTTCCATAGTGCGGGACGCAACGCGCTGTTCCAAAAGCTCCTTGGCCTCGTACAAGGCCTGCGCCGATTGACGTTCGGCCGTGATATCGGTGAAAGAGATCACAAAGCCCCTATCCGGCATTTCCTGCGCGAAGACTGACAAAATCTTGGTACGACCACTGTGCATCTGAAACTGCAACGGCGGACGATCGGTGGAGCAATTGACCCAGGCCAGCAGATCAGCATCTGTCACGCCGCCCTCAAAACGAATGGTCGCGCTCAGGCGGTTGAACAGAGTCTGAAACTGCGCCCCCATCTGGAATTGCGAGTTGGGAATGGCCAGCAGTTCGCTGGCCCGGTTGTTCCACCCGACCAGACGTAGCTTGCTGTCGAATATGCAAACCCCCTGATCAATATGTTCCAGCGTCGCGCGGATCAGCCGGGCCTTGTCGTCAAGGATGCGGTCCCTTTCCTGACGCTCGAGCCGCATGATGTCAGAGATATCCGTCTGCAGGATCACGGTTCCGCCATTCGGCGTGCGGTGCTCGGACACTTGCATCCAACGGTTGCAGCTTAGGCGGACGTTAAAGACCACGTGATCGTCCGCATGGCGTGCCATCCGACGCAGCACCCAATCTTGTGGTGCAACCGCATCAGGAAGCGACAGAAACTTGGACTGGCTGACCAGTTCCACATATTCGGTAAAGCGCAAACCGGGGATAAGCCGGTTCTGGATGTCCGGCATATGCAGGCCAAATCGGCTGTTACACAGCACCAGCTCCTCATCGAGATTGAACAGCGCAAAACCCTCTTGCACGGCCTCGATTGCGTTCGTGAGGTCTGCCCGCGCTGCTTCGGTTTCCTGATTGGCTTTGGCCAGACGGGCGTTCGAGTCGTTCAGCAACTCTAGTGCGCGCTCAAGGTCATCCGTGCGCGCCCGCACTTCCTGTTCCAGCACTGCGGCCCGCTGGAACTGGGCATAGGCCGCGCCAGAGGCATCGGTAGATTCCTCGACCCGGCGCATCAATGCCGCCACGATTTTCAGCAGCTTCTCATTCTGGCGATCAAGGGGATCATTCGGATCGGTAAGGGATTCTATCATCGCCTACCCCTCTTCCGGCGGATAGATCGCCACTCCGGTCAGCGTCTGGTTCACATGGATCGAGTTGTACTGTTCGCCGTATGTCGAAAACCCAATCACGTGATTTGCGGACAGAAGGCGGGATATCTCGCCGGTCTTTTGCTTTTCCTGCGCTTCCAGACGACGCAGGATGCAATCGCAACCAAGGATCGTGTCCGGACGCATATCCTGCGTCAGGGCCGCGATTTCTTCTGTGAGATGCATGGCCATGTCCCGCGGTTCCGCCAATGTCAGAACCAGCCCCTCATCAATCGCCGAGAAAAACACCAGATCACCATTTCCGGCGACCCGCTGTATGGCTCGCACATGATGCTCCCCGCCGATCTGTACCACCACCGGGTGCGCCGCAAATGTGAACGTCGTCAGTTGCTCGGGGTCTTTGCCGAGGACTCGGGCATACTCACGGGCGGCGGGTTCAGCGTTGATTTCCTGCACAATGCGCCGTGCGGGGTCGGCTTTGGTCACCACCATGCGACGAGCCGTCGGAACCAAGTGATCTGTCTTGAACACCTTGATCGGACAGCGCGTGCGTACCTGAGTTAGGATCGCCGCATTCTCCATAGCCTGACCGTCGTTCAACACAAAGGTGCTGCCAAATCGGGTCCCGTCACCGGCGGACCCCCCAAACAGGGGCACAGGTCCCAAACCGATGGCCAGCTCCGACGTCAGCGCATCCTCTTTCATCGACATTCCGTCGATCATCAAAAAGGTAAACTCGTGCTTCCAATCCGTCGCAGTCACTGCCATGTCATTACGATTACGGATCATCTGGTCGATGATTTCCTGTGCCGAAAAATCCCCAAGGTCGGGAACCAGCAGAGTCCGCGTCTCGAAATGTGAGCTTGGAAGACCAATGGCGACGATCTGATCTTCGCCATAACCGCAATCGGCAAGCTCTCCCGCCGTGGTACATCCGACCACAGGCGTCGGCGCAAAGATTGACTTAGCCTCGGCAATAACGGCCGCAGCGTCCGCGCTGGGGCTTACAAATAGAACGACCAATGACAAGGCGTCTTCGCCTAAAGATCCGGCTAGCTTTGCTATCGCCTGATCCGTGTCACAATGTACAAATCCCGTTTTGACGATACCTGACGTGCGGGCGGTGGCTGTTGCCCACCCGGTTGCTTGGTTCATCGTGCCTTCCTCCCTAAAAAAGCGCGACGTCTCCATAGGATATGGTGCCCAGGCTTACTCTTGCAAGACGCTGGCAAGGGACGCTTTCTTGGCGATCAGGACAGCCTGAGTGCGGCTCTGCACGCCTAGCTTACGCATAATCGCGGTCACATGAGCCTTTACCGTAGTTTCCGCAATGGACAGGTCGAACGCAATTTGTTTATTCAGCTTGCCTTCGCAGATCAGTTGCAGGATGCGCGATTGCTGATTTGTCAAAGTGGCAAGCCGATTGACAGCGTCGTTATGGTCGTTGTCTTCATCGTCGATCAACACATAGCCGTCTGGTATGAAGACATTGCCGGAACAGACCGTTTCAAAGGCAATACGAAACACGTCGCGCTGGCTGTGTTTTGGCACGTAGCCGGAAGCTCCGGCATGGATCACCTGGCTGACCACGCGGTTTTCGGAAATCGATGACACCACAATGACCGGCGCGTTGATCGCAGACTTCAGACGAACCAACCCCTCAAGCCCGTCTACGTCCGGCAAATTCAGATCCAGTATGACCGCGTCAGGCTTAAGCCCATTGGCAATCAGCCCAATCGCGTTTTCAAGCCTGTCGGCGGTGTGGATTTCGCCAATATTGGCTACGCTTTGCAGCGTCATCGACAATGCGTCACAGAACAGAGGATGATCGTCGACGATCAAAACCTTGTCGAAATCGCTTTGTCCGGCATTTTTTGCAAGCATGAAATCTGGCCTTTGCAATCAAGTTGCCACACCCTAATCAATCCTAGCAACCGAATGGAACCGCGCCTACTGGCGGAAAGTCGTAAAAGAAGATCACATGCCCGTCTAGGTTGCCCCACCCTTGGTTTCGATAGACCGTTTCAATACAGCCGTCACTTTTGATCCGATCTGAGGCGCCTCGGAACTCCTCGGTCCCGCAATATTCAACACCACGTCAGGGCGGGACATGAGCCAGGATCGCACCTGACGCGCGCAGGCATCTGTGCCCTTCCGAAGGTCAACGACCAAATGAGGTTTTCCAATCTCTTGAGCAAATTCGATGGTCAACTGAGTGCCCGGGCTGATCGCCCCGTCCTGAAACACCAGCAAGGCATCGCTGTCCCGGACATTCAGCTTTGTCCGTTCACTGACATCTTCAGGCGACGTTTCGACCAACCCGGTGAACCATCCCGGAATTTGGCCATCTTCGTTCGTACGCCCTTTGGGCACCCAACCGCCGTAGGGAATGTCGTTCTCAAGCGCGAATTGCAACGCAGCCAGATCGACACCAGTTTGTCCGCCAGTAACGATCTTCACGAAGAACTCCTTACCTGCATCGATTGGCCCGACCGTTGTTCCGCGCGACCTGATTGCCCCACCGCAACAGGTTGACGTTGCAATCGTCGCGGTCGATCAAAACCTCGATCAGACACAAACCGTCATGTCCTTGCGCCGTTTTGATGGCAGCATCCAACTCGCCTTCCGTCGCGACACGGCATCCCCAGGCATTTCCTTCGCCAGCGCCGAATACATCGATCAAACCTGCGTAATCCCAATTCTTGATCGTGTTGTACGGGCCGTCGTGGATTTCGACTTCGATCGTGTAACCGCCATTGTTGATCAGGAAAATAATCGGCTTTGCGTCATACCGGATCATTGTTGAGATTTCCTGCGCCGTTAACTGAAACGACCCATCGCCGATGCACGATATCAACCGGCGATTACCTCTGCCCAGCGCGTAACCCAGCGAAGCACCAACAGACCAGCCGATAGACCCGTACTGCATCTGAATCTCGAAACGCGCGCCATCGGGCAAGTTGGTCTCCATCCCGTTAAACCAGGAATCCCCTGTTTCCACGAGCAGTGTACTGTTGCCATCCAACATCCCCTGAATTCGGGCGAATAGCTGTCGAACCGTAACGGGCGTTTCTGCAGCGCCGGGCTCGGGTGCGTTTTGTTCGGTCCTGACCCTCTCAAAGGCCGTGATCGCACTGTTGTTCGGCGTCAGTTTTTCGGCCAACGCATTCAGAAACTCGTCCATGCGGACGTTGCTGAAATGTGTCTCTCCCAGTTGAACCGATGTCGGGTGAACCATGACCGCCTTGCCGGGATTGAAGCCCAACTGGTGGCCGGTCGTTGTGTAATCGGTGAAAACGGGACCGACAAACAGCAACCCATCTGCGGCATCCACAATCTCACCACAGCCCGGCGTGCTGACAGGACCCCAATAGATGCCCATAAAGTTGTCGTCTTCTTCGGACAGGAAGCTTTTCGCATTGGGCATCGAAGCCTGCGCATATTCACACGCTTTGGCCAGACCGCGCAGCGACTGTTCGGCCTGACCCGCGCGGATCTTGCTGCCTGCGACCAACACGGGCCGTTCAGCGGCATTAAGAAAAGCGGAAACTTGTTCAACTGCGGCGACCAGCGTATTGCCGTCGCTGGTCGATTGCCTTGCAAAGCTTCGGGGAATGGGCGCGGATGTAGGCGCGCCGGCAATGTTCGAGGCTATTTCGATATAGACCGGCTTTCGGCGCAACATTGCGGTGTCTATTGCCCGGTCAATCGCGACGGGTGCCAATGATGGATGATGAATTATGACCGCTTCGGCCGTAACGCGCGCAAACATGTCGCGCTGATAGCCATAGTCGACCTCGCCCAACGTGTGGTGCAGGTACTCCCATTCGGCCTCAGAGTTGGTGTTCGGTCCACCTGAAATCGCGATTAATGGAAGGTCTTCGGCATAAGCCCCTGCCACCGCGTTCAGCAGGCTTAATCCACCTACGGAATAGGTGACAACCGCCGCCGAAGGCCCCCCGGTTGCCCGCGCATACCCGTCCGCAGCGTATCCGGCGTTCAGCTCGTTACAGCAACTGACCATCTGCATGTCCGTGTTGCCAAGCAGTTCGTCAAGCAACACCAGATTGTAATCTCCGGGTACCACAAAGTAATCTGCGATCCCCGCCTCATGCAGTCGCTTCGCCAAATACGAGCCAACCGTCCAATGTCCTGAGGTCATAACACGTTCCCCACAATAAATTTCGCAAGAAGATATTTGCGCATCTTATTGGCAAACGTCGGGTTTTCAAAATTTCTGAATCGGTTTGGCTCCCGCTATGTCCAACCCGTGACCACTGGATTCTGTGTCTGGCACTCTTTGCGTTTCGCTTTAGAGTGATTGAGCCGGCCCCCTCGTTTGGCCGAACAAATTGAGGATACGAGACCTGATGAACAACACCGGCTGGATAGAACCGTTTTCCGTACAAGGGCAACACGCCTTGGTCGAACCTCTGGCCGAACGCCATCATGCCGATCTGTCCGAGGCCGCCGCTGACGGCGCGCTTCACCGCCTTTGGTATACGACGGTACCGAAACCAGAAGACGTCCCCGCAGAAATCGAACGCCGACTGGCTCTGCGTTATGCAGGTTCAATGTTTCCTTTCGCGGTGATCGAACGGGCCTCAGGACGGGCCGTCGGGATGACGACCTATATGAATATCGACGCTGCAAATCGTCGTTTGGAAATAGGATCGACCTGGTATCGAAAATCGGTTCAAAGAACTCCTCTGAACACCGAGTGCAAGCTGCTGTTGCTTCAGCACGCTTTTGAAGAACTCGGCTGCATCTGCGTCGAATTCAGAACGCATTTTCTAAATGCTCAAAGCCGTCGCGCAATTGAAAGGCTGGGGGCCAAGCTTGACGGGATATTGCGATCCAACATGATCATGGCGAATGGCACTGTTCGCGATACTGCCGTGTATTCGATCATTCAGTCCGAATGGCCAACGGTGAAGACCAACCTAAAATGGCGCCTCGAACAGTGAAACGGCCGGGGCCTTATCTGGTAAAAAGCGCCCCAGGCAATTCTTGAAATATGTGATGGTCACACGCCCCAAGGGCTTGCTAGCTCAGAAGTCCAATTTCATGCCCGTCGATAATAATTGCGAGGTCCCAGTACTTTCTGATCTCTTCTTCGGCGGCCTCGGCAGCCGCCGGCTTGTCCGGGATGCGTTCGACACGAAAGCCAAACCGTTCGAACCCGCAATAGTCGACCCGGCTTAGGATGACCGGATAAACGTCCCGCTCCATTGCGGCGGAAGCGAGGAGCCTGGCCACGCTATACGGGGCTTCAGGCGGCTCAATAATCCGGACACCGATATGTATGGGTCCGCCCGGTTCGCGTTCCCAGAGGGCGGCGGACGGGGTCAGATCCATTTGGGGAAATATGACCTTCCCGCACGGTTGTGAAGCATGGCTTTCATTGACCAGATCGTCCAGAGGTACAGGCCGATTTGGTGACGCGCGGCTGAGGATGTCGAACCATACGTTATCTGTCATTTTCTGTACCCAGCCTTTGTTAACAATTCAGCTGCTCTGGAAGCCCCCGTTTCTGGCAGTTCGATTTTGCTTAATGCGGAACGGTAGACCTCTGCACAATCGTGATCCAGCCATTCCGATACTGTCCGCTCAAGCTTCATGAACTCCCTTTCGGTGATCATGGCGCACAGGTCACGTTCTGCCAAAGCCATTGCACGCCGTGTCTGATCGTCCAGATATGGCGCTGATTGCGGGATGAAGATCGCCGGGATTTTGTGATAAAGCATCTCAAGCACGGAATTGTATCCCGCTGCGGAAATGACCAGATCCGCGGCCATACAGAGCTTTATAGCCTCCAGCGTCTGTACGACATGGGTGTTTTTCCAACCAAACGCAGCGGGCTGAACCGCGCTTCCGGGCCAGGTAACGACCAGATGCAGACAGTCGGGCCGGGCCTCGAGCATGCCGGAAATTGCCTGCAATTGCGCGGATCTGTCCGACGCCACGCCGCCGCCCAGCATGCTGACCACCAACTGACTGAACTCGCGCCCAAACCGATCCGCAAGCCGCGCCCTGAGCTTTTCATTCTCTTCCGCTGACTGCTCGACCTGGCGCACGATCGGGCCGACGTAATGTACATGATCGCCGTAGCTGTATGCGTCGTTCAGTTCTTCAAACGCCTCGGAGGGCACGATGACCTGATCAAAAACACCCTCACGGCGGAGCATGGTTTGCCTTGACCGGCCCTCGGGCCACAGGCCCCGCCGAACCCATACCGCCGATAACCTGCGTTCGCGGATCACGCGGTAAACGGAATCGAAGACATAGCCGCCGTCAAAAACCAGCGTGTCGTTTTCCTGAAGCGTCGCGCCAAGTCGCCGATAGGTCAGAATATCATTGCCATCGGAATTGGACTTTGTGTCGGGACGCTGCACCAACGGAACGCAATCGATGCCTTCACGGCGAACAAGCGGGACACAGCTGGGGAATGCTGCGAAAATCGTGGATACCGTGTCCGGCAGTTCCTTGGCGATGACAGTGCTCCGTTGCGCGTGACCCAGCCCAACCCCGTTCGTCGGAAAAAACAAGGTTCTGGGTTTCGTCCGCACCGGCCCGCGCCTTTTGCGCTTTAGACCTGCCGCAGTTTCCAGCCGCGAGATGTCTACAGTATGCAGCCACTGAGATTTTGACGCCTGATCCGAGATTTGAGGCGTATTTCCAATGACCTTGCCAATCAAGTACGCATCCAATGCGAATGGGGTCTTTGGCCCCAACAAGGCGGGCGCGCCCGACGACGTGAGGACCTCATCCTCGGTGCAGTCTATTGCAACTCCACCAGCCGCGATCAGTTCGACCGCGAACGCGGCCATACGTACACCGGCGATGCCATGGCCGAACATCGCAAGAATGTCGGTCGTGTTCGCCAAGGTCAGTGGAGAAAGCCCGGTATAAAGATAGGTGGGTAAATCGTGGAACGGCGACGCTTTGATCGCATCGTTCTGTGTCCCGCTTACAATCAGCTTCAGGTTATAACCCCCCTGACTGCTCATCCGCGAAAAGCAGGACAGGGTCTCGGGGTTGTCCAACTCCATTGATCCCAGAACGACCGTCACGTTCGGCATTTCCCTCTCGGGCCGCCGAGAAACTGGCCGAATATCTGCAACCAAAGGGCTTACGCTTGACGGCATCAACGACCGTGGCTGAAAATCGGTCAGGTTGATGACCTTGGCTTCGCGCCCAAGCGCATAAGCCAGCCGCGCTTTGGCACCGATATAGCTTTGCTGGGTCACAAAGCGACCCGTCGCAATCACAGGAACGCCCGGGCCGAGTTGCTTTTTCCTGAGCGATGCAAGAAGCGCGTCGTCGATTTCCTCGGCACCCAGAACAAACACGGTTTCCGCAGTATGTTCCGCCGGATCAACAAGAAACTTAGCCGCGTCATAAATCCTGCCGCGGCCCGCATTTTCCGGCAAATACTCGGCATCTATGCACACATTGTATCCGCGCGCCGAGAGTTGCTCGGCAAAGATCAACTGCGCATCAAACGAACGTAACGAGCGCGTGCCAGCTTCGACGTAGATCATGTAAGTACCCCGCTGTCAGCGGATAGAATGCTGGACAGCATCGCCCTGAAATTCCCTGCAGAAAAACGATCAAGCGCCGATTGGGCCCTGGATACCTGCTCATGATATCTGTGCGGATGGTCGATAAGATCGGATATGATTGCGTCAACGTCAGCCGGTCGACAGGTCAGGACGGCATCACCGAACGTCGCGCCCGTGTCAGGGTTCGCCAGAACCACCTTGCCGGCGGCAAGTGCCTCGGCGACAACGCGCCCAAAGCTTTCCTGCCAGGTAGGCGCCGTAAAATATACGAAAAAGTCAATCATTCCAAAGAACTCTTCCACACTTATGGCATCAAAGGGAAGCAGGTTCCAATGTGCGCGAAGAACGCGCGCCTCTAACAAAGCGTCTGCTCCGAGTATAACATTGCACTGAGAATGCTTCGGAAAACAGGCGTCTAGATCGGCAATCGCAGGAAACTTTTCGAACCCGGGTCGTGAATGCCGCCCCCGACGATCTTGGGGAGTTTCGCAAGGAGTACTCAAATCAGTCTGACAAATATTGAACCAGTCGCAGTCAAGAACATCCCAATACCGCGCCATTCGAGACGTGGTCAGCCAGTTGACGACGGCCTTTCGGTTATACGGCGAAATCGGTGCCAGCGTTTTCCTGAGAGAAATCGTTGAGACTTCAATCTGGCTCAAACAGGTTGAGACGTCGAACCCCTCTTCCCCACCCGGACGCAGGAAATTCTCGTGCGTGATCACGAACAGATACCGTGCAATAATCTTTGTGCCCAACGTGTCCTGAAACTTCAAGAAGGACGGGTTGTGCAAAAACACGAAATCCGCACTTATAAAGGGCGCGTCCCAAACAAGTGGGATTTGCAAATCGTCCAGCACCTTGCGCAATACCGGCGAGACATGCTGGTTTTCGCCAAATGTTCTGGACGTGATCGCGTGAACAACGACTTGTCCGAATTCCGCCGCGACTGGCAACTCTGCAGCCACAGCTGCTGATGTTCCTCCAGAAAAACGTGGCTCAATGACATAGGCGATCTTTGGAGAGTTCGACCGCCTGAAAGCAGACATTCCGGACATCGGTGTCAGTGCTGCACAGAGTTTGCGAAGGATGAGTTTTCATTGAGCGCGTTATCCGTGTTGGCTGGCGCACTAGTGGAATAGCTGAAATCCAGATCGCCAACAGATGCAGCCTCGTGAAAACTTCTGAGCTCAAGCGACAATTCATCCTCGCCCGTCAACAAATCCGGGTTCTTCTCAAGGTATGAATAAAGCGCCTGAATGTCATTGGTCGACAGCAACTGATCTATTGCGAGCAGATGCTCAAGCGTAATTTCGGCACGCGCGCTCTGCGTTGAAGTTAAAAACAATAGGGCAGTAACTATTCCAATAAGTCGTCTATCAGTCATCTTTGGAAACCCGGTTAAAATTGTTAACACTGCACAGAAAAGACTCAGTCTTTCGTATTATACTCCAAAAACACGGTCATTGGTTCGTCGCATTCTTAAGTTTGCTAAGAACCTGACTTCTCAAACGGTTTACACGGTTGGCGGCTGGTGCTTTGGCGCGGCTTCGTTTCGCTGTTCGCTGAACCGCAACTCCGCCGGACCCTTTGCCAGCCAACCACAACTCTATGATCCCGCTTGGAGTTTTGGTTGCCGCCCCGGTGAAGTCCCGCAGCAAGGCACCGGCATCTTGCGCAAGAGCTGCGGCTGTCGCCTCGTCCTGCTTATGATAGAAGCGGACGTTGGATTGGCTTATCCCGAACCCTACGCGCGCCGTCCCGCTGAGCTCATGCCCGGTCGTCGTCAGAGTCGTCACAACGGAATTCACCGTATCCGCTGAAAGGCTGTTGGGCGCATACAGCCGGAATGCCGCCTGCCCGCTAACAGGGGCCGGTTCCGAAGGCTCGATTGGATCATCAAGCAATGCCGTACGTTCGACGGTATCAGATGGTTCTGACGGCACAGGTGTATCTGGCGCCAGTGTTTCCAACGGCTCCGAGACATCTGATGGCGCGGACGTATCCGGCGGCACCAACGTCGCCGACAGGATCGGTGAATCCGGTTTTTCCGACTGCGGCTTAGCTTGTTTTGGTTCCGTGATCACCGGGGGAAGGCCTGTTTCTTCAGGTTGTTCCATGGGCTCTATTGATACGGTCCTCAATCCACTTGCGTTTGGATCGATCAAAACCCGCACCGCAGGCGGTTCTTCGATTTCAAGAGCGGCCATGACTTCAGGCAGCGAAAGCACAGCGCTGGTCTCGCGGACATTTGAACCGCGTTTTTCCGGCTGATAGGCGCTGGCTTGTTTCGGAATTGCTGCGGCCACTTCACCGGTCACTTTGGACCCCGCATTAACGATCGCGTCGGGCTGCGTTGGAACGATGGGCGCACGCCGTGGGGCTACTGCGGTCAATTCAGCTGTGGGCTCTATCGAAACGGTGGCAGCCACAGCCTCCTCAAGCAATGCGACGGACGTTCCGAAAATCTCTGGCGTGGTTTGAAACCGAACAAATCCCAAATTCAAGTCCGCCCTCGGACGATAGCTTATCAGATTTATCGTCAGCGGTGGTTGAGCAAGTGTTGGTACAAATGACTGGACGTTAGGGGCCAACCGTAACAAGTCCGGCTCGACCCCCCCCTCACTTTCTGCCGATCCGGACAAAGGTTGCGTCAAGGAAACAAGACTTTCTGTTTCCGAAGGGTCAACCGGGTCGGTGTCAGGTGAAAACGAGTGTAATGACGTGTCGGACCCGGTTGCGGGCAGAACGGCTTGACCGTCCGCAACCCTGGGCAACTCAGATTGCAACCCATCAGACTGATCAAACTCTGTATCTTGCCGTGACGCGATACTGGTCACCTCGGTGTTTTCACTCGCCAAACCGGCACTTTCGGTCGGGCCGGACGGGGTCCATTCGGAAAGAACAAGAAACACCGAAGACGAAGCCGCCACTCCAATGGCGCACCCGACAGCGACCGGACCCAGCCTCATTTTGCGGCGGGTTCTTTTCTGATCGGCCGATCTTTTAAATAGAGTTTTGCGCAGGCGATCAGCAACCGCGTCTGCGGACGGTTTCGAATTAGGCTCTGAGGCTGCCTGATCGCTTTGGTCTTCCTGAGTCTCGTGAACCGTATCCTGACCCGGCGCTGGCTGCGGGTGCTCAAGGTTGCTCTGATCTGCGAGATTACGTTTTCTGTTCTGGTTCCGGGCACCCAAAGAAGCACCGGCTGTTCCGGCCACTTTGCCGCTGGCTTTCACATTCTGGTCGCCATCCTGCGCTTGAGTGGGTTTTTGCACCGACTCACCGGTACGACCGGCACCGGCCGCATCACCCAGCTTGCTGGCCACTTCTGGCTGGATCGACCCTTTGTTTGGCTCTTTTGGTGACTTCGCTCTGGCGGTTGAGTGACCGGCTTTACTGCGGCCTTTTTCTGGCTGCTGCGCTGCCTGTGCCTTCTTTTTGCGCGCTGCTTGGTTGACTGCCCGCTGTTTCCGAGCGTTTTCAAGCACCTCCTGCCACTCAGGAGACTTTACAAAATCATAGAGATCGGACACTTGATCAGCGTCTTTTTTGGCAACTTCAGGTCGAGCTGTTGGGTCGCTGGCCTTTGTCATTAATACCCCCGAACTGGTCGCCGAAACATGCTCTGCGCTGTTGCAAATCGGGCGAACCAAATACACTCGTGAACATCGTAAATTCAAAAAATAAATACGCTGCCGAGTATAAAAAATTGGCCCTTCGAAAACAAGTAAGCCAGTGCCTCGCATGAAATCCGCACTGATTCAGTCAGACGGCAGATTGCCTGTTTTAAGCCGGGTAACAGACTATTCGTCTGGGCAATTGTGGCGTGAGCAGACCCAACCTGCCCCGCCAAATCACTGCGCGGTGTATGCGGATTAGGGCGAATGATCTCGCGGGTCCCGTTCGGGTTCTCGCGCGCCATGAACCCGCGCGGATGCCGCAGCTTTCCTTTTGAGGCCGTGCGGCTTCGACATCCTTTCCTGCATCTTGCCAATCTGCGCTTCGCAATAGGGGTCAGCGCGCTGCCAAACCCAACGCGCAACGGTTTCTTCACGATTGCAAAATACGAAAAATCCGAGTCAAGCTTGCGGGCGACATCAAGATGAAACGTTAGGATCAGAGAATCCAGCTTGTCACGCATGGCCTGCCAGAACCGCTCGGTTCGTGACCCGTTTGAAATCAGGCTAACCTTCATATCGTGCGCGGGCGGCACCCAGTATCTCTTTGATTTTTGGGTGAAGTGTCGGTTCACCGCCAGTCAGCTGCAGCCACACACGACTTCCCATTCCGGCCTGATAATGTTCCCGCAAGGCTTCGATCATGCCGACCACAAATTCAAGGCTTTGCCAGCCCCTCGTGCTATCATGCAGTGCCGGCGGGCAGTAGCTGCACGCGTAGTTGCAGCGATTGCCGAGCATCCAGTCGACCAAAACCACGTTTTTGTGTTTATCTTCTGCGTGCTCGATCCACTGCACATGGTGCGTTTGCGCCACCATCAGTGGGTCAGCTACCCTTTTGGTATTGTCAAATGACCACTTCAGAAGCGCACCTGCTCAAACTGGTTGGAGGATTGGTTGAGCCGACCTGTCGCGCGGTTGCCCGCCGTCTTGTCCGGTCTCTGTTGCCGCAAGATTGTTGCCGCAAGATTTTAGAGCCTGCTGCCATATCTAATGGGCCCGCACGCATCTCAGCATTTCAGGCCAGAACAACTCACATAGGTCAAAACCCAAACGCCGGAATAGAGAATTTTGTTTCCCGCCCTGTATGCCAGTATGCACTTTCAGGCAAATCTGCGTGTTTTCCGGAAAATTCCAATCGACTTGTGGCAAACCAACCAGGTTGGTTTTTTGGAGGTACCGAGACTGCGTCAAATGTTGAAAGAGGCGGGTGCTCAACAACCGATCCTGGTCGCAAGCACCGGGCAAGGTTCACGCGGAATTCCACACTTCGAGACAGCCTGCTGATCGCGACCTCTCTGTCGCCGTGGTCGCCGCAGTATCCAGCACCTCACCCTCATGGTCGACTGCCCGCCACAGATAACTTAGGTGACAATGGTTTTTGCTCTTTGCTTCAGGCCCTGACAAGGAGTTGGAGCTGAGCTGATTGGCTGCAGGTCTGATGGTGTGCAGAGATGGACATCCCCTGTGCACTACTGTGCCTAACAGATTGAAATCATGGCGCACAAATAACTGCGGAAAGGAGTAAGCTCATGCTTGATACTTACAATATCCGCACAGCAGACATGCCAAGTGAGATGCAGATCTTGCTCGACAAGTATCCTCGCGACAGCTGGGACGCACACCCCGGCTTCAAGGAGAAAACGCGTCACTGGCTGGGTGCACACCTGATGTTCCGGCGCCTTGCCGAACTGGTTCGGACGGATGCAGAAGACTACCTTGAAAGGAACCTGTCGCCAGATGAGTACGCAGCGCGTCTATCCTATTATGGCAATGCCCTCGTCGGGAACCTGCATGGACATCACGGGTGGGAAGATCGCAGCTATTTCCCCGAGCTTTCTGCAGCGGATTCCCGCTTTGATGCCGGGTTAGAAGTGCTGGAAAAGGACCATGCAGATCTCGATCTGGTCCTTGACCAATACACCCGGACGGCCAATCGTGCGATAAAGCTCATTCATCTGGACGAGGCTCAGGCCCGTTCGGAAGTGGGGACATTGCGTGATACCTCTGAGGCCATCGAGGCCTTTCTAAAACGCCACCTGAGCGATGAAGAGGAACTTGCCGTTCCGATCATCCTCCATCACCGCCTGAGAGGGTAAGGCCACCCGAATGACCGACCATTCTAAACAGGAAGATCAGTCAAACGCGGAAACACGCCGCGCACGAGGAGAATTCGTGCGCGGCGTCAGCGGTTTCCGGCATACGATTGGAGATCCGGATTTCCCTGCTGAACCAAACCGTTATCACTTGTTTGCCGCATTGAACTGCCCTTGGTGCCATCGCGTGACCCTGGCTCGCAATTTGTTGGGATTGCAGGACAGCGTCTCGATGGACGTGGCCTTTCCGAACCGCACGGGCGAAGACCATCCTGACGGCCCCAATCAGTGGCAGTTTACACCCGAACAAGTGGCTTCTTTGACTGGCAATCCCTTGCCGGAGTGTACGGCTGAAACCGGCACGGGTCAGGGTTTCAACCTGGTCCGGGAAATCTATCGGGCTGAAGGTGCAGACGAACGTTCGGTTCCGTTACTCTACGACAAAAAGACAAACCGCATCGTTAACAACGAAAGCGCGGAGATCATTCGTATGCTGGATCACCACGCAACTGCACTGGGCAGTTCACGAAGCGTTTCCAGACAGCAGAAGTTATACCCCAACGAACCGGCGGCTCAGAGCGAAATCGACGAATTGAACGAGCTGATTTACGTCAATATCAACAATGGTGCGTACAAAGCTGGTTTTTCTTCAGATCAGGCAATCTATGCCAAAGCGTTCAACAAATACTTTGAAACATTGGCCCAACTTGAGGCGCGTCTCGCCAGTGATGAACGCCTATTTCTGACCGGCAACACCTTTACCGAAGCTGACCTGCGCCTGTTCCCAACGCTGTACCGTCACGACCCTGTCTACTACCTGCGCATGAAGTTGAATGGCGCTAAAATCCTTGATTACCCACATCTGTGGCGCTGGCTTTGCCGAGTTCATAGTTTGCCGGGCGTTGCGCAGAGCAGTTCCCTGGACCACTGCCGACAAGGGTATTTCGGCCGTAGCTGGAATGGCGTCATACCTTTGGGTCCTTTCGCGCCTATGCCTTACCCAGAAGCTTACGGGCATCCGGAATTGGCAAGGTCAACTGGGCACGTTCGGAACTAGCCATATCGAAAAAGCGCAGTTTTTGCCTTGGGCCAAAACTAACGCGCGACCTAACTCTCACTGGCCCCAACAACCCAAGGTGTTGACCGATCTCTTCTTTCGCTTTTCAGAAATGTCCTAGGATTTGTAGAGCCCGGGTACCAATCCCTCTGAAAGCTCTTTCAGAAGGTGCGGCGCCGTTCCCGCAGGCTGTATTGGACCATAGTGCACATCGTAGGTTCCACCCAATTTAGCAATCAACTCGGACACGTACCTTAGGGATGCCACCCTGCGCCCGACCTCATCGTTTCCTCCGCTGAGTAGCGCAGCCAATCGTCGCGTTCGGTAGTAGTGCCGCGAGTTACGCATGTTCGCCGAGGCGGGAACAATCGGTGTCCCGCTTTCTGCGGAAACACGAGTCACTCCGGTTCGCCACTGCGGCTCGATCAGACGTCCGTCTTTCAATGCTGGCACGCGACCCGAGCCGAAAACCAGCAGCGCACCCTCCTCCTTCAAATGCGCCAACATACCCGCGCGAGTTTGGCGCGCCGTTAGCACTTTGTCCTGTCGGTCCAAGTCCACCGGGACGATCAAATCGCGCCCAAGAAACCGCTCGGCCTCGCGCCCGGCGACAACTTTTAGGTCCGGACGGTGGTTGAGCAGAGCTCCTGCGTGGGCCAAGAAATCGAAAGTGCCGATTGGATGCGTCGATCCAATGATGACAGGGCCGCAAGCAGGAATGTTCTCAAGCCCGTGGGCTTTGACAACAGTTCCCCCATTCATCGCAAGCACCGCTCGTACCAGTTCATGCCCAGTACGTTCCTTAAGCTCTAACAGAATTTGTTCTGTTTCATTCAAGGCAAAAAACGCTTGGCCGGTCGCGGTGCGACTGATCCAGTCAACGCCCTTCATTAACTGGCATAGCGCCCTTAGCTTAAGGTCAGCGCCAACCGGAATGCGCAGTCGAGCGCGCAGTAGTGCATCCAGCGGATCGTGTTTCTTGTCGTTGGTCAATACCGTTGCCCCGTCGTTACCGCAAAGCTAACACGCATTACCAACAACGGCACACGGCCAAGCGAACACTTTTGAATCTTTCTGTGGTACTAACTGTGGGTTGGCTAGATTGACTACCCGGGGAGGCACCCCGCCATCCATTTGGTATCGTAATTGCGTATGCGCACTGGCTTTCGAAGTGTACGCCAATTTCTTGCCGGACAACGGAGGAGAGACCGAGTGCAGGCTGCAGGTTTTATCAAAGGTCGACCGGTGAGCCTTGCCGTATTGGACTACGGTTTGTTCAAGGTTCACTCCAACGGTCGCATAATCGGCATTTCGGGCTTTGCTATCCAAACCGATGAAAATGAAACGATCCTCGTCGACACTGGCCTCCCGGAAAAATACGCTAAGGATGCCAAAGCTGCCTCAAAGGAAGACCGTTTGAATGAGTTTGGCGAGGTTCTTGAGTGCAAACTCGGCAACCTACCTGCAGCACAGTTGGCAAAGCTGGGGTTAACCTCTGAAGAGGTCACACTTCATGTTTGCACGCATACCCATATCGACCACGTGGGCGGGTTGCATGCATTTCCAGAGGCGCCGATCCTGATCTCTGCCAATGAACGCAAACTCGCCAAGCCGTTGTACTGGGGCAACGCGCGCCCAATGGACTGGCCCGAGTGTGACTATCTTAACGTTGAGGGTGATGTGCGTGTCGGCCCGGGGCTAACGGTGTTGGAAGCGCCGGGTCATTCGCCGGGGCAGATTGCACTATTGGTTGAACTACCGTCACAAGCGGTGATGTTGACCAGCGACGCTATTTCGAGAGTGGAAGAATTTGACGAGAAGTTTGTAGGGGCGTGGAACGAGGCTGCGGCAAATGCCAGCGCAGAACGGTTGATGAAATTGGCCGCAGAGAAAGACGCGTTCGTGATTTACGGTCATTGCCCGAAACAATGGCCCGGCCTAAGAAAAGCTCCAGAGATTTATAGCTGAGCTTCGCTAATCGACGGTGTAAAGAAACGAGCGGGCGCATAAGGCCCAACCCGCATGGATCTAATTGTGCTTTCACGCCCTACAACGCCCTGCCCGCTTCAAGCCAAGTCGCTCCGACCAACCTTCGAAAAACGGATCAGATTAGACACACTTTTTCGGCCAGTTCATCAATCAGCACGCGTTGGTTTTCGCTGTAATCAACAGGTACATCGATGAGATGGACGCCACCCGCTGCAAACGCTTGCTCAAAGGTGGGGACCAGATCCTCAGTTCGCTCTACCCGGTGGCCGGTCGCACCATAGCTTCTGGCATATTGCACAAAATCAGGGTTTTTGAACTCTAGCCCCCAATCTTCAAACCCGGCGTGAGACTGCTTCCAGCGGATCATCCCGTACGAGCTGTCGTTCAGCACCGTCACAACCAGATTGAGGCCCAAGCGAACGGCCGTTTCAACTTCCTGACTGTTCATCATAAAGCCACCGTCGCCACAAATCGCCATGACGCGCCTGTCAGGATAGAGTTTGGCCGCCATCATGGCTGAGGGAAGGCCGGCCCCCATTGTGGCCAGTGCGTTATCCAGCAAGACTGTATTGGGCTGGTAGGCCTGATAATTTCGCGCGTACCAGATCTTATAGATGCCGTTGTCCAGCGCGATGATATCGCAGTCACGCATGACTGTGCGCGTATCGGCAACAAATCGCTGCGGGATGACCGGAAAGCGCGGATCATCTGCCCCGGCCGAGATGTGCATATCGGTTTCCTGTTTGACCCGTTCGAAATAGCTGCGGTCAAAATCCAATGGGCCACCAAGCTTTTTCCCAAGTCTTTCTATGGATTGCGCCAGATCGCCAACGACCTCGACCTGCGGGAAATAAACCTGGTCGACCTGCGCGGCTTTGTAGTTCACATGGATTACCTTGGTTCCGCCTTCTGTCATAAAGAAAGGAGGCTTCTCCACCACGTCATGGCCCACATTGATAATCAGATCAGCCCGTTCGATCGCGCAGTGCAGGTAGTCCCCATCAGACAACGCTGCCGTTCCCAAAAACAGATCGGACCGCTCGTCCACCACACCTTTGCCCATCTGCGTGTCAAAGAACGGAATCTGCGTGTCATTCACAAATTGACTGAGCGCACTGCGGGCATGTTTCCGGTTGGCACCTGCCCCCAATAACAGCAAAGGCATTTTGGCCGAGCGGATCATCTCGGCCGCCTCATTCAGAACCGTGTCACCAGCCACAGCGTAGTATCGCGGATGAGGTTGCAGGACGGGTTCGGTGGTGTCTTCGGCTGCTATATCCTCGGGAAGCTCCAACAGAACGGCGCCGGGGCGCTCCTCTTGCGCGACGCGAAACGCTTCGCGAATTAACGAGGGGATGGTGTTGCCGTGCACAATCTGCTTGGACATCTTGCAAATCGGGTCGAACAAACCTACCACATCAATGATCTGAAACTGGCCCTGCTTCGACTTTTTGATCGGCTTTTGGCCCGTGATCATAACCAGCGGCATCCCACCCAAATGCGCATAGGCGGCGGGTGTGGCAAAATTTGTGGCACCGGGACCCAGTGTTGCCATGCAGACCCCGGCTTTTCCTGTCAAACGCCCATATGTTGCCGCCATGAATGCCGCGCCCTGTTCGTGACGGGTCAGAACAAGTTCAATCTTGGACGTTCTCAAAGACTCCAGCACATCCAGGTTTTCCTCACCGGGGACGGCGAAAATATACTCAACGCCCTCAGCCTCGAGCGCTGCGACCAGCAAATCCGAGGCTTTGGTGAAAGACGACGCGGTTTGGTCAAAAGCAGGCATGTGCTCTCCTGATATCACGGTAAATCCGTCGGTTTGGCCTGACATGCAGGTGGCATTCTGACCCATTTAAATTAGGTTCCGGCCGCTCAGTCTTCAGCGGCTTGCGACTATTCGGGTTCGAAAAACAGCACATCCATCGATACCCATCGGCCAAATTCCAATACAACACGAGCGTGGCAGAGCTTCAACAGCCACAGTGGCGGACATTAGTGTTGCGGTGCGAGCAGGCCAACCGTACTTCTCGGTGTCTACCAGCGCGCTTTGTCACGACGGGCATTAGTTCGCGGATTTCTTCGGCAGTGGAGACCTCGCCCGCAATGAAACGAACGACCTCGGGGTCCGTCCAAAGTGCCAGTTCAATATCAATATCGCCCTCAACGAGAGGGCGGAAATGAAAACGCTTGCTTTGGAACTCCAATTTCATAGTCCGGACCATGCCCATTGTTGACCTTGTTAGAAAGGCTCCTGTGAAATTCAGAAACAAAAAGGGGAAATTCGCCGAACCAAGCTCTATTGCCAATTTGGGTATAGTTAAGACGTTCGCCGAAGTTCGGAAAATAACCACCAAAGCAGCCAAACCTGTCATTCGATGCTGAGCGGAGCCAACCGCTCATCCTAAATCAGCCAACCGGTTTCAGAAAATTTCCAAACGGCTCATTTCTCAGGGTCTCAATTTTCTTCCGGATCTAACAATGCATCGATGAATCTTGAGAACAATTCCTCCTGGGATCTTATCCTAAGCTTGGGTTTTATGTTCCGGCGGTGGATACGAACCGCTCCTGGAGAGATACCCAGTATTCGGCCCTCAGCATCTGCAGAATGACTTCTGAGGGTAAATTCGACGACCTCCTTTTCGCGTGGCGTCAGAAGACCTTCGTCGAACTTTTCAAATGCCTCTTTACGCCCTGTTTCCGCACCTGAACGTCGCCCAGAACATAGGGTACTGCATGTCCAAAGCCGCCGTCCTGCAATTATCCCGCACGATCTCTACCGAGTATCGAGACTCCGGAATACGCTGCAATGCGATCTGTCCTGGATTTGTTGAAACACCCCATGGGCTGAAGGAAATTGCTGAACTAGATGCTGCTGGTCAGGAATGGGAGGACAGCGGAATGGCTTCAACACAAGGGCGAATTTACTACCCGGAAGAAGTGGCCAGGACCGTGATCTTCCTTGCCTCAGATGACGCAAGTTTCATCAATGGAACTGCTACCTATGTTGATAACGGCTGGTACGTGAAGGGTTAGATGAATAGTTTGTTTGGGGCCCGTGAACGGTAGTTGAAGAACATTCCGTATTACATCCAGAACGGGATTGCCGGAGAAGGACCAGCCATTTGCCAAACCTCAATAAGAAAGATCATTCGAGTTTGAGCTAAGTAATTGGCTCCAAAGCAAGAGAAAGTAGCGAACCACTGACCGCTATCTGCCGATTCTATTGAATAACCCCGTGTTGCTGGTGCTGAAAATGTCTACCAGAATACGGCGCTGTGGCCTTTCCTATCAGGCTTTTCGCGTTTGCTGCGGTGCGGGAGAGATATTTGCCAGTTTGCGGAGGTTCTGGGCGGTGGCGGCGAGGAGGAATTCGTCATTGGCACCACATGGGCCGCATAATCGGAGCTGTCCGAGGCCCAGGATGCGTTTTAAGTGGGCAAAGAGCATTTCGACCTTCTTCCTGAGCTTCATCGATATGTCGTACTGACGGGTCCTGGCGATGTCGCGCGCGACCCGGCGGGCGTCTTCGTGCTCCTCACGGGTGATCTTGCGGGCATCGGCGTTCGGGCAACA